>CAZSDU010000009.1:0-92078 GCA_964605775.1 uncultured Prolixibacteraceae bacterium | reverse complement strand
TATACCACCAACACCAGCCGCGAATCTGCCCAGGGTCAGAAAATCGTGATCCGGGCAAGCGATGTCCCGGGACACCTCGCCGAATCCGTTCAGCAGGTATAATCCTGGCTCAATACCCACCCCCTCCTCATCCCTACCCTTTACCTCAAGCGAACCTTAAGCGAAGGATGAGCGAAGGATAAAAAGCCGGAAATCCACCCGATTCCGGCTTTTTTTCTGCCAGACTGTCATTCCCCAACCAACTGCCCCCCCCCTCTCCTTCAGGAGAGGGGGCCGGGGGGTGAGGTGACTCCCCACAGGGAAAGGCCGGGGGGTGAGGTGACTCCCCACAGGGAAAGGCCGGGGGGTGAGGTGCCTCCCCACAGGGAAAGGACGGGGGGGTGAGGTGACTCCCCCCCCTCCCTATTCATAGGGAGGGGGGCCAGGGGGGTGGGTAATTTTCCTACCTTTGCAAAACCATGAGCAAATTTGATATCACCATCATCGGGAGCGGCCTCGGCAGCCTGCTTTGCGGATACATCCTCAGCCGGGAAGGCCTCTCCGTCGGAATCCTTGAAAAACATTCCCAGCCGGGAGGAAATCTCCAGAATTTCACAAGACATGGACATGCTTTTGATACCGGGATGCACTATATCGGAAGCATGGCAGAGGGTCAAACACTATACCGTTACTGGAAATTCGCCGGTCTCACCGATAAACTGAAAATCCATCAGATGGACCTCGATGGTTTTGATATCATCAGCCTTGGTAAGCATGATTATCCCCTGGCACAGGGCTTCCATCATTACATTGAACGCCTGGCCCCGTTTTTTCCGTCTGAAAAGAAATCCATCGTTGCTTTCATTGACCGGATCCAGCAAATCAGCAAATCCTTTCCATTATATAACCTTGAATTTGCCGGGATGTACCCCGGCGAAGTTCAGCGTTCGCAAAACGCCCATCATTTTTTTTCCGGCCTCACTGCTGACCCCAAACTTGCCGGCGTGCTTGCCGGGAACAACTTCCTCTATGCGGGTGATCCATCAAGAACGCCCTTGTATATTGCTGCTTTGATCAATCATTCCTTCATCTCCAGCGCCTGGAGGTTGGTCAACGGAAGCCGTCAGATTGCTGAAATACTCATTCATGGCATCCGGAATATGGGTGGAAGCGTGCTCACGGGTAAGGAAGTTATCCGGGCAGATAAGAATGACCAGGAATTCCGGATTCAAACCCAGGACAGGGATACATTTTTTTCCCGGATATTGATTTCGGGAATACATCCCTCATCGGCCGTCGGCATTCTCGCCCCCGGCCTTCTGAAAAAATCCTATACACAAAGGTTGCTGAACCTTGAAAGCACCGTTTCTTCCTTCATCCTCTACCTCGTCTTTAAACCGGGAAGCTTTCCTTACCTTAACCACAATATCCACTATTTCTCCGATGAAAATGTATGGACATCGGAATCTTCATGTCAGGAAAAATGGCCCCGGCATTTTCTGCTCTATACCCCTCTGCATGACCCCTCAGAAACCTATGCCCGGACTGCCATTGTACTCACCTATATGCAGTTTTCTGAAGTTAAAAAATGGGAGCATTCCCGCCTTGGCCAAAGAGGAGATGAATACCTTGCATTTAAATCAAGTCGTACGGAAAAATTACTGAAACTGGTAGAAAAAAAATTTCCGGGATTCATGAACTGCATTGCTTTTACTGAAGCTTCAACCCCGCTGACTTACCGCGATTATACCGGCACACCCGAAGGTTCACTCTATGGGATCAGGAAAGATTGTAACCATTCCCTCCTGACTACTGTTTTACCAAAAACAAAAGTTCCCGGACTGTTCTTTACAGGACAAAATACAGGCTTGCATGGAGCCCTGGGCGTCACCATAGGCGCTGTGTCAAGCTGCGGGGAAATACTCGGACTAGAATATCTCATGAATAAAATCCGTAAGCTCTGATATGCGTAACAAACGATTGAAACGGTGGCTGAAAACGCTTGGTATATTAATGCTATTCCTTCTTTTCACAGGAACTGCTTTCCATTTTCTGACGAGAATCCTTCCGCCTGTTCCCCCCGATCGCTCCGTTGAGTCATGGATAACAGATACGCTGGATGCCGACTTCTATCGTTGCGGCAATAACTGCTTAAAAAAAAGCAATACCGGCCTATGGGAGATGTACCTGGAGGGAAAACCCTATGATCGGGGAGTTATCGGGGGTAAATTATCCAAGTCACTGATTTATAAACAGGAAAAAGCATTCGTTGACCAGATCGAAAAAATCGTCCCTTCCCGCTTTTACCAGCGTTTTCTGAAATATTTCATCTACTGGTTCAACCGTAGGCTCGACCGATATATTACGGAGGAGTACAAGCTGGAGATATACGGGATTTCCCGCTCTGCCAGCAATGAATTTTCCTTCATCGGAAATAATTACCAGCGTATGCTGAATTATCATTCCGCCCATGACATCGGGCATGCTTTGCAGGATCTAAGCCTGGTGGGCTGTACCTCATTCGGAGCCTGGAATGAGCTTTCTGAAGATTCCTCCCTGATCATCGGAAGAAACTTCGATTTTTATATGGGCGATGCATTCGCTGAAAACAAAATCATTCTCTTTGAAAAACCAGACCTTGGATACCCTTTCATGATGGTCACCTGGGGAGGGATGATCGGAGCCGTTTCGGGAATGAACCTCGAAGGAATTACGGTTACCCTCAATGCGGCCAAATCAGACATTCCTTTTTCGGCCCGCACTCCGGTTTCTTTGCTGGCCCGTGAAATCCTCCAATATGCTAAAACGATACCCGAAGCCCTGGCCATCGCCGAAAAGCGACAGACTTTCGTCTCTGAATCCATACTGATCGGTTCGGGCAATGAGAACAAAGCAGCCATCATTGAAAAAACCCCTTTCGGCTTATCGCTTTTTGAACCTGACGGGAGCTTTATCCTCTGTGCCAACCATTTTCAGTCGGAGAAATTCCTCCATGATCCCATGAACATGGAAAACATGAAGGATAATGCTTCTGTTTACCGGTATCAAAGAGTCATGCAGGATCTGACAGCAAATTTCCCTTTAAATACCGTAAAAACAGCTGAAATATTGAGAGATCAGAAAGGACTTGACGGAAGGGATATCGGCATGGGAAATGAAAAAGCCATCAACCAGCTTATCGCTCATCATGCGGTTATTTTCAAACCTCAACAACGTCTGTGTTGGGTTTCAACCCCTCCCTGGCAGCTGGGTTCCTTTGTGTGTTATGACTTGTATAAAATTTTTCATAACTTTGCAGGACTCCAAAAAAACTTGGAATTGACAGAACCCGACAGGATAATTCCCCGGGATGCATTTCTGGAAACAAAACAGTATCAGGACTTTCTTAGCTTCCGGAGCATGAAAGAAAAATTACTCCGGGAGATGAATACTGTCGGTTCCAAAAAACTGGAGCGCTCTTTTTTTGATGGCTTTGTTGAAACTAACCCCGAATTTTTTGAAGTTTACAGCCTGTCCGCTGACTATTTCAGGAAAAGGAAAGACTGGCGAAATGCCTGTAATTTATACAGGATTGCCTTGTTAAAGGAAATTCCGAAACAATCGGAAAAGAACAAGATCATTAAAGCATGGGCAGAATGTATTGTTGAATTAAACAAATCCAATCCATGAAATATCCATACAAACACCGTTCATGCATTCCGTGAATGATAATAATGGATATTCCATTTGACAAATGAAATATAAAATTATTAACAAATGAAATTTAAATTGATATATCCCCGCTGGGAAAAACTTGAAGGACAAACCATATTTAATCTGCCCCCGCATGGCCCTGTGGTTATGGCGGCAGCAGTGCCTGAAAATGTCGAAATTGACTTTACCGATGAAAACGTCCAGGAACTTGTGATTGATGAAAGTCCTGATTTTGTAGGTATTTCCATGATGCTCACCACCCAGGTGAAACGAGGCTGGGCCATCGCTGATCAATACCGTAAACTGGGGAAAAAGGTCATCTTCGGTGGGATATCCACCATGCTCCATGCTGAAGAAACCATGCTGCATGCCGATGCTGTCTTCCTGGGCGAAGTGGAAGGACGACTTTCCATGGTTTTTGATGATTTTCATAAGAATGAACTGAAAAGTATCTATAATTTCATGAACAATCCGCCTGACATGAACCTGATTGGTCCGGCAAAACGGGATATCCTTGATAAAGACCTTTATTACCATAAAGGATTCCGGATGGTTGATCTGTTCCATGCCTCCAGGGGTTGTATATATGATTGTTACCCTTGTGCTGTTCGTTACCTTGGCGGCCGTGGCTTCCGCCCCCGCCCGATCGATAAGGTCGTGGAAGAACTCAGCCAGATGGATAATAACCGTCTGTTCATCGTCGACAATTCATTGGCGCTGGATACAAAATGGGAAATAGAACTTTTCAAAGCCATGATTCCCCTGAAGAAAAAATGGGTGAGCCATACCATTGAAGATAAAAATGAAGTCCTTGATCTTGCTGCTCAGGCCGGGGCATGGTATGTGTACCAGGCCGTATTCGACACCTCCGATTACATAAAAAACCGGATCCGGCAATATCACGATTATGGAATTGCCGTGGAAGGAACCATTCTCCTTGGACTGGATAACCAGACAGAAGACGACATCAAACGGCTGATCGATTTTCTCCTCGAAATCGACCTTGACCTTGCCGAATTTACCGTTCTTGCTCCTTTCCCTCATACCAAAGCCTATAGTGACCTGCTGAAGCAAGGCCGGATATTCGATACCGACTGGGATCATTACAATGCCGGAAAAGTAGTATATCACCCCAAACACATGACGGCTGACAGGCTTACAGCCTTGTACAACTATGCCTGGGATACCTTCTATAAAGATGAACCCCAGACCATGAAAATGTTTAACCTTATCAGTAAAGTCATCACCCGTGAAATTTCTGACGGAACCCATCAGGCGAGACGCCGCGATCTGATGGACGTGAGCTTTGGAAAAAAAGTCAGTAAGGTGGCCTGAAAAAATCGAGCCAATTACTGAATTATGGCAGCATTTTACTAAAGAACTATGGAGACAAATCCCGAATTCAATACATACATGGACCGCTACTTTGACTATCCCGGACAATGGGAAAGTCCTTCCAGATGCGGATTAAAGATTGTTCACAGAAAAGACGGAAAAACACTGGCGATTGCCACAGAAATTTACCGCCAGAATCCAGGCACACCCGTAACGGAATGGTGTGCACCCCTGGCTACCCGGATCATGAATTCCATTGGAGAATCCCCGGAAAATTTTATCTTCCTTGAACACACTCCGGATCTGCAAAGTAAACTCAGCTTCTATGCGGAAACTTTCGATCTGGTGAATTTTGAATGGGATGGGCAACAATTTATTAACCCACAATGGAAAAGACTTAGCCGGGAAGAGGTTGATGCGTTGATGGAGGCATGATTCGGCTGCTCTCCATAGCCACATTACTGACAATAAACGCCTTTTTTTTACAGGCACAAACCCATCTTTTTTCTTCCCTCAAAGGCAATATTCTTGATCAGCAGACCCTGTACCCCTTACCGGGTGCTACTGTGGTCATTGCTGGATCAGATCCATTGATCGGGACAATATCCGATACTTTGGGTCATTTTAAATTTCCACACCTTCCGATCGGACAGTACCAGTTAAGGGTTACCTATGTCGGATATACCCCCTTGCTGACTGATCTCCTGACGGTCAGCAGCGGAAAAGAAACCGTGATAAGCCTCAGGTTGACCGAAAAAGTCACCCTGTCAGGAGAAGTGGAAATCAGGGGAGATTACCGGAAATATGATGCCATCAACAAAATGGCTGTGGTAAGCACCCGCTCCTTCAGTGTGGATGAGACCTTCCGCTTCCCCGGCAGCTATAATGATCCGGCACGCATGGCTGCCAATTTTGCCGGCGTCACTTCAGGAATTGACAACCGTAATGATATCATCGTAAGGGGAAATACCCCCATGGGACTTCAATGGAGACTGGATGGCATGGAAATCCCAAACCCCAACCATTTTGCTGCCGTCGGAACAACCGGCGGACCGGTCACCGTGCTGAACAACAACCTCCTCTCCAACTCCGACTTCCTTACAGGCGCTTTTCCCGCTGAATATGGAAATACCCTTGCCGGCATCTTTGATCTCCGCTTGAGAAACGGGAATAATGAACACCGGGAATATTGGTTCCAGATCGGATGGAATGGACTGGAATTTGGGACCGAAGGTCCTTTCTCGAAAAAACATCCGGCCTCTTACATGATCTCCTACCGCTATTCCCCTCTTCAGTTCCTGGGCTGGTTCAACATTAATTTCGGAGTCGTTCCGAAATACCAGGACCTGAATCTTAAAATCACTATCCCTACCAAAAAAGCAGGTACTTTTACCCTTACCGGGCTTGGCGGCATCAGCTTCATTGAACTTTTCGACAGCCGTAAAGATCAGTCCGACTGGACTTTCCCTGATTACGGAGAAGACCTGTCCAACGGCTCCAACCTGGGTTTGATCGGCATCTCCCATCAGATTCTCCTCAAACCTGATCTGCGCTGGAAAAATACCCTCTATGCTGTCGGATCAAAAGTATATACCAAGATTGACACCTTCTCCAATGTACAAACCATACCTTCCCCCTGGGCAGGAGAAAGCTCAACGGAGTTCAAATATTCATTGATTTCCGAAATCAGTAAGAAATTCTCTGCGAAAAACACAGTGGATGCCGGTATTTACTATGATTTTTTCGACATGAATTTTGCCGATAGTTCCATGTATAAAGGAAATTTCATCGTAAACACCCATTCAAGGGAGAAGATGCATTTTCTCAGAGTTTTTGGCCAATGGCTTTACCATCCTTCCGACCGGCTGACTGCAACCTTCGGCTTGTATGGATCCTGGTTATCGTTAAATCATTCCTGGGCAGCAGAACCCAGAATCGGAATAGATTATCTCCTCAATAAAAAGCATAGCCTCAATTTCGGAGCCGGACTATTCAGCCAGATGCAACCCAGGGTAATGTATTTCCTGCAAACGATTTTAACAGACGGGAATCTTCAACAAACCAATCTCCATTTGGGTTTCACCAGAAGCTGCCAGCTTGCCCTGGGGTACAACTACATGCTGAATGAAAACCTCAGGTTTAAAACCGAAATCTATTACCAATACCTGTATGATATCCCGGTCAAGGAATCCATCCCTGCTTATGGCCTGAGCAACCAGGGACATGAGTTCTTTCTCGACCGGAGATATGCTGACAGCCTTGTCAATCAAGGAAATGGACATAACTACGGCATTGAATTCACTTTCGAAAGATTTTTTAAGAAAAATTATTATTTCCTGCTCACTTCATCCCTTTTCAATTCAACCTATTCAGGATATGACAATCAGGTCAGAAATTCAGCTTTCAATGTGAACTACGTGATGAATGCCGTAGGCGGGTATGAACTGGTGATGGGAAAACGCAAATGGGGAGTGATGTCTTTTGGCCTGCGAGCTACCTGGGCAGGCGGAAATCCTTACGTTCCCTATGATGTCGACGCCACGATAAACAATGCCGAAGCGGTCTATGATTGGGCTCACGCTTATGAGGTGAGATTCCCTGAATATAAGCGAATCGCGCTCAGGTTTGGAATAAAACGTAACCTTCCTGGCTATAATATATCTTTTCAGCTCGACTTGCAGTACCGTACTAACTATACCAATGTCTCCCTTCAGCGAATCGACCCAAAAACCGGTGAGATCAAAAATTATTTCAACATGGGATTCTTTCCGATGGGAACCTGGAGAATACAGTTCTGAAGAATAATTATTAATTTTGAACAATGAAATTCCTCGTAGCGGCTGCATTCTTCTTCCTGAAAATTCTCCCTGTCCCGGTTTATTATTTCATTGCCAACGGTATATTTCTGATTACCTATTATGTCCTCAGATATCGCCGGGAAGTGGTGCATGAGAACATTGCCCGCTCATTCCCTGATTTTGATAAGGAAAAGATCAGGTCAACGGAAAAGCAATTCTATCGCCATCTCTCAGACTATTTTGTGGAAAGCGGCGCGATCGAGCGATTGAATGAAAAGCTGTTTAAAAAACGTTTTGTTTACCTCAATGCTGAAGTGCTGAATCAATACAGGACTGCAGGTAAAAACATCCTGATCCTTACCGGGCATTATGCCAACTGGGAATGGTTATGTACCCTTCCATTCATCACCGAAAAACCCGTTTATGCTGTTTATAAGCCACAGAGTAACAGGTTTTTTGATGAAAGCATGATCCGTTCAAGAGAGAAGTACGGCATGCATCTGATGACTTACCCGGGAATCTACAAAGAAGTGATATCCCTGTCGAAAGAAAAAACCTTAACCGTTCTGATGGTCGCTGACCAAAGACCGGAATGGGAAAAAAAAGCAAAATGGATTCAATTTATGAATCAGCCCATCACCTGCTTTCGTGGACTGGAAAATATCCATAACATAATGAAAGGAGTGGTGGTTTTTGCAAAAATCCTCAAGGTTAAACGTGGGCATTATACCGTTGAATTTATTCCACTGAAAGATGATACCCTTACGCTTTCCGCTGGGCAATCATTAACTGAAAAATATTTCAGGGAACTGGAAAAAACTATACATACAGCTCCGGCCTATTACCTCTGGTCACATAAACGCTGGAAATTTAACAAACCTCCTGATAATAATCCATAATATATTCCATCCATGAAAAATAACCTTCAGCATTCTTTCCTCCCTCCTGTCTGGCTGGTCAACCTGATCAATGCCTTCCGCACTGCTTTGCTGATGCTGAATAAAAAAATGTTTCCTGGAAACGTAGTGCTCTATGAGCAATTTCAGTATTTCTGGTTACTTCCATCCCTTCATGTTGCAGCTACGCTGAATATAGCAGAAATGTTAAGGTCAGGGCCGAAATCTATTGAACATCTGGCTTCCGCAGCCGAGGTACATACTCCCTCTCTTTACCGGGTCATGCGTTCCCTTGCCAGCCATGGCATTTTCAGGGAAAGAAAAAACAGGATTTTTGCTTTAAACAGGGTGGCATCAGCACTGCTGGATGGTCCTGGTTCCTTACGTTTTACCATCATTCACCACCTTGGACGGGTAAACTGGATGGCCATGGGTAATCTTTTTCATGCTGTGAAAACCGGTGAGGACGCTTTCGCATTCACTCATGGAAAACCGATTTATGAATATCTCAGCGAACATCCGAAAGAATATGAATTTTTCGATAAATCCATGTCGAATTTATCCGATATGGGATTACCCCTGATCCTGAAGGCATGTGATTTTTCAACCGCCAACACCATTGCCGATATCGGAGGCGGGGAAGGCTATCTCTTGTCGCAGATCTTACTTCAGAACCCTCATCTGTCGGGCATGCTCTTTGACCTGCCCGAAGCGCTCGTAAAATCAGGGACAATGCTGAAAACCTATGGCGTTGATTCGCGTACGACCATCATCCCAGGCAGTTTCTTTGAAAACATTAACCTTACCGCTGACATTTATATACTGAAAAATATTCTGCACAACTGGAATGATGATCAATGCCGGAAAATTCTGGAGAATATTAAAAACACCATGCCTGCTTCAGCAAAAATCTACATCATCGATATGGTCGTTCCTGAGAATAACTTACCATCGATTTCAAAACTGCTCGATATACAGATGCTGGGGATAATGTCAGGAGGGAAAGAAAGAACCCGTAAAGAGTTTATTTCCCTGCTTGATCATTCCGGTTTATGCCTCGAAAAAATGACACAGACCATCGGGCCTTTAAAGGTACTGATCGCATCCCCTAAAGCATAAAAGATGCTTAAAACAATCGCCACAATTAAAAAAGAGATATTGTTGCTTTGCCGCGATTTACCGGGTCTGGCCATTTTATTCATCATGCCTGTCCTGTTGATCATGGTGGTCACCCTGGCCCAGGAGAAAGCCATAAAAAATCAGCTTAGCCAGGCGTCTCTTCTGGTATTGGATCAATCCCGGACCGAACTTTCAAAAACAATCCTGACCAACATTCAGCAATCCGGTTTGTTCACTCTAACCATGCTGGATAAAAATGCCTTATCCAAAGAGGATACGGTCAGAATTCTGATTGCCAATGGCAGGCATACACTGGGATTAATTCTGTACCCCCATGATTCAGCGGTCACCATATGGGTCGATCCCGCCCTTCAGCCTGCCTATAAAAACAGTCTGGTACAATCCCTGAATTATTTCATACGGGCATCCCAAAGCCAGTCAGCGATGGAAAATGTTTTGCTCATCTTAAGCGGAAATGACAGGCAAATGGCCAAAGAGATGATGATGGACGGGATGAGAAAACTTCCCGCCATTAAAACGTCTGTAGCTATACGTTCCAAATCCGGGCTTGACCCCAGCCCAATCCAGAACAATGTCCCTGGATTTATTCTTTTCGCCATGTTCTTCATCGTGATTCCGCTTAGCGGGAGTATGATCAATGAAAAAAATGAAGGGACTTCTCAACGGCTGGGCACCTTACCTGTTCCATTATCATTGCTGATCTCGGCAAAAGTAATCGTTTACCTGATGATTTGCCTGATCCAGTTCCTGATGATGATGGCGGTGGGTTTATGGATTTTTCCGACTTTTTTCGGATTACCAGCCCTTGAGATAGGACAGCATTATTTTGGCATCAGTGTTGCAACGATTTGTGCAGCCCTTGCCGCCATTGGTTTTGGGGTCCTCGTCGGGTCTTTCTCAACCACTCATAACCAGGCCGCTATGTTTGGTTCAGTCATGGTTGTATTGCTGGGTATCATCAGCGGCACCTTTTTACCCATTCATGTCATGCCTCAGGCCATCCAGTGGATCAGTCATGTGTCACCCATGCGCTGGGGGATAGACAATTACATTACCCTGTTCATCCGTGACGGACAGCTTTCTGATATCCTCATGAATTTACTGCTGCTGCTTTCATTTTTTGGTTTGGCAATGATGATCAGCATGCTTATTTTTGCAAAGCGAAAATGAGGAATTTCTAACCCGTTTGACCATGAAAGAAAAAGATGGAATTTCTGATTGCCCGGAACAACAAATGATCCTTTACGTCGAAAAAGAAGATGGTCAGTATGGTCCGATGCAAACTGGTTCCTATATTTCGGCCAATTACCTCGATGATTTCTTTTACAAACGTAAAAATCTGGAAGCATCTTTGCTGAAAAGGGTACAATCAGGTGAAATCAGCCCCATTCATTATTATATGATCCTGGAAGACCTGACCCTTTCCGAGCTGGCTTCCAGGGTCAGGTTGTGCAAATGGACCGTTAAGCGTCATCTGAAGACCCGTAACTTCGGAATTATCAAAGGGCAGGTATTGGACCGCTACGCCATAGTATTCAATGTAACTACAGAGGAGATAAAGAAACTGGGATCCCTGAAAACTGAAAATCCTGAAAATGAGAATTGATCGTTTTAATCATAAAATGGCTGCGCATTGCGAATCAGGAACCCTCACTTCCCTGCTTAACCATGCCGGAATGGAAATCACCGAACCCCTTGTATTTGGCATATCCAGCGGGATTTTTTTCGGGTATTTCCATAAAATGAAATCTTTTGCCTTTCCAACCTTCATCGTACGGAATAAACCAGGACAAATGCGTACTAACCTGGAAAAACGCCTGGGCGTAAGATTTGACACTTTCAGTTTTAAAGATATTCAGAACGGACAGAAAAAGCTGGATGAACTGCTGGAAAAAAATATCCCGGCCGCCTGCCAGGTTGACTTTTTCTATCTTGACTATGTTCCTTCCTGGGAAAGGGTTCACATCAATGTCCACTTCATGGTGGTGATCGGCAAAGAAGGAGACCATTACCTGATCAGCGACAGCTATTTCCCTGAGCCGGTTATACTGGCTGAAAAATCCCTGATCAATGGCCGGTTTGCCGGCGGCAGTATGTCGCCCAAGGGCTTTTTATTCTGTACATCCTCTGTGCCGGCCCATATCGACTACGAAAAAGCCATCCGTAAAGGAATTAAAAAAGCCTGCTTTAACATGCTGAAAATACCCCTTCCTTTTATCGGCGTAAAAGGAATCCGTATGTTTTCTAAAAAAGTGGTGGATTGGCCAGGATTTGCCCGTGATACTGAACACCTTTCCCATGAAATCATGAAGATTAATATCCTGCTTGAAGACCAGGGTACAGGTGGTGCTGGCTTTCGTTTTATGTATGCCACCTTCCTTCAGCAGGCTGCGGAAATCATACAACTTCCGGAACTAAAAGAACGATCAAAAGAGCTTATGCTCATTGGTGATGCATGGCGTGAAATCTCATTATTTGCAGCAAGAATAGGAAAAAATCGTGATCTGGGTCCTGAAAAACTGAAACAGCTTAGTGATATGATTGCTGAACGTGCTGACGCGGAAGAAAAATTCTTCATCCGGCTCAATAAAACCATCTTATGACAAAAGAAGCATCAAAAGATCTGAAACACGAGATCAAAGAGTTGATCATGGATACATTAAGTATTCAGGATGTAAATCCCGAGGATATTGATGAAGAAAAGCCCCTCTTTGGAGGCGATAACGCGCTCACCCTTGATTCGGTGGATGCACTAGAAATTATTATGGCCATCCAGCGGAAATACAATGTACGTATCGGTGACCAGAACCTGGCCAGAAATATCATTCGTTCCATTAACAGTATTGCCGAGTTTATCACTGCTGAGCAAGAAAAACCCCATTTAGATTAATCTCCATTGAAGCACTCATATCTTACTGCAGGAATCGGTATTTCCAGACTTTTCAGACTACTATCCAGAAATAAGGTCAGCTTAACTCCAAGATCGATTGCACGGGTGCTTTTTCTGACCCAAAGCGCGCTCTGGTCCTCTTTTTTCGCGATCATTGAAGAAATCCGTTACCATCAAATCCTTAAAAAATACTGCCTGCCGGAAGACCCCATTTTTATCGTCGGACATTGGCGTACCGGTTCCACTTTTCTCCATCAACTGCTCAGTCTTGACCCGCGTCTTACTGCCCCTACCCTCTTCCAGGTCGCTATTCCCGACAGTTTTCTGGTTTCCTACCCCTATTATAAACCCATCATGAAATGGATGATTTCCAAAACCCGTCCCATGGATAATGTCAGACTGGGGATGGATGAACCACAGGAAGATGAATATGCCATATACCGGATTACCGATTATTCACCACTTGAAAGACTTGTTTTCCCTAAATCATCTAAATACTTCCTCCAAGATGATGCCCCTTATCTACCGCCAACGCAAAAAATCAAAACATGGGAAAGTAAAATACTGCATTTTTATAAGAAAATCTCTTTCCAAACAGGCAAAACCATCGTTTCCAAAAATCCTTTTAACTCCATGCGAATCCCTGTGCTCGCCACCCTTTTTCCCAAATCCAGGTTCATTCATATCATCCGTCACCCCTATCAGGTTATCCCTTCCACTATTCACATGTGGGATGTCGTGCAACAGCAGAACGGTCTGAACAAAAACCAGCATCGCCCTGAAACAGATGAAGTAATTACCGTGTTTGATCAATTGCTGTGTACCATTGAAAAAAATCTTCAGCCCCTTTCATCTGACCGCCACCTTTGCATTCGCTTTGAAGAACTGGAATCTGAAACCATCCAGACACTGGAGAAGATTTATCGACAGTTCAACATGACCTTTTCGGACACTTTCCGGGAAAATGTCATCCGCTTTCTCAATGATGAGAAAGGATATGAAAAGAATTCATTTCCGGTCACTGAAGAATCAAAAGAAAATATTTTTAAACGAATGCATCATCATTTTCAGCAGTATGGCTATTCATGATTTTTATTTACCTTTGATCGATAAAGTCAAACAAATGAAAAAGAACATTATTTTTACCCTCGCATTGATAGCGCTTATAACCAGTAATTCCTGGGCTCAGGAGCAATCCTTTTCACGCACTAATAAAATCCGCAGTGGTTTTTATCTGCGTCTCGGACCTGTCATTCCAATAGGTTTGTATGCCAGCGGGCAGACCGTTCCTTCAAGTTCCGGAGGTCTTCCCACTCCGACATACTTCCTTCCAGCAAAAACCGGTGCCGCAATGGATGTTGGCTATCTTATTTACATCGGTCCCGCCTTTGCCAACAAATTTCTGAGGGCTGGAATTGATGCCACCTTTCTGTCATTTTCGTTCAACACCACCAAGCCCAATGTTACCGAGAATGAATACAAATACTGGTATTATTACGGAGGCCAGAAATTCGGACCCCTGATTACCATCAACCCCATCGATAAATTGATGATCGACCTTTCCTATAAATTAAACGCCTATGTTGTTTATACGGATTCCAAAGGTTGGGGGCACAACTTCACCCAGAATGAAGTCAGTATGAACATCCGTTATTCCATCATGATGGTTTCTTTCCAGTATAATTTCGGAAAAGCCAATTTCACCGCTTTCGATTCATCCAATCCTAACCGCTATATGGAAAATAATACGATCCGATTCCTGATAGGATTAAAATTTTAAGCGCAATCTACTCGCCTTGTTATGGTAAATTCCAATGACTTCAATCCGGAAATCGAGCGATCTCCGAGGGAAGATATCATTCGCTTCCAGAACCTGCAACTGCCCAAACTACTCAGTTACCTGAATGCTAATTCAAGGTTCTACCGAGAAAAATTCAAGAAAAATAAAATTGACATCTCCGCTATTCAAACCCTTGATGACCTCGTCAAGCTACCCCTGACCACAAAAGCAGATCTACAGCAAAGGAATGAAGATTTCCTCTGTGTCCCCAGAGAAAAAATCATTGATTATATCACGACATCCGGGACACTGGGAGACCCGGTCACCTTTGCCATGACTGACAAAGACCTCGACCGTCTTGCATATAACGAAGCGATTTCCTTTGCCTGTGCAGGAGGTAGTCCCACCGACACCTATCAGTTGATGACCACCATGGACCGCCGGTTTATGGCCGGACTGGCCTATTTCCTGGGAATCAGGAAACTCGGTGCCGGAATCGTGCGTGTCGGCAACGGGATCCCTGAACTGCAATGGGATACCATTCAAAGAGTAAAACCCAATGCCATCATTGCCGTCCCATCTTTTATCCTGAAAGTCATAGAATATGCAGAACAGCATCAACTCGACTTCAAATCATCCAGCATCAGAAAAGCCGTTTGTATCGGGGAGCCGTTGAGAAACACCGACCTAACCCTGAACACCCTCGGAAGGAAAATTCGTGAGAAGTGGAACATACAACTTTTCTCCACTTATGCTTCTACAGAGATGGGAACGACCTTTACAGAATGTGAACACGGATGCGGAGGGCATCATCATCCTGAACTCATCATCGTGGAATTTCTTGATGATCTGGGAAATCCTGTCAGGGAAGGCGAACTGGGTGAGGTGACCATCACCACCATAGGAGTGGAAGGAATGCCCCTGCTTCGCTTCAGAACCGGAGATGTATGCCACCATTTTACATCTCCCTGTGCCTGTGGTCGTACCACCATGAGGTTGGGACCTGTCGCCGGAAGAAAAAACCAGATGATCAAATATAAAGGGACCACCCTCTATCCGCCCGCATTATATGATATTCTTGACAACATTGATGCCATCCGTAACTACATTGTTGAAGTGTATACAAACCAGATCGGCACCGATGAAATCCTGATCCATATTGGAAGCAATGTCCAGGGTGAAGATAAAGAAAAGGATATTAAAGACCATTTCAGGGCTAAACTCCGTGTTGCACCCCTAATCAGGTTTGAACCTGAATCTGTTATTCAAAAATTACAATTTCCTGAAACCAGCAGAAAGCCAATAAAATTCATTGACAACAGGGAAAAAAACCCCTGATTTTTGCTTGACATTTTTATCCTCTTATTGTAATTTTGTCTAAATTATTTGTCTTTAACCTAAAATCAAAGAACATGAAAAAAATAAGTATTTTATTATTGACGGTAATTTTTACGATTACTGCAGCTTTCCTGTATGCTCAAAAAATCAAACATGGAGATTTCAAAGTTTTAAAAGGTCAGACAACCCTTAATCTTGCTTATGACTATTCTTCAATGGCAGTAGGAAAATTCAAAAACGAGAAGGATTATCTTATGGATGGCATAGCCGATCGGAATAAGAAAAAACAAGGCAGCGGTGATGAATGGGCCAGGAAGTGGGCAAGCGATAAAACCGACAGGTTTCAGCCAACCTTTGAGAGGAATTTTAACGGGAAAATATCAGATGTGGGAATTACAGCTAAAGAAGGAGCTACAGATGCCAAGTACACCTTGTTGCTCAAGATTGTTTTTCTTGAACAAGGATTTCAAAGTGGTGTTGGGGTGAGCAAGCCTGCTTATATCAATATGGTGGTTGACCTGATAGAAACTGCTTCACCTGGTCAGGTTCTCGCAACAATAGTCTATGATAAAATTCCGAGCGTCAATATGATGGGTTATGATTACGATACCGGGGAAAGGGTGAGAAGTTGTTTTGATCGGGCCGGCGATAATATCGGAAAACTCATTGTGAAAAACATGTCGAAATAATACCGAATTTCATTATTCCAGGGCCGCTTTGAAAATAGCGGCCTTTTTTATTGTGCATACATCACTTCACCTCTGATTATTGTTTTCAACACTCTGGTTTTGGGTATTTCCATGATAGGGATAGTCATGATATCCCTGTCAAGAATCACGAGGTTTGCTTGTTTTTCCACCTCCAAACTACCCATGATTCTATCATCAAAGTTAGCTCTGGCTGCCCATATGGTGATAGATTTTAAAGCTTCTTCTCTGTTGATTGCGTTTTCAGTCTGAAATCCTTTTTCCGGATATCCTTTCAGATCTTTTCTTGAGACTGCGGCATAAAAGGTAAGCAGCGGAGATATCTGTTCAATCGGAAAATCAGTGCCATTGGGCAGCCAGCCATTTTCCTCTAAAAGTGCCTTGTAAGCATAGGCACCTCTGATCCTTTCTTTTCCTATCCGCTTTTCCGCCCATAACATATCTGAAGTGGCATGTGTGGCCTGAACTGAGGGAATCACCGAAAATTTTCCAAATAAAGAAAGGTCAGCAGGATCAACCACCTGGGCATGTTCAATTCTCCAGCGATGATCATTTTTCCCCTTCAGCAATGATCCGTATATCTCCAGTACAAGTTTAACAGCCGAATCCCCGATGCAATGTGTATTCACCTGGTAATGGCTGGCCAGGGCAATCTGACAATATCTTTTTATAGAATCCGGGGAGGTTACAAGAATTCCTTTTCCCCCGGCTGCATCGCTGTATGCTTGTTTCATCAGTGCAGTCCTGCTGCCAAGACTCCCGTCGGCATATAACTTAATAGAGGAAACGCTGAGTTGATCGGTCCGGTACTGGCCGTTTAACACATATTCATTGATATTTTCCGGGCTAGGACTCAGCATTGCATAAACATGAATTTTCAATACCCCTTGTTGTTGTAGAGAATCCAATAACTTCACGGCCTGGAACTCGAGGCCGGCATCGCTAATTCCGGTCAGTCCGCAGGAAAAACACAATTCCTGGGCTTTCATCAGAAGATTTGTCATGCCTTGTTTGTCGGAGATTGGCACCGTATTACGCATCAGATCGGCGGCGTTCTCGCTGAGTATCCCGCTCAGTATACCATTCCTGATTCCGACTTCCCCTGGCTTGAAAGGATTATCCATTCCGATTCCGGCTTTCTTCAATGCAAGCTGGTTGGCGATTACAGTGTGTCCATCCACGCGGATAAGCACCACAGGCCGGTCAGGATAAGCCTTATCCAGCAACTGGCGGTCGGGAAATTCCTTCTTTTCCCATAGGTTTTGATCCCATCCCCTGCCCACGATCCAACCATCTTTCAGCACAGACTGAAATGAATTCATACGCGACAACACTTCCTCAAAGGATTGTGAACCTGCCAGATCAACATACTGGAGGTTCTGGGCCATGCCGTAAAAATGACAATGGGCATCTATGAAACCCGGAAAAATTGGCTTTCCCATCACATCCATCTGTACCTCACAATGATATTTATTCTGGATCTCCTCATGAGTACCCAGCGCCATGATTTTTCCATCCTTCACAGCCATGGCCTCTGCCATGGAGGATATGGAATCGAGGGTATAAATCTTTGCGTTGTAGATCAGAAGATCAGCTTTCAGTTTCATTGGTTGACAGGTTGAAAAAAGAACAAGAAGGATGACGGAACAAATAAAAATTAGTTTTTTCATGAGGTTAATACCTTGGTTATGTTGGAAAAGATCAAAAATAGCAAACAATTTTTGAGATTACTTGACATTTATTGAAATGATTTATTATTTTTGTATCATTCTAATTCGATATATTAATGAAATATAAATCTATTACACCTAGATTTATTGTTGTTCTTACTGTTATTCTTGCTGCAGCCTTTATGAGGTTGTTGCCGCACTGGCCTAACTTTACACCTGTTGCGGCTATGGCATTATTTGCAGGATCCTATTTCGATAAAAAGCATTATGCTTTTGCCATTCCAATCGCCACGATGTTTCTGAGCGATCTCGTTTTAGGTCTTCATGCCAATATGCCTGCCGTTTACATTAGTTTTGCCATAACGGTACTCATCGGAATGTTGATCCGAAAAAAGATCAATGTGGGATCGGTGATTCTGGCATCTTTCAGCTCGGCAGTTATCTTTTTTCTGATAACCAACTTTTCTGCCTGGCTGGCCAGCCCGTTTTACCCGCAGACGTTTGCCGGTCTGATTGAATGTTATGCCGCCGGCTTGGTCTTTTTCCGTGATACTGTGAACGGATTTTCATTCTTTTTGAATGATTTTCTGGGAACGATGTTCTTCTGTGCGGTATTTTACGGAGCTTTCTATCTTGCAGAGATGAGGTTCCCAGTTCTGGATAAATCCAGATTTTAACAGCCACCTCCTTTCAGGAGGAAACGGAACATTGAGCAACAATATTAAATTTGTCTTTTCCCTTACATCTCAGGACCGGAAGGGGCCCATGACAGGCTCATGAATTAAGGGTATCTTTGTAGCTATGGGTGATCTCATTCGCTTATTACCGGATTCTGTGGCCAATCAAATTGCCGCAGGAGAAGTCGTTCAGCGCCCCGCTTCTGCAGCCAAGGAACTGCTCGAAAATACCATTGACGCCGGCGCCACCGACATCAAGCTCATCATTAAAGAAGCCGGAAAAACATTGATCCAGGTCATTGACAATGGTTGCGGGATGTCGGAAAGAGATGCAAGAATGTGTTTTGAACGGCATGCTACTTCAAAAATTCAATCGGCTAACGACCTTCAGGCAATTCGCACCCTTGGTTTCAGGGGAGAAGCCCTGGCTTCCATTGCCTCCGTGGCTCAACTTGAATTAAGGACCAAAAGGGTGGAAGATGAAATCGGGACTTGTGTCGAAATCGAAGGTTCTGATTTTAAAAGCCAATCTCCGGTTAACTGCCCCAATGGCACATCGGTAATGGTGAAAAACCTGTTTTTCAACGTCCCCGCCAGAAGAAATTTTTTAAAGTCTAATACACTGGAATTAAAATACCTGATGGAAGAGTTTTTCAGGATTGCGCTGGTCAATCCTGGGCTTTCCTTCTCTTTTTATAACCAGGATAAAATGTTGTTCCAGCTTCCTTCCAGCAATCTCAAACAGCGCATCATCAATCTTTTAGGTAGCAACTATAACCAACGACTGATCCCGATTGAACAACAGACAGAACTGGTTAATATTTCCGGCTTTATTGGTAAACCTGAATTTGCAAAGAGAACAAGGGGGGAACAATACTTCTTTACCAACGGAAGATTCATGAAAAGCCCTTATTTGCATCATGCCGTAGAAAATGCGTTTAAAGAATTGATCCCGAGTGATGCTTTTCCCACTTATTTCATTTACCTTGAAGTTGACCCTAAGTCGATCGATGTTAACATCCATCCCACTAAGACCGAAATCAATTTTCTGGAGATCAAAAGTATTTATGCCATTCTGCATGCCGCCATCAAACAATCGATCGGGAGATTCAACCTTTCTCCCACCCTCGATTTTGAGGTGGAACAAAGCATGATTCTCCCTGACCCAACCCGCAACCACTATGTCCCTCCCCCTTCCATAACCATCAACCCTGAATTTAATCCTTTTGAGAAAAAAACGAATGCCCAGCCTCAGATTCCGTTCATTCCAAAACCTTCAGAAATAAAACCTGCTCCTCAAGAAATAGAGCTTCAATCTACTTTCTGGAGCAATGACAGTCAACCAGACCAACTAAGGGTGATCCAGGTGAAAAATGCTTTTCTGATAACCCATACCCAGAGCGGTATCGTAATCATCGATCAGCAAAATGCCCATGAAAGAATATTGTATGAACGTATGCTGAATCAAGATCAGCATGACCCTGGTGGTTCACAACATATATTATTGCCCCAATCCATAACCCTGACCCATGAGGATGCACAACTTTTTCAGGAATCCAGAGGTCTGTTTGAGGAAATCGGGTTTGAGATCCGGGATTTCGGCAACAATACTTTTCTTATCCATGCCGTTCCAGCTGATTGCCAAAATCTTGAAGCTTCTGATCTGATGGAATCCGTTCTGGAATCGCTGAAAGTGTCTTTCAGGAACACAAAAACACCCGATAAGCTGAACCTTTTCCGGGTACTGTCAAAAAAACTCTCTGTGAAAAAGGGAAGAAAACTACATCCATCGGAAATGAATAGCATGGTGGAGCAATTGTTTGCCTGTAAGGTACCTGAAATCTCCCCGGAAGGCAAACCTACAATGATGGTTATTCCGTATGAAGAAATGACTAAAAAATTTAAACATTAAACCCTCCCTTCATGTTCAACCAATATAACCCTGCAGGATTTCGATTATTACCCCCGGTGGTCAAAAATTTGCTCATTATTAACGGATTGTTTTTCCTGGCAACACTTTCTTTTGAAAATGCCTTCCGGATAAATCTGGTAGATATCCTTGGACTTCACTACTTCGGATCAGACCTTTTCCGTCCTTACCAGTTTGTAACCTATATGTTTCTTCATGCCGACTTCAAGCACATTTTATATAATATGTTTGCTTTGTGGATGTTTGGATACTTACTGGAAAATGTCTGGGGTCCAAAACGCTTCCTGACCTATTATATGATCACTGGTATAGGGGCTGCCATAATTCAGACCTTGGTGATCTGGTGGGACATGTCTTCCATTCAGTCTGCTGCTATGGCCTATAGTCAGTCCCCCAACCTGGATGGCTTTATTGCCTTTATCCGTCAGCATTACCCTCAGTACTATGAAATCGAGGGAAGTGTCAGAACGTTCATCGGGGAGTGGTCCATGTCGCCCAAGAATCTGATGTACAGGCAACAATCTCTGGACTATATCAATCAATTGATTACTTTGCAGATGAATGTTCCTACCATCGGCGCCTCAGGGGCAGTATATGGAATTCTTCTTGCATTCGGCATGTTGTTTCCCAATATGCTGGTTTATATCTATTTTTTATTTCCCATCAAAGCCAAGTGGATCGTTATTTTGTATGGAGCCATTGAAGTATTTTCTGGAATATCCAATAATCCAAGTGACAATATCGCCCATTTTGCCCATCTCGGAGGAATGCTTTTTGGATTTTTCCTGATCATTTACTGGAGAAAGAAATCTAAAAATTGACCGTCATGTACCAGAACTACAGTCCTCCACCTAACTACTGGATTGAAATCAGAAAATTTTTCAGTCAGGGTTCTGTTCTGTCGATCCTCATCACCAGCAATATTGCTATCTGGATTCTGATCATGGCATTCAGGGTGGTTTTTTTTCTCCTTAACCAGCCTGATGCCCACCATGCTATCCATACCGTACTCAACCTACTTGCACTTCCGGCCAGTATTTCCCTGATCTCGGAAAAACCCTGGACGATCATCACCTATATGTTTCTTCACCTTGATTTCTGGCATTTACTATTCAATATGCTCTGGTTGTTCTGGTTTGGAAAAATTTTCACGGAATACCTTTCGGGACAAAGACTTCTCTGGGTTTATCTGCTCGGAGGAATTGCCGGCGGGGCCGTTTATATTGCAGGATTTAATCTTTTTCCGGTATTTCGCCCCATGATTCCACTGGCTTCAGCCCTTGGCGCTTCAGCATCTGTCATGGCCGTTGTGACCACCATATCATTCCATGTTCCCAAATATACCATTCAATTATTGTTTTTCGGAAGGATTAAAATCATCTACCTGACCATTGCCCTGTTTATATTTGATTTTTTCATGATTCCGTCAGAAAATGCCGGAGGTCATATCGCCCATATCGGGGGTGCCCTGTTCGGAATGGCATATGCATTGTTCATCTCTGGAAAAAATACTGAGCGATTCCATCATTTTTTTCGGAGCCGGCATTCTTCCCCAAATAATTCCGGACATACAACGCGCCCGTTTACCGATGAAGAATATAATCTCAGGAAGAAAAAAAATCAGGAGCGTACCGATGAAATTCTGGAAAAAATCTCAAAAGGAGGATACGACAGTCTTTCTAGAGAAGAAAAAGAATTTCTATTCAAGTCTTCAACAAAAAATTGACGATCCGTGGGAAAGAAAAAGTCAACATCGATCCTCATCAAACTCCTGATCATACTGAATATTTTGGTTGCTACAGGCTTGCTGCTTTCCTCCTTCTCAGCATGCATCAGTCCTTCAAAATATTGGATTTTCGCGTTTACGGGGCTGGCCTATCCCGTTTTACTGATTTCAAATTTGTTTTTTATCTTGATCTGGCTTGTCCTTTGGAGAAGGATTATTTTTTTATCCCTGGTTTGTACGTTGATTGGCTGGAATCAGTTAACCTCCATCCTGCCCATTCATCTCACACAGTCCCAACCGTTAACGGTCAAACCAATAAAGATCATCTCCTATAATGTTCATAGCCTGTATGGTTATGTCCCCCACCAAAGCGCCTCGGAAACCCGAAGTAAAGTCACGGATTTTCTTTCCGGACAACAGGCCGATATCATCTGTATTCAGGAATTCTTTGCCATGGGAGAGAATTTTAATAAAACTGTTTCAAGGTTTACAAGGGCCATCAACCTGGATCATTACTACTTAAAGAATTACCATGAATTCTGGGACAAAGAAAAAATCAATGCCATTGCCACTTTTTCAAGATTCCCCATCGTCAAAAGTGATCAAATCGGATTTCAAAACCAAAGTATTTTCGCTATCTACACAGATATTCTGATTCATTCGGATACAGTGCGGGTTTACAATCTTCATCTGGAACCATTCCGGTTCGGGGATGAAGATTATTCTTTTTATTCCCGCCTCACTAATCCTGAAGCAGAAACCCCAAAAATCAAAGAAGGATCAAAAAAAATGGCCTGGAAACTCAGACGTGCTTTTATCATGCGTTCAAAACAAGTTGACCGGTTGAAAAATCATATGCAGCAATGTCATTATCCCATGATCGTTTGCGGAGATTTTAATGACACTCCCTCTTCCTACACTTACCGTACCCTGACTAAAGGACTGAACGATGCATTTAAAAAAGCAGGAAGAGAAATTTTTGGAAGTACCTATGCAGGGAAACTGCCTTCTTTCAGGATCGATTATATTTTATACAGCGATTATTTTATGTCCACACATTATCAGAAATTTCCCATTGATCTTTCTGATCATTACCCGATCACCTCAACTTTATTTATAAAACCTTAAATCCTGACTTTTGAAATTTAACCTGACTTCTGCTTTTCAGCCAACAGGAGATCAACCGGAAGCGATACAGCAACTGATTGAGGGCATCCGGCGTAATGATCCGGCTCAGGTTCTGGTCGGCGTTACAGGTTCAGGGAAAACCTTTACCATCGCAAATGTGATCCAGCAAGTCCAGAAACCTACCCTTGTCTTAAGTCATAACAAAACCCTGGCCGCTCAGCTTTTCGGGGAATTCAAGCAGTTTTTTCCTGAAAACGCCGTTGAGTTCTTTGTTTCCTATTATGATTATTACCAGCCGGAAGCATATATCCCTGTAACAAATACCTATATTGAAAAAGATCTTTCCATCAATGAAGAAATCGAAAAGCTAAGGTTGAGTGCTTCTTCTTCGCTTTTATCAGGACGTCGTGATGTCATTGTTGTCGCTTCGGTTTCCTGTATCTATGGAATAGGCAACCCAGATGATTTCAACCAACAGGTCATCCGGATTAAAATAGGACAGAAACTCAGCAGGAACAGTCTTTTGCAGATGTTCGTCAACAGTCTTTATGCCCGTTCCGAAACCGAATTGATCAGGGGAAAATTCAGGGTGAAGGGTGATTCTGTGGATATTTTCCCAGCCTATCTGGATATCGCTTACAGGATTATTTTTTTCGGCAATGAAATTGAGTCCATAACCTCCATCGATCCGTCAACAGGCAGAAAAATGGACACTCAGGAAATCCTGACGGTGTATCCTGCCAATATCTTTGTCACCACCCAGGATAAAATGAAAGAATCCCTGGTTGAAATTCAGGATGATCTGCTGAAGCAGATTCAATACTTCAAGGAGAACAATAAGGAAATGGAAGCCAAAAGGCTGGAAGACCGTGTGACTTACGATATGGAAATGATGCGGGAACTGGGTTATTGTTCAGGTATAGAAAATTATTCCCGGTATTTTGACGGTCGGGCACCCGGTTCTCGTCCCTTCTGTCTGTTGGATTATTTTCCTGATGATTTTCTGATGGTGATGGATGAAAGCCATGTTTCCATCCCTCAGATCCGGGCCATGTATGGCGGAGACCGTTCACGGAAACAAACCCTGGTGGAATATGGTTTTCGACTTCCCTCTGCCCTGGATAACCGTCCGTTGACTTATGATGAATTCGAATCCATGGTCGGTCAGGTGATTTATGTCAGTGCGACACCAGCCGATTTTGAATTACAGAAATGTGAAGGTGTTGTCGTGGAACAGGTGATCCGGCCTACCGGCCTGCTTGATCCCTATGTGGAAGTCCGCCCAAGCCTGAACCAGATTGATGATCTGCTGGATGAAATCAATCAGCGGATCATGGTCAATGAAAGGGTACTTGTGACAACCCTTACCAAAAGAATGGCGGAAGAATTGTCAGCCTACTTTTTAAAACTTGGAGTGAAGTGCAGATACATCCATTCTGACGTGGAGACCTTAGAAAGGGTTGAAATTATGCGGGACCTGAGGATGGGTGTCTTTGATGTGCTGATTGGGGTAAATCTTCTCAGGGAAGGGCTGGATTTACCTGAAGTTTCTTTAGTAGCTATTCTCGATGCGGATAAAGAAGGATTTTTACGCTCTGAACGCTCCCTTACACAAACTGCAGGCAGGGCAGCAAGGAATGTAAACAGTAAAGTGATCATGTATGCGGATAAGATGACTGATTCCATGAAACGAATGATGGCCGAAACCAATCGCAGAAGGGAAAAACAAATGGCCTACAATCTTTCGCATAACATCACCCCTGCAGCCATAATCAAAAGTACCCAGGATATTCTTGGCCAGACCTCAGTGGCAGATTCCAGACACATTCATTCCAAGACATATATTGAAAAGGAGTCGGGAAATATTGCTGCAGATCCCGTAATACAGTATATGTCGAAGGAAAAACTCCTAAAACTCTTGTCAAAAACCAGAAAAATGATGGAAGATGCCGTAAAAGCACTGGATTTCATTGAAGCCGCCCGTCTTCGTGATGAAGTCTTTGCTCTTCAACAACTCATCGAACCCAAGCCTTAAAAAATCCAATAAAAGAAGGGAATCCAGTCAATAACTTTTTTGTTTTTGTTAATATCTATTTTTATCATTTCATCCAAATTAGAATATATTTGCTTACTAAATTGTGATGCATGAAGAAAAAGATACTCGCTCTTGATGATGAAAAGAGTATCCGATTTATCATCGAAAATACATTCAATAAAGACTTCGAGGTAGTTACCATGAACAATGGTATGGATGCTCTTTATTATCTTCAATCCGGAAATCTTCCGGATGTCATAATCTGTGACGTGGAGATGCCTGTGCTGAACGGGTTTGAATTTATCAGAAAGATACGTGAAAGTGGTTTTTTCGAAGAGATTCCCCTGATCATGCTTTCCGGTAAAGAAGAAAGTGCAGATAAAATCAAGTGCTTCGAAATGGGTGCGGATGATTACGTGCTCAAACCATTTAATCCTAAAGAACTGATTGCCAGAATCAAACGCCGTCTGGAATCAAAAGAACAGTATTCTCAAAGAAGAGGAAGTTAGGATATATGGATGACACAGGAATCACAAAACTTAAAATCCTCTATATAGGGAATGATCCATCAAGCATTGATGTATTCCTTGACAGTGGGTTGTTCGACGTCACGGTCAAAGAAAATGGATTGGCAGCAATGAATTGGCTGACAAACAATACTTTCAGGATTTTTGACCTGGATAAAGATCCAAAACCTGTAACTCTTTTTAAAGAGAATCAGCAAATGGATGCCATTCTTTGCGAGTACCTGCTCCCCGGGATCAATGGATTAGCGCTTTTTCATAAATTAAAACTCAATAAGGTCTATCAAAAAACCCCCTTTATCGTGCTTTCATTGATCCGTGATTATAATCTGAAACAGGAAGCCTTGCTTTTCGGGGTAGATGACTTTTATCATAAAAAACTGGATGCAGGAAATATTTTCAACCGCATTCATTCGTTGATAAAATTAAAAAACGATTATGTTCCCGTTAATTTAAATATCCACGATGAAGACATGAGTCCTTATCAAACACCTTTCCCGAAAAGGTTGTTTGACCTGACCCTTGCCACACTGGCATTGCTAATCCTGTCGCCCCTGATGTTGATTACGGTTTTGGCGATCAGACTGGAATCAAAAGGTAAGGTGTATTACTTTTCAAAAAGAGTTGGCGCCAATTACAAGATCTTTAATTTTTACAAATTCAGATCTATGTATCCTGATGCCGATAAAAGGCTTAAAGAAGTGGAGCACCTGAATCAGTACATCAACGAATCCGTGGAAGAAAAATGTGTTGAATGTTCAAAATTACCAGAAGGCAAATCATGTTCTCCACTGGTTTATTATGATGGAGAAGAAATCTGCGAGCGGTTGGCCAACAAAAGAAAAAATGCACGCAAAGCCTTCCTCAAAATCAAGAATGATCCCCGCATTACCAAAGTCGGGAAAATTATCCGTATGACCAGCATTGATGAACTTCCTCAATTGTTCAATATTTTTAAAGGAGATATGTCGATCGTTGGCAATCGACCCCTTCCCCTGAATGAAGCAGAAGCCCTGACGAAGAAAAAATGGAGCCGCAGGTTTCGTGCTCCCGCAGGACTGACAGGACTGTGGCAGGTGGAAAAAAGAGGCAGAAGCGGTATTATGTCGGAAGAGGAAAGATTTGCTCTGGATAATTATTATGCGGAACATAATTCTTTCTGGGGAGATATTAAAATTATCTTCAGAACATTCACAGCATTGATTCAAAAAGAAAATGTTTGATATGAAAACAAGAATTACAGTCCTTATTTTATTTTCCTTATTGTACTGTTCTGTAATTTCTTCCGGACAATCCTGGCAGGATAAAGATACTTCCACAGTCGTCTTTAATCCTTTAATTGATGATATTATGCAACGCATTCCTCCCCTGGAGGATCTGATCGACTCCGCCCTGGTTCATTCTCCTTTCCTGAAAGTTAAGGATGCTGATGTCGCCATGGCCAAATACAGGGTTAAAACAGCCCGCCGTGACTGGATGCAAAACCTGTATGCAGATGGTATGGTATCAACTGATATCTGGGATGCCTTGACAAACAATAAAACTAACCTGGGGGATGCCAACACCATCCTTAGTCTTCAGAATAATAACCGGTATCAGATCAGCATGAGTTTCAGACTTCCTCTGGATGATTTATGGGATCGCAGAAACAGGGTAAAGACAGCCATCAAAGATGTGGAAAAAGCCATGGCCGTAAAAGAAAATGAGATCCTCGAATTACGTAAACTGATCATTGTTCAGTATAACCAACTCCTGGTGACACAGAAAAAATTGAAAATTGCAAACGACAATGTGACCACTAATGCCTTGCAAAAAGAGATGGGAGACAAAGAGTTTCTCAATGGTCAGACCACCCTCTATGAACTTGCAAACATCAATGAAATGAACAGAAAGGCAATTACCGACTTCGAGGAAGCCAGAAATGCGTTTTATAATGCCTATATGATACTTCAGGAAATAGCCGGAATCAAATTCAACGTAATTAACAAAATTGAATAATGAAGATAATCTATTTTATCAGGCTCATTCAACGACATCTTTTACTGCTGATACTGGTGCCCCTTCTCATTGCTGCCGTTGTCTACTTTATAACCCGACGCGGACAGGCAAATTATTATTCAGAAACCACGATTTATACAGGCATTGCTTCAGGTTATTCTGTTCAGCAAACCAGTGGGGACCTGATGGCTAAAATGATTGTCTATGACAACCTGATGAATCTGGTTCGCGCCCGCCAAACCCTTGAAGAAGTTTCAGTTAGCCTTCTGGCCCAGCATTTATTACTTGATCATTATGACCCCAGATATATCTCAAAAGAAAATTATGAAGAGCTCCTGTCAAAAGTCCCTCCCGATGTATTAGACCTAGTTAAACGTGAAAAAAGAAATGATAAAAGGTATTATCGCCCACCGGTAAAGGGAACTTCTGAAATACTTGAACCAGCTTCAGAAGAAGACGAATTCAATAAAAACCTTGAATCCATCCGCAACGACATCAAGCAATCCAAACCCAGAAAGAAATTTCATGTTGTGAAACGCGGGGAAACCATGTATTCCATTTCAAAATCAGCAGGGATAAGCGTCAATGAATTGATGACAACTAATCAGTTAAGCAGTAATTCCCTCGAGGTGGGACAGAAATTAATGATCGGAGAAACATCAGTACCTCAGGCTTCTCCCCCTCCACAACAGGAAAATTATGAACCTGAACCCTCTCCGGCAGGCTCACGAGATTCCTCCTCCATGATGGATTATTATACCTCAATGGATACCATGACCCATGTAAAAATTTCGAGAAGCAGTTCTGATACCACCTCTTTTGACAGAATCGTAAAACGTTTACTGGCCTATGGTCATCAAAATGATTATAATTTCATTTACCAGCTATGGAATTCGGAGAGTGATAAATTTTACAGTATTCGTGCCCTTTCAGGAATCAATATTTCCCGTATCCAAAACAGCGATTTAATAAAACTGTCCTATACTTGTCCCGACCCCGGGATATGTCAGCAAACCCTGATCTTTTTAACAAAGGTCTTCATCAGAAACTATAAACTCCTCAAGCAAAATCAAACCGATGCCGTGATCCAGTATTTTAAAAGACAACTGGAAGATGCCATGCGCCGCCTGCAAAAAGCAGAAAACGACTTACTTCTTTTTAACGAAAGAAACAACATCATCAATTATTATGAACAGACAAAGGTGATCGCTTCCACCAAAGAAGATCTCGATGTTACCTATCAGAACAAACAAATTGCTTATGCCTCATCCGATGCTGCCATAAAAATCATTGAGCGAAAACTTGAAGCCCATGCCAAGCTTTCATTGAATACCAGCGCTATCCTAAGACTCAGGACAGAACTTTCTGAGACCACCATGCAAATTGCCAATATCGAAATTGACCTTGGAAATGACTCGGCCACAATTATTCAGTTGGCCAACCTAAAAGCCAAAGTCGAACACCTGAAACTGGAAATTAAAAATCAGATTGACCGCCTATATATGGTCAACAACAGCGTGGAAGGATTGCCCATGAAAGAACTTCTTACCTCCTGGCTGGATAATGTGATCGCTTATGAGGAAAGCAAAGCAGCATTGAGGGTTTTAGCGGAGAGAAAAAAATATTACAAACAGGTTTTTGAAGTTTTTGCACCCCTCGGAGCAGAAATGAAACGGATAGAAAGGCTTATCGGGGTAACGGAAGAAGAGTTCCTGACCATCCTCCATGACCTTAATATGGCGAAACTCAGGCAACAGGATGATGAATTGACCTCAAACCTAAAAGTCGTCGATCCTCCGTTTTACCCTCTGCATCCCTTGCGCGGAAGAGGAATGATCCTTGTTATGATTGCAGGTTTCATTGGTTTCGTATTGATTCTGGCCTTGCTGATCGCCATGGAGTTTTTTGATACCACCATCAAAACGCCAGAACGCGCAGAAAAATTCATCAAACTTAAACTGGCCGGAATCTATCCACAGATTGCCCAGCAGATTTACGCGGTAGATATAGGATTTATCCTCCCCCGACTGGTAGAAATGATTGTTCAGAATATAAAACTGTCATTACTTCATAACCTGGAGAACATCGAGAAAAAACCAGTTCTAATACTCCTATTCAGTACCCGTGATACCGAAGGAAAAACAACCATTGCCAGAGAAGTGTCCCGGAAAATGAGATCATTCGGCGAAAATGTTCTATTTCTCAACTACATCAAGGAACAACCAGGAAGCCAGGGTTATACCAATTCGGGAGAACTGATCCCTGCCAACGAGGATGAAATCCAATATGTTATCCGGGAAAATTTCTTTGAAACCAATGATTTCTCGGACCTCATGAAAGGGTTTGAACACCTGGATTCAAGCAGCTATGATTATATCTTCGTTGAAATCCCTTCCCTGATCAATAACCCATATCCCATGGAATTGATTCAGAAATTTGATCTTGCACTCTTAGTGACCCGTGCCAATCGGTCATGGACATCAGCAGACGCTTCAGCCCTTAATGCGATTTCATCTGTCATCAGAAACAATGCCCAGATCGTACTGAATGGCGTTGAACTCATCTATCTTGATACCACCCTGGGTGAACTTCCCAAACAAAGATCAAAATTCAGAAGAGCTTTGAAAAGAATACTGATGTTACAATTCAGGGAGAAAAATGTCATCTGATGTGATGAAATAGTCAAGATTGCCTTAACCATTGTATTGAACATTGATCATTGAAAAAATTTTTTCTTCGCATAATAAAGGATCTCAACTTTCTTTCCTTGGCAGCCAACTTCACCTCCGCTGTAATGGGGTTGCTGTCATTTATGATCCTGATCAGGATACTCGACATTCAGGATTTTGGTAAATGGGTGCTTTTCGTCACCCCTGCAGCTCTTGTTGATATGCTCAGATGGGGACTAACCAGGGATGCCATCGTCAGGTATTTATCCTCCCCCAACGCCGAAGAAAGAAAATCCTATCTTGGATCAAGCTGGGTGTTGGGAATTCTTATTTTAATCGTCATCACTGTGCTTTTATGGGTTTTAATTCTGATCATCCCCACAACCCTTGCCTCCAGCGGATACGATGTTTTCTGTTACTGGTATCCGATTTATGCCATTGTTTCCATGCCGTGGAATTATGCCTGGTCTATCCTTCAAGCTGACCTAGCTTTTGCAAAGATATTCTGGCTCAGGTTTTTTAACCTGATCTCTTTTCTGATTGTTATTCTCTTAGCATATATTTTCCTTAGAATTGACACCACTCTCGTGGTTCTGATCTATGTCATTACACATACTTTAACTTCGGTATTCTGCCTGGTTAAAAAATGGACAGGGGGAGAGTATATCCGGCATTTTTCAAAGGAAAAGGCAAAGATTTTACTCACCTATGGGAAGTTCTCCATGTTGACCAGGATCGGGAGCAGTTTACTAAAGGGAGCCGATAGTTTCATCATTTCATTCAGTGCGTTTTTAGGTCCGACCGGCGTTGCTCTTTACGCCATTCCTTTGAAATTTTTGGATGTTATCGAAATCCCATTGATCAGCTTTGCCAATACAGCCTTTCCAAAACTTTCAAAGGCAAGCCTTGAAAATAATATTGACGAGTTTAAGAAATTATATTACTCTTACACCGGTTCTATCGTCTATTTATTTATTGTCATTGCTGTCATCAGCTTTTTCCTGAATAAGGTTTTCATTATTATTCTGGGGGGTTCCCAATATTTAAGTTCGCTTGAAGGATTATCCAATATTCTGATGGTGTTTATCATTTATTCCTTATTACTCCCTCTTGACCGGTTTACTGGAGTTGCCTTAGATAGTTTAAACAAACCCCAAAAAAATTTCTATAAAATCTTATGGATGGTTGGCGCTAATATCATCGGAGATCTGATCGCGGTTTTTGGGCTGCATTACTTTTTCCCGGAATGGGAAGTTACCACCATTCTTCTATTTGTGGCGTTCGCCACCGTTTTCTTCAGTTGTGTCGGACTGATCGTTGGGTATCGGTTCTTAAAACAGGAAGTTGACATCTCATTTTTAAATATTTTCAGGTATGGGTTTAACCTGTATAAAGCTTATGGCCTGAGATTAAAGCAAATTATCAAGGATAAAAAATATACCATTGAGCAATAACCCGATTTTATATCCTGCAGGACCTGAAAAACTAAGAAGGCCTGATATTTTTGGTGCGATCATCATCATCGCTATCGGGATAGGATATGTCATTGCCATTGGAGGCTTTACGGTCGCCGCAATATTGCTGGTCCTCCCGGTGATGGTCTTGTTTCTCAACCGTTTGATCTTCAAACCTGAAATTGGACTGACCACTGCATTTATTCTGAATTTCATCCTGATGGGGCTTACCCGCTACATTCCAGCCACCCTGGGTCCTGTTATGGATATCACCCTGGTCACCATCTATATTGCTATATTTTTTCATTATTTCGAAGATAAAATCAGCATCAAGATACTGAATAATGACCTGGTCATCTTCTCCGTGATCTGGTTTATCTATATTGTTGCAGAACTCTTCAATCCGGAAGCCATCAGCAAAGCTGCCTGGTTCTCGTCCATGCGGGGGATTGCCTTTTACATGATGATGGTCATCCCGCTAATCTATATGATTTATAACGAACCCCGGCATTTGAATAAATTTCTGGCAATCTGGGGAATATTTTCCATTCTTGGGTCGGTAAAAGCCTTTATGCAGCTCTATATCGGTCCCGACCCCTGGGAACAAAGGTGGCTGGATGCCGGTGGCGCTGTAACCCATGTTATCTGGGGCAACCTGAGGGCATTTTCCTTTTATACAGATGCAGGACAGTTTGGAGCGGCCCAGGGTCATATTGGGATAATCGCCCTGATCATTATGATGAATGAAAAAAATATCAGGAAAAAAGTCTTCTGGGGGATTGTCATGGCTGCAAGCTTCTATGGCATGTCGGCCTCAGGAACCCGTGGCGCCATCTCCATTCCATTTGCCGGTATGGTGCTTTACCTGGTTTTGCGAAAAAATATTAAGTCAATCATTATCGGTGCCTCTGTTTTGGTTCCAGTTTATGTGTTTTTTGCTTTCACTACTTTAGGAAACAGCAATTACCAGATTTACCGTATGCGAACCGCCTTTACTCCCGAAGACGATGCTTCCTATATGGTCAGGATATCAAACCAGCGACTCTTCCAAGAATATCTGAAAACCAGGCCATTTGGCGGTGGCGTAGGGCATTCCGGGGCCAGGGCGCTGGCCTATACACCTGATGCTTTTCTTGCCAATATCGCTACGGATAGCTGGTTTGTGCTGATTTGGGCGGATGTGGGGATTGTCGGCCTTTTTCTCCATATGTTTATCATTTTTTATATCATTGGTAAAAGTTCCTATATCGTTATGTTTCAGATAAAAAACCAAGAGCTTTTCGCTAAGGAGGCGGCCTTGCTCTGTGGTTTCTTTGGCGTTATCTGGGCCAGCTATGGTAACGCGATTTTAGGACAATTTCCTACTGGTATCATGGTTTATGCATCTATGGCTTATCTCTTTATGGGACCGCAATTGGATAAAAAATTTGAACTTTTAGCGAAAACACAAACCGTTAAACCCACTTAAACCCACCCAGCATGTTTCCCAACCTCATCGTTCCCAAATGGGTCAGAGCTCACTGGTTTAATTTTAAAACTGCTGAGGACATTCCGGAATCAGTATACCAGTCCATCCGTTCAAAAGTGGAAGGACTTGTAAGTGAAAACCCGCTTGTCTCTGTCGGAATCATTGCTTATAACGAAGAACATTATATCCTGAGAACCATTTCTTCCCTGGCAGACCAGAGAAGCACTTTTCCATTGGAGATTATCTGTACAGATAATAATTCACAGGATAAAACCAGCGAAATCATTAAGAAAACCGGAATAAAATATGTGCTCGAAACGAAAAAAGGCGTAGGAAACGCAAGACAGGCAGCCATGGATGTTTCCAAAGGCAAATATTATCTTACTGTAGATGCTGATACCATTTATCCTCCGGATTGGGTGGAATGCATGGTCAATAAACTTCAGCAAGACGGTGTGGCCGGCGTTTACGGACAAGCTTCCTTTTATAAGGAAAACCTGAATAAATTCCGGATTGGATTTGCCATTTATGAATTTGTAAAATATTTTGTCCATTCCCTGAGAGGAATTAAAAGACCGGAATTAAGCGTTTGCGGGTACAGCTTCGGAATGGTTAAAGAACTGGCGTATAAAACAGGTGGATGGAATACGATCATAAAAAGAGGAGAAGATGGATATATGGCCTGGCAACTTACCAAATTCGGTAAAGTCGTACCCTTACGCTCTAAAAAATCTGTCGTATGGATGATCGATCGATCCCTGAAACGCGAAGGACCCTTCATCAATGCCATTGCCATTCGTGTTTTCAAGGAATTTAAAAGGATCAGGGAGTATTTCGTAAAGCAGAAAGGAGATTATGAAACCATTGATTCAAACAAATATTAAGGCGTAAGTCATAGACCATGGAAGGTGTAATTGTCTATATTTTAATCGGGTTTGTGCTCTTTACCCCCATCGGATTTCTTGCAGGTTATCTGCAACATAAAAACAATATGAAAAAAGATCAATAGTTTGTCGGAATAGTATGGAAAAATCATCAGCTTCCCCACTGGTTTCAATCATCACCGTAAACTATGATCAGCCTGAGGTGACCTGCGAGCTGATCGAATCCCTGCTGCATATCTCCTACCCTTGTATCGAAATTATTGTGGTGGATAATGGTTCTCCGACAAAAGATCCATCCATGATCAAAGAAAAATACCCGGAAATAATTTTCATAAAAAGCGAACAAAATCTTGGCTTTGCAGGGGGAAATAATCTTGGTATTCGTATCGCTAAAGGAAAGTATCTGTTATTGATCAACAATGATACAGAGGTCGAACCCGGTTTTCTTGAACCCCTGGTGAAAAAACTGGAAGAAGATGCGGAAGTTGGGGTTGTCAGCCCGAAAATCCGCTATTTTTATCACCCCGACATCATCCAATATGCCGGTTTTACAACCATCAATCCTTTTACCATTCGCCATTTCAGCATTGGGTTTAACGAGAATGACAAGGGACAGTACGACAGAGATTCCCTCACTAACTATGCCTTTGGTGCTGCCATGATGCTGCCCATACAGGTAGTCAGAGAAGTAGGGCTGATGGCAGATATTTTTTTCCTGTATTATGAAGAGCTCGACTGGATTCAAAGAATTAAAGATGCAGGATACAAAGTCTGGTACATCCACAATTCAATTGTTTATCATAAGGATTCCATTTCTACAGGCTCAATGAGTCCCTTGAAAATCTACTATTTAAGCAGAAACCGGATGCTTTACCTGAGGAGAAATATCAAAGGCTGGGTAGCCCTCATCTCCATCCTTTATCAGGTTTTCATCGCCATTCCTAAAAATGCCGGGGTTTTTCTATTAAAAAGACAATTCCATCTTTTTACCGCCTATCTTAAAGCCATCCGCTGGCATATAAAAACCATGTTCAGCAAAGAAATCCATGAAAGTCCTAGATTGTCCTGATCATTTCTTATGTTAAAACATACTTACCCGCTTGTATCCATTGTTTCGGTTAATTATAACCAGTCAGAGGTCACTTGTGACATGATTGAATCCCTGACAAAAATTTCCTATCCTAACATTGAAATCATCATCATTGACAATTGTTCTCAGGAAGATGATCCGAAAATCATCAAGCGGCGGTACCCGGGGGTAATCCTATATGAAAGCCCTATTAATTACGGCTTTGCAGGGGGCAACAACCTCGGACTGATGCGTGCACAGGGGGAATATGTTTTACTTTTGAACAATGACACGGTCGTCGATAAAGGATTTCTGGAACCCCTGATTCAAAAATTCATGGCTGATCCGGGAATCGGCGCCATCAGTCCCAAAATCAGATTTTTTTATGATCCCACCCTGATACAGTATGCCGGGTATACCGAGATTAATCCATGGACCATGAGAAGCTTTGCAATCGGATACAGGCAAAGGGATAAAGGGCAGTACAACCAGGATCGCGAAACTGCCTATGCCCATGGGGCCGCCATGATGGTACCCATGAAGGTCATCAAGGAAATCGGAATGATGTCATATACCTTTTTTCTGTATTATGAAGAAGCGGATTGGAGCTACAGGATAAAAAGAGCCGGGTATAAAATATGGTATGTCCATAATTCAATAGTGTTTCATAAGGAATCTATATCCGTCGGGAAACTCAACCCGATGAAAATTTATTACCTCAACAGGAACCGTATTGTGTTTATGAGGAGGAATATCTTTGGCAGGGATTTTCTAATGGGTATCCTGTATCAATTTACGGTGGCCATACCAAAAAATGCATTTTCTTTCCTGATCCGTGGAAAATTGAATTTCTTTTACTCCTATGTCAGGGCTATTGGATGGCACACAAGAAATCTGTTCAACAAGCAGTTACACGATAACCCATACCTCTAACATTGTTTATTTCCATTCTATTGACGCTTTCAGCACCCTGGCCGGAACGCCGCCAGCCAGACAACCCGGGGGAATATCCTTATTCACTACGGCACCGGCAGCAATGACAGCGCCATCCCCGATGGTTACCCCTTTTAAAATGATGACATTAGTCCCAATCCAGACATGATTGCCGATCTTAACCGCTTGGGTTTTTACATGATCGGAATTTAATATATCATGATTATCCGAATCCCTGATACAAACATTTTCGGAAATGGCTACGTCATGTCCGATTTCAATTCTGTCGTAACAGGAAAGAATAAGATTATTATTGATATATCCACTTCCCAGTATCAAAGTCGAATTTACCCATACCAAAACTCGGGAACCTGAAAATATCCGGAAATCTCCATTAACCTGCAATCTTGCATTTTCCTCAAGGGTCAGCATGGAAGGAAATGGATTTTTTTTGGTCCAGGAACGATTAAACTGAAATACGCCATTTTTAACCTCCATTCTGGCTGTCTTATGCGACTCAAATGTGGCCTTGCCGTATAAAAGACATATGCCCTTATGCCTGCTCGAAAGAAACACTCTTAAGGTCCTCAGGAAATTGACATTCCTGATAAATTTAAACCCTGAAATTGCCCTTTGATACTTTTTTTCTTTGACAGATAAATTATTCATAGTATGAATTCTTACGCAAATCTAATATATCATGAATTAAAAAACAATAATAATTCATCACCGTGAAGACTTGGTGAATCGAAATTCTTATACTATCTTTAAACTTTAATTAAAAACCAAAACACATGGGTCTGAAAAAATTGATTTATGCCAACAAAGACAGGCTGAAACCCCTGCTTGCTTCTATTGGTTATGATTACAAGCATTGGACACGCACTGTACTATACCAAGGATGCTTCAAATTGATCAATGGACTGCATCCCGAACAACTTGATGCCCTTGAAGTATCAGCTGGTAAGACATTCCAGGATATTAGATTTAAAAGTTTTACCGAATTCAATTATCCTGAATTCGATATTTGTGTGGATAAACTCGATAAACAGTTTGATCTTGTCATTGCAGATCAGGTTTTCGAACATTTATTATACCCCTACCGTGCCGGTAAAAATGTTTATGATATGGTGAAACCGGGTGGTCATTTCCTGGTTGCCACACCTTTTCTGATCAAGATCCATCCCATGCCTTATGATTGCTCGCGATGGACAGAAACCGGTATGAAGCATTTCCTGCATGAGTGTGGATTTCCCCTGGAAGGAATACAAACCTGGTCATGGGGTAACAGGGCTTGTGTCAAAGCCAATTTTAAAAACTGGGCGCCAAGGGGCTGGTTCGGATCATTGAAAAATGAACCATCTTATCCGGTTACCGTTTGGGCGCTTGCAAAAAAATAATGAAAATTATGGTTGATTACCTGATATACATACCGGAAATACTGATCTTCTCTTATTTTTTAGTAGGAACCTTGTATTTTGCCATTTTTTCCATCGCGGGATTGTTTCCTTACCGGATAACGAAACCAAAGGATGTCCCTCTGAGAACATTTGCTGTCTTCCTTCCCGGGTATAAAGAGGATACCGTCATCGTAAATGTGGCCAAACATGCACTTGAACAAAACTATCCCCTGGAATATTATGATGTGATCGTGATCGCCGATTCTTTTCAGTCTGAAACCCTTGAAAACCTCAGAAAACTACCAATCAAAGTAATTGAAGTTTCCTTTGAGAAAAGTTCAAAAGCCAGGGCGCTGAATAAAGCCATGTCGCAAATTGAAAAACAGTATGATGCAGCCATCGTCCTGGATGCCGATAATGTCATGGAAACCAATTTCATTACGTTGATGAATGAAGCACTTTCAAGAGGATATGTGGCGATTCAGGGACACCGTATGGCCAAGAACAGGAATACATCTTTTGCCGTACTTGACTCCGTAAGCGAGGAGATAAATAATCATATTTTCAGGAAAGGTCACAGGGTTCTTGGTTTATCCTCAGCATTGATCGGTTCGGGAATGTGTTTTGATTATATGCTGTTTAAAAACTATATGTCGGGAATCGATTCTTTCGGAGAAGACAAAGAATTGGAGATCAGCTTATTGCGCGATAAAATAACCATTGAATATATTGAAGATGCCCATGTTTATGATGAAAAGGTTCAGAAATCGAAAACCTTTGTGACCCAGCGCACAAGATGGCTGGCCAACCAGTTCATCTATGCCCGTGAAAATTTTTCAAACAGCCTTGTTCAATTATTCCGTAATCATAACATCGATTTCTTTGACAAAGTATTTCAGCAGATGTTACCCCCCAGAATCTTTCTGCTTGGTTTCCTGTTTATCATTTCTTTGCTCTCCCTGGCATTACAGCAGCTATATTTTCAATGGTTATGGGTTGGTTTGACTTCCATTTGCGTTTTAAGCTTACTGATCTCCATCCCGAAACATCTTTATAACCTTGCTACACTGAAAGCTGTTTTCTCATTACCCCAGGGTTTCTTATTTATGCTGCTGTCCCTTTTTCGCATTTATAAAGCAAAACAGGGATTCGGACATACTACACATACCACTTCTGCCCCTTTAGAGAAAAAAAACGAAAAATGATGTGCTATGGACATGATCAAAGACATCCTTGAGGTCATACAGATTTTAGCCATTGCCTACCTTGGAGGAAGTTCACTTTACCTTTTGATATTTGCTACCGCAGGTTTATGCTCGGGTAAAGATAAAGTCGTGGTAAATCCCGAAAAACAATTCATCACCATCATCATTCCCGGGTTTAAAGAAGATATCGTGATCAGGGAAACCATACAGAAATCTCTGGAACAAAACTACCCCATGGATGCATTCCAGGTTATTCTTGTTGCCGATCACTTTCATGCTGACACCCTGAAGTCCTTGGAAAAATTTCCCCTGACCACCGTAGAAGTATCATTCGATATCAGCACAAAAGTAAAATCCCTGCAAAAAGCCCTGTCCTATCTTCCGCCTCAGACTGAAATCGTCCTTATCCTTGATGCCGACAACCATCTGGAACCTGATCTTTTACAGAAAGTCAATAATGCGTTTCATTCAGGAACCGAGGTGGTACAGTGCCACCGAATGGCAAAGAATACCAATACTGCATTTGCGCTCCTGGATGCCATCAGTGAGGAAATCAATAATCATATATTCCGGAAAGGCCATGCCGCTATCGGGTTTGCCCCTGCCCTGATAGGTTCAGCCATGGCTTTCAGTACCCGGGTTTTTCATCATTATATCCCCAAGCTGGAAGCCATAGGTGGTTTCGATAAGGAGCTCGAATTGCTCTTACTCAAAGACCGTATAAAAATAACTTATTTGAACCAGGCCTTTGTCCTTGACGAGAAAGTTCAGAATGCCCAGGTGTTTTACAGGCAGAGGAAACGATGGATTTCTTCCCAGCTCTATTATTTCGGACAGGATTTTTTCAAAGCTGTCAGTCAAATATTTATCGATTTCAACCTTCAATATTTCAATAAAGCGCTCCAGTTTTCTCTCCCTCCAAGAATTGTGACTTTGGGTCTTTTATTCATCATCAACCTGACCTGGCTTTTTTTTCCATATTCACCCTTACAGCTTGCCTGGATCATTTCCCTGGCTGCCTGTATCCTGGCTATCGTTTTTTCCATCCCTTCAAAATTTTATTCCCGATCCACGCTTAAAGCAGTATTGAGGTTACCCAGGGTATTCTTCATCATGCTGGTCTTACCCCTGATCGTAAAGGGTGCCAACAAAAAATTCATACATACTGAACATGCCTATAAAACTGATCCGGAAAAACCTATAAATGATAACCCATGAAAATCGGTATTGAAGGACAGCGGTTATTCCGCAAAAAAAAACATGGAATGGATATCGTTGCCCTGGAGCTGATCAGAAACCTCCAGGAAATTGATCAGGTCAACGAGTATTATATTTTCGTAAAAAAAGACGAGGATCCCTGCCTGAAGGAAACCCCGAATTTTAACATAATTGAACTCGGGGATTCCCCATATCCGGTCTGGGAGCAGTTTCTGCTTCCCAAAGCCGCTCTGGCCGCCGGTTGCAATATACTGCATTGTACCAGCAATACTGCCCCCGTCAGATGCAACATCCCCCTGGTCGTAACCGTCCATGACATCATCTACATGGAAAAACTGAGTCTGTTCCGCAAGGGGTTTTCTGCTTACCAGAAATTTGGAAATCTATACAGAAGATGGAATGTCCCCGTCTGCATAAAAAAAAGCAAATGCGTGATCACTGTATCTGAATATGAAAAGCAAAGAATTGCGCACTTCTTTAACATGGATGATACAAAATTAAAAGCGGTTTATAACGGAGTCGGTACTCATTTCAGGCAAATTACTGACCCACAGATTTTAATGGAAATTCGCCTGAAGTATCATCTTCCGGAAAAATTCTTTTTTTTCTTTGGCAATACTGATCCGAAAAAGAATACGAAAGGGGTATTAAAAGCTCTATCCATCTTCAATCAGACCTCAACCGAAAAGATCCCGCTGGTCATGTTGGATTATGATAAAAATGAATTAGCAGGTCTGATTCAGGAAATCGGTGATCCTGACCTGGGAAAACTGGTCAAATTAACAGGCTATGTTCCCAACCAAGAATTACCGGCAATTTACTCTTTAGCAAGCATTTTTCTCTATCCATCACTTCGGGAAAGCTTTGGTATTCCAATGCTTGAGGCAATGGCCTGCGGAGTCCCGGTAATCTCCTCCAATACCTCTTCAATGCCTGAAGTGGGCGGGGATGCAGCCTGTTTTATTGACCCTTTTCAACCCCGGCAGATCAGCGATGCTATTCAATTAATTCTCAGCGACGATAAACTGAAAAATGATCTTGTGAAAAAAGGCTTCAGGAATGCAAAAAAATACTCCTGGAAAGCCATGGCTGAACATGTACTTTCAATATATAAATCCCTTGATCTGAATCAATAACCTATCATGACAATATGTTAGAAGGAAGAGATATCATTGTTTTCGGGCTTCAATCCTGGGACCTTCACATTGCGACAACCATCAAATACACCGCCCTGGAATTTTCCAAAAAGAACAGGGTTCTTTTTGTCAATCCTCCGCTTCAACGCAGTTTCCAACTCTTGCGCCGCAACCTTCCGGAAGTTAAGAAAGCCCTGAAGGTACTAAAAAAGAAAGAGGAAGATCTGGTTCCTTTCAACAAAAACCTATGGGTACTTTACCCCAGAACGATTCTGGAATCCATTAACTGGATAAGAAACCATCATGTTTTTAACTACTTTAACAAAATTAATGATAAAAGATTCGCTGGTCAAATCCGTAAAGCACTGATAAAATTGGAGTTCATGGATTATATTTTGTTCAATGATAATTCCATGATCAATGGCTTTTATTTTAAAGACCTCCTTAAACCTAAGGTTCAGGTATACCTGATCAGGGATGCAGTGACCCTGGTTTCTTACCATGCACGGCATGGAACCATTCTGGAGCCTAAACTGATCAGAAAGTCAGATGTTGTGGTTACCAACTCTGATTTTTTTGCAGATTATGCCAGAAAATATAATCCCAATGCCCTTATGATAGGTCAGGGTTGCGACGTATCCCTGTATTCCGATCCTGAAGGAAAAATAGAAATTCCCCCTGATGTTATCCCTATCCCTCACCCCAGGATAGGGTATGTCGGATTTTTAACCACCATCAGACTGGATATAGATTTGCTGGTGTACATAGCGGAACAAAGACCGGATTGGGAAATCGTACTTGTTGGTCCGGAAGATGAGAATTTTAAAAAATGTAAGCTGCATTCCATACCCAATGTAAGATTTCTTGGCACCAAAAAACCTGCAGAACTCCCTGCCTATGTAAAAAGCTTTGATGTCGCTTTAAACCCCCAAATCATCAACCCGATTACCGATATCAATTATCCGCTGAAAATCGATGAATATCTGGCCATGGGAAAGCCAGTCGTGGCGACAAAAACAACCTTCATGAAGTATTTCGAGGATGACACCTACCTGGCCACCTCAAAAGAAGAATATGTCATGCTCATTGAAAAAGCCCTTAAAGAAAACTGCTCGGAAAAAGAAAAACGGAGAATGAAAGTGGCCGAAAGCCATTCCTGGGGCAATTTTGTGGAAAAAATTTATAAAGAGATCAATAAATTTGAAAACGGCTCATTTAAATGACGTATGATTTTTAACCGTGATATTCTGATGACAGGATTACAGTGCATCGACTTCAGGCTGGGAAGTAATGCCGTGAACCTGGCGTATGAATTCTCGAAAAAAAACCGCGTCCTGTATATCAATTATCCGCTGGACCGGCTAACACTATTGAAAAAAAATCAAACACCAGACCTTGGTAAAAGACTGGATGTCATCCGGAAAAAATCTCCAGCCCTAGTAAAAATCTCTGACAATCTATTTACACTATACCCGGATGTTATTCTTGAGTCGATAAATCAGATTCCCTTTAGAACAATATTCAATTATCTGAATCACATCAATAACAGAAGACTGGCAAAACCAATTCAGCAGGCCGTTAGAGATCTTGGTTTTAAAAACATGATCTGGTTTAATGACAGTGATTTTTACCGGGTGTTTTATCTCCGGGAATACCTGGATATCGCGATGTCTATTTATTACAGCCGGGACAATATGGTTTGCACACGCTACTTTCGGAGACATGGTGAACGTATGGAAGGTGACATGATGCGGAAAGCGGATGTGGTTGTAACAAACTCTACGTATCTCCGGCAAGCCGCATCCCGGTACAATCCTGATTCTTATTTTGTTGGACAGGGATGCGATGTTTCGGCCTTCAACAACCAAAAGATCAAAACCATTCCTGAGGATCTTTCATCCATTCAGAAACCCGTGATCGGATACATTGGCGCTCTTTTTTCATCCAGGTTGGACATTGATCTTCTTGAATATATTGCAAGGCAGAAACCGTCCTGGAATATTGTTTTGGTGGGACCAGAGGATAAAGCCTTCAGAAAAAGTCCGCTTCATGCCCTTCCCAATGTAAAATTCCTCGGAAGTAAAAAGCAACATGAATTACCCGGATACCTAGCCGGTTTTGATGTAGCCATCAACCCGCAATGCATTAATCCGCTTACCATAGGTAACTACCCCAGGAAAATTGATGAATACCTGGCTTTGGGTAAACCTGTTGTCGCCACTTATACCGAAGCCATGCAACTTTTTGATCATTATGTTTACCTGGCGAAAAACAAAGAAGAATTTGTGCAGCGGATCAGTCAGGCTATGGCCGAAAACACGCCCTCCCATGAACAGCAAAGGGAATCCTTTGCCAGACAGCACACTTGGGAAGCCAATACCAATGAAATCTACAAAGTCATTGAGAATATTATGTTGAAAAAACAATCAAATTAAAGCCATGACTACGATCATCATTCTATTCTGGATATTTTTATTCCTCATCTTTTATGCCTACCTGGGTTACGGAATTTTGCTCTTTTTCCTGGTCAGGTTGAAAAGGATTTTTATTCAAAAGAAGACCATCCGAAATGATTATGAACCGGAAGTGACCCTTTTCGTGGCCGCCTTTAATGAAAAGGATTATATCGCCGAAAAAATGCAAAATTCTTTTGCGCTGGATTACCCAAGAGAGAAAGTCAGATATATCTGGGTAACCGATGGTTCGGATGATGGCACTCCTGACCTCCTGCGTACCTACCCTGAAGCAGAAGTATATCATCAGGATGCAAGGGCAGGAAAGATTGCCGCTATGAACAGGGGGATGCAATTTGTAAAAACACCGATCGTCATTTTCTCTGATGGAAATACCATGCTTGGAAAAGAATCCATCCGCCGCATCGTCAGCTTATTCAAGGATCAAAAAGTGGGCTGTGTTTCTGGAGAGAAAAGAATTTTCAATAAAGATTCTGTGGCTGCCACTGAAGGAATTTACTGGAAATATGAATCTACCCTGAAGAAATGGGACGCTGAATTATACTCTGTGGTTGGGGCTGCCGGGGAATTGTTTGCCCTGCGTACTGAGCTATTTACACCAGTTGAAAAAGACACCCTCCTGGATGATTTCATCATTTCCCTGAGAATTGCCATGAAAGGTTATACCATTCAATACGACCCTGAAGCCTATGCCATTGAAAATCCAAGTGCAAGCGTGAAAGAAGAACTGAAACGAAAAATCAGGATATCCGCAGGAGGGATTCAATCCGTGATCCGGCTTAAAGCTTTATTAAATCCTTTTAAATATGGGATTCTTTCATTTCAGTATATTTCACACCGGGTACTACGCTGGACACTGTCCCCCCTCGGGCTGCTCATCATACTCATATGCAATTTCTTCCTTGCCCTGAATCAAGGATTGACGAACTTCTCTGGAATTTATTCCTGGCTTTTTTACGGACAGCTTGTTTTTTACGTTGCCGCTCTCCTCGGTTGGTATTTTGAAGAGAAAAAAATCAAGGTAAAATTACTGTATATTCCATATTACTTCTTTATTATGAATCTGGCAGTTTACTTGGGATTCTTCCGGTATATCAAGAAGCAGCAATCCGTTAACTGGGAAAGAGCAAAAAGAGGCTAAAGCAAGTCATATGAAAAATCTTAGCATCCGCGGGATAACCATCACTCTTCTTATGCTTTCCTTCCTGACAGCCTCCGTTCAGGTTTATGGCCAATCTTCAGGTTGTAAAATGACGGTAGATCTTTCCACTACCCATATCGATGGAAGAAGCAATGCCAGCCATGTCAGACCGGGTGATACCATTTGTGTGCTTTCCGGACTCAGGCTGTTCCTTCGTTTCACTCACCTTCAGGGCACTGCCCTCTCACCTATTGTCATTATAAATTCAGGAGGACAGGCTGTGGTCAGTGGACATAATTACGGTATAAAAATAGACTCCTGTTCTCACATCATCTTTTCAGGACATGGAATTCTTTCACTGCCTTATGGTTTTCTGGCCACACAAGTGAATGGAGCAGGGATTTCAGTCGATGGATTAAGTACCGATATAGAGGTAAAGGGGGTGGAAATTAGTTATACCAGCCTGGTTGGAATGTTCGCAAAAACAGATCCAGACACAACCTTTACATCCACCCGTGAAAAATATACCCTTAGAAATCTCCTTGTACACGATAATTATATACATCATACAGGAATGGAGGGGATGTATATTGGAAGTACTTTTTATCTGGGAAAAACCCTTCAATTCCACGGAAAGGACACCCTGGTTTATCCTCACCTCCTCCGGGGTGTCGAAGTGTATAATAACCGGGTCGAATACACTGCATGGGATGGCATTCAGGTATCATCCGCTGATTCCGGATGTTCCATCCATGACAATGAGGTTTATCACGACAGCGAAGCCGGCTATCTGAATCAGATGAGCGGTATACTCAATGGAGGTGGTTCCAGATGTGATTGTTATAATAATAAAATCATGGATGGCAAAGGAGATGGTATTGACATTTTTTCCCTGGGTGGACAAAAAATTTATAATAACTTGATTGTTAATCCGGGAAAATTATTTTATCCCAGTCAGAACTATTCTCCGTATATGAAGCATGGAATTTATCTGGGTGATTATGCCACTGTCCCGGGTGAGGATTATACCATTGCCTATAATACCATTCTGTCGCCAAAAACTTTCGGAGTCAGGTCAGCAAATTATCATAGTAGCATCATTTTAGTATCAGACAACATTATCGTTGACCCCGGAGGATATTCCCTGGAAGGGGAAAAATCCTATGTCAGTAGCCTTGCTTCCTCCATCCCGGCAACGGATGTAAATAACCTGAAAAACAGGGAGTACTCTCCCATTCAGTTCATTGATCCCATCGGGGGTAATTTTGATCTGAAACCTACTTCTCCGGCAGTCAATAAAGGAAACTGGCTGGATTTCGTTATTGGTATGGATGTGCTGAATCGTACAAGACCATTTGCAAACCTCAATGATATCGGTGCATTTGAATGTCATGATTCCTCTTTACTGAATATTCCGGAACATCATAACAACGAAATCCTTCAATTGCAACCCTCTCCCAATCCATTCAGACATTTCATCCATGTGAAATATGCCCTGAGCAGCAAAACAACCGTAACTTTTTCGATTTGTGATTCCCAGGGAGTAATGTTAGTCATACCCGTTAAAATGATACAGGAACCCGGATATTATCAAAAAACCATCAGCGGACTTGACTTACCAGCCGGACAATATTTTCTTAAACTGACTACAGATCATGATTTTATGATAAAAAGTATAATTTCTATCAAATGAGATTAATATCAACGAGTTTACATTAATTTTACACCAAATTCAATCGCCATGGATAGCAAGTTAAAAAACATTATTCCTTTCTGGCTTGGAAGGAAGCTTAGAGGGTGGTTACAAAAAGCCAAAGCCCTTTATTACAAAGGGGATTTATATTACTGTCCTTATTGCAAACACTCATTCCGTTCCTTTCTGCCAGGTGGATCTGATGTTCCTGTGTTGTATGAAAAAAAGGTGATCGGTGCCGGTTACCGTCAGAATGATGTATGCCCCCGTTGCTATTCCCTGGATCGTGACAGGCTTATTTATCTTTTCCTGCATGATAAAACCAATGTATTTACTGCACCCATGAAAATATTTCATGTAGCCCCTGAGGGTTGTTTAAGGGCATTGCTTAACGGACTTCCTAACCTCACTTACATTGCAGGAGTAAAATACCTCGAAGGTTATTATTATGAGCGCCAAACCAACCTTCTCGATATTACCAATATCCCTTATAATGATGAAGCCTTCGATGTAGTCATATGCAACCATGTTCTGGAACATATCGAAGACGACAAACTGGCCATGAGGGAACTGTACCGAGTCCTGAAACCAGGAGGAATGGCTATCCTTCAGGTTCCCATATCCGCTGTTTTAACCACGACTTATGAAGACCCCACCATCATTCAGCCGGAAGACCGTGAAAAAGCATTCGGACAATTCGATCACGTAAGAATCTACGGACAGGATTATCAAACCCGTCTGGAAAATACTGGTTTTATCGTCAGACCCTATTCACCTTATACTGAAAAACCAAATGAGGAATTAAAGAAATTCGCCATCAATCCGGCTGAAAAACTATTTGTTGCCTATAAATAAACCATTCAATGCTGATTACCATTATCCTTCTTTCCTGTTTTCTGTTGACCTGTACCGCTTTGTTATTTCTCATGAATAAGAAGAATAAAAGTCTTTCCGAAGAAGTAAAAGCCAAAGACCAGGAACTGCAGGAGTCAAAATCATCCCTGGTAAAAATGAGGAATGATGTAGATCATATCATTGAAGAAAAAATCAATACGTTTAAGGCAGACTATATCGCCAAAGAAAAAAGTGACCTGAGCATCAAAAAAGCACTGAAAAAATCTGAAGAAGCCAATTTTCTCAAAAATGCCTTCCTCTCAAATATCAGCCATGAAATCCGTACGCCCCTGAATAACATTATAGGGTTTTCCAACTTATTGGAGGCAGAAATTTCTCTTTTGGAGAACAAAGAACTGTTTGAATATGCACGAGCCATTTCTGAGAGCGGGGACCGTCTTTTACATTTACTAAACAACATCATCGATATCAGTAAGATTGAAGCCAATGACATGCAGATCAAACTTCAATCCTGCAATATTACCCACATTGTTGCCAATGCCATGCAATTGTTCATTTTCAAAGCGAATGAACAGAGATTAAAACTTAATTTTATCGGGAATGAAGTTCCGAATGCCCTGGTGGATGAAAAAAGCCTGGTCAAAGTTGTGGGTTCAATCATCGATAATGCCATTAAATATACGGAAAAGGGATTCGTCAATGTCACTACCGACTTTCTCAAAGATACCCATGAAATATCAATCCGGGTGAAAGATTCCGGTGTCGGGATTGACCCCTCCTATATCCCTGCACTATTCGATCCCTTCAGACAGGAAAGTTCAGGTTTTTCAAAAGATACCCAATCCGGTGGACTCGGTCTTCCTTTAGCCAAAAGCCTGATTGATCTGATGCGTGGCCGTATCGAAATTGAATCTGTCAAGGGAAGCGGCACAACCGTAACCATTTATTTTCCCGCTGAAAAAACGAGTCAGGAAGACAAACAACCTCTCGAACTCACCAGAAAACAAAAATTCAAAGCCCTGCAGGGACTTGAAATATTCATCGTGGAAGATGATCTGATGAATAAAATTGTCCTCTGCGAGATGACAAAAGTTCTTGGTAATGTGGTTGCTGCAGTCAATGGTGATGAAACCCTGAAGATTATTGAGCAAACCCAGAAAGAAGGAAAATTATTTGATATCATGCTTTTCGATATCAACCTCCCTCCCCCATGGGATGGAATTAAACTGATGCAGGAAATCAGAAAAAAATGGAAGGCGTATAGAACCATACCCTTTGTCGCACAGACAGCCTATGCCATGACCGGTGATAAAGAAAAATTACTTGAATCTGGTTTTGATGATTATATCGCTAAACCGATCAATCAACAGGAACTATATTCGATCATTAAAAACCAGTTGAACAAATTTTAATCATGAATGAGGCCGATAAAATTCTGGAACTTGAAAAACAAATCAAGGAACTGGAATTACTTTTAAAAGAGACAAAAAATCAGGCAGATAAAGCCATAAAGACCAAAACCATGTTTTTGGCCAACATGAGTCATGAGATCAGGACTCCTATGAATAGCATCATCGGGATATATAATATCCTGAACCAGACAAATCTGAGTGAGGAGCAAAAAGAATTTCTCGATATTATCCATATTTCAAGCCAAAACCTGCTGGCTATTATCAATGACATTCTGGATCTTTCGAAAATTGAAGCAGGCCAGCTAAAAATTGAACACAAACCCTTTCTACTGCATGAAGAAATCCAACAGGTAATAAAATTATTATCCTTAAAAGCAAAAGGAAAAAGGATAGATCTGTTTTCAAAAATTCAGTCCACGGTTCCTACCTGTGTGATTGGAGATCCTGCCCGTTTGAGACAGATTCTGATCAACCTCACAAATAATGCAATTAAATTCACCAACGAGGGAAGTGTGCTTGTGGGTGTTGAAACCCTTGAACTTAATGCTGACAATATTTATGAAATAAAGGAATTCATTCCTACGGTTTTTTTTGAAAGAGAAAAAATCCCTTCTGATATGTTGCTCCTGAAATTTGAAGTTACAGATACTGGTCTGGGGATTTCACCGGAAGAACAGGAGAATTTATTTAATGAATATGCTCAATTGGAGAATTCCCTGATCCGTCAGTTTGAAGGTACCGGACTTGGATTATCCATCTCAAAAAACCTGACTGAATTGATGCAGGGAAAAATCGGAGTGATCAGTACCAAGGGTAAAGGATCGACATTCTGGTTTACCCTCGGGTTGATCAAAGGGGATGAAAGCCAAATCCTGAACAATCGATTGGAAACCCTACCTAAGATTAAGCAATCCAGACCTTTGACAATTCTTTTGGTGGAAGATAATATTCTGAACCAGAAATTCGCCGTAACAACTTTACAAAGGGCAGGCCATAAGGTTGAATTGGCCGAAAACGGGAAAATGGCAGTCGAAAAGTTCAGGAAGAATAATTATGACCTTATCCTGATGGATATTGCCATGCCTATCATGGATGGGATTGAAGCAACTCATCTGATCAGGGAATTAGAAGGGAAAATTCCATCAGAAAGAATGGGGAGAAGTGAGAAGGTTAAAATCTTGGCCATCACTGCACATGTCATGGTTACCGACCGTGAAAAATGCCTCAAAGCAGGGATGGATGAATACCTTGCCAAACCTTATCGTCCACAGGAACTGATCTCTATGATAGAAAACCTGAACATCTGATCCCACAGGATCATTTAATTTTTAAGAATTTTTCCCGTATAGGTTTCTTTCCCCGCATTGATCATGAGAAAGTAGATTCCTTTGGGTAATTGGGATAAATCAATGTTGTTCACCGGATCTTCCAGAATATTTGATTGTAAAATTATTCCTTTTGAATCAAGGAGATTCATCTGCAATGGTAAAATGGCTTTATCCTTCACGGAGAGGATAATTTCATGGGTTGCCGGATTAGGATACACCATAAAGTGATGTTGAAAATCCTTATCCAGAAATCCGGGACATAAAATGAAAGTGATATTGGAAGTATCCCGGTCAATGCAACCATCTAAAGTCACATACACCCAGATATGGGCAAGCCCCAGACCATAACCGCTTGAATCAACCACGATACTGGAGGAGGTTTCCCCCGTTGACCATAAATAATTATCGAATCCTGAACCGGCATTCAGGAGTATGGAATTCTGACCGCAAACTTCTGCATCCGGTAAGGGTTGTATGACCGGTTGAGGATAGATGGTGACATAGGCGGTATCAGTATTGCTGCAAGCCGTTATTTCATCCGTGACGGTGTACCAGATTTGATTCATTCCCGGGATAGCGCGGGCAGGAAATAAAGTATCTCCTTCAACCCCGGAAGTACCTGAAAAAACACCACCCTGAGGCCATCCGGGAATGGTAAACGGTGGAAAATCCTGGCAATATGTAGGTTGAATACCAAAAATGACTGCATCAGGCAGAGGTAATACGGTAACAGAAACCGTATCACTGGCAGAACAGTCATGTTCATTGGTGACCATTACGGATAATTCCATGTTTTCCAAAGGTGATACGGTTATACTTTCAGTGGTATCCCCGGTACTCCACAGATAATTTATCCCTCCGGAAGCAGTTAACTTCAACTTTTGATGCTTGCATATTATTGTATCTGTTGGTAATCCCGGATCAGGATATGCAAAGCGTTTCACTTCGATGCTGTCCCAGTATATATTCCCTCCGATGGGATTACGGGCCTGAACTGTATACATCGTGGTCATCATGGGATTCACTGTGGGATTGTAGATGTGAGGATCGTCCATCGAGGGATCAAAAGGACGAGAAGTCCACGTAACCACATCATTTTCAAGCGTATCCAATAAGGACAGCATGATTGGCAAGCCTGCACAAGCATCTTTTATCGGGCTTGAGGTAAAAGAAAACAGGCAACTGTCTGCAATGCCGTCAGGACTATTGGCAACGACGTAAGCAGAATCTGAACCCTCCCAGAATGAAACGGGCTTCAGCACCTTTAAAATATTTCCGGGTAAAACAGTCATTTTCAATACACCAGAAGTCGGGGCAGACCAGGTGATGGTGGCCGGGTTATATAAGGAATCGATGACCAGTTCATTGAGGGCGACAGATGCAAAAGGCTCATTCGCCGTTCTCATCTGTCGGGGATACTTGACTTGTTTAAGAAAACCGGCGGATCGCATGGACATTCCGCTGATCCGGATGGTGTCGGCCGTAGTATCTGCATGAATACCATAAACCGTCATAAAAGAGATAGAGTCGGGAATATCAATGAGTGCATAGTGTTCTGTCCATATACTTGTATCGGAAGGAAAATTAGTAATATGGTATAAGCCCCTTTCCGGAAACTCGAAACGCAGGGTCACAACACTGCCGGGAACATCCTGACCCCTGGTCCAGATTGTAAATTTATTTTTTCCCTTTTCCAGACCTGCCAGGGTATTAATTTGAAAAATATAACCCAGACCCTGTATAAGAAAACTCTTGTACCCGCTCTCAGGGACCCCGTCAGTAGTATCAAATACACTAGTAACGATCTGATTGTTTTCGTACCCATCCGGATAAAAATCATGATCAAGGTCAACGTTTAAATTAGGAAAGATATTGACTACCCTGTTTGGAACGCTATCGTAAAGCAATGCTTTCCACTGAGCATAGGTCCTGATTGGGATGTTATTGGAAACACACCAGGAAAGCAGGCTGTCTGTTCGCTGAAGAAAAGCATCCCAGCCTCCCAGGGGATTCTGAAATCTGGCCAGGTCAATTTTCACATAATGCTGAGCGACAGCATCTGCAATCATGTGCTTTGTCGTCTTTAGGTCCTGTGTTTCATTGGACAGGCTAGCTTGCATCCCGTATGGGGCAACCTGATAAGGAGTGTATTCATTATAGCAAAGTTTGGCATAATTGATATAATTTGAACCTTGCTGATATTGCAAAGAATCTCCCATATTCCACTTTAACTCATAGGCACTGATCCATGGCATTTGCCCGTTGGGATGTATCCAGGTATAAGGCCTGGGGATGTCAAGATCTGAAAAAATTTTCAGTGATTGCTTTCCAAGCAACCGAATACCGTCCTGATCCATGATCACATTCTGTTGGGTCAGCTTGTGGTAAGAAACTCCATTCTGAGCAATCAGGTTTACCGGTTCTTCCCAGAAGGATCGAATATATACTGAATCCACATCATTTGGATCACTTGCCCTGAGATCGTACCATAAATAAATGGAATGAAAAGGCTCAGACAGATACAGCGCAAAATAATAGGGATTGCCAGAAAGATCCGAAAACTCGCCAGGGTTCTGGCTGATTAAAAGATTACCGGAAACATCTATCAATCCTTCCAGATGTGATTGTGTCGTATCAATGCTATTGATTTTCAGGCAAACTTTCTCCTGGTTAATATGATCCACTCCGGGTTGATTGATATACAATGTATCCTCATCCGGATTGATCAGGTTAAAATATTGCGTTTGATGTGTAGGAGTATTATCCATCACCTCATGCCCCTTATTCATCCAAGCCTTCAATGAATCAACGTAAGCAGGAGTGATAGGGAATACCCATGAAGTCATAGCCATACAGAATTTCTGCTGATAAGCAGAGAAGAGCGCATCATACTGTGATAACTTTACAAGAGAAGGATTTTCATCAACCCGGAAGCAAACACCCCCAAGCTTCCCTTCGTTCTGCGTAAAACCATATAGGTTCATGAGAACAAGAATGAGGAGCAAGATATTTTTAATCACCTGAGGTTTTATCATTTTGTATTATAGTCTTTAATTTTCAGAGAAACCGTTTTTCTCTTCAGCATATAACCCACAGATATCTCATGGGTTCCCGCACTTTTTCCAAGTAAAGCAGATCCCGAAAACTCATAATTATAATTGATGACCAAAGCATTGACGATGGCCAGTCCGGCGGTAATTCCGATGATATTGTTTTTTCTGTAAAATGCGCCTAGCCAGTAACTATCGTGATATTTTACCATAGTACTGAACTCAATTGTCCATGGAGCGTATTGTGTATTTCGGTACAGCAAGTCAAATTTCAATTTCCAATCCGACTTTAAATCAAGCGTATAATTGGTATAGAAAAGCCAGTTTCTGTCCATGGTCAGAACATGATGGTACAGATCCTGATTATAAAAAGATTTATTGTTGAATAAAACCGGAAATCCAATGCATACATTCAGGTCTTTCCATGTATAAAGAAGACTTGTTCCAACGTTCATATAAGTTTCCGACCTTTTCCCACTTTGAAGCAAAGGGTCGTCAGTGCTCCCAACGACGGCATGGTTGAGATCAATGGAATTCTGATAAACGGATACATTTACGGCGAAACTTAAAAAATGCTCCTTTGCCAGCTGAAGGTGATAGGCATAATTAAGATTTCCCATAAAGTTCGTTAGCGGACCAGCTTTATTGATCTGAATATTCCCTCCTATCCCCATATTTTTATTCAGGGCGCCATCAACATTCAAAGCACCGACAATCGGGCCACCGGGAATATTCACCCATTCGTTACGATAGGTAAGAAAGGCTTGAAAAATATTGGTTTTTCCTGTAAATGCTGGAGAAATGGAGACCGGGTTAACAAGATAGTTATCTAATATCGGGAAGGGTTGTGAATATCCTCCGAAAAAAAAGCCCATCATAAGCAGGACTATATGGAAAGCCTTTTTCATTTCAAGATGTTAACTGTCCCTTTATATAATTTTCCATCAAAACAACGGACAAAATAAAAATACGTATCATTAGACAGCGCTTTCCCCTGATGGGTTCCGTTCCAATCATTCTGGTAATCATGATTGGAAAACACCTGAGTTCCCCACCGGTCATAAACATTGACTTCACAGGGTCCAACCTTGTGCAGATTGAGTACTTCCCAAAGGTCGTTATATCCGTCACCATTTGGAGTGAATAGAGTCGTTATGACAGGATTCGTTCCATATTGTTTCACGGAGATATGAAAGTCGGTTTGTTTAGAACAACCATTTTTAAAAACCCTGACCCAATAATTCCCTTGCTGTTTTATCAAGATTGAACTACTGGTTTGATCCGTTGACCAGAATATACTATCATTGTCTCCGACAATGGAAGCAATGACGCTATCTCCTTCAATAAAGCTGGTATCACCTGAAAAAACGAGGGCATACTCGGGTAAGGGTGGAATGATGATGTTCTGCTCCGTTGTGTCTAAACAACCAGACCGCGTCAGGACGATGAATTTGGAAAGGTACTCCCCTGCAGAGGTAAAATAGTGAACCGGATTTTTTTCATGATTCGGCATACTTCCATCCCCAAAGTTCCATGTGTAATTTTGGACGGTATCCATGATCAGATGGGAGCGGTCAAAAAAATAAACAGCTTGGTTTATGCAGTTGGGAATAAAAGTAAAATCAGCATCGACCGAGGTAACCAGAACAAATTTATAAATGGCTTTTGCATAGCCGGTATGGGTAATTATTTTCAATCCTACATTGTGTTTCCCCGCAACTGAAAAAAAATGGGTTACGACCCTGCCGGTATCATCACCAAAATACCCGTCTCCATTAAGATCCCAGAATCGGTATTGAATACTATCCGAGGGCGTTGAATGATCTACCAGGGTGGTCACCTGCCCGAGACAAACCTTATTGGCAGTGAAATCAGGTATCAAAGCGACCACCGGAGTAGATAATCCCAAAACAAAAAAACAAAAGATAAATAAGATGTTTTTCAAATGAATAAGGATTATGGATTACTTAATATCCAATAACTCCACGTCAAATACCAGGGTGGAATAAGGTGGTATGGTTCCCATATCACGTTCGCCGTATCCGATGGAAGATGGGATGATAAGGGTGGCTTTACCTCCGACATTCATCAGGGCAATTCCTTCATCCCAACCTTTGATCACCTGACCTTTACCCAGTTCAAATTCGAAGGGCTGGTTTCTGTCGCGGGAGGAATCGAATTTTGTTCCGTTCAGCAAGGTTCCCGTATAATGCACCGATACTTTTTTGCCAGCCATGGCTTTTGCTCCGCTTCCTTTTGCTTTTTCAACATAGATAAGACCGCTGGGAGTTGGTTTGGCAGTGATATTATGTTCTTTTAAATATTTCTCTCTTAACATGGTTTCCTGATGTTTGTTTGTTTCCAGTTTTATCTGTTCTTTTTTCTTGGCATCGGCCAGTTCTTTTTCGTGTTCAGCTTTTGATTGCACATCCACGATCTCAATATCGTAAATCAAAGTGGAATATGGAGGAACAATAGCTCCCCTGCCCATTTCACCAAATCCTATGAGGGAAGGTACGATCAGTTTGGCTTTTCCACCTTTTTTCAACTTTTTCACACCTTCTTCCATTCCCTGGGTATCAAACCTCTTTCCAAATTCGAATTTTATGGGTTCCGGTTGTTCATAAGAGGAGAAAATCTGTTTTCCATCAATAAGGGACACTTTAAAGTGTATCTTCACCCAAGAGCCGGAATCAATGCTAGCGCCTTTCCCGGCTTGCTGCTCTATATAGTACAATCCGGATGGCAGAGGTTCTATGGTTATTTTCTGATCCTGAATATATTGTTGCAATGCAACTTCTTCCTTTTTCATTAAACTTTGTGGTGAGTCAACCGATAAGAGGGTGATATAAAAATAGATGACGCTATTGGAATCGACGAATGAAGGCCTTGTTTTCTGACGAAATGTTTTAAAGAATAAAGAGTCTGCGTTCAGAATGAAAGAGGCGCTATCCCCGGCAGTCATCATTTGAATCCCTTCGTAGATATCTCCCTTGAAATCAGATGGAGGGAGCTGAAAACGAACCGGACTTCCCATGGCTTTCTTGCTGTCGAAAAGGACAGAATCTTTATAAACATAGCGCATATTCAGCGAAACCCAATCGCCAAGCTTTGGTTTCAAGGTGTCTTCGCCAACTTTATAAAGCTTGTAATACAAACCTGAAGCCGATTTTTCATAACCGGCATACTTCGAAGAACAAGCAAGAGAAGCAAACGCAATCAGTACAAAAATGGCTAACGAATTCAAAAACAATCTTTTCATAATCTGGTTTTTAATCAATTAAGTGAATATTTAGTTTAAATTATCTGCTATTTTTAAAAGCTCAAGATACAAAGTCCTTCATTCACGGAAACTTCAATTCTTCTGTTTTTTTCAACATCTTTTTAACTTAAAATCATGCTGAAAATTAACATTCACTGATTTATTCCAGTCCATGAATTTTTAATGGTTTTCAAGGAGTTTTCCTGACCTCCAGCAATTGAAGATCATACACCAATGATGCTCTTTCCGGAATGTCTTTCAAATTACCCAGTAAACCATAGGCAAGATGCGAAGGTACAATAAATTTTGCCAGGTCTCCTTCACGCAGCAAAAGAATACCTTCTTCCAGGCCAGGCTCTGTCATCCCGCGTCCCAATTGAATTTCCTTGATTACCTGATGGTCTTTTTCCGTCAGGTTCCTTCCTGTTAAAAGCCTGAGGGAGTACCGGATCCTGACCAGACTGCCCATCAAGGCTTTATTCCCTTTCCCTTCTTTATAGATCATGTACCTCAGACCAGTTGAAGTAATCTTCATCTTCCATTGATAACGGACAATAAAATCATCAATCTCCTGACTTTCTTTTTCCACTATTTTTTTATTCATGTTCAATAAAGTGTCGTCCATCATTCGAAGCGGAGCAGTTGATTTTATACGAGAAGGATCATTCTGGCATGAATACAGCATGGCCAAGGCACATAACGCGGGAGTCATAATTCTGAGCAGAAATTGTTCCATTTTCAGTAGTTAATATACTGATTTCAATTGCTTCTGAAAGCCCGGAAGAATATCAAGAAAAATCCTGAGCGTTTCTTCCAGACTGGTATCGCAATTTGCGCCTGAAGCATTGGAATGCCCCCCGCCATTGAAGTATTTTCTGGCTAATTCGTCCACCGAAAAATTCCCCTTTGATCTGAATGATATTTTCACCTGTCCATCCCTGTCCATAAATAAGGCTGCCAGGTTGATATTCTTCATCGAAAGGGCATAATTAACAACTCCTTCCGTATCACCAACCTGGTAATCAAAGCGGTCCAGTTCCTCCCTGCTCAAGCTAATGTATGCGGTATGATAATCAGGCAAAACCACCAGTTTTTCGCTGATAGAATAGCCCAGCAAACGTAAGCGGTTCTCTGAATAGGTATCATAAATCAATCGGTGAATATGCTCTCCATCAATCCCTAATCGATATAGATCAGCAACAATCTCATAGGTTTTAACATAATTACAGGAATAGCTGAATGAACCCGTATCAGTAACAATCCCGGCATAAATACAGGAGGCAATTGACTGATCCAGCATAGCATGATCACCTGAAGCGAGGATAAAATCATAAATCAGCTCTGAAGTTGACGAAGTGTCCGGAATGGATATTTTCAGGTCAAAATGGGAAGAAGGAAAAAGGTGATGATCAATCAATATTTTCATTGCTTTTGATTTCATGATCAAGACCCCGGCTTCATTCAGGCGGTCAAGATGATTGAAATCCAGACAAAAAACCATATCGGCTTCCTCAATGATGGAATTACACCTTTCAGGATCCTGTTTGAAAATTAAAACATTCTCCTGTCCTGGCATCCAGGTTAAAAAATCAGGAAAGGGATCAGGTACTATAATTGTTACCTGATGATGCTTCTTTAATAAATATGCAGATAAAGCCAGGCTTGAGCCGATGGCATCTCCATCAGGGTTGGTATGGGTGGTTATGAGTATGTTTGCGGGTTGGGTTAAAAGATCTTTGATCTTCTGAAAATCAGTATTTTCCAAATATGTACTCCGTTTTTAGACGTCACAAAAATACGGATTATTTAAAATTAAATGCTACTTTTGTCGGCCTGATACAATACTTTTACCATGAATGGGATGAAAACTTTTACGATGATAAAACCCTCGGCATTTAGCAGTGGATACACAGGCAAAATTTTAACACAGATTGAAGCTGCAGGATTCAAAATCAAGGCTTTGAAATTGGTCAAACTGAATCAAGAAAAAGCCGGTATGTTCTATGAAATGCATGAAGGCAAACCATTTTACGATGAACTGGTAAACTTCATGTCATCCGGCCCCGTAATTGCAGCAATTCTGGAAAAAGAGGATGCAGTAAATGCGTTTCGTGACCTGATCGGAGCTACAGACCCTGAAAAAGCCAATCCAGCTACCATCCGGAAACAATTCGGAAAAAATCTGAGGGAGAATGCCATCCATGGATCGGATAGCGATGAAAGTGCGGAAAGGGAAAGCAGTTTCTTCTTTTCCCTCCTTGAACAGCAATGATCATTCCTCTTGTTCAGGATAATATTCCCTGAACGATCTGTCCTGATAAAAAACCAATATCTTTTCTATTTTTTTATCCTCTTGGATCTTATTTTCCGCAAAGATAGGTTCAGTTTCAGGCATATCCGGTTTCGAAATTTCTGAAATTGGATGTTCAACTTTGGTTTCTCTGCGGTGTTCTTTTTCTTCCTCCTGGTATTTTCCAAATAATAGCCAGGCAGAATTTACTTCTGGAAAACGATTCAGAATTTTTAAAATGAATTCAAGACTGGGTTTGTTTCTCCCTGAAAGAATATGGGAAATTCCAGAACGTTGAACACCGATTTCCTCCGCAAATTGAGAAGGAGATAGATTTTTTTCCTGCATTATTTCCTGAATTCGAGAAATCATGGCCGTTTTTCTACAAAAGTAAACAATTTCCATGAATGTTTACAATTATAAATTGAGTTTAATTTGTTTTATTTTTATTTAATCTTATAATTTAGATAATTATTGTTATTTACTGATTAACAATAATATAAAATTAGTTTTTTGTGATTGGTTACGATTGTATACAAAGCTTTATTGTTCGAAAATTACAATTGTAAACTTATTGTTTTGTCGTTTTATAAAATAATTTATACATTTATGCCACTTTATTCCTTAATTTTTTTACTATGGGTTCATGGAAAGTCAGCTGGGTCAAAGATTATGTTTTTTCAAAAGAAGTGTACAGTAAGAATGCACAGGTTTTAAAGTCTCCCCTCTCGTTCTATCTAGCCGTGTTTTTAAAACTTTTTCCCGGATTGTACAACAAACCGGTCCGTTTTCATTTAAAGAATGGAGGTAGTTTTCTCTGCCCTGATTTTATGAGTGTGTACATTTATTGGGAAATATATCTGTTCAAAGTGTACGATTATCAGGCTAGCAGTAAAGAAGAAATCACCATTCTTGATGTAGGCGCAAATATTGGTTTATCAACCATTCATTTCAAACAACGTTTTCCTTTGGCAGAAGTACTTTGTTTCGAGCCATTTAAAAAAAATTATGACTACCTTAACCTCAATATTCAAAGCAGTAATTTTCAAAATATTAAAACATTCCAATTGGGTGTAGCCGGAGAAAAACGGCATTCATTGCTATACATCCATAAAAAAAATTCAGGAGCACATTCCATATACCCGGAGGAATTAAGCCTGGGAAGTGTTGAAATTGAATTGATTAGTCTGCAGGATGCCCTTAAACTTACTAAAACTGGAAAATGTGACATTCTAAAGCTTGACTGCGAAGGTGCTGAATATGAAATAATTAAATCGATAACACCAGTTTTGGCAGCAAAGATCAAACAGATTTATTATGAAGCTACGGTCACACGTTACGATCCGAAAGAACTGAATGATCACCTAGCATCCATCGGATATGAAGTAAATCTTGTTGATGGTTATGTTTATTCAGCGAAACGAATTGAAAAATAGGTTATAATACCTTCACCAATTTGGATACAAAGGATATTTTCTCTCCACTGATTTTTATAAAATAATAACCCGGGTTCACCTTTCCCAACCCATTGAAAGGAATACGGTTCAATCCTGCCCTGGAATGAAATCCAGTAAGCTGACGCCACTCCCTCCCCAATTGATCCATCAGAATGATATCGATGATTTGGTCCTGTTCAGAAAAAAATTCAAGGGTGAATCCTTCGGTAAACGGATTGGGATAGATTATTAATGTTTTACTTTTACTAAGTTGATTATTATATATGGAATTCAAAGCTTTAACAAAATCAGGAATACCATATCCCAGAAGTGAATCCGGACTTGTAAACTGACTTGAACTCACTTCAATAGACCTTATGATCTGATAATTATTAGTGAAAGCTGATGACTGCCATAAACACGCCACCATTCCGGCAATGACCGGAGCGGAAAAAGAGGTTCCATTGGCCTGCATAATCCCGCCTCCCGTAGCTGCCACCACGGTATGTTTACCCATTGCGGCAATATTAGGTTTGACTCTTGAATCAACTTTTCCAGTTGAACTAAAATAAGCATAATGTCCCAGGGAATCAACCGCAGCAATCCCCATTACGCTATTTCCATCAGCAGGAGCACTGATACACCGCCATGTAGTCCCCCCCGAATTGCCCGCACTGTTCACCACGATCATGCCTTTGCTTCCGGCGATATTGGCCCCGCGGGTTACCACCGTGGTATTTCCGTCCATATCAGAACAGCGATGATTTTTAGAGGGATCATCAAAGGTAGAATACCCAAGCGATGAATTAATCACATCAGCCCCGACACTGTCGGCATATTCTGCCGCCGTTACCCAATTGTACTCTTCGATGAGGTTCTCCGAATAACTATCTTCAGATCTCAGTAGCCAGTAACCCGCTTTGGGCGCTGTTCCTAGCAGTTGACCCGGAAGGTTTCCTCCCATCACGGACAAAACTTCCATGCCATGCGGATGCTCCTGGAAAACATCATTTCCGGGATTGACAAAATCTCGGGTTCCAAGAATCTGATCATGATGCCAGAGACTATCAAATGAAGGCAGGGTATTTACCTGAAAAAAACCGGCATCCAGAATTGCAATCACCATCCCCTCTCCCCGGTATCCCATCTGATGCAATTGAACACCGTTAACCATTTGGATCTGACGGTATGATCTCCCATAATTATCGCCCTGGGTGAAGGACGACCAAGGCTGACACATGATTTCCCTGATCAGAGATGCTGAGCTATTTTCACAATCAAATTTATTTTTTCTCTCCTCTCCTGTCTCCTTTTCTTTGAACTTGTTTTTATCCCTTACAACATTCAACACAAAGGGAAGTGATAAAATAGTATCAAGCAACGCCATATTGGTTGTAAAAATGGTAATTCCGTTCAGCCATTTTGACTGGTTAATAACAGTGACACCAAGGTTAGCGATGGTCTCCACGTAATCTGAAATAACTGGAAGGTCGTTCTCTTCAAGGCTGATCATAAGGCGTTGTCGCCGCTCAACGGCCCGTTGCGACAGAAATTCCTGAGGACGGTCGAGTGAGTATGGAGAATTGTTTTTATCCCTGAATCCGATAAAATATTTATCAGGGGCAATCTGCGCAGATAGGATGATCGGGAAAAAAGCGATCAATATCAAAAATACTGTGTTTCTCATTTTTATAATAAATTTGTCTAAAATTAAAAAATATCAAGATATGATCACCACCCGTGACCTGAAACATATAGAGGAAAAGGGAATTCCTTTGCATGTCATTGAAAAACAAATAGATAATTTTAAACAGGGATTTCCTTACATACAGCTTGTTAAACCGGCAACTCCCGGGGATGGTATCTTGAGCTTCAGGGAGGAGGAAAAATTGTTTTTCCGCCATAATTTTACCTCTTTTCTGCCTGAATTAAGGGTAGTGAAGTTTGTCCCGGCCTCTGGCGCCGCAAGTAGAATGTTCAAACATTTGTTTGATTTTCAGGAAAAATGCCGCATGGGTGAAAGGATTGATGTTGATTTTATTCAGGAACCAGGATTTGAAACTGTTCAATATTTTTTAAAATATCTTCCCCGGATTGCTTTTTATTCAACACTGGTCGAAATGCTTGAACAGCATGGCCTGAAGATGGAGATGTTATATGCCGAAAAGGATTTTGACCTGCTGCTCGAATTCATTCTCCAGGAAAAAGGATTCAATTATGCCAGTCTGCCCAAAGCCCTGATCTTATTTCATGATTATCCTGATGGAGCCAGGGTGTCGGCAGAAGAACACCTTGTGGAAGCAGCCTGCTATACTCCTGACAAACGAGGAATAGCAAGGATTCATTTCACGATTTCACCGGAACATCTGGAGAGGTTCAAGGCTTTGTTTGAACAAGTAAGAAGCAAATATGAACAAAAGTATCAGGTCAGCTTCGAGATTTCCTATTCTTTTCAAAAACCTTCCACTGATATTCTGGCGGTAGATCTGAACAATGAGCCTTTCAGAAATGCTGACGGGAATCTCTTGTTCAGGCCAGGAGGTCATGGCGCACTCCTGGAAAACCTTAACGAAATTGATGCAGACCTTGTATTTATTAAAAATATAGATAACATCGTACCCGATCGGTTAAAGGCTGAAACAATTGCTTATAAGGAACTCATCGCGGGTTATCTTTTATGGGTCAGGGAAAAAATCTTCGCTTTCCTGAACAAAGCTGAGGAAGGATTGCTGTCATCTGAAGTCGTGGAAGAAATGATTCAGTTTTCCCAAACGAAGCTGATGCTTTCCTTTCCTCTCTCTTTTCATCAATCAAACCAGTTTGAAAAAATCAACCATCTGGTTCAACGATTGTCACGTCCCATCAGGGTATGCGGAATGGTAAAAAATGAAGGAGAACCGGGTGGAGGGCCATTCTGGGTCAGCCAAGAAAGTGGTCAGAATTCACTGCAGATCGTCGAATCCTCTCAGGTTAACCTCAAAGACTCACAACAAAAAGAAATTTGGCAGTTGTCCACCCATTTCAATCCTGTGGATCTTGTATGCAGTTTCCGCGACCATCATGGGAAGAGATATCAATTGACAAAATTTACCGATGAGAAGACCGGATTTATCTCCCTGAAATCCAGCGGAGGAAGAAATCTGAAAGCGCAGGAACTTCCTGGCTTGTGGAATGGCAGTATGGCCTCATGGCTGACGATATTCGTTGAAGTACCCATCATCACTTTCAATCCTGTAAAAACAGTCAATGATTTGCTCAGGAAGGAGCATTTACCATGTTAAAGGTGATGAAAAAAATCAAGCATTTGCTGGTTAGCCGGAAAGAACGCTGGGGCTTAACCCGCTGGGGATGGCTGTTTCTTCTGATCATCATGCTACTCCCCAATGTTATTATCTTTGCCAACCTATACCGCATTCTTGCTCCTGTCGACCGTGAAAAAACTGATGTACTGGTACTGGAAGGTTTCATCAGCGACTATGTTTTGGAAACCGCCATCAAAGAATTCAGGGATCATCATTACCAACTGTTGATCACAACCGGGACACCACTTGAGTGGGGGCATTTATTGGTCGCATACGACAATACTGCCAGACTTGCCGCCGCATCCCTGATCAAACTCGGATTTGATTCCACCAAACTTGCCGTAGTGGGAACAAAAGAGATCCGAAATGACCGCACGTATAACTCAGCCCTCGAATTAAAAGAATGGCTGAAAAAAAACAGACCTCAGGTCAAAGCGCTCAACTTGATGACCATGAGTGTTCACGGTGCCCGTAGCCGCAAGATGTTCCAGGCTGCTTTGGGTGATTCCATTAAAGTCGGAATTATTTCGGTGGAAAATTTTTATTACAATGCGCATAACTGGTGGAGATCAAACAAGGGATTCCGGGAAACGATGAATGAAGCCTTTGGATATTTCTATGTACAATTGTTCTTCAGACCCTATGGAAAAACTGAACAGAAAAAACACTAACAGCCTTATGATAAAACCTTTCCGGATTACACTTTTATTCATTTTTCTATACCTCGCTTTTGAAGGTAGCACCCAGGATGCCTACCAGGTCAGTTTCCGGATCAGGGGTTTGAGTGACACCGTTTGTCTGGTTGCAAATTACTATGGCAACGGTACTTATGTCAGGGATACTCTGAAAGTCGATGCCGCAGGACGATGTACATTCAAAGCAGGTTCTGATCTTCCCAGGGGAATTTACATTTTGGTTATCAATGATAAAAACTATTTTGACTTTATCATCAATAATGATAAAAAGTTTAAAATTGAAACCGACCGGCAAAAACCCATGGAAAAGATGACGATTACCTCATCTCCGGAAAATAGTTTATTCTACCAATACTTAACATACAATAAGTCACAGTTCGATAGCATCCAAACTCTTCAGGAAAGAATTAAGCGATTTGAAAATCAGCCCGACTCTGTGGAGTTGCTGAATTCTTTAATCAGGAAAATAAACACCGCATTGATCCAGTATAAGCTTGAGCTGATCAAAAAGCATCCTTCTTCTTTCCTGGCCTTTCTGATCACCACCATGAAAGAACCTGAGATCAGCAATGATTCAGCATTTTCCTATCAGGATTATACTTCCCGCTTCTGGGAAGGTACTGATTTCAGTGATGACCGCCTGCTTAGAACTCCCGTTTTTCATAATAAATTAAAAAAATATATTGACCAGGTACTAATTCAGCAGCCGGATACCCTGATCAGGGAGATAGATAAAATTCTTGGGAAAGCAAAACCCAACCAGGAAATGTTCAAATATCTCATCTGGTTTTTTACCTACCATTATGAGAGCTCTGATATCATGGGTTTTGACCGTATTTTTGTTGACATTGTGGACAAATACTACCTTACAGGGGAAGTGACCTGGCTCAGTAAAACCATGATTGAGAACATAATCAAAAAAGCCAACCGTTTGCGTCCTATACTTATCGGGCAGACTGCTCCGAACATGATCATGCAGGATACCAGTTACCGTCTTGTTTCCATGATGAGTATCAAAGCAAAATACCTGATCATCTTATTCTGGGATCCGGATTGCGGGCACTGTGAGAATGAAATTCCCATGCTTAAAACAATTTACGAGGAACATAAGGAAGAATTCGGCCTGGAAATATTTGCCGTATGTTCCGATACTTCCCTGGCTAAGTGGAAAAGCATCGTCCGCAAGAAAAATATGAACTGGATCAATGTCAATGGTCCACGGACGCTGACTGGTGATTATCACGAACAGTATGATATCATTTCCACTCCGGTCATATACATTCTTAATGAACGTAAGGAGATTATCGCCAAGCGCTTAAATGCAGATCAGATTCTCAGGTTTCTTGAAAATCACAGGAAATACCAGAAAAAACAATAAAAAAAGGCTGTCGTATTGACAGCCCAGTTCATTTATTTGTTGATTTCTTCAACAATGGCCTTAAAGGCCTCCGGGTGGTTCATGGCCAGGTCGGCAAGGGTTTTGCGATTCAATGCAATATGATGTTCCGCCAGTTTGCCCATAAAAACGGAGTAGGACATTCCATGTTCACGGACTCCTGCATTGATACGGGTGATCCACAAACCACGGAAGTTTCTTTTCTTTGTGCGACGATCGCGATAAGCATAAGTCAACCCTTTTTCAACAGAGTTTTTTGCAACCGTATAGACATTTTTCCTTCTTCCGAACTGACCTTTTGCTCTTTTTAGTACTTTTTTCCTGCGCTCTCTTGAAGCAACAGCATTTACTGATCTTGGCATAGTTTTAATTTTTTTACCTGAGCGTCCTCAAAAGGATCTTAAAGCTACAGGTAAGTTAAACAATGAATGAATTAACCCTGAAGCATTTCTTTTACATTGGCCTGATCTGCCTTGTCAACCACTGTGGAATAAGTCAGATTCCTTTTCCGTTTCGTGGTTTTTTTCGTCAGAATGTGGCTTTTGTATGCATGTTTCCGCTTCACTTTTCCGGTACCCGTCAGCTCAAACCTTTTCTTGGCGCCGGATTTTGTTTTCATTTTTGGCATGTCACCTTTTATTGAATTAATGAATTACTGAATTATTTTTTGGGTGCGATAATCATAATCATCCTTTTACCTTCAAGGCGGGGCAATTGTTCAATTTTACCAACATCGACCAAGCCCTGGGCAAATTTCAGGAGGATTAATTCCCCCTGTTCTTTATATATGATGGAACGACCCTTAAAGAAAACATCGACTTTTACCTTAGCCCCATCTTTTAAAAATTTTATGGCATGATTCATTTTAAAGTTAAAATCATGATCATCGGTATTGGGTCCAAGTCTGATTTCCTTGACAATGATCCTGGCTGTTTTAGCCTTCATTTCCTTTTGCTTCTTCTTCAGTTCATAAAGGAATTTTTTGTAATCAATGACTTTACAAACCGGAGGGTTGGCAGTTGGTGAAATTTCCACAAGGTCAAGTCCCAGATTTTCGGATAAAATCAGGGCTTCTCTGATATTGTAGATGCCCGGACTAATATTTTCACCTACTACACGGACCACAGGTGATTTGATATGTTCATTGATCTTGTAAGGTTCTTCTTTTTTCCCGGGCTTAACGAATCTTCTCGGGCCGCTGAATTGAGTAACTATATTTCTTCCTCCTATATTTAATGAATACTGATATTATAAATCTCCCAGTTCGTCTTGGACTTCCCGGGTCAAATTTGAAACAAACTCATCTATTTTCTGGGATCCCAAATCTCCCGATCCATGCTTACGCACAGAAACAACACCCTCTTTTTCTTCTCTTTCTCCGATAACCAGCATATAAGGGATTTTCATTAATTCTGCATCCCGTATCTTCTTGCCAGTCTTTTCGTTCCGTTCATCAATTTGGGTGCGAATATCGGAATTATTTAGCAATTGGCAAACTTTTTTCGCGTAATCAATGAATTTCTCGCTAATGGGTAAGATGATCACTTGTTCAGGAGTGAGCCACAAGGGGAAATTCCCGGCAGTATGCTCCAGTAAAACAGCGACAAATCTTTCCATGGAACCGAATGGGGCGCGATGTATCATGACCGGACGGTGTTTCTGGTTATCTTTCCCGATATATTCCAGTTCAAAGCGTTCCGGAAGATTGTAATCAACCTGTATGGTACCCAGCTGCCATTTTCTGCCCAGGGCATCCTTAACCATAAAGTCCATTTTCGGACCGTAAAAAGCAGCTTCACCGGGAACGATCACAGTGTTCAACCCCTTTTCTTCCGCAACTTCAAGGATAGCCCGTTCCGCTTTTTCCCAGTTTTCATCACTCCCGATATATTTTTCCTTGTCATTCGGATCCCTAAGGGAGATCTGGACAATAAAATCCTTAAAATTCAAGGCTTTGAAAATCAGCATCACGATATCCATTACTCCCTTGAATTCATCTTTTACCTGCTCAGGAGTACAAAAGATATGGGCATCATCCTGAGTGAAACCTCTGACCCGTGTTAATCCGTGCAGTTCCCCGCTTTGTTCATAACGGTATACAGTTCCGAATTCAGCAAGACGCAGGGGGAGATCCCGATAGGAATGCGGTGATGCATTATAGATTTCGCAATGGTGGGGACAATTCATGGGTTTCAAAAAGAATTCCTCACCGGGAACCGGTGTTGAAATCGGGCGGAAAGAGCTTTCCCCATATTTCTGAAAATGTCCGGAGGTTTTGTACAATTCCACGTTACCAATATGAGGACAAATCACCTGCTGGTAACCTGCTTTTTTTTGAACTTTTTTCAGAAACATTTCCAGTCGTTCGCGTAATTGTGCTCCCTTGGGGAGCCAAAGCGGCAATCCAAGACCGACTTTCTGAGAAAAGGTAAATAATTCCATTTCCTTTCCCAGTTTACGATGGTCGCGTTTTTTTGCTTCCTCAAGCATCAGAAGAAAATCCTGAAGTTCTTTTTGTTTCTGGAAAGTGATTCCATAAATTCTGGTCAGCTGCTTTCTGGTTTCATCCCCTCTCCAGTAAGCACCGGCGATATTTAACAGCTTTACCGCCTTGATGATGCTTGTATCGGGAAGATGAGGACCACGGCAGAGATCAGTAAAATGGCCGGATTCATAAAAAGTAATCTGGCCGTCCTGAAGATCCTGAAGCAATTCTAATTTATAATCATCTCCTTTCTCTGTAAAATATGCGATGGCTTCTGATTTTGAAACCTCTTTGCGTACAAATTGCTGCTTCTCCCTCGCCAAATCGAGCATCTTTTGTTCAATTTTCGGAAAATCATCTGAGGAAATAGCATAAGTCCCAAAATCAATATCATAATAGAACCCGTTCTCGATATCCGGTCCTATCCCGAATTTTACCCCTGGGTACAACAGTTCAATCGCTTCAGCCATGAGGTGGGCTGATGAATGCCATAGTGTTGCTTTCCCTAAAGGATCCTCAAGGGTTAACAGTTTGATTTTCGCGTCCTTGAAAATGGGTCTTGTGGCATCCCAGACTTCATCATTCACCTTGGCGGCAACGACATTCCTGGCGAGTCCTTCGCTGATGCTTCTGGCTATTTCCAATCCGTTGATCCCTTCAGGATACTGTCGTACTGAATTATCGGGTAAGGTTATTGTGATCATTATTCTATCCAGGGTTTTTTCGGGCTGCAAAGGTAAGATTTTTTTGTCAATCTATTTGTTTCCTGTGATTTTAAACTCTGTACGTCTGTTATTCGCCCTGCCCTGTTCTATTTCATTGTTGTCCACAGGTTTTGAAAGCCCATAGCCAATGTATGTCAGACGCGTTTTCCCGATCCCATTATTCACCAGATATTCATAAACAGATCTGGCTCTGTTCATTGAAAGTTCAAGATTATGCTGAGGTGTGCCGACACTGTCTGTATGTCCGCTGATTTCAATCATCATCCCCGGGTTTTTCCGGAGTAATTCAATCAGTCTTTGAAGTTCTGCTTTTGACTCATCCTTAAGAATAAATTTGTCGGTGTCAAAAAAGATGTTTTTCAGCACCACTGTCTCTCCTATCCTGATCTCCTGCAAAGGAATATTTTTTTCAAAGGGTTTCAGCACTGTATTTTCCGTTGTTAATGAAAAATAATCGGAATAAAAGAGATAGCCCGGTTTACTGACATTCAGGGCATATTCCCTGTCAACAGGAAGAATCAGGAGAAATTCACCGTTTATAGGATCCGATGTGGCATTTACGATTGTTTTTCCATCCTTGAGATCGATCAATTCAAAACCCGCTTCCAATCGCTGCTTTGTCTCCTTATGATAGACAATCCCTTTCAAGTAAGTAACGGGATTCGGTCTGGCTTCAGGATAAAGGTCAAAACAATAAATATCCTGCTTCCCCCTGCCACCCAGTTTATCCGAAGAAATATAGGCAGTTCTTCCACTGGCATTGACAACAAGCGTCAACTCATCTGCATGCGTATTGATCGGGTACCCGATATTCATGGCTTTACCCCACTGACCGTCAGGATTTTTCCTGGAATAGAACAGATCCAGGCCTCCCAATCCCTGAAAGCCACGGGATGCAAAGTAGAGGGTATGATCATCCGGATGGATAAAGGGAGTTTGTTCTTCCATAGGAGAATTAACAGAATCACCCATATTTTCCGGCTGACTCCATTGTCCGCTTTCAAGCAATACGGTCTTCCAGATATCCGAACTGCCTTTTCCGCCAGGTCTTTTACTGGTAAAATACAGGGTTTTTCCATCCGAAGAAAAGCTTGGTTGTGAATCCCAAGCCGCACTGTTGACCTGTTCTCCGAGGTTTTCCGGAGTTGTCCATTGATTTCCTGATTTTTTCGACCAATAGATGTCGCAACTTCCAAAATCATCTGGACGATTACATGCAGCAAAAAAAAGAAATTGCCCGTCAGGCGAAATTGTCAACGCCCCCTCATTTCCTCTCGTGTTGATCGGAGGGCCCAGATTTAGTGCTTTTTTCCAAAGGGAATCCAGGATCCTGTCGGACTGATAAAAATCCTCTTCATAGGATTGGGAATGGGTGGTCATATCCTTGAATCTTGGCTCCTTACGTGTAAAATAGATTTTTAAGTCATCTGATGATAACGCATTGATATACTCATCGTTCGGGGTATTGATACTGTCCCCAAGATTTACAGGATTAAAAGGGACAGGGGTTTCCATGGCTTGAATTCCGTATTCACAGGCAACAATGCCATTCGACGCCTTTTCCTTCTTCACAGATGGAATGTTCTCATAAGCCAGAAATTTCAGAAAATTCTGCCTGGCCGATGTATATTGTCCGGTTTTTAATTCCAGGCTGGCCATCATATAATACAAATTGGGTGAAAAATCCGGATTTGTCTCTATGGCGTAACGGTAAGCGGCAACAGCCTCCTGAAAAAGCAGAAGATCCGATTTGATATCTCCTTTTAAAACATAGGCTTCTGTAAATGCAGGGTCAGCATGAATCGCCTTTTCAAGAAGGTTCAGTGAGCGTACCATATCCCTTGCATTATAAGCCTCATAAGATTCATAGAAAAGCTTTTCTGCTTTTTTATTTTTTGTCGTCAATAACTGCCCGGGGGTTTGGGCATAAAGAAGAGGGGGTAATAACAGCAGAATGAAGGGAATAAACAGTTTGAAAGGCTTAATCATGTCCGGAATAATTCTCATGGAATCCTCATATATTTATGACTTTGAATCGAAATCCTCCATTTCGGGTGTTCTTTGATGTAGTTGATGATCGAGGGTATCATCTCATGCCGTTTGCTCCATTCGGGCTGAAGGTAAAGGAAGCAACTTTTACCGACTTTCCCTGCATTTTCTTCTGCCCAGATAAAATCATCCGGTTCATGGATGATCACCTTTAACTCATTGGCAATCGGCAATATTGCGGGCAAGGGTGGAGAATCTTTTTTCGGAGACAGGCAGATCCAGTCCCAGATTCCGCTTAACGGAAAAGATCCAGAAGTTTCCAGATAACAGATAATACTTTTAAGTTTCAATCCTTCACACAAATAATTCAGGTTCACCATCAGCGGTTCCCCACCGGTAACGACAACAGCTTTGGCAGGATATACATCCGCCATGCGGATTACTTCATCGGTCTCAACCGTTTGAAAGACTGAGGCCTTCCAGGCTTCTTTAACATCACACCAATGGCAACCCACATCACAGCCACCGATTCTGATAAAAAAGGCGGCTTGTCCGGTATTGAAGCCTTCTCCCTGTACAGAGTAAAATACTTCCATCAACGGTAGCTGGTGACCATCCTCCAGTTCAACATTCATTGAATGATCCAAAATTAATTACTTAAATTCCTTTTTGAGGCCCGGAGGGCATTCATCAGCAGAGAAGCAATGGTCATGGGACCTATTCCTCCGGGAACCGGGGTAATATAACTGCACTTCCCTGAGACTTCATCATAAGCTACATCTCCTTTCAACCGGTAACCCGTTTTCGTATCGTCTGAGGCAACCCTGTGAATACCCACATCAATGACCACAGCTCCTTTTTTCACCATGTCCGCAGTAACAAAACCCTGCTTTCCCATGGCAACAATCAAAATATCTGCTTCAGCAGCAATTGCTTTTAAATTCTTAGTATGACTATGGCAAAGTGTAACCGTGGCATTTCCCCTTTCATGTTTTCGCGACATCAGAATGCTGACCGGGGTTCCCACAATATGGCTCCGGCCAAGGACGACGCAGGATTTGCCTGCAGTTTCGATGTTATACCGATCCAGCAACGTAATGATGCCCAAAGGGGTGGCAGGGATAAAAGCCGGAAGTCCAAGGACCATTTTACCGATGTTTACCGGATGGAAACCGTCAATATCTTTGAAGGGGTTAATCCTTTCGATAATTTTTTGTTCGTCAATATGTGCGGGCAAGGGTAACTGTACGATAAAACCATCAATCTCATCATCCTCATTTAAAAAATCGACTATTTCCAGCAGTTTACCTTCAGTAATCTGAGCGGGATACCTGTAAACTGAAGAGATAAAGCCAACTTCCCTGCATGCCTTTTCTTTTCCTGCCACATAAGTCTGGCTTGCCGGATCATCCCCTACCAGTATAGCTGCAATATGGGGAGCTGTAAAGCCTTTGTCAAGCCTTTCTTTTTTGACTTCATCTGCAATTTCCGTCTTGATCTGGCCGGAAACCAGTTTGCCATCAAGGATTTTCATAACATCCGAATCAGTTCATGTTTTTCATATTCTTCATCATATTAGCCATATTCCTGCCTTTGCTGGAGGAAACCATTTTCATCATTTTCCTTGTATCTTCAAATTGTTTCAGCAATCGGTTCACTTCCTGAATATTGGTCCCCGAGCCAAGGGCTATACGCTTCCTTCGTCCGCCGTTCAGAATGCTCGGATTTGAACGTTCCGCCGGGGTCATGGCATAGATAATGGCTTCAATCCCCTTGAAGGCATTATCATCGATATCCATGTTGCGGATTGCTTTTCCCATACCCGGAATCATTCCTAGCAGATCTTTCACATTCCCCATTTTCTTGATTTGTTTGATCTGGTCAAGGAAATCATTAAAGTCGAACTGATTCTTGGCGATCTTGCGCTGGAGTCTCTGGGATTCTTCTTCATCAAATTGTTCCTGGGCTTTTTCCACCAGGGATACTATATCTCCCATACCCAGGATACGGTCAGCCATACGTTCTGGATAAAAGATATCAATGGCATCCATCTTTTCACCCAGCCCGACAAATTTTATGGGTTTATTGACAACTGCTTTGATGCTGAGTGCAGCGCCACCCCGGGTATCCCCATCCAGCTTGGTCAGGACAACGCCATTGAAATCAAGTTTTTCATTAAAGGCTTTGGCCGTATTAACAGCATCCTGACCGGTCATGGCATCAACCACGAAAAGGGTTTCCTGGGGGTTGACTGCTTTTTTGATTTCAGCGATTTCATTCATCATCTCCTCATCAATGGACAGACGTCCGGCAGTATCGATGATCACCACCTGACATCCTTTATCCCTGGCAGCACTGATGGCATGGCGGGCAATTTTCACAGGTTCGGCATTGCCTTCTTCACTATATACTTCGACTCCTATCTGAGACCCAAGGACTTTTAACTGTTCGATGGCTGCCGGACGGTATACATCACAAGCAACCAATAACACTTTTTTTGATTTCCTGCTGGTAAGAAAATTGGCCAGCTTAGCCGAAAATGTTGTTTTTCCTGAGCCCTGAAGACCTGCAATTAAAATAATGGCCGGATCACTTTTCAGATTCATCTCTGATTTTTCAGTTCCCATCAGTTCCACGAGTTCATCATGGACGATCTTCACCATTAATTGGCCTGGGGAAACGGCAGTAAGTACATTTTCACCAAGCGCTTTTTCCTTGACCTGATCGGTAAACTGTTTGGCAATTTTGAAACTCACATCTGCATCAAGCAGGGCTTTTCTAACATCTTTCAAGGTTTCTGCTACATTGATCTCAGTAATATGACCATGCCCTTTCAGAACCTTAAACGCCCTATCGAGTTTATCACTCAAACCTTCAAACATACTGTTTCTTTTAGTTTATTAAATGGCTGCAAAATTACGAATTTCCAAAGATGATTTTTGTTGTTTTTTTTTTCAGTTTTATGCTGGAATGATATTTTTTTTTGTATGTTTGTAAAAACATTCATTATTCATTTAAACTTAAAGCCATGAAGAAAACATTACTTTTTACATTAATCTTAGTAGGGATTTCTTTGTTTGTCAATGCCCAGGCTTTCTGGCTTGAGCAGGCAAGCGGTTTCACAACACCTTCAAGGGGAATTTTTTACATTGATGTCGTTGATCAGGATGTTGCCTGGGCAACAGCATATGACGGCAGCGGAGGCGGTGCTACGATTAACGAATTTACCCGTACCATCGATGGTGGAAACACCTGGGTTCCCGGTCAGGTTCTTGGCGGAACTACTTACGGCCTGGGCAATATCTGTGCCATTAGCGCCGATATAGCCTATGTTGCAGTTTATAATGGTGCCGGCAGTCAGGATAACACCTGCGGCGTTTACAAAACCACTAATGGCGGCGCCACCTGGACACAACTTCCCGGTGCCCTTCAGGGATCTGCTTCCTTCGCGAATAATGCCTATTTCTGGAATGAAAATGATGGCATGTGTCACGGAGATGTCAAAGATGGATACTTTGAAATTTATTGGACAGACAACGGCGGAACTACCTGGCACAGGGTGCCTCAGGCTGACATCAACGGCACTGTTGCTTCAGGCGAAGGCGGATGGACAGGGGTTATTGAAGCGGTTGGAGATTCCACTATAATGTTTGGCACCAATAAGTCCAAGATCTATATTTCGAACGACCGTGGACATACTTGGTTTGCAAAAGCCACCGGAGTTGCCACTACTGGAACAACAGCAGGGATCAATGAAATCGCTTTCGTTGATGAAATGCATGGATTGGTCGCTCATGCCAATACCACCAATTTACTTCAACTTGCCGAAACTTCTGATGGTGGTCAGACCTGGGCTTTGATTACCTACACGGGGAATGCCTTCAGCAATAGCTTATGCGCTGTCAAAGGCTCTCCCAATACCTACCTGACTACCGGCGCCGCAACCGGCAAAGTTGGTATCACCTACTCCTTTGATGGAGGGCATACCTGGAATGATTTCATTGATTACATGGCCTCACAGTATCTGGCTATCGACATGATCAACGATTCCGTTGGCTGGGTCGGAGCATTCAATACTGATCCTACCGATGGCGGAATGTGGAAATGGAATCCCATTTATACCCTTGCAGAACCCGTGGCAGATTTTGTCGCTGATGAAACCGCTATTCCTTTCGGTGGACAGGTAAACTTTACTAACCTTTCATTGGGTAACCCCACTAACTTTACATGGACTTTTGAAGGTGGCGCTCCCCCTTCTTCCAATGTTCAAACACCACCGGCTGTTACCTATAACCTTCCGGGATCCTACGATGTAACGCTTGCTGTTACAAATATCTTCGGAACAAACACCACTACAAAAACCGACTACATTCATGTCGGAGGCGTCGGGATCAATGAAAACAATAACACAAGTGTAAAAACTTATCCGAATCCGGTCAGGGGACAGTTAAATATCGAAGCTAGCTCCAGGATTAGAGAAGTACAGCTTTATAACCTCATGGGACAGGTTGTTCTGCATCAGTTCATTGATAACCAGACCACAACCATTAATGTTGCTGATCTGAAATCTGGGATTTACAACTTGAAACTGAACATGGAAGAGGGTACAATCAACAGAAAAATCGTAGTCAACTAGCATTCCTTTTTCAAAAAAAAGGCTGTCCTTAATTTAGCGACAGCCTTTTTTTTACATTTTTTCAGGGCTTTCAATGCCTAATAGACTCATCCCCTTTCGGATCACATTTCCTGTAAACGAGGTAAGTGCCAATCTCAGCATGGTCTTTTCTTTATCTTTTTCCTTAAGCACCGGAATTTCTTGGTAAAACTGATTGTACTCCCTGGCCAGCTCATAAATATAGTTCGCTATGATAGCAGGGCTTAAGCTTGACCATGATTCCCTGACAACGACCGGGAATTGATATAATATTTTGAGAATGTTCAACTCGGTTTTCATCAAATCAATTCCATCGGTTGTAAGTGTACGGAATTGAAATCCCGCATCCAGGCCTTTTTTCAGCATGGATCTTATCCGGGCATGGGTATATTGAATAAAAGGCCCGGTATTTCCATTAAAATCAATAGATTCCTGGGGGTCGAACAACATATTTTTTTTAGGATCAACCTTGAGGATAAAATATTTCAATGCCCCAAGACCGATCTGACGAAATAATTGGGCTCCTTCTTTTTCGCCGTAATCATTTGCTTTTCCTAATTCCCTGGTAGTTTTTTCGGCCACTTCGACCATTTCCCTGATCAGGTCATCCGCATCCACAACAGTTCCTTCACGGGACTTCATTTTTCCGGAAGGAAGCTCCACCATACCGTAAGAAAGATGAAATAATTGAGCGGAATAGGGTTTTCCCAACTTTTTCAAGACCTGCTTCAAGACATCAAAATGATAGTTCTGTTCATTTCCGACCACATAGATTATACCAGAGGGGTGATACTCCCGATACCTTAATTCTGCCGTCCCGATATCCTGAGTCATATAAACCGAAGTGCCGTCAGCCCTCAGTAAGAGTTTTTCATCCAGGCCTACGGCATTCAGATCAGCCCAGATACTTCCATCATCTTTCTGAAGTAAAAGACCCTTTTCCAGTCCCACTCTGACGATTTCCTTACCAAGCAGGTAAGTATCACTCTCATAGTAAATTTTATCAAAATTCACACCAAGGTTGCAATAGGTCTCATTAAACCCATCGTAAACCCAGCTATTCATTGTTTTCCATAAGGAGATGATCTCCGTATCCTGAGCTTCCCACTTTCTAAGCATCTCCTGTGCTTCCTGGTTAAGGGGTGCTTGAATGAGCGCTTCTTCCTCTGTCAAGCCCTTATCCATAAGGTCTTTAACTTCTGATTTCAGGTTTTGATTGAAAAGAACGTAGTATTTGCCAACCAGATGATCCCCTTTGATTCCTGAGGAATCAGGTGTTTCATCCAAGCCCCATTTCAGATAAGCGAGCATGGATTTGCAGATATGAATTCCTCGGTCATTGATCAGGTTCATTTTAACCACCTGATTTCCGTTTGCTCGGGCAATTTCAGAGAGGGAATATCCCAGCAGGTTATTCCTGATATGCCCCAGATGAAGGGGTTTATTAGTATTGGGTGAGGAATACTCGATGAGCACCGGAGAACCGGATTTCAAGGGTTGAAATCCAAAGTCTGGCTCATTCATGTTATCCCTTAGAAATTTCAACCACCATTCAGGTCTCAGATGAATGTTAAGAAACCCCTTTATCACCTTGTAGTCCCTAAGTTCGGGAAGTACTGAGCATAAAAAATCCCCGATTTCAGCAGCCGTAATTTCCGGAGATTTCCTGGAGAATTTTACCATGGGAAAAACCAGGAGGGTAAAATCCCCTTCTATCTCTTTCTTTGTTCTTTCAAGCCCGATTTGATCCGGGGAAATTTCCTGATGATATAGTTGCCGGATAGCTTCTGATGCGGTTTCGACTAGTTTCTGTTCTATCATTATACCGTCAAATGTCATACAAAGGTAAGGGATTTTTTTTGTTCTGATTTGGCTAATAACCAAAAAAGAAGTAGGTTTGCAAACGCATTTCAGTTCAGAAAGATAAATAGAAACTCCATATTGTCAAACCCGAAAAAACGAGGTCAGAATGAAAAAAAATGTAATCATCATCGGTGCGGCTGGTCGAGATTTTCACAATTTCAACACGTATTACCGTGACAATGCTGCTTTTAATGTTGTGGCTTTTACTGCGGCCCAGATTCCGGATATAGATGGCCGGAAGTATCCTGCCGCCCTGGCTGGAAAATTATATCCCAAAGGGATACCCATTCATGCAGAATCTGATTTACCTGCCCTGATCAGGAAACATAAAGTGGATATCTGTAATTTTGCCTATAGCGATGTCCCCTATCAAAGGGTGATGAATATGAGTTCCATCGTGAATGCTGCAGGGGCCAATTTTTTACTCATTGGCCCGGGAGATACTATGCTTAAAAGTCATAAACCCGTGATTGCTGTTGGAGCAACCCGCACCGGATGCGGAAAAAGCCAAACTTCCCGGAGGATCATTGAAATTCTGATGTCCAAAGGTTTAAAAGTCGTTGCCGTCCGTCACCCCATGCCTTATGGCGACCTGGTTGCCCAGAAGGTTCAACGTTTTGCAACGGTCAAAGACCTGGCCAAGCATAAATGCACCATTGAAGAAATGGAAGAGTACGAACCCCATGTAGACCGTGGAAATGTGATTTATGCCGGTGTAGATTATGAGGCAATATTACGTGCAGCAGAAAAAGATCCGGGTGGATGTGATATCATTCTCTGGGATGGCGGAAATAATGACTTTCCTTTTTACAAACCAGATCTGATGGTCACCGTTGCGGATCCCCATCGCCCCGGCGCAGAAGTCAATTACTATCCGGGTGAAGTCAATATCCGGATTGCAGATGTTGTTGTTCTTAATAAAATAGATTCGGCTTATCCTGAAAACATCAAAGCAGTAAGGGATAATATCCAGCGTATCAATCCAAAAGCGATTGTTGTTGACGGAGCTTCCCCGATTCGCGTGGATGATGAATCCGTTATCCGAGGTAAAAAAGTGCTGGTCATTGAAGACGGCCCGACCTTAACCCACGGGGAAATGAAAATTGGTGCCGGTGTCGTCGCTGCACAGAAATACGGAGCTGCTGAAATGGTTGATCCCCGTCCGTACGTCGTAGGGAAACTGGCAGAAACTTTCAGTATTTATCCGAATATCGGAACTTTGCTACCGGCCATGGGTTATGGTGTCCAGCAAATTAAGGACCTGGAAGCAACCATTAATAAAGTTCAATGTGATTCCGTATTGATTGCCACACCCATTGATCTGAATCGCCTGATAAAGATTAAAAAACCAAATACAAGGGTATATTATGATTTACAGGAAATAGGAAAACCGGATCTGACCATGATACTGTCTGATTTTCTTAAAAAACACAAGATTAAATGATATAAAAATCCCGGTTTTCACCGGGATTTTTTTTTACCTTTGATAACCGATTTACAATTAAAAATCAATGAAGAATAAAAGTTTAGTTTCTATTAACGACTTCTCCCGGGATGAACACATACGTATCCTGGACCTGGCAGAAGCTTTTGAAAAATGTCCCAGGCAACGTATCCTGGAAGATTTCGTTGTCGCCACACTCTTTTTCGAACCTTCTACCCGGACAAGATTGAGTTTCGAAAGTGCTGCAACCAGGCTTGGAGCAAGGATTATCGGGTTTTCAGACTCCAGCAGTTCAAGCGTACAAAAGGGAGAATCGCTTCGGGATACGATCCTGACTGTTGGAAATTATTCGGATATTATCGTGATGCGTCATCCCAGGGAAGGAAGTGCACGTTATGCCAGCGAAGTGGCAAAAGTTCCCGTGATCAATGCAGGAGACGGAGCCAACCAGCATCCCACCCAGACGTTACTCGATTTATATTCCATCCGAAAAACCCAGGGAAGGTTGGATAATCTTCACGTTGCCTTTGTCGGGGATTTGAAATACGGGAGAACCGTCCATTCGCTGGTCATGGCATTATGCAATTACAATACAAGCTTTCACCTGGTATCTCCGCTGGAACTTAAATTACCCAGCTCAGTAAAAATGCACATTAAAAATAATTCGCTCGAATATCATCAATACACTGATCTTCAGGAAGTTATTCCTAAAGTTGACATCCTGTACATGACCCGTATCCAGAAGGAAAGATTCTCAGATCCCATAGAGTACGAAAAAGTCAAAAACTCCTATATCCTCAGAAATAGCATGTTGGAAGAAGGCAGATCAAATTTGAAAATCTTACATCCCCTGCCCAGGGTCAATGAAATCACTACAGATGTAGATGACAATCCAAAAGCTTATTATTTTACCCAGGCGCTCAACGGTGTATTTATCAGACAAGCACTGCTGGCTTCCATTCTTGGCGTTGTTGAATAAATTAAAACTTGTATCATGGAAAAAGAAGATCTCAGGAAAGAATTGAAAGTTTCAGCCATAGAAAACGGCTCAGTGATAGATCATATCCCCACCCAAAGCGTTTTTCAGGTCATTAAAATACTAAACCTGAGCGCCTGCGCAACGCAATTGCTGATTGGAACCAACCTCGACAGCAGAAAAATGGGTAAAAAAGGGATTATCAAAATCAGCAATAAATTTTTCAAAAGTGATGAGATCAACAAGATCGCACTGGTCGCCCCAACCGCCACCCTGATTGTCATAAAAAATTTCAAGGTTACTGAAAAGAAAAAAGTAGAAATTCCTGATCAGGCTGAGAAAATCGTGAAGTGCTTTAATCCTAACTGTATTACCAACCACGAGGACATACCTACCCTATTCACCGTGATTGATAAAACCAACCTGAAATTGCGTTGTCACTATTGTGAAAAAATCACAGCCAAGGATAATATGTCATTTCTTTAACGCATGAAAAAAATATCGTTTATCCTCTTTCTGTCAGGTTTATTTATATCGGGTTACACACAATTCCCTGCCGCGGATTCTGCTAATACCACTTATTTTCCCCGTAAACTCAACGTTCATTTCAGTGTCGGTAGTCAGTTTTCTTCATATACCGGGTATGGATACGGACTGAGCACCTTTGTTTCTCCCTCTCTCACCTACGATGTCAGCAAACGTTTTCGGATCAGGGGGGGACTGAGCCTGATAACCACGAACTATTATGGGATCCAATCATTTTTATCCGAGCAAGGCAATTCGAAGAGTCAGCTTAACTACACATCAGCCTTTCTTTATGTTAGCGGAACCTATCTCTTGAATAAAAACCTTACCCTCAGCGGAATGGCATTTAAGGAATTTCCTTTGGCCGGAGATCCATTGCCCTTTTCTCCTTACCAGTCATATTCGAAAGAAGGCGCCCAGGGTATCAGAATGGATGTGAATTATAAAATCGGTGAAAATTTCCAGATACAGGCCGGTTTCGGATATTCCAAAGGAATTAACCCCTACCCGTTCCCATATAGCCATTCATTCCTTAATCCCAATGATCGCTATGGGCTGACGCCTTACTGGTAAATCATTTTTGTGAAAAATGATCTGCAATATATTTCAGGGCTTCACTTACGGCCAAGGCAACACTGCTTGGTCCCAAGCGGATGTAAAATTCCTCTTCAAATCCAGGTTGCCTGAGAAAAGCAGGTCTTGAGCTTCTTAAACACCGTATTCTGCAAACAGTTTTACCTTCAATTTTCTCGAGATTGGTTTTGACATAGGGACTGATATCCCTTCCGAATGCCGTCTTGAGCAGGGTCCAGAAATGTAAGAGGAACTTGTCCTCATTGGGAAAACGATCGGATTCTATTCCTTCAACAGAGCCATCATCCCTGATACCGATCAATAAAGTTCCCCCTCCAGAATTAAGAAAAGCGGAAATTGTTTTTAAAACAGCTCTTTCCACCTGCTGACTACTTTTCCCGGCTTTGAGATCCCATCGTAAGGTGGATTTGAACTCAAGGTCGTTACTTTCTCCCGCTTTGATGATATCAAGAACATTTCCGGTTTTATGATCAATGAATGTTATCAGGTAATCCAGCGCAATCTGAGATGATCTCTGGTAATCCATGAACAGGGCAAATGGATCCATTTTCCCTTCTGGAATACTTAAAGCAAACAAGCCATTGACATATTCAGTGGCATTAATCTGGCGGTTTACAAAAAGTAAGGGCATGATGATCCCCGACTGGTGCTGTGAAGATAGCACGTTAATAATGGTTTTTTCCGCGGGATGAAGAGAGAGGTAGTGGTTATATATAAACTCCGGGATACCGGAAGGGTCAGAAACGGAAATAAACCGATTAAAAGCATCTACCAGGCCCGACACTCCCATAAAAAGGATATTCAGTAAATCAGGATGTTTGTCAAGCACCCAATGAATCCTTGAGGAATCAAAAAGCTGTGCTTTTTTTTTCGACCCTGTTTTCATCTGAATAAAAGGATCACTGGAAGAAAGTTCATGGAACTGAGTCAGAAAAGGATCCATCCCTGTGCTGATATGATCAATCTGGAAGGATAGCAGGGAATAAGCGCTAAAGGCAGAGAACTGTCCGGACAGGCCTAGCGACAATTCAAGGATGATCTGTTTGAGCACCCTGGGATTAGCATGGGCAATTTCTTTGCCTCCGGGTGTCATCAGAGCAGTATCCCCGAGGAAGATCACATAATCATTATCCCTCATGACCAGGTCCAGCAGATGGGGTTGAATCTCTTGATTCATATTGTTATGATTGTATTGCACAAAAATAGAAGGAATTATGCAATATGAGAAGGAAATCTTATCTTTTATGGGATGCGGAGAGACAGGGATTCGAACCCTGGGACCCCCTTACGGGGGTCAACGGTTTTCGAGACCGCCCCATTCGACCGCTCTGGCATCTCTCCTAAGCGGAGAGAGAGGGATTCGAACCCCCGGACCCTTGCAGGTCAACGGTTTTCAAGACCGCCGCAATCGACCACTCTGCCATCTCTCCGGGAGCAAAAGTACAAATATTTTCTAAATAACATCAATTCCCGGGAATCCTATGCCGTACTTGCCTGGCATATGGTCGAATTGATCGATTTTTCTTGCAATCCTGACCGTTTTTAAATATATTTGTGGTTGAAATATTACCAACATAACTCATTATGAAAAAAATATTCTTCCTTACTATTCTCCTCTTTTTCCTGTCATCAGGACTTCAACTCAATGCCCGGAACCTGTGGGCATTTTTAACCTATACCTGTTTTAATTCACCAGAGGGGCCCTTTGTGGAAACTTACCTCTCGTTTGCCGGAAACAGTCTGCAGTATAAGAAGCTAGATAATGGAAAATTTCAGGCATCTGTCAATGTACTGATGATATTCAGACAAGCAGATCAGATCAAGGCTTATAACAAATATACGTTTTTGAGCCCGGAAATTAGTGATACCGCAAATATTAATCTGCATTTCATCGACCAGCAACGTTTTTCCCTTACTAACGGCCGATATGATTTCGAGATTCAACTTGCCGACAATAACAAAACGGCCAAAGCCTTGCCATATGTTCAAACCATTGAAGTGGATTTTCCTGCAGACAAGCCTTCTATCTCAGGAATAGAGTTAGTCAAATCCTATACAAAAAACGATTCACCTAACATTTTATCCAAAAGTGGTTATGATCTGGTACCTTACGTATTTACATTTTACCCTGAATCGGATTCACGCATGATCTTTTATTGTGAATTGTATAATCTGGATAAGGCCATTGGGGCCGACCAGAAATTTCTGCTTTCCTATTACCTGGAGACATTTGAAAACAATATTAAACTCCATGATTTTGTGAAAATCAAAAAGGAAACCAGTAAAAGCGTGAATGTACTACTTTCAGAATTTAATGTAGAAAACCTTGCCAGTGGCAATTATAACCTTGTCGTTGAAGCCAGAGATCAAAAAAATGAATTGATTACATCCAGAAAATTATTTATTCAACGCTCAAATCCAAATGCCAAAGTCACCCTTGCCAGTTTCCTATCCGCGGATATCCAGAGTACTTTTGTCGAGAAAATTACGGATTATGACTCCCTGAAGGAGTTTATTAATTCCACCTATCCGATTGCCTCCGGAATGGAAAAAACATTCATTAAAAATACGATGAAATTATCCGACTTAAAGACCCTTCAACAGTTTTTCTATAGTTTCTGGGAAGTCCGGGGAAAAGGAAGTCCAGAAATAACCTGGCTTGCTTATAAACACCAGGTCAAGGTAGCTCAGGAAAATTTCGGTACCCCGATTAAAAAAGGGTATGTGACTGACCGTGGAAGGGTATTCCTGCAATATGGGCCTCCAAATTCCCGCGAAATCCATAATAACGAACCTGGAAGTTATCCTTACGAAATCTGGCAATATTATTCCCTTAACAACAACCAGCGTAATAAACGTTTTGTCTTCTATTCTCAGGATATGGTGACCAGCGACTTTACCCTTCTGCATTCAGATGCCCTTGGTGAGGTATATAATGTGAGGTGGAAAATGGTCATCAGGGAAAGGGTGCATCCCAGCGGCAACCTTGATGATACCCAGACCATTGATACCTGGGGTGAGTTTCAAAACAGTTCCTGGGATCTTCCGACAAGTAATCTATAGGGCTTTCCACAGTCATGTTTTTCTGACGAGCATCTTTTTTTTTCTTACTTTTACAATATCGTTGACGGCTGTGTGATCATTTTTCGCCCTGACAATCTCAAATTTATACGCTGATGCGTGTTGCTGTTGTAATTTTGAACTGGAACGGCCGCAGATACCTGGAGAAGTTCCTTCCGATGTTGGTTCGTCACAGCCAGGGTGATGCGGAGATTGTCGTTGCTGACAATGCCTCAACCGATGACTCTGTGCAATTCCTTAAAACACATTATCCCGAGATCAGGATTATCCGGAATCCAAGCAATGGGGGATTTGCATTGGGGTATAACCTGGCACTCCGGCAGGTGGATGCAGAGTACTATATCTTGCTGAATTCCGATATTGAAGTCACCGAAAACTGGATCAAACCGATCATCAGCTTAATGGACTCTGATCATGAAATTGCTGCTTGTCAGCCTAAGATAAGATCCTATCTGGAGCCTAAAAAATTCGAGTATGCTGGTGCAGCCGGAGGCTTTATTGATAAATATGGTTACCCTTTCTGCCGTGGGAGAATTTTCCTGAGTATTGAAGAAGACCTGGGGCAGTATGATGATCAAATTGAAATATTTTGGGCGACAGGAGCCTGTATGTTTGTCAGGGCAAAACTGTTTCACGCATTTGGCGGTTTGGATGAAGATTTTTTTGCCCATATGGAAGAAATTGATTTTTGCTGGCGCCTTCAGAATGCAGGGTTTAAGATAATGTATTGTCCGAATTCAACGGTATTTCATATTGGCGGAGGGACGCTTCCCAAAATCTCCTGGAGAAAGACTTTCCTGAACTTCCGAAATAATTTTTACTTATTGTATAAAAATCTGCCGGAGGACAGGCTAATCAGGGTTTTTACCATCCGCCTGATCCTTGACAGCATTGCTGCAATTAAATTTCTTATCCAGGCAGGGTTCAAGGATTTCTGGGCAGTTTCTAAGGCACACACCAGCTTTTACAGAAATCTTCAGAGAACGAAAAGCAAACGAAAATCCCTGAAACAGGGTTGCATGAAACATGTCTATGAGAATACGATTGTGACCGATTACTACCTGAAAGGCAGAAAGAAATTTTCCCAGCTCAATCCGGAAAAATTTTTAAAACGCTGATACTACAACAAAGGATTTACCAAACTCTCGATGGCAAGCCGATAGGAGTCAAGTCCGAAGCCGATGATGATTCCTTTGACATTGGCTGATAAAAAGGAAGTGTGACGGAATGATTCCCTGGAGAAGGTATTGGAAATATGGACCTCGATCACAGGCGCTTTAATGGCTTTTATGGCATCTGCAATGGCCACGGAAGTATGGGTATACCCCCCGGCATTCAGAATAACACCATCATACAAAAAACCCGCTTTCTGTATGGCTCCAATAATTTCCCCTTCAATATTGCTTTGAAAATAGGCCAGGTCAACATGATGAAAATGCTTTCGCAGCTTTTTAAGATAGGTTTCAAATTTCTGTTTACCATAGATTTCTTCTTCCCTGCTACCCAGCAGGTTCAGATTGGGACCGTTGATGATCAGCAGCTTCATATCGAATGGGTCAAAGAACAAAAATAAGATAAATAATAAATAATAAAACAGCGAAATAAATTATAATGTAAATTTGCAGGGATATTTCTCCTCAGGGGGTGCCTTAACATACGGGCTGAGATTATACCCCATGAACCTGATCCGGATAATGCCGGCGTAGGCAAAAAAAGAAACATGAAAAATCATCATCCTTATTCAGCAAACATTCTGCTTTGGGTTATATGCTGCATTCTTTCGTGCAACATTCAGCTTCAGGCACAAGTGAACATCAGTGGCACAATCGCCGACCAAATCACAAAAAAACCTTTGTCAGGGGCGCACATCAATCTCCTTGAAAACAATTCACAAACATTCACAGACGAAAGGGGTCATTTTCATTTATCCAGGCAAAAAACCGGCCGGGTTAAGATGAATGTGTCTTTTATGGGGTATAGAACAAAATACCTCCAGTTCGATCTGAGAAAGGATACGGTTCTGGATATTAGTCTGGAAGAGTCCCCTATACTGGGCGAAGAAGTCAATATTATTGCTACGAGAGCGCAGGAGAGGACTCCAAATACGTTTACAGCCATTACGGCCAAAGAAATTCAAAATATCAACCTTGGAAAAGACCTTCCTTTTCTGTTACTGAATACGCCATCGACCATAGCTACTTCTGATGCCGGTAACGGAATTGGATATACCGGAATTAGTATCCGTGGAACTGATCTGACACGTATTAATGTCACCGTCAACGGGATTCCATTAAATGATGCAGAATCACAGGGGGTCTGGTTTGTCGATCTTCCTGACCTAGCTTCCTCGGCAGATAATATACAAATACAAAGAGGGGTTGGAACCTCCACAAACGGAGCTGGAGCCTTTGGCGGCACCATCAATATCCAAACTTCCGGATTGTCACAGGATCCCTATGGAGAACTAAATCTGACCGGGGGTTCTTATGGCACATTCAAATCCAGTATAAGATTCGGCACCGGCCTGATGGCCAGTAAAATCTGTGTTGACGGACGACTATCGTATATCACTTCTGATGGTTATATTGACCGGGCATACTCTAAACTGAAATCGTATTATCTTTCTGGCGGATTCTATGGAAAAAATACTACCATCCGCCTCATTGCCAGTTCCGGTTTCGAAAAAACCTACCAGGCCTGGGAAGGCGTTCCAAAGGATTCACTAAGCACAAACCGGACATATAATCCAGCAGGTGAATACATTGATAAACAGGGACAAGTTGCTTACTATAATAATCAGATCGATAATTATCAGCAAGATCACTACCAGGCTATCTTTTCACAGACACTAATGAAGAACTGGAATATGAACCTGGCCCTCCATTATACAAAAGGCAAAGGCTATTATGAGAATTATAAACAGAAAGAGACCTTTGCCGAATACGGTCTTGACGATGTGATCATTGGTTCCGATACCATTACTACCACAGATCTTGTCAACCGGAAAATGATGGATAATGATTTTTGCGGTTTTACTTTCTCAAGCAACTATACGATACCTAATCATTTGACAGTAACTCTCGGGGGAGCCTGGAACCGTTATTTTGGAAGACATTTCGGCAAGATCATCTGGGCAGATTATGCCTCCAATGGGGATAACAACCGCAACTGGTATTACAACACCGGTCTAAAAAAGGATTTTAATGTGTTCTCCAAAATTACTTTCCAGGTGATTAGTAAAGTAAATCTTTTTCTTGACCTCCAATACAGGTATGTATCTTATGCCATGCATGGCACCCTCGATGACCTGAGACTCATCGATCAGCAGCATACGTTTAATTTCCTCAATCCGAAGGGAGGAATTTTTTGTGATCTCAGCAAACACCATCAGGCTTATGTTTCATTTGGCATGACCCACAGAGAACCAAGCAGAAATAACTACAAAGATGCAGATCCAGACCGTAACCCTACCTATGAAACCCTTTTCGATACCGAACTCGGTTATAATTACAAATCTTCCGCATTTTCAGGAAGTGTGAACCTGTACTTTATGAGTTATCATAACCAGCTGGTACTGACCGGTGAAATCAATAATGTGGGGGAAGCCATTATGGTGAATGTTCCGAAAAGTTACCGGCTGGGAGTAGAACTTTCCGCAAATCTCCGCTTATTTAAAAAACTGGAGTGGAATGCCAATCTGACCCTGAGCCGGAATAAAATAAAAGATTTCATTTCCTACATTGATCTTTATGATTCCACCGGATTCATCGGACAGATGCAGGAAGACCTGGGACTGACGGATCTTTCGTTCTCGCCAAATATCCTGGCAGGCAGTACCATTACCTATAAGCCAGTGACTTCACTTTCGCTTTCCCTGATTTCAAAATATGTCGGCAGACAGTTCATTGATAATACCAGCAATAAAAATCGCTCCCTTAATCCTTATTTTATCCATGGTCTTGCTGCATCGTATGCTGTAAAGGTGAAGCCTTTTAATGAAATCAGCCTTCACTTCATGGTCAACAACCTTTTTAACAGTAAATATGAGACCAATGCCTGGGTGTATCAGTATTACTATGACCATCAGTATGGTGAAGCAAACGGATATTTCCCTCAGGCATTAATCAACTTTCTGATTGGAATCACTTTTAAAATCTGAAATTTTCTGTGAATGCTTTTAAATTGAAGGAAAAATCCTAATCTTGCATGGGATTTATGGAAAAAAAAATCAACATAAAGAATAAACGGGCTTCCCATGAATACTTTTTTATCCAGGAATATATCGCGGGAATCCAGCTTTGCGGAACGGAAATCAAATCGATCAGAGACGGAAAGGCTTCAATCGTTGATGCTTATTGCACTTTTACGGGTAATGAACTTTTTGTCCGGAATATGCACATTGCTGAATACACCATGGGTTCCCATTATAACCATGAGCCCAAAAGAGACAGGAAATTATTGCTAAAAAAAAGGGAACTGAAAAAGCTCCAGACAAAAAGCAAAGACAAAGGATTTACCATTGTACCGACTTTACTTTTTATCAATGATGAGGGCCGGGCTAAACTAAACATTGCCCTGGCCAGGGGTAAACATGCTTATGACAAACGAGAATCCCTGAAACAAAAGGAAATCAAGAGGGAAATGGACAGAATATAAAAAAAGGCTATTGTCAGACAACAGCCTTTGGGTGGAAGATGGGATTCGAACCCACGGCCTTCAGAGCCACAATCTGACGCTCTAACCAACTGAGCTACGACCACCATGTAAAGTTTGGCAAAAGTACAAAAAAAATTAACTTTGTCAAATATCACCATCCTTCTGCCTTGTGTTTTTTCGTCGACAAACATACATCACTTCGGGTTCACTGTCAGCCCTTGCCTGGAAGAAATTCAAAAGGAATAAACTAGGTATGGGTTCTCTTATTTTTCTTGCGCTTATCACCCTCATTGCTCTTCTTGGTTACCTGGTCACACCGGACAATTCTCCATTTGCCAATGAACAGCACCTTGAGCTCGGCCTGAAAAAACCCGGAACCAGCGTTACTTTACTTAAAGTCAAAACAGTCCAGGAAATTGAACAGAAGTCTTGGTTTTCTATCATGATCTCAGGCGACAAATCCGGTTATACCTATATCCCGGTTCAATCTTATCATTTCAAAAAAGACACATTGCTATATCAGGATTATTCAGATCCTCCCTTTCCCAATGCACCCTGGAACCGTATGCTGAAAAATAAGCTTGTCAGGGTTGAGCACAGGACCTATTGGTTAGGGACCGACCGCTTCGGGAGAGACTACCTCAGTGAATTAATCATCGGGACAAGGATTAGTCTTTCGGTCGGATTCATCTCTGTTGTCATCTCACTCATTCTGGGTATCTTTATCGGAGCCATCGGTGGTTATTACAGAGGCTGGATCGACAATGTCATTCTCTGGTTTATCAATGTGGTTTGGTCTATCCCTACCCTTTTACTTGTAATTGCCATAACTTTTGCCTTGGGAAAAGGATTCTGGCAGGTATTTGTTGCCGTCGGATTGACCATGTGGGTGGAGGTAGCGAGGGTGGTCAGGGGTCAGGTCTTAAGTCTTCGTGAAAAGGAATTTGTTGAGGCTGGGAGGGCTTTGGGATTTTCTGATATGAGGATCATCATCCACCATATTTTACCCAATGTCATGGCTGCAGTAATTGTTATTTCTGCTGCGAATTTTGCCTCCGCTATACTGATGGAAGCAGGATTAAGTTTTCTGGGGATTGGCGTTCAACCCCCTGTGCCTTCATGGGGGAGCATGATCAAGGAAAATTACGGATATATCATACTGGATTATGCCTATCTGGCTATCCTTCCTGGTCTCGCCATCATGCTGCTGGTCCTTGCTTTTATGCTTATCGGTAATGCGCTCAGGGATGCACTCGATGTGAGATCATCTGAATGCTGAATTCATTATGGCTTAAATTCAAGGTTTCCGCATGGAGTTTCCTTCCCTCCTCTGCATCTTCCTTTATTGAAAAACAACTTGATTGAAAAGTACAAGTCCAGTCCGGTAAAATCATTCAGGTTAAAAAAACCACCCAGCTTATCCGTCCCAATGGTAAATCCATACACACGTAAAGCCAGTCCTATTCTTGTCAAATACCAGTCGTACAATGAAACCGGAAGACTTACTTCAAAATACCGGGTTTCGTAACGTGGGGTGATGGTTAATTCGGCTGGTCTTCCGACCGCATTACGACTCAGGGGAATGCCATAGATCAGACTGGCATTAAAATACCAGTTTTTTCGGAAATGATAATCAAATTGAAAACTGAAGGCTGTAGGTAACCACATATAAAATTGCTCGGCTACCAAAGCTTCCTGGTTATTGCCATAAAATTTATAACTGACGGTGTCCATGAATTGATTGATATCCCTAAACTCGAAACTGGTCAGGTTATTCCAGTATGAACTCCGGTTATCAATCTGATATTTCCTGGCATTGGTTCTGAAATGAATGGCTCCGATATCGATCAAAGCGATCCCAATTCTGTACTCATAATCATCATAGCGCTGGGCACATAAAGAAGGAAAGTAATCTCTTTGCAGGCTCTTGATTGTACGCACGTATGTAACGCCTATATCAAATGCAAATCCACCTCCTTTTATCCATTGATTTGCCTGGGACAAATTATTCCCATAATCTACGGGGAGAGCTAATCCTATATCAGCATCAAGGTTTTTGACATTCAGTGTGGAATCGTCAATCACTACATAATCCAACTGACGTGAAAAAACATATCCACCGGCAACCCCAAAAAGCCTTCGTGCCGAAATCCCGGCAGATACTTTATTGAATCCACGTGCATAACAAGTATATGCATAACTAATGCCGATCTCTGCCCAGGCCAGTTCAGCAACAGAAAAAGGTTTATTATCCTGATAATTGATATTCTGCTGAGGCTTGAAGTTTAATCCCAGGTAACTAAAATTAGCCAGATCGTAGGGGACTTTGTAGATAGAGGCGACCTGTCGGGCTGCCGTGGTGACAGCAAAAGCATGCTTGCCCCAGATCAGCATGGCACCGGGTCCGTTAATCCTGATGCTGGAAAATATATTTTTCGCACGCTTATTGTGATAAACATATAATGTTCGTTCTTCAGTTCCATAATCCTCTGTATGAACAGGCAGCTCATATCCCGGTTTAAAAAAATTTAAAAACCGGTAATCCTTCTTATCCAGATAAAGAAAATTATTCTGAAGAAAAAAATCCGCTCCCAGGAACTGAATATCAAGATAGGTTTTGGAGTTATGCATCCCGCTTGGATTGACCTGTAAACTGTTAATCCCGGAATAATTCCCCAGAACCAATCCTGTCATATCCTGTCCGCTGACCGGGAAAACAACAGAAAAAAACATGAAAAGAAATAATAGAATATACTGAAAACTTTTCTTTTTCCAGATCATCTATACAAATACCTTAACCTAAGAGGGAATATGCCCCCTAACATTTTAACGAAATCTTCAATATAATATTTCAACTTGTTACTTCTGCTAAACTCATGACAAATTGGGAGGATGGTAAAACTCACGCTAATCGGCTTCCGAAATCAGCAATGATCATTTTGGAAAATCCCATGGGGCTTTAATTACCGATGCACTGAAATAATCTTTATCTTTGCACAGCCGTTATGGGGTCAGAGGCGGATGTGGCGTAATTGGTAGCCGCGCAAGACTTAGGATCTTGTGCCTCAGGGC
>CAZSDU010000008.1:0-96723 GCA_964605775.1 uncultured Prolixibacteraceae bacterium | reverse complement strand
CTCAATAATTTTCCATTTATCAAGCGGGCGTAGCTCAGACGATGTAAATGAATCAACATCTTTATTTGACATCCCCGCTGATACAAAATCAAATTTCGAATAGAGACCAAAAATAGTTGTCCAGTCATCACATGGGATGAATGGTTTTAGACAATTTAATCTCTCCGACTCGTCTATAAAATGTTCATGCGTATCGACAAACTGAGTCTCTTGAATCTTTTCGAATAATCTTTCAAACTGGTTATTCATCTTAAATTGTTGTTAGTCGGACGATGCTCTTTCATTTTTCTGAGCTCAAATTGGGAAACGATTTCTTTTTTTTCAAAGGGGCAGATCTCGTAAATGACCTCAACTTGCCAAATCATGGCTGATCTTGTTGGTTATTCAGTTTTTTCAATGCCGCCTTAGCGGGTTCAAAGTCTGGTTTGATCCCCAGGGCTTTATTGTAATTTGCCTTCGCTGATTCAATGTCTCCTGATTTTTGCAGCAACCGGCCAAGACAATAATAATTCATTTCAGCATCGGGGTCTAAGCTGATCAGATAATTCATGATTCCAATCGCCTCTCCTGTTTTACCTTCATCCCCCAGGTCGAACGCCATATCGAGCAGTACGCCCGGCTTTGGGTTGACCTCGAAACCGTATTCCTTCGACAACTCTGTAAAATGTGATTTGATCTCCGGAACGCTCAATTTTCTCCTTTCAGCATTCATCGTGCACCCGGAAAAGAAAAACAGCAGGGCATTATTCAGGCTTGAATAGGGAACATGACTTGTATTTCCGATCAATTCGATCTTCCAGGCAAGGCTGGCAGGCGCTTGCTTCAGCGTCTCCTTATAATTGTTCATGTGATTGAGAACCTGCACATAATCAAGGTCACCATAGGAGATGTAGAGTTTTTTTCTGATCCCGGGATTATCTATAAGAAAGCTTTTGGTTTTGTTCAAAAAGAAATCGGGGCACCATCCCAACATGGGGCTGGCGATTACATAGGCATTGAACAGATCAGGCTGGAATAGAAAATTATACAGTACGAAAAGACCGGTATTCGACTGCCCAGCGAGAATCCGATACCCATTGGACCGGTAGTTTTTCTCAATCTCCGGGATCAATTCCTCTTTTAAAAAGGCACAGAAGCTTTTTCCGCCACGAACCTGGCCGCTGTCGTTGGGACAGGACCAATACGTATCGGCCACACCCGTGTTGGATATCCCGATGAGGATCATGTCGGGGACACGTTCGCCTGCAAGATTATCCAGGGTGGCCGCATCATTGGCAAATTGTGAAGTGTTTTGTCCGTTCATCATGAAGACCACGGGGTATTTTTTATCCGATTTTTCATATCCGTCGGGAAGATGTTCCAAGTAGGTGACTTCACCTCCAAGTATTTTTGATTCGAATTTCCGGTACTTTCCGATAACCACATCCTCCTGGGCGCTTAAACTCATTTGCAGCAGGCAGGCAATCAATAACAGTTTCGGTTTTTTCATAGTGGTGTCATTATGCTAATTTAGTGCAAATAAAGGAAGAAAAATTCGTCTAATAGACCTTTAACATGTTAATGGACTGTTTTTTTGATCAAAGGCAAAATGGCATCTATTCGACATAAAACTTTCTGATGATATTGCCATTATCAAGAAAAACTTTTGCAAGATACAGTCCCTTTGGTTTGTCTGAAAAGTTAAGAAGAATGGAATGTATAAATGTTGTTTTCAGGATTACTTCTCCTTTCGGATTGGTGATTTCAACTTTTACAGTTATACCTGAAAACGCCCCTAACGATATATTTAAAAGTCCGCTTGTTGGATTTGGAAAGATCCTCACCCCTTCGATTTGCCCGTGTATCTGATCAATGGAAACAGGATTATTTACCATGATTTTAAAGCTCGTTGAAGCAGCCGCAGCGGCAGTATCGGTTGCTGTAACCCTGATATTCAACGTTTCAGTTACTTCAGGCGTTCCGGTAAATGTTCCTGCCAGGGTGTCAAAAGTCAACCATGCGGGTAAAGGGTTTCCGTTGGTAAGTTCTGCAGTGTAGGTGAGTGTATTGTTGCCGTCATCATCCACAAAGGTGCTGTCGGGAATTGTAAAAGTGAACGGTTCTCCTTTGATTGCTGTCTGATCGGGGATCAGATTTTTTACATAGGGTACAAAGTTGGTATACCTCAGGCTGTCGATGAGTTGATCAATTTGTATCCAATAAATTGAACCGGTGCTCACATAGCCACTTTCATAAAACAGGTATTTCGCGTCGGCTGTAATATATGGACCAAAATCATCCGTGGATGTATTTACTGATGGTCCCAGGTTTTTTGGATTGGTCCAGTTGCCATTGCTTTTCCGGTAACTTAAATACAAGTCAGTACTTCCATAACCGCCTGGCCTGTTCGACATAACGATCATGAATGACTCATCATTTGAAATAAAAAAGTCACCCTCATTGGCACTTGAATTTATCGGGAGCCCCAATCCGACCAATGATGTGTCAGAATTTTCTATGATAAGTCTGCAAATATCTCTTTGACCCAAGCACCCTTCCGGATATGAAGAAAGGTAGTAATTGCCGGGGTTTGTGACATTCAGGGAATGTACATTGAAGGTTTTCAGGAACCTTGCAGGGGGATTCCAGGTCGTTCCCTGCCTTTCGGATACCCAGCCATCCGTGTAATTATTATTCTCAAAATACAAATGATTCCCATCGGGAGATATTGATAGACAATAAAAACCAGTGAACAGATTGACCGGTGCATTCCAGTGATCATTGTAATATTTATAATATTTAATCTTGAAGGAAGTCCAGCTGCTATTGGTTTCCTCATAATAAATTTCTTTTCCATCCGGAGAAACAGCAATTTTTTCAACTGCATAGTAGCCCGGGTCAACAGTAAGGTTAAATATTTTTCGTGTATTTCCCGGAGGTGTTTGTCCCAGGTACAGGCTATCCGGAGGTATGGGTTGTGAGGTAACAATATTACCAAACATAAGAAGCAAGATTGATGTAAGTGCTGATTTTTTCATATGCTAATTTTTTTAGGTTTTCATAATTAGCACAAAATAAGCAAGCAGACTTTGACAAATTGTCCGGGAACATGTTTTCGGCCACAATATTCAGTTTATTTTGCCTGTTTTCAATTTCTCTTTAAATTCTTTTGGGGTTAAACCGGTGCGGACCTTGAACAATTCGTTGAAGACTGACCTTGAATTGAAGCCGGCCATGTAATAAACCTCCTGGATGGTTCTTTCATCCCGGCGATCTTCAGAAAACAGCCTGATGCATTCCCTTATACGGAAATCATTGACAAAACCCTTGAAATTCATTTTGTAAATCTCATTGATAACCTGCGAAAGTTGCCTTGGATTGATCGAAATGTCGCTGGCTGCCTTTTCCAGTGAAAGATCCGGATTCAAATAGGCCTTTTGCAATGTTAAATAGTCATCGAGTTTTTGCCGGTATTCCTCTTTTGATGATGCATTCAGCGGGTTGTTTTTATACTTGATTGCATAATAAATATCGGGTTTCATCAGCAGCAGGAACATGATGCACACCGTAAAAATCAGGATTACGAGGATAAAGATGCTGCTGGTATAGGCACACCAGTCAGGTTGTTTTAAAATCACATAAATGGAAAGCGAATTGAGCTGAACAACCCAGATGGTAATATAACCCAGTATCACCATGCGCATCCAGTTCATTAACGGGAAATCTTTATCATCAAACAGTATGGATTTGAAAGGGACCCGGTTTGTTTTAATATAATACAATGACCACAGGATGTAACCAAGATTCTGAAAAAGGCATATTGAATGAACAAAAACAGAGGTTCTGCCGATTAAGTGGATGTCAAATCTGAAATATCCAAAGAAAGCCAGGCTGAAAAGGAAAGGGACAAAATGAATGAGTTGGATTTTAACGGATTTGTCTTTATGGATAAACGTTTTGATATAATAATAGATTAGGGGGCCCGATGCAAAGCAGGTTAATTTCATCGCGTAGAGGTAGAGATGAGGCCAGAGGAAATACCGGTATCCGTAATTCCCGAGGGCGAGTGCGATGAAGATCTGGAATCCGAAAATAAGGATAAGCGCTGCTAATATCCGGTTTTCGTTTTTATTGCCTTTCGGGGTGATCAGGAAGAAAACCGACAACACCAAGGCCATGAACATGCCCAGTAATGCAGTACTATATACCAATATTACCATAATATTTCATCTATTGTTATCGCTTAAGTTTGGATGATTTTCCATCTCCTTTTTTCAGGGATAAGGTGTCAGCATCAGCCGATGGCCTTTGACCGGTATTCGATGGGAGTCAGTTTGGTAAATAATTTGAACTGGTTATTGAAGGCTGATTTTGAATTGAACCCGACCTGGTAAAGAACTTCAAGGATCGTAAGATTTTTGTATTTCGAATCTGCCAGTATCTGCATGCTCTCCCTGATGCGGTATTCAAGGATATAGCTTTTAAAATTCTTCTTAAATGTTTCATTGATGATCTGTGAAAGGATCCTGGGGTTTACTGAAATTTCATTGGCAAGAATTTCGAGGGTGATATCCGGGTTAAGGAATGGTTTATGGGCTTCCATATAGGAGGTCAACTTTTGCAGGTATTCTGATTTATCGGGTTGGGTAAGCCTGTTGTTTTTATACTTCGCAATGACATAATACACATCCGGCTTTAACAGGAGAAAGAACATAATGGTGTTAATAAACAAAAAGACAGTAAGGGCATAAATACTTGCCGTATAGGCACACCATCCGGGTTTTCTCAGGATCATATAAATGGCGAAAGAATTTAAATTGACAATCCAGAGAATGATAAAACCGATTAAAAGGAGCTGAAGCCACCGGTTATTTGAGGAGATAAAAATAATCTTGTAAAACCCTTTTAAACTAATGGTTGTTGATTTCAAGCTCAGCAGGGCAAACACGATATAAATAAAATTGTGGGCCAGGATCAGGATGGTGAGGTTAAGGTCAACGATCGATTCCCAGATCACAAACTGATTGCCCCCCCTGTAAAAAACCATCAGGAATGCCAGTGAAAATACAAACGGGAGGAAGTGAACCGAAGTGCGATTATTGAAAATGTCTTTTTTCTTCAAAAATGTGTTGACATATAAATAAATCAAGGGTCCGATCAGGAATGATGTCTGCCTGATCAGGAACAGGGGTTTATGCCAATCGATGAAATATTGCCAGGCAAAGGAACTGGTGGCAAAAGAATAAAAGATCTGAAGGGCAAATATCAGCAGGAGGGCGGCCAATATTTTATTTTCAGGGATGAATCCCTTTTTATTGACAAAGAAAAATACTGACAGTATCATGGTCATGAAAATGCTGATGATGGTCAGAAGGGTAAAAACATTCAGGGGCATAAGCTGAGTAATTTTAATGGAGCGCAAATCTATATTGTCATACAACTGTAAAAAAACGAAATCGGTCAACCCCTGAAAATTTTCTGTAAGCTATATCAAAAATCATGTTTCATTCGTGCCTCAGCGCTTCTACCGGATTATTTGTGGCGGCCCGCCAGGCCTGCCCGATGATGGCAATAAAGGCGATAGCCACGACAAATAATGCACTTAGCAGGAAGTATCCGGCGTTGATGTGGATGCGTTGTGCATAGTCGGTAAGCCAGCGGTTCATGACCAGATAGCTTCCCGCTGAAGCAACGAGAATGGCTACGAAAACAATAACCAGGGTTTCCCTGAACAACACGAAGATCACCTCTGCCACAGAACTGCCGTTCACTTTCCGGATCCCTATTTCGCGGGTACGGCGAGAGATCCTGAGGATGGTGAGGGCCAGCAGGCTGATCAGACTGATGAGGACAACCTCGGCGCCACCGATGGAGACCATCGTTGCCAGCCGGTTTTCTTTCTTGTACATCCTGTCAAAGATATCCGATAAACTATTGGGATTGAAAATGTAGTTTTCGTCAAAGCGGTGGAAGATTCTCCTGACCTGCATCAGCTGGTTTCCGGTAAGCGGGTTGGCACTTCGGATATAGATGTTGGGTGTTCCCCAGTAACAGTTCGCGATGACCAGAGGGGCAATGGCTTCGCCCGGGTTTGACATGTAATAAAAGTCCTTCACGATGCCAATGACTTCGACCCGCATGTCTTTGTATAATACGGTCTGACCGGCTTTTAGCGGTAACCCCAGCATCCGCATGGCCGATTCATTGAGTATGATAGCCAGACTGTCGGCCATCGATTCCCGGAAAAAGCGGCCATCGATAAGCTGGAGTTGCATGAGCTCGCCGAATCCCGGTCTTTCGCGGTATTCGTTGATCGCCTTATTGTTGTTTTCTGCATCGGAGAGGTTCCTGATGTACTGGCCGCTGCAACCTCCGCCCATAAAATGTTCGCCCCCGCAAACAGCAGTAACGAAAGGTAGTTTCAGCAATTCGGTTTTAACGCTTTCGTACTTCTTGTAAATGCCGCTGCTGCAATTGCTGATCGTGGTTACATTCTTTTTTTCAAATCCCATTGGCACGTTATGCATGTAATTCAATTGCGAAATGATGATGACGACACAACTGATAAAGAAGGAGACTACGGTGAACTGAACGAATACCGAGGCGACCGAAAACCAGTTTTTATTCCCGGCGCTTGAAATTTTCCCACGTAATCCCAACGCGTATTTCATTCTTGAGAGGTAGAGGACAGGATAACCCGATGAGACCAGAAGCAACACGACCAGCAAAATCAAAAGTGAAATAAGGCCGCCCCTGGAGAGCAGGTCAGAAAGATCGACTTTTGATTGCAAGAGGGTGGAGAGGAAGGGCATTGCTTTATAGATGATCAACAGCGCCAGCAGTGCAGAAAAAAGGAAGACGACCAGTGTTTCCAGGAAAAAGAGTTTGGCGATGCTCGCTTTGGAGGCACCGAACATGGTTCGGGTTGATATTTCGACGATGCGTTTTTCGCCCTGGATGATGAACAGATTGATATAGCTGAGTAAGGCCGTGAGCAAGACAAACAAAGCAATCAATCCGACGATCAGCATTTGTTTCGTACTTCCACGGTTCGGGATGAATTCACTTGCGGCCGAATGCAGGTACAAATCGGTCAGAGGCTCGACTCCGGATTGGACCTTTGCGAAAAACGTCATGGCCCAATCTTTCATCAGCGCATTATATGCATTTGCAATTTTATCTCCTGCCGCTTTTGAATCAATGTTTGGTTTAAGTAAATAGTACGTTTGAAATTCGAGGCTTGATGAAAGCCATCTCATATCGAGAGTTGACAAAGAAATCAGGATCCCGAAATTCAGGTGCGAGTTTTTGGGAATCTCATCCATCACCCCGGTGATCTTGACCTGTTCGCCATCCGATTCCACTGTTTTCCCGATGCAGTTGGTTGAATGGAAAAGTTTTTCGGCAACGGTTGTTGTGATCACAGCGCATTTTTTCCCCGCCAGTGCGGTCCCTTCATCACCCAGTCGGAGTCCCAGTCCGAAGACCTTGAAAAACTCAGGGTCGGCATACAAAACCCCGACTTTTTCTATCTTGGTTTCTTTGGTTTGAACAGATCCCGGCCAACCACCATACAACTGAACGCTTGACTCCACTTCGGGCACCATCTCAGGAAGCTGGGTATAGGCCTTACGTAGTGAAATTCCGTACACCGTGGTAGTGGTTTTATCGGTTACACGGCAATAGAGCCTCACAACCCGTTCTTTTGTTTTAAAGTGACTGTCGTAGCTCAATTCATACCGGATATAGGTGAGGGTAAAGATCATGGTAGTCAATGCCACACCAAGCCCGACCACATTCGTAATAAGAAGTAAGGGGTTTCGTATTAAAATTTTTAGGACAAATTTTAAATCGATCATGGATTAAAATGTATTGGTTTATTCACTTCGTAGCGTTTCAGCAGGATTTCGGCGGGCCACCCTGAAAGCCTGCCAGTTAACGGCGATCAGGGCCGTGACCATAGTAAGGCAGGCTGCCAGGAGGTATATCCACCAGCTCAGTTCAGTCCGGTAGGCAAAATTCTCAATCCACCGGTGCATGGTATACCATGCCACCGGGATGGCAATGATAAAAGCCACCATCACCCATTTCAGGAACTCCTTGTTCAGCATGAAAAGGATCTCCGGCAGGGAGGCGCCATTGGCTTTGCGGATCCCGATCTCCTTGGTGCGGCGGTCGCAGGAAAAAAGGGACATGCCCATTATTCCTAACATCGCGATGATGATGGCCAATGCTGAAAAGATCAGGGTGAGGTTGCGCAGCCTCATTTCATCCTGGTATTTTTGTGCCAGCAGGTCATCGAAGTAACTGTACGAAAAACCTCTTGATTCCCTGTATTTCTGGTAAGTGTCGCTGATGAATTTCAACGTCTCCGCCCGGTTTCTATCGGCGATTCGTACGTTCATGGTCATGATGTTCTGCGGATCGCAGGTAATGATCAGGGGTCCGATGGGATAATGCAGCGGACGGAAGTGAAAATCTTTCACGACCCCGGCAATCACGAAATTCCCGATCCGTTCGCCGATGGGATTCTGATATCCGATGATCTTTTCAGCTGTTTCGTTGATAACCGCAGGCAGGTTTGTTTCCCCCTCTTTCCAGAAGCTGTCAAAATCCATCCGGAGGAATTGTCCTTTGACAATTTCCAGTTTATAGGTTTTGGCAAAATCTTCATCTGCCCAGATCATGGCAGCCCTGATGCTGTCGGGCCGGCCGGCGTGGTTAACAGCAAGCCTGACTTCCCAGTTAAAATCAACGGGCGCATAGGCGGTTGCAGTTACCCCCAGGATATTCGGATTTTTCAGCAGTTCATCTTTAAATGACTTATTCTCATACCAGAGACCTGTTGGGATGACCACAATGTTGTTCCGGTCGAAACCCAGGTCTTTTCCCTGGATGTAGTTCAATTGTTTGATAAAGACGGATGTGGCAATGATGAAAAAGGCGGCAATGCTGAATTGGATCACTACCAGCAACCGGGTGAAATTGTTCTTTGACCCGGTTTGGCTGCCGCCGCGGAAGATCCTGGAGGTTTTCAGGGAGGAGAGATAGAAGGATGGATAGATGCCAGCAACCATTCCTACCAGAACTGTTATCACGAGCATGCTGATAACCAGCCCAAACGATAATTCCAAGGTGAGATATTGCCCGGTAAACACATTGAACCAGGGCAGGATCAACCACATGAGAAACAGGGCAATCAGGGTGGCGGCCGTGGTTTGTAACACCGCCTCTCCCATGAATTGACGGATAATGTCGGGCCGCCCGGCGCCGCACACTTTTTTAATGCCGATTTCAGTCGACCGTTCCGATGACCGTGCCACCGACAGCACAGAAAAATTCAGCGCCGCCATGAGAATGATCAGCAATGCCAGTCCGGAGAATATCCAAACGTATTTGTAGCTGCTGATGTTTTTATCATAGAGGTTGGTCTGGTAATTGGTGTGCAGGTGAATGTCGGTCAGCGTCTGGAACACCAGCTTATCCGACAGCCTTGAGAACCGGCCAAGGTGATTGGTTATACCATTCAGAAACTTGTCATCGATCAAGGCATTTTTTGCCAGTTTGATGTACACATGCACATGGGCCTTGTCGCCCCAGCTATCCTCAAGGTAAGCATACTTGCTGCTTTTCCCTGAAACTACAAACCCGAAATCGATGTGGCTCTGCCGTGGGATTCGCACTACGCCACTCACGGTATAGATTTCCGGATCATATTTGTCGCTGACGACTATTTTTCCTAATGCCGGCTCATTGCCGAACAGTTTCCGGGCAACTTCCTCCGAAAGTACGGTGTTTGAAGGTTTGGAAAATGCGGTCTCCGGACTGCCCTCGATGAAAGAAAATCCACCGAAGATAGCAAAGAAATCATCATTCGTACTCATGCAGCGTGCCTCTATCTTTTCACTTCCCTTATCCCTTTTCAGAGGTGAATCTTCGGAATCGAAACTCAGGTATGTGGCATTTTCGATTTGAGGGTAGATCATCTTCAGCGTTTTCGCAACCGGGCGGTAGCAGCCGGCTGATTTCACAATTTCGTCACCCTCTTTGGCAAGGGTGAGTACCCGGTAAATCCGGTCATGGTCAGGATGAAACTTTTCATAGCTCAGTTCATGCAACACCCATAGGTAGATCAGCAAGCTGGCTATCACACCGATGGTAAATCCCAGTAATGTGATCAGGGAATAAACCGGCTTATGGCTGAATCTGCGAATGGTGATTTTAAAGGGCTGGATCATCGTTCTTTTAGTTATTTGACAATCATCAGGATGTCTTCATCATCGGATACCGCCTGGGCCAGTTTCAGCAGTTCATTCTTCCTGGCGGCAGGAGCGGTTGATGCGCTGAACGATGCTGATCTTACCTGTTCTTTAAGCTCTTTCCCCTTCAGCGAGACCAGGATCTCCCCATTGTTGCCGACCATGTAGGAGGAGGGCCACACAGGAAGCCCGCCATCCAGGTTGTTTTTCAGGATATCGGGATCATAATTGCCCGGATCGCCTTTCACCATGAACAGTTTTTTACCCGGCTTGGAGAAGATAGCATAAAATTGTTTCAATTGCTTGCTTTTTCGGGTGTTTGGACAATCATAGCTGTCTTTTGAGAATGTCAGGAAAATGTAATTTTTGGTGTCGGCCCAGGTTTCAGGTATTATTTTTCCGTTGAGGTTAAAATCGGGATCCACTCCCTCTTTTTTCAGCAGCTTGTATTTTCCAAAATTCAGCACATATACGGGCAACAGTCTGTTGGGGGGCAATACAAGGAAAACGGTATCGTTAAAGGCATTCCGGATATAGAATTTTCCGTTGTTCTCATATTGGGCGCCTTGATCCGTGCCCCGCATGACCGTTTTTGAAAAGCGGTCTACTTTTTCAAACTGGCTAAATGTAGCCAGGGTATCCCCCCGCTGATTGAAAATTCCCAGGATGTATTTGCCGCTCAGGTCGAATGGACTTCCCAGTTGCTGCGCATAAGTGTTGCGATCGAGCATCATGGAGCTTAAGCGGTAATAGATAAAGTCAGAACCTGCGCTCCACATGCCATTGGCATTTCCCCTGGAAGGTTCCGGTTTTTTCCCGTGGTTGAAATCGATGGCAATCTCGCCCATTCCCCTGATCTTGCCGGGTTTTTCCGGGTCGAACCCCATGGAGAGGTTCAACGGTGGTTGCGAACAATCATATTGCATGATGTAAGACTGACCGGTGAGCGAGTTACGGTATTTGTAAAACAGGTTTTTTCCGGTGGTCCAGACGGTGGTGCCACCACCGATAAAGGTATTGTCGCCCTGTATCGTTATTTGGTTGGCTTCAACCTCAATGCCCGTTGATTCATTTTTCACCACGGTACTTACATATTTCCCTTCTTGGTTATAGAGGAGAATGCCCGAAGGATTGACCGCCACGATGTTTGAATCCATGAGGTAATACTTGAACTTCATGGCCCGGGAGAAGGAACTGTCGGGCGGCTTTTGCAGGCGAATGTAGGTGATTTTTGAGGCTACGTCCGACAAGGCAAAGTCCCTGATATTATTCAGGCTTCCGGCAATATCGATCACAACCGGGGGGCGGGAGGGATCAACCGAACGATCCTCGCGGAACCGGAACCCGGGAGGAAGCTTTTTCAACGAATCGGCCAGACTGTTTTCACGCTCAACACGTTCGGCTTCCTCTTTTTCCTGCAGCAGGATCTCGGCCGAGAGTTTTTTTTCATCGGTTTTCAATAGATTTCCCTGGCAGGCAGCAAGCAACAATACCAATCCGGTTATCAGCAAAAACAGAGGATATCTTTTCACCTTATTGCGACTTATTGTGATTTAATGGAGCTTTTACTCATGCCTTATCGATTCCACAGGATTACACGAAGCTGCACGCCAGCTTTGTGAGGTAACGGTGATACATACAATGATAAATACCATGACACCGGCAGCCGCAAAAATCCACCAGCTCAATCCGGTTTTATAAGCAAAGTTTTCCAGCCATTTTTGCATAATATAATATGCAACAGGGGTGGCAATGACAAAAGCGATGGCTATCCACTTCACAAAATCCTTATTCAGCATTACCATCACTTCCCATGTTCTGGCGCCGTTAATTTTACGGATACCGATTTCTTTCACCCTTCGCTGACAACCAAAAAGCGACATGGCTAAAATGCCCATACAGCAAATTACGATGGCACATCCGGCGAACAGCGAAAATGTTCTCTGGAACAAAAGTTCTGATTTGTACGTATCCTCAACGGCCTGATCAAAAAAGCTTACTTCAACCGGGAAAGAGGGGGAAAGACCTGATGCCAGATCATTTATCTCATGAATGGCTTGATGCAATGAAATAAAATCGCTGGTATGCAAACTTGCCAGACAATAGGAAGCGCTGGTCCCGTTTTGAATTGCGAGAGAGCCGATGGGTTCGTTTACCGGTTTGTACCGAAAATCTTTTACGACACCGATTATTTCGGCAGGGCCATCATCCGTGCGCATTCCAACGACAAATTTAACTCCTATGGGGTTGACGATCTTGTTTTGGCGAAGAAAGGTTTCATTCACGATGATTTTCCCCGCGTCGGTTTTAAGGTTTTCAGAATAAAATCGGCCCTGTTTTAGTTGTAATCCCAACATCCCAAAGAAAGCCGGATCAGCATTAAAAAGGTTAAAATCCAGCGTTTTTCTTTCACCATCAGCCTCGAAATTTACTCCCCAATACGAAATGGGTTGGCCCGGGTAATATTGTGTAAATGAAATTTTTTCAACAATTGGTTTCTTCTGAAGAGACTGTTTAAGAACCTCTTTTTTTGCTTTCAGCTGGGGTGTCAGTTTTATTCCGATGATGTTTTCCTGGTTGAATCCCAGGTTGCTGCTGCCAAAAATTACCTGCTTTTGCACAAGAATTGTAAAAGCCAACAAAATAATGGCAATTACGAATTGTATGGTAACGAGAATTCCGCTGAACAGGTGATTCAATACTGGTGCCTCCACTGTTTTTTTCAGGTTGTCGATCGCATTTGATTTGGAAATCCGCATGGCGGGAATTATACTGAAAAGAAAACTCAGCACAAAGACCCCGGCAATTGAAATGATTAAAAAGCCCGGAGTGTAAATGAATTGAGGGTTGAATTTGATACCAGTGTAGTTCTGAATAAACGGGTGGATCAGCATCACGATCATGACAGCATGGAAAAGTGCGGCAAGAAACAAGATAAAGGTCTCGGAAAGGACATGGAAGAGAAATGTTGACGGTTTTGCCCCCATAATCTTCATCACGCCTGTCTGCTTGATTTTGTCCAACCACTGTGAGGATGAAATAATGATAAAATTGACCAGTGCAATCATCAGCACCATTGCGGCCACCAACAATAGGATCATGATCTTACGTTTGTCCCCGTAATGGAGATAATTGGCAGAGACAAGGTTGCTTTCCGATAAGTACAACTTTCGTAGCGGGTTCAATATGGGTTTATCTGATTTCTCCTGGTAGTCTTTTGGAAAAAGACCTGATATCTTTTTTGCGGTTTCATTTGGATTGGCTGATGGTTTCAGCAGAATAAATGTCTGGTAGTTAAACCATCCCCATTCTGTAAATTCGCCTTCATTGGGAAGAACAATCCTGCGTGTTTTAACCGAAGCAATAGCATTGAACCTAAGAAATGAATTTTCTTTTGGGTCTTCGATTACCGCCCTTACGGTAAGTAGATGGTTATTGTTCATCTTCATGATCCGGCCCACAGCAGGTTTGCTGCCAAAAAGCTTTTCAGAAAGAGACTTCGTAATTACCACCGACATGGGATCTTTCAGGGCAGATTCAAGATTTCCTTCCACCGTAGTGTAGGTGAATAATTTGAAAAAGTCTTCATCGGCAAACATCAGGTCAGAGGTGATCGGATTGTTATTTTTAACCTGGAACACGGGAGCTTCCCATGCACCGGTAATCCGGACAGTTGATTCCACGCCCGGAATTCCCAGGTCTATTTGTTCTTTGAGAATTGCAGGAGTATAGATCCCTTTATTCAGATCGTAATACAGAAAAACCCTGTCGCCATGTTTATGATGGTGATCGGTGGTTAGTTCTCTGTACGAATATGCAGACAGAATAATGACCAATGCAAGACTAACGGCCAGGCCAAGCAGGTTGATCAGGTTGGTAACCGGTTTTCGTGTGAAATTCCGGATGATTGTTGTAAACAGATATTTCATTTTTCAATATGGTTCGTGTCATGATAGATGATGTTATTACTACTTCACTCTGTTTTAAGTGCAACTGCAGGATTTACACATGAAGCTTTGTAGGCTTGTAAACTTACCGTAGTCAGGGCAACAATCAAGGCACCCAGTCCGATGGCGCCAAAGACCAACCAGCTCATATTGATCCTGAAAGCAAATTCCAATAACATTTTATGCACGGCATACCAGCCGAACGGAAAAGCAATGGCGATGGCGATGATCACAAGGACCAGAAATTCCTTGGATAAGGCGAAAATTACCGAGACCGTGCCGGCTCCCATCACCTTCCGTACTCCGATCTCGCGGGTCCGGCGGCTTGCTGCATGGGTCGAAAGACCATACAATCCCAAACAGGCAATGATCAGAGCAACCATCGTAAAATACTTCAGTAAAAGACCCATCCGGATCTCCGCCCTGTAAAGGTTGTCGTAATCCTGGTCGATGAAAGTGTATTCGGGCGGATAATCAGGTACAACCCTTTTCCATATCTTCTCCACGGTTTTCAGGGAGGCGGGCAGATCGCCGGGAGCCAGCCTCACCAGGATATTGTTAAAGGATTTGCTGTCGCTGACTGCAAAAACCATCGGTTCAATAGGCTCCTGGGCCCCCATGTAATGAAAGTTTTTCATCACCCCCACGATGATCCCCTGCTGCCCCATATAACTGAAGCTTTTCCCCACGATGTCGCCACCACCCATCAGTTTCGCCACCTCTTCATTCACCAGGAAATTTCCCAGGGTATCTCCCATGTCGCCCGGATGATCGCGGGAAAAGTCCCGTCCTGCCACAAGGCTCATTTTCATCGTGTTTAAATAGTCATAATCGATGATATTCTGCCCGATCAATACCTCCTGTTTGGGGTCCTTCCCCTTCCAGGAAGCCCCGCCGCCATTGCTGCCAATCATGATAGGATTGTGACCTGAAGCCGAAACCCCAAGGATCAGCGGATCTTTAAGCAACTCTTTCTTCAGCGAATAATACTTTTCCTTTACATGATGGGTCATGGGTATGCAGATGAGATTTTCTTTATCAAAACCCAGCTCCTTTTCCTGCATGAATTTTAACTGAAGGTACATGAAAATGGCGCCCAGCGCGATGAAAATCGAAAGTGAGAATTGAACTACAACCAGGATCTGCCTTAAGCGGCTGTTTCTTTTTCCCGAGACCGTTTCCCCTTTGAGGACCAGGACCGGTTTCAGCGACGACAAATAGAATGCAGGATAAATTCCGGCCAGAATGGCGGTCACCAGCCCGGTGATAATAAAACCCGCAACGAATTTTCCCTGAAAAATATCATCCACCGTGAAACTTTTACCCGCTATTGAATTGAAAACCCCCAACAACAGGCCAACGAGAACGAGCGCAAAGATCAACGAGATCAACACCAGCGCCATTGATTCAATCATAAACTGAACAATCATGGTCAGCCGGTTTGCCCCCGCCACCTTCCTGACCCCAATCTCCTTTCCCCTCAAGGCGGCTTTGGCAATGGCTAAATTGATAAAGTTGATGCATGCGATGAGAAGAATAAATGTGGCGATGGCAGCGAAGATATAAATGTTGACAATCGCTCCTCTGCCTTCCTGGAATCCATACTGGGTGTGCAGGCGGTAATCCAGCCATGGTGTTAGGAAAAATTTTGCATTGGTCTCCGGATTATGCTCCACCACAATGTCGGTCAATTTTTTGTTGACGGCTTTGATGTCGGCGCCGCGTTCAAGCAGCAAAAAGGTGAATATGCTGTTGTTGCCCCACGAATCGTTCGATACGCCGATCTCTTTCAGGAAAGAATACGGGAAAATCGCATCAATCCCGATTCTCGATGCACCGGAAGCGCTGAAAACTGAATTTTTCGGGATGTCTCTCATCACGGCGCTTACGGTGAAGGGATAATTGTTTTCGAGCGTGATGACCTTCCCGACCGGGTCCTGATCGCCGAAATATTTCTTCGCCAGTTTCTCCGAAAGGATGATCGAATGAGGGTCGCGCAAGGCGGTCTTCGGATCCCCGGAAATCAACGGAAGGGTAAAAACCTTGAACATGCCTGAATCGACTGCCTTAACCTGCGTTTCATAGAAAGCTTTATCACCGATGCGGAATAATATTTTAGGTAGAAACACCAACCGGGCGGTTTCCCTGATCTCAGGAATCCGCTCTTTCCATACCGGTGCACAGGGTTGGGGAGTAACCTGTACCCGGAAGCGATCTCCGGTGTAAAACTGATCCTGGTTTACCATGTAGATCTGACCGGCATGTTCATTGAAGTTCTCATAACTCAGTTCATCCATCACCCACATGAGGATGAGCAGGGAGGCCGCCATGCCGACGGCCAGACCGGTAACGTTGAGGATGGTGAATCCCTTTTGGCGAGAAATGTTGCGGAAAATAATGCGGAAGATATTTTTTATCATGCTTTCAAATTATTAAAGGATGTTTATTTTAACTCTACCTTATCATTATTGCCAAATATGGAATAATCGGAAACGATCACCTGCTCTCCCGGCTGCAGTCCTTCAATGACTTCATAATACTGCGGGTTTTTCCGGCCTATCTTGATGTTTCTCTTGAGGGCAAATTGGCCGCCCTTGTCCACGACAAATATCCACTGCCCCCCGGTGGTCTGGTAGAAGCTTCCCTGCGGGATCTGGATGGCTTCAATGGGCTGGCCCAGCTGAAGCTTGATGAAATACGACTGGCCGATCCGGATGTTTTCGGGGAGCTTACCTGGAAACACAAGGTCAATTTTGAACCTTCCGTTGCGCACTTCAGGGTACACCTTTTTAATCTCCAGCTGAAGGGTGTCGTTCGGGCGCTCGATATAGCCCGCCAACCCCGGTCTGATGCGGTCGATGTAGTGTTCGTCGACATCGGCCTCGATCTTATAGGATGTCAGGATATTGATCTGACCGATCCGGAATCCGCGTGTGATCGATTGTCCGATCTCCACGAGCAGACTGCCGAGCTGACCGTCGACGGGCGATTTCACATTCAGGTAATCCTGCTGCTGTTTCACCAATGAGAGGTTCATCTGCATGTTTTTCAGGTTTTCGGTGATCTGTTCAATCTGAAGGTTCCTGAATTCGTTGTCCTGCTTCTGACGCAACACGACAAGCTCGAGGGTTTTGTCGGCAAGGGTGTAGGCCTCCTCCGAACGGATGAACTCATCGCGCGAGATCAACTCATCCTTGTATAATTCCTTGTTCTGCTCCCAGGTCCTCTTTTTCGCAACCAGGTCATATTTTGCATTCAGCACCTCTCGTTCAAGCGAATGTTTTTCCTGTTCCATCCTGATCCGGACCTCCCGGAGAAAGTTTGACTTCTCAGCCAACTGCGCCTCGCTGTTGAGGATGTTGAGACTTAAATCATTGTTGCTGAGTTTTATAATGATATCACCTTTCTTCAGCATGCTTCCCTCTTCGAGAATGATCTCTTCCACCTTTCCGCCTTCATAGGCATCGAGAAACACCGTGGAAATGGGAGCAGCCGTACCATCGTTGGTGATATAATCGTTAAAAACGCTCCTGAATACCGGTGCAATAGTAATTCTGTCTTTTTCAACACGAATCGTACTGGTCCAGTCCCTGAAAATAAAAAACAGAATTGCCATCAGCAAGGCTGTGCCTCCGAAAAAATATCTCCAGTATTTTTTCTTAATCCATCTGTTTTCTTTGATGATACGGTCCATACCGGCATTGTGTTGTGGATCCATTTATTTCGATTTACGATTTATGAACTTAACAGAGATCCGGTCAGTAAAAATCTGATATAACGTTCTTTAAGCAGTACCTGTAATCCGGTACGGAGAACTTCAGTTTTTGCCCTGATCCATTTGTTTTTCTGAATATAGAATTCAATGATGTTGATGAGTCCTTTGTCCAGTTTTTTTTCAGCGGCTTCGTATGCTTTTCTGCTTTTCGCCAGCTGGCTGAGTGAGGATTCATATTCAGCCCGGGCTGCACGCCATTCGGTCAGCGATTTTTCTACACCCATCAACAGCTTGAAGGTGACATCATCATACTGAATTTTGGCTTGCTGATATTTTAACTTCGACTTCCTTAGCGTTGTATTCTTTGAGAATTTGCTAAATAGCGGAATTTCTAAGCCAAGGCTAATGTATTCATTGGAATTGTTGGATATCTGATCACGGAAGGGGATGATTTTTTCGGATTCATCACGGTTCGTCTCCATGAATTGTGAATTCCAGCCGGTATAAAGTCCCAGGCGGGGTGAAAAGGCTCCCCTGCTAACCTGAACAGCTTTCTTTGCTGCCATCAGGTGATAACGTGCATAAGCCAAGTCGGGCAGGATAGTGGATGAGGAAAGGAAAAGCTCCTGTATGGATAAGGTATCTATTGTTCCTGAATATATTGATGGAACCAGGGTGTCAATGGGAAGGCTGTCAGAAAGAGGAAAGTTCATCTGGTACTTGAGGCCAAGTATCGCTTGTTCGAGTAGGTTAACAGACTGAACCATTAAAGAACTGTCGGCTGCCAGGTTTGCCTCAGTTTCCAGCAAATCAGTCCCTGGTTTTCTCCCCATTTCCACAAATTTAATGGTATAGTCAAGCTGATCGTTCGAAAGATTGAAATTTTCCTTGGCAATTTCCAGGAGGCCTTTTTGCAACAACACATTAAAATAGCTGTTAATGACGGAAAAAGCGACTTCGTTCCTGACCTGTTGCAATTTACTTTTTTCAGCCTCCAGATTTAAGCGTTGCATATCAATGGTGTTGAGTTTAATAAAACCATTGAAGAGATCAACCGATGATGAAACCCCATAGGCGTTGTTATAGAATTGTACATCGATATAGGAATTGGTCGTCGGATCGATACTGCGTCCGAAATATTGGTTGAAGGAGGTTTGAAGACTAAGGGAAGGCAATAGATCATTTTTAGCCTGACGGTAATCCATATGCTGGATTTTCATGGTCAATTCCTGAGCGTGGACCGAGAAATTATTCTCCCATGCATAATTGATGCAACGGTCAATCGTCCATATCTGCTGCGCAATTATGATTTTACAGCCAATCATTACCCATAATAGAAAAAGCAGGATGATCCGGGGGCATTTCATATTTATAGTGCCTGTTGATAATTGGCCACTTCTTCGGTTACAATCTGGCCATCGAATAAATTAATGATCCGGTGTGCAAATGCGGCGTCGCGTTGTGAGTGGGTAACCATGACGATGGTAGTGCCCTGTTTATTCAATTCCGACAACAGATTCATGACTTCAATCCCGTTTTTTGAATCCAGGTTCCCAGTAGGTTCATCGGCCAGGATCAACTGGGGCCCCGGAACCACAGCACGGGAAATGGCAACGCGCTGTTGCTGGCCTCCCGAGAGTTGCTGGGGAAAGTGTTTTCTGCGGTGACCGATCTTCATGCGCTCGAGAATATCTGTAACCATCTGTTTGCGTTCATGGCTCTTTTTTTTCAGGTAGAGAAGAGGTAACTCCACATTTTCAAAAACATTGAGTTCATCAATCAGGTTAAAACTCTGAAAGACAAACTGGATGTTGCCTTTCCGGTATTGGGTGCGACGACTTTCTTTATATTTTGAAACATCAACTCCATTGAAGATGTAAGTTCCTTCGCTGGGATTGTCGAGCATCCCAAGGATATTCAGCAAGGTTGATTTTCCGCATCCAGATGGCCCCATGATAGCAATGAATTCACCCTTTTTTACCTCCATGGTCACATTGTTTAATGCAGTGGTTTCAATTTCGTCGGTTTTAAACCGTTTTGTGAGATTGTTTGTTTTTATCATTGTTATTTTATTAGATGATATATTATTTCAAATTTCATGCCAAACATGTATGTGTTTGAATAACAGTAGTATAAAAAACAGGATAAAAAATCTGTGTAAACATATTGAACAGTTGTATGTTAACATTCTGTACATTTGCAACTATTTGATACCTGTTATTATGGAAGTAAAATCAAAAGAAGGCAGGCTGCTTATTGTTGATGACAATAAAAGTGTTCTGAATGCACTACGTATATTCCTGAAATCCGAATTTCTTGAAGTGATCACACTTTCCGGCACAAAGACCCTGATACATGAAATAGAGACACACGATATTGATGTCGTTCTTTTGGATATGAATTTCAATGCCGGTGAAAGTTCCGGTAATGAAGGAATGTACTGGTTGCGTGAAATCAAAAAGTTCAGGAAAGATATCGAAGTAGTCATGTTCACCGCTTATGGGGATATTGAAACTGCCGTTAAAGCCACCCACGAAGGTGCCGCGGATTTCATTCTCAAGCCCTGGGAAAATGCAAAATTGCTTGCAACGCTGAAGGCTGCGCTCAAATTGCGGAAGTCCAATCTCACCGTCGGCAAACTGATGAAGCGGGAACAGGAGCTTAAGAGCGAGATGAACAGGGATGACCGGATGATCATTGGTATTTCACCTGCCATGCAAAACATCCTGGACCTTGTAAAAAAAGTTTCCTGCACCGATGCCAACATCATGATCACTGGCGAAAATGGAACAGGTAAGGAATTGATAGCTAAAGAGATTCATAGACTATCGGAAAGGTGCAACGAACTTCTGGTAACGGTCGACCTGGGATCAATGTCCGAGTCGTTGTTTGAAAGTGAAATGTTTGGTCATGCCCGGGGATCATTTACCGATGCTCATGCAGATCGAACCGGCAAGATCATGCTGGCCAATAATGGAACCCTTTTACTCGATGAAATAGGTAATTTACCGGTACAACTTCAGTCAAAGCTCCTTAATGTATTGCAGAACAGGATGGTTATACCGGTTGGATCCAATAAAGAATACCCGGTCGATATCAGATTGATCAGTACCACCAATAAAAATCTGCTTCAGATGATCAGGGAGCAATCGTTCAGAGAGGATCTGCTGTACCGGATCAATACCATTCAAATTGAACTTCCGCCATTACGGCAACGCATTGAAGACATAGAAATCCTCGCCAATTTCTTTATTGGCAAATATTGTAACAAGTACAAAAAAAGAGGGATGAAACTCCAGGATAAAGCCATTGATCAACTGCAAAAATATCAATGGCCAGGGAACATCAGGGAATTGCAGCACACCATTGAAAAGGCAGTGATCCTTTGCGATGGTGATCGTATAGCCCCTGCTGATCTTTACCTGAATCAGATGCATCATGTTCACACCAATGAAACCCTGACCCTGGAAGAGATGGAAAAGCAAATGATTATAAAAGAGTTAAGGAAAGATGATCAGAGCCTTAGCCTGGCGGCCAGGAAACTGGGAGTTTCACGGACTACCTTATATAAAAAAATGAAAAAGTATGGGATCTAACCGAATAACGATGACCACCATGATCAGCATCTTGATCATGGTCCTGTCGGCATTGACCGCAGGCTATCTGACCGCATCAAATGAAAATCCCGGGTATTTGTTTTTTCTTTTACCTGTTCCGTTTGCTACACTTTTTATCATGCATAATTTCAACCAATCCAACCGTCAGATTGCCTTCTTTTTTGAGGCCATCAGAAACGAGGACTCTTCGCTGAAATTTCCCACTTCCATACGTCAGAAGTCGCTCCGCCATTTATATCAAAGTTTAAATCATTTGAATGAACGTATCAATGAGATAAAACTTCAGAATGAATACCTTAAAAAATACTACCAGTCTTTCATCCAGCATGCAGTGACCGGGCTGATGGCAGTGAATCAAAATAATGAGGTCGAGATCATGAACGACAAGGCATTTGAATATGCAGGCATCCCTTCCTTTACTCCCCTTCACTTAGTTCCTTCCAGAAATCCCGAACTCTTCAGTACCCTGGCAGGGATTCTTCCCGGTGAAGCCATTACATACAAATACGTTACCAGTGATTCACAGATCAACCTTCTCATTCGTTCCAGGGAGATAAGCCATGGGGACAAAGTGTCCAAATTGATTTCACTTCAGGACATCCGGCATGAACTTGATGAGAAGGAACTTGATTCCTGGCAGAAGCTGATCAGGGTGCTCACCCATGAAATTATGAACAGCATAGCACCCATCGTTTCGCTGACGGGGACGCTGAGGAATTTTTTCATCAGAGAGAACCAGGCAGTTACCCCGGAAATGATGGATAAGGAAACCATTGAAAATGTGATCGAGGGGCTTGCCACCATTGAGGAAAGAGGAAACGGACTGGTGCATTTTGTAGACAGCTACCGTAAACTAACCCGGATACCAAAACCGGAAATAGCGTCCTTTACAATAAAAGAATGGCTTGAACAGATTCAATTGCTTCTTAAGGAAAAGATGGAGTCACGCGATATCTGCTTTGATCTTAAAATAGATCCCAGGGTCAATGAAATAAAAGGGGATAAAAAACTGCTGACACAGGTAATCATCAACATTCTGAACAATGCCATGGAGGCGCTGGAAGAACTTCCGGAAAACCGAAAAATCAGAGTATCCGTTGCTTTTTCAAAACATAATAATATCATCATCCGCATTGCCAACAATGGTCCACCCATTCCCGAAGAGACCCTTGAAAAAATCTTTATTCCATTTTTCACGACCAAAGAGCAGGGCTCGGGAATCGGGTTGAGTCTTTCGCGTCAGATCCTCAGGTTGCACCAGGGACACATTCATGCTGAATCGACAGAAAAGGCAACCGGTTTTTTAATCACCCTATAGCATTGAACTCATTACATACACAAATTACATACACAAATCTCCCCAGGGAAACCACATCAGGCTGAACATATTCAACAGTCGGCGTTTATAAGATGAACATCAAAGAGAGTTCCGGGATATGATAGAATCTGTCGAATGTGCTGAATAACATCCAGCTAGGCCAGAAATATTTGACATTGTTGTCTTTTAACCCCAAGATCAGAATGTTGTTTTTCCATAATCTTTGTTCAACATAGAATGCGTATGTAAACCCGTTCAGGTAATTTTCGTAACTGGTTAGCACCAAACCAGTGGCTGCTGTCTTTCCGATCAATTGCTGGATCATGGCGATATAAACAGCTTCGATTTTGAAAGTAAAAGCCATTTTTTTCAATTTATATCCCAATGAAACATTGGGGTAATAAAGCCAGGCTTTGGTGACATTGTCGAAGCCTGCAGGTCTGAATTGTCCGTAAACCCAGGCAAAATCCCAGCCTGCATTGAAGGCAAAATTGCCGAACCCGGATCCGACCCTGAGTCCAAACGAAAGCTGATTGGATACAACGATGGTTGTAATATCGCCTACTAAAGAAAAATGCCAGGGTAATCCTAAGATCATATGCACATTGACCAGGGGTACTTGCAAGCTTGTTTCAGTGATATCCAACGGGGGTTTGACCATGAGGATCCCGGCTCCAATCCTGAATTTCCATTTTTTGGGGTAGTCGGGAAACCGCAACGTGCGGCCAGATATATCGAAAGAATCTGTTTTGGCTTTTTCCTGTGAACGGGCAGCTTGTAAAAACAGTATGGTCACCAGAATAATGGCGACTATTTTTGATAAACCGTTTGGATGAAAATTAGCTTCCATTTTTGACTACTTCTCTGTGAGTGAAGTGGGTAATGATTCCAGCGTCCAAGGTAAGAATTTTACCCTATTTAGTTGTTTTCATCAGAGATAATTTTTCAAGAACCCTTAACAGAAGAGCAGGGATATTTTAATTAAAACCACTTTTTTCATAGGGTAAATCCATCCTGACGTATCTTATGGGTATAAAACCATAAAATTTAAACCTGTAAAACCATCAGCCATGAAAAAATTCCAAAAAAATGTAATCCGCACTGGCCTGTTTTTTGTCCTTTTTGCCAGTTATATTGCCGGTTTTCCTCAAAACACAATGATAACGATCAACGGACAGCTGAAGAATGCCAAAACCGGTGAGAAAATTATTTATGCAACCATTTCAGTCCCCAACACAGGTATAGGAACCGTGTCAAATGCCGACGGGGAATTCATCCTCAAGGTGAATACATCGCTTAATGCCGAATACTTTGAAGTATCTCACGTCAGTTATGCGACCACAAAATTCAAAATCAGCGATGCAGTAGGAAAGGATAAAACTTTCTTTCTTGACCTGAAACCCATTCAATTGAAAGAAATATCCATTGTTCCAAAAGATCCCCGTACCATCGTTGAAATGGCGATGGGAAATATCAGCAGGAATTATTGTGGGGCGCCCAACATGATGAAGGGTTTCTACCGTGAATACATCCGTCAGCGCCGTGATTATCTTTCAATTTCCGAAGCGGTTGTGGATATTTATAAAGCTCCTTATACCACCAGGGAGGATGACAAGGTAAAAATCTATAAGGGACGCATGGCTTCCAGTGTGAAAAAAGCAGATACCCTGATGGTAAAGCTGCAAGGCGGACCGAATGTTTCCCTCTTGCTCGATATTGTGAAACATTCCGATCTCAGCATTACCCTGGACGTTTTGGATAATTATCAATTTGAATTGGAATCCATGGTAAATATTGATGATAAAATGAACTGGGTCATCTCTTTCTCGCCTGCCCTTGAAAAAGAAGAACCGCTGTATTCCGGTAAGCTCTACATTGCTCAGGACAATATGGCCATTACCAGGGCGGAATTCAGCCTCGACCTAAAGGATGAAGCCAAAGCTGCCCGCCTTTTCATCCAGAAAAAACCAGTGGGATTACGTTTTATGCCAACCTCAACCAGCTATCTGGTAACCTATAAAGAACAAAATGGAAAATATTATCTTAATTATGTACGGGTTGATCTGAAATTCCGTTGCGACTGGAAAAAAAGATTATTTAAAAATCATTATTCAGTGATGTCGGAAATAGCCATTACCGACAGGCGGGAGGATAATATACTTAACTTTGCCAATCAGGAGGTATTTAAATCAAATATGGTATTTACGGAAAAAGTACAGGATTTCGCGGATGCTGATTTCTGGGGGGAATATAATATCATTGAACCGGAAAATTCTATCGAAAATGCCATAAAAAAACTTTCTAAAGGCATGAAAAAGTAGCCCGAAACAATCAATAGTTTAATATCATTCCTTATGCCCCTTTCAGGTTTTAACATACAAAGAAAAATCAAGGATGGAGATATTGGGGAATTTGAACGACTGTTTACAAAATATTACAAACCCTTGTGTCATTATGCGGATAAAATAGTGAAGGATATGGATACGGCAGAAGATTTGGTTCAGGATTTTTTTTATCAGTTCTGGAAAAACAGAACATCCTTCAGCCTGAAATTATCACTGAACGCTTATCTGTATCAGTCGATCCGAAACAATGCCTTACATTACCTCAAACACCTTGCCGTCAGGAAAAATCATGCAATATTTGTTTTCAACGAATTCCGCGACAAGGCGCCGTCAGAAATCCATACGGATGCGGAGTTTAATGATCTGGGCAAGTTAATTAATGCAACATTAAAGGAAATGCCGGAACGCTGCGCCCGGATTTTCCGGATGAACCGTTTCGAAGGGAAGAAATATCGCGAAATAGCCGTGATCTTGTCTGTTTCGGTGAAAACGGTGGAGGCGGAAATGGGGAAAGCGCTGCAGTTGTTCAGAATATCATTGAAGGATTATCCCAGAGAAGGATCATTATGAAAACATTCAGAGATAAAAACAAAGAAGCGGAAACACTCTCAAAATACCTGAGTGGTGAAATTAGCGAAGTGGAAGCCAGCGAATTTAAAGCGGCTATCTCTATCTCTCCTGATCCCCGCAAGGCCTGGAGAAAACTGCACAACCGCCTTCAGGATGAGAAGTTGATACCGGCACAGCCGATTTCCGGGAAAAGCTGGTTGTTCCAGCCAGTGATAAAAATTGCTGCCGCAGTATTGATCCTGCTGGGTATCGGGGCAGTTGTTTTGGTAACCATGAGCCGCAAACCTTCGGCTGAACTGGTTCAGTTGAATACTGCCAATGCGACCAATACCCTGATCAAGACCCTGACCGATGGCTCAGTCATCTATATCGCCGAAAATTCACTGTTTTCTTTTCCTGAGGAATTTAAATCCGGTTCTCGTAATGTCGAATTGAAAGGAGAAGCCTTTTTCGATATTGCACCCGATCCAGGAAAACCTTTTGTCATTGAAACGGAAACAGCTCTGATTCAGGTCATAGGAACGGCATTTAATGTTAAAACCCGAAATGGTCATGCTTTTGAACTCTATGTTGACCGCGGAAAAGTGAAAGTCACGTTGAAGACGGATCCGTCAAATAGTCAAATGGTGATGGCCGGTGAAATGATCTCAGCCATCAAAAATAGCCTGGTAAAGTCGGAATATATTGCAGACGAAACCAATTCCTGGTACAAACAACACATGCATTTTAAAGATGAATCTCTCCAACAGATCATTCATGTGCTGAACAGGAATTTCAACACTAACTTTGTCCTGGCCGACAGGGAGACCGGAAAACATAGACTTACCGTTACCTTCCGTGACGAAACACCCGAAACAATAACCGAGCTCATTTGCATGACCCTGAACCTGACAAGTCAGAAAATCGATGGAAAAGTGGTTTTTTTTGAACCTAAGAAAGGTACAAAACAGCGTTAAAGGTTGTCAATGCAGCCTTTGGAATTCCTGCTTTGAGGTTTTTATTATCCTCACAGGGCTGATCTTGTTTTCATTTAATTCAGCCTTAGGCCAGGGTTCTCTGCTCGAAAAAAACATCAGTATCCCAAAGCAAAAAACAACACTCTACGAGGCCCTGAACCAGATATCGCAAAATGCCGATTGCCTTTTTATCTATGACAGCGAAACCTTGGAAAACAATAAACGGGTTAAATTGCACGCTGAGCATCAGCCCCTCCATACGGTACTCGATGAATTACTTTCTAATCCTGGTCTTGCGTACAGGGTTCTCGGAAAACATATTCTGATTTACAGAACGAATCGGAATGAACTGCCTGTAAATAAGATCCAACCGTCTATGCCGGGATTGGATATTGTGGAAAATATTGAAATCAGGGGGTATATTTACGATAAAGAAAACAAAGCGGCAATCCCCTTTGCCACCATCGGGGTTGCTGAGAAGAATATCGGGACCGTCACCAACATCGACGGTTTTTTTTTACTTAAAATCCCGGATTCACTCCGGGAAACTTTCCTGCTTGTATCCCACTTGGGATATATAAGTCAGCAGATCCCGGTTCAACTGATCATTGATAGGCCTGTTGATATCTACCTTCACCGAAGGGTGTATTCCATACAGGAAGTGATCATCCGTTATATGGATCCGAATCTGATCATTGAGCAGGCAATGGAACACCGGAGGAAGAACTCCCCAGGCAATCCTGTCTATCTGACCACTTTTTACCGGGAGGGTGTCCAGAAAAACGACAAGTACATGAGTTATTCGGAAGCGGTATTCAAAGTCTTTAAATCCCCTTTTGAAAGCGGGCAATCCGATCAAGTGAAACTGCTGAAATCGAGAAAAATTCAGGATTCGAGTTCTGGGGATACAGTCATTCTGAAACTGAAAGCTGGTGTTCAATCTGCCCTCCAACTGGATATGGTTAAATTCATTCCGGGATTTCTAGATCAGTCACCCCCCGTCGAATATTCCCATAGGTATTCCAACCTGGTATCTTACCATAATCAGGATGCTTATGCGATTTCCTTTGCGCAAAATCCCGGGATTCAAAAGGCATTATATTCGGGAACGCTTTATATCGGGAAAGACAACTTTCCCATTCTTGGCGCTGATTTTGAAATCAACCCCGCCTATCTGGACCTGGCAGAGGAGTTCCTCATCCTGAAGAAAAGCCGTAAACTGATCGTTAAACTTCAGAAGATCAGCTATACTGTCAGCTATATACCCTTCCATGGCAAATATTACCTTCATCACGTGAGATGCGATATGCAACTGACTACAAGGAAGAAGCATCATCTTTCAACCAATCATTTTCATACCTTCCTTGAGCTGGCCACCTGTAACATTGATACTTCCAAAGTGGAGAAATTTCCTAAGCAGGAAACCCTGAAACCCAATGTGATATTTTCCGACCAACCCTACGATAGCGATCATGCTTTCTGGGGTAATTTCAACATCATCACTCCTGAAATACAACTCAACGAAGCACTTCATGGGATCGTCGGAAAAATCGAATGGATGAATGATCATAATCCGTAATTGATTTTTCCACCGAACTTATATACCTTTGAGGGAAAATTTAATCTTTTTCCACACCATGAGTCTTGTAAATACTGAATACAGGGATCGTATTGGCTGGATCACCATGAACAATGATGTCAAGCGAAATGCCCTGAGTTTGGAAATGTTATGCAATCTGATGGACGCCCTGGACGAGATGCTGCTCAGGAAAGCGCGTGTGGTGATCATCCGCGCCAATAAAGGAGCAAAAGTATGGTCAGCCGGATTTGACATCGAGGAATTACCCCGGGATGGCAGCGATCCATTGGCGTATGATAACCCCCTACAGAAAGTGATCCGAAACATCATGGAATTTCCTGCACCGGTCATTGCCATGGCGGAAGGAAGCATCTGGGGAGGCGCCTGCAACATTGCCTTCGTGTGTGATATCCTGATCGGTACGAAGAACACTTCCCTGGCCATTACCCCGGCTAAAATTGGAGTCCCTTACAATACCTCCGGGATACTCCAGTTCCTCGACATCATCGGGGCCCATATTGCCAAAGAGATGTTTTTCACCGCTGAACCAATTTCGGCCGAAAAAGCCCATGCACTGGGTATTATGAATCATATTGTCGCGGCCGAAGAGCTGGAAGCAATCACCCTGAAAATTGCAGAAAAAATCATTGCCAATTCTCCGCTGAGTATCCGTGTGATCAAGGAACAACTGAATATTCTTGGAAATGCCATGCCCCTATCGCCCCAAACCTTTGAGCATATTGACATGCTCAGGAAACTTGCCGGTACCAGCAAGGATTACCTGGAGGGGCTTAATGCTTTTTATGAAAAGCGAAAACCGGAATTTAAAGGGGAATAGTAAGTTTTTTGAACGAAATAATGAATGAATTTTCGTAAAATTGCAGTTTTATTTTATATAGATATATAAGTATGATGCCTGCAAGTATTAAAATCAGAAAAGGTTTTGATATCCAACTTGAGGGGGAGGCGGCGAAGAGCATTTTCACGGCAACCCCAAGGACTGTTGCCTGTAAGCCGACTGATTTTACCGGGGTATTCCCAAAAATGCTTGTCCGGGAAGGGGAGGCAGTTCAGGCCGGGACACCGATCTATGTTGACAAGTATAGAGAGCAGGTCATTTTTACCGCTCCTGTCAGTGGAAGGGTTAGAGAGATAAAGCGGGGTCCCAAACGGGTTATCCAGGAAATCATCATTGAAACCGGAAAGGACATCGATTATCTTGATTTCGGGAAAGCAGATCCCAATGCGTTAACCCGTGATCAAATCATAGAAAAAATGCTGAAAAGCGGAATCTGGCCGGTTATCAGGCAAAGACCTTACAGTGTCATCGCCAATTCCCACAGTCATCCCAAGGCCATTTTCATTTCAGCTTTCGACACCAGTCCGTTAGGACCGGATTACAATTACATGCTGGAGGGGCAGGCGGAAATTTTCCAGACCGGGATTGATGCATTACGCAAACTGACATCCGGGAAAATACACTTGAATATTCAGGACGATTCCACTAAATCAACCTTCTTTCTTGAGACCAAAGGCGTTCAAATCAACCGCTTCAGCGGGGTTCATCCCGCAGGCAATATCAGCACCCAGGTTAGCCGCCTGGATCCGATCAACAAAGGAGAGGTGATCTGGTATCTTCGCCCCCAGGAAGTTCTGCTGATCGGAAAATTATTCCTTTCAGGGAAATATGATGCAACGAAAATTTTTGCCATAACGGGATCCATGGTTAAGTATCCTGCTTACTGTAAAACTCTTTCAGGAGCCTGTGTAGGGGACATTTTAAACGAACACCTGCATGCTGGAAAACTCAGGGTCATCAGTGGTAACGTGTTGACCGGTACACGGATAGATAAGGATGCTTATGCCGGGTTTTATGATTCTCAGATTACGGTTATTCCTGAAGGAGATCATTATGAATTTTTAGGCTGGGCGATGCCGGGAGTGAATAAGTTCAGTTTTTACAATCATTTCCTTTCCCGATTTTACACTAAAAAGAAATATTCCCTTGACACCAATTTACATGGAGGTGAACGCGCTTTTGTGCTCACGGGGCAGTATGAAAAAGTTTTTCCTTTCGACATTTATCCCATGCAACTCCTCAAAGCGATCCTTGCTGAGGACATTGACCTGATGGAAAATCTGGGAATATATGAAATCGACAGTGAGGATTTTGCCCTGATTGAATTCATTGATCCTTCAAAAATTGAAATCCAGTCCATTGTGAGAAAAGGTCTGGAGATGATGAGGAAAGAAACGATATAATGACAAAAAGCTAACTTCCGATAATAATGAAAGGAGTAAGACGATATCTCGACAGGATTAAACCTTATTTTCAGAAAGGAGGACGGTTTGAAAAACTTCATTCTACCTTTGATGCTTTTGAAACCTTTCTTTTTGTTCCAAATAAAGTGACCTCAGAGGGGAGTCATATCCGTGACGCCGTTGACATGAAAAGAACCATGAGCATCGTTGTACTAGCCATGATGCCTCCCCTGCTTTTCGGCATGTGGAATGTTGGTTATCAGCACTTTCTTGCCAACGGAATGGAAAGTAACCTCTGGCATAATTTCTGGTTTGGGTTCCTGCAGGTTTTACCTATCGTCATTGTTTCTTATGTGACCGGACTATCCATTGAGTTTGGCTTTGCCCAATTCAGGGGACATGAAGTTAATGAAGGTTTTTTGGTCACTGGTATGCTGATTCCTCTGGTTATGCCTCCCGATGTTCCCCTCTGGATGGTGGCCTTATCTACTGCTTTTGCCGTGGTCTTTGCAAAAGAAGTTTTTGGCGGGACAGGCATGAACATTCTGAATCCCGCCCTTACTGCCAGGGCTTTCCTGTTTTTTGCTTATCCCAAGGAGATGTCAGGTGATCAGGTTTGGATCGTTGATAAACCGGATGCGTTTACCGGAGCAACTCCGCTTGGGGAGGCCCTGATTGGCAAAGTGGAACACATCCCAGCTCCCCTTGATATGTTTTTTGGATTTATTCCTGGGTCTATCGGAGAAACTTCAACCTTAGCCATTCTGATTGGAGCATTGATTCTGCTGGTTACCGGGGTGGCAAGCTGGCGGATCATGTTTACCGTAGTACTCGGCGGACTGGTGATGGGCTGGATCTTTAACCTTGTTGCTTTAAATGCCTATATGCAGCTTCCTGCCTGGGAACACCTGATCATGGGTGGGTTTGCCTTTGGCGCAGTATATATGGCCACGGATCCGGTGACTGGTGCCCAGACAATGAAAGGACAATATATCTATGGCTTTTTAATCGGGTTTTTTGCCATCCTGGTCAGGGTGTTTAATCCGGCCTATCCGGAAGGAATGATGCTGGCCATCCTCTTCATGAATATCTTTGCACCCCTGATCGATCATTATGTGGTTCAGGCAAATATCAGGAGAAGAAGGAAAAGATGGCAGAAATCGACGGTTGAGACTTAAACGCGTTTATCTTTAATGCATAAAATCGATGTTCAGTAACCGCTACATATTTATTTATTCATCTGTCATGGTGATTATTGTGGCAGTATTGTTGTCAACCACGGCCATGTTTTTACAATCCCGCCAACAGAAAAACATGACGATTGCCAAAATACAGGGTATGCTTGCAGCCTTGAATATTGAAGCCAGCCCGGATAATGCAGAAGCATTGTACCGAAAATACATCAAAGCTGAGCTTGCCATTGACAAGGAAGGAAAAGTGGCCAGCACATACAAGGAAGGAAAACTTGAAAAAGGGGAAGTAAGGCCGTTTAACCTTGACCTGAAGAAAGAATTGTACAATAAAAAATCAGGGAAGCCCTTTTTAAGCCCACTATTTATCGCCGAAGTCGAAGGGAAAACCATATATATTGTTCCTTTGCGCGGAGCAGGACTCTGGGGCCCGCTTTATGGCAATGTTGCACTCGGACCGGATTTCAATGAAATTGTGGGTGCTGACTTTTCCCATGACAAGGAAACTCCGGGGCTCGGGGCTGAAATTGCCACGAAAGATTTTTCCAATCAGTTCATCGGAAAGAAGATTTTTGATCTGGAAGCAAATTTCAGTTCAGTTTTGGTAGTTAAAGGCGGAGCTTCCTCTTTGTCGCCCTCCATGCAGATTCATGGAGTGGATGCCATTTCAGGTGGTACCATTACCAGTCAGGGAGTCAGTGAAATGCTGAAAAACTGTCTTGAAAATTATCTTACTTATATTAAAAACAATATTACTCCATGAGTGCGGAAATAAAAGAAAGAGATCTGTTGTTTTCTTCAAAAAATCGCAAACTGGTCAGTGCTCCGCTTAACCGGCAGAATCCCATTACCATGCAGGTACTGGGGATCTGCTCTGCCCTTGCTGTCACGGCCAAGATGGAACCGGCAGTGGTCATGGCCCTTTCCGTAGTGTTTGTGACGGCCATGGGAAATGTTGTCATTTCTTTGCTGAGAAAAACCATCCCCCCCAGGATACGGATTATTGTTCAACTGACGGTGATCGCTACCCTGGTCATTCTGGTGGATCAGTTTTTAAAGGCTTTTGCCTTTGAGGTCAGTAAGCAGTTATCGGTGTTTGTGGGACTGATTATCACCAACTGTATCATCATGGGAAGATTTGAAGCTTTCAGTATGGCCAACAAGCCTTGGCCTTCATTTTTGGATGGCGCCGGGAATGGGGCGGGTTATGGTTTAATTCTGATTATTGTCAGCTTCTTCAGGGAATTATTGGGTTCTGGTTCCATTTGGGGATATCCGGTATTGGAAAAAATTGGTTTATATAAGCTTGGTTATGAAAATAATGGAATGATGATCCTTCCGCCCATGGCACTAATCCTTATCGGGGTGATCATCTGGATCCAGCGGTCAAGGTTCCGCGATCTCATTGAAGAACACTGATGTAACACCTTTTCATTATCCGATCATGCAAGAAATTACCAGTATATTCGTCAAGTCCATCTTCATCGACAACATGATTTTTGCGTATTTTCTCGGCATGTGTTCCTATATTGCCGTTTCGAAAACCGTTAAAACATCCGTCGGATTGGGGATTGCAGTCATCTTCGTCCTGGGTATCACCGTCCCTGTGAATTACCTGATCAATGAATATCTTTTAGGCCCTGGTGCCCTGGCCTGGCTGGGGCAGGAATTTGCCGGCGTCAGCCTTGATTTCCTCGCCTTTATCGTCTTTATTGCAGTGATTGCATCCATGGTACAACTGGTGGAGATGGTAATCGAAAAATTTTCCCCTGCACTATATAACTCCCTGGGGATATTTCTTCCTTTAATTGCAGTGAACTGTGCCATTTTAGGGGGTTCTCTTTTTATGCAGGAAAGGGAGTACCAATCGGTTGCCCAGGCCACAGCATTCGGCCTGGGTTCCGGGATTGGGTGGTTCCTGGCTATCGTGGGCATTGCTGCCATACGTGAAAAGATACGCTATTCGAATATCCCTGCTCCCCTAAAGGGGTTGGGCATAACCTTCATCATAACTGGACTTATGGGAATAGCTTTTATGATGTTTTTGGGAATTAAAATATAAGCGCTCTAATCAAAGAACATGTTATTGCAAGTCAGTATCGGGATCACGGTAATATCGAGCATCGTCGTTTTTCTTCTTGTACTACTATTTCTGGTAGGCATTTTGCTATATGCCAGAAATAAGCTCATTCCTCAGGGGAAAGTAAAAATATCCATCAACGAAGAAACAGAACTGGAAGTCGATCCAGGGTCGAGTCTTCTGACTACCCTTTCCACTCACGGTATTTATCTGCCTTCAGCCTGCGGGGGCGGAGGCACTTGTGCCATGTGCAAATGTCAGGTACTGGAAGGTGGAGGCAGCATCCTTCCGACAGAGGTTGGTTATTTCACACGGAAAGAAAAGCAGGAACACTGGAGACTGGGTTGTCAGGTCAAGACCAGAGAAGACATGAAGATCGCCATCCCGCCTGAGATTTTCGGAATAAAAAAATGGGAATGTGAAGTCATCTCCAACCGTAACGTGGCCACTTACATTAAGGAATTCATCGTCAGGCTGCCGGAAGGGGAAAGCCTTGAATTTAAATCAGGGGGATATGTTCAGATTGATGTTCCGAAATGTGAAGTGGATTACAAGGACTTCGAGGTGGAACCGGAATACAGAGGGGAATGGGATAAGTATAAGATGTGGGATTTAAAAATGAACAATCCCGAACCCATTTTCCGTGCATACTCAATGGCCAACCAGCCTGCTGAAGGAAATATTGTTATGCTTAATGTCAGGATTGCCTCTCCGCCCTTTGATAAGAACACAGGAACTTTTATGAAAGTCAACCCGGGAATCTGCTCATCCTACATTTTCTCAAGAAAACCCGGGGATAAAGTCATTGTTTCCGGACCCTATGGTGAATTCTTCATCAAGGACACCAACAGGGAGATGATGTTCATCGGGGGCGGGGCCGGGATGGCTCCGATGAGATCCCATATTTTTGATCTTTTCAAGACGAAACACACCAGTCGCAAAGCCAGTTTTTGGTATGGAGGCAGATCAAGGCGGGAATTGTTTTATGTGGATGAGTTTGAAAAAATTGCAGAAGAAAATCCCAATTTTTCATTCCATGTGGCGCTATCAGAACCCATGCCCGAAGATCATTGGGATGGGCCTATAGGTTTCATCCACCAGGTCATCATGGACTCTTACTTGAACAATCATCCTGAACCGGAAGAAATAGAATATTACCTCTGTGGCCCGCCACTGATGAATGCGGCAGTCTTAAAAATGCTTGACGATTATGGTGTGCCAGGGGAAATGATCGCTTTTGATGATTTCGGAGGCTAGTTTCCTCTCCCTTTGTCTTTGTTCTTACAGTCTGCTTCGCCATCCCCATGTCCGCAACTACAGTTCATGGGTTTTCCGCTGTGAGGATCACAACTGGAACAGGTTTTTTTGAACTCACCCCCTTTGATAAGGAACATTTTTATCGACATGGCTGCTATGGCAATAGCCAAAATAACGACAGATAGGAAAAGAATTTTCCACATATTCCCGAAATAATAATTGAAGAATGGGATTACAAAGATATCTTGATTTCGCGTCTTAATAAATATTATTTTTACTCAAACTTAAATTTGAATAGTATCAAAATGAGAAAATTTCTTTTTCCCTCCGTCGTGACAGTTGTCATTATCCTAGTGATTATTTTATTATTTTTTATCGGCAGGAGAAAGGAAACAACCATTCGCCAGGATGTGCTCAGTGATATTCCGGTTAACGTTTATGTGATGAAAAAGCAGCAATTGTCCAATCTGGTGAGCATGGTGGGGGTCATCAATCCGGTTAACGATGTGGATATCATTGCCGAAGCCCAGGGTGTTGTGAGAACAGTTCATGTTAAAGTTGGGGATAAAGTAAAAAAGGGAACGGTGATGGTTGAAATTGATGACCTTGTGCGAAAATCAGATATGGCTCGCTCGGAAATAAACTATTTCAAGGCAAAGCGTGACTTCGAGCGAAATAAGACGTTATATGAGCAGAACTCCATCTCTGCTGCACAACTTGACCTCTCGAGGTTGGACATGCAATCGGCCGAGAACGACATGACCCGCTCTCAAAAAGCCCTTGACGATACAAAAGTGAAAGCGACCATCAGCGGAACAATCAATGCGAAAAAAGTGAATGAAGGTTCTTACGTCCAATTAAATTCAACCCTTGGTAATATCGTGGATATCTCTACCCTTAAAGTCAGGGTCAATGTTTCGGAAAAAGATGCTTTTATGCTTCACCCCGGTGATTCGGTCGGCATCACCACGGATGTTTATCCCGGGCGGACCTTTTTCGGCTTTGTCGATAATATTGCTTCCAAGGCGGATGATGACCACACTTTCCCGATAGAGATCAAGCTTCCCAATTCGCCACAATATCCCTTGAAGGGAGGCATGTTTGCCAGGGTCAATTTCATTTCCATTACCTCAAGGAGCACGCTCGCAATTCCCCGTGAAGCATTGACAGGCAGCGTAAAAAATGCACAGGTTTTCGTAATTACCGGAAATATGGCAAGGTTGCGTAGCATTACGATTGGGCGTGAATCCGGTCAGTTGCTGGAAGTGTTAAATGGATTGGAAGAAGGAGAACTTGTTGTGAGCAGCGGGCAAAGCAACCTCTCAGATAACGTCAGAGTGATTATTATTAAGTAACAAAATATTGAATCCGGACATCCCCATTCTTCAATTTTAAATCGTACGAAATGTCTTTAACCGAATTAGCAATCAAAAGGCCTTCTTTTATTATTGTGATCTTTCTGGCGCTTGGATTAATAGCAGTATTTGGTTACTTTCAACTGGGGTATGAACTGCTGCCTAAAATTGAAGCACCTTATGTAACGGTTCAAACCATTTATCCCGGAGCTTCACCAGCTGAGGTGGAAAGTAATGTTACCCGTGTCATTGAAGATGCTCTGTCCGGGATAGAAAAAGTTAAAAATATCACTTCCGTTTCTTATGAAGGATTTTCCATTGTTTTTCTGGAATTTTACCGATCGGCTAAAATCAATTTTGCTGTACAGGATGTTCAACGAAAGGTAAACGAAATCATTTCCACACTGCCCAAAGATTCCAAAACCCCAGCCCTCCTGACATATTCCGCCAGCCAGATGCCTGTTCTAAGGCTTTCACTGACTTCGAATCTGCCTCCCGCGAAATTTTACACCCTGGTAGATGACCAGATAAAACCAGGCCTGTCCAGGGTCCCCGGAGTGGGAAATATCATCATTACCGGTGGCTCAAAAAGGGAGATCCGGGTCAATGTAGATGCTCAGAAAGCAAGGTCCTATGGTCTTGGGATAGGTCAGGTGGCAAATTCACTGTATACGGCCAATATTGATTTTCCCACTGGAAAGTTAATGGATCCTTCCCACCAGTTTGTTGTCCGCGTAGCCGGAAAGTTTACTTCCCTGGAAGAAATGAAAAATCTGGTCGTGGGTCATTCGGCTCAGGGAGGTGAAATACGGCTCAGTGATGTTGCTGAAGTTCAAGACGGAACGGTTGATCCGACAAGAATCAGCAGGTTTAACGGGGTTAATGCACTGGGCATGGAGATTCAGAAGCAAAATGATGCCAACATGGTCAAGGTTTGCGAACTTGTCCATAAGGAATTATCACGGCTGGAATCCGATTTTAAAAACATCAGGCTGCATTTCGATATTGCTGATGACCAGAGCATTTATACCATGAAGGCAGCCAATGCCGTAATGGAAGATCTTGGACTGGCGATCCTGCTTGTAGCTTCGGTTATGTTTCTTTTTCTGCATTCATTCAGAACCTCTCTGATTGTTATGGTATCCATTCCCTGTTCTCTTACCTCCGCTTTTGTTGTGATGTGGATTTTTGGTATGAGTTTAAACCTTTTTACTTTACTGGCCTTGTCACTTGTCATCGGCATTTTGGTGGATGACTCCATTGTGGTACTGGAAAACATATATCACCATCTGGAAAAGGGAGAAGGTAGATTTTCTGCGGCACTCAAAGGAAGAACTGAAATTGGTTTTGCTGCGGTTTCCATCACCTTTGTCGATATTGTTGTCTTTGTTCCTTTAGCTCTTACTACAGGGCTTATCGGCGATATTGTGCGAGGGTTTTCCATCATTATCCTGGTCTCCACCCTGACCAGCCTCCTGGTCTCATTTACGGTTACTCCTATCCTGGCTTCACGTTTTGCCAGACTTGAATCATACGAGACCAGATCCTTGCTAAACCGTTTTGGAAAACTGTTTGAAAAAGGCTTCAGTTATATTACTGAAAAATACACTTCCTGGCTTGAATGGAGTCTTAAACATCCCAATAAAGTGCTTACCCTGGTCACAGCCGGACTCTTCCTCACCTTACTGATTCCCATCGCCGGCCTGACGGGTTTTGAATTTATGAAACAAACCGATCGCAGCCAGTTTTCTGTCGCCCTGGAATTTACCCCGGGAACTACCCTGGAAAGCAATAACCGTCAGACCCAGAAAATAGAACAACGTATTGCCTCCCTTCCCGAAGTCACCAGCATCCTTACCAACATAGGGAAAGGGGGTGATGGTGTGTCAACAGATAATCAAACCGAGATTGTGGTATCATTGTGTGCAAAAGAACTCAGGTCATTGTCAACTGTGGCCCTGGGACAGAAAGTAAAAAAACTCACATCAGACATTCCCGGGGTCAAGGTGTATATCAACCAGATTGATTTTACCGGTGGAACGAGCGGCGCTCCCGTCAGCGTTGAAATCACCGGGGTGAATTTCGACAGTATCATGAAAACTGCTGAAATAGTCGCCCGCAATCTTATTCTGACCCCCGGAGTAACTTACCTGAAATTTTCGGCCACCAAAGGGAACCCTGAGACCAGGGTGGAAATTGACCGCCAGAAAATGGCTGCCCTGGGACTTACGGTCACGGATGTGGGCACCACCTTGCAGGTCGCCCTTACCGGCAATAATGACTCAAAGTATCGCGAGGGATCTAATCAATATGATATCCGTGTTTCACTCGATAAGTTCGATCGCAGCAATCCGGACGACATTGCCCATCTTTCCTTTATCAATCCGAAGAAAGAAATCATCGAATTGCAGCAGTTTGCCACCATTTATCAATCCTCTGGCCCTACCAAACTGGAGAGGAAGAACCGCAATGCCATGACAAACGTCAGCGCCTATACCGATGGTTCCCCAAGTGGTTCTGTGATCCAGGCCTTTTCTGCAAAAATAGGGGATTCAAAGGCAGAGGGGACAAGGATCAGGTTTGGTGGAGATCAGGATGAAATGCTGACTTCATTTCTCAGTCTTTTTGTCGCGCTTATTGCTGGAATCCTTTTTGTTTACTTTATCATGGTGATTCTTTACGATTCCTTCGTATATCCTTTTGTGGTTCTGTTCTCAATTCCGGTTGCCCTGATTGGAGCCATTCTTGCCCTTGCCATCACGGGCAATACAATCAATGTGTTTTCCATCCTCGGGTTGATCATGATGGTCGGACTGGTTGCCAAAAATGCCATTCTTATTGTTGATCGTGCCAATGAAAGACGTTCCGCAGGGGAAACTATCCGTAGTGCTCTGATTGATGCCGGCAGAATGCGTATCCGTCCTATTTTCATGACCACCTTAGCCATGATCTTCGGGATGCTTCCCATTGCAACGGCTTCAGGTGCAGGTGCAGAATGGAAAAACGGTCTGGCCTGGGTTTTAATCGGTGGCCTGACCAGCTCTATGTTTTTAACCCTCATTGTCGTTCCTATCATCTATGAGAAAATGGCGACATTCATCGAGAAAAGAAAAAAAAGGGGAGAGGATAAAATCATTACAGATCAACCAAAAATATCAGTAACAAGCCTTAAATTATGGTTGCCGTTTATCTTACTTCTATCCCTTTCCAGCAACTCTCAGGCACAGCAAGTACTGTCGTTTAAAACCCAAAGGATCAGGATCGCTGTCGTTTATGATGGTCCTGCAAGGGTTAATCAGGAATTTCAAAACTATATTGTTCAGGAAGTGGAAAGCCTGATGGCCGGCCAGGTCGATGTCTATTTTATGGATATTCAGCCTACCACCGGAAAATGGACAATGGAGACCGTTCATGCCATCAATGATCAATTGCTTTCTGATCCCAGCGTTGACATCATCATCTCCATGGGGGTGCTGGGTTCTCAGGATTTGGCTGAAAGAGCGGCCTTATCAAAACCAGTTATTGCCGGGATGATCCTTAACCATGAATTGCAAAAGATTCCCTGGTCAAACGGTAGCAGCGGCAGACCAAATCTCTCCTATATCCAGTTAAAACCTTCCCTCGATAACGAATTTAACGAGCTGAAAAAAATCGTTCCATTCAGGAATATCTCTATGGTGATCAGTAGGGATTACTATCAAGTGATCAATCCCGACCATCTTCCCCTTGGAATTTTTGACACTGTTGCTGGAATAAGGATTAACCCGATTTTTGCAGATACTTCTGCAGATGCAATTTTAAACGCTATCCCAGGTGATGCGGAAGCAGTCTATCTCGACGCCCTCTTCCGCATGCCGGATCAGGAATTTACCCGCATGATCGACTCACTGAATGCAAGAAAAATACCCAGTTTTGGATTTGATCAGACCTTGGTTGAAGAGGGCGTACTGGCTTCTGTTTATCCACGGATCATTGCCAGACTGTCGAAACGAATGGCGTTGAATGTACAACAGATTCTATTGGGACATAATGCTTCCGTTCTCCCGGTTGAATTGCTTGCAGGGAAAGGATATTTTCTAAATCTGGGAACTTTCGGAAAACTGGGACTGAAATTGATTTCCTGGGATCTATTTACCGAGGCCACCATAGTGGATTTGAAAAAACAGGATACCGCCATAAGGTTCATTTCCCTTCCCGATTTGATCAATGTAGCCCTCGATAGCAATCAGGATCTGGTAGCCAAAAAATTTGATGTTCTTGCTGGATCAAAGGATATTAACATTGCTCGTGCCGCACTTCTTCCTTACATCAATGTCAACGTGACAGGAACCTTAAATGATAAGCTGAATTATCAACCTCCGCAAATGATCACAGCCAATGCCGGCGGAACTCAGACACTTTATTCAGAACCGTATTGGGCTGAGGTTAAAGCTGCAAAATCCAGGCAGTCCGCCCGTGAGGAAGAACTCAATGCTCAAAAGCTGGAGATCGGCAACCAGGTTGCCCAGGCTTATCTTAATATTCTCGAATATCGTGGTAATTTTTATCTCCTGATCAATAACCTGATGATTGCCAGATCCAACCTTGAGGTTGCACGCATGAAAAAGGAAACCGGTTCTGCAGGAGAAGATGAAATACTGAGGTGGCAGATCGAAGTGGCCCAATCCAAGAGGAATGTCATTGCATCCTATGCTTCCATCACCCAGGGCGCATATACCCTGCTTCAACTCGTCCATGCGAAAAGCCTCACTTCCTATGATATTGCTGAATTTAAGTTGGAGAAATCCGGACTGATGATCGCTGATTCAAGCTTTCTGACAATCCTTGATGACCCTATCCGTTTGCAGAAACTGGGACATTTTCTGGTCAAGGAAGGCATCACTAATTCACCGACCATCAGTCAGTATAAATTCCTGATAGAAGCTCAGCAGCGGTATTATCAATCGAGTAGTATTTCCAGATATATTCCCACGGCAACTGCTTTTGGAAATTACAACAACCATCTCTATCAGTCGTCTTATCAGTTACCGGGAGGTATTACTGCGAATAACCCCAGTCAATCCTGGTCGATTGGAGCAAAAGTCGAAATCCCGCTATTCACAGGCTTAAAAAACAATGCCATAGCTCAGAAGAATCGTCTGACACTGGCTCAATTGAAGAGTGAGCAACAATCATTTACCGACAAACTCGAATCTTCCATCTTTTCCAATCTTTCTGCCTTGATGTCGGCCTATTATGATTATAAGCAAATGTTAATTGCAGAAAAAGCTGCGGCAAAGAATTTTGATATCGTCAACAACCAGTATCTCCTCGGGAAGAAAAGCATTCTTGATGTTTTGGATGCACAACGGCAAAATCTCACTTCCGGCATGTCAGTAAATACTACTTTCAGCTCTTTCGTGAAAAATTATTTCAAACTCCAGCAATCTTTGGGCAGACTGGATTACCAGTTGACAATCAGTGAAAGATCTGAGTTTAAAAAACGACTGGAAGAATACATGCTTCAGTAAACCACGGGGTCAGATTAGCAAACTAAACATGAAAGACCAGAATGCTTAAAGCCCAGTACGTGACAGAACCCGCAATATAGCCAATAAACGCCCATAAGGAGATCTTTTTCAGGTACCAGATAAAATCGATCTTTTCCATCCCCATGACGGCTACTCCTGCAGCAGAACCGATAATGAGCATACTCCCTCCCGTTCCGGCACAGTAGGCCAGCATTTCCCAGAAGTAATGGTCAGGCACAAAGGTGTTCTGATACATCCCCATGGCCCCGGCAACCAGAGGAACATTGTCTACCACCGATGAAAGTATCCCGATAATGACATTGATCACGAAAAGGTTCCCAACGTATTTATCCAGTGATTTTGCAAGCAGGTCAAGATGACCCACCGTCTGAAGTGCAGCCACGGCCAGCAGAATGCCGAGGAAGAAGAGGACACTTGCCGTATCAACTTTATGCAGCACTCCTGCCACGGTTCGTTTTGAACGAAATTCGTCATTTTTGGATTTATGAAGAATCTCGGTGACAATCCACAGAACACTGAGTCCGAGTAAAATTCCAATATAGGGTGGGAGATGAGTGATGGTTTTGAAGACAGGAACAAAAAGCAGGGAACAGATGCCGAGCCAGAATACGAGATTTCGCTCAAAATGGGTAGTGGGATTCTTGGCATGTTCCGCATCTGAATGAGTTGATTTTTGTATATTTCCCTTCATGGTCATTGAAAGCAAAGCCAAGGGAACGACCATGGAAATCACACTGGGGATGAAAGTCTTGATGATAATATTTACCGTTGTAACATGTCCTCCGATCCAAAGCATGATGGTGGTCACATCGCCAATAGGACTGAAAGCACCTCCGCTGTTGGCAGCGATGATCACCATTCCGGCATAAAACCAACGTTCTTTCTTATCGCATACAAGTTTACGCAACAGCGCAACCATCACGATGGAAGTAGTCAGATTATCAAGAACTGCAGAAAGGAAAAAAGTAATGATACTGATTACCCAAAGCAGCTTGACTTTGTTGGTCGTTTTAATCTTGTCAGTAATGATCCGAAATCCTTCATGTGAATCAACCAGCTCAACAATGGTCATGGCGCCAAGCAGGAAAAAGAGAATTTCTGAAATTTCTCCCAGATGTTCAAGCAGCGCATGATGAGATAACCAGTCTAAAAAACTTCCATCGGGATTTTTCAACAGGTACTCGTGAAAAGAGGAGGGATTCACCAGAATCTGGTCACCCCCGATCACAAACAATACCCACATAGCAACTGCAAGAAAAAGCGCAGTGGCTGATTTGTTCACTTTGAGCGGGTGCTCCAGGGCTATGGTTGCATAACCAAGGACAAAAACAACAATCATTAAGGTAAACATAGTCGATAAAATTTCAGGTTAGAAATATTGATGATTACTTTTTTTAATCAGACAATCCCGGAAAATCCCATAAAAGCAAGCGCCATCAACCCTGCCACAATCAAGGCAATGGGAACACCGCGCATCCCCTGTGGAATGCCGGCGAGTTCAAGTTGTTCGCGGATCCCTGCAAATAATACAAGGGTAAATCCAAAACCAATGGCATTTCCTATGGCAAAGACCACGCTTTTCACCAGGTCAAAATCCTTCTGGATGACCAGAATGGCTACCCCAAGAATAGCACAATTGGTCGTGATCAGTGGGAGATAGACCCCCAAAGCCTGATAAAGTGCCGGACTGATCTTTTTCATGATGATTTCTACCATCTGAACCAGTGCGGCAATAACCAGAATATAAGAGATGGTTTGAAGAAATCCGATATTTAAAGGGAGCAATAGGTAAGTATAAACGATCCAGGTAACAATAGTGGCCAGCGTCATCACAAAAAGTACAGCAGCCGCCATACCCGTCGAAGTGGCAATTTTATTGGATACCCCGAGGAAGGGACATATCCCCAGAAACTGGGCCAGAACAATATTGTTGACAAATACCGTGGAAATGATCAGAATTATATATTCCATAATAATTTATCTATTTTGTTTTTCTCAGGTTATTGATGAGTGCTATAATGAAACCCAGGGCAATAAAGGCACCCGGTGCAAGCACAAAGACCAGAATACCATCGGCCTTGATAAGCTGAAAACCGAAAAAGCTGTAACTTCCAAGAAGTTCCCGAACCGTTCCAAGGATCATCAGGGCGAAGGCAAAACCCAATCCAATTCCAAGCCCATCAAGAAATGACCTCCAGATATTGTTTTTTGAGGCAAAAGCCTCAGCACGCCCAAGTACAATGCAATTGACTACGATCAGCGGAATAAAGATTCCGAGGTTGTCATACAGACTCGGTTCCCCGTTAGGACCCGGAGTGTTGAAGTAAGCCGACATCAGCAGGTCAACGATGGTAACGAAGGAAGCAATAACAACAACAAAAGCCGGAATGCGAACTTTGTCAGGGATCACATTTTTTATTAATGAGATCACCACATTCGAAGCAACCAGGACAAAAGTGGTGGCCAGCCCCATCCCGAGGCCGTTGATGGCTGAAGTAGTGGTGCCAAGGGTGGGACACATTCCCAGAAGTAAAACAAATACAGGATTTTGTTTGATAAAACCCTTGGTAAATTCTCCAAGATTACTCATGTCGGCCTCCTTTCATGTAAGCATCGTAGGCGCGTTGCAGCGCATCACAATAAGCCCGGGACGAAATGGTCGAAGCGGTGATGGCATCTACTTCCCCCCCGTCCTTCTTCACTGATAACCTGAATGTCCCCGGATTCTTTCCATTGAACTGATCCTTGAAGAAGGATTGGGTTATCTTGGTGCCAAGTCCCGGCGTTTCCTTCTGGAGCAGCACCGATGTATTGATGATGTTTCCTTCAGGAGATAGGCCGACCATCACGCGGATCAGCCCGCTGAAACCTGTCATGGTATAGGATTCAATGGCTGTACCAATCAGTTTCCCGTCTTTTTTAGCTGGGTAACAGGTCAGGGAATCGCTGCCATCGGCGGTTGGAATACGGTAAACTTCAGCGTTGGGTTCATTGTTGAAATCTGGAACGACTTTCTTGATGGCAAAATTTTTCTTGGTATTGTCAGCTGTGGCCTTTGGTCCCTTGGTCAGCTCATAAACTATCCCAAGTGAAGCAGAAGCAAGGAATGTGACAAGAAAAAGCGTCAGGGTCATGGAGAGGAAAGTTGATTCTTTTTTAGCCATGTTTTACCTCCTTTCCGAAACGTGAAGGTTTAAAACCCTTGTTAATCAATGGAACAAATGCATTCATAATCAAGATGGCAAAGGATACCCCTTCTGGATAAGCGCCCCAGACCCGGATAAGCATGGTGAGGACCCCGCATCCGAAACCAAAGATCAGCATTCCGCTTTTGCTCATCGGTGAAGTGACCATATCGGTAGCCATAAAAATAGCTCCAAGCATCAGCCCTCCGGTCAGCAAATGAAATACGGGGTCAAGGTAACGGGTGGGATCAACCAGGTAAAGGATGCCGGCAAAAATAAATACAGTCAGAAGATAAGCAAGCGGGATGTGCCATGTGATGATTTTACGGAAAATCATATATAATCCGCCCAAAAGAAGGGCAAGGGCAGAAACTTCACCCAGCGATCCCCCCATATTTCCAATAAGCATCTCAGCATAGGAGGGCACCTTCCCCATGAGGGTTGAAACGGCATCCCCCTTGTGAAGTCCTTCTTTAATTATCCCAAGGGAGGTTGGTCCGGTCACGGCATCGACCAAAACGAAGCGATTTTGAAGTGGCAATGGCCATGAAGTCATGGCCACCGGGAAGGAAATAAGCAGGAATACACGTCCGACCAGGGCAGGATTGAAAGGATTTTTACCCAAACCACCAAAACTCATCTTGGCTACAGCAATACAAATGACAGACCCGATGATCACCATCCACCAGGGCAGATTGCTGGGGATGTTCATCGCCAAGAGAAGACCGGTGATCACAGCAGATCCATCGGATATTGTGGGTTTTTCTTTCAGCAGAAACTTTTGAATCAGGTACTCCACAGTCACGCAGGATAGTACGGCAACAGACGTTATGAAAATGGCGCCAATCCCGAAATACCAGAAGGATACCAGCAGCGCTGGTACCAGGGCGATCACCACGCCCCACATGATCTTTTTTATCGAAGCATCTCCGTGAGTATGCGGTGAGCCGGAGATAATTAACAAGTTTGCCATAGTTTTTTATTTTGCTCTGGTTCTCATCAGTTGTCCGACTTTAGATTTGGCGATACGGATGTTATCCAATAAAGGCCGACCGGATGGGCAGGTAAAAGAACATGAGCCACATTCCATACAATCCATCACACCTTCAGCCTCGGTCTGCTCAATGAGCTTCGCCTCGGTCATCTGTGCGATGAGGTAGGGGGCAAGTCCCATCGGACAGGCAAAAGTACAGCGGGCACAACGGATGCAATGATAAACAACCGGACGTTTTCCCGCTTTGCTGTCCATCACGACCAGTCCTGACATCCCTTTGATCACCGGGATATCGGTCGAACCGACAGTTTTTCCCATCATCGGACCCCCATTGATGATCTTCAGAGTGTCCTCAGGTAAGCCTCCGGCTTCTTCAAGCAGCATGGAAATGGGTGTCCCGATTCTGACCAATAGATTGCAGGGTGATTTGACCGATTTCCCGGTTACAGTCACCACCCTTTCGATAAGGGGTTTGTTTTTTTGAACCGCTTCATAAACGGCCACTGCAGTTCCGACATTCTGCACCACACAGCCGGTTTCAATAGGCAGCTTCCCTGAAGGGACTTCCCGGTTCAGAACAGCTTTAATGAGCTGTTTTTCTCCCCCCTGTGGATATTTCACTTTCAATGGAACGATCTCAATGCCAGAATACCGGAGGCTTATTTTTTTCAGATAACTGATGGCGTCCGGTTTGTTGTTTTCGATGCCGATAAAGGCTTTCTCTACACCGAGGGCGATCATTAGAATACGGGTTCCAACCATCAGTTCTTCCCCTTTTTCCAGCATCAACCTGTGATCGGAAGTCAGATAGGGTTCACATTCCACTCCGTTGATGATGAGGCATTCAGCTTTCTTTCCTTCAGGTACCATCATTTTGACGTGGGTGGGGAAAGTGGCGCCACCCATCCCGACAATACCAGATTCCTTGATCCGGGCAAGGATCTCCTCCTGGCTCAGGGTGATCTCTTCCTTTAGGCTTTCACTCCTGTCAATGGTTTCTAACCATTCATCACCTTCTGTCGCGATCTGGATGGCTTTTTTACGGTAACCGCTTGAATCCATGAAATCATCAATTTTCAGCACGCTGCCGGAAACGGGTGAATGAACATTTGCGGAAATAAAGGACTGCCCCTTGCCGATTAATTGTCCGGCCTTGACCTTGTCCCCTTTGGCCACAATGGCTGCGGCAGGAGCGCCGATATGCTGAGCCAATGGCACCGTGACTATCGGGGGTAGAGAAAGCTGACGGATCGGGCAATCGGAAGAAATCTTGTTCTCTTCAGGATGAACACCGCCCAGGGTAAATGTTTTTAAAAGCATATTTTATTTTCTTTTGAACAGTCAATGCAAGATCATTGACCATTAACTTCCTTGTTTTCGGTTTCAGAGACCTGCTTTTTTCTTTCCGGGAAATTTACCTCCCAAATGGCATGCGTAGGACAAACAACCACACATTTCCTGCACATTGTACATTTTTCAGCATGAATATAAGCCAGATTGTTTTCCATTGAGATGGCCTCGAATTTACACTCTTTCACGCATTTCCCGCATCCGATACAAGCCACTTCACAGTTCTTCTTTGCAATGCCACCTTTTTCCTTATTGACACAACTGATATATATCCTGCGATCTTTTTTCCCTTTTGGACGTAATTCGATGATATTCCGCGGGCAGGCTTTGACACATGCTCCGCAGGCCACACATTGATCCTGGATGATGACCGGTAGCCCGGTTTCTTTATCCATATACATGGCATCAAAAGTGCAGGCAGTAACACATTCTCCTCCGCCAAGGCAACCGTAAGGACAACCGTTATCGCCGGAATGAAGGGAATGCATGAAAGAACAAGAATCAATCCCTTCATAGGTTGTTTTAAGGGGAGCATTTATCAGCGTGCCGTTACAGCGTAAAACCGCTATCATGGGATCTTTTTCCGCCGCTTCCTTTCCGATTATCGGAGCAATCAGTTTTAAAAGATCATTCCCTCCAACAGGGCAAAACATGTTATCAAGGGTCTCATTCTTCACAATAGACTCTGCAAAATTTCTGCAACCGGCATAACCACATCCCCCGCAATTTGCAGCAGGTAAAATTTCTGCGATCATGTCAATGCGCGGATCTTCAATCACCTTGAATTTTTGAGCGATAAAATACAGGATCACGGCCGAAACCACGCCAAGGATGCTTAGGGTGGCTACAACAAAAATGATAATGGTACTCAAAACGTGGAATATTTAAGGTTGCTATATAATTATTCAGTTCCGGATAAATGTTTCATGTATTGGGCCCTGTGGTAAAACACAGGATTTTCAGCATTTTTGACGCTTAATTTACCACGAAAATCATCAATGGATTGATGCTCATGTTGTTCCATCCAACGGGTAAGTCCTTCAAGAATCTCAGATATACGATCAGCCCCGTGAAGGTAAAGGGTGGAACAAAGTTGGGTTGTTTTTGCGCCCACCAGGAGCTGCTTAATTACAGCATCTGCATCATGAAGCCCCGTGGAAGCTGAAATATCACAGGTCACTTTGTCGGATAGCATGGCGATCCAGCGTAGTGGAATTACCTGTTCGGCAGGACTGCTGTATAGATTTGAAACCTGCAGATGCATGGTTTTCAGGTTGATGTCCGGAGTATAAAAACGATTGAACAACACCAGTGCTTTAATCCCGGTCCAGGAAAATTTTCGAATGGTCTGAACCAGACTGGTGAAATGATATCCTATCTTCAGGGCAATGGGAATGCTGACATGAGCTTTGACATTTTCAATAATATCAAAGTACATTTTTTCTCGTTCTGCTCCATCAATATCAAGAATTCCTGGCATGAAATAAATGTTTAATTCAAGACCATCAGCCCCAGCCTTCTCAATATCTTTTGCCGCTTTCACCCATTCGTTGGAAGAGATGCAATTGATACTGCCAAAAACTGGAATTTTAATCGTTTTTTTTGCCTCCCGTATCAAATTCATATACTCAACTACAGAATTTTCCTGGGTAAAACCCTTGATATAATCCAATGCCTCAGGATAATTGTTGTCAAGGTGTTGATGATTGAGCAACTTATTGGTTTCAAACATGATCTGTTCCTCAAACAAGGATTTCATGACCACTGCCGATGCACCACGCTTTTCATATTCAAGAAGATTTTCCGGAGATTTTGTGAGCCCTGAGCTGCCGATGATGATGGGATTCTTCAAACGAAGCCCCATATAAGAGGTAGAAAGGTTCATCATATCACTTTTTTGACTTTCTTTGCAATATTACAAAGATTCTTCTGTATTACCATAAACATATAGTGATGTATCATATAATAATTATGTAATATGTACATTTAATATATTGATATACAGGTTTATGAAAAATGTTATTACCCATCCGGGCATTGTGACAAAATTAACAGATGAGGGGGTCGAAGTGACGATTTCTGTTGAATCAGCCTGTGGGACTTGCCATTCACGGGGAGCCTGCCCGGCTTCTGAAATGAAGGAAAAAAAAATATTCATTTGGAATCCGGATGTGGACGTTAAACTCGGAGAGTCGGTCAATGTAATCATGCGGTCATCGCTGGGGGTTTTAGCTGTGGTTCTGGCATATCTTCTGCCTGTTTTTTTTCTGCTGATCGTCCTCTTCCTTTTTCATGGATTGGGGTTCGAGGATGGTATTACAGCCATTGCATCCCTGCTTGTGATCCTGATCTATTTCACTTTGATCTGGGTTTTCAGGGGGAAACTCGGAAAAACCATAAAGTTCAGTATAGATAAAAATTTCGAAAAGCCTATCCTATGAAATTAACCTTCTCATGCTCCTTATTACTGATTCTTGTAGTGCATTTTAATTCTTGTACGCAAATCAGGAATAATCCAGTTACCTATTCGGGATTTGTTCAGGGAAGCACTTTTATGATCCGTTACTATGGAGGGGGCGATAGCCTGTCGCTGATTCGCCAGATTGACTCTTTGTTTTTCTTAATGAACCGGACCGCTTCCTTATATGATTCCGGGTCCATGATCAACCGCCTGAATAACAATGAAGAAGTGAAGCTGAATGATCTGTTCATCCGCCTCACAGAACGTTCCCTCGAAATTTCCGAAGAAACCGGTGGTGCCTTTGACATCACCGTAGGCCCGATGGTCAGGGCCTGGGGGTTTTACCGGAAACAAGGGAGAGATCTTCCGTCATGCAGCATTGATAGCCTGAAAAAATTGACCGGCTATAAACATCTGCTTGTAAACGGAAGAAAAATAGTAAAAAATATTCCAGGAATCCAACTTGATTTCAATGCCATTGCCCAGGGATTTACCGTTGATTTGGTTGCATCTCTACTCGAAAACCAAGGCATTCACAATTATATTATCGAAATCGGGGGAGAAGTCAGGGCTTTGGGGAAGAAACCCGGTGATGAACCCTGGATCGTTGGAATTGAAAAACCCTCTGAGAATGATTCCTCCGGGCAGGTGGTTCAGCAAAGGATCAGCTTGGATGGGAAGTCGGTGGGGACTTCAGGCAATTACCGGAAATTTTTTATTCGTGATGGACGGAAGTATGCCCATACGATTGATCCCTCAACGGGTTATCCCGTTCAGCATAATTTACTTAGCGTAACAGTGATTGCTGATGATTGCATGACAGCCGATGCGTATGCCACCGCCTGCATGGTCATGGGGATGGAAGCTTCAAAGGTTTTCCTGAATTCCCATCCGGGAACTGAAGCCTATTTTATCTGTAGGGATGCAAACAATAAAATAGTCATTGACTTTACCCCTGGATTCAGGCAATTCATGATAGATGCTCAATGAATCAGGGGGGGATAGCTGGTTTTATTCAGGTTTCACCCAGATCAGTTTCCATTCAGTACCGTATAATTCATAAGTGACCCAGTAGGTCTTCTTGACTACTTTTATGGTCGTTCCGGTCTGATAGAAAGAATAGGTGGTCGTCCCACTTTTTTCCGTATCAATTTTATGAGCAGCAGCAATCAGTTCAGGGAATGGCGTGTATAAAGTATCCGTGAATAAATTTCGCCCGATTTCACTACTGTCTTGGTCATAAAGCACATTGCCTCCCTTTTCCATGACCCACATTTCAAAATTTTGATTCTTAATCAAGGGGGTGATGATTCTTTTCAGTATCGTTTCAGGCAAAAACAAGGAGGTGATCCCACCCAGTAATTGTCCGTCGTCCACAATGGGGTGAATATCTACTGCAGCATAAAATCCTTCCACAGCATAAAATGTACTGCTCAGAACGGGAAGTTTTGTCTGAAAGGCTTTTATGATATGTGCCTGATTACTGATGTCAGATCCCTGGGAAGCATAGTAAATCGGTGGTTCAATGATTTTCATGATACCCTGAGGCGTGATGTAAGCAAACTCAAGGACGAAAGACGAACGATTGACAAGATCAGCCATTTCAGTACGAATATAAATTGAATCCTGAATATGGTTCACAAGATTTACCGCTTTCATGGCAAGATCATTATTCAGAGAATCGAATGTTGAGCCCAAACCTGTACTCGCAGTGTTCAGTTCAGTCGGAAAAAACGGTAACGGATCGCTGGATTTTTTACAGTAAGTCACGGATAAGGCAATCATGACCAATAAAATACTTTTTTTCATGTCCATTGAATTTTTAAAATGAAACAAATTGACTCCCGGTTTGTGTTTTTATTTATGTTTATTTTTGGCAAAATAGTATCTCCAGTCGAAAACCAGACGAAATCCGATGTACCAGTTCGTTCGCATGGCGGGTTTATTCCCGTCTTTAGGTAGGATTACGGAAACTTTTCCCGGAATATCCAATCCGGCATTGATCTGAAGAAGTAAACCGGAACTCTGACGAGAGGAAAATGTACGGTAGGGACGATATTCAAGAATTGGAAAATCCAATTGGGTGGTGTACATTGAAATCAAAGCCTGTTCATCAGGTCCGAGGGTTTCATCAGGTACGATAAAGGAATCCGCACCCCTACCGGATCCATAAACACAAACGCCTATTTCCCGACCCAGGACAAACTGAAATCTGCCGATTGGACTGACCATTCCCGATTGCCAGGGGATTAGCCCTCCGTTGCCCGCTGACACAAGCATTTTATTGAGTGTCTCCGGGGAAAAAAGGAGTAGAATCGGCCCTGCAATAAGCAAGTCTCCCGGGATCAGAAAGAATGGAAGACGAATACGGGCATAAAAAGCATCACGGCTTGGAATGGCCGATAAGATGGAACCAAAGGGTTTAAGATCTTTATCATTTTGTACCTGTATGGAGGATGCCCCGTCCTGTCTCCAGCCAAGGTCAAGAAAAACAAGACCATCGCCTGATTCATTCAACACGCCTTCCATCCCTAAACCAATCCGTATGCCCAACTCCAGCCCGGGAACAAAACCCACGGATTTTTGTGTTACCCCAAATCCTCCGGATAAAACGGACATTCTTGCAGCAGGTGAGATTCCAATAAAAGGACCGATTTCGGAGCGAAATCTGGGAAGCTCCCCCAATCCGTTGGCCAAACCAGGAACCGGTGTGGTGATCAGAACAGGTTTGAAGATCTTCGCAAAGGCCGTGTCAAGCTGGCGAAAAGGGATGGATATCGCTTTGCTTACATTAAAGGTGTCTGGAGTAAATGAATCAGCGCGGTCATTGTATAGCGGAATTTCCCGTGAAGAAACGATAGCCTCAAGTAATTGTTCTAAGCTGATTTTCACGGATAATGCAGCCCTTTCAGCATCTTCTGGACGCATATAGGCATCTCCCATCAGGACAAACCGCTCACCTTTCCAGTTTGTGACTTCCAGCCCCATTTCATTGTAATAATCATGAGTCCCCTTACGCTGGGAAGCATCTCCCCATATTCCGGCTACATGTCCGGAGGCAAATCCATCCTCCAGAAAGTGCAGGGCAAAAGCTTCATCTGCCAATGCCGCCAAAGCCAGGGCAGATCGTTGGTCAGGAGATAACACCTCAGTACGTAACCTTGCTGCTTTCAGAAGAGCGCTGGCATGAAACCATTTATAGGTCCCCACAGGATTGGGCTCACAGCCTTTTTGAAAACAACTGTCGAAATAGGCATCAGCCGTTGTATAAACGCCTGGTCGTGCCATCATAAAATGACCGTTGTTGGCGCCCGCTCTGCTTACATATTCGGGATCAGCCCGGAGTAAACGGATGTCAGAATCCCTGAGCGTATTGATTCGGTCGCTTCTGTTTTTAGAATTAGCCAGCCCGTTTTTTAACCGGGCAGCAATATCCGCAACATTCATGATCCACTCTGTCTGTAAAATATTAAAAAGCATATTCTGAGAAGAGGTTGAATGATCCCCGCCAATCGCAGGCCAGGCAGCAAAGTCAAGACACATGGGATGCTCATCTTGTGACATATCAATGACTGCTGTAGAAAGTCTTGCTTCATGATTTTTTCTGGCCCAGATCCAGAGCTGATCAAGAATGGCCCGATGGGATGAATCCAGCTTCTGAATTGCCAATAGCGTAATATCTCTATGCTCAGGATAAACCCAGGCATGACTTTCTGCCGAAAAAACAATGATAATGAAAATGACAAGAAGGGACTTATTCATAATTTCGGGGATAATATGGTTAATTCAAAATTACGATTATATTATTAATAAAGATGTTACGGATATTTTTTTTGCGATAAAATACAACCATCAGGAGGTCGGCAACACTTACCCGGAAAATTACCACACTTACCCCTCAGGATATAACAATTACTAATATTTTGGAGACATCTGCTTATTATATGTTTCAATTTACATATGTTTATTGTTATTTTGCTGCACAATGTTAAAGATGAATCCTATGAAAAAATTTGCTATAATGATCTTTCTGGGTTTGATTGTTTTGTCTTCATGTAAAAAAAACCTGGATGTTGATAAACAGGACACGACCCTTAATTTGAATACAGTTAATATCCCTAATGATTTTAATTGGAAAACGACCCATGAGGTTCAGGTAATCGTAACTGGATTTGTGAACGGTCTTGTTGAAGTTGCTTCTCCCAATGGAGCGACTTATCAGCGGGCGTTTATCCAGCAGCATAAACCCTATTCCATGAAAATCACCCTCCCGGCTTATGAAAAGAAAATTCATCTTCTATACATGGGCCAGAACATCGAAATTCAAACGGGCACAGAGAATGTCAATTATACATTCCTTAAACCGTGATCCTGTATCGAAAAACCCAAAATAAGCAGAAAACCATGAAAACAATAAAGTGTTATAACTTTTTAAAAATATTGACCATCACTTTTTTGCTGGTCTTAATTGGGGATAATGTTTTTAGCCAGTCATTTATCCTTAATCTTCAGGAAAACCCCATGAGTTTTACCAATGATCAGCTTACTATCATTACCAATACCGGGAACAGTGGTACTGACCTCGGTTCAGTTCACAAATACAGCAATGTGATTACCAAAGATGGCATCACAGTGTATGCCTTGCTTACTATCCTTGAAAAAAATAATGCAACCATCACTAATTTTGATGATGATGCCATTACCGGGGAAATGCACAGGTTTCAACCAAGAATTGGAGCAGGAAACGGGGGTGGAAACATTGTTTACCAGCTTGAATTTTTCAATACCGCCGACGATCAGCCGGTTTTTGTATACAATTATTATATGACGGCTGTTGATATTGATGGAAATTCTTCAAGTAACCGTGAATATATCGAAATAGGAGGGTATACCAACTATCAGGTAAATAACCCGACACAGCTTGTGATCTCCACCAATAACGCAACAGGGAGAACAAAGTTTCTGGGCAGAATTACCAGCCTAGATGGAGTAACTTTTGACAATACCTGCTCTTTTATTTCAAGATATTTGAATCCAAACAATAAAATTACTTTCGTTTTGGGACAAAGCGGTGCAAATTCTGAAAGATTTTATTCGGTGCAGTTTGGTGTAGCCGGAGGAGCTTTCAGTAACCCCATTGTAGTCAATAATCCCTTACCGGTTGCGGTGGATGATAATGGAATTCCGGTCAGCAGCTTAACAGGTGGAACAGCAGTAACCAATGTGTTGGACAATGATTTGTTTGATGGATCTCCTGTGGTTCCTTCTGCTGTTAATATTTCCCTGGTAACCCCGGCTTCACATCCCGGCATTGTATTAAATACCTCTACTGGTGCTGTAACGGTGAACCCCGGAACACCTGCAGGTTTTTATTCGCTTGTTTATCAGATTTGCATGTTGGCAGCTCCTTCAAGTTGTGATATCGCAACAGTATTTGTTTATGTTGTTTCAAGTGATCTTTCCATTACGAAAACAGCTATGCCCGATCCTGTTATTGCCGGACAAGGTGTTGTTTATACGGTCACGGTAACCAATAACGGTCCCAGTCAGGCTCAGAATGTCGTTGCCCAGGATGTGCTTTCCCCCAACCTGAATTTTATCTCTGTCAACCCATCTGTCGGAACATGGACGGCTCCAAACTGGAACATCGGAAACCTGGCCAATGGAGAGTCGGTAACCCTTTCATTAATTGTTACAGGCATAGATGGTTTCACAGGCATCATTGATAATACGGCCACTGTGACCAGCAGTATTTACGATCCAATTCCGGAAAATAATGCTGCCTCGGTAAGCATTACGGTAAACCCGACTTTACCCCTTATTAATCTTTATCCCGCTTCAGGTTTTGGCACGCTTGGATTTGAAGATCTTTGGCCAGGGAAAGGGGATTATGACTTTAATGACCTTGTAATTGATTACCAGTTTGAAATTACCACAGCCCCTTCCAATATGGTTGACAATGTCAAGGCTACTTTTGTGATCAAAGCATTCGGCGCAGAACTCCATAATGGATTTGGATTCCAGTTCATGGGAGATATCAATCCCCAGGATCTAACAGTGACCGGCTCAAGAATCACTGAAAATTATGTTACTCTTTCGGGAAATGGTACAGAAGCCGGTCAGATAAAACCTACCTTCATCCTCTTTGATGATGCCTTCAAACAAATGGCTTACCCCGGTTCGGGAACCGGGGTGAACACTGAACATCCTGCCCCCTATGTTACGCCGGTAACCCTGGTGATGAATATCGCTTTCAAACCCAATACGTATTCATATAATGACCTGGATATCGCTAACTTTAATCCCTTCATCATGGTCAATCTCAACCGTGGCCTTGAAGTTCATTTGCCGGATTATCCACCCACTTCACTGGCTGATCAAAGTATTTTTGGACAGGCTGATGACACCAGTAACCCTGCTTCAGGAAGATATTACAAAACTGAAAATAATCTTCCATGGGCCATAAATATTTATGAAAGTTTTGCTTATCCCATCGAAAGGGTAAATATTCCAGCCGCGTACAATCACTTTATCGAGTGGGCGGTAAGCGGTGGACAAGCCTATCCAGACTGGTTCCAGAATAAACCTGGTTATAGAAATACTCAATATATTTACTAACATTTGCTTTAGTTTGGACGAATACCCCAGGGGGTCACATGAGTAATCAGGTGGCCTTTTTTTTGGGCATGGTATTTGTTGTGAAGAGAAGTATGATACTGTTTTTTAAAAATACTCCCATGAAAACGAAAGTCTTATTACTGATGTCACTGATCCTGATGGCTGCATTCAGCTCAATACAGGTAAATGCCCGCACACAGGATGTGCCGGTACCGGATTCACTGGGCTTACCCGGTGATAACCTGAATCTTTTTGCTGTCCTTGACCTTTTTCAGCAATGCAAAACCCTTGAAGAATTTGAGAAAAAACTTAACCTGGAAGATTCAAAGATTAATAACCTTGATCTGAATAATGATGATCAGACCGACTATATCAGGGTCATTGATCATCAGGATGGCGATAATCACGCCATTGTTCTTCAGGTCCCTGTGGCAAAAACAGAAAACCAGGATGTAGCGGTAATCTATATTGACAAAGACAAATCCGGAACATATCATGTTCAGATCATTGGCAATGAAGACCTTTACGGCAAAGATTATATCATTGAGCCCAATGAAAACTATGCGGAAGGAAAAGAAGCAGGAACTTCAGAAACCAGTCATTCGGAGACCAGGATAGTGGAAACAGCAGGGACTCAGACAACCATCTATGTTTCTGTTTCCTATTGGCCTGTAATCCGGTATATCTATGCTCCGACTTATACCCTTTATGTTTCTCCCTGGAACTGGTATTATTATCCACCCTGGTGGAGGCCTTGGTCTCCCTGGTACTGGAGGAACTATTACGGATATTATTATCACCATCATCCATACTGGCATGGGTATTATTACCGTTCTCCCCATTACAGAAATCCTGAATTTAATCACTGGTACGGATCCAGAAGTTCTTCTTCTCCCATGGTCAGACACAACAGAACAAGCGGAGTCTATTCAAAAACCTATGAGTTAAGAAATAATAGTGCCGGACCGGGAAAAAAATCCCTGACACCAAATCCGGGATATAATCAAGAAAAAAAGAATGATTTAAACCCGGGTTTAAGGCGAGTGGAAAAAAATCAGGGGGTTAATAACCAGTCTAAAACAATGTATCCTCAAAAAACCAGTCCGGTTAATCAAGGGACAAATACCAAGCAGAGGATAAATCCATCTCCGAACACAAAACCGAAGACATCGACCATGAAAACCGAAAAGCCGGCTGTTTCCAATACAAAAGCAACAAGACCACCAATGAAAAAAGAAGTGCAGCATTCAACATCAAAACCGGTAATTCCTGTGGAAAAACAAAAGAATATCCCTGCGGAAAAACAAAAAAACAGCCCTGAAAAAAAACAGGAACGTCCGGGGAAAAAGTGAAACTTTAAAACTTGCCGAAACGAAGGTTTACTCTTGCTGTGAATTGATTGACCAAGGTTGTGGGGGTGTTGGGTAAATCAACTTTCGGAGAATAACGGTAGCTGATTCCAACCCCTAACCGTAATTTTTTAGCCAAATTGAATTCAGCCCTCAGGCCGGGTTCAAGATACAAAATCCAGGAGTTTGCCACAAGGTGTGAATTCCAGAAATTATGATGATTAGTATTCCAGGCATAATAATCATCTGAAGTGTATTGCAGATAACCAAACCCGATGGCGAGGGGAAATGAAACGTGGACAGCAGCGTAAGGCAGAAGCGTATATTCCAGCAAAGCACCACCGAAGCCTCCGCTAAGTTTTGCATTATGCATACTGAAGTTCACAGAGTCAAAATAAATATCATTATAATAGAGGTTCCACGGGTTTCCTAAAAAAGTACCCGTAAGTCCTATCGTCCAATGATGATTAAGAATAAGACCGGCGCTGAGACCGGGTAGAAAAACACTTTTTCCGTTAAATATAGTATAGCCAGCATTCAGGTCAATAAAATACCCAATGGGAATACGGCTGTGGCTCCCTTTTCCGAAAATCGTTTTGAATTCAGGATTTTCGGCTTTTTTCCCTTGAGGATCCTCTTGTTGCGAAAAAACAGAACCAGCAATTAAAAGAGAAAGAAAAAACAGACAGATTCTTTTCATACGAGGGTGTTTTTTGATAAACGAAGCTATGATAAAAATATTATTTAATGATTGCTGTCACGATAACGTACAGCATTATCGAGTGCATCCAGGATTTCTCGTGTGAACCCCGGGGGCGGATGTAGTGGGAGATCATTATTGACTGTTTCAGCAGGCAGGTTGAATTGATTCATGACCCTGTCGCATGTCAGTTGAACCAATTCTCCCTGGTGTTCATCATAGCCTTCGAAATTTTTCCCAAAGCGATCGTTAAAGTCTACCATTGCGGCAATCACAACGTTGTATAGCGTTTCTTTCGATGAAACCCTGAGTCTTGCCTTTTGATAAGCAGCTTTAAATAAAGCGGCGGCATGTTCCCTAAAACTCTCGGAAATGGGGATGGTCGTATCATCCACTATGATTTTCTCGGGATTATCTTTTTCCCATTGGGCATGTGTTCTGGCTACTCGTGCATCATGAAGGGAGCGGTTATGATCAACAAGATAACTGGTATAGAGATATATGATTTTTGGTAAAAGGTACATACCTTTTTTTCTAGTCGCCCTAAGTATGGTGAAGAATGCTTTTTTATGTGGCTTTTCAACGTCAAACATAAAAAAAGTAAAAAGCCTCCAAAGCATTTTGCGTAATGTCCAAAGGGATGAAAATCCGGCTTCTTTCACTTTGGGCTTATAGGTAATTCCATCAAGGAATGATAGTGCGCGTTTGGTGAATTCCCGGGGATCATAGATGTGTTCCCAGTATTGTGCAAGTCCTTCAAACAATTCGACCCTGCTCATTTGTTTTGGAATGATATTGGAAATGATATCTAGTTTATCATTGATTTCATCCTGTTCTGTTAAAACGATACGCCCTTGCCGTTTAAGGTCATACCACATTTTTGTCCCCGGAGGAGCAGCCAGGGGATGACAGAGGTGATGAACGATATTGGCATGGGCGATAAAATCGCTGGTTTTTTTAAAAACCGATGGATCATCAGAATCAGCACCAATGATCATATGGGCGAGGACAATGATGCCGTAGGATTGGATTTTCATCACTGATTCACGAATGGGGAACCGCATGTTTTGCTGCTTATTGAAATCCTTTAAAGATTTCTCATTGACCGATTCAATCCCGATCATTACTGCCTGGAAATTGCAATCGGCGAGCAGGGTGAGTAATTCTTCATCCTGGGCGATGGTGATATCGATCTGAGTAATAAAATCTATGGGTGCTTTAAAGGAATTATTCAAAGGGATCATTTCTCTCAGCAAGGCTTTGGTATATTGCTTATCCCCTGCGAAATTATCATCTGCGATAAAAATCATTTTTACACCCAGGGCGTGAAGTCTCCTGATTTCTTCCAGAACCTGAGGGATGGTCTTACTTCTGAGTTTGCGCCCGAACGTATAGATCACGTCACAGAAACTGCAGTCGAAGGGACAGCCTCTGGTGGTTTGCAGTAAAGCAGATGTGTATGAAGGAAGATCCTGTTTCAGTAACTCCCAGCGTGGAGCTGGCGTTTGACTCATATCAGGCTTGGTGTAGTTTCTATAAACCCTCAACCATGAACCGGTTTCGTAATCTTCTAAAAATTTCGGCCAGGTTTCTTCTGCCTCCCCATGAAAAATGACATCAATATCGGTCATTTCTTTATGGATAAAGTGTTCAACACCAATTCCTCCCATCACGATTAGGGCAGAAGTGTTAATCTCTCTGCACAATCTTGCAATCCGCAGGGAACGTTTTTGCTGGTTGGAAGTTACCGAAATGCCGATGATATCGTAAACATTGTTTTGAATGATTTGATCCACTGGCCCCCGGGTATATTCGTCATGGATTTCCACCTCATGTTCAGCAGGGGTGAGTGCGGCAACTGCGGCAACTGCATGGGGAGCAAAAAGCGTCTTGGCAAAGAGAAAAGGGATTCCCTGTGTTATTCTGCTGTCAACATCATCAGGCATTCCAGGACTGATTAACAATATCTTCATAAAGTAATTTTGTAGTTCTCCCAAGGGAACAGAAACAGCAAAGATACGTTTCCGTCCCGAAACAATGCTGATAAATTTCTGACTGTGTTTTCAGAGATTAATACTCAGTACCTTTATCTTTGTGCTGATTATATGTTAATCATTAAATCTCAATCCTGAAATATGGGATCCATATTCATTGAACTGACAATGCCATCGGCTTTTACAGTTAAGGAATTAGAAAAGGAAATAGAAAAAAAGTTCCGGACTAAGCAATTTACTTATCAGATCATGAATAAAAGCCTCGATGCCCGAAATAAGCGCAATATTTTCTGGCAATTGAGGGTTGCTGTTTCGTGTGATAACATTCAAGGGGATGAAAAAGAACCTTCTCCGTCCTTGAATATTGCGTATAAAAAACGCCATAAGAAGGTTGTTGTTACAGGAAGCGGCCCGGCCGGATTTTTTGCCGCTTATATCCTTCAAATGGCAGGATTTGAGACCCTGATTCTGGAAAGGGGCAGGGATGTCAATAAACGAGAAAAGGGAATCCTTCATTTTGAAAAAACAGGAGAATTTGACCCCAGGTCGAATTATGCTTTTGGTGAAGGAGGTGCTGGCACCTTCTCTGATGGCAAACTTACCTCACGGTCGAAACATATTTCAAGGGAGAAGGCATTCATCATTTCATCCTACATCAATGCCGGCGCACCGGAGGAGATAAGGTACCTTTCCCATCCTCATGTCGGGAGCAATCACTTAAGGCGGGTGGTTAAAACCCTTGGAGAAAAGTATTCCTCACTGGGAGGAATTATCAGGTTTGAAACAACAATGGATGACCTGACCGTTCAGCAAGGAGAGGTTAAAGAAGCATTTTCCGGAAGGGAAGCATTCAGTGGGGATTATTTTATTGTTGCCCCTGGTCATTCATCGTATGAAACATATCGCATGCTGATGCGAAGAGGGGTTGGCTTTCGTACCAAAAACTTTGCCCTGGGATGCCGTGCGGAACATCTTCAACGGGAGATCAATCGCGCTCAATGGGGCGTTGAGAAACTGCAAGGGGTGAAAGCGGCAGAATATCGACTGACTTCGGAAGCAGATGGTAAACATCCTGTTTATTCATTTTGCATGTGTCCGGGAGGAATGGTGGTTCCGGCAGCGACATATGCTCATCAGAATATTGTGAATGGAATGAGCAACTATCAAAGGGACGGACGCTTTGCTAATGCTGCCTGTGTTGCAGGTATTCATCCCGATCAGCTGACGGGAAAGAAAATCAGCCCTGAGGACTTTTTATCCTGGATGGAAGCTCTCGAACATACTTTTTATGATTTTTCCGGAAATTACCGGGCGCCATTCTGCAGTATCAGAGATTTTCTCTCAGGAAAAGAACCAATAAAGATCCCTGACAGCAGCTATCCCCTCGGAATCACTCCTGCTCCGCTTTGGGCAATGCTGCCAGGAGAAATAGTCCCCTCCATGAAGGAAGGATTAAAGTCGTTTTGTCATAAAATCAAGGGTTATGAAAACGGTATATTACTGGGACTTGAAAGTAAAACCTCCTCTCCCGTTCAGGTAATCAGGGAAAAAAACGGACTTTGCAGTGGTTTCGCTAATCTTTTCATGGCAGGAGAAGGAGGAGGATATACAGGAGGAATTATATCAAGTGCAGCAGACGGGATAAAAATTGCCCTACAGATTATGGCCAAAGAAAACTAAGCATTCAATGTATTCATGGCCGATTGACCGGCCAGCCATGCAGTAGAGTAAGCCAGTTGAAGGTTATAACCGCCTGTGTCGGCGTCGAGGTCAATAATTTCACCGGCAAAATATAGATTTTTCTGTATTTTAGATTCCATGGTTTCCGGGTTAATCTCCGAGGTCGGAATTCCGCCGGCTGTAATGATGGCTTCTGTAAAAGATCGGAAACCTTTTACCTGAAGCCGGAAATTTTTCATTAAAAGCATTACCTTACGCCGTTCTTTTGAATTCAGCTGATGTCCTGCTTTTTCACCGTCTATTCCCGTTTCTTCCAGAAATATGGGGATGAGCAAAGCGGGAAGCCACAAACGGAATAGGTTAACCATCTTTTTTTTGCCATGCTCATTAAGATCCCGGATCAGACGGAGATCAAGTTTCGCTTCATCCAGGGCGGGTTTAAGGTCAATGGAAAGATCAACATGGTGATGTTGAAGGATTTCATCCACCACAAATCTGCTCAGGCTGAGAATAATGGGTCCGGAAACACCAAAATGGGTAAAGAGCATTTCTCCAAAAGCTTCTTTGAATTTCCGGCCATTGATCCAGACTGAAGCATTCACGTTTTTCAGGCTCAGTCCCTGAAGTCTCTGAGCGGTATCGCCGTAGGTTTCCAAAGGAACGAGGGCCGGCCGTGGAGACGCGATGTTATGCCCTGAGGCGGCAGCTATTTTATATCCATCTCCGGTAGATCCTGTGGCAGGGTAGGAGCATCCTCCGGTACAAAGGATCACTTTTCGGGTTTTAATTTCTATTAGTTTCCCTTGCGTCAATACGCGGACTCCTGATATACTTCCTTCACTGATGACAAGGCTATCCAATTTTTGTCCATATTCGATTTCCACCTGAAGGCTTTTTACCCAACGGAGTAAGGCTGAAAGCACATCCGAAGATTTGTTGCTGAGGGGAAATACCCTACCACCCCTTTCAACATTAGTTTCCAATCCCTGGGACGATAAAAGTTCAATAATATCACCGGTAAAGAACACCGAAAAAGCATGTTTTAAGAACCGGCCATTGGGATAGATATGTTTCAAAAATTCACTCCGAGGGGCTACGTTAGTAATATTACAGCGGCCTTTTCCGGTGATCAGTAATTTCCGCCCGGCAACGTTCATTTTTTCCAGTAAGAGGACTTTTCCGCCGAGCGATGCAACTCTTCCGGAAGCAATCAGTCCGGCGGGTCCTGCGCCGACCACCACAACGTCATAAGTCTCCCGTTTCAACATTCAGGAATATAAAAACCGTTTAATGCTTCTCTTGGGAGTCTTTTCAAATTCTGTTGGAAAAATTTCAAAATCAGCGACTGTAATATATTTGGGAATCCTATGATTAAGGTCATGAATATAAGCTTTAAATAGTTCCGGAAGTTGTTCCATGCTGACTCCGGCTTTTTGCATAGCATCCGCATCGGGATGGATCAAGGCAATGAGTTTTTGATTTCTTTCGATCACCAGTGATTCCATAACCAGGAAACGATTATTCAACACCGACTCAAGTTCTTCAGGATATATGTTTTTACCGGAGGGTCCCAGAATCATGCTTTTACTTCTTCCCTTGATAAAAATGTTTCCATGTTTGTCAAGGATTCCCAAGTCGCCGGTATGAAGCCAGCCTTCCTGGTCAATCACCTGTGCAGTCGCTTCTTCGTTTTTATAATATCCCATCATGACATGGCTTCCCCTGACCATGATTTCTCCCACTTTTCTGAGGGGATCTTCTGAATCGATGGTTATTTCAAGTTCATCTACGATTCTGCCCGAAGCCCCAATCTTAGTTGTTTTCCATGACGCGTATGAGATCAGCGGACCACATTCGGTCATCCCGTAGCCTACAGTAAAAGGAAAATGTATTCTGGCGAAGAAACGTTCTGCCTCAGAATTAAAGGGAGCACCTCCAATGACCAATTCACGGAAATTTCCACCGAAGACTGCACACATTTTCTTTCTGATCTTCTTAAAAATGATTTGATTAATTCCCGGGATACGGGTAAGGATTTTCATGGCCGGTTTACGCAGGACCGGAATAAGCTGGGCTTTGTAGATTTTTTCGATGACCAGAGGAACAGATAAAATCAGTTCCGGGCAGATTTCCTGGAAAGCCTGAATGATGATTTTGGGAGAAGGCGTTTTTGTCAGAAAAGTGATATCACAACCCAGGGTAAAAGGAAAGAGAAACTCAAAAGCACAGCCATAAGTATGGGCCAGGGGAAGGAAAGACAGAATTTTATTCTGCGGATTCAAGGGCATATTGCGATGGGCGTAGAGGATATTTCCCAGCAGGCTTTTATGTTGCAGCACCACTCCTTTTGAAAATCCCGTGGTACCTGAAGTATAGCTGATCACCGCGATATCTTCATCCGATGACGGAGAAAAATGGATCTGTTCGGGAGTAATGCTCTGTACCTGTCTATTCGGGTTGAGCGAGAGGTCTCGGGAATAGTATAAAGAAAGATCCTGGATCCCAAGAATCAGATTTATCTGGGACAGGGAATGGATATCCAGTTCTTTAAAAAATGATTCTTCAACAAACAGGGCAAGGGCATCCGAATGATTGATGATGTATTGAACATCAGCTGGTTTAAAATCCGGGAGTATGGGAACAATGACTGCTCCATAAGTGATCGTAGCAAGGTAAATGATGCCCCAGTTTGCTGAATTCTTGCCGAGCAGGGCGATTTTATCCCCTTTTTTAATCCCTGCGTCTATAAAAATAGCATGGATGGCGAGGATGCGCTCACCCACATCCTGATAGGTAAAACTGTTGCCTCCATAATCGGAAAGAGCGCGGAATTTCCAATTCTCACGGATGGCATTTTCAAAAATCGAAATCAAAGGGGTAGATGTTTTCCTCATATGATAAATTTGGGAGTACTAATTTCCGAATTTTTTTTTAGCCTGTTGTATTTTTCAAAAATAAACTATAATACTTTTGCCTTTAATGAAAAAACAAATTTATTTGATTTCGGGGATAAAAGGGGAATCTTTTAGGGATTTCGAAAGCAGGGTATTGGAAGACGCAAATGTTGCAGCCGGGATAATGCAAACCGGATCCCTTCATATCACGCTTACCCTAGAGCCACCTCCTTTGTTTTCCATCATCCCGTTTAAAAAGAAAAAATTAGCTGCCCTATCCATTACCCGTGATCATGATGGTTTATTAGAGATGCTGGTAAATGCCAAAGGATTTATAGGGATATATACTGTGGAAGAAGCTATTCCGGTGAGTTACAAAAAAACATGGGAAAACGGGAAAATCACACCTGGAGTTTGTCTGTTGACTTTATTCAGAAAGAAAAAAGGTTTGGATCAGAATGTTTTTCTTGATCGATGGCATCATAGTCATACTCCGCTCTCCATGAGGATACATCCGCTCTGGCATTATAACAGAAATGTGGTAAGAGAAGCAGAATGTGTAACAGAAACACCATGGGATGGTATTGTTGAAGAACATTTCCGGACAAAAGCGGACCTTATCAATCCATTTCTTTTTTTTGGGAACCCTTTGGTTATTATTCCCAATATGCTTGAAGTTTATCAGGATACCAGGTCTTTTCTTGATTATGGAACCATTGAACCCTATCTGACGAGGGAGTACCATATCCGCTCATGACCGGAATCCGGCAATGGTTAGCCTCAATGCTTCTTCTTCGCTATATTTGGGGATAAAATTAAAATGCCGGAAAGCTTTATCAGTTTTAAAAGTAAAATCGTTGCAGGTATAGATAACCGCAAACCGGCTGAATTTCGGTGTGTAATTTTTAAATGGCCGCATCATTAAAGCAATAGCTTCGGAAATGCTCCCAATGGAATATGCAAACCATCTGGGTAGCCATAGGTTTTTAGGCCAGATTCGATAGCCTGAACCTTCCACGATAGGATCAAAAAAATGGAAGAAATTGGACGGGGGTCCGTCGGTGATCAGGTAAATGTTTCCTGGCACATCAGTATTTCCAGTATATAAAGCATGTGCAGCCAATACATGTGCCCAGGCGATGTTTCCAACAAATACATGTTGTGATTTGGATGAACCATCCCCTAACCGGACATAAAAACCACCCCTGGCCATGTTGATCAAAGATCCGATATGGAAAGGATCTCCTTCCCCGTATATGTCGGAGGGTCTGAGAATACATGTCTTTAACTGTCTATCATTGGCTTGGATCACCAGTTTTTCGGACAGGAACTTGCTTTTGCAATACGAATTGGGATGATGTTCAGGATAGGCGAGGGTTTCATCAATATCGACCAGCGGCTTTCCCTGGAATATAGCATCCAGAGAGCTTGTATAAACCAGAAACCGGACCTTATGATCTTTACAGGCAAGTAAAACGTTTTCAGTTCCTTTGACATTGACAGCAAAGATTTCTTTATCAGGCTTTGTGCCCCAATCGACAATGGCTGCTGCATGAATGACGATATCTATTCCCTTGCATGCTGCTGAAACTTCTGAGGGGATCCTGATATCTCCCTTTCTAAATTCAATGCGGGGATCAATGATGCCCTGATAATATTTTAAGTCAAAAATGCGAAGGATTCCCGGAGATAAAGGGGAATCCTTCGATAGTAATTCTTTGACTATTGCTTTACCAAGGAATCCTGATCCCCCGGTAAGCAAAATACGCGGGGAAGATCCTACTTGATTGTAATCATCCATTTTCCGTTTTCCTTCACCAGTTTATAATCATCTTCATGAGAGTCGCCGTTTCCATAGGTAAATTTAACTTTCACTTTAGCAGTATTCCCGTCTTCAGCAATCTCTTCACTAAGGATATCCAGGTTCTTGATTCCTTGTTTTTTATCTGCCTGTGCTTTTCCCATGGCCATCAGTCCGGTAAGTTTTGCTTTTGATTCTTCATCCATTTCTTTCCCATTAAGTGATATACAGGCAATGGCAGATTCAAATTCTCCCTTTGCCATTTTATCGACAAATGTTTTCACTGTTGAGGATGGGGAGCTTGAGGAAGCTCCGCCACAGGAAACTAAAACGTAAAAAGCGCCCAGGACAAGGAGGCTTAATAAAATCTTTGTGGTTTTCATTGGCTTTTGGTTTTTAAGTTAAATTAGTAGGAATAAATTTCGGTCAATGATTCGGAATGGATAAAACTACCAGGGAGGATGACCAATCCCTTATATAATGGAATATTGATAAAATCAAAACGTCCTTTGATCAGGTCGATTCCGGCGTCACGATAGGATTTCCAGATCAGCTCGGTACAATATAATTTATCATCTGAATCCAGATCGTAGGCGTCATCGAATTGAAGCCTCTTGTCGAGTGCTAGTTTGGCCTGTTTCAGAGCCTTGGCCCCGATATGTTTTTCATTGGAAGAACAACGGTATATTCCGGCACGGGAAGCTTTATGATAGTCAAGAAAAGAAGTCAGTTTCTCGCATTTCATCACTTCAGCCTCAGACCCGGACTCTCCTGGGACTGCATGAATTACATAAGGGCAATGATTGATGATGAAAACCATTCCTGCATGTGAATACATGGAATTTTTTTCAGATAGCAATACGGCCTGGCTGGCCATGCCTATACCCCGCCTGAAAACAATATCGCCATCTTCAAACTGCACGGATTGCATTAACTTACTAAGCTTCTCCGTGTATATAGTTTGTTGATCAGTACTATCCCAGTTGTTACTGCATACCATGATGAAAAAAGGTAAAAAAATCAATAAGCAGTATCGATGAAATGAAAAATGATATCGGGAAACACTTGTGAGCATAGGTAAGGAATGCTGAATTGAAAAACCGTAAAGCAAAAATATGAAAAAACTTTTCATATTCAAACTGTCTTCCCTTGTTGTCCGACGCGATCAAATACTCGAAAAGTAAATAAAAGAAAAAATGTGTCAGATTGATACTCTCTGTGAAAGGACTATTTTGATCGGTGTATTCCCTGATAATCTCGTTATAAAATTAAATATTTAGTTGACAAACTAATTATTTAGTTGTATCTTTGCGACTATGAATATTTTTAAATTCATTTTATCTTTATTATTCTGGAATGAAAACAAGAAAAACGACTACTGACTTTCCTCTGCAACTCACCCGTGCAGAGGAAGAGATCATGCAAGTGCTCTGGGAAATCGAAAAGGGGATGGTAAACCAGATACTCGACAAAATTCCCGACCCCAAGCCAGCGTATAACACCGTTTCTACCATCATCAGGATTCTTGAACAGAAAGGCTTTGTTAGTCATAAGGCCTATGGCCGCACCCACGAGTATTTTCCCCTGATTAACAAAAAGGAATACACCCGTTCCTATTTCAGGAATTTTCTTTCCAATTATTTTGGTAATTCGTATCAATCACTGGCATCCTTTTTTACGCATGACGGAAATCTGAGTATAAAGGATCTAGAAGAAATTCAACAAACCATCGATAAAGAACTTTCCATGCAAAAAAACAAGATGAAATCATGAATCCTTTCATTCCATATCTGGTGAAATCTGTTCTTTGTATTTCACTGCTGTTTGTCGTGTACTGGATATTTCTCAGGAAGGATACTTTTTTCCTGATGAACCGGATGTATCTTCTTACTATGGTTATTTTCTCTGTTCTATTCCCCTTATTTACGTTTTCCTGGGTTCCGACAGGCACGGCTGCCAGTGTAGTGGTCATGCTTGAACCCGTGTTGATCATGCCGGCCAGGATGGTACATGCTCAGGGAGGCCATATTGGATGGATAGAAGGCTTATTCATTGTTTACCTCACTGGAATGTTTATTTTTCTGTTCCGGTTTCTTGTCCAATTGATACACCTGATGCTTTTATCCCGGCGTTTTGGCATGAAAAAACTGAAAGGATTAAATGTTGTTTATGTGGACCTGGCTTATTCCCCATTTTCTTTTTTCAACAGGGTTTTTATCAATGAAAAAGAGGTTCTTGGAGAGAGCCTAGAGGCCATCCTAAATCATGAAAATGTGCACATCAGGCAAATGCATACCATTGATCTTTTTCTGATGGAGATTCTGATCATTATTCAATGGTTTAATCCTTTTGCCTGGCTTACCTGGCGTGAAATGAAAAGTGTGCATGAATACCTGGCGGATGAAGGAGTATTGCAAACCGGCATCAGCCGTTCATTATACCAGCAAATGATCCTGAATGAAACCATGGGCATTCAGGTAAATAACCTGACCAATAACTTTAATGTTTCATTACTTAAAAAACGAATTCTTATGATGACAAAATCCAAATCAAGAACATGGGCCAGAAGTAAACTGTTCTTTGTCCTGCCGGTTCTTCTGATCCTGTGGGTTATTTTTTCGGCCCGCTCCTTTAGTCATTCAATGCCAGTGAATCTTACGGTTAATAAGGCCGTTAGCACTGCTAATACAATAATGTCTCCTGTTACCCAGGATAAGAAAAAGCAGGAAACGCAAATCCATAATACTCCGGTCGACAGCGATAAGTTGACTTATAAAGTGGTTGAAAAAATGCCTTCTTATGTGGGAGGAGAGGAAGCCAGGGTAAAGTTTATGGTGGAAAACATTAAATATCCCGAGAACGCCGTAAAAAACAAGATACAGGGAACGGTTTACGTATCTTTTATTGTCAGGTCTGACGGGTCGGTTACGGATGTGAAGATACTCAGGGGAATCGGAGGAGGATGTGATGATGAGGCCCTGCGGATCGTGAAAATGATGCCAAAATGGAATCCCGGAGAGAGCAAGGGAAAGCCGGTGGATGTAGCGTTTAACTTGCCGGTTAAGTTCAAACTCGATGCGGGTAAAAAGGATAAGAAGCAGTAAACAGGTGAAATGAAAATTCAGATCCTCCTCCTCTCTTTGTTGTTTATTTCAGGCCAACTTCCAGCCCAGCAAAAAGATCAGGGAGAAAAAGTAAAATCATGGATGACATCCTATCGTTTCAGCCAAGCCATCGACCTGGCTGAAACGATTTTAGCAACCGATTCCTCACGGATAGATATCCTTATCCTGAAGGGGAAATCTCAGTTTGCCTTGTTTCGCTACCCGTCAGCACTTGAAACTTTCGGTAAAGCGCTAGGAAAAGATTCAACCGATACCCGGGTGCTTTTGGAAATGTCTGAGGTATATCGTCAGCTTGGGGAAACGGAAAAGGCGATAAAAACATGCCATAAAATCACGGAACTTGAACCGGATAACCCGTATTTCTCCCTTCAGCTGGCAAGTCTTTATCTGCAAAATGAGGATTATAAAAGTGCCTTATCTGTTTTCCAAGCGTTGTATCTGAACGATACTAATGATTTTTATATCCTGAAACAGATGGCCGGATGTCTTAATGAGTTGAAATCAGCCGATTCTGCGATGATTTATTACTGGAAAGCGTTGAAATTAAAGCCGTTTGATCCTGGTGTGACCCTAAAACTGACAAATATTCTGATCAAAAAGAGGGATTTTTCTTCAGCCATTTCGTTGACCGATCATTTTTTATCCATGCATTCGATGCACCCGGGAATATTGAAATTAAGCGGGTATTCAAGATATATGATTAAAGATTACGTTGGCGCTGTGACACGATTTGCAAGAGCAATTGAAGCAGGCGACCAGTCGAAATTTCTGTATAAATATTACGGACTTTCATTTTATAAACAGGATAAGTACGATTCAGCTGCCCCCTTGTTCAGAAATGCTTTTGCCGCAGACACGACAGATGCTGAGGTTTGTTTTTATTTCGGGGTTTCACATTTCCGGACTTTTCCCGTTTCGGATACTGGCTTGATTTTTCTAAGGAGGACACTGTCCCTGCTCATGCCTTCTGATCAGTTCCTTTCGACCTTGTACATTGAGCTTGCAGCGGTCTATAATATGTCCGGGAGAACCGACACAGCCTTGATTTTATTGAAGAGGGCGTATGAAGGAAGTCCGCAAAATAACACCCTGGCATTTAAGATCGCCTATCAGTATGATTATCACCTCCGCAATCCAAAGGAAGCATTACCATATTATCAGATATTTATCAGGGATATGAAAAAAAGCGAGGAGTCTGTATCGAACAATCCACAGCAGGTATCTTATTCAGAATATGCCCGTAACCGAATCAAAGAAATTTCCCGATAACCTTTAATGACTATTTCGCTTGTTTATTATTTTTATCCAGAAACTCAATCAATAAACGGTTGAACTCTTCAGGGTGTGTTTCCATGGCCATATGATGAGCGGAAGAGATAACTCTCAGATCTATTGAGGGGACGATCCGTTTTAGTTTTTTTCCGGTACTCAGGCGTATGGTCCGGTCCTTTTTACCCCAAATGACCATTACAGGGATGTTTTTTAAATGCTCTGCATTCAGTTGTTGTATTTCCTTGGAATTGGCAAGGAGGTTAACAACGGTTTCCGCTGAGCCATCAATCTTCAATGGTTCCAGATATCCGTTCACGGTTAGGGTGTCAGGAAGAAAACCATAGGTTTTTTTTAGTTCTCTCCTGAAGTTTTTAAATGACAGGTAAGTGTGCTCGGTATAGGAAAGTAATAATTTTTTATACAGGGGTTGGTTGACTAGTCCGACCACCGTCAGGTTAACATTATCATTCTTAATGAAAATCATGCCGTCAAGAATGGTAAGGCTTTGCGTTTGTTTCAAGTTCATCAATGCCATGGCTTCGGCGGTGCCGCCACCCATCGAATGTCCGACAATATTCCACTTGGTGCTATCATTCCCGTCGATTTGTGCAAGCAAACCCCATAATAATCTTCCCCTGTTGCTTTGTGACTGGTTCAGGGCTGGTGATCGCTGACTGTATCCAAATCCCGGGAGATCAATGGCAATGATTTTATAGTTTGCAGCTACCAGGGCATCAAAGTTGTTTCTCCAGCAAAATGTTGAGCCACAAAAACCATGAATCAGAATTACCTTGCCTCTTGGGTGTGAGAGCGTATCATTCCAGATACGGTAATGAATGCTTACCGAATCAACTATGGCAAAGTGACTGTTTTCATAAGGTTTAACTGGAATCCGTGAACCGGGGACAGAGAGATGAGATGAGCAAACGGCTTCAGTCAAAAAGCAACAGAAAATAAATAGTTGAAAATAGAATTGTTTCATCGTTTTTTGAATTCAATTCAGCAAAAATCCGAATTTTCTTTATACGAAATCTGTAAATTTACGTTTTATAACGAATATTCACAGATATCATATCCATGGAAAACAAAAAACAAAATCCATTTCTTCCTGTCTGGTTTTCGATGGTACTTATTTTTGGTGTTCTCCTGGGTTTATGGCTGGGAAACCGCAACGGAAATTTCTGTGGAATGCCAGCCAAGAATGACAAAGTGAATGAAGTCCTTCATTACGTTGAAAAGAACTATGTAGATACCCTGAGCTGGGATATTTTAGAGGGAAAGGCAATCAATGGGCTATTGCAAGCACTTGATCCGCATTCCGCCTATATATCCCCTGAAGAATTTCATGAAGCAACTGATCCACTTCTGGGTAGTTTTGAAGGGATTGGTGTTCAGTTCAGAATAGAAAACGATACGGTTACTGTGATTTTACCTATTTCCGGAGGTCCCTCAGAAAAAGTCGGGATCAGGGCGGGCGACAGAATTGTAAAAATTGACGGGACAAAGGTGGCCGGAATAAAAATTTTAAACAAAGATGTGATGCGAAGGCTTAAGGGTCCCAAAGGGACGGAAGTCAATGTCAGCATTTTTCGTAGGGGGGTCTCCGGACTGCTGGATTTCAAGATTATCCGTGATGTGATCCCGACCTACAGCATGGATATCGCCTATATGGCGGATGCTGGTATCGGATATATCCGTCTCAATAATTTTTCTGCCACAACTTCAGATGAAGTGCATCATGCTTTGGAAACCTTGCTGTCGGAGGGGATGACAAAACTGATTCTTGATTTGAGGGGGAATGGAGGAGGCTATCTTCAGGCGGCCATAGATGTAGCCGATGAATTTCTTCCCAAGGGAAGACTGATCGTTTATACTGAGGGGATGCATCATCCCAGGGAAATGGCTTATGCAAGGAGAGAAGGCTTATTCGAATCAGGAAAATTAATCATCATGATTGATGAGGGTTCTGCTTCGGCCTCTGAAATACTTGCCGGTGCCATTCAGGACAATGATCGCGGGTTGATTCTGGGCCGGCGTTCGTTTGGTAAGGGCTTGGTTCAGGAACAACATAATTTTAAAGATGGAAGTGCGATCAGGTTAACGGTCGCCCGATACTACACTCCTGTCGGACGTTGTATACAACGCTCTTATAAAAATGGCCTCGAGATTTATTATAATGATTTTTACCAACGTATCCTCAACGGCGAACTGGAGAATGAAGATAGTATTAAATTTCCCGACTCTTTAAAATATACAACACCCAATGGGAAAACGGTTTACGGGGGCGGAGGAATTATGCCAGATATTTTTATACCCATTGAAAAAGACAGTGCTTTGCGATATTATAACACCGTATCCAACAAAGGTTTGGTTTATCAGTTTGCGTTTGATTATACGGATCGCTATCGTCAGCAATTGCTGCGATTCAGAGATATTGATCAATTTGCCCAGGGATTTGCCATTACGGATGCTGTCTTTTCGGATTTTGTCAAATATGCCGAAAGAAAAGGTGTAAAACGGCCGCTTCAAATCCCCCAAAAATCTGATCATGACATCAGAATTCTGCTCAAAGCCTATATCGGACGGAATATTCTGGATAATGAAGGGTTCTATCCTATCCTAAATACGATAGATCCTGCATTTATTAAAGCGATAGGCGAAATGAGATAGGCGATATCTCTGCTTACTCTGTTACTTTGTTACTTTGTCACTTTTTTCTTATCTTTGATTCTTGATTAACCATTTAAAAAGCCATCATTATGATACACGAATTGCCCAAATTACCCTTTGCATTGGATGCATTGGAACCCTATATTTCGAAACGTACGATTGAGTTTCATTATAGTAAGCATCATCTTGCTTATGTTAACAACCTGAACAAGTTGATTCCCGGAACGGAATTTGAAAATGCCAGTCTGGAGGATATTGTAATGAAAGCAGGGGGTGGAATTTTCAATAATGGTGCCCAGGTCTGGAACCATACTTTCTACTGGAACTGTTTAAAACCCGGAGCCGGAGGGGAGGCTACAGGTGCTCTTGCTGATGCCATTGTCAAGCAGTTCGGCTCTTTTGCCGAGTTCAAGGAAAAATTTTCCAATGCTGCTGCCACTTTATTTGGCAGCGGTTGGGCCTGGCTTGTAAAAAAGCAGGATGGAAGTCTGGAAATTATCCAGGAAAGCAATGCCGGTAATCCCATGAAACATGGAGTAAAACCACTGCTTACCTGCGATGTGTGGGAGCATGCCTATTATCTGGATAAGCAAAATGTACGTCCTGATTATATTGCTGATTTCTGGAAGTTGGTTGACTGGGGAAGTGTTGCCGGCCGATTCTAGTAGGAACAATCTCTGGCTCCCTCTCTAACAGTAAAGAGGGGGTCAGGTACGATGACCATTCTGCCTAAAATTCAAAGGCTAATCCTGCTTTTGGAATAAAATGGAATTGATAGAAACTGGGAGCCACAAACACTGACCATCGTAAATTGGCTTGTTTAGTATAAAATGACCAACCAAAACGAGGATCAACAACCGGCCCTTTGTCATCTCCCCAGGTGTCACCCGTCCAGGTGCTCCACGAATAACCTCCCCTCAGCGCAATATAGGTATAATGGGTTTTGGTTTCGTTGATATCACGCAAATTGAACCGGAATTGAACATAAACGGTAATGTTCTCCGTATTGTATGTTGAAAGACCTGCTCCCAAAGAAAAGGTATTGGAAAACTGGTAGCCGTGAGTTGTATAAACCTCCAAGATTGCTTTGGGATCATTATTTCTAGGGAATGTAGCCCCCAAAGCCATCCCTACATCAAAGAAGTACCCTTTGTTATGTTTTGCGTATGATTTATGTTGAGCGCTTAGTATCAGGGGACTCAACATCAATATCAAAATGGTTATTTTAGGCTTCATTCCGGAAACTATTATATCAGTAAATGCAGCATACAGTAAGTATAAAAATCCTGGCCAGCTTCTTTATGATCCTTGTTTGGGATATCATGTTTGGTCACCTTACAGCCGGCTGCCAGGAATGCTTTATAGGCGCTTTCCGTATTCTCATAAGGCACAATGGTATCGTCAGTGGCATGCAATAAAGTGATTTTTGCTTTGGGAGTCCAGGTTGTCACTTTCCCGTAAACAATTAAACTATTGATTTTTAATGCATTGATAAACTTTTTGGTATTAGGGTTTGATCTGTCAAAAGCTTCAGGGGCCATAATTTTGGTAAGTTTTGTTTCCCCCATCATGGCAGTAACTTCATCAGTCGTATATTTTTTTGATAAAATCCATTCCTTATAATGAGAATAAAGTGGTTCAGCGAACATTTTTTTAAGATCCAGGTTCAGGTTTTCTCCATAATTGAGTCCCAGAACTAAAAGAGGAATGGTAACGGGTTGGCTGCTATAATCTTTTTCCACGAAAGTATCATATGATTTTATCAGATCATAAGCGCCGCCACCGGCGAATACCTGGTCTATCACAAACGCATCCTGATATAAAGGCTCTGTTTCAACAAATCTGAGAAAACAAAGAGAAGCCTGACCGCCCTGAGAATATCCCATTACGGTTATTTTATGAGACATTTTTCGGCTGATGGAGGCAAAATATTCTTTTGCCGCTAAGAGCATATCAGCTGAGGCTTGTCCTGTAGATACCACATCATAATAAGGATGGACCTTATCTCTGGAAGCCCCATATCCGATATAATCGGGGGCTACTACGGCATAACCAAACAGTGAGAAAAGACCTTCCGTTACAGCCATTTTCTGCGATGGCACCTCGAAATCTGCCCCGTAGGTATAATGAACCCCTAAAATGGTTCCAGATCGTTCATATCCCGCGTCTGTAGCTGGAAAAAATATTGCTCCCGAGGCCAGTATCGGATCTCCCTCAGGCCCCACGGTATTATAAATGATTGAAACGATCTTGATTTTTTTATTCGGTAAAGCTTTGTACAGTGTGGAATTTGGGTTTTGTTTCAGTCTGCTTGCCAGGGTGTATTTATCAATGACTTCAACTTTTTCAACTTTGACCAGAAAGAGAAAATCTGTCAGGGGTTCTTTCTTGCAGGAATTGAAAGCAAGGATGATAAGGCAATAAAACAGCAACTTTTTCATAGTCCGGCTGATGTTTTTTAATTAAAAAAGAAAAGCACAAGAAAATTCCAGTCCCATTTGTTTCAGGGCTGAATAGTCATCGGTTTTGATCCTGTTCAAATTCCATCGGTATCTTCCTTCCAATTGGAATTTCCAAAGATCAAACCCCATTCCGGCTCCCACCCCGAAAAATAATTTATTTAATTTGGCTGAGGTTGAAGTGGAGTCGATATCAAGCATTTCAAAAAAATCCCCATGATGGTTGACCATCAATGATCCATAAACATTTCCCAGGATATAGGGTTTGAAGATTTTACTTAACTGAAGCCCCAACTTAAAACTAATTGGAATATCAATGGTTTGAATTGTTGACATACAATCTGTAATGTAAAGCAGGTCTACATCAGTTTTTGATTCGGTAAAAAGAATTTCCGGGACGATGGAGTAATTTAAAAAGCCACCCCAGGTGTATTGAAACAAGGCGCCGACACTCCAGCCGGGCTTTGCATCAAAGTCGGAGTAGAATCCTTTTCCGTAATTTTCCAGATGGATGTAATTAATGCCCCCCTTAATGCCAAATTTATACGGCCTTTGCTGAGCGTGGATATTGCTAATGAAAAAAGCAATGATGAATAGTATGATTGTCCTTCTCATATCCCCGGGCTAGGTTTTGTGATATAATTGACGACAAATATATAATAAAATCATTCCACCGTTACCGACTTGGCAAGATTTCTTGGTTGATCAACATTACAGTTACGCATGACGGCAATATGGTAAGACAAAAGTTGAAGCGGAATGGTTGCAAGCAAGGGGACGAGCATTTCTTCCGTATCGGGTATTTCGATGTAGTGATCGGCAAGTTGTTTCATGGTTTCATCCCCTTTTGTGATGATGGCGATGATTTTTCCTTTTCTGGCCTTGACTTCTTCAATATTGGTGATCACTTTTTCGTAGATGCCTCGTTTTGTGGCGATAAATACCACCGGCATATATTCATCAATCAGGGCGATGGGCCCATGTTTCATTTCAGCAGCCGGGTAACCTTCGGCATGGATATAGGAGATTTCTTTTAATTTCAGGGCGCCTTCAAGGGCAACCGGGAAGTTGTAACCCCTTCCCAGGTACAAGGAGTTTTTCACGTCTTTATAAATGTGAGCAATATCCTTTATTTTTTCATTTAGCGCCAATATTTTTTTGACTTTAGCCGGGATTCCGTCCAGGGCAAAAATTAATTTGTTGATCTGGGATTGGGGAATACTTCCCTTATTTTGAGCAATCAATAATCCCAAAAGTGTCAGCACTGCAACCTGGGCAGTGAATGCTTTGGTAGATGCCACTCCGATTTCAGGCCCGGCATGGGTATATATTCCGGCATGAGTGGCCCGGGCGATGGAAGAACCAACAACATTGCAAATCCCGAGAACCGTGGCCCCTTTACTTTTAGCCAGGTGAATGGCGGCAAGGGTATCGGCAGTTTCTCCGGATTGGGATATGGCAATCACCACATCGTTTTCGTAAATGACCGGGTTGCGGTAGCGGAATTCGGATGAATATTCAACTTCTACGGGAATACGGGCTAAATCTTCGATAAGGTATTCGCCGACCATCCCGGCGTGCCATGAGGTACCGCAGGCAGTGATAATGATTCTCTCGGCATTGACGATTTTCTGCTCGTAATCACGAATCCCGCCCAGGGTTACAATCCCATGGTCAATATGCAGACGGCCGCGCATACTATCCTGGATGGAACGGGGTTGTTCAAAAATTTCCTTTAACATGAAATGGGAATACCCGCCTTTTTCAATTTCTCCAAGACTCATTTCAAGTTTCTGGATGTAGGGTGTCTTTTCTTTGTTCTTGATGGTTTTAATTTTCAGGTCTTTGCCTCTTTCAATGATGGCAATTTCCTTGTCGTTCATGAATACCACATCATCGGTATATTCAACAATAGGGGTGGCATCAGAAGCGATAAAGAATTCATCCTGACCTATTCCGATGACCATGGGACTACCCTTACGGGCAGCAATGATTTTATTGGGACTTGCCTTGGAAATCACTACGATGGCATAGGCTCCGACGACCTGGTTCAGGGCAATCCTAACCGCTTCTTCAACGGGGACTTTTTCGTTTACTTTGATGTCTTCGATCAGATGTACCAGGACTTCTGTATCCGTATCACTAGTGAAAACATAACCCCTGTTTTTCAACTCACTGCGTAATACGGCATAATTCTCAATGATGCCGTTATGGATCAGCGCCAGCGTTTTATTCTGTGAAAAATGCGGATGGGCATTGATCGTATTGGGTTCACCATGAGTAGCCCATCGTGTATGGGCCATCCCCACGGTACCGGTAAGGTTTTTCCCGATGAGATGCGTTTCAAGGTCCGAGACTTTCCCTTTACATTTATAAACATGTAAACCATCGTTAAGCAGGCAAATACCTGCGCTGTCGTATCCACGATATTCCAATCGGTGTAATCCTTTGATCAGGATTGGATATGCCTCTCTGGGTCCGAGATAAGCAACAATTCCGCACATATTTTTTTATTTGGGAACCAAAATTAGTAAAAAGAATCAGAGTTTGGTATAGGTCAGCTTAAGTTTAAAACGTCCTTCCTCTGAGCCGGGAATAATCTGGGTGCCGTTGATCACGACGCGGTCTGGAATGAGTTCTTTTTTGGTAGGATTATTGACCAGAATGTAGAGGTCAAAACTGTTGGTATAGCTTCCCAGCATTACTTTTTGAAGGTGCTGAGTGATCCTGAAAAAATAGGTACGGGTGGAAGAATTATAAGTGCCACCGAAATAACCGCTTCCTTCATTTTCATCTTTCAGGAAGGCTATACGACCGATGCTATCCTGTCGGACAAGGTTGAGGGTGGGAGGGGGAGAAAGGGTGGTATCGGGATCGGGGTTTTTAAACATCAGTACAGCATCATTAAGGGCAATAAGATGATCTTTGGCGAAATTTTTCATATAGGGGAATTTCACTTTGATTCTTACTCCGGCAAGGCCCTGAAGAAAAAGCTGATGGGCTCCCTGAGCGGAATCGTGTGATAGGATCTGGCGTTTCAACTCCGGGCTGGCATCCAGGTAACCATGGTGATCAATATGGGTAAAACGGGCGCATTGGTCATTCAGCAGAAAATCATAGCTCAGGGAATCATTTTCAGGATCATCGCCGTCATGGAAATACATTGTCATCCGTGAGGTTCCGTCGCCAGTGGTAAAATTCAGCAGGGAACCTTTATAGCTGGTTGGACCGGCTTCGAGGTACAATCCTTTCATAAACTTTAGGAAGCTTGAATTTTCATCCAAAACAGTTTCAGGTGCATAGAGCAGTTTATTGCCGAAGTAACTGGTTATTTTTGAAAGATTAATGCGAAGGTGAGACCTTACTTTTTTCCCAAAAACCGTAACACTGTCTGTTGGGCGGGGAATAAAATTCATATTTGCCAGTAAATTGCCGTAGGTGGCAGCAGATTGATTGGAATAATAACCACTGTCAATTTCAAGGTCCTGGCTTAGTTCATAGACTTTGACATGCTGAAGGGTGGAAGTATCCCCATAATAACCATTATAATATAAACATAAAACCAGGGAATCAAGAATAGGATTTTTTCCAAAATCAACACCCTCAGAGGAAAGTCTGAGCTGGGTATAAAAACTGGCTGTAGTTTTTCCGAAAACAGGATCGAGCATACTGCCAAGGGCAAGACTGGTAGCCTCATCGGTACGGATGGAATCCTGACCAACAGAAAAAGCAACGACTGTACAGGTATCCGTCGTAAGGACATGAAGGGTGTCGCTGGGCGGAAGCAGGTCAATCCCAATTTCATAGGGATCTTTTTTACAGGAAAATAATACCAGCAGCAACAATATGCAGGTAGCCAGCGAAAGAGAAGGGGAAGCAGACAAAGCTTTCAAGTGTTATGGATTATAGGTTCGGCATTCTAGTTCACTGCCATTGGTTCCTGAACCAGGACCTCATCATAGAAATCATTGTAAGCCTCCACATAACGGTCCATGGACTGAAATTCCAGATAGGGTTTCTCACTTCCTTTCACATATTCAACCAAGTCAGGATGAATATTGGGAGATCCGAAAACCACCGCATCTGAAAAATCAATGGCAGCTTTAGTGATATTAACGTAAGATGGGTCTTTATAGTGTTTAAGATCCTTGGAAGTGATGCCGTCAAGTTTAATTTTTACTGCAAAATCCTTATTCATCAATGATTCAAAACCATCATCATAGATGGAATAAATAATTTTAGTATCTGCAAACAAGGGGTTATCTCGATAGGCTTTTTTAATATAAATCGGCACCAGGCTGGTCATCCACCCATGACAATGAACAACATCCGGTCCCCAACCAAGTTTTTTTACAGTTTCCAGAACGCCCCTTGAATAAAAGATAACCCGTTCATCATTGTCGTTGAAAAAAGTATTGTTTTTATCACGAAATGTAAATTTTCGCTGAAAGTAGTCCTCATTGTCAATGAAATAAATCTGCATACGGGCCTGCTGTATAGAGGCAACTTTGATAATTAAAGGATGATCGGTGTCGTCGATAATAAGGTTCATTCCTGATAAACGGATGACCTCATGCAATTGATTCCGGCGTTCATTAATATTCCCGTATCTTGGCATAAAAGTCCGGATTTCCCTGCCCTTTTCCTGAATTCCTTGAGGAAGATACCTTCCGATAATCCCCATATGTGTTTCTTCCAGATAAGGGGTGATTTCTTGCGTGACAAATAAAACTTTCGCTTTTTCCATAAATTTCTCTCGGTTTTATCCCTTTTTCAAATCCGCTGCAAAGATACTAAAAATTTTCCAGATAATTTCCAAGCAGATTTCGTAAATAAATGATTTTAATCTAATTAGATTTTTAAGAAAAAAATATTAAAATTTTTTAGTTTTCCCCTATTACCTTTTCCCCCTTAACCGGATTAAGGAGAAAATTTAGTATGAACGGAAAAGGAGGTTAAGAAACTGCAGGATAATGGAAAAGGGGTAAGACAAGTTTAGGACAAAAATTTGTTTTACCGGTAGTTCAGTTATACTCCCTCAATATATAACTCCCCGGATCTGGCTGCCGGTCAACTCAGCCGGTTTTATAAAATTAAAAAATGTAATCCCATGAAAACAATCAGTAAAATATTCGTAATTTTTTTAAGTATGTTTCTGGCTTTCAATGTAATGGCCATAAACACCACCCCTTGTGGCATCTTTAACATTCATGTCGTCATGTCTGCTAAATCCTATTGGGACGGGGCCAGCAAATCATGTTTACCCAGAGAAAAAGGGGGTTGCTGCCATATCTGGTTCGACAGGGCCATTGGTCCGGGACAGATTGCAGGCAACCTTGAAATGGATGCCAATTTATTGTTCACACTCACCACTTCGAAATCCAAAGGAATGCAACCTGAAACCTTTGATCAGTTATTCAGGGGAGGGAAATTCATTCTTGACGGTCCCATGACATTTTCACAAGAAGTGCTTTCAAAACTTGGTTTGAAAAATGATTTCACCATTCCGGGAGGAGCTTACCCTTGTTCCTTCAATGGAGATGATATTGTCATTACCTTTAAATAAAAGTCTCTTGATGCCGGGGTTATCCCCGGCATCTTATTGATCGAAAATTGCCGCATTTCCCTGTCAACCCTGCCTACCTTGCCTATCATCAGGCAGGCATGTGGCCCAAAAAATAATTATATCCCATGAACTCATTAAAAGGATTTTTAATTGTCTTGATAGTTTCACTTACTTCTTGTATGACATTGGTAAAATGGAAATACGGGATCACTGTCCCCAAAGAAGAAACCCCGGTCAGCCTGTTGAAATTCCTGGAAAAAATGGATAAATCTCCGGATGATGTCTGTCTTTTCAGGGATTCCTCTTCTTTTTTCAAGGCCATGAATGATTCCCTCTTTAGGAAAAACCTGCTGGGGTCAATGGTTTTCAGTCCCAAGGGTTTTTTACTTGATGTAAAAGACACTTCCAAGTGTCAATGGTCGGTGGCTTCTTTGATTCATACCCTGGAAACCGACAAAGAATATGTCGCCGATACCTCTTACCGCTTTGAAGAATTGAGCAAAGAACTGGTTTTTTTGAACGGGCGTGATTTCCCGGATTCCTTTTTTATTCCATATGATTATGTCGTGGTGATTACCTGGGGGAAATTTGCCGGGAAACTGAACCAACGGCTATTTGATGTTGAAAAACAAGAAACCGGAGACTTCACGAAAAAGATAAAACTGATATTTCTTAATTTCGATATGCAAAAAAGCTGGAATTTGACGAAAAAACAAAAACTTATCCTCAGGTAATCTGTTCCTTTCATTATTATCCAGCCCAATCTCGTTTCCATGAATATTTTTAAACCATTGAATTTTGCGGCGATCTGGTATTCTATTGGGATTGGCGGTCGTTTTTCTGACCGGTTTTACCCTGAAAGGGCAGGAGATTTTTTGGAAAGACAGCTTAAGGCTTTGCCGTATAGAAAACTTTATTTCTCCTGGTCATTCTTTGTTGCAATGGAAATATATACAGCAACTGGAGTATTCACTCAGCCTGTCTGATTTTGTACAGGTCAACCGTCCGAATACTGAAAATTCAAATCAGTTTTCTTTGTTGCATAATTTAAAGATTCAATCTGTTCTGGAGCGACAGGAAGGGATAACCTTTAGCAATCAGTTCAACCATACCCTTGGCATTCAAATCATTTTTGACAGTATCACCAGGTTTCATTGTGATGAAAACACTGTAGATACGCGTTTGGATTTGAAAATCCACCGGAATTTCAGCAGTTCCCTGACCTCTTTGCTGACCACCCGTTTTTTCAATGATTATCGTTATCATGTCAACGACAGCGGGATGCTGTTAAAAACGCTTCAATCCGGTTTTCTAACACCCCTGGTTTGGACTCTTTCGGCAGGGTTTTGCTGGAATTGGAAAGGAATCATAAATTTGAATTTCGGACTTAGTTCCGCACGTCTGACCTATGTCAGGGATAAGCGGGTTTATGTCGAACAGGAAACAGAAATATACAGAGGAGTCCGAAAAGAAAAATCCACCCTTTTTGAATATGGTTTTTCCCTGCGATTGCTGATCGAAAAATCCTTCAAAGAAAAAATATTCTGGAAATGTGAAGTTCAGCTATTTAAAAACACGGAAAAACCGATTGATGTTTCAGTCAAAAGCAATCTGGATATCAAACTAATCAGATTTGTGAATACGAACATTCAGACAAGGTTGTTCTTTGAACCCACACAAAATCGACATTTGCAAATTGAAAACATGATCTCCTTTGGTTTTAATTTTCGCCTTTAACTGTGAAACAATTCACAGCACACACATGTTTTGATTTGGTAAAAAGCCTAATTTTGCAGAACCAAACTCATCATGCTATGTATAAGATCACGAAGCATCCTATTTTAGACATTCAGGAATCTCACAAAATCACCTTTTTGTTTGAAGGCAAAGAAGTCACTGGCGACAAGGGATTCACCATTGCTGCCGCATTGCATCAGGCCGGATATCCTGTCCATTCCCACAGCCTGAGTAACCGGGAGCGAAGCCTTGAATGTGGCATCGGGAAATGCGGCGCTTGTGAAATGCTGGTGGATGGTCAGATAAAACGGATCTGTATTACTACCATTGATCATGTCAGGGAAGTCAGGGAAATCCCCAGGGATTACCAACCACATCCCATAACGGTCAAAAAGGATGAACCCGTCAATGTTTATAGAACAACAGTCGCCATTATCGGAGCAGGACCTGCCGGTCTTGCTGCCCGTGAGGAATTGAATAAACACGGCATTTTAAATATTGTCATTGATAATAATGATAAAATCGGCGGACAGTTTTTGATGCAGACCCATCAGTTTTTCTTTTTTGAAAAGGAAAAGAAATTTGGTGGGATGAGGGGATTTGATATCGCAAAAACCCTTGCCGGAGATGATCATTCAGGGATTTTTCTGAATTCTACCGTATGGGATATTCTGGAAGGCAACCGTATTGCCGTGAAAAATATCCGAACCGATGAAATATATTACGTGGACAGTGAGTATCTTATTGTGACGACGGGAGCTGTGCCATTTATGCCCACTTTTGAGAATGATGATCTCCCCGGCGTTTATACCGCTGCCGTGGTACAGAAGATGATGAATAACGAGCTTACCCTGCTCGGCAAAAACGTTTTAACTGTTGGTGCAGGGAATATTGGGTACCTCACTTCCTATCAATTGATGCAGGCCGGCGCCAGGGTTAAAGCCATCCTTGAAGCTCAAGCCTTTGAAGGTGGATTCCCGGTTCAGGCCAACAGGGTCAGAAGGCTGGGAATTCCCGTCCTTACATCGCAAATCCTTCTGAAAGCCATCCCCAACGAGAACCATGACGGAATTATTGGAGCGGTAGTAGCTGAATGTAAAAACTTTAAACCGGTTCCTGGAACAGAAAAAATCATTGCAGGAATAGATGCCATAAATATTTGTACCGGCCTGGTTTGCGATGATCAGTTAATGATCAAAGGCAATGAGATTTTCGGAAGAAAATGTTTTGGTGCAGGTGATTCGATCCGGATCGGGGAGGGTACCAGTGCGGTACTTCGGGGGAAGCAGGTGGCTTTCGAAATCCTTCAGGAAATGGGTGAACGATTCGATTATGACGAATATCTTTCCTTGTCGAAAGAATATATTGATTCGCAACAGCATCCCTTAAGGGTCATTGAAAAAGTATTTCAGCCGGATCAGAACCGGATGGCAGAAAAAGGGTTTGTACTCATCGATTGCCTTTATGGATTTGCCTGTAACCCCTGTGCTTTTGCTTGTCCTCACGGAGCCATCACCAAATCTTCAACCAGTACCGTACCAGAGATTAATTTTAACCTGTGTATCGGTTGCATGGATTGCGTATATCAGTGTCCTGGACTGGCCATATTTGGGTATAACCTTAAGAAAGACTGGCTATTTCTGCCTATCGAATATGAAGTGGAAGAAAAGGCCGAATGTTTTCTGGTGGATAATTTTGGCAAGAGAGTAGGCGAAGGCATCGTTGAAAAAGTACTTCGTAAACCCAATAAAACTCATATTGCCCGTGTAAAATCCCTTGATCTTCACGGGGAAGCTTTGACTACAGTGCGCGGATTTATCGTCAAAGAGAAATATCCGGAAACGCTGACTTTCGAACCCTATTCTTATGAAGCAAAAGAAGACACTTATGTTTGTCATTGTGATGATGTGACCCTGGATGAAATCCTGGAAACCATTGGTGAGCGGAAGTTTATTTCCGTGGATGAGGTTAAGCATACCACCCGTCTGGGTATGGGTGCCTGTCGGGGAAAGCGTTGTATCAAAAGGTTGAAACAGACCCTGTCAGGCAGCGGTATCTCGATTGTCGGAGAACCTACTCCAAGAGGTCCGCTTTCGAACCAGGTCGCGATGGGAGAATTGTATCCGCGGACAGTACATGAAAATGTAATCACCAGTGTATGCGGTAAGGCAGTAGAAAAAATAAATGTAAAATCTTTGGTATGCGGAGGCGGAATTGGGGGAAGCGCACTATTTCGTTACCTTTCCGAAGCCGGTATGGCCCCCTTGCTGATTAATTATGGCCGTGGCGCTTCCTGGCGTAATATTGCCGGCGGACGTCCGAATTTCTCCTTACCTGAATTATCGGATATTGCAATCCATAACCATGAAATTTTCAAGGATCTGCAAAAAATTCACAACATTGATTATTGTCCGATTTTGTATGTGACTTTTGCGCATGATGAAAACATGGTCAAAGCCCTGGAAGATTCAATGTCATGGTCGGATGCTTATATGGTCAAACCAAAAGATTTCCGAAAGGAGATTTCTCCTTTTCTCAATCCTGGCCTGAAAAACTATTTGTCAGCCCTGGTAACCCGGGATTGCTGGCAGGCTACCCCCGGTCGTGTGATCGATCTTATCCGGAGGATCGGTATTGAAAAAGGCGGAAGGGTAGAAGAAGATTGTCAATTAATTGATGTTAAAAGGATAAATGACCGGTTTTTTGTATTGGTTCAGAATCATGAAAAAAGATTCATTGAATATGAAACGGAAATTTTCATCAATGCCCTGGGGCCGGAAGGCGAGAAATTTTCAAGAGCACTTGGCCTTGAAACGGGATTATATCCAGTAAAGCACCAGGCTTTTATCACCCGCAGGCTTCCCATGATGGGAAAGGACGGATCTCCCCTTCCCATGCTGATCGACCGTAGGCGTTATAAAGGATTTACCGCCGTTTATGGGCAGCAGTTAGCTGAAACCGGGCAGATCATCGGATGTGCATCCCCCGCAGTAGAACCCATGGAAGCGGAGAAAAATATCAAGGTCAATTCAAAAGATTTTGTGGAGATCGCTGCCGAAATCTTTACCAATTGGATCCCGGATCTCTCATCCGTCGGATTCCAGGCTATCTGGGCAGGATATTATGTTGAACCCCGTATGGTTATTGATCCGGAACTGGGTTTGTTCCTTGGATTGCGCGGACAGGGATTCATGCTTGGTCAGTACCTGGCAAAGATGTATGTGGATAAACTTCTTGGGAGACCTGTTCCTTCTTACTTTGATCGCCTGAAAATTACAGGTGATGGGATGCTGGAGAAAGCCTTCAAATAATTATTATCCCTTAATAAATAACGCTTTAATAATATGAGTGGCCATTTTCGGGTTTTCTTTCAGTCGGCGGGTGGAATAACCAAACCATTCCTTCCCGTAAGGGACATATACCCGCATGGAGTGGCCTTGATGGACAATTGACTTTCTCAGTTCCGGAGTAACTCCATAGAGCATCTGAAATTCATATTTATCTTTCGGAACCTGATATTTTTCAATCAGGCGGTATGCGCCATCGACCAGAGGTTTATCATGAGTGGCAATGGCGGGGTAGATCCCGTTTTTAAACATGAATTCAAGGTCTTCGAGATAATGTTCATTGATTTCCTGGTACTTCTTAAAGGCAATGGCCTCCGGTTCTATATAAATACCTTTACAGAGCCTGAAATTCAAAGGCACCGCTTCGGTATGAATATCCATCAGGTTTTTCAGGTTATCCAGGGTGCGCTTCAGGTATGCCTGGAGGACCAAACCGACATGAGCAGGAAACTCCTTTTTTAACCTACGGAATAAAGCGATTTCCTTATCGGTACACTGAGCGTCCTCCATGTCGATCCTTATAAAATTATTTTTTTCTGCTGCTTTTTGAACGATTTCGCGGATGTTGCTGTAACAGAGCTCCTCATCGAGGAGTAATCCGAACATTGTTGGTTTCAGGGAGTAGTTGCCAAGCAGTTTTTCCTTTTCAATTCGATCGATGAGGGTCAGGTAAGCATCTTTGTTTTTTTCAGCTTCATCGAGCCGGGTGATGAATTCCCCTAATAAATCAAGGGTGAATCTAATCCCCTTTTCATTCAGATCCCGGCAGACCCTGATCGCCTCCTCAATGGTTTCTCCGGCGATATATTTTTTCGAGAAGATCCATACCAGCTTTTTAGGCATAAAAGGAAGAAGAAGGGTGATGAGTCGATTAAACATAAGTCAGTGTTTTTGATTTGAATAAGCCTGATGCAAAGGTAAGACATCGAATAAATATTTGTGATTCATCAGATTAATTTTTAACTTTGCGGGCTTTTTCAAGGAGATTGAATCATCTGGAACAATATATTATTCCTTTCGGGGGATTGAAACCCGGACATCATGCATTTGATTTCGTGGTCGATAATGTGTTCTTTGATCAGTTTGAGCATACTGAAATAAAGTCAGGTAATGTTGCTGTTCATCTTGATATGGCAAGGGAGGAAAGGATGATGGTTCTTGATTTTTCCATCTTGGGTAAAGTAACCTTAGCTTGCGACCGTTGCCTTGAGCCGGTGAATATTACCGTTGAGGGAAAGGAAAAGTTGGTGGTGAAACTGGGGGATCATTATGAAGAGGAAAGTGAATTGGTGGTGATCATTCCTGAGGATGACAAATTGTTGGATATCAGTTCTTATCTTTACGAGTATCTGCATTTGCTGTTACCCTTAAAAAGGGTTCATCCTGAGGATGAAAACGGTAAGAGCCTGTGTAATCCTGAAGTGATGGAAAAACTGAAAGCATTAGCGGAACAGCATATCCCAGATCCACGTTGGGAAGCGCTGAAGCAATTGAAGCACAATTCTTAATTATTAATTTTTAATTGAAATAAAATGCCACATCCTAAACGAAAAATCTCAACAACCCGCAGAGATAAAAGAAGGACTCACGACAAAGCCATAGCTCCCACGGTATCCCTTTGTTCCCATTGCGGCGCCCCGGTATTGTATCACAGGGTATGCCCGGCTTGTGGTTATTACAAAGGTAAGCAAGCCATTGAGAAAGCTGCTGCAGAATAAATTTGTTTCACGAAATTTTTTGTGATGAAAATTGGTTTAGATGTCCTGGGAGGTGATTTTGCGCCAAAGGCTACTTTACATGGAGCCATCATGGCCAGGAAGGAACTTCCGGAATCCGATACCATTGTCTTGATCGGTGATAAGGAAATGATCCTGACTTTTCTAAAGGAAGAAAGGATAAGTCCTGATCAATTTGAGATTGTGGATGCCCCGGATCTTATCGAAATGGATGAGCAGCCCACCAAGGCTTTAATCAATAAACCAAATTCAAGTATCTCTGTGGGATTTCGTATGCTTAAGCATAAAGAAATCCATGCTTTTACCAGTGCGGGAAGCAGCGGAGCCATGATGGTCGGTTCTATCTATAGTGTGAATACCATCCAGGGCATCATACGGCCAAGTTCTCCTGCTTATATTCCCAAAGAAGGAGGAGGATCAACCATTTTGATCGATGTAGGGACTAACCCCGATGCCAAACCTGATGTAATGTATCAGTTTGGATTGTTAGGATCAATTTTTGCCGAACATGTCTTTCATGTGAAAAATCCCAGAGTGGGATTATTGAATATTGGATCTGAAGAGAAAAAGGGGAGTCTTACTACCCAGTCAGCATTCCAGTTGATGAAGGATTCCAAGGACTATAATTTTGTTGGCAATGTTGAAGGGAGAGAGCTTTTCCGTGACAATGTTGATGTTATTGTTTGTGATGGATTTGTCGGTAATATTGTACTGAAACAGGTGGAAGCTATGTATCGCGTACTGGTTAAACGCGGGATCAAGGATTCCTACCTGGATCGCTTTAATTACGAGACTTATGGCGGAACCCCTGTCCTCGGAGTCAATGCCACAGTTATCGTTGGTCACGGCATTTCCAACAGCAATGCGATCCGTCGGATGATTTTACTGGCCAAAGAGGTTCATGAAGCAAAACTGTCTCAACGCATTAAGCATGCCCTGGAGCGTTATTCCATTAATCACAGATAAATAACCATGACAACGCTGAGAGCCAAGATTTCCGGTATTCATGCTTGGGTTCCTCCTTATATCCTTACCAATCAGGAGTTGGAAACCATGGTGGAAACTTCGGATGAATGGATCATTAGTCGTACCGGAATCAGGGAGCGGCATATTTTAAAAGGCGAAGGACTTGGAACTTCCGATATGGCTGCCGAAGCCGTGAAGGGTTTACTGGAAAAGACAGGAACATCTCCCGATGACATCCAGCTTGTGATCTGTGCTACCGTCACCCCTGACATGATGTTTCCGGCTACTGCCAACATAATCAGCGATAAGGCGGGAATTAAAAACGCTTTTAGTTTCGACATCAATGCTGCCTGTTCCGGGCTGCTTTTTGCTTTGATTACTGCTTCAAAATATGTGGAATCAGGATTGTTCCAAAAAGTGATCGTGGTGGGAGCCGATAAAATGTCTTCCATTACTGATTATACGAACCGGGAAACCTGTGTGCTTTTTGGTGATGGAGCTGGAGCTTTTCTGCTGGAACCAACTACCGAGGAACTGGGCATCATGGACGCTATGGCAGGAACTGACGGATCGGGAAGAATACATTTGCACATGAAAGCAGGGGGCTCAGTGAAACCGCCTTCCCATGAGACGGTCGATGCCAAAGAACATTTTATCTATCAGGAGGGACAACCGGTTTTTAAATTTGCGGTTACCCGCATGGCTGATATTTCAGCAGAGATCATGGAAAGAAATAATTTAACGGCTGACGATATTGCCTTTCTTGTCCCTCACCAGGCCAATCTTCGCATCATTGATGCGACTGCCCGCCGCATGGGACTGGAGAAAGAAAAGGTGATGATCAACATCGACCGCTACGGGAATACCACCGACGCCACAATTCCATTGTGTTTATGGGAATGGGAAAGCAAACTTAAAAAAGGAGATAATATCATCCTGGCTGCTTTCGGCGGAGGATTCACCTGGGGTTCTGTCTGGTTAAAGTGGGGGTATTAGTACCCACCCCTACCCCTCCCTACCAGTAGGGAGGGGCTGATAAATAATTTCCCAGATTTTCTTTTCATGCAATTATTTCCCAAATTTGCTGTCTTAACCGGATCAGCGAATGCATTTTCCCCATGCAAGTAATCTTCGTTCTGTACTGCTTAGCCCGTTTTTTCTGGCGCTCACTGTTATCGTTGTCATCATTTTTCTGCTGCCAGATCTTTTCAGCAAGTATCATGCAGAATTGGTTAAAAAGGGAATGGTCGATAAAAAAGACGGATATGAATACTTTACGGATCTCGATCATGATGGTAACAGCGAAAAGCTGGTGTTATTTAATAATACAGAAGGTCAGGCAGCGGTCAAGCTGGTCAGTCATGAGGGATTTATCCTGGATCACTTTTATTTTCCGGGGCAGATATTACCGGACTGGAATTCACTCGTTGCCGGCCAGATTGAGGATGCTGGAAATAACGGTTTTTTTCTGCTGACGGCCAGAAACGATTCCATCTTTTTACAGGGGATCAGCCCATTTGCCAAGGATAAAATCATTTGCCGGGATGTATTTATCACCAGGGCATGCAGGAAAAACGGACGGTTTGATTTCATGATCCCCTCCATGAAGTTGTACGACCTGAACCGGGATGGATGCCGGGAGGTGGTTTCAGGAATGATAGCGGGCTTCCCCTTGCAGCCCCGCCTGATCTTTTCCTATGATTTCAAGGCCGGATTGCTTTATCTCTCCCCCAAAATGGGATCTGATATAAGGGTTATCGATACCGCCGACATCAATCATGATGGATTCCCGGAATTACTGACCTATTCCTATGCCATCAGCAATTATCCCGACACGACCACCATCGCTTATGACGACCATTCAGCCTGGTTGATGGTATTTGACCGGGAACTGAATTTTCTATTCCCTCCTGAACCTTTCTTTGGGAAGTACCTTTCCCTGACGACTACGGCTTTACAACACGGGGGAAAATATTTTCTGGTTGGTTTGCAGTATGCCAGGGCTTCAGGAGATGGCTACCCTAAGCTGATGTTGTTTGATAAAAGTGGGAAGTTATTAAAAACGAGGATACTGGATGATACCTTAAAACTCCGGCATTATTCCATTCAGGTGACAGGGAAGTCGCACGACAGACTCTGGTTAATCCGCGAAAGAGGAATGATTGAGGAGGTGGATGATAAGCTCCAAACCATCCGGAAGAAAGAAATTGAAGGATTGGACAACATTGCTTGTTATTCTTTGGATATAGATGGAGATGAAAAACCCGAGTTCTTTTTCCCAGGCAACGATCATTCGACACCGATGATTACCCGTGAGGATTTTATGGATCCTGTAAAAATTGATTTACCGTTTGAAAATCAACCTACAAACTTCAATGTCAGGAAAATTATCGGGAAACCGGGTCAGTTGTTTATCCAGCAGGGAACCCAGTACTTTCTTTTCGAGTATGACCGCAATCCCTGGCATTACCTGCGCATTCCTGTCTATCTGTTCATTTACTTGGTGGTCCTCGGTTTTATCCTCCTGGTGCAGTATCTGCAGCGGGTAAGCATGCGGCAAAAATTCAAAGCGGAAAAGAAAATTGCTGAAATGCAGTTGTTACTGCTCAGAAATCAAATCGATCCGCATTTTACCTTTAACGCCATCAATGCAATCAGCGCCTCTGTTTTGCAGAATAATCCGGAAGAAGCCAATGATAACATACTCCGGCTTGCCCGTCTGATGCGATCCTGCGTTGAACAGGCGGATCAGTTATCACGGTCATTATCCCTGGAGTTGGAATTCGTAAAAAACTATCTTGATCTGCTGAAAAGCCGAATGGATCATTCTTTTGCGTATGTGATTGAAATTGCCGACGATGTTGATCTGAACATGCAGGTTCCCAAGATGATCCTGCAGATCTATGTGGAAAATGCGATCAAACACGGAATCCGTCCCCTTAAGGGTGGCGGCCAAATATGGATCAGGGTGAAGCATACCGGTCAATATCTGAACATAGAAATCGAGGACAATGGTATCGGAAGGGTAAAAGCCAGGGAAAACGGTAGCCGCGGAACCGGGAAAGGCATGCAGATCATGGAGCAGTTTTTTGTCACTTTCAACAAATACAATCATCAGAAAATAAGTTTGGAGATCAAGGATCTTATGGATGAAAATCAGCAGGCATGCGGCACGACAATCGTTCTGAATATTCCGGCAGGAATGAAATACAATTTCTATGAAAAATAAATTAAAAAGGCAAAAATATTTAAATTTAGCGTTATTTTTGTACACCAAACCGTAAATATTCACGTGAAAAATAAATGATAAAATGAAAATTCCCCGACTTTTAACTCCTGCGATCATTGACAGGATCAAGCGGACAAACAAAGTCATTGTGATATATGGGGCAAGGCAAACGGGCAAAACCACCCTGGCAAAGGAAATTCTCTCATCGGTTTCTTATCGTACACTTATGGTCAATGCCGATCAAAAAAAGTACCTGGATGTTTTATCCAGTCGCGACATCGAAAAAATCGGCGCATTGATCGGGAATAGTCAGTTGCTTTTTATTGACGAAGCCCAGCGTATCCCTGAGGCAGGGATCAATCTGAAGATCATTCATGATGAATTGCCGGAAGTTAAAGTGATGGTCACCGGTTCTTCCTCTCTTGACCTCGCGACCAAGATTTCCGAACCGCTAACGGGACGAAAAATTGTTTTCAACCTATTTCCTGTTTCTTGTCAGGAATTATTACAATTTAAAACTTCTTTCGAGGTCAGAGATAAACTTGAGGAACTCTTGATATATGGTTCATACCCGGAAATTCTTACCACGACCTCAATAAAGGACAAGCGTTCGTGTTTGGAAGAGATCGGCGGATCATACCTGTTCAGGGATATCTTCGATCTGCTGAACCTGCGGAACAAAGAAAAGCTGTTTGATTTATTGCGGTTACTTGCTTTTCAGATCGGTTCGGAAGTTTCGGTTCACGAGCTCAGTAATACCTTGAAGATGAACAGGGAAACAGTAGAATATTATCTGACATTATTGGAAGAAACATTCATTATTTTTAAATTAAGATCCTTTAATCGCAACCTGAGAAAAGAGATCTCAAAAATGAGTAAGTATTTTTTCTATGATCTCGGAATACGCAATTACCTTATCAATAATTTCAACCCAATCAATCTGCGGAACGATGTCGGGCATCTCTGGGAGAATTTTCTTATGCTGGAACGAATGAAATATTTATCTTATTCGGAGGTACAGGTAAATTCTTATTTCTGGCGAACATACACGGGTGCTGAACTGGATTATGTAGAGGAGAGGGACGGTATTCTTACAGCTTATGAATTCAAGTGGAACCACAAGCAAGTCAGACCTCCCGCTTCCTGGATTGAAAACTATGGAGGGGCGTTTCATGTTGTATCCCGCGAAAACTGGCTTGGATTTGTCACAGCAGAGAATTTTTCTGATTAGATTAAACTATGGCACAGGAAAAAATCAGCGTTTTGATCGTTGATGATGATAAAAAGTCGCAGGAGGTGCTGGTGCATCACCTGGCTGCCATTACAGACATTGAAATCCTCGGTATTGCCTCAAGCGCTGACGAAGCCTATCGCTTTCTTCTTGAAAATATACCTGACCTGATCTTCCTGGATGTGGAAATGCCGGGAAAATCAGGATTCGATTTACTGAGCGACATCCGGAAATTAAATATCAAGTTCGGTATCATTTTTCAGACCGCTTTTGATAAGTATGCCATCCAGGCCATTAAAAGCGCCGCATTTGATTACCTGCTGAAGCCCATCGACCAAGCAGAACTGCTGGAAGCGCTGGTGAAATTCAGAAATTCGAGGAATCAACAGCATTTGGAGGAGAAGGTGGAGCAGCTTATCCGGCAGATCAAACCCGTCGAAAAGGTCCGCTTCAATACCCGTTCGGGTTTTATCATGATCAATCCTGCCGAAATTGTTTATTGCAAGGCCGACTGGAGCTATACCGAAATCTATCTTTCCGATGGCAAAATGATCGTTGTTTCCATGAACATCGGGAAGGTGGAAGCCTTGCTCGATCCCGATGCCTTTTTCAGGATCAGCCGGTCCATTATAATTGCCATCAAAGCCATAGCCTCCGTCAATCGCAAGAACCATTCCTGCATCATCACTTATGGAGGCAAGGAATTGACCCTGAAGGTAACAGCCGGCCATATGAAAAAGCTGGATGATCGGCTGGGGGGATGAAAGGTATAAACCCGGCAACCCAGGGGATCTTGCGCAAATAAAAATTCGTAGTACGCATTATTATAGCATTTTTGCGTAATACAGTTGAATCAGACAGATAAGACATTGGCTTTCTTTGAGAGAAGTCTTCAGCAGGGTTAACGCTATAATTGTAGAATGAATTGAACAATTCTTTATTATATTGTTCATTCCATTGAATGATTTTCTCGGAAAAAAGCTGAAAACATACAAGCCGCAAAAGGGTTGTATCTATATCTTATCAGCACTTCTGCCCAGCGATTCAGCTATAATTCCCTGCACAAGGCAATCAGGTCGGAGTTGAGTATTAATACGATCAAGAAATACACAGTTTTCCTGGCCGAATCGTACCTGTTGTGATGACGAAGTATTTCATTTCTTTGAAATTTAGGCATCTTCCTTTGCAAATATGCCATGTTGCTTTGATAAGTAGACGTTATCTTGGTTCTATTTTTAAAACATATTAACTTTGATATCCTTAATACTGTTTTCCCCCTTTACCAATGAAATCGATTTTATGAGTGTAAAACTAATGCTTGCTCTTTTTACAAGTTTCTTTTTTGTCTCAATTGGATTCACTCAAACTGAATTTGGTTCTTTCAAAATAAGAAATAAAAGTGAATTCAGATATTATGATGTTCATACATTTCTTTATGAGACATCAGTAAAAGAATCCGAAAAGAGTCCGGAAGAAGACGCCTATGTCGATGAACGGGGTGGGTTTTACGGTATTAAAGGAAAGACTTACAATGGAAGAATTATGGGAACTGGTTATAAACTTAGGCCAGGTCAGGAAAAGAATTTCAACACAGCTGGAGGTCAATATGCAATCATTTGCGAATATGACCCTGATTACACTAACAGAACAAGACAATTAAAAACCCTAAAAATTTATCGTAATACGATTATTGAATTGACTGATGAGAGATGTACCTTAATTTATGAAGAAAACGGGAAGATTATTAAGGACGAGTATGGTTTATAATGTTGCATACAAGTGTGTTGGATTGTTTTTACAAGTTCTTTGAAATGCTTGATATCTTATAGGATAAACATTTTTAAGACGGGAGTTAAGGGAGAAAACAACCCCTTATAATTATTGTCATGAAAAGAAAAGTTGAAAAAATCATTGCTGAATTTAAAGCTAAAGTTGCTATTAAAGTATTTTAAAGAACATCCATTGTTAGAAAACCATCCGTATAAATATGAATTGTGTGTGCCCAAACCATTTCGGATAGTATATTCCCAGTTAAATTGGCACAAACCGATCATTGTATAGGTGATATTTTGTTTTAAGCTGCAATTTAAGATAGGGTTGAGATCAAGCAATTATTCTTATGGGTTTATCACGTTAAAAGAACCAGACGACCTGATTCGGATATAACATTTTAAGCTTGGAGTGACAAGCATTTTATCGTTCTAGCAAGAAATTTCTTATTATTTCCCATAACAAGGGCACATTTTATTATATTATGACAACTTTAGTCTTCAATTTTTATATGTTTTCCAAAAATTCTCTATATCACTCATTATGCATTCAAGAAAAATTGCTATAGTAATTGTTCTAATCTCTTTTGGGGTTAGTTCCCCGCCGCTTGCGGCGTAATTAATATCTTT
>CAZSDU010000007.1:0-99377 GCA_964605775.1 uncultured Prolixibacteraceae bacterium | reverse complement strand
TATTTTGAGCGGTAAATGGGGATCGAACCCACGACCCTCAGCTTGGGAAGCTGATGCTCTACCATCTGAGCTACTACCGCATTTCTTTGCAAATTTAAAAATTTATCAATCAAAACCCTCATTTTATTCTTCTCTTTCACTTAACATCAACCAGCGATCTGTTTTCATATCAATCTCGTTCAGCAGGGCTGCATAACGTTCTGATTTTTCTTTCAATTGCCCTGGGGAAAGACTTCCCGAATGCAAATCAGTTTCCAGCTCTTTTTTTTCTTCCTCCAATGCATTGATATCGCCTGAGAGGTTCTCAAATTCTTGCTTTTCGCGAAAAGACAATCGATTGCTTACCGCTTGTTTGTTTTTTTCCCTTTTGGGGACATGCTCACGGATTATTTTTTTCGACTCCTTCTTCTTCCTTTCTGAATAATCCTTGTACTGCGAATAATTTCCGGGAAAGTCTTTGATCACCCCTTCCCCTTCAAAAACAAAAAGGTGATCCACGATCTTATCCAAAAAATACCGGTCATGGGTAACCACGAGAACACAGCCCTTGAAAGCAGCAAGATATTCTTCCAGCACATTTAGCGTGAGGATATCCAAATCATTGGTCGGCTCATCCAGAATCAGGAAATTCGGATTTTTCATCAGTACGGTGACAAGATACAACCTCCGCTTTTCACCTCCGCTTAATTTATATACCGGCTGGTGGTGGGAAGGATAAGGAAACATGAAATAATTCAGAAATGCCGCTGCCGTTATGGTATCCCCATTCCCCATTTTGACCACTTCCGCAATTTCCTTGACAATATCTATAACCTTTGTGTCTTCATTGAATATCAGTCCGTGCTGCTCATAATAGCCATATTGAATGGTTTCCCCGGTTTGAATATGTCCTTTCTGCGGTCGGATCTTTCCCGTTATTATATCCAGGAAAGTGGATTTGCCGGAACCATTTTTCCCTACAATACCGATTTTCTCCGATCGTTTGAACGTATAGGTAAATCCTTTTAATATGGGAAGTTCGCCCCAGTTAAAAGAAACATCGTTGATCTCAAGGATCTTCTTTCCCATCCTGGCGCCCTCAATATTCAGGGAAAACCGTTCCTCTCTGATTTTATGTTCTGCTTTTTCCTTTAATTCAAAGAAGCTTTCAATCCTGGCTTTCGACTTTGTGGTACGGGCTTTGGGCATACGTCTCATCCATTCCTGCTCTGTCCGGAGAAGATTTTGAGCCCTTTCTGTCTCTTTATTCAGGTTTTCTATCCGTTCAGCCTGCTTTTCAATAAAGTAGCTATAACCGCCCTTATACCTGTATACCGCTGCATTTTCAAGTTCAAGGATCTCATGGCTTATCCGTTCCAGAAAATACCGGTCATGCGTTACCATCAACAAGGTTATTGCAGGATCCGAAAGATAGTCTTCCAGCCATTCAATCATTTCCACATCAAGATGATTGGTGGGTTCGTCAAGAATTAAAAAGTCAGGCTCAGTGATCAGTACCTTGGCCAGGGCAACCCTCTTTTTTTGTCCGCCCGATAACGCGCTGATCGCCTGATCGAGATCAGGGAGTTTTAGCCGGGTAAGAATCTGTCTGACCCTTGTTTCATATTCCCAGGCATTGATGGAATCCATCCGTGTGATCGCTTGATCAACCGCTTTCTGATCCTCTGTTGTAATCGTATATTCATAATTCAGAATGATCTGCTGAATGTGGTTGGCATGTGAATACACTTCCTCAAAAACCGATTTTGAGGTATCGAGAAATGGTTCCTGCCTAAGGTACTCGAATGACAGTCCGGGATACAAAAGCGCTTTTCCCGAATCTGCAGGTTCAAGCCCGGCAATGATGTTCAGTAAACTGGTCTTCCCTGTGCCATTTTTTGCAATAAGGGCAAGTTTTTCTCCCTGGTTGACATTGAAAGAGATTTTCTCAAAAAGCAGTTTTTCCCCAAAGCTCCTGCTTAATTCTTCGACCTGTAAAAGAGTTCCCATGTTGATTTTATCCGGAAACAAAGATAGGTATCATTAATTTTATAATTATTCTTTAACTTAGCAAAAAATACGTTAATGCATCGTTACTTTATATTGGCTGGATTTACGATTGTTGGAATTATATTTTTTTTGTTCCTGATGATCCAACGAAAAAAAGGATATGATCTGATTGGCTCACTCCCCATTGAAAAATTTTATTTCATTACCGGAAAAATAGCATTGTTTACCCCCTGGGCGCTGTTTATCTTCAAAGCGATTTCTCCGGAATCAGGTTACATCCAGGTTCCTGCAATGTTGAGCTGGTTTGCTGTTATTTTGTTTTTTATCGGCGCAAGTATTTTGCTAGCCGGAATATTGCAACTGAATGAATCATTGAAAGCCGGATTGGCCCGTGACCAATTCAATCTAAAGACCGGAGGAATTTTCCGATACAGCCGAAATCCTTTATATTTTGGTTCATTTCTGATCAGTATGGCTTCCTGTCTTTATTTTCCCGATTTGATCAATATTTCTTTTACCCTGTATGGAATGTATATCCATTTCCGTATCATTCTAGGTGAAGAAACGTTTCTATATTCAAAATTCCCCGAGCAATATGCCCGGTATAAGTCAAATGTCAGAAGGTTTATTTAATTCTTATTGCATGCTAACCCCGACTGAATCATTTCAAGAAATCAGGAACATCCTTAAAACTGATGACCATTTCATGATCCTGGTCAATGCCTTGCCTTTCGGCATTATCCTCACCGACAATCAGCAACGCATCAGAATGCTCAATCATTATGCCCTAAAGATGCTTGGCCATACAACTCAGGATGAACTGTTACTCACCCCTTTCAAAGATCTGATCGAATACTCAGAAAAGTATGATGAGAAAAAAAATGTTTCTTCTGAAATCCGTCAAAAAGCGGAATGCTTTATCCTTCACAGGGAGGGGCAAAAAATTCCCGTTTTAAAAGAAACCATTAAGGTTCAATTCAGGGAGGAGAATTATATCCTTGAAGCCTTAATCGACATTACCAAGAGAAAGACTGCAGAAAAAGAGTTACTCGAAAACCGCAGGATACTTCAAACCCTGATGGGGAACTTGCCAGGATTGGTATACCGTTGTCAAAACGACACTTATTTCACCATGAATTTCATCAGTGAAGCCTGTATTGACCTTACCGGATATCAACCAGATGATTTTATCAATAATAAAACCCTTGCTTATTCCGATATCATTGTCGAAGAAGATCGTTTGTACGTCTGGAATGAAGTCCAGGCCGCCCTCAGCCAAAACCGGCCTTATACCATCGAATACCGTATACTTACCAAGGATGACAAATTAAAATGGGTTTGGGAGCAAGCCAAAGGAATCTTTGATGATAAGGGAAAATTGAAGTTCATCGAAGGGTATATCTCAGACATCACCGAGGAAAAAAAACTGGAAAGTTTACGTAAACTTGTTTTTGAAGTATCAAAAGCTGCTTTTACGTCCAGTACCCTGGACGAATTTTTTGCTGAAATCCACAGACAGCTTGGATCTATCATGGATACCAGCAATTTTTTCGTTGCCATGTACAATAAGGAATCCGATACCATCACGCTTCCTTATCATGTGGATAACATCGATAAGTTTACGGCTTTCCCAGCCGGAAAAACCATGACCGGATTTGTCATCAAAAAGCGTGCTGCAGTCCTGGCATCTGAGGCCGAGATAATGGAACTGGCTGCCAAAGGAGAAGTCGATATCGTCGGCACTCCTGCCAAAATATGGCTTGGAGTTCCCTTGATCATCTCCAATGCTGTAATCGGTGTGATCGTTGTCCAGAGCTATACGGATCCGGATCAATACAAAGAACATGAACTTGAGCTTCTGACTTTTGTCGCTGATCAGATTGCCGGGGTTATCTCAAGAAAAGCTGCAGAAGAATCCCTCCATCATGAAAAATCATTAATGGATCAGCTTTTTCAAGGAAGCCCCGAAGCCATTGTCATGATTGACAACAAAGGAATAGTATCCATGATCAATTCCGAGTTTACACGGTTATATGGCTATTCTTTCGAAGAAGCCCATGGAAAAAACATTGATGATCTCATCGCCAATCAAGAAATTGTTGAAGAAGCCAGGGGAATAACAGAGCAAGTCGGCAGGGGTGAAATTGCCGCACTTGAAACCAGAAGAATGCATAAAGACGGTCATTTGATCGATGTTTCCATTTTGGTCACTCCGATCAGGATTAAAGAAGAATTGGTAGGGAGTTATGGTATTTATCGCGATATTACAGACCGGAAAATCATTGAAAAAAACCTGATCGCTGCTAAAAACAAAGCGGAAGAATCAGATAAATTAAAATCCGCTTTCCTGTCTAATATGTCGCATGAAATCAGGACTCCCATGAATGCCATTCTTGGTTTTTCCACACTGCTTTCTGATCCCACCGTTACAGAGGAGGAAAAAGCGGATTTCATCAGGATTATTAAAGACCGCGGGAATGATCTGATGCGCATCATTGATGATATTATTGATGTGGCAAAAATAGAATCGGGACAGATCAAGATCGAGATCAAGGAGTGTCAGGTGAACGTGCTGCTTACCAACCTGATGGTTACGTTTAATGAGATCAAGCGTAAACAGGCAAAGAATAGCCTTATCTTGAATTGCCTTCCCGGAAAAACAGATCATGATTTCACCATACTCAGCGATGGAAACCGCTTACGGCAGATCCTGACCAATCTGATCGAAAATGCCCTGAAATTTACAGAGCAGGGTTCTGTTGAATTTGGTTATACCTTGAAAAACATTGGAAATGATCCTTTCATTGAATTCTTTGTTCGCGACACGGGAATAGGAATTCCCAAAGAAATGCATGAAGTGATCTTTGAACGATTCCGGCAGGTGGACGACACCAATACCCGAAAGTACGGAGGGACAGGACTTGGCCTGACCATTTCGAAAAATCTTGTCAGATTATTGGGTGGGGATATACGATTAGAATCTGACCGGGGAAAAGGAACGCATTTTTATATTACCCTGCCATTGCAGATGACCGGAGAAAAAATAATCCATGAAAATATACCTGAGACCGAGGCTAAGGGTTCAAAGGACTGGAGTAATAAGAAGATCCTTGTGGTAGAAGATGAAGAGTCCAATTATTTCCTCCTTGACCGCCTTCTTAAAAAAACAGGATTACAGCTTGTCTGGGCCAAAAATGGAATGGATGCCATAGAAGAATGCAGAAAAACCCGTTATGATCTCGTCCTCATGGACATCCGTATGCCATTGATGGATGGTTATGAAGCTACACAGGAGATAAAAAAAATCCGGAAAGATATTCCTGTCATTGCGCAGACTGCTTATGCCTTAAAAGGAGAAAAAGAGAAAAGCCTGGCAGCAGGTTGCGATAATTATATTTCAAAACCAATTGATACAAGGGAATTGAAAGTTATCCTTGAAAAATACCTGAACAACTGAGCATAGAATGAAATCCAAGACAGAAAATAAACCTACTTCTTCATCACCGCTGCGATGTTTTGTATATGCCCTGAAAGGAATTTCGGTTTTAATCAGCAGTCAGGTAAATTTTCGGATTCATTTGTTTGCCGTTATCGCTGTGATTATTGGTGGCATTATCCTGGACATTTCCCTTATGGAATGGATCATTTTAATCCTCTGCATGGGATTGGTTCTTACGCTGGAGGCACTGAATACGGCCATTGAATATACCATTGACCTGGTATCTCCGGGATATCATGAACTGGCCGGAAAAATCAAAGATATTTCCGCGGCGGCAGTCCTGATTGCTGCGCTGACTTCAGCATTGATCGGGCTGATCATTTTTATTCCTAAAATATTTGCTTATTCATCGAAACCTTATTGATATGAAATATCCATACAAGCAAAGTTCATGCAATCCACGAATGATAATAATGGATATTCCATGTGACAAATGAAATATAAAATTATTAACACATGAAAAAGTTAACTGTATTATTACTGGTTGTGATCTCAACGGGATTGATTTCTTGTTTGTCAAAAGAAAAAAAAGAGAAATCTCCGGATGCCCCCCTGATCGTCAAACCAAACCCCGAATTGAAAAACGATCTCATGACCCCGGAAGTTTTATGGAGTTTTGGGCGGGTCAGCGAACCAGAAGTTTCTCCCGATCAAAAAAGTCTTGTTTACGGCATTACGTATTATGATATTGCCCAGAATAAGGGAAACCGTGAGTTGTTTACCATCAGTGTGAATGGAGGGGCAGCGACCCAGATCACGTCCACAAAGTTTAGTGAATACCAGGCCATGTGGACGCCTGATGGAAAAAAGATCGCGTTTTTATCATCAGAAACAGGAAACATGCAACTCTGGGAAATGGATACGGACGGGAAAAACCGCAAACAGATTACGGATATTGAAAACGGAATTGATGGGTATAAATATTCTCCGGATGGTAAGCACATCCTTTTCATTTCTGAAGTAGCTGCAGAAAAGCAGTTAAAGGATTTGTATGCCGGCCTGCCTAAAGCCAGTGGAAAAATATTCACCGACCATATGTACAGGCATTGGGATACCTGGGTGGAATCCTTCAGCCATGTTTTTTATGCAGAAATTTCCCAAGGTCTCATCAAATCAGGGAAAGATATTCTTGAAGGTGAACCCTATGAATGTCCGCTAAAACCTTTCGGCGGGATGGAACAGATTAACTGGAGCCCGGATGGAAAGGTCATTGCCTACACCTGCCGGAAAAAAACCGGACTGGCTTATACCCTGTCAACAAATTCGGATATTTTTCTATTTGATCTGGAAACCGGAAAAACGACCAATATCAGTGAAGGGATGTTAGGTTACGATGTCGCTCCCTCCTACTCTCCGGATGGGAAAATGATCGCTTGGCAGAGCATGGAAAGAGACGGATATGAAGCCGATAAAAACAGGCTTTTTCTCATGGATCTGACCACTCAGACCAAAACCGATCTCAGCAGGGAATTCGATCAGCATATAGATTTTTTCTCCTGGTCAGAAAACGGGCAATCCATTTATTTTATCAGTGATTATCATGGGAGTGATGAAATATACCGGGTTGATTTGAAGGACGGTCAGATCAAGAAGATCACAAAAGGGGTTCACAATTATAAAAATGTCGCACAAGCCGGAGATAAGCTGATTGCTTCAAGGGTATCCATGTCGATGCCGGAAGAAATTTATGCGGTGGATTTAACCAGTGGAAAAGACGCTCAATTAACTTTTACCAACCAAGAACTACTCGACAAGCTTAGTTTTGGAAAAGTGGAAGCCAGATGGATAAAGACCACAGATCACAAAGACATGCACACCTGGATCATTTATCCTCCGCATTTTGATCCTTCTAAAAAATATCCCACCCTGCTTTACTGTGAGGGTGGCCCACAGAGTACGGTCAGCCAGTTCTGGTCGTACCGCTGGAACTTTCAGATGATGGCTGCCAATGGTTATATTATTGTTGCCCCCAACCGCCGCGGCCTGCCAGGTTTCGGACAAGCATGGAATGAGCAAATCAGCGGAGATTATGGCGGACAGAATATGAAGGATTACCTGAGCGCCATCGATGCCATGGCTAAAGAGCCCTATGTAAATAAAGATAGATTAGGATGCGTGGGAGCAAGTTATGGGGGGTTTTCTGTTTTCTGGCTGGCTGGTAACCACCAGAAGCGTTTCAAGGCTTTTATTGCCCATGATGGCATGTTTAACCTCGAATCGCAATACCTTGAAACCGATGAGATGTGGTTTGTCAACTGGGATCTTGGTGGACCGTTCTGGGATAAAAGCAACAAGATTGCCCAGCGTTCCTATGCCAGCAGTCCGCATCGTTTTGTTCAAAACTGGGATACCCCCATCTTAGTCGTTCATGGCGAACTGGATTATCGCATTGCAGCTACACAGGGCATGCAGGCTTTCAATGCGGCCATTCTGAAAGGAGTGCCTGCCGAACTACTGTATTTCCCGGATGAAAATCATTGGGTGTTGAAACCCCAGAATGGCATCTTATGGCAACGTACCTTCTTCAACTGGCTTGACAGGTGGCTTAAATAAATACCTTTGGGCAATTTAGTACAACAAGCGGCACAGTTGATCAGCACCTCAAGGTTTACAACTGCTTTCACAGGTGCGGGGATTTCCGTTGAAAGTGGTATCCCTCCTTTCCGTGGTGATTCCGGATTATGGCAAAAATATGATCCGAAAGTTCTTGAAATCAATTATTTCAAAGAAAATCCCGGAGAATCCTGGAAGGTGATTAAAGAAATTTTTTATGACTTTTTCGGTCAAGCCCGACCCAATAAATCCCATAAAATACTGGCCCGGCTTGAAGCCAATGGTCTATTGGGCAGAATCATCACCCAGAATATCGACTACCTTCATCAGGAAGCCGGGTCACGACAGGTTTTCGAATTCCATGGAAATTCAAAAAGCCTGGTTTGTCTTCACTGTAATAGGTCTTATAAGCTTGGTGAAATCAGTTTTGATCATCCTCCTCCCACCTGTCGTGAATGTGGTGGACTCCTTAAACCGGACTTCGTTTTTTTTGGTGAAGCCATCCCGCAGTTACCGCTAACCGCGGCCTATGAAGCTGCTTCGATTTCAGATGTATTTCTGATCATCGGAACCACAGGAGAAGTGATGCCGGCCAACCAGTTTCCGTTTATGGCAAAAAGCCATGGTGCATGCATCATCGAGATTAACCTGACTCCATCCAATTATACCTCTGCCATAACAGATATTTTCCTGCAGGGTAAAGCAACAACCATGATGGAAAAACTGGAGACGGTCTTATTTCCCTCTTCCCTGAATGATGATCAGGATGGTATAGATTAATATCTTGAAGTCCATAGCCAGCGACATGTTTTCGATATAAAGAATATCAAATTTCAGGCGCTCAACCATTTGATCAAGATTTTCAGCATAACCATATTTCACCTGTCCCCAGGAAGTAATTCCGGGTTTGACTTTGTGTAACAGGCGATAATGGGGAGCACGCTGAACGATAAGGTCAATATAGAAAGGACGTTCAGGCCGCGGACCAACGATACTCATATCCCCTTTTAAGACAGTGTAAAACTGTGGTATTTCATCAATCCGGAACTGACGCAGGAATTTTCCGAAGCGGGTAATCCTGGGATCGTTTTTCGAGGATAGCTGAGGTCCATTCGACTCTGCATCCTTATACATGGTACGGAATTTATGCATGATGAATGGTCTGCTCTTCAAGCCGATCCTTTGCTGTGAATAGAATATCGGTCCGGCTGAAGTTAGTTTAATGATAATCCCCGTGATTATCATTACCGGAGATAGAAGAATCAGACAAAAAATGGAAACCACGATATCAAAAATTCGTTTCAGCGACATTTGCCAGTCAGGCATAAGGTCGGGGTAGATTTGGATCAAAGGAGCATGAAAGATGGAAGTTGTTTTGACTGAACCCATGAGGATATCTTGCATGGCAGGGATAATTTTAATTACCACAACGGTGTCTTCAAGCTGGGTAATAATATTTTCAATCGTATGATTTTCAGAATGTTCAATGGCAATGATCACTTCCTCGGCATTAAATTCCTTCACGATTCGGTTCAAATCATTAAGGCCACCAAGGTGGGGAATAAATTCAGCAAGCTTATAATTATGGTAACCTTCTACATTTACAAATCCAATGAACCTATTCCCTGAAGATTCCTCCTGGTTCTCAATTTCCTTGTAGATGGATACGGCATTCCCATTGCTTCCAACGATAATGGTATTGAATCCGATCAGTTTATGATGAATTTTATAAGCTGTTTGTGAAGTCAGAATAAACCGGAAACCGGCTGTAAAAAACAGATGAAAGAAAAAGAGAATAAAAAAGAATTCAGCATAGGTTCTTTGGGTGATGATCACATCATCAAGAATAATGATAAAGAAAATTATCGTGACACCTATAAAAGTGACGAGGATAGTCTGGGCAAACTCCTTAAGTCTTGCTTTACGGTATATTCTTCTGTAATTTCCGATTAATACATAGATGAGAAGCCAGAACAGAGGAATAATGAGGATCCCGAGATAAAGATTTTTGTCAAGGAAGACATCCTGAAGATGGGATAAAAGGGTATGATCAACAGCAAACTTCCGGTAAATAAAAAACAGCGTCCAGGCAGTAAGGGCGGCGAAATAATCAGCAGTTATGTACTTTATAACCTGTAAGCGTTTATTCATTTCGGGTCACCAGTTTTAGGTTGTCAAATAAAATAGTGGTCTCCTCAGCATCAGCATCTTTGAATGTGCCCATATATAAACGGTAACTAAACACATTGGGATAAGCATTCATGGTAGTGGTTAGATCAATATAGATTTTTTTCCAGGTTTCATTGGTTTTGTTCAGGTTGATGATGGGAACCGTATAAATGTTGGTTGTGGAGTAAAGGATAAGTCCGATGGTCAGAATGTTGGATGTATTGAAGTTCATTTCCAGAAATACCGGGGCATAAGGAATCGGAAATTCATTATGGGTCTGACATTCGAAAAAATCCCTGACCGTGTCCAAAACGACCATCCCAGAATGCGACCCCTCAAAAGTCAGAGGAGAACCAGCATTTGTCAACTGTATAAAAGCAGTACTCCTCGTTGTGGTATCGAGGGAAATGGAAATTTTATCAAAATCTTCCATCCAGGTAAATGCAGTGGAAGCAGTATAGGTTGTTTTCTGGAGGTTGAGTTTCGTTGTACTGTCTTCCGAAAACATATACTGTTTCGAAATCTCTGAATAGAACTCATAATTGATCCGGGTGGCTGAAATTCCATTTTTCTTAATCCCTGGCAGAATCCTAACCGTATGTTTTCCATTCTTCAGGACAGGGAATCTGGCAGGTAATTCAAAAGCACCAATTAAATCATCATCCACGTATACCCATGCATCGGTAATCGAATGAGAGGCAGTACCCTGAAGTGAATAATTAGTGGATAAATAAATCGAATCGATGGATAAATAGGCAGGGATGGTTTGATCCCCTGAGAATTTTTCACAGGCTGTCGTAAAAGCAAGAAGGAAAAGGAGGAAAGGCAAGGGTAGCGAAGGTTTCCGAAAAGTCATAAGCACGGGTAGCTTTATCCTGTATTTTTTAACGGTTGTTTTAATGGTATATTGTCTGTAAAATCAATTAAAGTAATTAACAAAAATTTAACCATAACTCAGCTTAAGGGGCTCCGGCTTGATCAATCTTTTCCATGATTTTGTGAGCCACTTCCAATGCAGTGTAACCATCATTTATCGTAACGGAGGGGATGGTATTGTTGACGATGGCCGAATGAAAACTTTCAAGTTCCTTTTTAATGGCATTGAGGGGTTTAATCTCAGGTTTATCAAATAGAATCTGTTTATATCCTTTCCCGGGGCCAAGTTCCAAAATCATTCCCTGGGGTGATTGACCTGTATCATCCAAATCTTTGATCCTCACCACTTCCACTTCCTTTTTTAAAAAATCCACAGACACATAGGCATCGCGTTGGAAAAACCTTGATTTACGCATATTTTTCAACGAAATCCTGCTCGCGGTGAGGTTAGCCACACATCCATTGTCAAATTCGATACGGGCGTTGGCAATATCAGGGGTATCACTGACAATGGCAACTCCGCTGGCATTTATTTTCCGGATATTACTTTTAACCACGCTCAGGATAATGTCTATGTCATGAATCATCAAGTCAAGGATGACAGGAACATCTGTTCCGCGAGGGTTAAACTGTGACAAGCGGTGACTTTCAATGAACATCGGGCGGTCAAGAAAAGTTTCCGCAACCAGAAAAGCCGGGTTGAACCTCTCCACATGTCCCACCTGAACTTTCACATGGGCTTCTGCAGCAATTTTGATCAGATCCCTGGCCTGTTTAAGACTCGTAACAATAGGCTTTTCAATAAAGACATGGCGACATTTCTTCAGGGAACGGGAAGCACAATCGAAATGGGAAATGGTTGGGGTTACAATATCCATGACATCCACGGAATCGATCAGTTCATCAATGGAAGGAAATTTTTTTACCTTGTATTCCGTTTCCACTTTATGGGCCACGATTTCATCAGGATCAAAAAATCCGACCAGGTCAAAATCCTTTATTTCTTTCAGACAATTGATATGGATCTTCCCCAGATGACCTGCGCCCAGAACACCAATTTTCAACATAAAGTATTTTTTTTTGCAAAGGTAATTTTTTAGGCTGATTGAATTTAGTATTTTCGTGAATTATTTCCTGACTGAGCTCATGAATGAAGATCGTCTTTTAGACGCATACCGGCATCAGGGTTTAAGAAAACTCCTGATCGAAAATATTAAACAAAAGGGAATCACTGACCCTAATGTTCTGGCTGCTATGGAAAAGGTTCCGCGTCACTTTTTTTTCGATTCCTCTTTCCTGGAATATGCCTATGAAGATAAGCCATTCCCTATCGGTGCCGGTCAAACGATATCACAACCTTATACCGTAGCCTTTCAAAGCGAGCTGCTTGACATTAAAAAAGGAGACAAAGTCCTGGAAATTGGTACAGGATCGGGTTACCAGGCTTGTATTCTGATGGAAATGGGCGCCAGGGTGTTCTCGATTGAACGTCAAAAATCCCTTTTCGATAAAACGAGTAAACACCTTCAAAAAATGGGTTACTCCTCGATAAAGGTTTTTTATGGCGATGGATATAAAGGATTACCGGCCTTTGCCCCATTTAATAAGATCATTGTCACTGCAGCCGCTCCCTTTGTTCCAGACCCCCTGATAGAACAACTGAAAACAGGAGGCATTCTGGTTATCCCTTTGGGAGAAGATATGCAGATCATGACCACATTCAGGAAAATATCCAATTTGAATTGTGAAAAAAAAGAACACGGCTTATTTCGCTTTGTGCCGATGTTGGAAAACAGAGCGAAGGACAAATGACATAAACCATGAAAAAGATTTACCTATTCTTATTACTGCTTGCCCTGGCAGGGTGTGCAGCAAAAAAAGTCAACTTCGATCAGTTACAGGATCGCAACGGACTCTTTTACCTCGTCAACGAAGCTAAACCCTTTACCGGTGAGGTCATTTCCTATGTAGCAGGAAAAGTGGAGTTCGAAGGTGAAGTCAAAAACGGATTAAAAGAAGGAATCTGGACATATTACTATCCGACAGGACAGAAAAAAATGGAAGGTCAATTCACAGATGGGCTCAAAGAAGGGACCTGGAGCTATTGGAAAGAGAACGGCCAACCAGACGTTACAGAAATCTATAAGATGGGTAAACGTCTGGGCAATGACGGCAATCCGGAAGTTGAAGTTAAAACGGATACACTGCCTCAGGAGACCGTTATTCCCGACAAGAAACCAGCATCAAAAACGGTTACTGAGAAACAAGTCACACCCAGAAAACAACTCCCTGTTGAATGGGAAAGATTACGCGGAGGTCCGATCAAATACCTGGATGGAGTACCCTACACAGGACCCGTTATCAAGCATTTCCGTGATGGTAAGACAGAACTTGAAGGACAGTTCAGCTTTGGTCGCCGCAGCGGGAAATGGACTTTCTACACTAAGTACGGGAACATCAAGGATGTCAGGTATTATTAGTGTTGTTTGACCGCATCCTTTTTATCATCGCGATCATAAAGCCAATCAGCATCAGGAGCGCTCCTCCCCAAAGGATATTAATGTAGGGGTTCAAGATGACTTTAATAACGATATAATCGGGGTTTTCACCCACCTGGGAAATATAGGTGTAATAATCACGGCTAAAAAAATGCCGGGTATCAGGATTATATACATTACCCATACGGGGATTTCTGTTTACTGAGGGATAAAGTGAAAATTCATGAGCATACTTGCCATCCCGGTATTTCAAAAAATCCAGCTGATATTCCGTCAGGTTCCCCTTTCGGGTATGGTCCACATAAGTGACGAAAAATCCACTCATGGTAAGTGTATCATGACGGACAAGCATCAGGTTCTCAGCATTGCTTCTGTCATCACCCAGATTATAACGAGAAGTATTGGACGAAAGAATAGTAGCATTTGAGAAGGTAAGAACAACACCTGCGAGAAAAAAAAGAAATCCAATATGGGTTAATCCCGCTCCCTTATTTGTCTGTCCTGATGTTTTGAAAAACAAACTGATAAAAGACGAAATCAGTGCAAATAAAACAAAAACCATCAGTAACAGGTAATTCAGTCGGGTCTGTACTCCTGATAATACTAACAGTAAGCAAAGCAGAGCCGTTAGGGTAAGAGGGAAAAACAGATGACGACACAATGTTTTGAATTGATGGACGGCAATGTTATGATAATGAGAAGAACCAATTAATCCCGCAATCAGCATGGCAAAAGGCAACTGCCATAGAATATAGAAGCCTGGTCTGTCGACTGGAGGGGCAAGGCGAATCCCCAGAATGCTATTGATGACAGGAATGGAGGTGGAAAAAAGAATTTGAAATGCTGCCATTACCATGACGATTGCGCCTGTGAAAACCCAGAACTCTCGGGAAAACAATGAATCATTTTTCTTCTCATGAAATGCCCGGAAATGATGAAAAATATTAAAAACCATCAAAGCCAGAAAAATCAGTAAAAAGAGCAGCAGTTGACGTTTCATTCCGTTATCCCCGAATGCATGGGCGGATGAATCTGCCAGCATCCCGCTTCTGGTGAGAAAACTGGCATATAATACCAGTACATAAGATAATCCGATGAACAGATAAGCAAAAAACAGAGAATAATGCTGTTTTTTTGCGGTTAATAAAAAATGAAGACCGGCAATCAGTGTCATCCAGGGTACCAGGGATAAATTTTCAACCGGATCCCATGACCAGAATCCCCCGAAAGTAAGAGACACATATGCCCACGCTCCTCCCAGCAAAATGCCTGCACCCAGAAAGAAAAGCGAGGATAATATCCAGGGGAGTACCGGCCTGATCCAGCCAGAATAATCCTTCTTCAAAAAAGAAGCCATCCCATAGGCGAAGGGTACCACAGATGCTGCGTAACCCAGAAAGAGTATCGGAGGGTGGATGGTCATCCAGAAATTCTCAAGCAAAGGATTCAGTCCATTTCCATCTGTAATCATACTTAAGTAATCTGGTCTTGAAAAGATTGTTCCGTTCACCGACCCGATGGACTCTCGCAACAGAATAAACGGATTTTCTCCGATTCTTAATCCGAAGAAGTTTATCCCAAGCAACATCGAAGTCAGGAATACCTGGGATAAAGCAATGAAGATCATGGCCGGCTTTTCCCACTTCCCTCCAGTGAATATCAGGATCAATCCGAACAGTGATTGGGCCATTGCCCAGATCAGAAAACTGCCTTCCTGTCCAGCCCAAAAGCAGGAAATTATGAAAGATAAAGGTAATGATCGCGAGGAATACTGCCAGACATAAGCATATTCAAAATAATGATGAAAAATGAGGTAATACAATATAAACGCGGCGGAGAAAAGGCCAAGCATATGGAGAAAATAAAATATTCGCCCAAGCGGATAAAATATTTTTTGTTGCCTGGTTTTCGAATAAAAGGAGAACAGGTAAAAAATCAAGGAAAAAAGAGCGAAGAAAAAACTGAGTCCGATGAAAAATCTGCCCAGTATTCCAGGCCATAAATGTTCTCCGAAATATTGTATGTCCATGAAAATCTATTAGAATCTGCAAAAATAAACATTTCAAATGTAGGATTTCAAAGATAACGCTGTTAATAACTCAGCTTGTTTTGTTACAAATAAATCCTATAAGCCTTGACGGAATAACCTATTTCCATTATATTCGCTAAAATTTTGTATGATGGTCAAAGTAGGCTTGATCGGTGGCTCGGGTTTAGAGAAGTTGAATTTGTTTGAACAAATTCAGGAGATTCAGATCGAGACTCCTTATGGATTTCCCAGCTCCCCTCTGTTAACAGGGAAAACCGGTCATTGTGAAGTGTTTATCCTTTCCCGTCATGGACGTCACCATACCATCACTCCAACGCATGTGAATAACCGTGCCAATATTGAGGCCCTGCGTCAGCTCGGATGCCAATACATTATTGCGACGACCGCATGCGGGAGTTTAAAGGAAGAGATCAGGCGGGGGGATATGGTGGTACTAGATCAGTTCATGGATTTCACCCGTTTCAGGAATAATACTTTCCATGATGTCTTCGAATCTGAGAAACCTGTGCATACAGCCATGGCAGATCCTTTTTCACCCATTTTGCGAGATTGGATCATACAATCAGCCATAAAACTCCACCTCCCCCATCATCCGAGGGGAACTGTAGTAACCATAGAAGGACCCCGTTTTTCCACCAGGGCTGAATCCAATATGTTTCGAACATTGGGCGCTGACGTAATCAATATGAGTACAGCTCCGGAGGCCATTTTAGCCAACGAGGCAGGTATCCCCTATGCCGCCATTGCCCTGTCGACCGATTACGATTGCTGGAAACAGGATGAAGAACCTGTTACCTGGGAAAATGTATTCAAAGTCTTTAATGAAAATGTAAAGCATGTGACCAATTTACTGTTTTACTTATTAACCCATATCATTATATGAATTTCATGCTGATCAGGAAAATTCTTGTCTTTATTATAAGCATATCTGTGCTACAGACGGTTATTGCTCAGCAAACTGTAGCACCAAAGGCAAAACCAAAGGCACTTAATGTGGAAAGATCCATGTCGAATCTGCCCTTGATCAGCGAAACCAGATCCTTTATTGAGAAAGCCAGTGGATGGATGTTGCAGGACAACGGGGAATGGATTTCGTCTGAAAATCTAATCCCTTACAAAAAAGCAGAGCTTAACCGATCTTCCAAAGCCTATTATAAATTGGGGAAAGAAAACTTCCAGATGCTGGAGATAAGGGATGTAATGATCAATAATGAGCTCTACGCCATCTTTATCATTCGATTTAGAACCGGTTGGTACGAGTTTCCCATCCTAAAGGATGGCTGGCACAAGCAGGTCGGGTTGAGCTATTATGTGTTTAAAGCGAGCAAACTTGCCCAGGTTGTCCCTGACAAGTTTGAATACAATCAACCTTATATCGCAAATCTCGATGTGGTCTGCAACGGAACGATCGTGAATTACGATTTAAAAACCCTGAATTCGACCATTGCCTATCAAATCCAGAAAACTTTTAACGATAAGACCATTGCTTCCATTAATCTCCTGATTGCCTTCATGCCGGTTCAGATCAACGGGGAAAACCTTGCCCGTTTCCGCCTCATTCAGGTGATGAACAAGAAAAAACTTTACCTTCCTTACCTGGATCCCAAGGACAGGGACAAGTTATTCCGCAGTTCCTATTATGAACTGAATTTTGATATTTTCCGGGGATTTATTAGATATAATGCCGGATCCATTGCGGTTCCTCAATATACCGGAACCCCGAAATCACCTGAAGAATTTTACAAACGCGGGGTCTCCAATTATGCCATGGGGAATCACCGCGAAGCAGTCATTGACCTGACTGAAGCATCAAAATCTCCTCCTTACTCGGATTTCTTCCTGACTTATGCATACCGGGCCAATGCAAGGCAAAAGATGGGAGAACTCCTTCCAGCGCTTCAGGATTTCGACCGGGCTGTTGCTTTAAAACCCAACGACCAGAGTTATTATTCAGCCTGGTTGACCACTATCTATAACAGAGGAGTCGCGAGATTCAACTCAAAAGACAATGCAGGAGCTTGTCAGGACTGGCAAACTGCTGTTCAACTTGGATTCAAGGATGTCAGTATGGATAATATGATACGGGAAAACTGCCGGAATTATAAGTTTACCCCCAACTCCCTTACGATAAATACCTTGCCCAGCAGTACACCAAATACACCCTCTACCCCTCCTGAAATTCAGAACGATTATTACAAAATTTATTGGGAGGGGATATGGAAATATGAAAATGGAAATTATAGCGAGGCACTGAAAAATTTCAACCGTGCGCTGGAGTTAAAACCCCAGACCAATATCACCTCTGTTTACAATTACCGTGGAAATTGCCGGCTTAAAATGGCAGATTATCAAGGAGCAATCGGTGATTTTGATGTCGCCATCAATTATGCCGTTCAAACTGATAACAACACACTAAAAACCATTTATTACAACCGTGGTCTTGCAAATTATTTCCTGGGTATCTCAACCATTGCATGCAGTGATTTCAGGAAAGCCGTGAGTATGGGTTTAAGCGAACCGGAATACCTTAAATTTATCGGGCAGGTTTGTAAATAATCAGGGGGTATAACGATTCTGGCGTACTCCATCTTTATAGGTGACCACAAAAGCATCCCGAATACCTTGTTTGATGAGGGACTGGCATAATTCCCTGGCCAGTTCAATATCCTTATAATTCCCAATGAGAAATCTTTCCATGCTTCCCTCTTTTTCCATTCTTACCGGTTGTTTCAGACGGTAATGCTTACGAACCCAGTTTGTATTGTATCTATGTTTATTAAAGGCACAAACCTGTACAGAATATAAATAATCTCCGGGAATACTTTCTTCCACCGCGGGAGGTGCTATCCTCGGATAGTCAGTTTCGGGTTGTACAGGTACAATATTCTGAGTCGGAATCACCGGGTGGGAATAGTCAAGCATTTTCATTGATTTCTTTCCCCCTTTTCCTAGTTTTATGGTTATGCCAACAGCAAGGTAATCATAAACATCGTATTTAAATCCACCCTGGGTTTGGTCAAGCATATCTGAAAATGCCATCCGGAAGGTCCATTCCAGTCCAAGATTGATTCTGTTCCCCAGACTGTAATAGGCACCCAGTCCAAGAGGCACTACGGCAGCAGATTTCCATTGCGGGGGATTGTCGATGGACGTCACCCCATCCGTGGAAGTGGTAGTCTTTTGAGTTCTCCAGTTCGTCACGCCTATACCGATGGTGCCATATATAAAAAAGCGCCTGGAAGGTTTATAAGGGCTGAATAAATTAAAAAAATTTACAGTTGCATTGGTATTGAATTCCAGTACACTTCCAGTAAATGACTGAGTGATATCTTTTCCCCCGAATGGAGACTTTTTTTCGCCGGTTAATCCTCCAAATAGCAATTGTAGTCTTAATCCGAAGACGTTGGAAAATTGCCTTCCAAAAAGTACACTTCCCGCCAGGTGGATGTTTCTGTTTGGTAAAAGATGGGATGGGCCGAGATCGCCATAATAGAAATCGGGACCTATATTCACTCCCAGTTGCCAGGTATTTGCCATTTGGGAAACTACCGGTTTATCCGCCTGATTTGTTTGGGTAAATGTCTGAAAAGAGGTCAGCAGCAATAGAATAAGTAAGATGGCAAATCTTTTCATCTTAAAAAAATCATCGACGAATATATGAACACTTTCCGAACTAAACAAAAAAACCTTTTCCTAAAAATGGAAAAGGTTGATCTTGCGTAAGGTAAAAGAAAACTCCGGACTTATAAATTTTCCCCGGATGATGTTTCTGTTTCCGCCTTAACTTCCGGTTTTACTTCCTCAGAAGATACAGGGGTAGTTTTTTTGGAAACTTTTTCAGGTTTTTCTTCCCCTTCTTTTTTCTTAGTACTTCTCTTTCTGCGGGTGGTTTTAGCCTTTTCATCATCCTTTTTCAGGTTGAGCAGGTTTTCATTATAGTCAACGAGCTCAATAAGGCACATTTCTGCATTATCACCCTCACGGAACCCTGTTTTCAGGATACGGGTATATCCACCGGGACGTTCAGCGATCTTTTTCGATATTTCACGGAACAATTCCGAAACTGCTTCTTTGTTTTGCAGTTGACTAAACACAAGCCGCCTTGAATGGGTGGAATCTTCTTTTGATTTAGTCAAAAGAGGTTCAACATATGAGCGTAAAGCTTTTGCTTTTGCAAGGGTAGTATTGATCTTTTTATGAATGATCAGCGAGGCGGCCATATTTGAGAGCATGGCTTTCCGATGTGCACTCTTTCTTCCCAGGTGGTTAATTCTCTTCTGGTGTCTCATTTCAATTAATCCTTATCTAATTTATATTTCGTAGTATTCATACCAAACTCCAGACCTTTAGCCCTGACAAGCTCTTCCAGTTCGGTCAGCGATTTCTTGCCAAAGTTTCTAAATTTCAGGAGATCGTTTTTGTTGAAGGCAACCAGGTCTCCCAATGTTTCCACATCGGCAGCTTTCAGGCAGTTTAATGCCCTCACGGAAAGGTCAAGATCAACCAATTTTGTTTTAAGTAACTGGCGAATATGTAAAGAGGTTTCGTCAAATTCTTCGGTGACGGCTTTTTCAGCAGAATCGAGGGTGATCTTTTCATCGGAAAACAGCATAAAGTGATGAATAAGAATTTTAGCTGCTTCTTTCAACGCATTCTTAGGATGAATAGATCCATCCGTTTCCACCTCGATCAGGAGTTTTTCGTAGTCGGTTTTCTGTTCAACCCTGAAATTCTCAATATTAAAGGTCACATTTTTTATTGGAGTATGCACTGAATCGATGGCAATTCTGCCAAGAGAAGAAGTCAGCGTCTTATTTTCCTCAGCAGGAACATAACCCCGACCTTTGTCGATGGATAATTCGATGGTCAGTCTGACGTTCGATTCCATATGGCAAATGATGATCTCAGGGTTCAGTACCTGAAAGACCGAAAGAAATTTGTTGATATCGCCTGCTTTAAAATCTTTCTGCTGGGCAATAATCACAGTAACTTTTTCAGATGTTTCAGAATCGATCAGACGTTTAAAACGGATTTGCTTTAAATTCAGGATGATTTCGGTGACATCTTCGATAACCCCTTTGATGGTAGAAAATTCCTGATCCACACCTTCCATTTTGATGGAGGTGATGGCAAAGCCTTCCAGTGAGGAAAGCAATATCCTTCTGAGTGAATTTCCGATGGTTACACCAAAGCCGGGTTCAAGCGGGCGGAATTCAAAAACACCGCGGCAATCATCGGCTTCCACCATGATTACCTTATCAGGTTTCTGGAACGGTAATATTGCCATATTTTCAGTTTTTAAGTTAAAGGCCGGGTGATCTCAGACCATCCCTGCTGATTATTACTTCGAGTATAATTCAACAATCAGTTGTTCTCTGATGTTTTCCGGGATCTGGTCACGTTCCGGATAATTCATAAATTTTCCAGTCAGCATACCACGATCCCATTCCAGCCAGGGATATGGATTTCCGTGAGAAGAAACAGAGTCCGTGATGACTTCAAGTGATTTGGAACGCTCTCTGACCGCTACGATATCTCCCGGTCGTAATTCAAAGGAAGGCACGTTCACTACTTTTCCGTTCACCGTAATATGTCGGTGTCCGATAAGCTGGCGGGCAGCACTTCTTGTCGGAGCAATTCCCAGGCGATAAACCACATTATCAAGACGCGATTCAATAAGCTGGAGCAATACCGAACCGGTAATACCACCTTTTCTTGCAGCTTTTAGAAAGGTATTCTTAAATTGTTTTTCAAGGATGCCATAGGTATATTTGGCTTTTTGTTTCTCCATCAGCTGGGTACCATATTCCGATGATTTTGGACGTCTTTTGGTTTGTCCGTGCATTCCGGGAGGATAATTCTTTTTTTCAAAATTTTTATCAGGTCCATAAATAGGATCCCTGAATTTTCTTGCAATCTTTGACTTCGGGCCAATGTATCTTGCCATGGTAATAGATATAAATATAGGTTAAACTCTTCTTCTTTTTGGTGGGCGGCATCCGTTGTGAGGCAACGGGGTGATATCCATGATTTCCATCACTTCGATTCCGGCGGAATGTAAGGTACGGATAGCGGACTCACGACCGGCTCCTGGCCCTTTAACAAACACTTTCACCTTTCTCAAACCAAGATCGTATGCCACCTTGGATGCATCCTGAGAGGCCATCTGGGCAGCATAAGGAGTATTCTTTTTTGAGCCTTTAAAACCCATTTTTCCTGCTGAGGACCAACTGATCACCTGCCCGTTATTGTTGGTCAGTGTGACGATGAGATTGTTGAATGATGCATTGATATAGGCTTTCCCTATTGCATCAACCTTCACTATCCTTTTCTTTGAACTTTTTTCAGTCTTTGCCATATGCTACGATTACTGTCTTCGTTAACCATTAACCTTTTGTTGCTTTTTTCTTGTTGGCAACCGTTTTTTTCCTTCCCTTGCGGGTACGGGCGTTGTTCTTGGTACTTTGTCCGCGAACCGGCAACCCCAGACGATGACGGATTCCACGGTAGCAACCGATATCCATCAAACGCTTGATATTCATCTGAACCTCCGAACGGAGCGCGCCTTCAATTTTATAATTATCATTGATGATTGTTCTGATCCTGTTCTGCTCATCATCGGTCCAATCCTGAACCTTTTTATCCAGGCTAACACCTGCAAGGTTTAGGATCTTCTGGGCAGTGCTTCTACCAATACCGTAAATATAGGTCAGCCCAATTTCGCCCTGCTTGTTTTTAGGTAAGTCAATACCTGCAATTCTGGCCATATTGATCGATTTTTTGTTTGTTTTTAACCTTGTCTTTGTTTGAATTTAGGATTCTTTTTGTTGATGACAAAAAGTTTTCCCTTCCTCCGGACGATTTTGCAATCTGCCGACCGTTTTTTTATGGATGTTCTGACTTTCATTTCCTCTATATTAAACTATTGATATCTGAATGTTATTCTTCCCTTTGTCAAATCATAGGGTGACATTTCGATCCTTACTTTATCACCGGGTAGAATCTTGATGTAATGCATTCGCATTTTTCCGGAAATATGTGCCGTGATCACGTGACCGTTTTCCAGCTCAACACGGAACATGGCATTTCCCAGTGACTCAATGACAGTTCCATCCTGCTGGATTGATGCTTGCTTTGACATGGTTAACCTTTATTATTATAAGCGTCCAATACTTCCTCTATATACTTAAATGTTGAAAGCACATCTGCTTTTTCTTTCCTGACCACTACCGTAAGCTCAAAATGAGCTGAGGGCATGCGATCTGCTGTTCGTATGGTCCAACCGTCAGTAGATTGAACAATGTTTTTATTCCCCATATTGATCATGGGTTCAATACACAAGGTCAATCCTTCTACCAGTTTCATCCCTGAACCTCTACGCCCGTAATTGGGAATATCCGGTTTTTCGTGCAACTGCTTTCCTATCCCGTGTCCAACAAGTTCTCTCACAACGGAATATCCGAAAGATTCCACATATTTCTGGACCGTTTCACTGATGTCCCCTACCCTTTTCCCTGCTACCGCCATTTCAATGGCCATAAACAAAGATTCCTTGGTACGTTTCAAGAGCATCAGGATATCAGGCGAAACTTCCCCTACTGAAAAAGTATAGGCCGAATCTCCATAATATTCCTTCATTCTACATCCGCAGTCGATCGAAACTATATCACCATTTCTAAGAACTCTTTCTCCCGGAATTCCATGCACCACTTCTTCATTGATGGAGGTACATAAGGTGGCCGGGAACCCCCTGTAACCCTTAAAGCCGGGTACCGCTCCTTCAGACCTTATAAAGTCTTCCGCTATTTTATCCAGTGTTATCGTTTTAACACCGGGTCTGATATATTTTGCGACTTCTGCAAGCGTTTTGCTTACAATGATCGCGTTTTCTTTCAATATTTCGATCTCATCTGCCGATTTTACTGATAACTGCTTCCCGAGCATGATATCATTAACCAGTAACAGAATAAGAAGACCGGCCTTTAATACGGCCTGATTTTGTCAGACCATCATAATGCCGCATCAACAAATGGCTTTCAACTTGCTGCAAAGTATCCAGAACAACCCCGACAAGAATCAAGAGAGAGGTCCCTCCGTAGAACTGAGCAAATTGGTTGGTGATTCCGACAAGGCTCACCAAGGACGGCATAATGGCAACAAACCCCAGAAAAATTGAACCCGGTAAGGTAATTCTCGACATAACATTGTCGATAAACTCTGCCGTCTTCTTACCCGGTTTCACACCCGGAATGAACCCGCCGTTTTTCTTCATGTCTTCTGCCATCTGGGTTGGATTAACCGTGATGGCAGTGTAGAAATAAGTAAAGAAAATAATCAGGATGAAAAAGGTTATATTATAACCAAAGCTATTAAAGTCAGTAAATACCCTGGCAATGCCGGTAAGCGTTTCATTGCTGGCAAAACCTGCAAGGGTTAGCGGTAAAAACATAATCGCCTGCGCAAAGATGATCGGCATAACCCCGGCAGCATTAACTTTTAAGGGAATATATTGACGAACCCCTCCGTATTGCTTGTTCCCCACAATGCGTTTGGCATACTGTACGGGAATTTTACGGGTACCCTGAACCAGCAGAATAGTAACAAGAATAACCAGTACCAGGAAAGCAAGTTCAACCACAAAGAAAACCAGTCCGCCACCTTTTTGTTCCATTCTTGAAATAAGTTCCCCGAAAAGGGCAAATGGAAGCCGGGCAATGATACCAATCATAATAATCAAGGAAATTCCGTTTCCGATTCCTTTATCCGTGATCCTTTCCCCCAGCCACATGATGAACATGGATCCGGCCGTAAGCAGGATGATAGAGGAGATACCGAAGAAAGAAAATACAGTATGGATCGTGGTATTCGGATTAAAAGGATAAATGGCTTCTGCTGGCAATTGAGAAGCCAGGTTAACGATATAGGCCGGAGATTGGAAGACCAAAATGATGACGGTCAGATACCGGGTCATCTGGTTGATTTTTTTACGCCCGCTTTCCCCTTCCTTTTGTAATTTCTGGAAATAGGGAATGGCCATACCCAGAAGTTGCATCACGATAGAAGCAGAAATATAGGGCATGATCCCCAGGGCAAAGATAGAGGCATTGGAAAAAGCGCCACCCGAGAACATATTGAGCAATCCCAGCAAACCGCTTTTGGTCTGGTTTTGCAGGTTGGCCAACATACCCGGATCCACTCCGGGAAGCACTACATAAGCGCCAAAACGGTAGATCAGAATGATCCCGATGGTATAAAGGATACGTTTCCGCAGGTCCTCAATTTTCCAGATATTCCGTATGGTTTGAATCAGCTTTTTCATTCAAACAGATTTAAAGTATATGAGCAATTCCACCAAGATCTTCAATGGCTTTCTTTGCACTGGCAGAAAAAGCGTGAGCGGTGATATCCAACTTGGCTTTCAATTCTCCGCGACCAAGGATCTTCACCCGGTCATTTTTCGAAATATAACCACTTTCTGCAAGAATACCCAGGTTGATCTCCGTAATATTCTTTTTATCAGCAAGTTGTTGCAGAACATCGAGGTTAATTCCTTTAAACTCCTTACGGTTGATGTTGTTAAAACCAAACTTTGGAACCCTGCGTGCCAAAGACATCTGCCCTCCTTCGAAACCAAGTTTCTTGGAATACCCTGAACGGGATTTGGCGCCCTTATGTCCACGGGTGGATGTTCCACCATGTCCGGAACCCTGGCCTCTGCCGATGCGCTTTTCTTTTTTTGTAGAACCTTTAGCCGGTTTAAGATTACTTAAATCCATTTCAATATCATTTATCTAAGTTAGACTTCTTCAACAGTTACCAGGTGGGTCACTTTGGCCACCATGCCCAGGATCTGAGGGGTTGCTTCGTGTTCCACCGTATGACGGATCCTTTTCAGGCCCAATGCTTCGAGGGTTCGTTTCTGGCGTAATGGCCTACCGATACCGCTTCGAATCTGTGTGATTTTTATTTTTTTCATTCCTTATGACAGCCTTTTGGTGATAAAAATATTAGCCATTAAATACATTATGCAGATCAATTCCGCGAAGTTGTGCAATGGTGTAAGGATCTCGCATCTGGATCAGGGCATTGATGGTAGCTTTGACCACACTATGGGGATTCGAGCTCCCTTTTGATTTAGCCAGCACGTCCTTTATGCCCACGCTTTCAAGCACGGCACGCATAGCACCTCCTGCGATAACGCCGGTACCGGGAGCTGCAGGTTTCAGATAAACCAGAGCTCCGCTGTATTTACCCAGTTGTTCGTGAGGAATTGTTCCTTTGAGTACGGGAACCTTGATCAGGTTTTTTTTCGCATCATCAATTCCTTTGGCAATTGCTGCAGTCACTTCTTTTGCTTTACCTAATCCGTAACCCACCACACCGTTTTCATTTCCCACTACGACAATAGCAGAAAAACTAAACGTACGGCCTCCTTTGGTTACTTTCGTCACCCTCTGGATACTGACGAGGCGATCTTTGAATTCGATCTCGCTTGATTTTACTCTTTTTACGTTAGCGTTTGTCATATTTTATCTAGAATTTTAGGCCGCCTTCCCGGGCTGCTTCAGCCAGAGATTTTACTCTGCCATGATATAAATAACCGTTCCTGTCAAAAACCACATTAGTGATCCCAGCCTGCTGGGCTTTCTCGGCGATCAGCTTACCCACCTGTCTGGCCACTTCGGTTTTTGTCCCTTTAACCTCCTTCATCCCTTTTTCGCCTGAAGAAGCAGAGATCAATGTCTTACCAACAAGGTCATCGATCAATTGAACATAAATCGCCTTGTTGCTTCTGTAAACAGTCATGCGAGGCCTGTCAGGAGTCCCTGATACGATTTTCCGTACCCTGTGTTTGATCCTGAACCTCCGAAATTCCTTTTTATTCTTGATTGCCATTTTTTTTAATTTTTTGTTGTTGGGGTGATCTGGCAGATCGCCTTTATGATTATTGTCCGGCAGCTGACTTACCGGCTTTCTTCTTAATTTCTTCACCGGCAAAACGTATTCCCTTACCTTTATAAGGTTCCGGCTTACGGAAGGAACGAATCTTTGCGGCCACCTGACCGACCAATTGTTTATCGGCCGATTTCAAAATGATGGTATTGTTTTTCCCTTTCTCGGCAGTGGTCTGAACCTGGATTTCTGTCGGAATTTCCAATAGAAGGTTATGGGAATATCCGAGTGATAATTCCAGCAGCTGACCGTTGGCAGAGGCCTTATATCCCACACCAACCAGTTCCTGAACAATGGTAAATCCCTCTGACACACCCTTGACCATATTGGCAAGCAAGGAACGATAAAGTCCATGCTTTGACCGTTCATCCCGTTCATCGGACTTGCGTGATACGATCAGATCTTGGCCTACAACACGAACAGTAATCCTTGGATCCACCTGTTGTTTCAATTCTCCGAGTTTACCTTTGACCGAGACCAGATTAGTATCGGAGACTGTCACCTGCACGTCAACGGGTAAATGGATTGGTAATTTTCCTATTCTTGACATTTTAAAATCTCCTAATTAACTGATATAACATAAAACCTCTCCACCGATTTTTTTCACCTTTGCTTCCTTGTCGGTCATCAAACCCTGTGAAGTGGACAGGATAGCAACGCCCAGGCCATTCAGCACGCGGGGCAAATTATCGGCATCAACATATTTTCTCAGCCCGGGTTTGGAAATTCTCACCAAGGAATTAAGGGCTGACACTTTTGTGACCGGATGATATTTCAAAGCGATCTTGATGATGCCGGGCCGGGGTTCATTTTCCACTTTGTAATTCAGGATATATCCCTTTTCAAAGAGGATCCTGGTGATTTCTTCCTTGATCTTCGACTTTGGAATTTCGACAACCCGGTGGTTGGCCAAAACGGCATTCCTGATTCTTGTTAAATAATCTGCAATGGGATCCGTAACCATTATTTTTTCTTTTGTTTGTTTGTTTTTGTTTCGTATTTCAACTTACCAGCTTGCTTTTTTAATGCCGGGGATCAATCCCTTATTGGCCATTTCCCTGAAATTAATACGGGAAATCCCAAAAAGACGCATATACCCCTTGGGTCTGCCCGTTAGTTTGCAACGGTTATGAAGACGTACAGGAGAAGCATTTTTGGGTAACTTTTGTAAAGCAATATAATCTCCTGCTTCTTTCAGTGCTTTGCGCTTTTCGGCAAATTTTTCGACCAGTTTTTCCCGTTTGTGCTCCCTGGCTTTAATGGATTCTTTTGCCATATCTTTATTTATTTATAAATGGAATTCCAAATTCTTTCAAAAGTGCATAGGCTTCGCGGTCGGTTCGGGCAGAAGTCACAAAGGTGATATCCACTCCGTTGATCCTGGCAATTTTATCGATATCAATTTCCGGAAAAATAATCTGTTCCTGTACTCCAAGGGTATAATTTCCGCGTCCATCAAAACCTTTGTCGTTCACCCCACGGAAGTCGCGTACCCGGGGAAGAGCAACAGAAATCAAACGATCCAGGAATTCATACATCCGTTCGCCTCTCAGCGTCACCCTGACTCCTATCGGATTACCTTTTCTCAACTTGAAGTTAGAGATATCCTTTTTCGATTTTGTCGCCACCGCTTTCTGTCCGGTGATCATGGTCATTTCCGAAATCCCGTTGTCGATGAATTTCTTATCGGTATTGGCAATGCCCAGACCCTGGTTCAGGCAGATTTTATTAATCCTTGGCACCTGCATGGGTGTTTTATAATTGAACTGCTGCATCAGCGCAGGAACAATTTCCTTCAGGTACTTATCTTTTAATCTTGGTGTATAAGCCATTATTTTATTACCTCCCCTGATTTTTTTGAAAAACGAACCAGTTTTTCTGATTTGCTATCGATTTTTCTTCCGGTACGTGTAGGATTTCCCGAAGGATCCATCACTTTCAGGTTAGAAATGTGAACGGGAGCTTCTTTTTTAATGATCCCTCCCTGAGGACTTTTGGCATTGGGTTTGGTATGCTTGGATACCAGGTTCACGCCTTCTACGATAGCCATCTGTTTTTCAGTATCAAGCTTGAGAACCTTTCCTTGCTGTCCCCTTGAATCACCGGCGATGATCATCACCGTGTCGCCTTTGCGTATATGTAACTTCTTTTGCATGGTATTGTTTTATGCTTAAAGCACTTCTGGTGCTAAAGAAACGATTTTCATAAACTGTTTTTCACGTAATTCCCTGGCTACGGGACCAAATATACGTGTACCGATCATTTCACCGGTATTGTTGAGCAGGACTACGGCATTGTCGTCAAAACGGATATAAGAACCATCAAGCCTGCGGATTTCTTTTTTTGTTCTCACGACTACGGCTTTGGAAACCGTTCCTTTTTTGATATTTCCCGAAGGGAGTGCATGTTTCACTGTGACAATGATGCGATCTCCAACGGAAGCATACCTTTTACGCGTGCCGCCGAGTACTTTAATGCAGAGGACTTCCTTTGCCCCGCTGTTATCAGCTACTGTTAATCTTGATTCTTGCTGTATCATGACTATTTAACCTTTTCTATAATTTCTACAAGTCTCCAACATTTATTTTTGCTCAGGGGTCTGGTTTCAGCAATTTTCACCTTATCACCTTCACTGCATTCATTGTTATCATCATGGGCCATAAAACGCGAGGTTTTTTTCACGAACTTACCGTATTTGGGATGTTTTACCTTACGTTCGACCTCAACAACCACTGATTTTTCCATCTTGTTGCTTACAACGATGCCGGTTTTTTCTTTTCTTAATTTCCTCGTTTCCATAATTATTTCTTTATTGCCTTTGTAATTTTTTCACCGTTAAGAACGCGGTGACGCAATTCGGTTTCAAGGCGGGCAATGGTTTTCCTGTATGCCTTGATTTTATTCGGGTTTTCCAAAGGGGAAACAGCATGATTCAGTTTCAGTTTGGTCAGTTGCCGCTTTTCCTCCTCCAGCCTTTCCAGGATTTCACCCGTTGTAAATTCTCTGATGACTTTCTGTTCCATATTCTTTCTTTTTGGCGGGACAACCATCAGGTCATCCCAGCGAAACTATATTGCTTCTTCTTCGTAATCTTTGCGTACAACGGTCTTGGTCGCTACGGGAAGTTTCTGTGCTCCCAATCTCAGGGATTCTTTAGCTACTTCCATGTTAACGCCCTCGATCTCAAACAGGATACGGCCAGGGGTGACCCTTGCCACAAAATATTCCGGTGCTCCTTTTCCTTTTCCCATACGTACTTCAGCAGGCTTTTTGGTAACCGGCTTATCCGGAAAAATACGGATCCACAACTGGCCTTCACGTTTCATGTGGCGGGTGATGGCCTGACGGGCTGCTTCAATCTGGCGACCAGTGATCCAGGCTTCTTCCAACGTTTTGATACCGAAGGAGCCAAATGCAAGCTGGTGTCCACGGCCGGCATTGCCCTTCATCTTCCCCTTTTGTTGTTTTCTGTATTTTGTTTTTTTTGGTTGTAACATTGTGCAGAAATATTATGATGTCAACTATTTACGATTATTTTGGTTACGGGGTCTTCCACCACCCTCACGCGGACCACGATCCCTGTCCCTATCACGATCACCGCTTTTTGGGCCCCTTTGCTGAGCAGGCTTTAGTTTTGTGCTTGCCGCACTAGGCATAAGATCGGGACGGCCATATATTTCTCCTTTACAAATCCAGACCTTGATTCCGATTCGGCCATAGGTGGTATGCGCTTCGGCCGTTGCGTAATCAATGTCGGCACGAAAAGTGTGAAGGGGAATACGTCCTTCCTTGTACTGCTCACGGCGGGCCATTTCAGATCCTCCTAAACGGCCGGAAATCATAATTTTGATCCCTTCAGCGCCGATCCTCATGGCAGAAGCTATGGAAGTTTTGATGGCACGGCGGTAGGAAATACGACCTTCAATCTGACTGGCTACCGTATTGGCAACGATAACAGCATCAATTTCAGGACGTTTAATCTCTGATATGTTGATCTGAATCTCCTTTTTGGTAATTTTCTTCAGCTCTTCCTTCAATTTATCTACTTCCTGTCCACCTTTCCCAATAATGATCCCCGGACGAGCCGTATGAATGGTCACTGTAACCAGTTTCAAGGTACGTTCAATGGCGATTTTGGAAATACCAGCCTTGGATAAACGGGCATGAAGATATTTTCTGATTTTATCGTCCTCAACCAACTTAGGTTCAAAATTCTTTCCGCCGAACCAGTTTGAATCCCAGCCGCGGATGATGCCTAACCTATTGGCGATCGGATTGGTCTTTTGTCCCATTAATAATTCGTTTTATGATTGCTATTTGTTTTCTTTTTTAACTTCTTTATGTTCTTCCGCTGTTTCCATCGCTTTGTTTCTGCTGTCAAGCAGAATCGTAACGTGATTGGAACGTTTGCGAATGCGGTGGGCACGACCCTGGGGAGCTGTTCTGATCCGCTTCAGCTGACGTCCTGAATCAACGAAAACTTCTTTGATATACAGATCACTATCCTCAATTCTTGCGCCTTCATTTTTAGCCTGCCAATTGGCAATGGCCGACAGTAAAAGTTTACGTAAACGTTCTGCTGGCTGCTTGGCATTATATTGTAATGTATGTAAGGCCAATTCCACTCTTTGTCCCCGGATCAGGTCGGCAACCAACCTCATTTTACGGGGTGAAGTGGGACAATTGTTCAGCTTAGCAAAGGTTACGCTTTTCTTGGCCTCTTTACGATTCTCAGCCCTGGTTCGAGTTCTGACTCCCATATTCTATCTTATTAAGGCGTTACTTCTTTTTATCTTTATTTCCTGCATGGCCACGGAAAATTCGTGTCGGGGCGAATTCACCCAGCTTATGTCCAACCATGTTTTCCGTGATATAGACGGGGATGAACTTATTCCCGTTGTGAACAGCAATGGTCTGACCAACAAAATCAGGAGATATCATGGAACCCCGTGACCAGGTTTTGATCACGTTTTTTTTCTTGGAACCAAGAAGTTCTTCAACTTTTTTCTCCAGTTTATGATGGATATACGGACCTTTTTTAAGCGATCGGCTCATATCAGATTCTGATTAATAATTACTTCTTTCTTTTTTCGACAATATACTGGTTCGATTGTTTTTTCTTTGAACGGGTCTTATATCCTTTTGCAGGGATTCCCTTACGTGAGCGAGGATGTCCGCCAGATGCACGGCCTTCGCCACCACCCATGGGATGATCCACCGGGTTCATCACCACACCACGGTTACGCGGTCTGCGTCCCAGCCACCGGTTACGCCCAGCCTTACCATGGGATTCAAGGTTGTGATCCAGATTGGAGACCATGCCAATGGTAGCTTTACATGCCTGAAGAATCATACGGGTTTCCCCTGACGGCATTTTGATGATGGCAAATTTTCCATCCCTAGACATCAATTGAGCATGAGAACCACCGCTGCGAACCAGCTTAGCACCCTGGCCCGGGCGTAATTCAACATTATGAATCACGGTTCCGAAAGGAATTTCACTGAGGTAAAGGGCATTCCCGATTTCCGGAGCAGCCCCTTTACCAGCCATGATGGTCTGTCCGACCTTTAATCCGTAAGGGGCAATGATGTACCTTTTTTCACCATCATTATAGGTAACAAGCGCGATTCTCGCGGAACGGTTAGGATCATATTCAATGGTCTTCACCACGGCAGGTATGCCCTCCTTGTCGCGCTTAAAATCAACCATACGGTACATCTGTTTATGACCACCACCAAGATAACGCATGGTCATTTTACCTTCATTATTTCTTCCACCGGTCTTCCGGATAGGAGTCAACAGGCTCTTCTCAGGGATGGAAGCGGTAAGCTCATCATAAGAACTGATGACTTTAAACCGCTGACCGGGCGTTGTGGGTTTATATTTCTTGAGCGCCATTTATTTAAATATTGCTATAAAAATCAATTGTTTCACCTTTGGCCAAAGTCACAATGGCCTTTTTATATGTACTCGTTCTGCCCGAGATCACGCCGCTTTTTGTAAACCGGCTTTTATTTTTTCCGGAATAGACCAAGGTATTCACCGTGGCCACATCCACACCATACAGTTCTTTGATGGCCTGTTTGATCTGGAGTTTATTCGCCTTCCGGTCGACCAGAAACCCGTAACGGTTAAGTTTCTCGCCCATCTGGGTCATTTTCTCCGTAATGATCGGCTTTTGTATTATTGTCATTGCTGTATCGAATTAATCGGTTTAATTCTGATGGATCTTTTCAATTTCTTTGATGGAGCTTTCCGTCAGTAATAACTGAGTGGCATCCAGAATTTCATAAGTATTCAGGTCTGCGGCCTGAATCACTTTCACGCGTTTCAGGTTACGTGCCGATAAAACCACGTTATCTTCTGTTTTGGCCATCACCAGGAGGATTTTCTTCCCTGTTAACTGAAAACTTTTCATCAGTTCCGTAAAATTCCTGGTTTTGGGACTATCAAAAGCAAAGTCTTCCAGAACCGTGAATTGATTGTCTTTTACCTTATAACTCAGGGCAGATTTCCTTGCCAATTTTTTCAGTTTCTTATTTAATTTGAAACTATAGTCACGGGGATGTGGTCCGAAGACACGTGCGCCACCACGAAACAAGGGGTTCTTGATGCTGCCTTTACGTGAGCCACCGGTACCCTTCTGCTTATGCAGCTTTTTTGTGCTTCCGGAAAGGGTTGATTTTTCAAGTGTATCATGCGTTCCCTGGCGTTTATTAGCCATATGTTGCTTTACATCCAGGTATATGGCATGATCGTTAGGTTCGATTGCAAAAACCGAATCGTCAAGGCTGACCTTTTTAGCGGTCGCTGTTCCTTTAATATTATATACTGCTACTTCCATCGCTCAATCATTACATATGAACCATTGTGTCCCGGTACTGCACCTTTCACTAAAATGAGGTTTTTCTCGAGGATAATCTTTAACACCTGAAGATTGATCACTTTTACGCGATCTCCGCCCATACGGCCGGCCATCCTCAATCCCTTCATGACCCTGGAAGGCCAAGATGAAGCGCCGACTGAACCAGGAGCCCTGAGGCGGTTATGCTGTCCATGGGTGGCTTCGCCAACACCTTTGAAATGATGACGTTTGACAACACCCTGAAATCCCTTGCCTTTTGAAATACCAACCACATCGATATATTCTCCTTCTTCGAAAATATCGACACGAAGAATATCACCGAATACTTTCTGATGGCCAGGTTCAAAACGAGTAAATTCCGCAAGCACTTTCTTGGGAGAAATACCAGCTTTGGCAAAATGACCACGCTCAGCCTTGGTTGTATGTTTTTCTTTTTTATCTTCAAAAGCCAACTGGATGGCATCGTAACCTTCCTTTTCTTTGGATCGGACCTGTGTCACGACACAAGGGCCGGCTTCAATGACCGTGCAGGGAATATTTTTCCCGTTCGTATCATAGATACTGGTCATACCGATTTTTTTTCCAATTAATCCAGACATTTCCTGATTTTTTAACTTTTAGTTCAATTACCGATCACACCTTGATTTCCACTTCCACCCCACTGGGCAGCTCGAGCTTCATTAATGCATCGATCGTTTTCGAAGTGGTGCTGTAGATATCCAGCAACCGCTTGTAGGTGCATAACTGAAATTGCTCCCGCGATTTTTTATTCACAAAGGTTGAACGCAGCACCGTAAAGATCTTCTTATCGGTAGGCAAAGGAATGGGACCGCTTACAACGGCGCCTGTAGCCTTCACGGTTTTTACGATCTTTTCTGCCGATTTATCAACCAGGCTGTAATCGTACGACTTCAGTTTAATTCTTATTCTCTGGCTCATAAAAAATTAATATGCGGGAACGTATCCCCTGATTTTATATAAAACTTCATTTTGAATTTCCTGAGGAATTACCGAATACTTGAAAAACTCAAGCATTTCTGTAGCTCTTCCGGAAGTCAGACTGCGAAGGGTGGTCACATAGCCAAACATTTCTGATAAGGGTACCCGACCATGAATGACCTGATTCCCAATCCTTGATTCCACTTCCTCCACTTGTCCCCTGCGTTTTGAAATATCACTGGTTACTTCACCCATGTATTCACTCGGGGTAATGATTTCAAATTTCATAATGGGCTCCAGCAAAACAAATTTTGCCTTCCTGCATGCTTCTTTGAATGCAATTCCCGCGGCAATCTGAAAAGAAAGGGCATCAGAATCCACACTGTGGTAAGAACCATCTATAAGCCTTACCTTGATGCTTTCCATTGGGAATCCGATGATCGGACCGTTGGTCATAGCAGCCTTCAGGCCTTTTTCTATGGCAGGGATAAATTCTCGGGGAATATTCCCGCCTTTGATGTCATTGATAAACTGAAGGCCTTTGAACTCCTCATCAGCCGGAGAAATTTCAATCACCAAATCTGCAAAACGTCCTTTGCCTCCAGATTGTTTCTTATAGACCTCATGGTGCATCACTGTATTGGTGATGGCTTCCTTATAGGCGACCTGAGGATTTCCACGATTGACTTCAATATTGAACTCACGGCGCATTCGGTCGCAAATAATGTCGAGGTGTAACTCTCCCATCCCGCTGATGAGGGTCTGGCCGGTTTCATTGTCAACCCTGACCTGAAAGGTAGGATCTTCTTCTGTTAACTTGTTTAAGGCCACAGCAAGTTTTTCCACATCCTCCTGGGTCTTTGGTTCCACAGCCATATTGATGACTGGTTCCGGAAAGGCCATGCGCTCCAGAACGATGGGGTGTTTGAGATCGCAAAGGGTATCCCCGGTATGAATTTCTTTAAACCCGACGGCAGCGCCGATTTCACCGGCTTCGATCCGCTTGAGCGGGTTTTGTTTGTTGGCATGCATCTGCATGATGCGGTTGATGCGTTCTTTTTTATCGGTATTGCCATTAAGCACCACTTCCCCTGCATCCAGGGCTCCGGAATAAACGCGGAAGAAAGCGATTCTTCCAACGAATGGATCTGTAGCAATTTTGAAAGCGATGGCGGCAAATGGTTCTCCGGGGTCGGGATGACGCATCTCCTCCTTTTCCGTATAGGGATTGATTCCCCTGACGGGAGGCATATCATAGGGAGAAGGAAGGAATTTAATGATATTGTCAATCAGCGGTTGAACCCCTTTATTTTTAAAAGAAGCTCCACAGATTACCGGTGTGATGCGGCTTTGAAGGGTGGCCTTTCTTAATTCGGCAAGGATTTCATCTTCCGTAATGGAATGATGATCTTCCATAAATTTGTGAAGGAGGGCGTCGTTTTCTTCGGCTGCGCCTTCAATCAGTTTCATGCGGTATTCTGCAACTATTTCCTTCATGTCTTCCGGAACAGGAATTTCCGAATATGCTTTGCCCAGGGAATCATCATCCCAGGTATAGGCTTTATTGGAAATCAGATCCACGATGCCGGTGAAATTATCTTCAGCGCCAATGGGCAACTGAACAGGAATGGGATGGGCACCCAGTTTTTCTTTAATTTGCTGGACGACATGAAAAAAATCAGCCCCGGTACGGTCCATCTTATTGACGAAACTTAATCGGGGCACCTTGTATTTATCCGCTTGTTTCCAGACTGTTTCAGATTGTGGTTCCACACCTCCCACGGCACAGAATATGGCCACGGCACCGTCGAGAACGCGCAGCGAACGTTCCACTTCCACCGTGAAATCAACATGTCCGGGGGTATCAATGATATTGATACGGTATTTTTCATGACCATAATCCCAGTATACAGTAGTGGCAGCAGAAGTGATGGTGATCCCGCGTTCCTGTTCCTGGATCATCCAGTCCATGGTAGCAGTACCATCATGAACTTCGCCCAATTTATAGTTGATGCCGGTATAATACAAGATACGCTCAGTCGTTGTGGTTTTACCCGCATCGATGTGCGCCATTATGCCAATGTTTCTTGTATTTTCCAGCTTTTCGCTCATATTAAAAACGGAAATGGCTGAATGCCTTGTTAGCTTCAGCCATGCGATGAGTATCTTCTTTTTTCTTGAATGCTGCACCTTCCTCTTTGTAAGCAGCGATGATTTCAGCAGCCAGTTTCTGTCCCATGCTTTTTTCGTGACGCTTGCGTGCATAGCTTACCAGGGCTTTCATACCAATGGACATTTTGCGCGAAGGACGGATTTCAGAAGGGATCTGGAAAGTGGCGCCACCGATACGCCGGCTGCGGACTTCAACAGAAGGAGTAACATTGGCAAGCGCTTTTTTGAAAACCTCGAGGCCATCTTCTTTCGTTTTATCGGCAACGGTCTCAATGGCTTCATAAAAGACATCATACGCAATGTTTTTCTTGCCCCTGAGCATCATGTTGTTGACAAACTTAGTCACCAGTGTATCGCTAAACTTTGGATCAGGAACTATGGGTCTTTTTTTTGGTTTTGCTTTTCTCATATTATACTACTTATCTATAAGTACGGGCATCCCGAAGGTTAGCCCTTTCAATTTATGCTTTCTTTTCTTTTGGACGTTTGGCACCATATTTCGAGCGACGCTGTTTGCGGCCTTCTACCCCCGAGGTATCCAGGGCACCGCGGATAATATGATAACGGACGCCGGGTAAATCTTTCACACGACCGCCACGGATCATGACGATAGAGTGTTCCTGAAGGTTATGTCCTTCACCAGGGATATAAGCATTGACTTCTTTCCCGTTGGTGAGCCTGACACGGGCAACCTTACGCATGGCAGAATTTGGTTTCTTGGGCGTGGTGGTGTATACGCGGACGCAAACGCCACGGCGTTGCGGACAGGAGTCCAGGGCAGGTGCCTTACTCTTATCCGTTAATTTTTTTCTTCCTTTACGAACCAATTGCGAAATCGTAGGCATAACTGATGATTTATTTAAATTTATTTTTTTGCCCAAAAAAGGGAGTGCAAAAGTACAAATTATTTTTACACTGCCAACATTTTCGATGAAAAACCATTTGGTTTATCATTTATTGAAATACGGGAATTTCTGGCTTGAAAATGCAAAGGAAGGAGATAATTCAGGGAGACTTTTCATCGAAAACATCAGTATGTCTTCGATTGGAACCTATAGATGTCTCACTTTATCAGGTTTCCTTGCCGTTTCCGGCTAATATTCCCCTCGAAAACAAAAATCCATTTTCGAGGGTGCAAAGGTATAATTAATTTTAATTCAAGCAAAAAAAATGTTAAAAAATGATAAAAAATTATTTATTCCTGATAATCATGATGCTGCATTCCATATCCGGTATTTGAATGAGGGGCTCAGGGATAGTCAATGAAAATTCGTTCACTGCCCGGATCACGCCATCCCATTTTTCATTGTAATCATGGATAAGGATTACACCACCGGGTGACAATCGAGGATAGAAGAATTCAAGACCGTTTTTTGTCGGATGATACAGGTCTGCATCAATATTGACCAGGGCAAATCTTTCCGTTTCCAGCCCAGAAGTTGTTGCCGGAAAAATTCCCGGGTGAAAAACAAGCTTTTCGCTTTGTCCGATTTTTTTTTTCGTCTTTTCCAGTGAAGTATCCGCAAAATCGGATGGACGATAAGTGGCGGCAGTTCCGGTTTCCGATTTCAGTTCTTCTTCAGTAAAACCATGAAAGGTGTCAAAAAGGTGAAAAGTTCTTTCCGTATCTATCAGATGAATTATCCTGGCGCTATCTCCTTTATATACCCCCAATTCTGCAAATGAACCCTGGATCTCATTTCGTTTTAATCGTTCCACCTGTAACCACCAGTTGAAAAAACGCACTTTATCCGGATAATTTCTTTCCAATCTGATCAGATCCCGACTTACTTTTCCGGCTTTTTTAGCTTGTTGCCAGGCAGCCGGCTGGTAATCCCGGTCAAAAATCATATCCCAGGTATACCTTATTAATATAATAAAGACAATCAGGATGAGCAGGTAATTAATAAGCTGGAAAATGGGAAGATTCATGACCTGTTATGGTTTGGAAGGGCAAAGATAAGGAAACCTTTTCTTTCCTATAAAAAAAAGGGTAACTCGGCTTGGAGTTACCCTTTTTACAATCAGAGAAAATATTCAGGTCAGGTAATTTTCAATAAAGGTTACCGGTATTCCGATATCCTGGAAGGTTTTTATACCAGTCTGGGAAACTTACTCCACCACTGACTGCCCATTCAACAAAATGGTTATATGTATGAATGATATCTGTTTTTTCCTTGGGATAAGCAAAACTTTCATAGATATTGATGGCCCAGGGAAGGTTATTCAAGGTCTTGTAATATCTACCACTTTCCGGATTGCTGTTGTCATCAGCCTGACCGAAATAAGCAAGATTCGCTAAACTCGTGGGAGCATAGTCAGGAAGGTGAACTTCCAACCCACGGTTTTTGTCCACAATAATAAAGGGGTTGAATTTGGGCAGGTTAATCTGAGCCAGGGTATATTGAGGACTGCTGAAGGTCATCTGTATCGTCAGTGTAACAGGGTTGACATAAGGAGCGCCAGGTGTAGTGTTGACGCCAATTCCCATTCCCGGAGAAGGCATCAGGTTATAGGCATCGTCATAAACAATGATGGTGGGCTTATCCTGTCCGGCTTCCAGCCCATATTCATTCAGCACAATATAGTTTTCCTGAAGGTTGTACCCGGTAACGATCATACTCCCCGGTATTATGTTGCTATTCGGGAACTGAAACCCAAATCCGTTATGTAAAGAGGCGCCAAATGCTTTTACCGTAAAGGTAGCAGTAATGTCGACCACGAGATTCTCAGCATTGGTGGTGGCAATAAATTTATAATCGCAAACCAGATCGTTAAAGTCATAATCTCCCCGTCCCGGCCATAAATCTTCAAAAGCCAGTGTACCTGTTCCAGTTGCCGGGAATTCATTATCAAAGCATTTGGTCGGGTCATCCGGATACTGATCTACCTCATCCGGACATCCGTCATTATCGGAATCACCCGAGGGAATCGTCACGGTAATGGTAGCGATATCGCACAAACTGTTTACATCACAAACCTGATATTGGATGGTAGCCATTCCAGTATAATTGGTGGCAGGAGTGAATGTTACAATACCCGGGCCAGGGATGGTAAATATCCCTACGGATAATGAAGGTTCAGTACCCGCAATAAAAGTCACAGAACCTGGAACCAGGGCTCCGGTTCCCGCAATATCATTCGCAAGGTTACTGATATTTACCGGCGTGTTCACCATTGTCGTTGCATTATCGTTAATGGCATCAGGGCCTGTGATAGGCGTACCACAGCCAGTATTATTACAATTCATTACTGAAGTAAATTCAGCCACTGTAAAACTGGCAATCTGGGGAGAAGTGCCGGCTTTCGCTGATACCTGCTGATCCTGTAATGCACCCGCCAGGGTATAAGTGATGGTGAAGGAACCAGCCTGTCCATCGCCTATGCCGTTAACCCCGTCAATTTTAAATCCCTGAAAAGGATCAGAACCCAGATTGGGACCCAGGTCAATATTCGAATAAGTCATTCCCCCGCTAATAATCTCAACCATAATGTTGCTGTAGGTTCCGGGATCTGCCTCCACCGAATAATGAGATAAGGCTTTGCAATCAGGTCCAGAACAACCATCATGTTGAACCACTAAGACAATGGTGTATGTCCCGTTGGTATTACATATTACTGATTGTATGGTGGTGGAAAATCCCCCCCCGTTATTTTTACTTATACCGCAGGGAACTTTTTGTGAATGGCCTGCCAATACCAATGACATGAACAGGATGATCATACCCACCCTGTTGTTGATATTTTTTAATGTTGCTTTCATGTTTTGTTGTTTTAGAAGGTACAGGAAACCTGATTATTCGATATAGCCACTTTATTTGGAATACCGTTGACGGATATGATGAGCTCCGTCTCATAGGTCGGAATAGCAATGATGGTGCTGTAAACTTGGTTAGGTAGCGCCATTGCTTTCTCATAGACTACTTCAGGGGAAGAAGCTGATTTAATGAACACAACAGCTTTTCCCTTTACACTGATATTCACCTGTACTTCCTGATAGGTGCTCCAGTTAAAATCCGAAGTAACCTTCATATCATTCATGGATTTGAGGTCACTCTGAGAAACTTGTGGTTGTATAGCTTCCAGATCCTTACGGCATGAGGATAACGAAAACATTAAACCCAAGCAAGCCAGGAGGATCACTACGATGGTTTTGTGCTGAATAAAATCCCTGGTTTTCATTGTTATATATTTTTAATTTAAAACAAAATTATGACAATCAACACTTTACATAAAGCGATAATAAGCAAGTGTCAAATTATCCAGGGAAAAAGTATCCGGGAAATTCGTAAGTGTAACTCCATTTTTTCAGAGGTTTGTTAAAACATTGTGATCTTTTACTTTTTTCCATGTGAATGAATCCTGTATTTTTGCGCATCATTAAACAAATATGCCAAAGCAAATCCTTGACGAATTGAATGAAGCCCAGCGGGCTGCAGTAACAAATACAGAGGGACCGGTGATGGTGATCGCAGGCGCAGGTTCGGGAAAGACACGGGTGCTGACCTATCGTGTCGCCTACCTGATCGAAAAAGATGTGGATCCCTTCCATATTCTTGCACTGACATTCACGAACAAGGCAGCAAGAGAAATGAAAGACCGCATCATCGCGCTGGTAGGACCTGAAGCCCAGAATGTCTGGATGGGAACCTTTCATTCCATTTTTGCCAGGGTGCTCAGGATTGAAGGACACCGCCTGGGTTATCCTTCTAATTACACCATCTATGATACGGATGACACCAAAAGACTCATCAAAAACCTCATTAAGGAAAACAACCTGGATGATAAAGTTTATCAACCCGGATACATCCTGAACAGGATTTCTTCTGCCAAAACCAGCTTGATTTCTGCAGAGGAATACAACACCAACCCTGATATCCAGGAGTATGATACGGGTTCTGGCAAAGCCCTTACAGGCAAGCTTTATACACAGTACCAGAACCGCCTGATGCGTGCTTCCGCCATGGATTTTGACGACCTGCTCTTCAATATGAATATCCTGATTCGGGATTTCCCCGATATACTTTACAAATACCAGCAAAAATTCAGGTACATCCTGGTTGATGAATATCAGGACACCAATTTTGCCCAGTACCTGATCATTAAAAAATTGGCTGCCAACAATGAAAATCTTTGTGTTGTAGGCGATGACGCCCAGAGCATTTATAGCTTCAGGGGAGCCAATATTCAGAACATCCTGAATTTCAGGAAAGATTACCCCGATCATAAGGTCTATAAACTGGAACAGAATTACCGGTCTACCCAAATGATCGTCAAGGCTGCCAACCAGGTGATCATGCACAATAAAAACCAGATATTCAAGGAGATCTGGACTGAAAATGAGGAAGGGAACCGTATCCAGTTAATTCATGCCATGAGCGATACCGACGAAGGCAACCTGGTAGCTCAGTCCATCTTTGAAAACAAAATGAACCTCCAGTTAAAAAATTCTGCTTTTGCCATTCTTTACCGTACCAATGCACAGTCGAGGGTTCATGAAGAGGCACTCAGAAAACTCAATATCCCCTGCCGGATATACGGAGGTGTTTCTTTTTATCAGCGCAAGGAAATCAAGGATGTGCTGGCATATTACCGGCTAACCATCAATCCCCGGGATGAAGATGCCTTATTAAGGGTCATCAACTACCCGGCCAGGGGCATCGGAAAGACCACCCTAGAGAAACTGATTGTCACGGCCGACCAGCAAAAAAAAGGCATATTCGACCTGATCGAACACCCCCCTTCAGGATTTCGATTGCCCGAAGCAACCTGGACCAAGATCACCGCTTTTATGACCATGATCAAAAGTTTTGCTATTCAACTGAAGACCAGAAATGCTTTTGATATGGCCAAGCACATTGCAGCATCCTCCGGACTGATGAAAGAAATGCATGACGACCGAACCCCTGAAGGAGTCAGCCGATTTGAAAACCTGGAGGAGTTACTGAATGCCATCAAGGAATTTTCAGAATCTCCGAGAATCAACCCTGAAACCGGTGAGATTGAAAGCAATGTGATCCGTACCCTTGATGAATTCATGCAGGATGTGGCATTGATCACCGATGCCGATAAAAAAGATGATGACGGTAGCGACAAAGTAACCCTCATGACCGTACACTCGGCCAAAGGACTGGAGTTTCCCTGCGTATATGCCGTAGGGATGGAGGAAAACCTTTTTCCATCCATACAATCCCTGAATTCAAGATCGGAACTGGAGGAAGAAAGACGTTTGTTTTATGTTGCCATAACCCGGGCCCAGAAGAAACTGGCCCTGAGTTATGCCGAAAACCGTTATCGATGGGGCAACCTCACCAGCTGTGAACCCAGCCGTTTCATCCAGGAGATTCCGGAAGATTATCTTGATTTCCCTAAAAAACCTTCAGCAAAAAAGGAAAGTTTTGCTGAAAAGGATAATTTTTCATCCATGCTGCCCGGATTAAACCTTCCAAAGAAAAAAATCAAGTTGCCGGCTCACTTTAAAAAAGTCAGCACACAGCAAGCGGAAGAAAAGCCGGAAATGACTTCCCTTCCTCCTTCCGATGCCAACGAGATACAGTCAGGAATGGAGGTCATCCATGAGCGTTTCGGTCAGGGGAAAGTGGTTGGCATTGAAGGAAACGGACCCAATAAAAAAGCAACTGTTTTCTTCCCTCAGATAGGTCAAAAACAGTTGCTGCTGAAATTCGCAAAACTGAGGATCGTTACCTGACCCAGCCTTTTTCCGATTTATTGCAAAGCCACATCACTGGTAAGCACCCCGATCAAGTTTCCGCTTTTATCCTTCAAGGGCATAGCATAAGTCACCATGACCACGCCACCGCCACCGCCATCATAATATGGATCCGACCAAACAGCTGCATTCTTCTCCAGGGGTATCCGGTACCAGTCACTTTGAGTATAATCATAGGATTCAGGCAGTTTTACGGTTATAAATTCATTGTTCTTACGATATACGTAAGGAGCAGCTTTGTGGCCGTTGTTCCCGTTTCCATCCGGAGCAAAAGCCAGGGTAGCTCCATAAATCCTGGGATAAACTTTTAAAAAGGCGGCTAAAATAGGCGGCATACTTTCCGGATCAAGTTTTCTCCCGCTTAGTTCTTTGGCAAAGTTTGCCAGGGCGTTCTCTACCGTCGCCTTGGTACATGGATCAGGTAAACCCAGCCAGGATTCATGGAAATGAATGACCCTCCATCCTTCGGGATTTCTATGCCAAATCCAGCTTTCTCCCAGCCATTGTTCGGCAGCTTCATCTTCGGCAGAAACCAGTTTTGAACGGGCCACCCCTGTCCATACAACGATGTCAAAGGAAATTACTTCGGATTTTGACCAGACCACTTCAAAAGACTGGCATTTAAACTTTTTATACATGTCGCGCATCATGGCATGAATTCCCGGGTTTGAGTAAGCCATCCCCTGGGAAATAAATACGGCAGTGCTGTCGTCACTCAGCCATTGGTAGGCTGAATCCGCATCCGGAATGGCAGCATAGGTTATGATTTTATTCATCATGGCCTGTATGGTATCGGCAATGGCAGTTTTTTCCTGAATGCCCGGCTCACGGTCATTCCTTTTACATGCGCTTAGAACGACACAAACCGTAGTCAGGACTAAAAAAACATAAAACAGATTTTTTTTCATGGTCAGCAGGATTTTTGTTAATAAGGATAAAAGTATATAAAAATCGTATCTTTGCAAAAAAAATCAATTGAAAGAGGAAATGGAGTACAACACTACACGGGAGCCGATGCTTATTCCGGAATACGGTAGAAATATTCAGCAGATGATACAGTATATCTGTACCATTGAAGAGCGTGAAAAAAGAACCAAAGCCGCGAAATTCATCGTGAATGTAATGGCACAGATGCACCCGAATGTAAAAGAATCAGGGGATTACAAGCATAAATTATGGGATCATCTTTTCATCATTTCCGATTTTAAGCTTGATGTTGATGCCCCATATCCTCCACCTCCCCCACTTTCATTAAGCACAAAACCGGAACATCTTTCCTATCACGATAAGGAAATTGAATTCAAGCATTATGGTAAAAACATTGCATTGATGCTTGAAAAGGCCATGGAATTTGAGGAAGGTCAGGAAAAGGATGCCCTGGTTCATGCCATTGCCAACCATATGAAAAAGTCATATTTAAACTGGAACCGGGAAACTGTCTCTGACGAACTGATCGAAGCCCATCTTTCTACCCTTTCAAAAGGGAAAGTCAAACTTCATCAGGATTTCAAGTTTGCCAATACCAATGACATTTTAGCCCGCAACAAGAAGCGTAAACCTTTTCGTCCCGCGACAAACGGGAATGTTCAGCCAAGACCCAGAAGAAATCAGCCGTGAGTTCATTCGAGATCACCGGTGGTCTGAAGCTTAACGGTGAGATCCTTCCCCAGGGCGCAAAAAATGAAGCCCTTCAGGTTCTTTGTGCCGTATTGCTGACTCCTGAGAAAGTGACCATTCATAACATACCCGACATCAGGGATGTCAACAAGCTCATTGATCTTCTACAGTCACTGGGAGTCAAAGTCGAAAAAAACGGAATTTCCTCCTATACCTTTGAAGCTGCTTCCGTTCATTTTGATTATCTGCTAACCACGGAATTCAGGGAAAAAGCAGCCAGTTTGAGGGGATCGATCATGATCCTTGGACCACTGCTCGCCAGATTCGGAAAAGGATATATTTATACTCCAGGAGGAGATAAAATCGGTCGGCGGCGATTGGATACTCACTTCAAGGGTTTACAGAAACTTGGCGCGGATTTTGAATTTTCAGCCAATGAACATCGCTTTACGGTCACTTCAAGAGAATTGACCGGCAGTTACATGCTGCTGGATGAAGCCTCGGTGACCGGGACTGCCAACATTCTGATGGCTGCGGTGAAAGCCAGGGGCACCACCACAATTTTCAATGCAGCTTGCGAACCCTATATTGCCCAGTTATGCAAAATGCTGGTCAGCATGGGCGCACGCATTCAGGGAATCGGGTCCAACCTCCTCACCATCGAAGGAGTTGAATCACTTCATGGCTGCACCCATACCCTGCTGTCAGACATGATAGAGGTCGGTAGCTTTATCGGCCTTGCCGCCATGACAGGATCCGCCATTACCATCAAGAAAACCGATTATTTACAACTGGGACTTATCCCTGATGTCTTTTCAAAACTGGGCATCCGAATGGAGAGGCAGGGGGATGATATCTTTGTGCCTGCCCAGGATCATTATGAAGTGGAAAATTTTATGGACGGATCTATCATGACCATTGCCGATGCACCCTGGCCGGGATTTACCCCCGACCTGATCAGCATTATCCTGGTGGTGGCGACACAAGCCAAAGGCCATGTGCTGGTTCATCAAAAAATGTTTGAAAGCCGGTTGTTTTTCGTCGATAAACTAATTGACATGGGAGCGAAGATCATCTTATGCGATCCTCACAGAGCCACGGTGATAGGACTGAACCACCAATACCCCCTGAAAGGGATCAGGATGTCATCTCCCGATATCCGTGCTGGCGTAGCCTTGCTGATTGCAGCATTATCCGCTGAGGGTTGCAGCCTCATTGATAACATTGAGCAAATTGACCGGGGTTATGAACACATTGATGTCCGGTTAAATCAACTGGGAGCGCGTATTAAACGTATCCCCGACTGACAATTTGTCTCAATTCAACCTCTGGCAAGTAATTTGATCCATCCGAACGAATAAAAATTCGATTAAGAAATCTGTTATGTCGAAAAAAGAGCATAAACCTGAAAAAACAAAAGTCAAAGAAGAGGATTCTTTAACAGAAGAAGCTCAGGAACCCGTTGAACTCCGGGAAACACAGGCAGAAAGTAGAGAGCAAAAACAGGAACTGAGCGCTCAGATTGCCGAACTGAATGATAAATTCCTTCGTTTATATTCAGAGTTCGACAATTACCGTAAACGCACCCTGAAAGAAAAACTGGAGCTCAGCCGGACTGCCTCTGCCGAGTTAATCACAAAGCTACTGCCCGTCCTTGATGATTTTGAAAGAGCCATCAAAGCATTTGAAAGCAAATCGGAGGTTGACTCCGCCTTACATGATGGTATCGTTTTGATATTCAATAAATTTTTCAGTATCCTCAGTCAACAGGGTCTGGTGCAAATGAAAACCATAGGTGAGGTCTTTAACACAGATTTCCACGAAGCCATCACCAATATTATAGTTGACGATCCGGAGAAAAAAAACACCATTGTCGATGAAATTGAGAAAGGTTACCTGCTGAATGAGAAGGTGATCCGCTATGCCAAGGTGGTGGTTGGTAACTAAAATATAATTCATCATTAATCATTAACAGGTTGACAAAGAGAGATTATTACGAAATACTAGAAGTCAGTAAGGATGCCAGCCCTGAGGAAATCAAGAAAGCTTTTCGTCAGCAAGCATTGAAATATCACCCGGATAAAAATCCGGGTAAGAAAGATACCGAAGAGAAATTCAAAGAAGCAGCCGAAGCTTATGAAGTGCTGAGTGACAGCGAAAAAAGGCAGAGGTATGATCAGTTTGGTCATGCCGGTCTGGGCAACAATGGCGGATTCTCAGGATTTGGAGGAGGCATGAGTGTGGAGGATATCTTCTCTCATTTTGGCGATATTTTCGGCGGAGGCGGGAATGATCCTTTCAGCTCTTTTTTCAGAGGGGGAAGAAGCCGTGGCAAAACAGTCAACCGAGGCTCCAACCTCAGGGTCAAAGTTAAGATGACGCTGGAGGAAATCGCCCATGGAGTGGAAAAAAAGATCAAAGTCAACAAATTCACGGCCTGTACCACATGCAAGGGTACCGGAGCCAAAGACGGAAGCGCTTTTACTAGCTGTTCCACCTGTAAAGGCAGCGGCCAAGTGACCCGTGTGACATCCACTTTTCTGGGACAAATGCAAACCACAGGAACTTGCCCGAACTGTGGTGGAGAAGGAAAGATCATCACCGATAAATGTCATGATTGTGCAGGAAACGGGGTAGTTAAAGGGGAGGAAGTCATCTCTATTAAAATCCCAGCCGGGGTTTCAGAAGGAATGCAACTTTCCCTTGGAGGCAAAGGCAATGCCGCTGCAAGAGGAGGTATTGCCGGAGATTTGATTGTCCAGATCGAAGAGGTCAGACATCCTCTGTTTGAGCGGGACGGAAACGATATCCATTTTGAGTATTATATCTCTATTTCAGATGCAGCCCTGGGAACAAGCCTTGAAGTTCCAACCATCGATGGAAAAGCTAAAATTAAAATAGAGCCTGGAACCCAGAGTGGCAAGGTGCTGCGTTTAAGAGGAAAAGGAATTCCCAGTGTGAACGGATATGAAAACAGAGGGGATCAACTGGTTACCATACACGTCTGGACGCCAAAACGACTGAGCAAGGAAGAAAAGACCATGCTTGAAAAATTAAGCAAATCAACCAATTTCCAACCTTCTGAAGAAGATAAAGAAAGAAACTTTTTCTCCAGGATGAAAAATTACTTTGAATCATAATCAACGATGGATATTTTTTCCGCTCAGCAGGTTTCCAAACAATACGCCAACCATCTCGCCCTGGATAAGGTCAGCATAGATGTTCCTGAGGGGAGTATTTTTGGTTTACTGGGGCCAAACGGTGCAGGTAAAACCACCCTGATACGGATCATCAACCAGATCATTGCTCCGGATCAGGGATCCCTCTTCTTCAAAAGTCAACCGCTTAAACCCTCCGACATTGAGCATATAGGATACCTTCCTGAAGAAAGGGGACTCTACAAAAAAATGTCGGTTGGCGAACAAGCCTTGTACCTGGCACAACTCAAAGGTCTCGATAAACATGAAGCCCAGAGACGCCTTAAGTTCTGGTTCGAGAAATTTGAGATGAAGGGTTGGTGGAACCGGAAAGTGGAAGAATTGTCGAAAGGAATGCAGCAGAAAGTTCAGTTCCTGGTCACCATCATCCACGATCCTTCCCTGTTGATTTTTGACGAACCTTTCAGCGGTTTTGATCCCATCAATGCCAATATGCTAAAAGAAGAAATTATCGCGCAAAAAGAAAAAGGTTCAACCATTATTTTTTCCACTCACAACATGTCTTCTGTTGAAGAACTCTGTGACCATATCGCTCTGATTAATAATGCAAAAGTCATTCTGAAGGGCAAGGTCAGCGAAATCAAGAAAACATTTAAAACCAATACGTTTAAGCTATCATACGACACTTCTGTTGACGACCTTCAGATGATCCTTCCCCCTGCCTTCCAAGTGCTCAGCACAGAACGCGATACGGATCAGTACCAGGCTGATATCAGGATTCCGGATGAAAGCAGCCCCAATGAACTGCTCAGGTTTCTTTTACCCCATGTAACCATTTATGCGCTCAACGAAGTCATCCCAAGCATGAACGATATTTTCATCAGGGCCGTGACCGGATTAAATGCTTCACCCAATACCCATAGCTGACATGAAAAAAATCATCCTTATCCTTCAGCGTGAGTATCTTACCCGTGTAAGAAAGAGATCCTTTATGGTCATGACAATCCTTGGTCCGCTGCTGATGGCCGGTATCATGATCGTTCCAATTTATCTTGCCACCCGTACCAATGAGACAAAAACCGTGGCTGTAATAGATGAAAGCGGAATATTCTATCAGAAATTCAAGAATTCAGACAATATCAAATTTCATGATCTGGTCAGCGATATCGGATCTGCCAAAGCCAATTTTACGAAAAGCGGTGACTATGCCCTATTGTATATTCCGAAAACTGAAGTGACCCTCCCTTCCAATGCCATTCTATATTCGGAAAATAATGTCAACCTCAGTGTCAGAAGCTACATCAAAAATGTTATGACCAGGCAAATTGAGGAACTGAAACTGGGAGCCAGACTGAAAGATTTACAAAAAGACGAAAAATCGCCGGTCAATGTGGATGATATTTTAAGATCCATCAAGACCTCAGTGGACATCAATACGATGAAAATCGGGGAAGATGGAAAGGAATCTAAAAGCTATACCGAGGTCAGTATGATCCTTGGCATGTTCGCCGGAATCCTGATCTATTTTTTCATTTTTCTTTTCGGATCCCAGGTTATGCGGGGGGTTATAGAGGAAAAAACCAGTCGTATCGTTGAAGTCATTATTTCTTCTGTCAAACCTTTTCAGCTTATGATGGGAAAAATAATCGGAGTAGGACTGGTGGGCTTAACGCAATTCCTCTTATGGGTAATCCTGACTTTCGGCATCGTGACGATCGTCACAACTACCCTGACGGAGAAAGCAGGGAGTAAATCCGCACAGAATCTATTGCAGCAAAACCAATCCCTGAATGCCGCACAACTTGACCTTCCCGAAACTTTAAAAAAGGATACCTCCAGCGATATGAATGAGGCCTTGGAGGCTATCAACAGCATTGACTTTCCGGTGATGATAGGCTCATTCCTGTTCTTTTTCATCTTCGGATATCTGATGTACGCGGCCTTATTTGCCGCAATCGGAGGAGCTGTTGACAGTGAATCGGACACCCAACAATTCATGTTACCGATCACCATTCCATTAATCCTTGCCATTATCATGGCTCAATTTGTCATCCAGAATCCTGAGGGACCGGTTTCATTCTGGATGTCGATCATTCCGCTGACATCACCGGTCATCATGATGATCAGAATTCCTTTTGGGGTTCCGGTATGGGAAGTTATTCTCTCCATGGTATGCCTGCTGCTGGGTTTTTTAGGAACGACCTGGCTGGCGGCAAAAATTTACCGAACAGGGATTCTGATGTATGGGAAGAAGATTAATTATAAGGAATTATGGAAGTGGATCAGATATAAGCACTGAAAAGAAAATCGCTTATGACTGATCAAGCATTTTAGCCCATTCGTATTTCTTTCTCTTTTTCCAATCTCCCCGGTGATACACGTAACTGATGATTAGTGGAACGACTGAAGTGGCTTCTGCATAGACCATTTTCTCGTACACCGTATCAACCTTCCCCCATGAAGCTGCTTCTTTCAGGGTCGAACTGGAGCATGCCCCATCCCTGACATCCGCCACGGTGATCTGAATGGCATATTGGTGCATGGGGACTTCTTTCCCAAGAACTTCAGCACAGATTACAGTATCCTGCACGAAATTTTTGGGAACCCCTCCCCCAATCATAAATAATCCTGACGTATGAGCGGCCATTTTTATTTTGGTCAGTTCAAGGAAATCTTTGACCGAGTCAATGGAGACATGTTTTTTGGGATTGTCCCACTGATGTCTGACCAAGCCAAAACCAGCACTGCTGTCGGAGAATGCAGGGCAGAATATCGGGACGTTATGCTCATAACACACCTGAACGAGAGAATCTTTCTTTTTCGAATTTTTCACCAGCCATTTGCCCATCTCGCGGATAAACTCGCGTGAAGAATAAGGCCGGGGTTCCAAGGAATTTGCGATTTTATTGATGGTCATATCGCAAACCTGAAGTTCCTCTTCATCGATAAAAGTGTCGTAAATCCGGTCAATGTAGTTATTCCTGAGATCCTTGTCATCCACATTGTAAGAACCCTTGTAATGTTTAAAACCAAGGGCTTCGAAGAAATCCATATCCACAATGGAAGCACCGGTGGCAATGACAGCATCGATCATGTTATTTTTTACCATCTCTACATATACCTGCATACATCCGCCGGCGCTGGTGCTTCCTGCAAGGGTCAAAAAAATGGTACAGCCCTTATGCCTGATCATGCGGTTCAGAATATCTGCAGCGGACGCCGTATCCCGGGAGGTGAACGACATATCGCGCATGGAATCAATGATTGGTTTGGAATCAAATGATTTGATATCGATATGCTTGACCTGTTCTTTTAATAAAGCCTTTTTCTTCATCATGAATTTTTTTCAAAAATAATCAATATCCCAGAATTTTCAGCATTGATTTGTAACTCTGCTCTTTTGAAAAGAGCTTGGTGGTCATTTCATCATTTTCATCCAGGTCAATCAGGACATGTTTGGGAGCAGGCAGTAAACAATGCTGCAAGCCTCCGTATCCACCAATCGCTTCCTGATAGGCACCGGTGTGGAACATCCCGATGTACAAAGGTTCATCCTGAGTAAATTTAGGGAGGAATACCGCATTGGAATGTTCCTCTGCATTGTAATAATCTTCACTGTCGCAGGTCAACCCACCCAAAAATACCCGCTCATACTCTACATCCCAATTATTGACAGCAAGCAAAATAAATTTCTGATTTATTGCCCAGGTATCGGGTAAAGTATTCATAAAAGAAGAGTCAATCATATTCCAGATTTCACGGTCATTTTGTCTTTTCTGGTCAATAATAGAGAATAAAACTGCGCCGCTTTCACCAACGGTAAATGATCCGAATTCAGTAAATATGTCGGGTTCTGTCACTTCATTGCGCTCACATATGCTTTTTATCTGGGCAATGATCTCTTCTGCCATATATTCATATTCATAATTATAAGCTAGGGAATTCTTGATAGGGAATCCTCCTCCAATATTCAAAGCCGACAATTCCGGACAGATTTTTTTTAACTCACAGTACACGTTTACGCTCTTGGTCAGTTCATTCCAATAATATGCCGTATCCTTTATGCCAGTATTGATAAAGAAATGAAGCATCTTCAGTTCGAACTTTGGATTGCCTTTGATTTTATTAAGGTAATAGGGAAGAATGTCGTTGTATCGTATCCCCAGTCTGGAGGTATAAAAATCAAATTTCGGTTCTTCCTCGGAAGCGATCCGGATACCGATCTTGGTTTTATATTGAACAAGGGATTCATACTTGTCCAATTCAAAAAGGTTATCCAAAACCGCAATGGTATTTGAAAATCCGGAATTGATCAGGCTCACGATATATTCAATGTACTGGGGGCGTTTGAATCCATTACAGATGATGTATTTATCCTTGGTGAACAAGCCGCGGCTTACCAGATCTTCAATGATCGGCATATCAAAAGCCGAGGAAGTTTCAAGGTGAACCTCGTTCTTGAGGACCTCTTCAAGAACAAAGCTGAAATGCGAACTTTTGGTACAGTAACAATAGTTATAATCGCCCTGGTAATCCACTTTGGCCATGGCTACATTGAACAGGCGTTTGGCCCTTTGGATTTGTGAACTGATTTTAGGCAGGTAGCTTATTTTCAATGGAGTGCCATATTGTTTAATGATATCCATCAGTGGAACCTGATTAAAATAAAGCTCATTATCAATCACCTTAAATTCATCCTGAGGAAAATCGAAACTTTGCTCAATGAGATCAATATACTTATTTTTCATAGGAAAAGTTATTCATGTAAGTTACCCGGATTGAAATAATTTAACCAATGTAATTAATCTGCTTTGAAATATTTTTGCAAAAGTAAAACTATAATTATTATTTTATCAACAAAAAAATCAAAATTGAATTTAATGAAATAATTTTGAATCCACATTTTGGATAATAAAGGAATATGAGCACACCAGAGTCACTTGAAGACCTCCTGCTGATTGAGATGTCGCGCAGAAACACAGACCTGGTGACCGATCTCATCCTCCAGGAACCACGCTTATTCAATGCACTTTTTCATACTTACCTGAGGAATGAAGAACCGGTAAGCCGCAGGGCTGCCTGGGTACTCGACCTGGTCTCAGAGAAAATTCCTTCGCTTTTAGTTCCCTACCTGAGTGACATGATTGAAATTCTTCCCCAATTCAAACATGACGGATTGAAGCGGCATACCCTGCGCATGCTTTCCCGTTATCCTTTTCCCAGCGAACATCTTGGAACACTGATGAACCTTTGCTTTGAATGGCTGATTTCAGCAAATGAATCCGTGGCAACTAAAATGTATTGCATGGACATTCTTTATCAAATATCAGACCAGGAACCAGATCTTAAAAAGGAACTAGCTGATTCCATTGAATGGAGGATGCAGGAAGAGACTCCCGGATTCAGGAACAAGGCAGAAAAAATGCTTCAGAAATTATATCGGGAAATGAGTTAAAATTCATAAAAACATTATGTTTGTAAAAAAATTTATCCATGAATTTCAAAATATGGTGGCCGGTCATCTTATTGCTGACCTCCCTGGGTAGCAATGCCCAGATAAGCTTTAAAAATGAACATTCAGAACCGGTTTATGTGGCTTTTGCACACTATGTAGCTAAAAATACCGGGGGGTACTGGATGACGCAGGGCTGGTGGACCGTCAATTCCGGTAGTTCTCATCTTGCCTTTGAAGCAATAGGTCCGAATGACAGCATCGGATATTTTGCAGTAACTACCTTATCCGACACGGAATTTCCCGGTGGAAAAGATCTGTTGGTTCACCCCGACGAAAAATTCACCCTCAGAAATGCGGATAAAAAATCGATGCAACAGCAAAATCCGCAGTATGAATGGAGAAAATTCAGAATTATTAGGATGCCGGCCGGAACCACATCCGGTACAATTACCCTTAAAAAATGACTCAGGGAACTGCCTCCATAACGCTAATTCCGGATTCTTCCATCCTAATTCATATTTCTATTGGTTATTTCCCCGGAATATTCTAATTTTGCACCCTCAAAAAAAAGACTTCTGAAAATAAATACAATCCATTTAAAATCACAAACTCATGCAGAATAAAGGCGTTGTTAAATTTTTTGCGGTTACATTCGTTTTGGTTTGTTTGTTCCAGTTATCCTTTACTTTTATCAGCTATCACTACTCCCTGAAAGCAGATGCTTACGCCAATGCCCCGACGGTAAAGGAAATAGCAAAAACAATGGCGAAGGGAGATCCCCTGAAACAGGAATTCTATTTTGATTCTATCTCCAAATCAAGACTGGAGTATTTCAATGATTCCATGGCCAATATCGGTGTATTTAACATTCTTCTAAAAAAATATACCCTGAAAGATGTCCGCGAAAGGGAAATCAACCTTGGACTTGACCTGAAGGGTGGTATGAATGTGACGATGGCTGTCTCCGTCCCCGACGTCATCCGTGCCTTATCCGGTTACAACCAGGATCCCACGTTCAAAAAAGCCCTGGATAAAGCCATTGAAAAAGAAAAAAACAGTACTGCCGATTTTGTGGATATTTTTGCTGACGCTTTTAAAGAAACAGACCCCAATGCAAAACTGGCCGCCATCTTCAACACGGTCGAATTAAAAGACAAGATCAACTACAATTCTACCAATGACGAAGTCATTAAAGTCATCCGTGAAGAATCCAACGCGGCCATCGACCGTACCTATAACATCCTTGCCACCCGTATTGACCGTTTTGGAGTAGTACAACCAAATATTCAGAAGCTTCAGACAGCCGGACGTATTCTTATCGAACTCCCCGGTATCAAAGAGCCTGAGCGGGTCAGAAAGCTCCTACAGGGAACCGCCCAGCTTGAGTTCTGGGAAACCTATCAGTATCCCCAGCTATTTCCTTTCTTCAGTGAAGCCAATAAAAAACTTGTTTCTATTCTCAGCACAGGCTTGGATACCCTGAAAGTGGATAGCACACTGGCTGCTGATACTGCTGGAAAAGTCAATGCCATCAATAATAAACAAATCCTTGCAGAAAAGAAAGAAAACCTCAAGTCCCAGGAAAAAACCAAAGAAATTGCAAAAGAGGATACCTCCAAGGAAAACGCCTTATTGAAAAAAATTGGCAAAGATACTTCCTCAGCTGACGTTTCATCTAAAAAGGAACAGTCATTTGAAGAATATGCCAAGGTGAACCCCCTGTTTGCCTATCTAAACCCTGCCATATTCCAGACGAAGGATGGACAATATCAACCTGGTCAGACCGCCATGGTCGGACGTGCCCTTATCAAAGATACGGCAAGGATCAATTATATGTTGCGCCTGGTCAAAAATATGTTTCCCCGCGATATGCGTCTGGCCTGGACCGTTAAACCCAGGGACGAAGAAAAAGACATTCTGGAACTCGTTGCCCTGAAAATCACTTCTAGGGATGGCTCTCCTGCGCTTGGTGGTGATGTCATCACCTCTGCCAGACAAGACTATGATCAGAACGGAAGAGTGGAAGTTTCCATGTCGATGAATTCTGAAGGCGCCCGTATCTGGAAGCGGCTCACAGGTGATAACATCGGGAAACAAATCGCCATCGTGCTGGATGGGTATATTTATTCCTATCCTAACGTCAATGGTGAAATTCCAAACGGAATGTCTTCCATTACCGGCGGAAACATGACCGTTGAGGAAGCCCAGGACCTTGCCAATATTCTCAAGGCCGGGAAACTTCCTGCACCGGCACGTATCGTGTCAGAAGAAATTGTCGGGCCCTCTCTCGGCCAGGAATCTATCAATGCCGGTTTGATCTCCTTTATCATTGCCTTCATCGGCGTTCTTTTGTATATGTCGTTATATTATGGTGGCGCAGGTCATGTGGCCGATATCGCTTTATTTGCCAATGTGTTTTTCCTTTTTGGCGTCCTGGCTTCCATAGGCGCCGTACTCACCCTGCCCGGTATTGCCGGTATCGTACTGACACTTGCCATGGCCGTTGACTCTAACGTCATTATTTATGAGCGAATGCGGGAAGAAATACGAGCGGGAAAAGGTATGCGACTGGTCGTCAAGGATGGGTTCCACCATGCCCTATCGGCCATTATCGACGGACACGTAACCACTATCCTGACCGGTATCGTCCTCTATATGTTTGGTTCGGGTCCTGTTAAAGGTTTTGCCACTACCCTGGTTCTTGGTTTGTTACTCTCCCTCTTCTCTTCCATTTTCATCGCCCGTCTGGTCTTTGAATGGATGCTTGACCGCAATATGAAGATCACTACCGGAAACAAATTTACCAATAACCTCTTCCAGAATTTACATTTTGATTTCATGGGATTAAGGAAGAAAATGTATATTGTATCCCTTCTGGTCATTGTCCCCGGAATCATCAGTATGTTTGTCAGAGGCTTGGATCCTGGTCTTGACTTTACCGGAGGCCGGAGCTATATCGTCCGTTTCGACCAGAATGTTTCCACCAAAGACCTCAGGGAGTCGCTTCGGGCTGAATTCGGCGAATCTCCTGAAGTCAAAACCTTCGGTCCAAAAAATCAGGTTAAAATAACCACCAAATTCATGATCAACGACAGGGACCAGAAAGCTGATTCCATTGTCAATGCCAAATTATTTAGCGGATTAAAAGGGTTTTATAAGACTTCTATCAGCTATGCCGACTTCATGTCTTCTGATACTAAAAAGATCATCGGAGAACTCAGTTCGCAAAGGGTTGACCCAACCATTTCCTATGCCTTGATCTGGCAGGCAATTATGGCAGTCTTTTTCTCCCTCATCATCATCTTTATATATATTGCCATACGTTTTAAAAACTGGCAGTTTGGCATCGGAGGAGTGGTTTCCCTGTTCCACGATACCCTGGTCATCATGACCATGTTCACTTTATTCTGGGGAATCCTGCCTTTTGGCATGGAGATCGATCAGTCTTTCATTGCTGCCTTGCTGACCATCATAGGTTATTCCATCATGGATACAGTTATTATCTTTGACCGTGTCCGCGAGTACCGGGCACTTTACCCGAAACGCGACCTTGGCAATAATATCAATGCGGCCATCAACAGTACCCTGGGACGAACCATTAACACTTCGGGCGTTACCCTGGTCGTGTTGCTGGTAATTTTTATCTTCGGTGGAGAAGTACTAAGGGGATTTACTTTTGCGTTATTTATCGGAGTTGTGGTCGGGACTTATTCTTCAGTTTTCATTGCCACACCCATATCTTACGATATTTTAACGTGGCAAGCACGAAGAAAAGAAATGAAAGAACTCACAGCAAAGAAAAAATAACAACAAACTGCAATTGCATGCGGTATTCTTTTTCTTCTATTCTGCTATTGGCTTTTTTGATTTCCAGTCTGAATGGTTATTCCCAGAATAAACATTCCAAGGCTGCTGATAATGCGTTCACGGATCAGATGTACCTGCTCGCCTTGCAACGATACCAGAAAGCCTATTCAAAGGTCAAAAACAACAAAGCGGAAAGGGATCGTATTTCGTTCAGGATGGCTGAGTGCTACCGCATGATGAACAATACAAAAAAGTCGGAAATCGCTTACAAACGTTGTATCACAAGTAAATATTATACCAAAGAACCCCGTATTTTATTATACTATGCAGATGCCTTGAAAGCCAATGGCAATTATGATGAAGCCATCCTGCAATATACTGCTTATAAAGAAAAGGTCCCAGATGATCCGAAAGGAGACATCGGGATAGAAAGCAGTAAATTATCTAAAGAATGGATGGCCAATCCTTCAAAGTATGAGGTGAAGTTCGAAAAGAACCTGGCTTCAAAAGAAAACGACTTTGCCCCGGCTTATGCCGACAGAAAATATGGCTCGATCATATTCACCTCCGACCGTGGAGCTGCTAAAGGAAAGGAGATTGATAACTGGACAGGGCTGAAATTTTCTGATCTCTTCTATTCCCGTATCGACCGTAAAGGGGAATGGAGCAAACCCTTGCTTGCTGACGAAGCAGGTATGATCAATTCCAAAGCCAATGATGGAGTGGGACAGTTCAATCCCCGGTTCTCTGCATTCTATTTCACCCGTTGCTGGAATGAACCCAAGAAAATGAATGGTTGCGGAATATTCAGGGTTAGCCGTCAGGGACAGACGGCATGGGGAGAACCAGAGAAAATCGATCTTGGGGGAGATAGTTCCTATGTTTTCGGCCATCCCTCCGTCACCAGTGATGAAACCATCTACTTTGCCTCAGAACTCCCCGGAGGTCATGGAGGAAAAGATATCTGGATGACAAAAAAAAAGGCTAAAGGCGGTGGTTATTCCAAAGAAAACCTGGGACCAGAAATCAATACTCCGGGTGATGAACTTTTCCCTTTCATCCGTAGCGACAGCATCCTTTATTTTGCTTCCAACGGTCATCCGGGTATGGGCGGGCTCGACATTTTCAGATCCGTCAAGTCTGACGGGAAGTGGAGCAAGCCGGAAAACATGAAATATCCCATTAACTCTCCGGCTGATGACTTCAGTATCGTATTTAATATGGATGAGCCCGAACAGGGCCTTTTTGCTTCCAACCGCCCGGGCGGGAAAGGCAAGGATGATATTTATTCCTTTGTTGTCCCTCCCGTTTACTTCACCCTGGAAGGTACTGTAACAGATGATCGCAGCCTTCAACCGTTGGCTGGCGCCAAGGTACTTATTGTGGGAACCAATGGACGCGCACTGGAAGATAATACCGATGAAAAAGGATTTTACAGTTTCAATAAAAACCAGATATCTGTCAATACTACCTATGATATCCTGGTGACAAAAAGGGATTATTTCAATGAAAAAGGACGGGAAACAACGGTAGGACTGGAAAAAAGCAAGGATATTACTAAAAATTTTATCCTCCGTCCTATTCCGAAAAAACCCGTAGTGCTACCCGATATTTTATATGATCTGGCTAAATGGGATTTAAAACCTCAATACCAGGATTCCCTTCAGGGTTTAATTGAAACCCTCGACGCCAATGAAACCATCGTGGTTGAACTGGCTTCACATACCGATTCACGCGATTCAGATGAAAGGAATGATATCCTCTCCCAAAAACGAGCCCAGTCTGTCGTGGATTACCTTATCTCCAGGGGCATCGATCCCGACCGCCTCGCAGCCAAAGGATACGGGGAAAGGGTTCCGCGTACCCTGACAAAAGACATTAGCCGGGAAGGATATACCTTTACTGCCGGAACCACCCTCACCGATTCCGTGATTAACTTGCTACCCAACATCCAGGTCAAGGAAGCAGCCCATCAGTTGAACCGTCGTACCGAGTTCAGCATACTCCGTAATGATTTTATTCCTAAGACTAAAGTTGACAAACAAACACCTGTGAAAATTGAAGTCGTGGTCAAACCAGAAGAAAATACGGTCAGCTACACCCTAACCAAAGAAGGACTTCTGAACGCGGAATGTTTTGTCAATGGGGCCACCCTGTCATTCACTTATGATCCTAAGGAAAAGGAGTTTTATATTTCTCAGGAATATGCATTGAAACTGCTCAAAGACGGTCTGATCGACAAAACAGATTTCCAGGGAGAGGTGACCAAAATCATCGGGGAAGGAACGATTGCCGACAAAGCGGTATTTATCATCAGGGAATTAAAGATAGGACGAAACACCGTAAAAGATATCGAAGCTACCGTAAACCGTAAGACGACCGGGATCCGGTTAGGCGAAAATACGTTGAAAAGACTTGGTGATTTCTCCATTGATTCAAAAAAGAGCCTGATCATTTTCCAGTAAAATGTATTTATCTTTACCGGCTCATGACTGAAAACTCCCGCTATAACCTCAGAGGTGTTTCTTCAGGAAAAGAAGAAGTTCATTCGGCCATCAGCAGTATGGACAAGGGAATATTTCCAAAAGCCTTCTGTAAGATCATTCCTGACATCCTTGGCGGTGATGAGGAATGGTGTAACATTATGCATGCCGACGGGGCAGGGACCAAATCCTCCCTGGCCTATCTCTACTGGAAAGAAACCGGCGATCTGTCGGTATGGAAGGGAATAGCCCAGGATGCCATCGTAATGAACCTGGATGATCTTTTATGTGTCGGTGCCTGCGAGAATATCCTCCTTTCATCCACAATCGGCAGGAACAAGAAACTGATCCCGGGGGAAATCATTTCAGAAATCATCAGGGGAACGGAAGATTTCCTTGAGTTGTTGAGAAGTCATGGGATTGGAATTTGGTCCACAGGAGGTGAAACGGCAGATGTGGGCGACCTGGTACGTACAATCATTGTTGATTCTACTGTCAGTTGTCGGATGAAAAGAAAAGATGTGATCAATAACGGGAATATCCAGGCCGGGGATGTAATCGTGGGAATGGCTTCCTATGGACAAGCCAGCTATGAAACCTCATACAATGGTGGGACAGGGAGCAATGGCCTGACTTCCGCCCGTCATGATGTGCTGAACAAACCCTATGCCTTCCGGTATCCTGAAAGTTTCGACGATCGTATTCCTGATCCATTGGTCTATACCGGAAATAAAAACCTGACCGATCCTTCCGAAATCACGGGAATGGATATTGGAAAACTTCTCCTTTCTCCTACACGGACCTATGCTCCTGTGGTCAAAAAAATCCTGGGTCTTTACCGGGAACATATTCACGGCATGGTTCATTGCAGCGGTGGAGGACAAACAAAAATCCTGCATTTCATTGATCAATTGCATGTGGTGAAGGATAATCTGTTTCCCGTTCCTCCTCTCTTTATGTTGATTCAGCAGAACTCAGGAACTTCATGGAAAGAGATGTACCAGGTGTTTAACATGGGTCACCGCCTGGAATTCTATGTCCCTGAAAATATTGCTCAAAACATCGTGGAAATTGCCCATGAATTCAATATTGAATCGCAGATCATCGGTCGTTGCCTATCCTATCCTTCCAGGAAATTAAGCATTCTCAGCGAATTTCCTAACTTTGCATTAGAATTTTAAGGAATTATGTTAGAAAAACTTGAAGCCATCAAACAACGGTTTGAGGACATTCAGAACCAGATGAATGAACCTGAGGTGATGAGTGACATGAAGCGTTATATCCGGTTGAATAAGGATTATAAAGAGCTTCAGCCGATCATTACCGGATACGGGCATTATAAAGACATACTTGCCAATATTGAACATGCCAAAGAGATCATCCATCATGAAAAGGATGAAGAATTCAGGACCATGGCCAAAGAAGAGCTGAACACCCTGATCACTGAAAAAGAAAAACTGGAAGAGGAAATTCGCCTGATGCTCATTCCTGCTGATCCTGAAGACGGAAAAAATGCCGTGATTGAGATCCGTGCCGGCACGGGTGGAGATGAGGCCAGTATTTTTGCCGGTGATCTGTTCAGGATGTACAATAAATTCGCTGAGACCAAACGATGGAAAGTGGAGCTGGTCGATTTCACCGAAGGCACCATGGGAGGATATAAAGAAATTATTTTCAACCTGATCGGTGAGAATGTTTATGGGCAGATGAAATACGAATCCGGAGTCCACCGTGTACAGCGTGTTCCCCAGACAGAAACCCAGGGCAGAGTGCATACCTCAGCAGCTACCGTGGCCGTCCTGCCTGAAGCGGATGAATTTGATGTGGAAATCAAACAATCTGACGTACGTAAAGACACTTTCTGTTCTTCAGGTCCGGGTGGTCAATCGGTGAACACGACTTATTCCGCCATCCGTCTTACACATATTCCTTCAGGAATAGTGGTTTCGTGCCAGGACGAGAAATCACAGATCAAAAATTTCGATAAAGCCATGAAAGTGCTCCGGACAAGGCTTTATGAACTGGAACACCAAAAGTACCTGGATGAAATTTCCAAAAAAAGAAAAACCATGGTATCCACCGGCGACAGATCAGCGAAAATCCGAACGTACAATTATCCGCAAAGCCGGGTGACTGACCACAGGATCAATCTCACGCTATATAATCTTCCTGTCATCGTGGATGGAGATGTTCAACCCCTGATCGACGCCTTGCAATTAGCGGAAAATGCAGAGCGGCTGAAGGAAGCCGGGAGCAATTAATATTTACGATTTACGGGTGAAAAATAGCTGATAGCGATTACCCGATTGGCAAATTCAATTTTAAAATATGAAACGCGCTGACCTGATCGACCTGATATTCAAAAAAAAATCCTTTTTATGTATTGGATTGGATACGGATCTGACTAAAATTCCGAAACATTTGCTCTATCATGATGATCCTGTTTTTGAGTTCAATAAGGCCATTATTGATGCCACTCACGACCTGGTCATTGCCTATAAGCCCAATTTTGCCTTTTATGAAAGTATTGGAGTGAAAGGATGGAACAGTCTGACAAAAACCATTCAATACCTAAATACCGTTTATCCCGGTCAGCATTTTACCATAGCTGATGCCAAGCGGGGTGATATTGGCAATACTTCTGCTCAATATGCCAGGGCTATATTTGATCAGGTTTCTTCAGGCATGAATTTCGATGCTGTCACGGTTGCTCCATACATGGGAGAAGATTCGGTAACGCCTTTCCTCTCCTATCCTGATAAATGGATCATCGTCCTGGCCCTGACCTCGAATAAAGGAGCCGGGGATTTTCAGTTCTTCAGTTCTGGGAATAAAAAACTCTATGAAGAGGTGCTATTTAAATCCTCTCAATGGGGTTCAGATGAAAACATGATGTATGTGGTAGGAGCCACAAAGGCCGAAATGCTTACCGATGTCCGTAACATCCTTCCCGATCATTTCCTGCTGGTCCCGGGGGTTGGGGCTCAGGGCGGAAACATTCAGGAGGTTGCAAAATATGGCTTAACCAAAGACTGCGGACTGATTGTAAATTCCTCCAGAAATATCCTCTATGCATCCGACGGCCTCGATTTCGCTGAAAAAGCAAGGGAAGTTGCGCAGGTAATGCAAAAGGAAATGGAAGCCATCATCAAACTGGTAAGCTAGTGGGTTGGTGATTATTGTCAGTCAACGATGGTCACCCACCCGTGTGTATCCGGTTCAAGTCCTTCCTGAATACCCTTCAATTTATTAAAAAGCTTGGTGGAAACCGGGCCGGCATGGCCATCTTTGCAATATTGATAAATTTTCCCGGTATCCCTGTCATGGATCTGGCAGATCGGTGAGATCACTGCTGCAGTTCCGCAAGCTCCGACTTCGTCGAATTCGGCTAATTCCTCCACAGGTACATGACGCTTTTCCACTTTCATTCCCAGTTCTTCTGCAAGCACACATAAAGATTTGTTGGTAATAGAGGGTAAAATGGAGCTTGAATCAGGCGTGACATATACATTCCCTTTAATTCCGAAGAAATTGGCCGGTCCGGCTTCATCAATATATTTTTTTTCACGGGCATCCAGAAAAATACAGGAGGAAAAACCGTCAAGATGTGCGCGGACTCCTGCCTTCAGACTTGCAGCATAATTTCCTCCAACTTTGATATGGCCGGTGCCAAGTGGAGCAGCACGGTCATAATCACGAACAATCTGCATTTTTACCGGATTGAACCCTTCCTTAAAATAAGGACCGACCGGGCCGACAAAAACCATGAACAAATACTCGGTAGCAGGCTTAACCCCAACCTGAGGACCAGAGCCGATCAGCAGGGGACGAATATATAGGGAAGCGCCTTCTCCATAGGGGGGAACATATTTCAGGTTCAATTTGACTGCTTTTAAAACCGTTTCAATAAACAAAGAAGTGGGCACTTCTGCCATCATCACCCCACGTGCGGAATGTTGCATCCTTTTGGCATTTTCTTCCATCCTGAAAATGCGGATCTTTCCGTCTGCGCCGGTAAAGGCTTTCATCCCTTCAAAAGCTTCCTGTCCGTAATGCAGACAAGTGGCTGCCATGTGCATGCTGATCATTTCGGAATCAGTGACCTCCAGGTCACCCCATTGCCCGTTTTTAAAATAGCAACGGACATTGTAATCTGTTTTGAAATAGCCAAAGGGCAGGTTTTTCCAATCAATTGCGTTCATATAGATAAATTTTTAGAGGTTTCTACGGAAATACAACCTTGTAAAATTAGAAATTTTCTTCCTTATTATGTGAGGAAGATGAAAAATTATCTGTTTGTCATTTTGTCATATTCTTACCCATGGCATTTTTTTTGACATATGCGGGAAAACATCTAAACCACGATCACTATGCAACAAGGTAAAATTAACGTCCAGACTGAGAATATTTTTCCGATCATCAAGAAATTCCTCTATTCTGATCATGAGATCTTCCTGCGCGAACTCATTTCCAACGCGGTAGATGCCACACAAAAACTGAAAACGCTTGCAGCGCTAGGGAAATATAATGGCGACATCAGCGACCTGACCATTGAAGTGACCCTGGATACCAAGAAAAAAACAATTTCCGTCAAGGATAAGGGCATCGGGATGACAGCTGCGGAAGTGGATAAGTATATCAACCAGATTGCCTTTTCAAGCGCCGAAGAATTCATCAAGAAATTCAAGACCAAATCGGAATCAGAGATGAATGCCATCATTGGTCATTTCGGACTCGGCTTTTATTCGTCCTTCATGGTTTCCGACAAGGTGGAAATCTATACAAAAACATACCAAACCAGAGGCGAAAACAAAGCTGTCCGCTGGGAATGCGATGGCAGTCCGGATTACATGATGGAAGAAACCGATAAAAAAGACCGTGGCACGGAAGTGATTCTTCATATTGCCAAGGATTCCAAGGATTATCTTGAAGAATACAAGCTGCTTGAAATCCTGAAAAAATACTGCAAATTTCTACCGGTTCCCATCCGTTTCGGGAACGAAAAGATTTGGGAAAAAGTCGAGGGTGAAAAAGATAAGGACGGTAATGATAAACGAGTGGAAGTAGAAAAACCCAGGATTATCAACAATACCGATCCGCTATGGAAGAAAAAACCCGTGGATCTGAAAGATGAGGATTATAAGAACTTTTACCGGGAACTCTACCCCTATTCTTTTGAGGAACCCCTCTTCTGGATCCACCTGAACGTGGATTATCCGTTTAACCTGACCGGAATCCTTTATTTTCCTAAGGTCAAAAGAGCGCTGGAAGTGCAGAAGGATAAAATCCAGCTATATTGCAATCAGGTCTTTGTGACTGATTCGGTAGAAGGGATCGTTCCTGATTTTCTCACCCTGCTGCATGGCGTACTTGATTCTCCAGATATTCCCCTGAATGTTTCCAGAAGTTATCTGCAAAGTGATCCCAATGTCAAGAAAATTTCCAATCACATCACCAAAAAAGTGGCTGACAAACTGGAATCGCTGTTCAAAGACAACCGTCCGGATTTTGAATCGAAATGGGACGACATCAAGGTATTCATCGAATATGGGATCATATCCCAACCCGAATTTTACGACAGGGCGAAAAAATTCTGTCTTTTAAAAAATGTCGATAATAAATATTTCACGTTTGAAGAGTACGAAAAACACATTAAGGCGATACAAAAAGACAAAGATGGAAACCTGATCTATATTTATGCCACCCATTTCCAGGAGCAATTCAGTTTTATTGAATCCGTGAAAGCAAGAGGTTATGATGTATTGCTTCTGGATGGCATCATTGATGCACATTTCATCAATGCACTTGAACAGAAAATGGAAAAATCAAGGTTTACAAGGGTGGATGCCGATACCGTCGAAAAACTGGTACAAAAAGAAGATAATCTCCCTTCACGTTTAACCGAGGATCAGCAAAAGTCCCTCAAGGAAATGATTGAAAAGCAAATCGATGCACAAAAATTCACGGTGGTTTTCGATAATCTCAGCGAAAATGAAGTCCCTTTCCTGATCACCCAGAATGAATTTATGCGGCGTATGAAAGATATGTCTGCCCTGGGTGGAGGTTATAATTTTATGGGTGAAATGCCGGAAAAATATAATCTGGTCGTGAATTCCAACAATCCGGTGATCGGAAAACTACTGCTTGAGCCGGATGGAGGCAAACAGTCGGGGACCATCAAACAAATTTTCGATCTTGCCCTGCTATCCCAGAATCTTTTAAAAGGCAAAGATCTGTCGGAATTCATCAGGCGTAGTATTGATCTGATCAAATAAATCGTAATTTAGCAATCACAAACCAAAAACACTCACATTATGAAAATCGGAAAAGGCTGGATCACGCTGATCATTGTCGTTGTCGTCATCATTCTCCTGTTTTCCTGGGGAACAGGCATATATAATAAACTGGTAAGCCAGGAAGAAGGCGTTAACCAGGCATGGGCCAATGTTGAAAATGTTTATCAACGCAGACTTGATCTCATTCCCAACCTGGTCAATACGGTTCAGGGAGTAGCTAACTTTGAAAAGAGTACGCTAACTGCAGTCATTGAAGCCAGGGCCAAAGCAACCAGTGTACAGATCAATCCCAAGAACCTGGATGAAGCATCATTACAGAAATTCCAGGAAGCACAGAACAATGTCAGTTCTGCCCTCGGGCGTCTGATGGTCGTGGTGGAACAGTATCCCCAGATCAAGGCCACCCAAAATTTCTCTGAATTACAAGCGCAGTTAGAAGGAACCGAAAACCGTATCAGTGTTGAAAGAATGAAATTCAACGAAGCGGCTAAGGCTTATAATACCTATATCCGTCGTTTTCCGGCCAATATTTTCGCCGGGATATTCGGATTTCAGAAAAAAGCATATTTTGAAGCCCAGCAAGGCGCTGAGAAAGCTCCTGAAGTTAAGTTTGAATGATTCAAATGATCATGGGAACTTCTGCAAAAGACTTTTTCAGCGAACAGGACCAGGATGATCTCCGCCAGGCAATTATGATGGCTGAACTGGATACTTCCGGGGAGATCAGGGTACATATCGAAAATTCCTGTACGGGGAATGTGATGGACAGGGCTGCTTTTATTTTCAAGCAGCTCGAAATGCATCAAACAAAACTCAGGAATGGGGTGCTGATCTATCTGGCCATCAAGAACAAACGCTTTGCCATCATCGGAGATTCCGGCATTCACCAGGTCGTCAAGGAGGAATTCTGGGACGATGTGAAACAAAAAATGCTTCTTCATTTCCGAGAAGGTAAATTTATGGATGGTTTATGTCATGCCATCCATGCTGCCGGGGAAAAACTGAAAAAGCATTTCCCTTATCAGAGAAACGACATCAATGAGCTTCCGGATGAGGTTTCATTCGGTAAAGACTGAAAAGAGAATGAAGCATTAAGAATGAAAAATGAAAAAAACCTCATATAAGATTCTTGCTCTTCTGCTTATTTGTACAGGCTTTTTAAGTTCATTGAAAGCCCAGGAAATTCCTCCCCGACCGGATCCCCCTAAGCTGGTGAATGATTTTACCGGAGTCCTGTCTGCGGATGAAGTTCAACAACTCGAATCAAAGCTTGTGGCATTCAATGATTCCACTTCCACCCAGATCACGGTCGTTTTAGTCAACTCTTTGCAGGGTTATGATAAAGCTGATTTCGCTTACCGGATCGGACAACAATGGGGAGTCGGACAAAAAGGGAAGAACAATGGGGCTGTTATCCTGGTAAAACCGAAAATTTCGGGAGAAAAAGGTGAAGCCTATCTTGCCACCGGTTACGGATTGGAAGGAGCCATCCCTGATGCCCTGGCTAAAAGAATTACGGAGAATGAAATGATCCCTAACTTCAAGGAAGGAAATTATTATAAAGGCCTTGATGCAGCAACTACAACCATGATGGAATTGGTGAAAGGAGAATATACCGCTGACCAATACATGAAAAAAACAGGAGGGAAATCTTCTCCCTTAGCCCTCATTATTCCTTTCATCATTCTGATCATCATCTTCACCCTCATCAGGGGGAGCAATGCCCGCAGTCATTCCATAGGAAAAAGCATTCCCTTCTGGACTGCTTTTTGGCTGTTGGGTTCCATGGGCAGAGGACATAGCGGCTCATGGAATAACTTTACTTCAGGTTCCGGAGGCTTTGGCGGAGGAGGTGGTTTCGGAGGTTTCGGCGGAGGCAGTTTCGGCGGAGGCGGAGCCGGCGGAAGCTGGTAGAAACCAATTTACGATTTCTGATTTGAAAATCTTTAAACGAATCTGGTTTTTTTATTACGATGGATTCAGGAGCATGACCGTCGGAAAAAAACTTTGGATTATCATTCTTATCAAAATTTTCATCCTTTTTTTCATTTTACGTTTATTTTTCTTTCCTGATTTTCTGAAATCCAGGTTTAATAACAATAAAGAACGTGGAGATTATGTCAGGGATGAACTGATCAAACGGCATTAATGGCAAAAGAAAAATAATTTATTGAGGTTATTGTATATGTAATTCTTTTCTTATTTTTGGGATGAAAGTAAAATCTGAAATTTATGATGGATAGCATTGATCTCAGCGTGGTTGACTGGTCCCGGGCCCAGTTTGCCCTAACAGCCATCTACCACTGGCTGTTTGTTCCACTTACCCTGGGTTTGTCTTTCATCGTAGCGATCATGGAATCAATCTACGTGAAAACAGGAAACCCTGAATGGAAAAGGATAACTAAATTCTGGATGACCCTTTTCGGGATCAACTTCGCCATAGGCGTTGCCACAGGAATCATTCTGGAATTCGAGTTTGGCACCAACTGGTCGAATTATTCCTGGTTCGTGGGAGATATTTTTGGGGCACCTCTTGCCATTGAGGGAATCATGGCTTTTTTCCTGGAATCCACTTTCATCGCCATCATGTTTTTCGGGTGGAATAAAGTGAGTAAGGGTTTCCATCTTACCGCTTCCTGGCTGACAGCCATCGGCGCCAATTTATCCGCCTTGTGGATCCTCGTTGCCAATGCCTGGATGCAATACCCTATTGGGATGAGATTCAATCCGGAAACCGCCAGGAATGAGATGATGAATTTCTGGGATGTCCTATTCTCCCCCGTGGCCGTAAATAAATTCCTGCATACCATAACTTCAGGGTATGTCACGGCCGCTGTTTTTGTTCTTGGAATCAGTGCCTGGTTTTTACTTAAAAAACGGGAAACCCTTTTTGCTAAAAGGAGCATTGTGGTCGCCTCTGTTTTCGGATTGATCACCTCTCTGATGCTCGCCTTCACCGGCGACGGATCTGCCTATCAGGTGGCCCAAAAACAACCGATGAAACTCGCTGCCATGGAAGGAATTTACCAGGGAAAATCAGGAACAGGCTTGGTGGCAATCGGACTCCTTGACCATTCGAAAAAACCGATGGATGGGAAAGATCCCTTCATTTTTAAAGTTGAAATTCCAAAACTTCTCTCCATACTCGGTTACCGCAGTGCTGATGCCTTTGTACCGGGAGTGGACGACATGATCAAAGGGGGGTATAAACCGGAATACAACAGCATTCCACCCGGGGAAAAAGAAGTTGCCTTATCGGCAGAACAGAAAATTATCCGTGGCCGGCTTGCCCTTAGTGCCTTATCAACCTATAATCAGGCAAAAAAGGAGAATAATATATCCAGGGCCGACAGCGCTGAAAATATTCTCCGGCAGAATTTCGCCTATTTCGGTTATGCCTATTTCAATGAAGTGAACAGCATCGTTCCCAATGTACCCCTTACTTTCTATAGTTTTCATATCATGGTGATATTGGGATTTTATTTTATCCTACTTTTTCTGGTTACCCTGATCCTGGTGTATAAAAATAAGCTTGAAAAACAAAGATGGCTTCTCTGGATTTCCTTATTCACCATACCCCTGGTATATATCGCTTCTCAGATGGGATGGATCGTGGCAGAGCTGGGTCGTCAACCCTGGGTGATACAGGATTTGCTCCCGACCATGGCAGCGGTTTCTAGGATAGATTCCTCTTCCATACAGATCACTTTCTGGCTGTTTGCACTGGTATTCACTGCCCTGCTGATTGCGGAAGTGATGATCATGACAAAACAAATTAAAATTGGACCAAAAGATGGAGGGAATCAATAATGTTTGAGCAAATGTCAATCGAAACCCTGCAAGCATATTGGTGGATCATCGTATCTCTGCTGGGCAGCCTTCTTGTTTTCCTGATGTTTGTCCAGGGTGGACAAACGCTGATCTATACGCTTGGAAAGACGGAGATGGAAAGAAAAATCCTGGTCAATACATTGGGAAGAAAATGGGAGTTTACCTTTACGACACTGGTCACTTTCGGTGGGGCTTTTTTTGCCTCCTTTCCCCTCTTTTACTCCACCAGTTTCGGAGGGGCCTACTGGGTCTGGATAACCATTCTGTTCGCTTTTATCATCCAGGCTGTCGCCTATGAATTCCGTAGTAAGCCAAACAATTTCCTCGGACATAAAACCTACGAATGGTTTCTGATTATCAACGGAATTTTAGGGTCTATTCTCATCGGGGTTGCAGTATCCACATTTTTCACCGGTTCAGCATTTTCAGTCAACAAATTAAATCTGACCAACATTTTCGATCCGGTGATCTCCCGCTGGGAAGGTCCGGCCTATGGACTGGAAGCTGTCCTTAACTGGAGGAATGTAGCGCTGGGACTGGCCGTATTTTTTCTGGTTAGAATTCTGGCCATACTGTATTTTTTCAATACCATAGCGGAGGAAAATATCATCCTGAGGGCAAAAAAACACTTGCTCATAAATACCATCCCTTTCCTGGTTTTCTTTCTTGCTTTTGTTTTCGCCCTGCTTCTTTCTTCCGGATTTGCCGTGGATCCGGCAAATGGAAACGTGTCTATGGAAAACTACAAATACTTTCACAACCTGATCCAAATGCCCGTCGTGCTTATCCTCTTCCTCCTGGGGGTATTCATGGTCCTCTTCGGTATAGGAAGAGTCGTGTTCTGTTTCAAGAAATGCAGCGACAAGGGAATCTGGCTGGCCGGGCCGGGAACCATTCTGACCGTCTTTGCACTGTTTCTGCTGGCCGGATTTAACCATACCGCCTTTTATCCTTCCACTTTTGATCTGCAAAGTTCACTGACGATCCGCAACAGTTCCTCCAGTCACTATACCCTTGCTGCCATGAGTTATGTTTCCCTGCTCATTCCTTTTGTCATTGCTTATATCTGGTATGCCTGGACTGCCATTAACAAAAAAAAGATCAGCAAGGAGGAAATGAACTCGGAAGGACATACTTATTAGAGCTGGTGAGTTAGTGAGTTGGTGAGCTGGTGAGTTTAGAAGTAGTTTGTAAGTCTTTAACATTATTTGTCATGTATATTCATTCGATTCTTTGGTTGCTTTCTTGGCCTGCATTGATCTGGCTGACATACCGTATCATAGGGTTTGCCGTACAACGATTTGAAAAGAAAATCAGGGAATAGACACCCTGTTTTTCTTGTTTCACGGTCGTCTTTGTTATGTTGTCTTCCCTGACAAGCATATCATGACGACTTTTTATTTACTTTTGCAGTAACACTTATCTCCTGATATTATATGAAAAAACTTACTTTTCTATTCCTGTTGTTGATATTTTTGACACTCACAGGTAAAGCACAAACCAAGTCTGTATCTTATTCCAACGATACTGCTGACTTTCCCTATTGGATCCAGATGATGCAGGATCCTCATGCCAACTTTTTCAGGACGCAAAGAGCCTTTAATCTATACTGGCACAACCGTAACATCACCAAAGGTTGCGGTTGGAAAGTATTCAAGCGCTGGGAATACATGATGCAAAGCAGGATCAATCCCGACGGCAGCCTTCCTGCCCCTGATGAAACCTTTAAAGCCATTCATTCCCTGCATAAGAAGACAAATTCCTCTGCTGGTAACTGGGTCAATCTCGGGCCTACTTATATTCCTTCTCCGGGTCCTGCCGGATATGAAGGACTCGGGCGTTTGAATGTGATCGCGTTTCACCCGACAAATCCCTCTAAAATATACGTGGGATCCCCCTCCGGAGGTTTCTGGAAGTCGGCAGATGCCGGGAGTACCTGGACTACCACCACCGATACCTTGCCTACCCTCGGCGTCTCCGCCATCGTAGTAGATCAATCAAACACTGAGAAAATTTTTATCGGTACCGGTGACAGGGATGCCGGGGATGCCCCCGGACTTGGCATTTTTGTAAGTTCTGATGGAGGAAACACTTGGTCACCTTCCAAGTCAGGTATGGGAGATAAAACGGTAGGCCGTATCATCCAGCACCCAGCAAATTCCATGATCTTTCTTGCAGCAACCAGTGGAGGCGTATACCGTTCGTCCGACGGAGGCTCATCCTGGACATTAAGCAAAGCAGGTAATTTCAAAGATATATGCTTTAAACCTGGCGATCCCAATACTGTTTATGCCGCCTTCAATGCTGATTTTTACCGATCCTCAGACAATGGAGTGAATTTTACCAAAATTACCTCCGGATTACCCAGCAGCCAACAAAGAGGTGTCATTGCAGTTTCCTCAGCCAACCCTAATTACGTTTATTTTTTACTCTCAGACAATAGCAGCGGATATAAAGGATTATATCGTTCTTCTGATGCAGGAATTACCTTTACCACAAGATCCACAACGCCAAATATCCTCAACTGGGATTGTGGTACTACCTCCTCCGGAGGTCAGGGATGGTACGATCTTGCCCTCGCGGTCGATCCTGTGAATGCTGAAATTGTTTATGTCGGAGGAGTGAATGTTTTTAAATCCATCAACGGAGGGACTACCTGGACGATCAATTCCCATTGGTACGGAGGATGCAGTGTTCCGGCCGTACATGCAGACTGCCATTTCCTTACTTTTTCGCCTGTCAATGGAAAACTTTGGGCCTGTAATGACGGAGGATTATATTTTACCGACAATGGCGGATCAAGCTGGATGGACCGTACAGAAGGCATGACGATCGGACAGATTTATAAACTGGGACAATCACAAACCGTAAAGGAAAAAGTAATCAATGGATTTCAGGATAACGGGACTTATACCTATACAGCCACTGGCTGGTTGCAAACCGGCGGTGGGGATGGTATGGAATGTGCCATCGACCCGTCAGATGCCTCCTATATCTATTATACAATTTATTATGGGGACGTCTTCCGTCAGCATAATGGGAATGAAGTCCAGGTCGCCGGCCAGAATATCAATGGAGAGCAGGGGGCATGGGTCACTCCGTTTAGCCTGGGTGAAAACGATCCCAAATACATGTTTGTCGGACTGAAGAATATATGGAGATGTACAGATGTCAGGGCAAATAATGTGAACTGGACAAAAATCTCTGACAATCTTGCCGGCAGCAACAGCAGTGACTTAGCGGTACTGGAACAATCTCCTGCTGATCCCAATATTCTTTATGCTGTAAGATACGACAACAAACTTTTCAGAACGGATAATGCCCTGGGGACGGATCCCGTTTGGAACAATATCACAACCAACCTGCCTGTCGGTGGAACCGCTACTGACATCGAAGCTTCTCCAACCGATCCCAATGTTGTTTATATGACGATGAATAAGAGAGTTTACAAATCCACTAATAAAGGCCTCAGCTGGACCGATATAACCGGAGGGCTTCCCAACATAAGTCTGAATACCATTGCTTATTATAAAAACAGCAATGAAGGTCTTTATGTGGGTTCAGATGCCGGCGTTTATTACAAAGATGCTTCTTTCAGCGACTGGATTCCATTCAGCGGAGGATTACCAGATAACGGAAGGGTGACGGAACTGGAAATCTATTATGACAATGCTAATGTTTCTAATGACGCTATAAGGGCAAGTACCTATGGCCGTGGACTCTGGGGATCCTCCATGTGCAGTTCCTCTCCCACCGCCGATTTTCAGGCAGAAAATACCCTTATCCCTACCAACTGTGCCATTGATTTTACAGACCTTTCCAGCGGGATTCCCACTCATTATCTCTGGACTTTTGAAGGAGGCACACCCTCCACTTCGAGCTTAAAAAATCCCACAGATATTCTTTATCCGGTAGCAGGAAGTTATTTTGTAAAACTTAAAGTTTGGAATTCCCTGGGTACGGATTCGACAACAAAGACAAATTATATTACCGTTAGCAGTACCCTTCTTCCCCAGGTTGATTTCACTGCCAGCAACCGTGTACCCTGCGCCAATGATACCGTTCATTTTACTGATTTGTCCATCAATTGTCCATTATCCTGGAACTGGCAATTCATTCCATCAACTGTCTCATTTCTTGAAGGCACATCAAATTCAAGCCGGAATCCGGTTGTCCAATTCAACCAGACCGGCGCTTATGAAGTTCGTCTTACCGTTACCAATGGCGCGGGATCCAATACCCTGACAAGAACAGCTTTTATCCTCAGTGGCGGGTATAATCTTCCTTTCACCTCCTCCTTCGAAAACGGTTTGGACTCACAACATTGGACGGTCATCAATCCTGACGGAGGCAGGACCTGGGACACTATCCATGTTCCCGGAACGATGAATGGGACGAAATCCGTCTGGATGAATTTTTTTAGCTATAGCGCACTGAACACCCGGGATCGACTGACCAGTCCACCCATGGATTTCACCAATTATGTTTCCCTTACACTGACCTTCCATCATGCCTATGCACAGCGTGGTTCTTTAAAAGATTCACTGATTGTCTATATCTCAGAGGATTGCGGGTTACATTGGACAAGAATACTGGCAACAGGACCTGATGGCACACCCAATGCTTTTGTGACCTTTCCCCCGGCAAGTTATGCTTTTTATCCAGCGTCATCCAACGACTGGTGCGGAGGCAGTTATGGCGTGGGTTGTTATTCCCTGAACCTGACACCTTGGGTGAGCAAGAAAAACGTTAAATTAATGTTCGAGTCCTTCAACAGATCGGGAAATAACCTTTTTATCCATGACATTCTGGTTAATGGTACTGTTGGCTTGCCTGACAGCGAAAAGATCAAATCCATCTTCAGGTTTTTCCCGAATCCGTCAAACGGTCATTTCACCCTGGAAACCAACCAAAACAGTCCTCCTGCAACATTGACCATTTACAATGTCAATGGAATGAAAATCTATACCTCAGCTCTTCCCGAACTGCCCTCAGGCTACCGTCAAAATATTGACCTCACCCAGTATCCAAAAGGCGTTTACTATATCCAGATGATTATGGATAAAGAAATTCAGATCGAGAAACTGATCATGAAATAAACAGGCTGATGAATCTTTACTACGCCCCGGGTTTACAAGGAAACACCTGGATTCTGAGTGAAGAAGAATCCTGGCATGTGGCAAAGGTTATGCGCTACAGAGAAGGGGATATCATTAACCTGACCGATGGAATGGGGAATTTTTTCGAAGCAGTATTGACCAGGATTCAACCTAAAGGTTGCGAAGTGTTGATCCGGAAAACCACCCAAGATTCCCGGCATAAACAGTGGAATCTTCATATCGGTATGGCCCTGACCAAGGGACTCGAACGATTTGAATGCTTTCTTGAAAAAACTACGGAGATTGGAATTGATGAGGTAACACCCTTAATCTGTAAACATTCGGAAAGGGACAGTGTAAAATTACCAAGACTTGAAAAAGTGATGGTCGCGGCCATGAAACAGTCACTGAAAGCCTTTCTTCCCAGGCTGGGTGAACCTCAGAAACTAAAGGATTTTATCCGGAGACCTCTCACCGGACAAAAATTTATAGCCTACTGTGAAACAGGACATGAACTTGAGCTTCAAAGACATTATAAAAAAGGTCATGATGTCATCTTGTTAATCGGACCTGAAGGAGATTTCTCCCCTGAAGAAGTCGATGCAGCTAAAAACCAAGGGTTTTCCCCTGTCAGCCTGGGGCCAAGCAGGCTTCGTACAGAAACAGCAGGAATTGCCGGATGTCATATCATAAACCTGATGAACCGTGAGGACTCCTGACGCTACACCCCTGATTTTATTTCGATGGCCTATCATGGTGATTTTAATCCTAATCATGCTGGTTAATTCATCTTTTACACCTCCATCCTTTCAGATTGCATTACTGAAATACGGGGGCGGAGGTGATTGGTATGCCAACCCTACCTCCCTGGTCAATCTGGTAAGGTTTTCCAACCAGAATCTGGGCACGAATATCAGCGAGGATATTGCAACCATCGAAGTGGGAAGTGCAGAGATCATCAATTATCCGTTCATTCACATGACAGGACACGGGAATGTGATTTTTTCCGACCAGGAGATCAGCAACCTGAGAAATTACCTGATGGCTGGTGGTTTTCTTCATATTGACGACAATTATGGACTGGATCAATTCATTCGTCCACAAATGAAAAAGGTATTTCCCGAACTTGACTTTATCGAACTTCCATTTGATCATCCTATTTACCATCAGAAATTTGAATTTTCCAGGGGCTTACCAAAAACTCACGAACATGACGGTAAACCGCCCCAGGGATTTGGTCTTCTTTATGAAGGCCGGCTTGTTTGCTTTTACACTTACGAATGCGACCTGGGTGACGGATGGGAAGATCCGGATGTTCATCATGACCCGGAATCAGTAAGACAAAAAGCCTTGCAAATGGGAGTGAATATCCTGCAGTATGTATTTACTGCAAAATAATATTTGGTTATCTTTATCAAATGACAAAAAAAATTCTTGTTATCGGTGGTGGCATAGCCGGGATGACGGCGGCTACTGCCCTATCGGAAGCCGGGTTGGAGGTTGATCTGTTTGAAAAAGAATCCCATCTTGGAGGCCATGTTTATCGTTGGGACAGACTTTTTCCATCTTTCAGGCCTGGCCATGAGGTGATTGATTTCCTGAAAAAGAAAATAAATCCTAAAATAAACCTCCATTTTCACGCTGAAATACAAGATATTTCTATTAATGGTGAAGGGTTTTCCATAGTGTTGAAGAATGGTGAAATCTTCATTGGGGACGCCATCATCCTAGCTACGGGTTACGAATTGTTCGATGCAAGCAAAAAAGAAGAATACGGGTATGGCATTTATGATAATGTGATCACATCGGCTGAACTGGAAGACAGGTTTACAACGAAGAAGGATATCGTTACTTCTCAAGGGAAACCTCCGAAGAGAGTCGCCTTTATTCATTGCGTGGGATCCAGGGACGAAAAAGTAGGAAATATTTATTGCTCAAAAGTATGTTGTGTAACCGGCGTAAAACAATCCATTGAAATAAAGGAAATACTTCCTGATTCTGAAGTTTTTTGCTTTTATATGGATCTGAGGATGTTCGACAGGAATTTTGAAGAATTATACTTCGAAGCCCAGCAAAAATGGGGGATCAATTTCATCCGGGGACGATTATCGGAATGTGCCGAAAATCCAGACCTTAGCATCACCCTGAAAACTGAAGATACCCTGACCGGGCGACCCCTTAAAATGACCGTTGACCTGATGGTGCTACTGGTTGGCTTTGTTCCCTCTCCGGAAACCGTCAGACTGGCAAAAATGCTTGGGCTGAGTGTCGGTGCGGATGGCTTTTTAAAATCTATGGATGAGCATATTGGGGATAATAATTCCGGGATTCCGGGTGTCTTTATTACAGGGGCGGTTAAAGGTCCCTCATGCATTGTGAATAATATCGCTGATGCCAGGTCAACCGCACTTCAGGCAATATCATTTCTGAATGCAAAAACGTAAGCCTTGAAAACATTCGGATACAGCGTGCAAACTGACCGTTCGATTGATTATGATGCGAATGATAAGCGGTATTTAAATTACCTCATCCTCCATGAACCTACGGTGAAAACCTGTATAGGTTGCGGAGGCTGCACAGCTACATGCAGCGCCGGGCAATTTGTCGATTTCAACATCCGCAGGGTTCATACTTTTTTAAGACGAGGAGAGATGCACCAACTGAAGAAAGAAATGCAGAAATGTATGTTATGTGGAAAATGCCAGCTGGTTTGCCCAAGGGGTGTTAACCTGCGTAACCTGATATTAGTCATGAACCAGGCCATTGAACGTATCGGATGATTAATTTTAATCTGTTTGTTCTTCCTTTTTTACTGGGATTGATCTATATGCTCTTTGCCATTGCCAAAAGCTGGTTTAAATGGATCAAAGCCTTGCCCAAGATCGATAAGATCAAATTTTTATCGGGCTTACGTTCCCCTCGGCTGGTTCTTTCCGCACTGTTAGAAGTATTTCTGGAAGGTTTGGTCCATCACCGGATGTGGAAAAAAAATCCCCTACTGGGCTACATGCACATGAGCTTTGCCCTGGGATGGTTCCTGCTGATCGTCATGGGTAATTTCGAAAGCCGTATGTATAGCGGAACCCATATTAATGCTCCCTATTATCCGATTTTCCTGAAATTCTTTATCCATGACCGCCTGGTACTTTTCTTTGAAATTTATACCGTACCGGGTTTTTTCAGGTTCATCATGGACTTATTGCTCCTTTTTATCCTTAGCGGGTTGGTCCTTGCATTCATTAAAAGAAGATACTCAAAATGGTTTGGAATGCAGCGAACAACGACCTCCCAACTAACCGACAAAGTCGCCCTGACTGCACTCTGGTTGATTTTTCCTCTCCGTTTGCTTGCCGAATCCTATACGGCTGGTTACTATGGCAGCGGCGGCGGTTTTTTTACACAACCCCTGGGGGGAATCCTGGTAAGGATAACCCCACTGCCATCGGATTTTGTCGCTTATACCATGTGGTGGGGATATTCCCTGATGCTGGGTATCTTTTTTATCATGCTTCCGGCTTCCCGATATATGCATATTCCTACGGAAATATTATTGATCTTTTTCCGCCGCTTTGGTGTTCAGCCTAAAAAATGGTCTTCAAGCTTTTCTGAAGTTGAAATCCACTCCTGTTCACGTTGCGGGGTATGCATTGATGTTTGTCAGCTAAATACTGCAGCAAACATTACCAATATCCAGGCGGTTTATTTCATTCGCGGAATGCGTGATCAGTTTGTCAGGGAGGAAGTCACCATGACCTGCATGATTTGTGGCCGTTGTCAGGAAGCATGCCCTGTCGGCATTCATCAGGATGCTCTTCGGTTAATTAAGCGCAGAGAAATCGGTACCGGTCAGACCACTAGTTTTTCATATCTGCAGGAAGTCCGTCCGGAAAGAGCAAAAGTGGTCTATTTTGCCGGTTGTATGTCCCATCTCACCCCTTCCATCCCCAGGGCGATGATCCATATTATGGAAGAAGCTGAAGTTGATTACATCTACCTTGACCAGAAAGCCAGCGTATGCTGCGGTCGCCCATTAATGCTTGCCGGCAGAGATAAGCAAGCCAATGAACTCATTGAATTCAATAAAAAAACAATCCGTGATTCAGGTGCCACCCTGTTGGTCACCTCCTGCCCTATCTGCTACCGGGTGTTCCACGAAGAATACAAGCTTCCCCTTAGCATACAGCATCATACCCAATATATTCTTAACCTGGTAAAAATAGGAAAGATCCTGCTTGATCATAAACCTGTCAAAGTCGCCTATCATGATCCCTGTGATCTCGGTCGGGGAAGCATGGTTTATCAGGCTCCTCGCGAACTTCTCGGGAAAATCACCGATCTGGTGACAGTCGAGCAGGAAGGTAGTAATGCCTTATGTTGCGGAGGAAGTCTTGGATTGTTTAAGGTAACGAATGAACAAAAAGATAGTGTGGCAGAAAAGGCACTGGAGTGCCTGCTTAAAGCTAACCCTGAGGTACTGGCAACATCCTGTCCTTTATGTAAGAAGACTTTCTCAAAACAATCTGAAATACCGGTGATGGATATTGCCGAACTGGTGAGCAAGTCTATTCCAGATCATGTTCCCTCCCATTGATCAGGAAAGCAATCCGGCCTGCTTTTTATATGCTGACAACTGATCTTCCAACACCCTAATCTTGGATTGGGCATCCGACTGCTTTTTTCGTTCGCCATCGACTACCCTGGAAGGCGCATGCTGAACAAAATTGGTATTCCTCAGCTTACTGTCCACAGCATCAAGAAAACCCCGGGTATAAGCCAGCTCTTCTTCAAGTTTTCTGATTTCATCTTCGATATTAAGATTGCTGCCCAACGGAATAAAAAACTCAGTGCTACCGACGATAAAACTGAGGGCCTCAGGAATTTTTTCTTCGACATAATCGAGGCAGGAAAGATTGCATAGCTTGATCACTACGACATCAAATCTTACCTCTGCCTGCTCATTGTTGTTTTTCCTGACATATAAGCATAACGGTTGCTTCTGAGGAATGTTTTTTTCTTTACGGATATTGCGCACCGCCATGATGACTTCTTCAGCCATGGAAAACTGATGAATCAGCTTTTCTTCGTAAGAAGATGGTTCCGGCATGAGGGCATTCATGATGGATTCCCCAGGTTTCCTATCCCGGAGAAGATGATAAATTTCTTCCGTAATAAATGGCATGTAGGGATGGAGAACCTTGATCAGCTTTTCGAAAAACAAAAGGCTTTCTTCATAGGTGATCCTGTCGATGGGTTGCTGGTATGCGGGTTTAACCAATTCCAAGTACCAGGAACAAAAATCGTCCCAGATCATTTTGTAGATGGTCATCAGTGCCTCCGAAAGGCGGTAAGTCGCATAAAGTCCATTGATTTGATGCAAAGAGGCATCAAATACCGCATGAAACCATTGAACTGAAATCTTGTTTACGTCGGGCTGGGCGAGGGTATCATCTATTTGCCAACCCTTGACCAGTCGCATGGCATTCCAGATTTTATTGGAGAAGTTTCTGCCCTGTTCAATTAACCCTTCATCGAATAAAAGATCATTCCCCGCAGGAGAACAAAGCAGCATCCCGGTACGAACCGCATCGGCTCCGTATCTTTCCATCAGGTTGATGGGGTCAGGAGAATTTCCGAGTGATTTCGACATCTTCCGACCCAGTTTATCCCTTACCATACCAGTAAAGTACACATCCCTGAAAGGGATTGCTTTTCGGTATTCCCAGGATGCCATGATCATCCTGGCCACCCAGAAGAAAATGATATCTGAGGCAGTAATCAGCACAGAAGTTGGAAAATAATACAATATATCAGGGTTATCAGGGTTTCTGATGCCGTCAAAAACAGAAATGGGCCAAAGCCATGATGAGAACCAGGTATCCAGTACGTCTTCATCCTGCTTCAGATCTTCAATTGTAAGGTCTGACCCTTGACCATTGATTTCCGCTTGGACAATTTTCCAAGCCTCTTCTCTGGTTTTGGCAACAACAAATTCCCCATCGGGAAGATACCAGGCCGGGATTCTCTGTCCCCACCAGAGTTGCCTTGAGATACACCAGTCGGTCACATTTTCCATCCAGTGCCTGTACATATTTTTGTACTTCATGGGATGGAAACTGACAGCGTCATTTTCAACCAGGTCCAGGGCGGGCTTCGCCATTTCCTTCATCCGCATAAACCACTGGACAGAAATCCGGGGTTCTATCGCTTCATCCGTGCGTTCCGAAAAACCAACCTTATTGGTATAATCCTCAATTTTCACTAGGTGTCCCTGATCTTCCAGCGCTTTCGAAATTTTTTCCCTGACTGTAAAACGATCCTCCCCGATAAAGCGTTGAGCGGCTTGGCTCATCGTTCCATCCGGGTTGAATGTATCGATCACTTCCAGCTTATATTTCAACCCCAGTTTATAGTCATTGATGTCATGGGCCGGGGTCACCTTCAGCGCTCCCGTGCCGAATTCCCGGTCAACATAAGCATCGAAAATCACGGGAATGGAACGGTTGACCAAAGGTACGAGAATGCGTTTCCCCTGAAGGTGGCGGTAACGATCATCTTCCGGATGAACACAGATGGCAGTATCACCGAGGATAGTCTCGGGACGGGTAGTGGCTATGGTTACCCAGGTATTGTCCTCCCCTTCTACTTTATATCTTACGTAATAAAGTTTAGAATTGACTTCCTTATAGATCACCTCCTCATCTGATACTGCGGTCAGGGCTTTGGGATCCCAGTTCACCATGCGTACTCCCCGGTATATCAGGCCTTTCTTGTATAGGTCAATAAACACATCGATCACGGAATCATATAAAGCCTCATCCATCGTAAAACATGTACGATCCCAATCACAGGATGCTCCGAGCTTTTTTAACTGCTCAAGGATGATTCCCCCATGTTTTGCTTTCCATTCCCAGGCATATTGAAGAAATTCATCGCGGCTCAATGCGTTTTTTTCAACTCCCTTTTCCCTGAGCATGGCGACAACCTTGGCTTCAGTAGCAATAGAAGCATGATCGGTACCAGGTACCCAGCAGGCATTTTTCCCCATCATCCGCGCACGGCGGATTAAAACATCCTGGATCGTATTATTAAGCATATGACCCATATGCAGTACACCGGTGACATTAGGAGGAGGAATGACGATACAGAATGCTTCCCTTACATCAGGGACAGATTTGAAATACTGATGATCCAGCCAGTAAGCGTACCATTTATCTTCCACCAGTGTGGGATCATACTTGGAGGCAATTTCCATGATTTCAGCAGATTTAACAGAGGCGCAAAATTAGGAAAAAACTAGAACAACCTGGAGCGCTTCATAAGAAATGGCAGCAGAACCTGCTCAAAACCGGAATTGATATCAGTTTCCACAAAATCGATCTGATATTGTCCGCAGCGAAGAAACAATTCCTTTTTGTACTTCTCAATGGCTTCAACATAACGTGCACGCAACTGGGAAGGGTGTATCTTTAATTGTTTTCCGGTTTCCATATCAATAAATTTGGAAGGACGGTTTGCAAAGTCAAATTCAATCTCCTTGCTTTTATCCACCACATGAAAGAGGATGACCTCATGTTTATTATGTCTCAAATGCTGAAGTGCGGAAAAGACATCATCAGCCTGGGCAGTATTTTCAAACATATCACTGAAGATTATAACCAGGGATCGCTGATGAATACGCTCAGCCAGTTCGTGAAGGGCGGAGGCTGCTGCTGTCTGTTTCCTTCTTTCTAACGCATACGGGATCAGTAGTTTTTCAAGTTCCTGATACAAATATTTAAGATGAACTTGGCTTGATTTTGAATGTGTATGCAAGTCAATACTGTCTGAAAAGACACTGATGCCGGAAGCATCCCTCTGTTTACGGAATAAATGAATTAGTGTCGCTGCAGTATATACGGCAAAAGTGATTTTATCCGGATGATCAATATCAGCATGATCCAGAACAGGGAAATGCATGGAAGAGGAGTGATCAATTAAAATCTGACATCTCAGATTTGTTTCTTCCTCATATCTTTTAACGAATAATCTGTCACTACGGCCATAAAGTTTCCAGTCAATATTTCTGACCGACTCCCCCGTATTGTATAGACGGTGTTCAGCAAATTCAACGGAAAATCCATGAAAAGGGCTTTTATGCAAGCCTGTAATAAAACCTTCAACAACCTGTCTGGCAAAAAATTCCAGCGAAGAAAATTGTTCTAACCTGCCCTGATTAATGGATGGACACATAACTCTTTCTGCATTTCCGCTGCTTCATTACCGCAAGGTTTTACTGTTAAATATGCTTTTCAATCAAGGCTTTATAGCTTGCCTTAGGTACCGCTCCTACCTGTTTATCCACCACTTCTCCGTTTTTTAAAAAGAGAACCGTGGGAATATTTCTGACCTTGAACTGCCCCGTGGTCACGGGATTTTCATCCACATTCAGTTCACCGGCAACAATACGCCCGTCATATTCAGTAGCCAATTCATGAATGATCGGGGATACCATACGGCAGGGTCCACACCATTCGGCAGAAAGATCAACAACCGCCAGTTTGCTGGTTTTCATCACTTTTTCTTCAAAATTTGCATCGGTAAAAATTTCGAACATAGCAGTATCTTTTAAGGGTTAAAATTCTTTTTATTGCTACGAAGTTAGTAAGATTTTTTTAATCCGTCAATACGCTCATCTGGACACCAGGGAGTGAGTCAAGCGCTTGCATTAACTCTTTGATGTTAACCCTGAACTTCCTGGAGGGAAGATCAATGAGCAAGTGATCTATCTCATCAAAAATCCTGATGCGGAGATAGCCTTTCCCTTTATGATTTTTCATCCGTTGGTGAAGCATGGAAATAAAATCAGGGAGCACTTCATTCAGTTCAATCGTAAGCATTAATCCACGGGCAAGTTTATCCATGGCTTCAGACAGTAATATCATACTATTCACCCTCACCACCAGCTGATCTGGATTGTCAAACCTGGGCTCTACCCGGGCCTTGATAAAAACATATTGCCCTTCATCCAGCAGATGCTTCCATTTCAGATATTCTTCCGAAAAAACTGTCAGGGTTAAGAAATTATAATAGTCTTCAATGACGAATGAACCATAAGGTTTTCCTGTTTTTCCGATTTTATGGTTTGTTTCGATGATGATTCCGGCAAAAGTTACTTCCTTTCCTTTCAAGGGGCGAAGATCCGCTTTCAATTCTTCAATGGTCACATTGCAGAACTGTTTCATTTCAAGCTGGTAATCATCCAGCGGGTGACCGCTCATATAAAAACCGGTGATCTCCTTTTCGAATTTCAGTTGTTCCAGTTTAGTCCATGGTCGGCATTCCGGAAGGCTCAATTCTTTTAATTGTACCTCCTCGGCTTCCCCGAAAAGAGATTGTTGCATGGAATCCATGCGGGCATGATAATCTGAAGCATGACGAATAATTTTTTCCAGAAAAATCGTGTCATCACTGTTTTCCTGAAAGAAATACTGCGCCCTGTGAGTGTCCTCAAAGCAATCGAAAGCGCCTGCTTTTGCAAGTGATTCCAGACAGCGCTTGTTGAGGGTATGTGCATTTACCCTTCGTGTGATATCAAAAATACTGGTGAACATACCATTCCGATCACGCTCTTCTATCAGGTTCTGAACAGCTGCTTCCCCGACATTTTTAATGCCCGCCATTCCAAAACGTATTTCTCCTCTTTTGTTGACCACAAAGGTGGAAACGCTTTCATTGACATCCGGGCCAAGAACCGGTATTTGCATACGTTTACATTCGTCAAGAAATAAGGTGATCTCCTTCAGGTCATTTAAATTCCGGCTTAAAACTGCAGCCATAAATTCGGCCGGAAAATGAGCTTTCAGGTAGGCCTGACGATAAGCCACATAAGCATAACAAGTGGAATGTGATTTATTGAAAGCGTAATTGGCGAAGGCTTCCCAATCTCTCCAGATTTTATTGACAACAGATAGGTCATGCCCTTTCTTTTTACAACCTTCGAAAAATTTTGGCTTAAGTTCATTCATCAGATGCTCAATCTTCTTACCCATCGCCTTTCTCAGAGAATCTGCATCCCCTTTAGAAAACCCTGCAAGCAGTTGAGAAAGCAACATGACCTGTTCCTGGTAAACCGTAATACCATAGGTATCCTTGAGATAATTCTCCATTTCAGGGATGTCATAAATAATCTTTTCCCTGCCGTGCTTACGATTGATGAAACTCGGGATGTACTCCATGGGGCCAGGACGATATAGGGCATTCATGGCGATCAGGTCATCAATTTTGTTCGGTTTTAACTCCCTGAGATATTTTTTCATTCCATCCGATTCGAACTGAAAAATCCCGGTTGTTTTTCCCTGACTGAATAACGAAAAGGTCTGTTCATCATCCAGAGGAACAGATTCGATGTCGAGGTCAATGCCTTTGGATAACCTGATGATGTTTAGCGCATCATTGATAATCGCCAGGGTTTTCAGCCCCAGGAAATCCATCTTCAGCATTCCGACTTTTTCAATATAATCGCCATCAAACTGAGTCACCAGGATATCGGTATCCTTCTGTTTGATAACCGGAATATGTTCTATCAGATCATCTCTGCCAATGATGATGCCACAAGCATGTAAACCCGTCTGGCGTATGGATCCCTCCAGACTTTCGGCGTATTTCAACGTCTCGGAAATCATTTTATCACTAGAATGACGGGCCGCTTTTAATTCCGGAACATCTTCATAGGCCTGCCTGAGTGTAATCCCTGGACGGGAGGGAATAAGCTTGGTGAGGCGGCCCACTTCATCCAGCGGGAGCTTATGAATCCTTGCCACATCCCGGATGGCCCCTTTGGCAGCCATGGTCCCGAAGGTGATGACCTGAGCGACCTTGTCTGCTCCGTATTTATTGAGAACATATTTCAATACCTTTTCCCTTCCGTCTTCATCAAAATCGATATCGATATCAGGCATTGAAATACGGTCAGGATTGAGGAATCGCTCAAATAAAAGATCATATTTTAATGGATCTACATCCGTGATCCGAGTGCAATAAGCCACCACGGAACCGGCTGCTGAACCACGGCCTGGCCCCACAATCACATTCATCTCCCGGGCAGCATTCAGGAAATCCTGGACAATCAGAAAATATCCCGGATAACCCATCTTTTTTATCGTCGCCAACTCGAAATCAATCCTTTCCCTGATCTCTTCTGTAATGGTCAGGTATCTCCTTTTCGCTCCCTCATAGGTAATATGCCTTAAGTACTCATCGGCATCCGTGAATCCTTCCGGAAGCGGGAAGTTGGGCATGATGGGCTTATGGTCGAGTTCATAAACCTGTATTTTATTATACACTTCAAGGGTATTCTCCAATGCCTCCGGTAAATCTCCAAAAAGGGCCGCCATTTCCTCCTCTGATTTGAACCATTCTGAACCGGTGTATCGTAACCTGTCCGTATCATCCATAACCTTGCCGGTATTGATACACAATAGGCGATCATGGGCTGCCGCATCCTTTTCATTTAAAAAATGAACATCGTTAGTAGCCAGTAATTTCACCTTATGCTTACGCGAAAGTTCAACCATTACCTGGTTTACGACATTCTGCCTTTTCAAAACATCCCCGTCCCTGTCAGCCTCAGCGGGGGGATGACGCATAACCTCAAGGTAAAAGTCATCGCCAAAAATTTCCTTGTACTCAAGGATGACCTTTTCCGCCTTCTCAGCATTGCCCGCCAGAATGGCTCTGGGTATCTCACCTGCTAGACAGGCACTGGAAGCAATCAATCCCTGATGATAGGAACGTAAAAGATTTTTATCAATACGTGGTTTATAGTAATGACCATCTTTCCATGCAAATGAGATGAGCCTGACCAGGTTATGATATCCGTTCAGATCCTTCGCCAGCAAAATAAGATGATCCCCTTTTCGGTCAACCATATCCGCTTTATCCTTGTGATCGCGACGGGCTACATAGGTTTCACAGCCGATGATGGGCTTAAAGCCCTCATGCGCACAGGCAGCTTCATGAAATTCCTTGAGCCCGAATAAATTGCCATGATCCGTGATGGCTACACCTTTCATGCCAAGGTCAACTGCTTTTTTGATCATTTCCTTGATACGACAGGCTCCATCCAAAATAGAGTATTGAGTATGTACATGTAAATGAATAAAATCTCTCATTATTGTAAAAAGAAAGGGTTAATTGGGCTGGTAAAATTAAACAAATTCACCAGAGGAATTCAGGTGTTGAAAACTAATGTGCTTGACAATTTTTAAATTTCTCTTTATCTTTGAAGAAAAAAAATATGTTCAGCATAAATCATTTACACCCAATGATAGTCCATTTCCCTATCGCCCTGATTGCGGTAGGCTTTTTTGCTGACCTGATCAATCTTTTTACCAAAAAAGAACCCTGCCTCTCCAAAATCGGCTACTATCTCGAAATTCTGGGTATGATTGGGGCCATCCTTGCCTGGGGAACAGGTTATTTCCTGACCAGTCCCATGGAAGACGAACCCGGATTGATGCGTGACAAACACGAGTTTTATGCCACGTTAACCCTGATCACCATCGTGTTGGCAACCATTGCAAGGACTATTTTGAATTATATCGGAACCCAACATACAAAATTCAAATATATCCCGCTGACACTCTATTTCCTTGCCTTTCTTTTTGTTTTATATACGGGATATCTCGGAGGAACACTGGTGATTGAATACATGATAGGATTATAAACATTGGGGAAACCGGATGCAGCAATGAGAAAACAATTTGTCTAAATAATTGGTGGATTCAAAAAAAAGTCCGAAATTTGCACCCCTTTATAGTATTAAACCTAATCATTCATTCAATCAACAAATTAACCAATGCCAACTAAAATCAGGTTACAAAGAAGAGGTAAAAAAGGACAAGCTTTTTACCACATTGTTATTGCGGATGGTCGTGCACCACGTGACGGAAAGTTCATCGAACGAATTGGCAGCTATAACCCGCTTACCAAACCCGCCGAAATAACCCTCAATTTTGATAAGGCCCTCGACTGGGTCAGAAAAGGAGCTCAACCCACTGATACCGTTAAAACACTTTTGGCTTTTAAAGGTGTTCTTTACAAAAACCATCTGTTGAAAGGCGTTGAAAAAGGCGCCTTGACCCCTGAACAAGCTGAAATCAAATTTCAGTCCTGGATGGAGGAAAAACAGCAGAAAATTACGAGCAAAAAAAATGAACAGGAAATCAGTCTGAAGGATTCCCGTAAAAAAATGCTCGACGATGAGAAAAAAGTAAATGAAGCCAAGGCTGCTGCCGTGGCCAAAAAACTTGCCAAATTGCACCTTGACGAAGCCGCCCAGGCTGCAGAAGCTACTCCTGAAGCTACTCCTGAAACAGCGACCGAAGAGGTTCCACAGGCAGAAGAGCCCAAACAGGAAGAATCCTAAAATAAAGGTATGGCCAGGGAGGATTTTTATTACCTCGGCAAAGTCCTGAAAACTTTTGGTAATAAAGGTCATGTTTTGGTTGTTTTGGAGGTGGATGATCCTGAAGATTATCTTGCCATTGAATTTGTTTTTCTTGATCTTGGCGGAGAAAAAATTCCCTTTTTCATTGATGAACTTGAACTCAAGCCCAAACAAAAAGCCCTGGTCCGCTTTCAGGATGTCAATACCCGTGAGGATGCCGAAATCTATATCGGCCGTGAAATGTTTATGCCATCTTCAAACCTTCCACCTCTTGAAGGAAACCATTTTTATTACCATGAGGTGATTGGGTATAAAGTTGTGGATTCCCTTCACGGAGATATCGGACTACTCTCCGGAATTCTTCCCCTTCCCCACCAATCCCTGATGCAAGTGGTCAAAGATCAACGAGAGATCCTTATCCCTCTGGTTGATGATATCATACAAAAAATTGACAGGAGGAAGAGAATTTTTTATATCACTGCCCCGGAAGGATTGATCGAAATTTACCTCTGATATCATGCCATTTCGCTTTAAATACTTCGAAGTGGAAGATGAGAATAGCACCCTTAGGGTGAATACGGATGCCATGCTGCTGGGATCCTGGGCAGAACCCGGAAATGCACGAAGTATCCTCGACATTGGTACCGGATGCGGTATTCTGGCACTGATGATGGCACAAAAATCTAACGCCCTTATTCATGCCATAGACATTGACCCAGCCTCGGTGGAACAGGCCAGACAAAATTTTCTCAAGAGTCCCTGGGGTGATAGAATCACTCCCCGTTTGATCTCTTTACAGGAACTTGCCTCATCCGTGAAAAATTCATACGATTACATTCTTTCCAACCCTCCGTTTTTTTACCATTCACTCCGGTCTCCTTCGGAAAGAAAGAATAGAACAAAACATCAGACTGAAATGAGTCGCAGCAACCTGCTCGACGGGGTATCAAAATTGCTAGAAAAGAATACTAAATTCTCGCTTATATTACCTGCATCTTTTGAGAACGGATTTAAGGCTGATGCGTCAGCCTATGGACTTTACCCTTTCCGATCACTGAAAATCAGCTCCATCGAAGATCATCCGCCAAAACGGGTTTTACTTGAATTTTCAACCCGGAATGCAAGTCCTGAAACCTGTGGAAGTATGTTCATCCTCGATAAAAACCATACTTATTCAGAATCCTACCTGCAATTGACTTCTGAATTCCATCAGTTTTAGTATATTTGTCCTAAACATCTCAGCGATGCATATACAAGACATCTATTTACATGCTATTACTGTTTTCATGGGATTTTTCGCCATGCTTAACCCTTTAGGAAACATCCCTGTCTTTCTCGGTATGGTGCAGGAATTTGATGAAAAAACAAAAAGAAAAGTGGCTTTCAAAGCCGTTCTTTCCGCATTTATCATCATTACCATTTTCTGTGTGTTCGGACATATCATTTTCCGCCTTTTCGGCATTACCGTTCCGGCCTTCCAGATTGCAGGAGGAATCATTGTTTTCATTATTGGCTTCCAAATGCTTAACGCAAAGGAAAACCCTATCCATGAACAAACCAAGGATGATAAAAATAATATGGATAAAGCTGCTAATGAAATGGCCATCTCCCCTCTCGGCATTCCTTTGCTTGCGGGTCCTGGTACCATTTCTACTGCCATGAACTTCGTGGGCGCAGAAAAATCTATCCGTAATGTCATCCTCGTCATCGTCATTTTTGCCATCATGTGTGGAATCACTTACCTTCTTTTCATTTCCTCACAAATGGTTGCCAAAAAGATCAGCCCAAGCCTTTTAAAAGTCGTTTCCAGAATCATGGGACTGATCCTGGCTGTTATTGCCATTCAAATGCTGATCAATGGAATAGGAGAAACGATTCACCTGTTTATTCATGTTTAATGATACCTATCAGTAGGGTTTTTCTTCTTTTTATTCTTTCCTTTCTATTCACTTCATGCACAAGGGTAAAGACAGAGACCTGGCCTGGAGGAGGGAAAAAATCGGAAATTCAAATGAAAGGGAATAACTATGAGGGGAGGGCAAAATATTGGTACGAAAACGGTCAATTACAGATGGAATGCAACTACAAGGATAACCAATTGGAAGGAAAACTAATCAGGTATTATCCTGATGGAAAAAAAGAAGAAGAAAGATTTTATCAGGGCGGACAGATTCATGGACTGAATCGTTCCTGGAATAATTACGGCTCTCTGATCAGGGAATCCGTTTACAAAATGGGAAAATTGAATGGCTACCATCATGAATTTTATCCTGATCAGCGACTAAAAATAAAGGGGGAATATATGGCAGGCCAGATGCAGGGAAGATGGCTGTATTATGACCAACTTGGTAACATCGTCCAGATAACAAATTTCAGCAACAGCCTGAAGGATGGATGGGAAGTAGTTTATGCTCCTGACGGAAGCATCGTTTCTAAAATATTCTATACCAAGGGAATAGCAAAACAAAATAATAACTTTATAATAAGAAGACAATGAAAACAACTTATTTTCTTTTCATGTTAAGCCTGTTGATTACAGGATCATACATCATTCATGCTTGGGAAACCCCTGTGGAATGGTCAGTACCAGCCAAAACGACAACCCCGACAACGGTTGTCCAGAAAAAGACATCCCCATCTTCCCCGAAGGAAACACAAGAAGTGAAGCGTCCAAGCATGGCCAAGGCAAAAATAGTTATAGCCGACATTTTCGGCGATTTCCATGAGGGTTTATGTGCAGTGAAAAAAGGAGATAAATGGGGTTTTATTGATACCGCCGGCAATCAGGTGATCGACTTTGTGTTAGATTTCTACAACATCAATTACGAATATCCTTTTTTTTCCTCTGGACTTTGTATGCTTAACTATTCAAATAAAGGCTATAAAGCATTAAGGTACATTGATAAAAAAGGCAAAGATGTCATCAACAATCCAAATTATATTGATGGCACTCCTTTTGTAGATGGCTATGCCATGGTCAATACGAAAACAAGAAAATTCATCTATATAGACACCAAGGGTATACCGATCTATCCGGGTATCTCCGGGAACCAGGAAACATTCGTTTCCATAAAGCAGGTCAGACCCTTTCGTGACGGGCTTGCAGCCTATTATGACTTCGGTAAAAGACTATATGGATTTATCGACCGGAAAGGAATGATCAAAATCCTTCCGCAGTTCACCGAAGCAGAGAATTTTTCTGAAGGCCTGGCTGCTGTTCAAAAGAAGACCTCCACCAATGAAATGAAATGGGGGTTCATTGATAAAACCGGGAAAGTAGTCATCGATTATATATTCTCGAATAAACCCGGAAATGTATCCGATGGCATGATCCTGGTCACATCAGCCGATAATCTGAAAGGATATATGAATACAGGCGGCCAATTGGTGATCGACACCAAATTCGCGGATGCTTTCCCGTTTTACCAGGGTATGGCATTTGTCCTGGAATGGTCAAAAAACTACCCGATTGTCATCGATAAATCAGGCGATAAAATCAGGGACTTACCTGTGAAGGAGTTTGGTCTGATAGCACCACCGGACAATGGCATCATGGTTTACTCAGAAGGATATGGGTATTCCTGCGGCTCCATAAAACCTGACGGGACTCCTGTGCTTAAAGGTTATGTAAATAACGTCGGGATCATATACAAGATGTTGAAACCGTTTAACAGCGGATTGTCGCATTGTATCGCCCCCATCGATAAAAAATGGATTGAAGGCTTTATCAATTATTCAGGGGATTTTGTCATTGTCAAGGGAGAATCGAAATTCTAATCCGGAAATCATCAATTCATAAGAAAAATTAAGCGTTTTCCTTTGGATATTGCCCATAATAAAATAATTTTGCACTTTATTACGGAGCTGAAAAAATATTCAATCATTATCTATCACAGTATTTTAGTAACTTACAAAACTGAATCAACATGAACCTAGAGAAAATCATGAACGACCTGGAGAAAAAGAATCCGGGTGAAGTAGAGTATTTACAGGCGGTTAGGGAAGTATTGGAGTCCATTGAAGAGGTCTACAATGAAAACCCTCAATTCGAATCAGCCAACATCATCGAACGCATTGTCGAACCCGACCGGGTGCTGACTTTCAAGGTTTGCTGGGTGGATGATAACGGAAAAGTCCAGGTTAACAGGGGCTACCGCGTTCAATTCAACAACGCCATTGGACCTTATAAAGGCGGATTGCGTTTTCACCCCAGCGTGAACCTGAGTATTCTTAAATTCCTGGGATTTGAACAGATTTTCAAAAACAGTCTGACAACCTTACCCATGGGTGGCGCAAAAGGAGGTTCCGATTTTGATCCCAAAGGAAAATCAAATGCTGAAATCATGAGGTTCTGTCAGAATTTCATGCTTGAACTCTGGAAACTCATCGGACCTGAAACAGATGTTCCTGCCGGTGACATCGGAGTCGGTGGAAGAGAAATCGGATTCCTTTATGGAATGTATAAGAAACTTGCCCGTGAAAATACTGGTGTGCTGACCGGGAAAGGCCTCAGCTGGGGTGGAAGTCTCATACGTCCCGAAGCTACGGGTTTCGGTGCCGTGTACTTTGCCAAGGAAATGCTGGCCACGAAGAACGAAACCTTTAAGGATAAAGTCGTTGCCATCTCAGGTTTCGGTAATGTAGCCTGGGGTGCTGCCCAGAAAGCTACCGAACTGGGTGCCAAAGTAGTAACCATTTCTGGTCCCGATGGATATATCTATGATCCTGACGGAATTTCCGGAGAAAAGATCGAATATATGCTCGAACTCCGTGCTTCCAACCAGGATATCGTGAAACCCTATTCCTATGAATTCCCGAATGCCCAGTTCCACCAGGGTAAACGCCCGTGGGAAGTGAAATGCGATATCGCCCTGCCCTGTGCCACACAAAATGAATTAGGGAAGGAAGATGCACAGAACCTGATTAAAAATGGGGTGATCTGTGTCGCTGAAGGGGCTAATATGCCAAGTACGCCTGAAGCCATTGAATCATTTCTTGAAAATAAAATCCTTTTCGCTCCCGGAAAAGCTGTCAATGCTGGTGGCGTTGCCACTTCCGGACTTGAGATGTCGCAAAATTCAATGAAACTTAGCTGGCCCATGAAAGAAGTCGACGAACGCCTTCACCAGATCATGTGCAGTATCCATAATTCCTGCGTGAAGTACGGAAAAGACAAGACCGGCTATGTTAACTATGTCAAGGGAGCCAATGTCGCCGGATTCCTGAAAGTTGCCAACGCCATGCTCGATCAGGGCGTGATTTAATAATTCATTTCATAAAAGAAAAGGCGGCCTGAAAACCGCCTTTTTCTTTGATAATATTTATCTTTGATCATGCATTTTGTTCACCCTTCCTTTCTGTTCGCATTTTTTTCCCTGACCATTCCTATCCTCATTCATCTTTTTAACTTCAGAAAATATAAAAAAATCTATTTTACCAATGTCAGGTTTCTGATCGAAATCCATCAAGAAACGAAGAGGCAGTCAGAACTAAAACAATACTTGCTTTTAGTCTCTCGTCTCCTGATGATTGCCGCCATGGTGATGGCTTTTGCCCAACCCTATCTTCCATCTGGCTTGTCGGGAAAAAAAAATACAGGAAGCAAGGCGGTCAGCATCTATATCGACAATACATTTTCCATGGAAGCACTTTCTGCCAATGGAAAATTGTTGGATTTAGCCAAGTTGAAAGCCCTCGAAATTCTGACTACTTACCAGGAATCAGATGTCTTTCAGTTACTCACTAATGATTTCGAAGGGAAACACCAACACTTCTGCACAAAAGAAGAATTCAAAAAAATGGTGGAAGAAATACAGCCTTCCCCAGTTTTCCGGAAATTATCAGATATCATGGCTCGTCAGAAAGAAATGTTCTCTTCCTCCTTACTCAAAAACCATGACGCTTTCATCCTCTCTGATTTTCAAAGCCGGTTTGCCAACTTCCATGACATCAAAACTGATTCCTCTGTGTTCTGGTTCCTTTATCCCCTTAGTCCGCAAAAAAGAAATAACCTGTATATCGATACCCTTTCCTTTGAATCTCCTGTTCACCAACCCAATCAACCGGTCAGACTGAAAGTTAAGATAAGGAATGCTTCGGATGAAAACCTTGAGAAAATTCCGGTAAAACTTAAAATCAATGAGGTGCAAAAAGCCCTTGCCAGTTTTTCAGCGCCACCCAGGTCAACGACTGAACTCATTGTTCCATTCACCGAAAATTCTGGAGGCATTCAGAACGGAGTGCTTGAACTGATGGATTATCCTGTTACCTTCGATGATCATTTCTATTTTTCTTATCCCATCCTCCCCCTAATTCACGTCCTGGCCATTAATGGGAAAAATGACAACCCATACATGAACATGGTATTCGGTTTGGATTCTTCCTTTTATTACGTGACCACTTCCGATAAGAAGATCAATTATGGGTCTCTGCCTGAATTCTCACTGGTCATACTGAATGGACCGCAAGAATTATCCTCAGGTTTAATGCAAGAGCTAGAAAGATATCTTTCAGAAGGGGGAAATCTCCTCATTCTTCCTCCAGAAAAATTGATATCCGAGACCTACCGAATATTTTTGTCCTCCATGAATATGCCCTATTTCGTAAAACAGGATACCATCCGGCAGCTGATCTCTGAAATGGCATTGGAAAGCGATCTTTTCAAGGATATTTTTGAAAATAACACTTCAGGAAAAATTAAACTTCAGGGAAATCTCGATTATCCAACAGTATTTAATCACTATACACTCAGCAATACCCAGAGAAGCAACCAGGAAGTTCTGATCAGGCTTCAGTATGGACACCCCTTCCTAACTTCGGGCTCAGTAGGAAAAGGAAACATTTACCTTTTTTCATCACCCTTCCATGAACAATGGACCAACTTCCCGAAACACCTCCTTTTCTTACCTGTACTGTATAAAATAGCCTTGATGTGTGTTTCATCCCCTGAAATTTTTTACCTAATCGGAGAGGAACCAAAGATAGAAATCCCGGTTGACACCCTGGATGAAAAAAAACTGATCAGCATAAAAAAATCCAAAGATGACTTTGAAATGATACCGGAAATCAAATATTTTGGTTCAAAAATATTTATCTTTCCACATGATCAGATCAAGGAAGCAGGCTGGTACTCCGTATTGGAAGGAAAAAAATTAATTACCGGACTGGCCTTTAATTATGATCGCCGGGAATCTGATCTGAAATGCTTTACACTTGAGGATATTCGGGAACAAATGAAAAGATTCCCGTCGAAATTGGTCTATCTGCTTGATGAAAAGAAGCCATCTCTGTCTCTACAGCTTCAAAAAATCAATGAAGGAACTCCATTATGGAAATATTTTATAATTTTAAGCTTGGTATTCATCATCTCAGAAATACTGATAATACGTTTGATCAAACGCTAACATCATAGCTATGAAAAAGGTATTCATTTTCATCCTAGTATTGTGGGTTACGTCAGCTTCCTTCGCTCAAAAGAAAACAATCATTGCCATCCTTCCTTTCAAATCAGATTACCTGTTCAACTCCTCCGATCAGAATGCTATCGCTGATATGGTTTCTCTGGTATTTGCGGATTCAGAAGATGAAATTTCTGAGGCCAAAGTCGTCTCCGGTGGAAAGGAAATCCTGAATCTCTTCAAAGAAAATCCATCAGGCATTATTTGTATTACAGATTAATACCGGACGTGTTCCCCTGTCCGTCTCCTTCTTCTCAGTAAAAACCTTTCGTTTTTTTCTTTTTTTTTCATTTTTCGGGTTTTTGAAGTGTCTAAAATTTTGACACTAGTGTCAAAATTTTAGACACTTCTTTCATGAAAAATTTTAAGAAAAAAATGTATCTTATTGATATTCAATTCTATTAAAATATGGCACATATTTTGCTATAGGGGCATCCATTGCGGAAGCCGAAAAGCATTCAGAGTAGGCAAAAAAACAAAACTCAATAAAATGAAAACTTTAAGTTTAGTCAACCTCTACAAAGCAGAAATCAAGAAAAACATCATGGCTCAGATCAAAGGCGGGACCGATGTAAAATGTATTTGCACAGTGAATAATCCTTATGTATCCACAAGGGAAATGGGTGGGCCTGTAACGCAAATGTGTGTTTGTAACATCAATGATAAAAACAGCGCTACCGTTCAAAACAAAACGGGAAATCTGTAATTCCCGTCCTTTCTGAAAATAAATAACTTTGTTCCTGCTTTCCCCGGCCTAAGATTCCGGGAAAATCAAAGTATGAAACATGCTGTAATTTTTCAAACAGTTAATGAAAACCATTACTTATACAGTCCTTTCCGGAACCAGATCATCATCTGCCATCCCCTGATTCCCATTTTATTTGAGATTGATGGGAAGAACCAAGGGTTAAAGGATTTTCCAAACCGATTAACCATCAAACAAAAGGGGAATATTCCTGAGCTTGGCGCTTTTAAAATTTCGGAGATTAAGACGCAATTAAAGAAATTTTATTTTCTTAAAAAACACGGATACTTCAAACCTGTTCCGGCCAAAAATCTCCATGGAAAAATTCATCCCGGACTGGTTGAGGATAACCTTGGAAAAGTCAGGCAGATCATTTTTGAAACCACGGAGAACTGTAATCTTTCTTGTACATACTGTACCTATAGCAAATTTTATGTCAATAAAAAAAGAGGGCAGCGGGAGTTCAGGATAAGGGATGCAACGTCCTTGTTGACTTTTCTTCTTTCCAAACGCCCCTTAAAATTGCAGCAGGAACTGACCCTCAGTTTTTACGGTGGGGAACCCCTGAAAAATTTCGGGTTCATTGAGGAAATGGTTCGCTTTGTGCAGCCTTATGCAAAAAAGGGGTATCTCTTCAGGTTTTCAATGTCCAGTAACGGTTTGCTGCTTTTAAAGCATATTGACTTCCTGAAAAAATACAAGTTCGATGTGGCTGTAAGCCTGGATGGGGATGAAACAGGAAATACATACCGACGCTTTAAAAACAATAAGCCTTCTTTTAAAGAGGTGACTGAAAATCTCGATCAGATAAAAAAACTTTATCCGAACTACTTTAAGAAACATATCTCTTTTCTGACCGTCCTCCACAATAAAAATTCATACGCCTCACTATATCATTTTTTTCATGAGCGATACCAGAAGTCACCCCAGCTTTCGAGCATCAATACGCTGAATCTCAATGAGAAATACAGCATGGAATTTCAGGAAACATTTTTACATGAAAAACGGAATGATCCTTTGGATAATGATACGATGAATGCACTTTTCACGAATCTGCCTCAGTTGAAATCAATGGCCGATGTTGTTGAAAAATATTCCGGATTTTACTTTGAGGATTTCAGACAACTAATCTATATGAAGAAATCCCGAAAAGATATTAAGAAATATATTCCGACAGCCACCTGTCTACCTTTCTCATTAAGGGTCTATTTTACCGCGGATGGGAGCATTCTTCCCTGTGAACATATCCCAAGGATTTTTGAACTTGGTCAGTTTAAAAAAGAAAAAGTGAGCCTTGATTGTCAAAAGATCAGTAAAGATTATAATGAATATTATCAAAAGATCAGGCCGCTTTGCGAAGCATGTTATATTCACGATCATTGCAAAGAATGCATTTTCAACACAAGAATTGAAAGCAAGCATCCGGAATGCGATTTTTTTACCGGTAAAAAAGCGTTCTCCCATAATCTGTCGCAAAACATGAACCAATGTGAATCAAATTACGCCATGTACCTGAAAATAATCAAAAAAGGTTTAAATGCTTGAGATAACGGATTACTGGCTCATCCTTGAACCCTTTGTACAGCTTGTATGCAAAGGGAATCAGGCGCTTTTTTATAATACCCTGTCAAAAAACACCCTCGAAATAGCCACAGATAACATAACGGGGAAGCTGATCCGTCACCTTGTCAAACATGTGAACGCGCGTGTAATCCTGATAACAGAAAATGAACTAAAAAAGCCCTCGGTGAAAGAAATGATCCGGAAATTACGGAATTCATTTATGATTGAGATCGTCCCTGTGAATTTGTCGAAGAAAAAACCCGTAAACCTGATTCCGGAACCCGTAATCAAATACGGATTGATCAATAAAAAGCCAGGGTTGAAAGAATACCTTTACGAGCTGAATCTGCATTTAAGCAATATACTTTCCTCTGATCATTTTCTAGCAGACGGTATCCGGCAATTTCTCTATCCCGGAATCATTGAAAGTCAGCCGGAGTACATGGAAGTCAGTATGATCCGGAATATTTTTGATCAACTGGCTCCGCTGAAAAATATAAAAATCAATCTGTTGGGTGGTGATTTCCTGAAAATCCCTGAATGGAATTCCAAATCCGAAATCCTTGACAATAGTTCTTTTCCAATCTATTATCACATCCTTGTTCCCGGTAGTGATCCCGGATTTCCTCATCAGATGAATAAACAATCCAGGCTTGTCTTCATCCTGCACCCGCCTTATGGAAAGAGAACATTGCGTGCGATCATGGAGATCATGGCTCAGTGCAATAACAGACGGAAGCCGGAATTCAATTTCATTGTCGAAAGAAACGAGGATGTGAAAAGGGCAAGCAAGATCATCCGGGAATTTCGACTTGATAAGGCTTACTTCAAGCCATACTTTAACGGAAAGAATCTTGCATTTTTTGAAGAGAATGTTTTTCTCACCCCTGAGGATATATTTTCCTCAAAGCCAGATCAGAATCAGATCTTCTCAAGAAAATTAATCAATGAAAATGACTTCGGAAAATTGACAGTCCTGCCCGATGGCAGTGTGTTTGCCAATATGAACGACCCTCCCCTGGGGGATCTGAAACATTTTTCTTTAATCCAGATGATTGCTCAAGAACTTCAGCTAGGGATTAGCTGGAAACGGGTTCGTCCGAAAGTTTTTCCCTGTAAGAACTGTATCTACCACTGGCTGTGTCC
>CAZSDU010000006.1:0-113442 GCA_964605775.1 uncultured Prolixibacteraceae bacterium | reverse complement strand
GATAATTACTTCCCGATGCAGAACCTGCTGAAAATTGTGTTCAGAATTTCTTCTGTGGTGATCTCTCCGGTGATCTCTCCAATATGATATAAAGCAGTCCGCATTTCGACGGTCAGCAAGTCGGGGCTCAATCCCGATTGCAAACCTTCCATTACCGCATCAATGGCTTTTTCTGTTGATACCAGGGATTCATAATGACGGGTATTGGAAACAATGGTTTGTTCACCCAATCCTGATTGTTTTAGGGTAGTCTGTAAACTTTCAGCAATCAGGTGGATATTCTCTTTCCTTTTTGCGGAGACAAAAAGAGTTTCATAATCCACAAAATCTTTAAATCCTTTTGGTAATTCATTTAATTGATCCATCTTATTTCCGATCAGGATGATTTTTTTATCACGGTTTTCAGGCAGATCCATGAAGCCTGAAAGATCAGATTTCACCTCTTCGAAGGAATCGGTAGTGGCATCGAAAACAAACAGCAGTATGCTTGCTTCAGATACTTTCTGCCAGGTACGTTCAATACCCATGGTTTCAATTTTATCTTCAGCAGCCCTCAGGCCTGCCGTATCGATAAACCTGAAACTGTATCCGCCAATAACGATCGTGTCTTCAATGGAATCCCGTGTGGTTCCGGGAAGATCAGAAACAATGGCTTTTTCTTCATTCAGGATGGCATTGAGAAGGGTCGATTTTCCCACATTGGGTTTTCCGATAATGGCCACAGGGATCCCGTTTTTGATTACATTGCCAAGCGAAAAGGACTGAATTAAAGAAGACAATTCACTTTTCAAGGCCTTGAGCAGTGCTTGGAATTCCGACCGGTCTGCGAATTCAAGCTGCTCCTCGCTGAAGTCAAGTTCCAGTTCAATTAAAGAAATAAAATGGATTAACCTCAATCTTAAATTCTTAATCTTTTCAGAATACCCGCCGCGCATTTGTTTGAGTGCCAGGTCGTGTGACGACTTAGATTGGGCATGGATCAGGTCAGCCACCGCTTCGGCCTGGGAAAGGTCGAATTTCCCATTTAAAAATGCCCTTAAAGTGAATTCACCAGGTCTGGCCTGGCGTATTCCTTCTTCCATTAACAGGGAAAGGATTTTTTGCTGGATGAAAAGGGATCCATGGCAGGAGATCTCAATCACATCCTCCCCTGTATAGGATCGTGGAGCCTTGAAAAGACTAATCAAAACCTCATCAATCAGGTCTTCACCTTTCCCAATCACCCCGTAATGAATGGTATGCGTTTGAGCATCTACCAGGTTTGTTTTTTTTGAACCTGGTCTGAATAGCCGGTTACAGGTAATTATTGCCGATGTACCGGAAACCCGGATGATGGCGATAGCTCCTGCTCCCGGAGGCGTTGACAAGGCGCAAATAGTGTCCTGGGAGGAATGGATTGACATAATGTTTTTTTTATTCAAAACAAAATTATCAAATTAAATCACAAAACAATTTATCTTTGAAGCTGAATCATGAGTTGTTGCTTAGATTCATAAAAAATGGAATCGTAAATCCTTAATCATCAGTCGTCATTTGAAATGAGTATTCTTGTAAATCATCACTCCCGGGTCATCATCCAGGGTATTACCGGGCATGAAGGTTCTTTTCATACCAGCCAGATGATGGAATACGGAACTCATATTGTGGGAGGAGTGACCCCTGGCAAAGGCGGTCAAATGCACCTGGGGATTCCGGTGTTCAATACTGTGGAGGATGCAGTCAAAGCCACAGAGGCTGATGTTTCAGTTATTTTTGTTCCGCCACCCCTGGCAGCAGACGCTATCCTTGAAGCTGCCGATGCAGGAATCAGAATCATTGTATGCATCACGGAAGGAATTCCTGTGAGGGATATGATCGCCGTGAAAGAATATCTTAGTTGCCATGATATTCGCCTGATCGGCCCCAATTGCCCGGGCATTATTACCCCACCAGATACGAAAATCGGAATCATGCCTGGCTTTATTCATCGTCCGGGGAAAATCGGCATCGTCTCCCGTTCCGGAACCCTTTCTTATGAAGCGGTAGATCAGATCACACAGATAGGCATGGGACAATCGACCATGATAGGCATTGGGGGCGATCCCATTCCGGGTACCAGTATGGTTGACGTGATTAAACTTTTTATGGCAGATCCTGACACCGAGGGCATTGTGATGATAGGCGAAATCGGTGGAAACATGGAGACCGATGCAGGGTACTGGATTCAACAATACGGAACAAAGCCGGTGGTTTGCTTTATTGCCGGAGCCACCGCCCCTAAAGGTCGAACGATGGGACATGCAGGAGCCATTATCGGGGGAAAATCAGATACCGCTGAAGCTAAGAAATCGATATTACGACAATGCGGGCTTTTTGTTGTCGATTCTCCCGCAGACATAGGATCAACGATGCTTGAGGTACTCAAAGGCGCCTAAATCTGGTGTCAACCCCCTGTAGATACCTTTAATATCGAATGGAACATCCATTGGGACACCCTTATCAATGGCCGGAGAAATACTGTCAATCTCAAAATTGTTTTGCTCGATATCTACAAACCTGGGTTCTTCATTTACCAGACATTCTTTATAATGCAATGGATCCGAGGTGCCAGATTGTGTTTTTAACAAACAATGATCAAAAATAAACTCAAAAGCAGAGGATGGGTCGGCATCCAGCCCTATTTCTTCATTGGCTGATCCCGTTATGATCGCATTACCGAAATATGCTTTTGTTAGAGGATTAGACTTCTTATTTCCCATCCCATCATAAGAATAATTACTGAGGTAAAGGGAAGAAGAATTCCTAACGGAGCTGGTATAGTAATTGCCTATCGTAAGCTGACGAAAATCATAGCTTCCGCCACTGACGATTCCTATGGCCGAGCCCCCACAGTTGACAATTACACAATTACTGGATTCGATAAAGCTCTTATATGCCAGAAGGCCGTCTGATGACATATTCTGGATGATGGTATTGTCCATCCTTAAGGTTGGCTGGGAAGAATTTCCTATTGAATCAACGAAAATCCCGGTTTCACCGTTTTTTATCACCGCATAGTTAATTTCATTTTCTTTACTTCCTCTTTCCAGAAATAGTCCGTTCCATTGCCCAGTCAGATCTTTGTAAAAAGGATCGAGGCGGTCTCCCTGGAACCTGACGGGGTGATTGAGGCTGCCGTTCACTTTCAGAGAGGATCCATGGGAAACGGTGAGATATGATTTTAAATGAAAATATACTTTCGTCCCGGGCATCAGGGTTAGTGTAGAGCCGGTGTCGATACGCAATGATCCATAAATCACATGGGCTTTCAAACTATCCCAGACGGTATTTCCGCTCAGCATTGCATCACGGTAGAAATTGGCATTTTGACCCCAGGCCAGCAACTGAACTTTTTGCAGGTTTCCATTGGTCAAAAATTGAATAGAATCGGTTACGGTAAAAGGATTTTCCTGATTATTGGGATCAATGGTTATCCGGATGAAAATATATAAGCTGTCCTTGCCTGCCAGCTCCAGATTCTGCAGATGGTCAGCGGCCACACCATCAATATTTAATTTGTACATGGATGCTGATCCCCCGGCGAGTTGAATGGATGAAATAAGTACTTTATTTTTATTGGGGTTATACACCATAAGTTTTTGTGTTACTGAACCCACTGTCGTAAAGACCGTATCAAAAAAAACAGTATCCGCAGAAAATCCCAGCTTCAAGTCACCACTAGTATCGATCTTGTCATTTTTTTTACAAGCAATAAAAGACATGATGCACAGGGTCATAATCATGACAAGCGATATCCCGGATTTCTTACTGGACATAAGTAATGTTTTATGGTATAAACTTAATGAATAAATCAACCTATTAATAGACTAACGTAAAAAGAGGGGAAAATTGTAAATTTGCAAACCGATTTTTTATCGTTATCTTTGACAATTCAGGTAAATAAACAATCATGAGCTATATCAATTTTGATAAGTCCCAATTGGTCAATCTGGAATATTCCCTTCATCGTGAATTGTTGCGTTCAAACCGGGCAGGTTCCTATGCAAGTTCAACCATCATCAATTGTAATACCCGTAAATACCATGGTATGCTGGTCACTCCCCAGCCGGGTATTGATCATGGCAACCATGTGTTGCTATCTTCTCTCGATGAAACAGTGATCCAAAGGGATTCCGAGTTTAATCTCGGGATTCATAAGTATCCGGGTAATCATTACAGTCCCAAAGGACATAAATATATTCGTGATTTTGTTACTGAACCCATTCCTAAGATCATATACAGGGTGGGAGGGGTTATCCTGTCCAAGGAAATGATTTTTACAACTCATGAAGACAGGATGATCATCAAATATACGCTCGAGGAAGCTCATTCTCCGACTAAAATCCGCCTGCGACCTTTTCTTGCCTTTCGCAATGTTCATACCTTATCCCGTGAAAATATCTTCGCGGATAAAAAATACGAAGAGGTTGCCGGGGGAATAAAAGTCAGGATGTACCATGGATATACCAATCTTTTCATGCAGCTTTCCTGTAACAATGAATACACCCATGTCCCAGACTGGTATTATAATATAGAATATCAGGAAGAGATGGAAAGAGGGTATGAATACCAGGAGGATCTTTACGTTCCGGGTTTTTTTGAGTTTGAAATTAAAAAAAACGACAGTGTTTATTTTTCCGTAGGGATCAAGGAACTCAATCCGGTGTCAATGAAACGGGCTTTTAATGCTGAACTCAGGAAAAGAATACCCCGTGATAGTTTTGAAAATTGTTTGATTAATGCTGCCCAGCAATTCATTTTAAAAAGGGTTAAGCGGACTGAAATCATATCAGGATTCCCCTGGCTTGAGAAATCCGGAAGGGATGCTTTCATCTCACTTCCCGGACTTACCCTCCTAAAGGGTGATGAAAAAACCTGCAAAGCCATTCTGGATACCCTGATCAGCGATATGAATGGCCCGCTTTTTCCCAGTTCCCTTACGGATCAAGGGTTTTCCTATCATGCCGCAGATATCTCTTTGTGGTTTTTCTGGACCCTTCAGCAGTTAGCCTTGCATGCAAAGCCCGGAATAAAAATATGGAAAGAATACGGAAAAAAAATGAAACTTATCCTTGAATCATTCAGGGACGGAACAGATTTAAATATTCATATGGTAAGCGGAGGCTTACTTTATGCCGGTGTTCCTGGCAAGGCCGTGACATGGATGAATGCCTTCGCAAATGGGAAACCGGTTACACCCCGACTTGGTTTGGCTGTTGAGGTGAATGCCTTATGGTATAATGCCATATGTTTTGCCATTGAAGTTGCCACCGATGCCGGAGATAAGAGTTTTGTAGAAAAATGGCAGGAAGTTGCAGACCAGATTCCTGAGTCCTTCCAGAATACCTTCTGGAGTCCTGAAAGAAAGTATCTGGCTGATTATGTTGATGGAGAATATAAAGATTGGACCGTAAGACCCAATATGCTTTTCGTTGCCTCACTGCCGTATTCTCCGGTTAAGGAAGAAATCAGAAAAGAAGTGATCAGCCGTGTAAAACAGGAACTATTAACCCCGAGAGGAATTCGTACACTGACCCCAAAAAGTCCTGTATATATGGGCAATTATACAGGCCATCCGGCTGAACGTGATATGGCATATCATCAGGGAACAGTGTGGCCTTGGCTGCTTGGCCATTTTGTGGAAGGATATCTTAAAATCCATGGAAAGAGCGGAATTTCTCTGATTAAGAGCATATATGAAGGTTTTCATCCCGTGCTGACGGAATATGGTGTAGGCACCATCTCGGAGATATGCGACGGAGATCCCCCCTTTACCCCCAGAGGAGCCATCTCCCATGCAGGCAGTGTGGCTGAAGTCCTCAGAATAGGATGGCTGATCAAACACTATGAAAAAGAGCAAAATCAGGAAAAAACTAAAATAAATCGTAAACCTACTAATCGTAAATAAAAATGCGTGTCTTAATGTTTGGTTGGGAATTTCCTCCTCATATCACCGGAGGCCTTGGCACTGCTTGTTATGGTCTTACCAAAGGACTGGTAAAGCATGGGGTTGAAGTGATTTTCGTGGTTCCGAAGGCATATGGTGATGAAACCAAAGAGGGTTTCCGGCTCATCAATGCCAGCGACATTATTGTTGATTTTAACGAGACCCACAGCCAGGAACATTGGAATAAAATCAAGTATATGGAAATAGGTTCAAACCTCATTCCCTATGTTGGTCCCGAAGAATTCGAACAAATGGTATCCCTGGAAAGACTTGAAAACACATCCTACAGCCAGACAGTTTTTTCACGACAGTTCCAGTTTTCAGGAAAATATGGACCAAATCTAATGACAGAAGTCTCCCGTTATGCCATTATTGCTACCGCTGTAGCTGAAAGCCAGTCTTTTGATGTGATTCATGCCCACGACTGGCTGACTTATCCTGCCGGCATAGCAGCAAAGCACGTCAGCGGAAAGCCCTTGGTTATTCATGTCCATGCCACAGAATTTGATCGCTCAGGCGAGAATGTCAATCAGAATGTTTACGATATCGAAAGAAAAGGTATGGAAGAAGCCAACCTGATCATTACCGTGAGTAATCTTACCCGTCAGATCGTTATTGATAAATATGGAATTCCTCCCGAAAAAGTCATCACCGTTCATAATGCCGTAGAGCCTGTTGATCGTCCCGAAATGGAGGGGATACAAAAGCATGTTAAGGAAAAGGTTGTCACCTTTCTTGGCCGTGTGACGTATCAGAAAGGACCGGATTATTTTGTTGAAGCAGCCCATAAAGTGTTGAAAAAGGATCATAATGTACGCTTTGTTATGGCGGGTTCCGGAGATTTGCTCAACCGTATGGTCAGGCGGGTGGCCCAATTGAAAATCAGCACTAAGTTTCATTTTACGGGTTTCCTTGCCGGGGCTGAGGTGGATCGAATGTTTGCCATGAGCGATGTTTATGTCATGCCGTCTGTCTCCGAACCTTTTGGTATCTCCCCACTCGAAGCCATGCGATCCAATGTTCCTGTGGTCATCTCAAAACAATCGGGGGTGGCTGAAGTACTGAAACATGCCCTTAAAGTGGATTTTTGGGATATTGATGCCCTTTCTGATGCGATATACGGGATACTGCATTATGACGGGCTTAAGAAAATGTTTATGAAATACGGAAAAGAAGAAGTCGATAACCTAAAATGGGAAAATGCCGCTTTTAATATGCTTCAAGTTTATCATCAAGCTTTAATCAAATAATACCTGCGTTATGCGATCCATATGTTTTTATTTTCAGGTTCATCAGCCTTTTCGATTAAGAACTTACCGGTTTTTTAATATCGGTCAGGATCATCATTATTATGATGATTATCAGAATCGTCATATCATTAAACGGGTGGCAGAACAATGTTATTTGCCGGCCAATAAACTGATGTTGGACCTGATCCATGAATTTGGTTCTGCTTTTAAAATCAGTTATTCCATCTCCGGAACAGCCCTTGACCAGTTGCAGCAATATGTTCCTGAAGTCATACGCAGCTTTCAGCAACTGGCAAAAACCGGGTCAGTGGAATTTATCGCAGAGACCTATGCACATTCCCTGGCTTCTTTGAATCAGCGTGATGAATTTTTCCGCCAGGTGGATCTGCATCGTAAAAAAATAGAATCGCTTTTCGGACAAAAGCCAAGCACTTTCCGGAATACGGAAATGATCTATTCTGATCAGATCGGTGAAATGGTGGCCGATTTGGGTTTTCATACCATACTGACGGAAGGCGCCAAACATATATTGGGTTGGAAAAGCCCAAATTTTCTTTATTGTAATGCCATTAACCCCAAACTGAAATTGCTGCTGCGTAATTTCAGACTTAGCGATGACATCACCTTTCGCTTTAGTAATACCAACTGGTCGGAATGGCCATTGACCGCTGAAAAATTTGTTAATTGGTTGAATGCCATCGAATCCAATGAAGAAGTGGTCAATATTTTTCTGGATTATGAAACCATAGGGGAGCATCAATGGAAAGAAACCGGCATTTTTGATTTTTTCAAACATCTGCCGGAAAAGGTATTCTCCAAATCAGGATTCAGTTTCCATACCCCTGAGGAATTATACCAAACATTGCAAACGGTTGCTGCCATCTCCGTTCCCTATCCGATTTCCTGGGCGGACGAAGAACGGGATCTTACTGCCTGGCTGGGCAATGAACTCCAGGATGAGGCTTTTGCCAAATTGTATTCTTACAAAGAATACGTTAAAAAATGTAAAGACCCTGAAATATTAAGGGACTGGGGATATCTTCAAACCAGTAACCATTTTTATTATATGTGCACCAAGTGGTTTTCTGCAGGAGAAGTCCATAAGTATTTCAACCCCTATAGCTCTCCCTATGAAGCATTCATCAATTATATGAACGTTCTGTCTGATTTTATGATCCGTGTGGATGATGCACTGATGAAAGAAACTCCTTTAAAACCGATACAACAGCAAAAAAAGGTAAAAACACCTGGGACAAAACTCAAGAAAAAGGAGGAAGTTTATAAAAAGCTCAACTTCGACGACATCATCCGCTTAAATGATAAGAAAGTTAAAGACCTGATCCGGAAAGTGGATGTCAGGATCATTACCTGTGCCATGAAAGGAGCCGATAAAGACCTTCAGGCTAAGGTCGAGAAAAATCTTGGTGTGAGGGCAAAAAAGTCTTATCAGGAGGTCTTAAAAACCATTAAAGGACTGACCGCAACAGAAGTGAATAAATACCGTAAACAAATCGTGAAGGAAATCAATAACCTGACAAAATAGTATGGTTACAAAAGAAAAACATAGCAATATCCCGGACTATCTGTTTGAGACAAGCTGGCAGGTTTGCAATGAAGGTAAGGGTATTCATACCGCACTATCGACAAAAGCCGCAATACTAGCGGATGAATTCAAGGATAATTATATTCTGATCGGCCCTGATGTCTGGAAAGAAACCCATCAGAATCCTGAATTCACTGAGGATAAATTTCTATATAAATCATGGAGAGAGAAAGCAGAAAGTGAAGGTTTCCGTTTAAAGATAGGTCGTTGGAATACCCATGGAAAACCAATTGTCATTTTGGTAGATTTCACACCGTTTTTTTCAGAAAAGGATAAAATATTTGCCCACTTTTGGGAAAGATATGCACTGGATAGTCTTACCGGCGGTTGGGATTATGTCGAACCTGCCCTTTTTGGCTATGCTGCCGGGAAAATTATTGAAAGTTTCTATAATTTTAATTTATCCCACCACGATAAAATTATTGCCCAATTTCATGATTGGATGACCGGAACCGGGGTCCTCTATGTCAATGAAAACATCCCCCAGGTAGGGACTGTTTTTACTGCCCATGGAACGGTTTTGGGCCGTTGTATTGCGGATCACGGGCTTCCCTTGTATAAAAACCTTGAAAATTACAATGGAGAATCCATTTCAAAGCAGTTTGGCTTGGTATCAAAACATTCTTTAGAGCGGCTTTCAGCCGAGGAGGCCGATGTTTTTACTACCTTGAGTGAATTGACCAATAATGAATGTCGTCAATTCCTGGAAAAGGAAGCCGATACGATTACACCTAACGGCTTTGACGATTCCTTTGTTCCTGTTAAGGAAGATTATTATGCAAGACGCGCCGCTGCCCGGAATAAAATGTTTGAAGTCGCTGAAGGCTTGCTTGGACAACAACTTTCCAGGAGCAGTATCTTTCTCATCAATAGCGGACGTTACGAGTTTCACAATAAGGGAATTGATCTGTTTATTGATGCCATGGGTAAATTGAACAGGGATTCCAGGTTAATTGAAACCGTTATTGCCTTCATTGCAGTACCGGCTTCCCCGGTTGGACCAAGAAAAGAACTGATCAGCAGAATAACCAAAAAGGAATTTTACGAGCCCCTGAAAGAGGAATATTTAACCCATGGGTTGCATGAACCGGAAAATGACAGGATCCTTAAGCGGATTGCAGAAAACAACCTTAAAAACAGTATCAATGATAAAGTTAAGATTATTTATGTACCTACATTCCTCAATGGAGATGATGGCATCTTTAATCTAAAATATTATGACTTTTTGATTGGTTTTGACGGTTCCATATTTCCCTCTTACTACGAACCATGGGGTTATACACCACTGGAAAGCCTTGCTTTTCATATTCCTACCATTACCACCTCACTGTCTGGTTTCGGGCAATGGATTAAAACCATGTATCCCACCCTGAAAGATTGCACCGCGGTGATTGAAAGAAATGATGACAATGACCAGGAGGTAGTCGAGGAAATCGTCAGACATGTGGTTCAGTGCAGCCTCAAAACCGAGAAGGAGATCATTAAAATTCGGATCAAAGCCTTTGAGATTTCACGTGCTGCTTTATGGGGAAACATGATAGACCACTATAAACGTGCTTATTCCCTGGCGCTTGAGGAAACCCGTGGACGGACAGAACTCTTTGCCGGAAAACAACCCCAGGTTCAGACACAAGCCTATAAAACCATTCTGGAAAATAAACCTGACTGGAAAAAAGTCCTGATCCAGCAAAAAATTCCGGATAACCTGACCAGTCTCGAACGTCTTTCTAAAAATCTTTGGTGGTCATGGAATTATGAAGGCGGAGAACTTTTTGAAATGATTCACAAAGAAAGATGGTATGAATTGAAATTTAATCCGATTGCCTTATTGGAATCCCTGAGCTATAATGAGCTTCAGGATCTGAGCGCCAATGAAAAAATAGTGAGCAAACTGAAACGGGTTACTGCCAAATTTGACGCTTATATGGCAAAAGCAGAGGAAAAACCCTCTGATATGGTCGCCTATTTCAGTATGGAATATGGTCTGCATGATACCGTTAAGATTTTCTCAGGAGGTCTTGGATTGCTGGCAGGGGATTATCTTAAAGAAGCCAGTGATTCAAATGTTAATATCATCGGCGTAGGACTTTTATACCGTTATGGATATTTCAAGCAAACCTTGTCTCTGTTCGGGGATCAGATTGCCGTTTATTCTCCACAGAAATTCACTCACCTTCCTTTAATTCCTATCCGTGATAAAGAAGGGAACTGGCTGAAAGTCACTTTTGCCCTGCCCGGCCGGACCATGTATGCTAAAGTCTGGAGGGTGGACGTCGGAAGGGTTCCTTTATATCTTATGGATACAGATATTGAAGAAAATACCGAAGCGGATCGTAGCATTACGCACCAACTTTACGGAGGAGATCTTGAAAACAGGTTGCGCCAGGAAATCCTGCTTGGAATAGGTGGGATCCGTATGCTGGAAGGTATGGGGATCAAGCCAAACATCTATCATTCCAATGAAGGACATTCCGCATTTATTGGTTTGGAAAGATTGAGAAAGTTAATTCAGAATGAAAAACTGACCTATCCACAGGCCGTGGAAGTAGTACGTTCCTCCACCTTATTTACGACCCATACGCCAGTACCCGCCGGTCATGATACTTTCCCGGAAGATTTGCTGAGGCTTTATTTGTCGCACTATCCTGATCATCTGAATATAAAATGGGATCAGTTTGTCAATCTTGGTCGAATGGTGGAAGATGATCATAATGAGAAATTCTCTATGAGCGTACTGGCCGCGAAATTATCCCAGGAAATCAATGGAGTGAGCCGAATTCACGGGAATGTGACCAAAGAAATGTTTGCAAAATTATATAATGGGTATTATCCCCAGGAATTGCATATCGGGTATGTGACCAATGGGGTACATTATCCGACCTGGACAGCCAAATCATGGCAGCAGTTGTTTCAGAAGGAATTCGGAGAAGATTTCCTGAATGATCAGTCCAACCCCGTTTACTGGAATCGTATTCATAACGTGGAGGATGAAGTCATATGGAAAACAAAACTCAAGCAGAAGGAACAACTCAATGAATATCTGTTTGAAAGAATATTTGAGGAAATGACCGTCAGGCATGAAAACCCCAAAATGATCTTTAAAATCCGGGAAGCTACCCGACCTGTAGCACTTACGATCGGCTTTGCCCGAAGATTTGCCACCTATAAAAGAGCTCACCTGCTTTTCAGCAACCTCGACCGGCTTTCAAAGATCGTTAACAATAAGGAAAAGCCTGTGAGGTTTTTATTTGCCGGGAAAGCCCATCCCAATGATAAAGCTGGACAGGATCTGATCAAGCGTATTTTCGAAATCTCACACCAGCCGGAATTTCTTGGAAAGATCCTCTTTATTGAGAATTATGATATTGAACTGGCTAAGTACCTGATCAGGGGTGTCGATATCTGGCTGAACACCCCTACAAGACCATTGGAAGCTTCAGGAACCAGTGGAGAAAAAGCCGTAATGAACGGGGTTGTGAACTTCAGCGTGCTGGATGGATGGTGGGCTGAAGGTTACCGTCCAAACGCCGGTTGGGCACTGAAAGAAGAAGCCACTTATGATAATATGCAATTTCAGGATGATCTTGATGCTGAAACCATTTACACCATACTGGAAGAAGAAATAGTTCCGATTTACTATGATTTAAATGAGAAAAATGTTCCTGAAAAATGGGTTACCTATATCAAGAATACGATTTCTGAAATTGCCCCTCACTACACGATGAAACGGCAGTTAGACGATTATTACCGTCAGTATTATACCCGTTTGTTTAAACGGTCCAAAATCATGGCCGGAAAGAACTACGAAATGTCACGTCATATTGCCAGCTGGAAACGAAAAGTTCTTAGGGGATGGGATAGCATTGAAGTGCTTTCGGTTAAAGTCCCTGATTCCAACCAAAAACCTTTGTCTCTGGGAGAATCTTTTAAGGCCGAAATTATTCTGGACTTGAATGAATTATCGGGTTCAGATATCGGAATTGAAGTGATCTTCGGAAAGAAAGTCAATGATGAAGTCAAAGAACCTTTGATGATCCAGGAGTTGGAAATGATGAAATCAGAGAAGAATATTGTCTCTTTTGCCTGCGAAATTCCCATCAATCAGGCAGGAGTTTATGATTTTGTATTTCGTCTGTTTCCAAAAAGTCCTTTATTGCCTCACCGTCAAGATTTTAATCTGGTGAAGTGGATTTGATTTCGAATTCAATATTTTTTAATAACTTAAATATGAAACTGTTAGAAGGAAAAACAGCGTTAATAACCGGTGCAAACCGGGGGATAGGTCGGAGCATTGCTGTGAAATTTGCAAAGCATGGCGCAAATGTTGCATTTTCAGATATCGCATATGATGATCAGTCCATCAGCCTGGAAAAAGAACTTGAGAGTTATGGAGTGAAAGCCAAAGGTTACGCTTCTGATGCAAGCTCTTTTCCGGAAAGTGAACAACTGGTCAACAGGGTGGTGAATGATTTTAATGGCCTGGATATTCTGGTTAATAACGCGGGCATAACCCGTGATAATCTCTTACTCCGGATGAATGAAGCAGACTGGGACAGGGTGATTAACATCAACCTTAAATCCGTTTTCAATCTGACCAAAGCTATTCAGAAATTCATGATAAAACAAAGGTCTGGTTCCATCATCAACATGAGTTCCATCGTCGGTGTTGAAGGGAATGGCGGACAATCAAATTATGCTGCTTCCAAAGCGGGTATCATCGGTTTTTCGAAATCCGTGGCACAGGAACTAGGCTCGCGGAATATCCGATGCAATGCCATCGCACCCGGCTTTATCGAAACGGAAATGACAGCAAAACTTCCCCAGGAATATATAGATAAATGGGCCAGCGATATTCCCATGAAACGCGCTGGAACCCCCGATGATGTGGCCAACCTTGCTTTATTCCTGGCTTCCGACCTGAGCTCATACATCACCGGACAAGTGATCACAGTTTGTGGAGGACTACATACCTGATCAAATCCTGAACCTTGACCCTGGTTATTGAATACCCGTTCTGGCTGATTCTGCTTTGCGTCCTTTTTGGGGCATCTGCAAGCTATTTTTTATATTTCTTTCGACTGAAAACAGATGCCTCAGATCGTTTAAAGTACTCCCTGATAGGGCTTCGTTTTTTATCTGTTTTTCTTTTGTCATTTCTTCTTCTATCCCCCTTGATCCGACAAAACATTGAAAGCATAGAAAGACCATTGATTCTAATAGGAATCGATAATTCCGAATCCATCCTGATGAACAAGGATTCACTTTTTTATAAAAATGTACTGCCATCTAAATTGAATTCCTTAATCGAAAACCTGAAACAAGAGTATGAGGTTAAGGTCTATGCTTTCGGAGAATCGGTCGAACCTTATTCATCTGCGACCTTTACTAAGAAACAAACCGATATTGCCGGTTTTTTTTCAGAAATGGAGAACGCCTATGTAAATCGTAATGTTGGACTCCTGGTGTTGGTTTCGGATGGGATCTATAATAAGGGTTTGGATCCTTATTACGCTGCCAGAAAATTCCCTTTCAGGATCTACTGTGTCCCACTTGGGGATACAATTCAGCACAGGGATGTCATTCTCCGGAAGGTTGACTTTAACCCGACTGTTTTTTTAGGCGATAGATTTCCCTTGGAGATAGGATATGCGGCCTATTTCTGCAAGGGAATGAAAACCCGTTTGAAGGTTACACAAGGGAAGAAAACAGTTTTTTCGCAAGAAATCATCCCGGGTTCTGAGGAGGTCAATGGTCAGGTGAAACTATTCCTGGATGCAAAAGAAATCGGTCGGCAATTCATTGAGATCAGCTTGGATCCAGTCGATGAAGAAATCAGCAAAGCAAATAATTCCGGCAGAATCGTTATTCAGGTATTGAATTCCAGGGAAAAGATAGCCCTGATTTACCATGCACCCCATCCGGATATTGCTGCTTTTGAAAAAGCATTATCAAAATCAGGGCGGTATGAGATCACAACCGCTTCTCTGGAGACTTTTCCTGCCTTATCTGAAAAATTTGACCTGATGATTTTTCATCAGCTCCCCTCCATAAAGTCTGAAGTGAAGCTGGAGCCTTTTCTTAATACGGGAACTCCTGTTTTATTTATCCTTGGAACCCAATCTGACCTGAACGCCTTCAATAAACTCAATCAAGGATTGAGCATTAATGCAGTAAAAATAAATGTTACCGAAGCCCAACCGGTCATAAATGAGAATTTTTCTTTATTCACCCTGGACCAAAGCATTTCCGCTGCATTTGCCGCTTATCCGCCTTTACTCAGCCCTCTGGGCGCTTATCAATACAATCCCATCAGTGAAATTTTATGCTTCCAGAAAATCGGGATGCTGAGTACAAGGATTCCACAAATCTTATTTACTGTTCAAAATAACCGGAGAACAGGGATCATTGCAGGAGAAAATTTGTGGAAATGGAGGCTCTCAGAATTTATTGCCCATTCCAACAACGATGCCTTCGACGGCTTGATCAATAAAATTGTGCAATTGCTTTCCGTAAAAGAAGATAAAAGTTTCTTCAGGGTAAAAGCTAAGGATCCTGTCCTGCAAAATGAAGCAGTTTTCTTTGAAGCCGAACTGTATAACGAATCTTATGAGCTGATCAATAATCCGGAAGTGAACCTGCTAATCACCGATTCAACAAAAAAAACCTACCCCTACATTTTTAATAAAACAGACCAGGCTTATCAGCTAAACCTGGGCATTTTCACTATCGGAACCTATACTTATAAGGCATCCGTAAAACATGGCCAGAAACAATACGAAAAATCAGGAAGTTTTACCGTTATGCCTGTCAATCATGAGGCCATTAACCTCCTGGCGGACCATCATCTATTATCCAGGATTGCCACTTCGCATAGTGGAGAGACCATTCCCCCGGCTCAACTTCAGAAAATAAAACAATTGCTGGATGAAAGAGACGATATCCATTCCATTTCCAATCTGCAAAAAAAGTTTACTGACCTGATCGGAAATCCATGGCTATTCGCTATCATACTCTTCATCCTTTCAGCCGAATGGACGATCAGAAAAAGAAGTGGTTTATAAATCTTTCCTGTTTAATGTCCAGAACACAATCCCAATCATGATTGCAGCATAAAGCAGTGGAATGGCCATGGAGACCAGGCTGACATTACCCTGTAATTCAAGTCCCATAACTTTTTTCAATACCGGTATGGCAGGGTACTCGGTAACCCTGAGGACAGCATTGACAGGCAGGTAGGTGGAAATAGTATTCTTAAAAAAAATCGGACTTTTCAGGAAAAAGTACAGTACCGGTTCCACAATCAGGGAGTAAAGCGTGAATAACGCGATGGTCAGCCCAGTGTTTCTTAAAAGAAAGCCAAAAAAGAACGCATAAATGAGATAGGAAAAAATGCTGACAAAAAAACCTGCCATAAAGGGAATCCCTTTTGAAAAAAAAGAAATATCCTGAATGCCACTATGGGACAAACCGATTATCAATGCCCCAAGGGTAAGCGATAGCATCATTATGATGGAGACCAGTAAAATAAACTGCAACTTAGAAACAAGAAATTCAGCCTTACTCATGCCATTGATGATATTCTGGCGGATGGTTTTAAAGGTAAATTCATTGGTAATCAGAATGATGATCACGATGGCCGGAAAGATTAGAATATACCTGATGGTAGCAAAAAATGCAATGTTCTGCCATACATCAGGAAAAAAATAAATGGCCACATGAGGAAGAGGTATCGGAAGATGATGGTTCATGGAATCAACCATATGATTGATCATAAACTCCGCCAATAAAATACCGGAGGCGAGAAATAAAAAATATAATCCAAATAAAATCCAGAATACTTTATAGGTCAGGACTTTTTTAAATTCGATCTTGAGTAGTTTGGTCATTGGTTATCTTGTAATAGTTCTAGAAAATGTTGTTCCAGGCTGCGTTTGCGTTCCGATAAATGGGTCAGAAGAATCCCGTGTTGCTGACAAAACCTGTTTATTTCACCGGGATTGACCTGTGTGCTGAAATAAATCTGTAAATTCTCCCCATGAGGTTTCATGGATTTAAAACCGGGGAATTGCACAATCAGCTTTTCAAGTTCAGGGATTGTGTCGCTGGCAATTTCAAAGGAATCAGAAATTGCGAGCACTTCACTGACTTTGCCTTCAAATAATTGTTTTCCCTTATGCAAAACGGCAACATGACTGCATATTTTTTGTACCTCATCAAGGAGGTGAGAGGCCATAATGATGGTAATTCCCTGGGATGCCACCTGCAAAATAAGCTCTCTGATACTGGCTATTCCCTGAGGGTCGAGACCATTTGTTGGTTCATCAAGTATCAGTACATCAGGATTTCCAAGCAGTGCTGATGCAATGGCCAGTCTTTGTTTCATCCCGAAAGAAAAAGTCCGGAATTTGGAATGTTTACGGCTGATCAGGTCCGTCATTGTCAGTACCCTGTCAATGTCGTCATAACCCATATCCTTGATGTCCGCGACAATCTGGAGATTTTGACAGGCATCAAGATAAGGAAAGAAATTGGGACTTTCAATCACTGACCCTATATGCTTACGGCATTCCTTGGACGGCGGAGCGCCGAACCATTCAAAGTCACCCTTATCAGGCTTTAAAAGATCAAGAATGATGCTTAAAGTCGTGGTTTTTCCGCTGCCGTTTGGCCCAAGAATTCCGAATACCTGTCCTTTTTTTACTGTCACTGACAGATTGTTAACCGCTTGTACTTTTCCGTACTTTTTCGAAATTCCGTTGATGGTTAAGATTGTTTCCAAAATCTGAGGGGATAAGTTATTCAAAAGTGTGACGTTAAGACGTGAACATTTTCATTGGGTTACAATCTGAAGTATAAAAGAAAAATCGCGGGACGTTTCCTTAACTCCGGATGGATCATTTTCCATTCCCGGATTGTCCTCGTCATGATCCATTCATCGTCCGTTGAAAGATCTACCGCAATACACAGCGCTGTATTCTCGTTACAGGTTTCCAACAGGGTATTGAAAAGCTGCAGGTTTCGGTAAGGAGTTTCAATGAATATCTGGGTCTGGTCTTTTTCATATGAAATCCTTTCCAACTCCCGGATGCTTTTCTTCCTTTGTGTCTTATCCACTGGAAGATAGCCCGAAAATGTAAAATTCTGTCCATTGAAACCTGAAGCCATTAAGGCCAGAAAGACTGATGAGGGTCCTGTCAGGGGAATCACCTGAATTCCGTGTTGGTGTGCCTGAGCGACAATCAGGCTTCCGGGGTCTGCAACGCAGGGCAATCCGGCTTCGGAAAGTAAGCCAATATCAAATCCATCGATTGATGGTTTAAGATAAATATGAAGATCAGCGTTCTTGGAATGCTCATTGAAGATCATGAACATTTCATCCTGAAGATCTTTATCAATACCGGCTATCCTGAGAAATCGCCTGGCCGTTCTGATTTCTTCAACAATAAAATGGTTCAGTTTGCAGATAATATCTAAATTCCTTTTCGGGAAAATAGTGTCGGGAGAACTTTTTCCGAGGGGAGTGGGGATTAGGTAAAGTTTTCCTTTATGCATGACAGTTCCAGGGTAGGGAATCAAGATCGACATTGCCTCCTGAAAGAATGATGCCAACCTTCTTGTTACGGCACTCAATTTTCTCTTCAAGAATTGCAGCAAAAACAGTAGCTGAAGAAGGTTCAATAATGATTTTCATCCTTTCCCAAAGAAAACGCATCGCTTCTTTGATGCCATTTTCGGAAACGGTGACAATCTGATCAACATGTTTAGAAATAATAGGGAAAGTGAGATTTCCCAGTGAAGTCCTCAATCCATCGGCTATAGTATTAGGATGAACAGAAGGAATCAATGTTTTCTGATGAAATGAATGCCAGGCATCACAGGCCATTTCAGGTTCGACGGCAATAACTTTTGTACACGGAGAAAAATAAGCGGCGGAAAGGCTTGTTCCACTGATCAATCCTCCACCACCCACGGGTGCCATGATGAGGTCCAGATCATGGATTTCTTCTATCAGCTCTTTTGCAGCGGTTGCCTGACCGGCGATAATATGGTAATGATTATAGGGATGAATTTCTGTGGCTCCGGTTTCCTGGATGACCCTTGAAAGGGTTTCTTCCCTTGACGCCAGATTTGGTTCACAGAAAGTGATGTTGCCGCCATATTCCTTTACGGCAGCAGTTTTGATTTTTGAGGAATTCGAAGGCATCACAATATAGGCTCTGGTCTTTGCCAGTAATGCTGCCCAGGACAAGGCCTGAGCATGGTTTCCTGAGGAATGTGTGGCCACTCCTTTCTGGATGATTCCTTGATCAAGTAAAAGTACTGCATTCGAAGCTCCTCTTGCTTTGAATGCCCCGACTTTCTGAAAATTCTCACATTTGAAAAAAAACCTGGCGTGAAAGAGGCGGTCGATCGTGGATGAAGTGATTACAGGGGTATGATTGATAAAGGGTTTGATGCGCTTTGCTGCATTGACAATGTCGGATTTTTCTGGATATGCAATGTTGTCGGAGATCATAAAACGTTTCTTGCAAAGTTGAGTTTGATAATACCTTCACAAGCAGTATCCAGCATATGAAAAACATGTTCAAAAGCATTGAGGTCGTCATACCAGGGATCAGGAACAGGGAGGTTGGATTCAGGGTAAACGGAATTCATAACATAATCCACCTTCATGAGGTCACGTTTTTCGCTTACCATATTCATAATTTTATGGTAATGAGTGTCGTCCATGACAAAGATGTGAGTAAAACGCTCCACATCCAATTTGGTAAAAAGCCTGGCCCTGTGCCGGCTGATATCAATCCCGTATGTTTTTGAAATGGTAATGGCACGACTGTCGGGAGGATCTCCAGCATGAAAAGATTCAAAACCGCATGAATCAACTTCTGCGGCAATATTCAAGCGCGAGAGTTTTTCTTTTAAAATACCTTCAGCCATTGGCGACCGGCATATGTTTCCGGTGCATACAAAAAGAATCTTTTTCAAAGCCTGACAGGACTTGTTATAATTTAATACGTTTATCCAGTTCTTCAACAAACTGCCGGAATTGTTTGTCGGTTTCCACAAGGTTATTAACCGTTCTGCAGGCATGGAGTACAGTGGCATGATCTTTATTGCCGCAATGCAACCCTATACTGGCTAAAGAAGCCTTAGTGTGTTTTTTTGAGAAGTACATGGAAAGCTGGCGTGCCTGAACAATTTCCCTTTTCCGGGTTTTCGAATGGATCATTTCCACAGGGATATTGAAATAATCACAGACTACTTTCTGGATATAATCGATAGATATTTCGCGGGAGGTATTTTTAACAAATTTATCGATCATCTGCTTGGCCAGCTCCAGTGTGATGGTCTTTTTGTTAAGCGATGACTGGGCCAGGAGGGAAATAAGAGCCCCTTCCAGCTCGCGGATATTGGTATTGATGCTATAGGCGAGATATTCAACCACTTCGGGAGGGATTTGTATCCCGTCATTGTATAGTTTTTTATGCAGGATCGCAATTCTGGTTTCCAAATCGGGGACCTGAAGATCAGCAGATAAACCCCATTTAAACCGTGATAACAACCTGGGTTCAATGCCTTTCATCTCAACCGGGGGTTTGTCGGCAGTCAGTACGATCTGGTTGCTTTTCTGATGGAGATGATTGAAGATATGAAAGAAAACATCCTGGGTTTTTTCTTTGCCGGCCAGATTATGAATATCATCAATGATGAGTACGTCAATCATCTGGTAAAAATGGATGAAATCGTTTTGGTTATTATTCCTTACAGAGTCAATGAACTGGTTGATGAATTGATCGGTCGTGACATAGAGAACCGTTTTATCGGGAAAATTATTTTTAACATGAAGTCCGATAGAATGGGAAAGATGAGTTTTCCCTAATCCGGTATGACTATAAATCAATAAAGGGTTGAACGCAGTCTTTCCGGGATTGTTTGCTACCGCGAATCCTGCAGAACGTGCCAGGCGGTTACAATCGCCTTCCACGAAATTATCAAAAGAGTAACTCTCAATTAACTGGGAATTTACTTTGATTTTCTTTAATCCGGGGATGATAAAAGGATTGGGTATTTCTTTGGAAGCTCCTCTGTTTAAATCAATAGGCATAGAAACAGGGGGATTTGAAGTTGCTTTTTTTTCACCAGTGGGAATGTTGATGGTATAAGGCCCAGGCTCCTGATCGGAATTATCAACAATAATAGAATACTCTAAGCGGCCGTCTGAACCCAATTCCTTTTTAATGGTCTTTTTCAACAACGTGACATAATGTTCCTCAAGCCATTCATAGAAAAACTGACTGGGAACCTGTATCGTCAACACCTTTTCTTTAAGTCTGACCGGCCGGATCGGAAGAAACCAGGTTTTGAAGCTTTGATAGTTGATGTTGTCCTTAATAACTTTGAGGCAGTTTTCCCAAACTTCTATTGCTTTTTTTTCCATTAACAGAACGACCTTGAAAGATTAAACAGAGCCAATATTAAAAAATGATTATCAAGGTTTTGATTTATGTCCGCAAGCCATAAACCAGGGCCAGAAAGAATGCTTGATTTAATTAACAAATTTTAGAAAAAAAAGTTTATAAAAAAAATTATTTATCCTTGATTTATAAGAAAAAAACACTATAAAAATTCAATTTTCTTCATTTATTTAACTCCTGGATTTGCTTATTGACCATTATTTCAGAGCATTGCTATGTAATCATATCATTTTTTAGTTACTATTTATAATTCCTCTAAATTTCATGTTCATTATGATCCAGATAGTTAGCAATTCTAAACTTGTTTTGTATTCAAAATCATGGCATTGTATTGATTATTAGTCCGTTTAAAATGTTCAACCTCGATTTTACCTCTTCTGTTCTGCTTTTGAAGACTGAGAAATGGATGTTACATCGGTCTTCAGCAGGCAATATTTTGATTTTTGCATCTTCATCTTTTAAAATATGCATCACTTCGTTCATTAATGGGTAGGGGAACTGAATGAAGAGGTCCTCCCATAAGTGCCTGGTTACGATTTGGGCCTGCGCAAGGGCATCTTTCGCAGAAGTACGGTAAGCATTGATAAGACCAGGGATTCCCAGCTTTTTACCTCCAAAATAGCGGATTACAACAATCAACAGGTCTGTAAGATTGTTCGATAGGATTTGACTATAAATAGGTTTTCCAGCAGAGCCTGGGGGCTCCCCGTCATCATTGACACGGTATACCGGATGCTCATGACCTATGCGGTAGGCATAACAGAAATGATTGGCATCGTGATATTTTTTTCGAAGATACTCCAGCCTGTTCCTGATTTCTGACTCATGACTTACCGGATAAGCAATGGCAATGAATTTACTGGCTCTTTCACGATAACTTCCACTGGATTCGCCGGCAATGGTTAGATAGGAGTCAGAAACATTTATCATGTCAGCTAAATTACTTTTATTTTTAATTTAGAGGCATTCATTTCCTCCTTGTGACTGTAAAAAATATTATCGAAACATTTAGATTTCAACTTACTTCCATTTATGAGGAAAGGGAGGTCAGGCAGTTTGTTTATTTACTCTTCGAAACCTATCTTTCCTGGACAAAAATCCAATTAAATACAGCTTTGGATACAGTATTGCCAGATGAACAATCTGCCTTTTTCCTCCATGCTCTGGAAGAACTAAAAACCCACAAACCCATACAATATATCATCTCGAAAACCTGGTTCAATGGGCATGAATACTTCCTTTCCCCGGATGTGCTCATTCCACGCCAGGAAACGGAAGAGCTTTGTCTGTTGGTTTTTCACGATCAGATGAACAGCAAATATCAGGATCTTTCCATACTCGACATCGGTACTGGATCAGGGATCATTGCCATTGACCTGAAGCTGAGGCTCCCTTATGCGCTGGTTACTGCCATAGATATTTCCGATAAATCACTTTCTGTGGCCAAACTTAATGCGGTTAAACATAACTGCAAGATTGACTTTCAACAATTTGACATCCTTGGTTACGACAGCATGGATGAAAGCAAAAAATTTGATGTAATCGTAAGTAATCCTCCGTATGTACTTGAATCAGAACGCGGTGTAATGCAGCACAATGTCATCGACTTTGAACCACCAGTGGCGCTGTTTGTCCCCGATCAGGATCCACTGATATTTTATAAGGCCATCTCTGATTTTGCCTTGAGACATCTGATAAGACCTGGGAACTTGTATCTTGAGATCAATGAAAGGTTTGGAAATCCTATACGGACAATGCTTATGGGAAAAGGATTCGAGAAAGTGGAAGTCCTTAAAGATATCCATGGAAAAGACCGTTTGGTAAAAGCAGAAGTAAAACCCAGGTTCGATGATACTTCATACTGGTATGCCGATCTCAAATGATTACCTAACAATTCCTTTTAATTCAGAATAGCTCAGGAAAATGTCAGTCAACCCAAATGAATACGGGGCCAATTCGTAATGGTTATAAAAAAAACCCATTCCGTTTTTGGTGACATAAAAATTCTCATTGGGTTTGACTTCATCGGAAAAATATCCGGATTCGGTGAGTTTCTGGTCTGAGGATAATCCAATGATCTCTTTGAGTTTTTTGGTGAGCAGTGATATAAGCTCAATTTCTGTTCCAGGCATGATGACATCCTTAAGTTGAATTTTTTCACCATTTCTTAAATCTATGGAATAGTAATCATGTGTTTCAAGTCCATGGGCCCCACCGGTAAATGCATATGTCAGAATATAATAGGTCAGCAGATATTGATCATTATTGGTAATATGAATAAACTTTGAAAGTTCCCAGTTAAAATTCCCCCCATCAGGATGCTCCTTGAATATTTGTTCGTTGCTTTCAATATAATTGTTGAAAAACACTTCTTTCATTTCTTTAATCATTTCCTCCGAAGTAGACTTGGTGCTATGGCCAAAATAGGATTGCAGCATCATGCCTCTCAAGGTGTCGGATAAGACGGTATTGCTCGACTCACCGGGTAGTAAAATCAGAAGATCAATGCTTGCCTGAGGAGATTTGGGTTTCTTGACAAGATGTCTAACTGATTTTTCATGGTAAAGGTTAAATTGGACTGAACCTTCAGCATATTTCTCATAGAATTTAAACGGGATTTTTTCCTTTTTCACGGTTTCCCAACTTCCGCTGATGGTATTGCTGTTAAGAAATTTTCCGGAAAAGACATTGCCTTCTTCTGAAGAAACCTCTTTCATACGAAAATGATCAGCATTGATCATTTTGCCCGAAAGTTGTTTACTCTGCCCATAAAAAATGTGATGTTCTGCTTGATTATCGGAGAAAAATGAATAAGTTAAATCACCATATAAACTGTCGTTTATCTTGATCAAATCCAGCGTGGCCTGAATCTTTTCCCCCAGGGTGCCGCTAAAATGAAAATAACCTTGCCGGGGAAGGGTGTTCTGTGCAATTGTTGTGGCAGGAAAGGTCAATGCGAAAAGGCAGAGAAGGATAATTTTTTTCATACTTCAGGATATTAAAGCCAGGTTTTTTCTCCGAATAATTTAGTGCCAATCCGGATCATGGTACTACCTTCCTCAATGGCAAAAAGATAATCATCAGACATTCCCATTGAAATTTCACAAAAATCGTCATTATCCTTGAAATAGTTCGCCTTGAGCATTGAAAAATAATGTCTGAGTAACTGAAATTCCTTTCTGATCCGAGCAGCATGGTCAGTGAATGATGCCATGCCCATAACACCTGAAATGCAGATGCTGTGCAGGGAATGAAATAGGGGAGATTCCAGTAAGGCTTTTGCCTCCTCCATATTCATCCCGAATTTTGTCTCTTCACAGGCGATATGAAACTGAAGTAAACAAGGAATGATGCGACCCGATTTGATCCCTTCTTTATTGATTTCATGTAATAGCTTCACGCTGTCAACACTCTGGATCATAGAAATAAAAGAAGAGACATACTTCACTTTATTGGTTTGCAAATGACCGAGTAAATGCCATTCGATATCTTTCGGCAGTTCGTGATATTTCTTCACAAGTTCCTGAACCTTGTTTTCCCCGAATTGCTTTTGTCCGGCCTGGTAAGCAGCAAGAATTTCCTTGCTGCTTCTGTTCTTGGAAACAGCAATAAGCTTTATATGATCCCCGATTTCCGCTTTGATGCGTTGAATATTTTCTGAAACTTCCATTTATGTTATCCGATGGAAACGGACAAATATACAAATTGTAAGGTTATTCTTTAAACCTTACCTTTGCAGTTTATGGTTGTTATGAAAAGAATTCTGCTTGCTTTTACCAGGCAAATTGTATTCTGGATTTTGTTTTTCAACTTAACCCGCCTGGTATTCCTGATTTACTATCTTAAAATCATATGGGTCGAAAAAATCGGTCTGGATGAATTGGCAGGCGTTTTTTTGTACTCTTTTAAGCTTGATCTGGCAACTACCTGTTATATTCTGTTACTGCCATTTCTTTTATTTGTTATACAAACCTTTCACCAACGGAATTGGTTGGTGGTAGTGAATAAAATTTATGCCAGCCTGGTCATTGTCATCTATAGCCTGACCGCAACAGCTGAGATGGGGATTTACGCCGAATGGAAAACAAAACTTACGTATAAGGTCATCAATTACCTTAGGCATCCATCAGAAATATACAATTCTGCGGAAACCGGGACTTTCTTTATTTTGGTTTTTATCTTTTTAATTCTTTCATTTTCAGGAATTTATGTTTATTTCCGATGGGTTTCTATGAAAATTTCTCCGGGAAAAATCACCTGGTATGCCAAAATTCCCTTTATTATTCTGACTCCCATTATTTTATTTTTAGGTATGAGAGGCGGATTTCAGCAAATTCCTATCAATCAAAGTCAATCATACTTTTCGGGTTATAATATCCTGAATATTTCATCTGTCAATAATCTTTTCAATTTGTACATCAGCATCTTTGAAAATCTGAAAAACTTCAATGATAATCCATATGTGTTTATGGAGGCTGCAAAAGCCAAATTGATTATCGAAAAGATTTATCAAGTACCGAAAGATACCAGTATTTCAATTCTCACTACAACAAGGCCGAATATGGTTCTATTGATCCTGGAAAGCTGGTCAGCGGATCTGATCGAATCCCTGGGGGGAAAGCCAGGAATTACACAGGAATTCAAAAAGCTGGAGAAAAACGGGATTTTATTTGACCAGATTTATGCTTCTGGCTCCCGTTCAGAACAGGGGATGGCATCCATTTTCAGTGGCTTCCCATCCCATCCCGTTAGTTCAATCACGGTTCAGCCTGATAAATTTGTTAAACTGCCCAGTCTTGTTAGTGTCTTGAAAGCACAGGGTTATTCAACTTCCTTTTATTTTGGAGGACAACTGATCTACGGGAACATAAAAAGTTACATGATCTTCAATGGTTTTGACCGAATCATGGAAGGAAAGGATTTTCCTAAAACCATCCCCAGGGGTAAACTTGGAATCCATGATGAATTCACCCTTAGCTTTATGTTGAAAGACCTGGATAAAATGAAGCAGCCATTTTTTTCTTCATTGTTTACACTCAGTACACATTCTCCCTGGGACCAGCCTTTTCCTAAACCGTTGACATGGGGAGATAATGAAAGGGAATACATTAATGCAGCATATTACACAGATCACACCCTCGGTGAGTTTTTTAGACATGCAAAATCCAGGTCATGGTTCAACAATACCCTTTTTATTATTGTAGCCGACCATAGTCATAATTCTTATTATAACTGGCATCCGAACACCCGGGAATATCATAGAATCCCGCTTTTATTTTATGGGAATGTGATCAAGGATGAATTTCAGGGGATAAAATGGCATAAACTTGGAAATCAGCATGACATGGCAGCCACTTTACTTGGACAACTGAACCTTTCCGGGAAATCATTTCATTTCAGTAAAAACCTTTTCAATCCCTATGTTTCTGACTTCGCCTATTATACTACAGAAGACGGATTGGGCTGGATACGACAGGACGCTTATTTTACTTATGATAAAGGTCCGGATTTTTATTACTGGTGGACAAATCCCGATACGCCTGACAGCATCAAAACAGAAGGGAAAGCCTATCTTCAGGTTGTATTCAGTGAATACATGAATGATTAATGGCGGATTGCCTTAGACTAATCGAGCTTGTGTATCACCAGACCTGATCTCAGTTTTGGCTCAAACCAGGTGGTTTTTGGTGGCATGATATTCCCAGAATCTGCAATATCGATGAGTTGTTTCATGGACACCGGATAAAGTGCGAAAGCAGCCTTCATCTCTCCGCTGTCAACCCTTTTAACCAGCTCTCCCAGGCCACGGATTCCCCCAACAAAATCAATCCTGTCTGAAGTCCTGAGATCTTTGATGTTCAAAATCTGATCCAGGACTAGACGGGAAAGAATCGTCACATCGAGTACTCCGATCGGATCCAAATCATTGTAAGTGCCAGGTTTTGCCATAAGGGAATACCATTTCTCCTCGAGATACAAGCCGAAATTATGGAGTTGATCAGGTTTATATATGGTTTTACCCTTGCATTCAATCTCAAAGACAGTTTCCAGCTTTAGGATAAAATCTTCAGGGGTCAATCCATTCAGATCCCTGACCACCCGGTTGTAGTCAATGATGGATAGCTGGTTATCTGGAAAATGAACGGCAAGAAAATAATTGTATTCCTCTTTACCTGTATGTCCCGGATTATTCATCTTTTTCTCGTTCCCGACCAGGGCTGCAGCGGCTGTGCGATGATGACCATCAGCGACATAGGTAAAAGGGATACGGCTGAATAGCTCAATGAGCTTATGTATGATAAATTCATCGCGGATTACCCAGAACTGATGCCCCACTCCGTCTTGGGCAATAAAATCGTATGCCGCTGAATTTTTACTAACAAAGTCAGAAACAATGCGATCTATTTCAGGAATAGCAGGATAAGTGAAAAAAACAGGCTCCATGTTGGCATTGGTGATGCGAACATGCTTCATCCGGTCTTCTTCTTTGTCTTTTCGGGTCAGTTCGTGTTTTTTTATGATCCCTTTCATATAGTCATCAACAGCTGCACAGCCAACGATGCCATATTGGGTTTTCCCGTTCATGGTCTGAGCATAGATGTAGAGCATATCACATTCATCCTGTATAAGCCATCCGTTATTTTGAAACATTTCAAAATTTTCCCTGGCTTTATCATAAACAGCTTGAGCGTGGATATCAATATCTGCAGGAAGATCAATTTCAGGTTTAATGATATGGAGGAGAGAATAGGGATTCCCTTTTGATTCTGCTCTTGCTTCTTCCGAGTTCAGAACGTCATAAGGCCTTGAGGCGAGCTCTTTGGAGATTTCCTTAGGTGGTCTCAGGCCTTTGAAAGCTTTCAAAATAGCCATTTTTAATTTAATTTAAAAGTTAAGGTTACAGGGAGATCAAATGTCATCAACTTCTTCTTCATCATCATGCTCACCGGGTTTTACACTGCGTTGCAGTGATCCGATCAGGGCACCAATCATTTTAGTCATCTCCATCAGATGATTTTTTGAATCATCGTAGGCTTCAGGCTGAATAAATTTCTGGTTTCTGGCAATGGTCGAAATAACTACACACTCCCTGACAGAACTTTTTGCCATTTTCAGATAATATACAAACTGACTCTTATTTCTCGACGATCCTTCGGCGATATTCAAAGCAATTCCGTTGGCAGATGCCAGGAACCGTTCAAAAAACGATTTTGCAAAGAGATCATGGTCAGTCTTCCTTGACATGATATAAACCCAATTGACGTATTCCAGGGCCTTATGGTAGATTCTCAGGTCTTCAAATCTGAAGAATGTGGTCGGTCTTTCGTGTTCGTTTTCCATGGCTTTAATGTCAATAAAATATGAGTTTAAGAGAAGCGGATGATATAATATCTCACTTGTTGACCTGGAATGTTTTATCTCCGTTTTTAATAAAGTTCACGATTTGTCTGGCCGCTGCAATACCAGCATTGATATTGGCCTCTTCCGTCTGAGCTCCCATCTTTTTCGGGGTGGAGAAATACCTGGTTCTGAAATTGGCTTCAATGTCTGCTTTGTTGGTTGGTTCAACATCGGTAAGATAAGCAAAGTCTTTGCGTTCCTGAAACATTTTCAACAAATCGGTTTCATGAATGACCTCCGCCCTTGCAGTATTGACAAGACATGCCGGCACAGGCATTGCTGACAGCAGGTCAAAGTTGATGGATTGTCTGGTATGATTATTGGCAGGAATATGCAGGGATATATACTGGCATTTACCGTAAAGTTCGGCGACAGTATCCAAAGCGATCACACCATCTTTTTCAATGTCAGCTTTTGACACGAAAGGATCATAAGCATAAATGCTCATTCCAAAACCTTTGGCAATTCGGGAAACATTCTTTCCCACAAAGCCATAGGCATGAATACCCAGGTTTTTTCCCATCAGCTCAGAACCTGACTTGCCGTTGAAAAAGTTACGGGCATGGTAAACCATCAACCCCATCGCGAGCTCAGCCACAGCATTTGAATTTTGTCCTGGTGTATTCATGGCAACAACCCCTTTTGAGGTAGCAGCAGCCAGGTCAATATTGTCATAACCTGCACCGGCCCTGACGACAATCTTTAAATTTTTTCCTGCTTCGATCACTGCCTGATCGGCTTTATCACTTCTGATAATCAGCGCATCCACATCAGCTACCGCTTTGATCAGATCCTCCTGACTGGTGTAATTCTCCAGAAGAATTAATTCAAAGCCGGCATTTTCCACTACATTTCTAATTCCTTTTACTGCAACTGGAGCAAAAGGTTTGTCGGTAGCAACCATTACTTTTGTCATATCTTTTAATTCGGTTAAGCGTTTAACTTTTCAAATTCCTGCATGGCGTCAACCAGGGCCTGAACACTTTCGTAAGGAAGAGCATTGTAGGTGGAAGCCCGGAAGCCCCCTACAGAACGGTGTCCTTTGATGCCGATCATACCCCTTGGTTTTGTGAATTCCATAAAGGCTTCTTCTTTGTCCTTGTATGGTTCCTTCATGACAAAACAGATATTCATCAGCGAACGGCTTTCTTTTTCTACGGTACCAACAAACATCTTACTGCGGTCAATGGCATCATATAGGAGATTAGCCTTTTTTAAATTCATGTCTTCTATGGCTTTAACCCCGCCCAGGTTTTTGATCCACCTGAGCGTTTCAAGACAAGTATATATGGCGAAAACCGGAGGTGTATTATAAAGTGAGGGTTCCTTTAAGTGGGTAGCATAGCTCAGCATGGTAGGAATTTTACGCTCGACCTTTGCCAGCATATCCTCCTTGATGATAATGAAAGTAACCCCAGCAGGACCAAGATTTTTCTGGGCTCCGCCATAGATCATGGAGTATTTCGAAACATCAATCGGGCGACTTAGGATATCCGATGACATGTCGGCGATCAGTGGAACCGGACTGTCCATATCACGACGGATCTCTGATCCGTAGATGGTGTTGTTGGTTGTAATATGAAAATAATCCACATCCTCAGGAATGCTGTAATGGGCTGGAATATATGTGAAATTTTTATCCTTGGATGAGGCTACCACATTGACTTCTCCGAAGAAACGGGCTTCCTTAATGGCTTTTTCAGCCCAAACTCCTGTTTCCAGATAGGCTGCTTTTTTATTCAGAAAATTATAAGGAATCATACAAAATTGCATACTGGCACCACCACCAAGGAATATCATCTGATACCCGGCAGGGATGTTCAGAAGTTCTTTAAATAAGGCCATAGTTTCATCCAGAATGGCCTGGAAATCTTTGCTTCGGTGAGAAATTTCAAGCAGGGATAAACCGATGCCGTTTAGGTCAAGTACAGCTTTTGCCGAATTTTCAACGGCAACGCGGGGGAGAACAGAGGGACCGGCGTTAAAATTGTGCTTCTTCATAAATTAAAAATTTAAAGTTGAATTTCATATTAATAAGACAAAGTAAAAGAAATTAATTGGAATTTCAAAACATAAAATCAACGAGAAGGTTAAATTTATTCCGCTCTGTTTCTCGCATCGATATCTGCCATAAATACCCAGTAACCGTTTTCAAACATAAACCCATCCACCTGATCTGATGCGGGAACATAGCTTTGAAATTGCCCCTGAAGGCTGGGATCCAAGGAGACAAGGTGATCACATACGATCATGTTCATTTTTTTTGACTCACGGATAAATTCCCGGGTTTTTGCGTTCCATTTTGGTTTGGATGTTACCCTTTGCGCCTCATAACGTAATACCATTGAAGCGGAGGAGGAAAACCGAAAAATCACCCGGGTGTTCAGTTCTTCTTCGTATTGCTTGAAAACTTTCCCTCCGAAAACAACATTTTTTTGATTATCTATGTGCATCACTTCAATGACCTTTTCCGTGATTTGAGCGTCCTTCCCATGCCATCCCAATAAAATATAAGCATCCTCTCTGTTTTCCAATTTAAATGGGATGATTATGTAGTATAATGCGCCGTACCATTGTTCCGGGACAAGGATCTTTTGTTCCGGATTTTCAATGCGGTCTGAATGATCATTCAGCAGTTGAACTGAATTTCTTCCTCCTTTGGCGAATTGAAGAATACCATAATATTTATGTCTTCCATCCTGAAAACAAACGTTCCAGTTGAAAATCCTGAATGTCTTGTCGGGAGAGTAAATTTGTCCGATTCCTTTTAATGCACTAAAGGGATAAGATATAGAGCCGGGTAATTCCAAGGCTTTGGCAAGCAATGATTGTATCCTTAATTGCCGCTGATTCCGCTCCAGGTCACTTTCGACGGTATCTGTGAAGAGATAAAGACTGAGGGAGTCTTCGGCATTTTTTAAAGCTTGAAACACCTGTGCAGTCATTTGGTGGGCTAAGCCGGTTAAAAGGGCAATCAGAATCACTGCTTTTCTGATTCCTCTATCCATAAAAAACATTTTATAAAAACGTAAATCCCGTTTCTTTATTTTGAATCCTGTACTTTTGTAAAAAAGTCGGGAGATGTTATTAAAGAGAAGGATAGAAACTTTCGTACAATTGGGAGAAATACTCAGGGATTTCCCCAGTAAACCTGAAAATAAATGGATGCCTGTGTTGATCAGGGAGGCTAACTTAGCTGAAGAGGAAAATCCCTGGTTCACCCAGGAAAGTATCAGCTCCGCCTTAGTCTCTATCGGTGAATCCCTTAGGGAGGAAAAAATTGAACAATGGATTGCACCCTATCAGCATCAGCTTCAAAATAAAGAGCAAATTTGCAATATCGCTGTTGTGATGGCGGGAAATATTCCTGCTGTCGGATTTCATGACTTTCTCTGCGTCCTTATCAGTGGAAATAAACTGTCAGCAAAACTTTCTTCACAGGACAGGAGATTAATCTCCGCAATGGCTGAAATTCTCAAGGGTTTAGACCCGCAATGGGGAAATTTCATCCATTTTTCCGAAAATAAAATATCGGATTTTCAGATGATCATAGCCACGGGAACCAACCATACGTTCAGGCACTTCACTTATTATTTTAAACACTATCCTCATCTTTTCCGGCATAACAGAAATGCTGTTGCTGTTCTGAGAGGCAGCGAAACCAGCGTTCAGCTTGAGAGACTGGCCGGGGATATGCTAAAATACTTTGGTCTGGGCTGCCGTAGTGTCTCCAAACTGTTTGTCCCTCAGGGATATAACTTCACTGCTTTGATGGCAGCGCTGGAACCTTATCGAACCTATGTCGAACATGCCAAATACATAAATAATTATAGGTATTACAAATCTATCTTTTTACTCAATCAAACCCCCTTTATGGATACAGGATTTTTACTTTTTACTCCTTCTGTTCATCTAAAATCAAATATCGGGGTTATCTATTACGAGGAATATGCAGATAATCAAATACTCAGGAAAAAGATTATGGAAGAGAAGGAATTTATTCAGTGTATCGTTTGTACTCCCGGTATTGGGTTAAACGGCATTCCACCGGGGCAGAGCCAGAAGCCCGACTTATGGGATTATGCAGATAACATCGATACCATGAACTTTATCCTTCAGACGAATTGTTGAATAATTTTTGGATTTCAAATAATTTTCTTACTTTTGCAGCCTTCAATTAAAAAAATGTTTTCATGAAAAAAGATATTCATCCAAAGGAATACAGAATGGTCGTTTTTAAGGACATGTCAAATGAATATTCCTTCCTTTCCAAATCTACCGTAAAGACCAAAGAAACCATTGTTTGGGAAGATGGTCTCGAGTATCCATTGATTAAACTTGAAATATCGCATACTTCTCATCCGTTTTATACCGGAAAAATGAAACTGGTTGATACTGCCGGTCGTGTTGATAAGTTTAAAACCAGGTATCAAAAGCATATGGATAAGAAAGCCGGCAACTGATAAGGATTGTTGGTTAAAAAAAAACCTCCCCCTTCCTCTGATGGGGGTTTTTTTTTGTATTTAAATTGTAATTTTGCATCCTTTATGACGTTTAAATTTTCATATGTAATACTGACAAGATGAATTATATTCTTTTTGATGAAAGTATTGTCCGGACAAATTTACTGCCTCTTACTTTTATGCGTCCTGTCGCCGATATTCGCATTGGGATCCTTACCATTCGTGAGAAATGGGAAAAACACCTCAAGGCGAAAACCTCTACACTTACCGATCCCTATTTGTCGAAGAAATATCCCATTCTGAAAGAACGGGTAAATGTCCTTATCAATGGATCTGTATGCCCTAACGAGGAAATTGTGACAGCCATTAAAAATTTGAAAGCGAATCAGATCATTGTCAATAATGATACCATCATTGCACTTCATGTCACTGAAGATGAGCTGGATAAAATAGGGGATCCCACCACTGAGGGAATAGAAGAAATTACCGTAAAAGAGACTCCCCTCAAGGTCAATCATACATGGGAGATATTCTCCAAGAATGGCATGGCCATAGAAGACGACTTTAAATTGATTACAAAAGGCCGAAAATCCCAGCTGCTCAGTAAGACGAATCATGTATTCGGTGAGGAAAACATATTTGTAGAAAAAGGAGCCAGGGTGGAGTGCGTTGTGATCAATGCCACTCAAGGGCCTGTTTATATTGGGAAAAATTCGGAAATTATGGAAGGCAGTTTGATCAGGGGACCTTTTGCGTTATGCGAACATGCCCAGGTTAAAATGGCTGCAAAAATATATGGACCTACCACCATCGGTCCCTATTGTCGTGTGGGTGGCGAAGTGAATAATTCCGTCATGTTCGGGTATTCCAACAAAGCCCATGATGGCTTTCTTGGTCATTCCGTCATTTCGGAATGGTGTAACCTGGGTGCCGATACCAATACTTCAAACCTTAAAAACACCTATGACGCCGTTAGGCTTTGGAGCTACGGCAAGCAAACTTTTATCAATACTCATCTTCAATTCTGCGGACTCATCATGGGTGACCATTCCAAATGTGCCATTAATACCATGTTCAATACAGGAACCGTGGTGGGGGTAAATGCCAATATCTTCGGAGCCGGTTTTCAGAGAAATTTTATTCCTTCATTTACCTGGGGTATGTCTTCTAGTCATATGAATTATACCCTGAATAAAGCTTTGGAAGTGGCAGAAATTGTATATAAACGAAGAAATTTGGTGTTTGACCCGGTTGAGCAGGAGCTTCTTTCATGTGTTTACAACCTTACGTTGAAGAATAAACACCTTTAAACCGGGTTTGAAAAAATTTATGGAAAATACTTTCGAAAAGAATTTTTTTTCTTTTTCCGACTTAATGGATTCTGATGCGGAATTTATTCCTCTTTTGTCTTCTGAGGATGAAGATACAATGAATACCGAACAAATCCCGGAAATTCTTCCCATTCTACCACTCAGAAATACAGTACTTTTTCCAGGTGTGGTCATTCCCATTACCGTCGGGAGAGATAAATCGATCAAGCTCATCCGCGATTATTATAAGGGTGATCGTATCATCGGGGTGGTTTCCCAAAAAGATCCTTCCATTGAAGATCCGGCATTCACCGACCTGAATATCATTGGCACGGTGGCATACATCATTAAAATCCTTCAGATGCCGGATGGGAGCAATACGGCAATCATTCAAGGTAAAAGACGATTTACCATCCTTGAACAGTTGCAAACGGAGCCATACTTTCTGGCCAGGGTTCAGGCGTTCGACAGCCCGAAACAGGATATGATCCAGGGTAGCGAATTCAATGCCTTGATCGCTAGTTTAAAGGATCTGGCCGTGCAAATTGTAAATAAATCGCCGAATATTCCATCAGAAGCTGGCTTTGCAATAAAAAATATTGAAAGTCCTTCATTCCTTGTCCATTTCATCTCTTCTAACCTGACCATTGATCTGGCAGATAAGCAGAGATTATTGGAAATAGCTGAGGTCACAGAGCGTGCTCAACTGGTTCTTTCACACCTGACCAAAGAACTACAGATGATTGACCTGAAGCAACAGATACAAAATAAAGTTAAAACTGACCTTGATAAACAGCAAAGGGATTATTTTCTGCATCAACAGTTAAAAACCATTCAGGAAGAATTAGGAGGCAATCCCAATGCCCAGGAAGTAAATAACCTTAAGGAACAGGCAAAAACAAAAAAATGGAAAGCCGAAGTCGCTGAGATTTTTGAAAAGGAATTGAATAAACTCCAGCGGATGCATCCGGCTGCCGCTGAATATTCCATTCAGGTAAATTATCTGGAAACCCTGGTTCAACTTCCATGGAATGAGTATTCTTCGGATAACCTTGACCTGGATCACGCAAAAAAAATACTGGATGAAGATCATTATGGTCTAGAAAAAGTCAAAGAGAGAATCATCGAATATCTGGCAGTTATCGCTTTAAAACGCGACCAGAAATCGCCCATTCTCTGTTTGGTCGGCCCTCCTGGAGTCGGGAAGACTTCTCTGGGAAAATCCATTGCCAGGGCCTTGGAAAGAAAATATACACGAATGTCACTGGGAGGGCTTAGGGATGAATCTGAATTAAGGGGGCATCGAAAAACATACATAGGAGCCATGCCGGGACGTATTATCCAAAGCCTTAAGAAGGTTAAGACCTCAAATCCCGTATTTGTTCTCGATGAAATTGACAAAGTAGCAGGAATGAACATCAGCGGAGATCCTCAGGCAGCTTTGCTTGAAGTTCTCGACCCGGAACAAAATGTAGCATTTTACGATAATTTCCTGGAAATCGAATTTGATCTTTCCCGGATTATGTTCATCGCTACAGCCAATACGCTATCCACCATTCATCCGGCATTGCGCGATCGCATGGAAGTGATCGATATTCCTGGATATCTCATGGAAGAAAAAAAGGAAATAGCAGTCCGTCACCTCGTGCCAAAACAACTCAAAGAACATGGGGTGAAGAAAAAACAACTCAGCTTCCAGCGGGTTCTGATACAGAAAATCATTGAAGATTATACCCGGGAATCCGGCGTCAGGGGATTGGAAAAAGCCATAGCCAAAGTAATCCGCAATAAAGCCAAAGCCATTGTTACCAACGAAAAATTCAATAAAATAATCCTGGAAGAGGATCTTAAAAAGATCATGGGACCACCCATCTTTCAGGCAGATCGGTTTATTACCAACGAAATTCCCGGAGTAGTAACAGGTCTTGCATGGACGATGACAGGGGGTGAAATTCTTTTCATAGAAGTCAGCCTGAGCCACGGAAAAGGAGAATTGACATTGACGGGTAATCTTGGTGAAGTGATGAAAGAATCAGCAACGATAGCCCTGGCCTATCTAAAAGCCCATTCCGAATTATTCGATATTGATCCCGATATCTTCAGTAAATGGAATATTCATATTCATGTTCCTGAAGGTGCAACACCCAAAGATGGTCCTTCTGCCGGGATAACCATGTTCACAGCCCTTGCGTCTGCTTTTTCCCAAAGAAAAGTAAAAAAACGTCTGGCTATGACTGGTGAAATTACCTTAAGGGGGAAAGTATTGCCGGTTGGAGGGATAAAAGAAAAAATGCTGGCCGCTAAAAGGGCAAAAATAGCAGAAGTAATCCTTTCAAAAGAAAACCAGAAGGATATTGAAGAGATCAAAACAGACTACATCAAGGGTCTGTCCTTCCATTACATTGAAGAAATGAAAGATATCGGAAATCTGGCTTTGTTGAATGAAAAGGTTAAAAATCCCTTGCAACTTGATTATCCACTCAAGTCAAAATAATTTCAGAAAATAAAAATGTTGGTGGCTATTTCAGAATCACCATTTTTTTTATGCTAGACAATTTGCCGGCCTGCAATTTCAGGTAATAAATGCCTGCATGGAGAGAATCGTTGGAATACAGGAACTGATAGTGGCCTGACTCGTGTTTGCGATGAACAGGAGTTTCAACGAGCTGACCCTTGTTATCCAGAATGGAAATAACCACTTCGGCAGGAGCTCCAACCTGGTATTCGATAAGGGTGGAATGTGCAAACGGATTGGGAGTGTTTTGTTTTAATCCGGTTTTCTCAGTTGCAGAATTCATCCCAGTCCCGACGATCAGGGTGGCATTCTTTAAGAGGATATTTCTTAGTGGATCGAAAATCACATTCACCGGCTGTTTCTGAAAAAGAAACTCGAAATTTTGAGGGTTTTGATCATTCATAACCCGGATCAAAGTGTCGGTGGCATCTGTGAATTCAATCTGTATCTCCACCGGCATTTTAAAGAAAACCGTGTTGGTCTGTGTCTGATCAATCAGGAATGTAACTTTCCAGTTTCCATTTCCACAATAGTCTATCCCATAAATATTCTCATATTTCGGATGGTTGGGTGCATAAATCCATTGATCAAAAAACCAGTTCATATCCTGTCCCGTTACTGCATTGACTTTACCGATGAAATCGAGGGTCACCGCATTGTTATAGGTAAAGTTTGTATCTGTGGCGTAATCATACATAATACTGAAGAACAAGGAATCTCCGAGCACATAACGTAACTGAAAGAGTACACAGGCAGCTTTGTTATAAGTCAGTGCCGTGGAATAAAGAAGATTGGCATTGGGAGTCTGTATCGCCCAGAGGGGATTATATATCGGAATACCCGGATTACTTGACAGATAATTATTCGCAATCTGGTTCATCTCTGATTTATAAAACTCATACCCATTGCTTTTTTCTCTATAAAGTTTCTGACAATATGTGGCAAAGCCCTCATTCAGCCAGATATCTGCCCAGGTGCCACAGGTGATCAAATCTCCGAACCATTGGTGGGAATGTTCATGGGCAATGAGATCAATATTTGCATAGCCTCCGGGCATAAGACTGACCATGGTCTGGTTTTCCATTCCTCCCCATGGGAACGCGCTGCTCAATGTTGCAAAACCAATTTTTTCAAAAGGATATTCTCCGAATTTTTCCGCGTAAAAATTCGTGATCTCCCCGATACAGCTATTTGCAATGCTTAGATTTTCACCTGTTTTATAATATAACCACATCGGAACACTATCGTTGGGATCATCTAGGTGGTGCCAGTATGTTTTCTGGATTAGAAAATTCACTTTGGAGGCGATGGTAAAAAGATAGGTAGATGCAGGATGGTTACTGATCCAATGATACCATATCGTGTCTGCAATGATCGTGGAATCAGCCAGAAAGCCGATAGAACCCAGCCTCACGATCAGTGGAACTTTGGCCGTAACCTCCCATATGGCCTTATCCGAAGGCCTGTCCCAGCATGGCATTACTTTTCTTGCACCTTCCGGTGGGAAGTCAGTGAAAACAAAACCCCCGGAAGCATAAAAAGCCTGGTCAAAAATATTTTTATGATGGTAATATATTTTTATATTCAGAAATTCTCCAGGCTGGTAAGTCCTGTTTAATTGCACCGACAGGATATTCTGTTCATGGGTAAATGAAACCCCTGCTAACCGGACCGAATCGATGACAAGCGAAGCATTGACTGCGTTAAGTGTTATGGAATTCAATGCAGAATCTACCCTGAGATTAATAATTATTCCAGCTGAAAAGTTTTTAGGGTAAGGAACAGAATAGCAGGTGTAAAGATCAAAATTCAGGGTGTATTTTTGAACATCATAACTGTGTTTCATATAAAAATGTGCAGTATCCACAGTGACTTGTCCTGATCCTGTTCTGACCGAAAATATTACCAAACCCAGGGTCAACCCAAAGACCGTCAGAATTGTATATTTCATAGTAAAGTATTTAAAATCAGTTATTGGGTGATAACCATCCTGTTCGTTCTTACCTGGTCTTCTGTCTTCAGGCGATAAAAATAAACCCCAGCTACAAGTCCAGTGCAATCCACATCAATGAAATGCTTGCCAGTCTCTTTATACTGAACAGGTGGGTTTTTTAAAATTCTACCCAGGCCATCAATAATTTCAATGCTGACCTGGCAGGGTTGATCAATAGAATAATAAATCCTTGTCATTCCATGAACAGGGTTGGGATAATTCTGAAATACTGCCTCTTGACCTTCTTGAGGAAGAATCCCGGGTTCTCCGACGATGGTACTGGCGGATTTTAAAACGATATTTTTATTGGGGTCAAAAAATAACATGATGGGCTTTTTATTGAATATCCAGCTATATTGCTGGTAATTGGCTTCATTCATGACACGGAACAGGGTATCGGTGTAATCCTCATACTTGATCTTAATTTCTATTGGCATCTTGAAAAATGAAGGATTCGATTGAGTCTGTTCAACAAAAAAATTAACCTGCCACTGGTTATTACCAAGTTCATGTATGTTATAAGTGTTATGATAAGCAGGGTGATTGGGTAAAAAAATCCATTCATTGAAAAACCAATTATAATTATCATTGCAAACATCATTGACGATTTCAATAAAATCGTTGATCACGGCCGATTTATATCTTAGGTTGGTATCGGCACAATAGGTCTTTAAAACGGCGAAAAACAAGGAATCCCCCAGAACATATCTGAGTTGATGAATGACACAGGCACCCTTGGCGTAAGTTATTGCATAATTAAAAAGGGTATTGGAATTTGGCGTGGTTACAGCCCATGAAGGGTCAGAAATGGCCCAACCAGGGTTTGAAGCAAGATAATCATTAGCATATTGATTGATCTGTGACTTGTAGGCAGGGGAACCCCCATAACTTTCATACCAAAAGGCTTCACTCCAGGTAGCAAAACCTTCGTTTAACCAGATATCTGCCCAGGTAGCACAGGTAATCATATCCCCAAACCATTGATGCGCAAACTCATGGGCAACCAGTCCTTCCTGCCATCCGTAAGGCCGAAGGCTTGTCAGGGTCTGATTTTCCATTCCACCCCAGCCAAACTGATTATTCAGTGTAGCAAAGCCATTCTTGGTAAACGGATGCTCACAAAAATTTTCCGAATACCAGGTGGTCATCGGAACAATCATATCCTTAATCATCCCTGGATTTTCCCCTGAATTGTAGTAAAACCTTATGGGGACACTATCGGCAGGGTTACTAAGCTTATGCCAATATACGATATCCAGGTTATAATTGACTTTCGAGGTGATAACCATTAGGTAAGTAGCTACATTTTCCTCACTTACCCAATGATAAGTCAGGGTATCCCCGTTTCCCGAAAATGTCGAGTCAACAAGGCTGCCATTCGAGCCCAGCTTTACATTCCAGGGTACCTTGGCGAATAATTCCACCTTTGCTTTATCTGCTGGTTTGTCCCAGCAGGGGAACCATTTTCTTGCTCCCTCTGGCTCACAATCAGTGAAAACAAATCCTCCGCTCGAATAAAAAGCATAATCCTCAACATCTTTATGGCTATAAAATATTTTTACAGTTGCCGTTTCACCCGGATAATACTGGCGGTTGAGTGCAATACTGAGCAGATTCCCGGAATGTGTAAAGGATGCCCCCGCAAGCCTTACCGAATCAATGATCAGGGATGAATTTGTTGCATTCAGCACGATGGCATTGAGGCTTGAATCAACCCTGAAGGTTATGGTATTGGAACCTTTGAAACTGTTGGGATAAGTTCCAGTATAACAGGAATATAAGTTAAGATTCAAGGAATAACTCAAGACATCAAACGTATGAGAAGGACCACTTTCTGGGGAGGCCGGTCGTGAGGGAATATCCTGAAGCAATGATTTTCTTAATGAACACTCCCTGGCCCCATCGGAGAAATTTGTCTGGGCATAACAAAAAAAATGGAGAAAGAAAGAAATGAAGAAAAGGAGAAAAAATGTTTTCATGATAAAATGGTTAATTGAACAAAGGTACATGAAAATCTATCAGGGGAATCAACTGACTTCCCGATAATAAAAAAAAAGTAATTTTGCCCAACACCATGAAAAATTCGACCAGCATCATCTTACTCGTTTTTCTTCTTTTTTCTTGTAATCTTAAACACGAGAATGAAGGGAAAAGCGTTTTCAGGTATAATGAACCGGCGAACATCACCACCCTTGATCCTGGTTTTGCCAGGGATCAATCCACGATATGGGCGACCCATCAGTTATTTGATGGTTTAGTGCAGCTTGACGATAAGCTGGAAGTGCTTCCCTGTATTGCAAAATCATGGGAAATATCTTCTGACGGCTGCACCTATACTTTTCACCTTCGTAGAGATGTTGTGTTCCATGATAATCCATGTTTCAAATCAGGAAAAGGGAGGAAAGTCACCGCCCTTGATTTCCGGTATAGCTTTTACCGAATAATCAATGAGAAAACGGCTTCTCCCGGGGCATGGATTTTTGGGAATGTGGATATAGACAAGGATGGCGAAAAAGCATTTCATGCCATCAATGACTCCACATTCTCAATCAGATTGAAAAAAGCATTTCCACCTTTTCTCGGACTTCTGACCATGCAATATTGCTCCGTGATACCCGAAGAAGCCATTTCTTATTATGGCAGTGATGTTAGAAGAAATCCTGTCGGCACAGGCCCTTTTAACTTGAAAATGTGGAAAGAAGGAGTGAAACTGATATTGGTGAAAAACAAAAAGTACTTTGAAACAGAGGATGGGAAGCAGCTTCCATACCTTGATGCGGTGGCCATCACTTTCGTAGCAGATAAGCAATCTGCATTTTTGGAATTTATCAAGGGCAAACTGGATTTTATGTCGGGAATAGATCCTACATATAAAGATGAATTACTCACTCCTCAAGGAGATCTTAAAGACAAATATGCCGAAGAAATCCAGCTCATTGCTCAACCTTATTTAAATACTGAATACCTTGGTTTTATGATGGATAGCCTGAATCCGGTAATGAAAAACAATCCGTTAAAAAGAAAAAAGATCCGACAAGCGATTAATTATTCCTTTGATCGCGGAAAAATGATACGTTACTTGAGAAATGGCATCGGAACACCCGGTGTCAATGGCATTGTCCCTGAAGGTTTTCCTTCCTTTGATGCGGCGAATTTGTTCTATGATTATAACCCCAGACAAGCGATGCAGTTGTTGAAAGAAGCCGGATATCCCTTTGGGAGGGGGCTTAACCCGATAACCCTTACTTCAACCCCCGACTACCTTGATATTTGCAAATTTATTCAGTCTCAGGCAGGTGAGCTTGGCATTGAGATCAACATTGAAGTCAGTCCTCCGGCTGCCGTCAAGGAAATGAAAGCCCAAGCAAAATTACCCTTTTACAGGGCTTCATGGATCGCTGATTACCCGGATGCCGAAAATTATTTATCCCTGTTTTACAGCAGGAACTTTTGTCCAAAGGGACCAAATTATACTCATTTTTCTGATCCTGCCTTCGACGAACTTTATGAAAAAGCTTTATCGGTCATTGACGACAGCCTGAGGATAATCTATTACCGCGAAATGGAGAAAATACTCATGCGTGATTCCCCGGTGATCATTCTATATTATGACAGAGTATTAAGGTTTGTCAGGAAAAATATCCATGGATTAGGCAGCAATCCCATGAATCTGCTGACATTAAAAAGGGTCAGGAAAACTATACGGTGATGTTTAGTCCATCGTAAGCAAGCTGGACATTAACAGGCAGCCCGGGATTTACCTCTTCGTGTTTTCCCATCTGATGACTGATATGCGTGAGATAACCGCGTTCCGGATTAAATTCCTTCATCAGGGCTAAGGCTTCTTCAAGGCTGAAATGGGAATAATGTTTCTTTATTCTCAATGCATTTAACACCAAAACCTTACTACCGCATATTTTTTGTTTTTCATGTTCCGGAATGTGCACGGCATCAGTCAGGTAGGTGAAATCTTGAATCCGGAATCCGTAGACATACTGATCCCGGTTAAAATGGTAAGCCATGATTGGAATGACAGAAATATCCTGAACTTGAAAAGGTTCATTTCGAAATTCAATAAGGTTTATTTCCGGGACCCCCGGATAGGGATTTTTCTCAAAAGCATAGGAGAACTCTCTTTGTATGATACCGTAAGCCGGTTGTCCAACATAAACATCGGTTGGTCTCTGCAGTATATAATTGAATGCCCTGACATCATCCAGTCCTCCGATATGGTCTTTATGCCCATGGGTAACCAGGATGGCATCAATCCGGTCCGTTTCCTCCCTGAGCATTTGCTGTCTAAAATCAGGGCCGCAATCAACGACAATGCGTTTATCCCCGAGATGAATCAGGATAGATGATCTTAGCCTTTTATCCCTGAAATCGGAAGAACTGCATACAGGGCAATGACAGGCAATAACAGGAACCCCCTGGGAAGTTCCTGTGCCTAAAAATATGATCTGCATCCTGAATGGGATTTTTCGTCAAAATTATACATTTCAAGGATATCTGATTGGGGAAAATAGTAACTTTGCAAAATCTGAAACCTGACAAACGTTATCATGCTTGGAGCTATTCGTAGACGCATAGGAATCTACGCTTTCATGAAGGAAGTATCACATCATTCGCGTCAAAAACGAATGTTGAACCTGATGGATGCAAGGCATATCGGAATTGTTTATACGCTTGAGGATGTTCCTGACTATGAAAAAGTTTCAGAATTTGTCGCCGAATTGCAGCATGATCATAAAGAAGTGAAGGCACTTGGCTTTGTTAAAAACCGTGAACTGATTTCCCGTTTCCTTCCCAGACTCTCCTTCGACTTTTTTTCAAAAAAAGACATGACTTGGTTTTATAAACCTATACATGCCACAGTCAGAGATTTTATTTCGAGGGAATTTGATATCCTGATTGATCTGAGCCTCCAGGATAGTTTCCCTCTTAGATACATCTGTGGCTTGTCGAAGTCATATTGTAAAGTCGGACGTTTTTCAGAAGAGAATGCCAAGTACTATGATTTTATGATTGACCCTAAAGCAAATGTTGGTTTTGATGAATACCTGGGATATGTAAAACACTATCTAACCATAATTAATCGTGAAAAAGGGATTGAAAAATATTAAAGGAACCGGGGTTGCACTGATCACTCCTTTTAAAAAGTCAGGTGCCATTGATTTTGATGCCTGCGAAAAAATTCTTGACCATGTGATTGACGGAGGAGTGGATTTTGTTGTTGTTCTTGGCACCACCGGGGAAGCTTCAACCCTTTCCAAACAGGAAAAGAAAGCCCTGATTGAATTTTCGGTAATAAAGGTAAATCACAGAGTGCCGGTGGTCGTTGGCATTGGTGGCAATTCCACCTCCGATGTTGTTTTAAATATTCATGCCACACCCTTTAAAGATATTGCTGCTATTTTATCTGTATCTCCATACTATAACAAGCCACAGCAGGAGGGAATCTATCTTCATTTTAAAACCATCGCCGAAGCTAGTCCTGTGCCGGTGATCCTATATACTGTTCCCGGTCGAACAGGCAGCAACATCAGTGCATCTACCACGATCAGGCTGGCCTGTGAGGTCCCCAATATTATTGGGATTAAAGAAGCTTCCGGCAATTTTGATCAGATTTACCAGGTAATCAAAAATAAACCCAAAGATTTTCTCGTGTTTTCAGGTGATGATGGGTTAACTCTGCCATTGTTATCCGCCGGTGCCGATGGTGTGATCTCTGTAATAGCCAACGCTTACCCTCGGGCTTTTTCTGAAATGGTACGTAAAGGGTTGTTGGGTGAGTTTGAAAAAGCCAGGGAATTGCATTACAGCTTAATTGATTTAATCAATTCCCTTTTCCTTGATGGTAGTCCTTCAGGAATCAAAGCCGGGCTGAATATTATGGGACTCTGCCAGAATCTGTTAAGATTACCCCTTGTTCCTGTGAAAAAGGATGTTTATAAACAAATTAAATGGATCATTGATAATATGGATCACTCATGAAACACCTACTGATCATTCTGCTAACCTTAACCTTGTCGTTCTTTACGCTGGATCTTTTCTCACAAACCATGGATCAGAAAACAACGGATAGTATTTTTAGGGACTGGGGAGAGGTTTATTTTAAATTTACCCTGAACGACAGAAATGCACTCGATCTTTTGACAAGGACAATCTCTATTGATAATTACAGGGACCAGGAAGTTTTTGCCTATGCTAACCAGACTGAATTTGAATCTTTCCTAAACCTGAATATTCCTTATACCATTCTCCCCAACCCGGGTGGAATATTGCCTGAATCTGAGATACATCCACAACTTCTGGAAGGGTATTCGAAATCTGCCGGTTTGTGGAATTTCTATCCGACCTATCAGCAATACTTGGATACAATGCTTTATTATGCAGCTGCCTATCCTGAACTTTGCCGACTGGATACGATTGGAAGTACGCTTCTGGGAAGGAAAATCATTGCACTTAAGATCAGTGATTCTGTTAATGTTTCTGAAGCTGAACCTGAATTTTTTTATACTTCCAGCATTCATGGTGATGAAACAACAGCTTATGTACTTATGCTCCATCTTATCGACTCCTTGGTCAGGGGATATGGCGTCAGTCCAAGAATTACCGATATCGTTAACAATACAGAAATATTCATTAACCCTCTCGCTAATCCTGACGGAACTTACCGCAATGGTTCGACCATAACCAATCCTACCAGGGGTAATTATGCCGGAGTTGACCTGAATCGAAACTTTCCTGATCCGGGAGGGGTGAATACCGGAGTAAAACAACCCGAAACCCTTGGATTTATGGACTACGCCAGCAATAACCATTTTGTCATGGCAGCCAATTTTCACGGGGGCATCGAAGTCTATAACTACCCCTGGGACCGCTGGTCGAAATTAACCCCGGATGACAACTGGTGGCGATATACTGGGAGAGAATATGCCGATACTGCACAAAAATATAGCCCTGCGGGGTATTTTGATGACCTTAATAACGGAATAACCAATGGATATGCCTGGTATCAAATTTTTGGAGGACGGCAGGATTATATGAATTTCTTTCAACATTGCCGTGAAGTCACCATTGAGATTTCCACAGTTCATTTTTTACCTGCATCTCAATTAATGGCTCATTGGAACTATAATTACCGCTCTTTCCTGAATTATATTGAGCAATCCAACTACGGATTTCAGGGAATCGTTACCGACACCGTAACCGGAGAGAAACTCCATGCAAAAGTCTTTGTACTTAATCACGATATTCAGAATGACAGTACTTTTGTCTATTCCAAACTTCCTTCTGGTTTCTATGCCCGTCCCATCAACCAGGGCACTTATAGTGTAACCTTTTCTGCAGCCGGATATTTCCCGAAAACCATCAATGATATCAATATCCAAAAACGGCAACAGCTACGCCTCGATGTACAACTTCGTCCCCTGAACATTTCTCTGCCCGAAAACAGTATCCAGAAATTCATGATCTTTCCCAACCCTAATGATGGCTGTTTTGATCTGCATTTGCCGTACAGTGATGCGCAGGGATGGTTGTTGTCAATAATGGATATTACCGGCAAGATTCAATACCAGCAAAGAATTGAGGGGGACCAGAAGGATATGAAAATCAGGATAAATCGTAATGGTTTTCCGTCAGGCATGTATGTTATTCAGTTATCCAATACATCAAAAATCTTCCAGGATAAGCTTTTATTACGGTAAAATTGTTCCCGGATCTATTGCGAAAGCTTAAAAATTGATCCCGATACTCAATACAACCCGAAAAGCAATTCCAAGTAGTATTGCCATAACAATATATCTCACAACGATTTTCACCTTTCTGGGGTCTTCATCAAAGAAAAGATCCTGAAGATTGATGCTTCTTAATAATACGGGTAAAAGTAAAAAGAGCATTGAAGCGTTCAGGAATATTTCAAACAGGGTAATCTGTGGAATCTTCAGGAGAATGATAATGATATTCCCGAGAATCATGGGCAGAATAAACTGAGCAAGGACAAACCTGATCCTGTTATTTCTCCTTATCGCGTTAAAATATGAATTTCCTGAGTACAGGAAATATCGTGTCATCATATAACCGAGCGTGAAAAGGCATATAAATGCAAATAGGCAGAGGATCATTTTCCCGGTATCCATGACAAAAAGATACATGATTACATAACCGAAACCTTCATCCAGGATGACACCCACAAACATATCACCAAAAAAGCGGAGGATAAAATGACAGAATGTCCACAATACGAATAATCTCAGTAAACCCGTCTCAGCAGCAACATAAAGATAAAGGATCAAAAGCAATAGGGCAAACAGCAAAGAAAACAAGGGAGCGCTGCTGAATACGGCTTTCACTGCGTCATCTGTCCAGTCATAACCCCGGATCAGATATTCCACATCATAATAGTATAATATAGTTCTTATGCCGAATGCAGAAGCAGAAAGCGCTGTGATCAGGTGGCTTAAAAAATAAACAAGAAGATAGGTAATCAGAAAAACGGCGAGAGAATTGATTCCGATGGCCAGATATGTTCGTTTCGGATAATCTGTAAACCTGAATGAACCAGCGATATTTTTTACCGGTACGGTCGTCAGCGCTCCCGTTCGCCATAAAAACCTGAGTATTCTGTAAACCCGATAAATCCTGTACCGAAGTGTTAATTCCTTCTTAGGTACAGGTTGTTCAGAGATGATTAAGCTGGTCTTTGTTTTCCAGGTACGCCTGATCAGGAAACGAACCCTCCGGTAGATACGATAAATCTGTTCCCGTGTGGAATGCGATTCCCTCTCCATGAATGGCTAATAAATATCGGCAACATCGGGAATAACTCCCGAAGAATACTTCCCTTCATCGAGTTTTTTTCTGACCTCGGAAAATGCATCTATGGTATAAGTTACATCCTCAAGCGTATGCGATGCAGTAGGGATTAGTCTCAGCATAATCACTCCTTTTGGGACAACGGGATAAATTACCATGGAACAAAATACACCATAGTTTTCCCGTAAATCTGCAACGATCTGTGTGGCTTCACCCAGTCCACCTTTCAGAAAAACAGGGGTTACCGGTGATTGGGTACGACCAATGTCGAAACCCTTTTCCCGTAATCCATGCTGCAAAGCCCTTACAATGGTCCATAATTTATCTTTTAATTCAGGCTGGTTGCGGAGTAATTCAAGGCGTTTCAGGGAACCAATAACCATGGGCATAGGTAATGATTTGGCGAAAATCTGTGAACGCATATTGAATGTCAAGGCTTTGATAATCCGTTTTTCACTGGCAACAAAGGCACCGATTCCTGCCATGGCTTTGGCAAAAGTGCCAAAATAAACATCAACGCCATCAACTACTCCCTGCTCCTCAGAAGTACCGGACCCATTTTTTCCCATGGTGCCAAATCCATGTGCATCATCCACCAACAACCTGAATCCATATTTGTCTTTAAACTGTAACATGCCGCTAAGATTTCCTAAATCTCCAGGCATACCAAAAACGCCTTCTGTGATGACCAGTATTCCCCCCTTGTTCTGATCGGCTAATTTCCGGGCACGTTTAAGCTGCTGTTCAAACTTTTCCAAATTGTTATGCGGGAAAACAAAACGTTTGCCCATATGCAGCCTTAGACCATCCAGAATACAGGCATGCGATTCCGAATCATAAACCACTACATCATGACGGTCGAGGAGTGAGTCGATGATGGAAACCATGCCCATATAACCAAAATTAAGCAGATACGCAGATTCTTTATGTTCAAATTCCGCAAGCTCCCTTTCCAGCTTTTCATGATATTCCGTTTGTCCCGACATCATCCTTGCTCCCATGGGGGATGCCAGACCGTAGGCTGCTGATGCTTCAGCATCAGCTTTCCTGACTTCCGGGTGATTGGCCAACCCCAGATAATTATTTAAACTCCAGACCAGAACAGGCTTTCCTCTGAAAAACATACGGTTGGATATTTCCCCCTCAAGTTTTGGAAAAAAATAATACCCGTATCCATAATCAGCGAGCTGACCCAATGGCCCCATATGATTCACTACTTTTTCGAAAATATCCACGGTAGATAAGATTTTGTTGATTGTTACGTTACAATAGATAATGCTTTCGCCGGCAAAAATACCAAAATTTCAATGAAAAATTGTACCTTTGCGCCATGAAATTAACCTTCCGTATTCTTGTTTCTTTTTTATTCATTGTAAGCCTTAATTCATGCGGCTTTCAGAAACTGGTCAAAAATGGATCCGTGGATGAAAAATATGAAGCTGCCATGAAATATTATAATGAAAAAGATTATTCCAAAGCACTTCAGCTATTTGATCAACTGGTAGGGGTGATGAGGGCGACAGACAAATCAGAGAAGATTTATTATGCCTATGCTTATTGTTATTACAATCAGAAGGATTATACCCTGGCTTCCTATTATTTTAAAAGATACGCAAACAATTTTCCTAATTCCCAGCTTGCTGAAGAATGTTTATTCATGAGCGCCTATTGTAATTATCTCAGTTCCCCTGATTTTACCCTCGACCAGACCACCACTTACGATGCAATCAAGGATCTGCAGCTTTTTACAAATATATACCCCAGCAGTAAAAGAGTATCGGAATGCAATGATCTGATTGATAAACTCAGAGAAAAACTCGAACATAAGGATTACCGGATAGCCAAAATGTATTACAGAATGGATGATTATGCTGCCGCAATCCAGGCGCTTAGCAATATTCTGAAAGAGTTTCCGGGAACCAGCCGTAAAGAAGAAATCCTCTTTTTAATCTTTAAATCTTATCATCGATTCGCGAAAGAGAGTATAGAGGAAAAGAAAAAAGACAGACATTTAAAAGCAATTAATGCATATAATGAATTTGTAAGTCAATATCCCGAAAGTCAGTTTCTTTCAGAAGTAAAAGATTTAAAGGAAAAATCCAGAAAGGAACTTGAGTTGATCTATCAAAAGGATCAAAGAAAAACAGAACAATTAACAAAACCATTATAAAACCATGGATTACAAAAAAATTAAAACTGAACTCAATGCCGTTACACGTAATATTGAAGATTTCACAAAGGGGACGAACAATATTTATGAGACGGTGGCAGTGCTTTCAAAAAGAGCCAACCAGATCGGATTGGAAATGAAAGAAGAATTAAATCAGAAAATTTCTGAATTTGCCACTACAACGGATAACCTGGAAGAAGTATTTGAAAATCGTGAACAAATTGAAATTGCGAAATACTATGAACATCTTCCCAAACCGACCCTGATCTCCATTCATGAATACCTGAATGATGAAGTGTACTTCAGAAATCCACATAAGGAAAAAGCAGAAGATTTCTAATTCTTCAAAACAATCACCATGCTAAAGGGAAAAAAAATAGTCATTGGCATTACTGGCAGTATCGCTGCCTATAAAATCCCTTTGCTGATCCGTCTGCTTATCAAAGAAGGTGCTGAAATCAAAGTTATCATGACTCCCATCGCCAGAGACTTTGTGACACCCCTAACCCTGGCGACCTTGTCTTCACATCCCGTTATGGTTGAACCCTTCCACCCTGAAAACGGTAGCTGGAATAACCACGTGGAATTGGGACAATGGGCAGACCTTATGCTATTTGCTCCTGTAACCGCCAATTCACTTGGAAAAATGGCAAATGGGATTGCCGATAATTTTGTTATAACGGCATATTTATCGGCCAAATGCCCGGTCTTTATTGCACCCGCAATGGACATGGATATGTATCTGCACCCTTCAACCCAAAAGAACATTACACAACTCCGTTCCTACGGTAATACCATCATTGAACCTCAGGTGGGAGAATTGGCCAGTGGTCTTTCCGGACCAGGACGACTGGAGGAACCGGAAATTATCCTCCATCTCATTGAGTCACATTTTAAACAAAACAAGAGTTTAGGTAAAAAAAAAATTCTGATCACCGCAGGACCAACTTATGAAAAGATTGATCCTGTGAGGTTTATTGGAAATTATTCCTCTGGCAGAATGGGTTTCGCTTTGGCCGAAGAGGCGGCCTCAAGAGGAGGAGAAGTTCTCCTGATCACGGGCCCCACAAACCTTTCAGTATATCACCCATCCATTACCAGAATCAATGTTGAATCTGCAGACGAGATGCACCAGGCTTGTCTCGGCGAGTCAAAATCAGCTGATATCATTATGATGGCAGCTGCAGTCGCTGATTTTAAAGTAAAAGAACCACAGTCGCAGAAAATTAAGAAAAAAAATAAACCCTTGCATCTTGATCTTTTACCTACCCCTGACATTCTCAATCAACTTGGTCAACAGAAAAGAAAACATCAAATCATCGTTGGTTTTGCCTTGGAAACAAACAATGAAATTCAGAATGCAAGAAAGAAACTGAAAACTAAAAACCTTGATTTTATTGTATTGAATGCTGCAAATGTAAAAGGTGAGGGATTCAATTGTCCAACCAATAGAATTACAATCATAGATAAAAAAGGTAATGTCATTCATGGCGTGTTGAAATCGAAAAAGAATGTTGCCTCCGACATCTTTGATGTTATCTGCGGTCAAAAACAGAATATTAATTCAGACTGATATGAAAAAACTATTATTCGTTTTTGCGTTTCTGCTGATTTTCCTTGATCTTCATTCCCAGGAATTTAATTGTTCAATAAATGTGACCTCTCCCCAGCTTGAAGGAACGGATAAAAAGATTTTTGAAACCTTGCAAAATGCCCTTTTTGAGTTCATGAACAACCGCAAATGGTCCAATTATAATTTTAAAACCGAAGAAAGAATAGAATGCACAATGTTAATGACAGTGACTGACCGTCTTGGATCTGATGAATTCAGGGCCAATTTAAATGTCGTTTTACGTCGGCCCGTTTTAAATACAGCCTATAACTCTGTCCTGCTGAACTATATTGACAAAGGAATTCAATTCAGGTATGTCGAATATCAACCCCTGGATTATTCAGATGGCACTTTTACGTCCAATTTAACCTCCCTCATGGCTTACTATTCCTATGTATTACTGGGTCTTTATTTTGATTCGTATTCCCTTAACGGCGGATCTCCTTTCCTTGAAAAAGCTCAGGAAGTGGTGAATGCCGCTCAAAATGCCCAGGAACCTGGATGGAAAGCATATGAAAATGATAAAAACAGATACTGGCTGATCAATGGTTATATGAATCCGGCAAATTCCGGTTTAAGAGAGTTTGCTTATTCTTTTCATCGTCTCGGACTCGATCAGATGTACGAGAAAGTTGATCAGGGAAGAAATAATACGACAGAAAGTCTTAATCTGCTCCAGAAAGTTTATAATGCCAAACCGGGCTTATATGCCCTCCAACTTGTTTTTGATGCCAAAAGGGATGAATTTGTGAATATTTATTCTGACCAGCGTGTTCCTCCGATGGAAAAAACGAATGTAACCAATCTGTTGAAAGAAATCGATCCTGCCAATAGCTCTAAATATCAGGCAATTCTTGATGCAAAATAGGATAAATTGTTTTTATGCTCCAGAAACTTGCCATCAAAAATTATGCATTAATTCACGACCTTGAGATTGATTTCTGCCGTGGTTTTTCAGTGATCACAGGAGAAACGGGAGCAGGAAAATCGATCATCCTGGGGGCATTGTCATTAATCCTCGGGCAACGTGCAGACAGCAATGTCCTTCTGAATAAATCCCTTAAGTGTATCATTGAGGGAACTTTTAATATCGAAAATTATCACCTTGATGAATTCTTTATTGCCCATGATCTTGATCAGGATAATATTGCCATTCTTCGAAGGGAAATCAATCCACAGGGAAAATCAAGGGCTTTTATCAATGATTCACCAGTTGGTCTTTCAGTGTTAAAGGATTTAGGAGACAGACTGGTGAATATTCATTCGCAAAATGCAATCATTACCCTCAACGACACCAATTTTCAACTGGCTGTCCTGGATAGTTATACGGGTCATTTGGAAGATGTAGCAAAATACAGAACCGGCTTTCTTGAACTTCAGAAATTCGAAAATGAATTAAACTTCTTACAGGAAAAGGATATTAAAGCCAGAGAAGAAAGAGATTATTTCTCCTTTTTACTCCATGAATTGAACCGCATTGAACTAAAAATAGGGGAGCAGGATGAATTAGAACACAGGCTTCAGCTGCTTACCCATGCTGAAGAAATCAAATCAGGTCTGTACAAATCCACTGAAATTCTTGCTCAAGATGAGTTTAATGTTCTTTCCCGGCTTTCTGAAGTCATTCACCATCTGCATTCCGTCTCCAGCTTTCAGGAAGCAATTTTAGATATTCAGGAAAGATTGCAAAGTAATTTAATCGATATCAAGGACATTGCTTCAAGCATAGAGAGAATCAATGACAAGATCTTTTTCAACCCTGCTGAAATCGAAAACACATCCACCCGTCTGGATCAAATTTATCAACTTGAAAAGAAGCATAAAGTAACTACTGTTGATGAACTTTTAAACATCAAATATAATATTGAAAATAAATTATCTGAAGGTGAATATTTGGAAGAAAAGATAAAGCGTGTCAAATCTACCATTGAGAATATCTCTACTCGACTTTTAAAAACTGCAGAAATGATAAGCAAGGCCAGAAAAAAAGCAATCCCTGCATTTGAAAAAGAAATGGTAAAATTATCTTCCCGATTAGGTATGCACAATGCAAATTTGATCATTGAATGTAAATCTCAGCCTGAGCTAAGCAAAGATGGGCTTGACAGAATTCACTTTCTCTTTAGTGCCAATAAAGGAGTTGAACCTAATGAAATATCAAAGATAGCCTCCGGAGGCGAACGTTCGAGATTGATGCTTTGTATTAAATCAATGGTCAGTCAGAAAAACCTGCTCCCAACCATTATTTTTGACGAAATCGATATTGGAGTTTCCGGAGAAATTGCTGGGAAGGTTGGGGATATTCTGAAAAAAATGTCAAGCCATATGCAGGTCATAGCCATCACTCACCTTCCTCAGATTGCCGGAAAAGGTGAATGGCATTACAAAGTATATAAAACAGAAAAACAAGATTTTACAACTTCTTATATTAAGCAATTGTCAGCCAAAGAACGCATGGAAGAAATAGCTAAAATGCTTAGCAATGACAAGGTGACAAATGCAGCCTTACAGACTGCTAAAGAATTGCTTAATAGTTAGATATTAATGTTAGTTAAATCATTACTTTAAAAAAAGATCTCATGGCATACAATCTCCTGACAGGTAAAAAGGGAATCATTTTTGGTGCTCTTGATCATAAGTCAATCGCCTGGAAGACAGCAATAAGAGCCCATGAAGAAGGTGCGGTTTTTACCCTTTCAAACACTCCTGTTGCCTTAAGATTCGGTGAAATTCATGAACTTGCAAAACTTTGTAATGCGGAAATCATTCCAGCCGATGCTACCAGTGTCAACGACCTGGAAAAAGTATTTAAACAATCAATGGATATCTTGGGCGGAAAAGTCGATTTTGTTCTGCACTCTATTGGGATGTCATTGAATGTTAGAAAACATAGAGAGTATGATGATCTGGATTATGATTACTTTCTAAGAACGATTGATATTTCGGCATTGTCGTTTCATAAACTACTGCAAGTCGCGAAGAAACTGGATGCCATCAATGAATGGGGTTCGGTGCTCGCATTTTCATATATCGCTGCACAAAGAACACTTTATGGATATAATGATATGGCAGATGCAAAATCATTACTGGAATCCATTGCCAGAAGTTTTGGGTATATCTATGGCCGTGAAAAAAAAATCAGGATAAACACCATTTCCCAATCACCTACAAGAACTACGGCGGGCAGTGGAATTAAAGGAATTGACGGGCTGGTTGATTTTACCGAGCGGATGTCACCTTTGGGCAATGCTACAGCTGAAGAATGTGCGGACTTTTCCATCGTTCTCCTATCGGATCTTAGTCGTAAAATTACCATGCAAAACATCTTTCATGACGGGGGTTTTTCAAGTATGGCCATGAGTCTCAAAGCCATGACACAATATAATAAATGCCTGGAGGAAGAAGCTTGATTGCTGAACAATCAGTTATAAATTCTTGTATCTTTGCAACCCGATAATTTTAACTGAAAATAAAATCTATTTCCATGAGAATTTTGGTTTGTATTAGTCATGTTCCCGATACCACAACACGGGTAAAATTCATTCATGAGAATAAAACCCTTGATGTTAATGGAATCCAATGGGTGATTAATCCATGGGATGAGTTGTCGTTGACAAGGGCATTGGAATTAAAAGATAATTCTGCCCTGGGAATTCAATCTGTGACAGTCGCACATGTAGGTCTCATCGCATCTGAACCGACTATAAGAAAAGCATTGGCCATAGGAGCAGACGATGCGATACGTATCAATGCTGAACCACTAGATGCTTCTTTCGTTGCTGCACAACTGGCAGAAGTAATCAAAACAAATCCTTTTAATCTTATTTTGTGTGGAATAGAATCAAGTGATTACAATGGGTCTAACGTAGGAGGGATCCTGGCTGAACTGCTTGGATATGCTTCAGTATCCTCAGTTACCAATATTGAAATTGAAAATGGGGAACTTATGATCACCCGCGAAATTGATGGGGGAAAAGAAATTATCAACATTTCATCACCCATGGTTGCAGTGGTCCAGAAAGGCATTGCCAAAGAACCCAGAATTGCTGCCATGAGAGGAATCATGATGGCCAGAACAAAACCCATCAAAGTGTTTGAACCTATCCCACTGGAACCATTGACGGAAATCATTGATTTCGAAATGCCAAAACCCAGGGCGTCTTGCAAGTTCATTGATCCTGAAAATCCCCGGCAATTGATAGAATTACTACAAACAGAGGCTAAAATTATTTAATCAAAAATTAACCAATACGAAATATGGCAGTTTTAATCTTTGTCGAAAATTGGGATGGGAAGTTTAAAAAACTTTCATTCGAATTGATTTCATACGCTTCCAAAGTTGCTGAGATGCTCTCTACTGAGCCTGTCGCGTTATCGATCGGAAAAGTGGAACAAACAGAACTTGAGAAATTAGGGAATTACGGAGCTAAAAAGGTCCTCACTCTAGATAATGAAATTTACAATACTTTTGATACTCAGGCATATACTTCAGCCATCTCCGAGGTGGCCAGAAAAGAATCTGCTTCGGTAGTGGTCCTTTCCAATAATATCACCGGGAAAGCCCTTGCCCCCCGACTGTCGGTTCAATTGAAGGCTGGAATTGCTTCAGGGGTAAGTAAACTGCCGCTAAGTACCGACCCGTTTGTCGTAAATAAGAAGGTCTTCTCGGGAAACGCTTATGCTCACGTTCGGATTCAATCCGAAAACAAGATTATTACATTGGCACAGAATTCATTTGAATTAATTGAAAAACCGGCAGATGTGACTTATGAAAGAATGAACATTCCAGTTTCAGGCAATCTCATTAAAACAAAAGTTAAGGAGACACAAAAGCAAACAGGAAAAATTCTTTTAACGGATGCTGAAATTGTAGTCTCCGGAGGTAGGGGAATGAAATCACCTGACAACTGGGGTCCGCTTGAGGAACTATCGGGTTTACTTGGTGCTGCCACTGCCTGTTCACGTCCCGTATCGGATGAAGGCTGGAGACCTCACGGAGAACATACTGGCCAGACGGGAAAGATTATTGCACCCAATCTTTATTTCGCCATTGGAATTTCAGGCGCTACCCAGCACCTGGCCGGGGTAAGTGCCTCAAAAATAATTGTGGCAATCAATACGGATAAAGATGCCCCGATCTTCCAGGCTGCACAATATGGTATTGTCGGCGATGCTTCCAAAATATTACCCTCATTGGTGGAAGCGGTGAAAGAAATGAAAATGAAATAGCCCATGCTTATGGTCAAACAAATTGTTTTCGCAATTACCCTCCTCATTACCTTGGGTGTATTTGGGTTCACTGTAAATAGAATTATTGGCTTCTTTCGTTTGACACGACCTGCTTTTCCGGTGCAAAATATAGGAAAGCGATTTTTTTTAATGCTTAGGGTTGCCTTCGGACAGACAAAACTTTTTCGAAAACCGGTAATCGGTTTTTTTCATGCACTCGTTTTCTGGGGATTTTGTGTGATTCTCTTCGGAAGTATTGAAATGGTTATAGATGGGCTCTTGGGCAAAGAGAAATCATTAAGCGGTCTAGGGAATATATATAACATCATTGTCGCCTTAGGTGATATTTTCGGACTTCTTGTGTCCATTGCAATTCTAATCTTTCTTTTCCGGAGGCTGTTTTTACATATCAAAAGATTTGAAGGGATTGAGATGAAAAAGATATCCCATCTTGATGCCAATATTGCACTCACGATGATCCTGCTGCTGATGATCTCCCTCCTGGGCATGAATATCGCATATATAAAGCTTAGTGAAGCAAACGATGGACATTTTGCAGGGTATTATCCTGTCAGCCAGTTTTTTGCAATATTTTTCCAGGGACATTCCCGCTTGCAAGTATCTTCCCTTTATGAGTTCTTCTGGTGGATGCACATTCTATTGATTTTTATTTTTGCCAATATGCTGCCTTATTCCAAGCACTTTCATGTATTCATGTCTGTTCCTAATGTTTTTCTGTCCAGACTCGATCCACTGGGGAAACTCTCAAATATGGACCAAGTAACCAGGGAAGTGAAACTGATGATATATCCTGAAATGGCAGATCCGGCAGATATTTCTGCAGAAGTCGAGCGCTTTGGGGTAAAAGATGCAGAAGACATAACCTGGAAAAATTATTTTGATGCCCTTTCCTGCACCGAATGCGGCAGATGTACCTCGGTTTGCCCGGCCAATCTGACAGGGAAAAAACTTTCCCCCCGCAAAATCATGATGGATGTGAGGGCCAGGATGAAAGAAAAGGGGCCGGGATTAAGAAAAAATGGAAAAAATTACGATGACCAAAAAGCACTTGTCCTCGATTATATCACGGAAGAAGAATTATGGGCATGTACAACATGTAATGCATGTGCCAAAGAATGTCCGATTAACATTAACCATCCTGGTCTGATCCTCGATATGCGGAGATATCTTGTCATGGAAAAAGGGTCAGCTCCCGGTGGTTTGAAGTCAATTTTCAGCAATATCGAAAATAACGGAGCTCCCTGGCAATATTCCGCCGAGGACAGGTTACTCTGGGCCAAAGATCTGAAAGTGCCAGTGCCTGTTATGTCGGATGTCTTTGGCCGTGGAGAAAGACCTGAGTATTTGTTCTGGGTTGGCTGTGCCGGAGCTTTCGATGACCGGTTTAAAAAAGTCGTCGCTGCTTTTGCAAAAATCCTGTCTTTTCTTAATGTCAGTTATGCAGTACTGGGACGGGAAGAATCCTGTACAGGTGATCCGGCACGCCGCGCAGGAAACGAGATGCTTTTCCAAATGCAGGCCTTGCAGAACATTAGACTTTTTGAATCGTATGATATTAAAAAAATTATCACTGTTTGCCCGCATTGCTATAATGTTTTTAAAAATGAATATCCTGACCTCGGAGCGGAAATAGAAGTGGAAAACTATCTGCAATTTCTTGTAAAATTCATCGATTCCGGTCATCTAAAACTGGATCAGAATGCTTTTGCCGAAGACACAATCACTTATCATGATCCTTGTTATCTAGGAAGGGCAAATGATATTTATCAGGCACCGAGATCAATCCTGAAAACCCTTTCAGGAACTTTTATTGAAATGGAGAGAAATAAAAGTTTTGCACTCTGCTGCGGAGCTGGTGGAGGACAGATGTTCAAAGAAGCAGAACAAGGCCAAAAGGAAATCTTCATTGAACGGACAGAAGAAGCTTTGGGAACAAACCCTTCCATTATTGCAACTGCTTGTCCTTTCTGCATGACAATGATAACAGATGGCATTAAATATAAAAACAGGGAAGAAAAGGTCAAAAACTATGATATTGCAGAGATCATAGCCGTTAACCTTGGATTATAGAAACAGACAATTTTAATTTTTTAGCAAATATGGAAAACAGAAAGGTTCTGAAAAGCGGAGAATTTCTCGTTGATGAGATTTCATCCAATGATGTTTTTATTCCGGAAGAATTCAACGAAGAGCAAAGAATGATTGCCCAAACCTGTCGGGATTTTCTGGAAACAGAAGTGTATCCTGTCATCGATAAAATAGATGCTCCTGATATCAACCTCATGCAAAGTATTTTAAAAAAAGCTGGTGATCTGGGTCTGATGGGTATCTCATTACCCGAGGAATATGGGGGTTTTGGCCAGTCGTTTGTAACCCAAATGCTTGCTGCTGAGACCATTGGGGCAGGGTATTCTTTCTCTGTTGCTTTCATGGCCCATACTGGAATCGGCACACTTCCGATCATGTATTACGGGAATGAGGAACAAAGACAGAAATATGTCACCCGCCTGGCCACCGGGGATCTATTGGGTGCTTATTGCCTAACGGAACCTGGTGCAGGAAGCGATGCCAATTCGGGGAAAACCACCGCTGTTCTATCAGAAGATGGAAAATATTACCTCTTAAATGGACAGAAAATGTGGATTACCAATGCAGGCTTTGCCGATATTCAAACCGTATTTGCTAAAATTGAACGAGACAGGGTACTTAGCGCTTTTATTGTAGAACGCAGCCTGCCAGGTGTGATTGTCAACCCGGATGAGCACAAAATGGGAATAAAAGGATCATCTACTGCTCAGATTTTTTACAATGATGTCAAAGTTCCGGTTGAAAATTTAATTGGAAATCGAGGTGAAGGTTTCAGGATTGCATTAAGCATCCTCCATATGGGAAGAATTAAACTGGGAGCCAATGTTTTGGGCGCAGCCAAAAAAGCAATCAGCGATTCTGTTAAATATGCCAATGAACGTAAACAGTTTGGAGTTTTTATTTCAACTTTTGGTGCTATCAAGTATAAACTGGCTGAACAGGTAATCCGTACCTTTGCGCTCGAATCAGCCATATACAGGTTAAGTAAAGATATCGATGACCAGATCGAAAAGAATAAAGCTGAAGGTATGGAAAAAGGTCATGCAAGTATTGAAGGGATCAGTCATTATGCTGTTGAAGCTGCCATCCTGAAAGTTTATGGTTCTGAGGTGCTGGATTACGTCATCGATGAAGCTGTTCAGATTCATGGAGGAATGGGCTATTCAGCGGAGATGCCGGTTGAACGTGGATACAGGGATTCCAGAATCAATCGGATTTTTGAGGGCACCAACGAGATCAATCGTCTGCTTGTCGTTGATACCGCGATGAAAAGAGCCATGAAAGGTGATTTTAACTTATTTGGAGAGGCAGAAAAAATCTTTCATGGAATCAGCGAAATCAAACCTGAGACCAATAATGCAAAATCATATTTCGAAGAAAAGAAAGCATACGTTAAAAATTTTAAAAGAATTGCTCTCTTGGCCATTCATGCCGCATCCCATCATTTCGACAAGAAACTTATCCAGGAGCAGGAAGTCCTCAACAATATTTCTGATGTCATTATTGGAATTTATGTGGCTGAATCACTTTTACTAAGGGTGGAAAAGATCGAGCATATCAAAGGAATGGATGCATCTGCTTTATACAAGGAAATGTTGGATGTTCTGATCTATGATACTGCTGGAAAGATAGAGAAAGCCGCCCATGATGCCATCCATTCCATTTCGACGGGAAACGAGATGATTGTGGTCAATGATGCCATTGATATGTTATCAAAAGTTCAGGCAATCAATGTTAAAGAATCAAGAAGAAAGATTGCGGATAAACTGATTGATGACAATACATATAAGTTTTAATGCTTCATTAAGAAAATTTTCAATGCTTAATCTGAATTCTTATCTGGGCTTGATTTTTCTGGTCAGAACTGCAAAAGATAGTTCATCCATGGATCCGACCCTAAGGAATATTATCATAGCGCTTGTTGTGGTATTGATATTTATTATCACTGTCGTTTTTCTAAGAAGAAGGGTCTTCCCGATTTTTCGCCTATGGTATATCATCCTGGTCTATGGAAAGTTCAGCTTTGAGTTTATTGAATTTTTCAAGGAACATAACCTGAGAAATCCTCATAATAACTGTATCCGTGATGAAATAACCATGCATTTTGTGCCCTTCTTTAAGAAAATGAAGAATGCGGAGCATTTTATTACCAAAACAAAACTTGAGTTTGGAGAAGTGAAATATTTATCATCCTATAAAAACCTTGTCAGGCAAAAAGGGAATCCCGAATGCATCAATACGGCCAGGATGGGTGAATCAAGGGTCAAAGTTATAGGTTTCAATGAGTTATTGGGCGGAATCAAGATGAAGTCATTATACTACTTTATGGATGAGCGTTTTGTGATGGGCGAATACCTTTTTACGGAAATGCAGAGCATAAAACCGGCACAGATTGTCGGTACACTTTCTTCGAAATATCTTGACCATCAGGCATTGAATACTGATTTATTTTATATCATTGATCCTATGGGCAATGAGCTATTTTACGAAAATAATGGATTTTCAATTAATCTGAAATACCTCTTCGTAGGTGACAGTGAGATCAATGATTTGTTTAGATATATTTTTCCTTCTGGCGAGATGAATGGCATAAATGTTCAGAAGGTCATGAAAGATGAGGATTTGTTTAACCGGTTTTAAGCTTTCTCCTCATTAGTTCTCACCAAAACACTGATTTCCTCAATTTCTTTATTAAAATCAATGACAATTAGGTCATTCGGAGCAATTTTTGTTTTAATGATTTCTTCTGCCAGTTTATCTTCAATATATTTCTGAATGGCTCGCTTCAGGGGTCTGGCTCCGAATTGGGCATCCCATCCCTTTTCGGCAATAAATTCTTTGGCTTCAGCGCTGATGGTAATCTGATATCCCATATTTTTAATCCGTTCATAGAGCTGTTTTAATTCTATGTCAATGATCTTATGAATATCTTCACGCTCAAGGGCATTGAAGATCACCACATCATCAATCCGGTTCAGAAATTCAGGGGCAAATGCTTTTTTAAGGGCATTCTCGATTACTCCTCTTGTATGCTCAGCACTGGCAGCTTCTCTTGCTGAAGTGACAAAACCGACTCCCTGTCCAAAATCCTTCAATTGTCTGGATCCGATATTGGAAGTCATGATCACAATGGTATTTTTAAAATCGACCTTTCGTCCAAAGCTGTCTGTCAGTTGGCCGTCATCGAGTACCTGTAATAACAGATGAAACACATCAGGATGTGCTTTTTCAATTTCATCAAGAAGGACGATAGAGTAGGGGCGACGTCGGATTTTTTCAGTCAATTGCCCACCTTCCTCATATCCGACATATCCCGGAGGTGCTCCGATCAACCTGGAAACGGCAAATTTCTCCATATATTCACTCATGTCTATTCTGACCAGGGCATCTTCGGTATCAAATAAATACCTGGCGAGAATTTTTGCCAAATGGGTTTTTCCAACCCCTGTGGGACCCAGGAAAATAAAACTTCCGATGGGTTTATTAGGATCTTTAAGTCCTGCCCTGTTTCTCCTGATAGATCGTACAACTTTCTGAATGGCTTCATTCTGACCTATGACTGAACCGGCAAGTTCATCTTCCATATTCAGTAAGCGATCGCTTTCATTTTTCGCGATTCTCTGAACAGGAATACCGGTCATCATGGCAACAACTTCAGCGACATTTTCTTCGGTAACTATCTGACGGTTTATTTTCGCGTTTTCTTCCCATTTTCTTTTTTCACGTTCAAGACTTTCCTGTAATTTTCTTTCACGATCCCTCAAATCAGCAGCTTCTTCAAACTTCTGGCTGTTAATGGCATTCATTTTAAGCTTCCGGGTTTCTTCGATCTGGTTTTCAATGGTCACTATTTCATCAGGGACATGGATATTTGAGATATGAACGCGGGCTCCTGCCTCGTCTAATGCATCAATGGCCTTATCTGGTAAATAACGGTCACTGATGTACCTGTTGGTCAGTGAAACGCAGGATTTTATTGCATCATCGGTATATTGAACCAGATGATGATCCTCATACTTTTCTTTAATATTATTGAGGATTTCAACGGTTTCTTCCGCTGTGGTGGGATCGACAAGCACTTTCTGAAAACGTCTTTCGAGGGCTCCGTCTTTTTCAATGTACTGACGGTAATCATCCAGTGTAGTGGCACCAATACACTGAATTTCACCCCTGGCCAAGGCAGGTTTGAACATATTGGAGGCATCCAGGGAACCTGAGGCGTTTCCTGCACCGACAATAGTATGGATCTCATCGATGAAAAGAATGATATTTGAATTTTTTTCAAGTTCATTCAGCACCGCTTTCATGCGTTCTTCGAACTGTCCACGATATTTGGTTCCGGCAACCAGAGAAGCCAGATCAAGTGAAACAATGCGTTTGTTGAACAAGGCTCTGGATACTTTTCTTTGCACAATGCGCAAAGCTAGTCCTTCGGCTATTGCCGATTTCCCGACACCAGGTTCCCCGATCAATATGGGGTTGTTTTTTTTACGACGGCTTAACACCTGGGCAATCCGCTGAAGTTCTTTCTCCCTTCCGACAATAGGATCAAGGCGGCCTTCCTCTGCTGATTTTGTAATGTCTCTTCCAAAATTATCAAGAACAGGTGTTTTTGATTTGGAATCCTGGGGCTTCTTCTGACCGGAACTAAAAGCCTTCGAACCTTCTTCAGGATCTTCTTCGTCATCATCTTTCGGTAAAATATCTTGAGGGTCAGACTGTTTATTGCTTTGACCATTGGTTAAGATCAGGGTTAGTTCCTCTTTGACAGACTCATAACTGATCCCAAAATTTGAAAATGTTTTAGTCACCAGGTTGTTTTCATCTTTTAAAATTGCCAATAACAAATGCTCCGTTCCAATTAATTCACTATTGAACAGCTTTGCTTCAAGGTAAGTGATTTTTAAGGCCCTTTCAGCTTGCTTGATCAGCGGAAGGTTCTCGGGATTTTTTGTCTCCTCTTTATGACTGGCTACAGCCAATTCCACTTTTTTTCTGATTTCTTTCAGATCCGTACCGAGATTTCTTAATATCCTGATGGCTAAACCATCCCCTTCCCGGATAATGCCAAGCAAAAAATGCTCAAGTCCGATGTAATCGTTACCCAATCGCTGAGCTTCTTCGCGGCTGTATATTAAAACGTCTTTTACACGCTGAGAAAACCTTGCTTCCATAATTATAAAATTGTGAACTTCAAATAAACGTATAAAACTAACAAAAATTGAACCATATACAAAAAAAGGCATTCTGTCATACCTTTTCAAAGGTAGGATTCAAACCCTGTATTTTTTTTCAAAAACCCTTAATTTATTAACATTTCCATGTTAGTAATGGGTTAAAATAATTCATCAGAATCTCATGGTTATCACACGGATAATTCTTATCTTCGTTGAATAGAAAAATCAAAATTATCTATCTGTATTTCAATCATATAACCTAGAATATAAAAATGGAAAACGGAGAAAAGATCATTCAGGTAAACATAGAGAACCAGATGAAGACGGCTTACATTGATTATTCGATGTCAGTCATTGTGGCAAGGGCTTTACCGGATGCTCGTGATGGATTAAAACCAGTGCACCGCAGGGTACTTTTCGGCATGTATGAATTGGGTCTGTTTTCGAACAGAAGCTATAAAAAATCTGCCAGGATTGTGGGTGAAGTGCTGGGAAAATATCATCCACACGGTGATACTTCCGTTTATGATGCCATGGTACGTATGGCCCAGGAATGGAGTTTAAGGTATCCATTGGTTGACGGACAGGGCAATTTTGGATCCATGGATGGTGATAGTCCCGCGGCCATGCGGTATACAGAGGCAAAGTTTAAAAAAATTGCAGAAGAGATGTTGGCTGATCTTGAAAAAGATACGGTTGATATGCGATTAAATTTTGATGACACTTTAAAGGAGCCTACGGTACTCCCTTCAGGAATCCCGAATCTTTTAATCAACGGAGCTTCCGGAATAGCAGTCGGGATGGCGACAAATATGGCACCCCATAACCTTAGTGAAGTAGTGGATGGGATCATTGCTTATATTGACAATCGCGACATTACAATTCCTGAGCTGATGAGATTCATCAAAGCCCCTGATTTTCCGACCGGTGGAGTTATTTATGGTTATGAAGGCGTGAAAGAGGCATACGAAACCGGCAGGGGAAGAATCGTTTTGCGTGGTGAGACAAAAATTGAGCAGGAAGAAAATGGGCGGGAAAAAATCATTGTTACCTCCATTCCTTATCAGATCAATAAGGCGGAAATGATTAAAAAAACGGCGGATCTTGTCAATGATAAAAAAATCGAAGGAATTTTTGATATCCGGGATGAATCAGATCGTTCAGGCGTCAGAATTGTTTACGAGCTTAAAAAAGAAGCCATAACCAATGTTGTTCTCAACAAGCTTTATCAGATGACCGCATTGCAGACTTCTTTCAGCATCAATAATATTGCGCTCGTCAAAGGTCGTCCGGTAATCCTTAACTTAAAAGACCTCATTATTCAATATGTCGAGCACAGGCATGAGGTCGTAATCCGTCGGACTAAATTCGATCATGCTGAGGCAGAGAAAAGAGCACATATTCTTGAAGGCCTGCTGGTTGCATTGGATAATCTGGATGCAATAATTACCTTGATACGGGCCTCACAGACACCGGAAATTGCAAAACAGGGATTAATGGAAAGTTTTCAACTTTCTGATATGCAGGCTAAAGCAATTCTTGACATGCGCCTGCAACGTTTAACAGGACTAGAGAGAGATAAAATCAAGGAAGAATATACTGAATTATTGAAGTTAATCTCGTATTATAAAGATTTGCTGGGTGATGTTGGATTAAGAATGGAAATCATTAAAAAGGAATTGCTCGAGATTAAAGAAAAATACGGGGATGAACCAAGAACTCAAATTGTATATTCTGCTTCGGATTTCAGGATTGAGGATACAATTGCTAATGAAAATGTGGTCATTACCATTTCTCATCTTGGTTATATCAAACGGACACCGCTATCTGAATACCGTCGTCAGAACAGGGGAGGGAGAGGCGTCAAAGGATCTGAAATAAGGGATGAGGATTTTCTTGAGCATTTATTTGTGGCGACAAACCATAATTACTTGTTGTTTTTTACGGAAAAAGGGAAATGCTTCTGGCTGCGGGTATATGAGATCCCTGAAGGAGCAAAAACGTCTAAAGGAAGAGCCATACAAAATCTGATAAACATTGAAGGTGATGATAAGGTAAGGGCATTTGTCAATATTAAAGATTTGAAAGACACTGAATACATCACGCACAATTTTATCATACTGGCAACAAAAAACGGGACGATCAAGAAAACTTCACTGGAAGCCTATTCACGACCGAGACAAAACGGGATCAATGCCATCACCATTCATGAAGGAGACCAACTTCTGGAAGCAAAGCTTACGCAGGGATCTGATGAAATTGTGCTTGCCCTGAAATCCGGGAGAGCCATCAGATTTAATGAAACAACTGTCAGGCCGATGGGGCGAAATGCAGCCGGAGTCAGGGGAATCCGCCTATCGGGCCCAAAGGATGAAGTGATTGGCATGATTTGTATTCCCATAGAAAAAAAATGTGAAATTCTTGTTGTTTCGGAAAACGGATTCGGGAAACGCTCGAGTATTGATGATTACAGGGTAACCAACCGCGGAGGAAAAGGGGTAAAGACCATCAACATCACCGATAAAACAGGTGCTTTAATTGCCATTAAAGATGTAACTGATAATGACGATCTTATGATTATTAATCGTTCAGGTGTAATTATCCGGATGGCTGTCTCTGAATTAAGAATTGTCGGACGTGCCACCCAGGGAGTAAGACTGATAAAAATTGATGAAGGTGATTCCATTGCGGCTGTTACAAAGGTTGATGTAGTGGAAGATACGGAGAATATACATGATGAAGTGACAGAAGGCGATCCCGTAACCTCCCAAGAGGAAAGCAGTGTTGAAACTGAAAATTAATTTGTTACAAATACACAACAATTCAAACCATATTTTTTATCTTTGTGGCCTAAAAATTTAAAATAGAATTAATATGAAAAGGATTCTTGTCGGTTCATTGCTTGTTCTGGCTTTTATTTACGTTAAAGCTCAGAGTGTTAATACACAAACTGCATACAATTTTCTGAAAGAGTATAATCGTGCAAAAACCCAGGACGATAAACAAAAGAAATTGGCTGAAGCAAAAAAATATATTGATGATGCTTCTGTCAATTCAGAAACCTCGGGAGATGGAAAGACATGGTTTTATAAAGCGTTGATTTATATTAATCTGTACAGGGATAATCCTGGTAATCAGGAATTTCTCAACATTGCTCTTTCGTCCTTTAAAAATGCTTATAAATTTGATACCAAGAAGAAATATACCGAAGAAATTCAGGTGAATATTGATACACTCAGACAAAGGTTTTATCAGGAAGGGGTGGAGAAGTTCAACCAAAGAAAATATGAGGAATCTATGTTCAAAATTGAAAATGCAGCAAATCTTTTTCAAATTGTCAATCAAACAGATACTGCATTGTTACTCATTGCTGCTGTAGCTGCTGATAAAGCAGAAAGATATGATAAAGCACGCGATTATTATTTAAGTACACTGAAAGCCGGAAAAAATACGGCAGAAGTGTATATTGGTTTAACAAATTATTATACCAAGTTAAGGGAAAAAGAGAATGCCTATGATATTATGAAGAAAGGTCGTGATCTTTTTCCCAAAGATGAAGATCTGATTAAAGCTGAAACCAATATGTATCTGGGATTTGGTGAAGATGAAAAGGCGCTCGAAAAACTTAAAATGATCACACAAACCGATTCATTAAATCCATCGGTATTCTTTGTCATGGGCACATTATACGACAAAGCATATAATGATACCATTAAAACAATGGAAGAAAGAGGTGTAATCTTTGGGAATGCTGTAAAAGCATATGAAAAGGCCATTCAGATAAATCCAAAATATTTTGATGCCTACTTTAATCTTGGAGCTTTGTACTTTAATACTGGGGCAAATTATCATAATGCTGCCAATAAGTTACCTTTGGAAAAAGCAGAAGAGTATAAAAAGCTTTCAGATCAGGGAACTAAGAATTTTGAGCTTGCACTTCCATTTTTAACTATTGCAAATGAACTCGATCCCAGCGATATGAATACTTTGCTTTCACTAAAACAGATTTATTCAATTCAGGGCAAGAAGGATAAAATCGAGGAAATAAATGTTAAGATCAATGAACTAAGAAAAAAATAGGGCAGATACCCTTAAGAGAAGTCGTATTATTGCGGCTTCTTTTTTGAAACACACTACTTAACATAATATTAATTATAAGATAATATTCTAAATTAATTATTATTGAAATATTGTTATTTTTGCAACTAAACCCTATATATAATGATCATTGCTGTAACCGGAGCCAACGGGCATGTTGGTGTAAACCTCTGTAAAGCCCTGTTGGACCAGGGTCATGAAGTCAGGGCATTCACTCATAAAAATTCACAAGGATTAAAAAATTTAGCCGTCAAAATTTACAAGGGAGACCTCCTGGCAAAGGAGTCAATTTCCCCATTTCTCACTGCCGCCGAGGTCGTCTTTCATTTGGCCGCCAAAATTTCCATCACCGGCGATCCGGATGGAATGGTCAATCGGATCAATGTTGAAGGGACAAAAAATCTGATTGAAGTCGCCATCCGCTGTAACGTTCGTAAATTTATACATTTCAGCTCTATACATGCCTTTAAGCAGTACCCTCTGGATCAATCCCTCGATGAAACCAGACCTCTCGTTTCTGGTGAAGGATTTGCCTATGATCGTTCAAAGGCAGAAGGAGAAAGAGCAGTCATGGCTTCAGTGAATCAGGGTCTGAATGCTTTGGTTTTAAGTCCTACCGCCATCATCGGTCCTGCCGATCCCGAACCTTCTTTGACAGGCCAGGCTGTTCTTGACCTGTATCACAGGAAAATTCCAGCTCTTGTTCCCGGTGGTTACGACTGGGTAGATGTCAGAGATGTGGTTGCTGCTGCTATATCCTCGATAGAAAATGGAAGGAAGGGTGAGAAATATTTACTTTCAGGGCATTGGCACAGCATCAAAGAATTATCCGGGCTAATCAGGCAACATACCAAAAAAAAGACCGTGATGACCGTTCTGCCTTTCTGGTCTGCTCGTATTGGGTTGCCTTTCATCAGTTTATTCAGCAAAATGACTGGCACTCAACCTCTTTATACCAGTGAATCACTGACCATTATAAAAGAAGGAAATCGTTTGATCAGTAATAACAAAGCAAAACAAGAACTTGGATTTGATCCCAGACCCTTGAGTGATTCCCTGCGTGATATGTTGGTTTGGTTTCAGGCGAATGAATATTTAAAAAATTGATGACAGATGAAGGAATCTACTTTTTATTTCATCGTATATATCTGGATTGCCATAGCAATCTTGATTTTTCCTGTGGTTATCCATATCATTGCACCCTATGGCCGGCATACCACAAAAAAATGGGGCGCCATGATTGATAACCGTGCAGGTTGGATTTTAATGGAAATGCCAGCATTGCTTGTTTTTGCCGGTTTTTACCTTTTCGGGTCAGGAATACATCCAACAGTAACCTGGATTTTTTTTGGCCTCTGGGTATTACATTATATCAACCGGACACTCATCTTTCCATTCCGTTTGAGAACCAAGGGAAAAAAAATGCCCCTTGCCATCGTATTCATGGCTATTGGTTTTAATTTCGTCAATGGGTTTATCAATGGGTATTTTTTAGGCAGCCTGGCCAATGAATCTCATTACCCTCTTTCTTACCTTCTTGATTTCAGGTTTATCTCTGGAATTTTAATATTTTTCTTCGGGATGTTTATCAACTGGCAATCGGATAATATTCTCATTCATTTACGAAAACCAGGCGAAACAGGTTATATTATCCCGATGAAAGGCTTTTTCAGGTTTGTTTCTTGTCCGAATCATTTTGGAGAGATTCTGGAATGGTTTGGTTTTGCTTTACTTACCTGGAGTTCTCCAGGGCTTGCATTTGCCATCTGGACCCTTGTCAATCTCCTGCCTCGAGCCTTGCATCATCATCAATGGTATCATTCAATTTTCCCGGATTACCCAAAAAACCGCAAAGCTGTGCTGCCCTATTTACTTTAATAACTGTAGGGAATAAAACACCGATGGGAACCTCTTCTGGCCGAAGAAATTCCCATCCCGTTTTCCTGGCAACCGTAGTTACCTGGTACGTTCAAGTTACGGTTATTTAGGCTGGTCGTACTTGTTCCGGGTCTCCCCTTCCCTTTTCTCCCCGGTTCCTTCACTCGGCTTTCCTTACAGTCTGCTTTGTTCCGGATCCCCTTTCGAAATCACCCTTAATAGGCTCGATTCTTGCGGTCTCGGCTTAACTTCGGGCTGGATGATTGAGTGCAGCTACCTTGCGATTTTTGCTTTCAAACTCCTGATCTCTCTGGGCCTTTTATCGCTCACCTGAAAAACAAATATACAATGAAAAGGATGCGGAATGCAAGTTTTTTACAATATTTATAAGAACAACTTCTTAACCATAGTTATTAACAAATTGTGAATAAAATAATTATCATATTTATCTGTTTTATAGTAAATTAGAAAAATGAAAACAGAAGATTGTTTAAATGTTGTTGAAAAGTTGTTCATTCCATGAATTCTGAAATTATTATTTCGAAGTTAAAAGATAGATTATCAGGTACTTTACCAGGAATTTCGGCCCAATCAAGAATGTCTTCTTTGAAGCGGATTACCAAATGGAGGAGAATTAAACCTGAAAATCCGTTAAGAAGCAGTGTTTTGATTCTTCTTTATCCGTATCAGGAAGAGATGTCTTTTGTACTTATCCAGAGACCTGACTATCATGGCGTTCATTCATCCCAGATCAGCTTACCCGGAGGTAAGTTTGAGAATTTTGACCCTGACCTATGGGGGACTGCTATCAGAGAGTCCCAAGAAGAAATTGGAATTCTTGCTTCAACCATTCATTTTTTGGGAGAATTGACACCCCTTTACATTCCTCCAAGTAATTATATGGTAAGCCCATTTATCGGGTTTACCAAAAGCCGACCTGATTTTATACCTGATCCCAGAGAAGTAGCAGAGATCATTGAAGTACGTATAAGTGACTTAATGAACGAGCAAAACATTAAAACCCGGAGAATAAAAATAAAGCTTGGTTTCAGTTTCAGCGTCCCTTGCTGGGAAATCAATGAACATATTGTTTGGGGGGCGACGGCAATGATTTTATCAGAGTTCCAGGAACTTATAAAATCTGCCGGAATACTAATTTCCGGTTTGGGAAGTAAAACAGAATGACCCGGGAATACGACCGGCGGTATATGATTTAATTAACTGACCAGTTTTCTGATGATATTGATAAACCATTCCACTCTGAACATAATCTATGGCATCGGAGACAAATATTGCCCCACTTCGTGGATGGATGGACAATCCGTAGAACAACCTTCCTTCAGACTTGATAAAAGAAGCGGATGGAAGTTCAGCCGATGCGACCGGCATTTGATAAATACCATCTTTAATAAAATATAAGGTGTCAGCAGTCGGGTTGATACACAAACGGGAAGGAATCCCACTATTTAAAGGGAATGTAAATGTTTTCTCGATCAGGCGTAAGCCAGGATCAATGCGTAATAGACTTGGTGCTTCAAAATGATCATATCCGCCAGTGCACAAAACCCAGATTTTCTGTTTTCTATCCATTACGATGCCCATGGGTTCCTTGCCAGTTACAATACTATCTACAATGATATCCTTATCAACATCAATGATATAAATCTGAGCCTTGCGGTTCATATTGGAAGAATAATAATTTCCAATACTAGTCACGAAAACATAATGGTCAAACTTAATCAAACCCTCAGTCCAGGTTGGAGTTTGGATCGTTCTCTCGACAGTAAAATCTTTCAGGTTAATGACCGTAATGTCTTTTTTAAGATTAGACACATAAGCTTTATTTGAGTCAACAATGGCAAGATATCTTGGGGATGTAAATCCAGTAATGGATTTTACGGATTTAAAATCTTTCAAGGCCACTACTTCTACTTTGTTAGAATTGTTCACTAAGATCAAACCATAATCCCTGAAAATTCCCATGGATTGAGCGACATCACCAAGGCTCCGTTGGTTTGCTTTCTGGAAAATGTTTTGCTGAACATTCCCTGTTTTCTCGTCAATGAAAGATATGGTGGCATTGCCCCAGTTATAATTACCTTCATTGATAATAAAAATGCCATTTGTGTATGAAGTGTGAATCGTCGTTGTATCGGGATCATCCGTTATTTCCCTGATGGGATCCTTTGAACAAGAAGTAAGGACAGTTATTGCAAGGGTAAAAAAAATAATTAAGGTGATATTTAAATTGTGGTGGGTTACCTTCACGGTCAATGATTTTGATTGAACTTCTACCTGTTTCCTTTGATAAATGAAACTTTTATTGTTAATCCATAATTAATACCCGGCATCGGTCTGTTTTTAATTGACTGATAGTCGAGATTGAACAGGTTCTTAATTTCTGCTTGTAAAGTTAAACAAATATTTTTCAAATTAATATTCTTTCCTAAAATAATATTAGATAAGTTATACGCAGGCATGTAGGAAAGGTTATCATTAGAGGTAAATCTTTTCCCGATAAACATAAAATTATACCTGAGGAAGAATTTCCATTTTTCAATAGAAATCATGCTGTTTAATGAATTCAGCGGGGTATAAATCAATTGTTTACCCTGTTTCTGATCATTGGGTGAAGATGACTTCTCATAAGTAGATCGATTATAGGAATAATTATTTTTTAATCCCAGGTCAAATCCAAAAATAGTCCATTTCAGATTCAGACTGAATTCAAACCCGCGGGCTAGAACCTCATTGACATTCTCAGGCCGCCAAAGGCTTATATTTTCTTCCATTGGAATCCATACAATCATGTCATATATCCAGGAATAATATCCTGATAATGAGGCCTCAAGAAACAAATTGCCGTGATGTGATAATAAATTATATGTGCTACCGAGTTCCACGATATAATCCAGCTCAGGTTTGAGGTCTGGGTTTCCTCCCGGGCTCCAGTACAGTTCATTCAGGGTCGGAAATCTGTAATTCCTGGCAATGTTTGATGAAAGAACAAAATTAATTTTGTTAAACGGTTTATATTCCATTCCAAGGGTTGAAATGACAGGCATAAATTTTCCATCGATCAATTCCTCACGAAACACCATTGATCCCTTAATTTTCTTGGAAATATCATAAAAAATCTCAGCAAATAAACTGGTGGTAATTCTGGTTTTCATCCCCTGGTAACCATCTGAGAAAGCCCAGTCATAATTGAAATCTAACCCTGGCTTAAGACTGAGCTTCTTAATTCCGTTATACGTGAAGCGAGCTCTGTTAATCCAGGTATAAACTTGATGATTGGAATTCAAACTGTCGTTCCGATAGTTCATGAACTGGTCGGATAAAGCCGAATGGATCATGAAATGATACTTTTTTTCGACATATTTATATTCAATAATGGCGCGTAAAATATCATCTTTCTGCTTTTCCGATTGGTTTGGGTCAGAAAGGATGGTTGGTGGAAGGTTGCGATCGGATTGGCTATACCATAACCGGGCAGAAAAAAGGTGCTTATCTTTTAATTTCCAATAGAACTCCTGAGAAATTCCAAATTGTTTAAATGAAGCATTTTGTTGATACACCTTTTCCTGCAACTGATCATTAAAATATGGAAAATCATTCAGGCTCGAAGAATAATTGATTTTTGTATGCGATTGTAAATGGCTGTTACCCATAGCCAGGCTGACATTGGTGGAGTAATTGTCGAAGCTGGCGAAGCTCTGAGCTCCCATTATATTAAATCTATTATTCCAATCAGGGCTACTCACCATATTGATCACACCTCCGAAAGCTCCGCTGGTGAGTGCAATTCCTGCCGCACCATAGAGTATCTCTATCTTTTCAAACTGAGCAACCGGAATCTGAGACAGGTCTATCTGTCCGAGCATAGGAGAATTGAGGTTTATCCCGTTCCACTGTACCTGTGTATGTTGTGCGGTTGTCCCCCGAAAGGAAGGTGTGGCAAGGGTTCCGTTTCCATATGATTTAACAAAAATGGTAGAATATTCAGAAAGTATGAGTGAAAGATCTGAAGCTATGTGAGGAATCAGGGTAATGGAATCGAATTTAATCCGTTTAAATCCATGATTATCGATCACATAATTTGCTTTAACCTCAAACTCGGGCAAATGTAAGGTATCCTCCATATTCTGAGCCAACAGGCCGGAACAGATACCGGAGATCGCGGCAAGGAATAAAATGAATCTAAGGTTTTTCAGCAGTTTAAAGTTTGGAAAGTTTTCTGAAAAACGATTGACCCTCAGGCGTTGAGAATTGTAACAGATAAATCCCCTGAGGAAAAGATTTCAGGTCAATCTTTGAATGCTGTTCTATGGGTAATTGGTGCAGAATTCTTCCAGATAGATCCAGGATTTTCAGGCTCAAGAGGTGATGACCTGAAACATGGATAGTCAGCCAGTCTGAAACAGGATTCGGAAAGACCTGTATGTCCAGTAATGGTTGAGAATCATTTACTCCCTGACTTGCAAAGTGGATCACCCCGATGGCATCCAGATCAAATCCTCCTGTATTAAATGGTGTTGGCCATGGATCGTTAATGATATTTCCGCTGCCATCTCTTGTTGCAAATTCATTCTGGATGCAGCCTACAACATCGATTACCCTTATTTTCACAACATGATTAAGATCGATGTCTACACTATCCTTCAGGTCATCGAGGTCGAAAGGGGTACCAAACAATACACGGTATTTCCCCGCCAGATTATGGATTTTTGTAGCGTCAATGGTTCCAAATGTATTGGTTTGAATATCTGACTGAGTCAAAGAAACCGATGGAAACCTTACAAAACGAATTCCATCAGAACTGACTTCAATAAAAGCAAGTTCCAGAAATTCATCTCCAAAACTATTTTCAAACACGGCAAAATCAAAGCCAGGTCCATTGGACATCGGGTTTTCAAACGACAGTGTTGCTGATCCTCCATCGCCAAGGCTCAGCACAAAGTTATCAGCTTTATCAGAGGTCATGTATTCGTTCCCATAGGAAGCCCTATTGGAACCTCCGTAATACTCGCTGGTATCGGCAACATTTATATATCCCCTGTTCGCTGTACATGATTTTGCCCAGCCTATGAAAATAGAGCTGTCACAATGAATGGCAGTCGAGCCGACTTGACCGGCAGGAGGCGGAAACTGTGAAAAACTTGCTGAAGTTATGCCGCAGGATAAAACGATTATGAAGATCAGATATTCTGCTAATAATTTCATTGTAAATACTTAAACAACGGAAATGAAGAATATATGACTCCTAATGTTTAACAAATTTTTTAGTGCATTTTCCCTGGCTGGTCCATACAGTGATAAAATAAATACCAGGTTTCAAGTCTGTACAACTGATACTGATTAAATTTTTACCATTGACTTGTTCTCTAATACAGGATTTACCCATCAGATCAGAGATTTCAATGTCAGTCATTGAAATATTGCCGGGAATGCTAATCCAGACATCATCTCGAACAGGATTTGGATAAAACTCCAGGTTAATTTTTTCAGAAACATTATCAATCCCAACAGGAGTTCTGTAATCGAAAGCCAGGGCATCGGCATTGATTCCGGTCACATAGGAAGAAATTGAATCGCCGGAGGAGGTATACTGAACGCAAACTCCAAAATTAATTCTATTGCCTATATTAAGAAAGATATCTCCGTTAACATATTCAATTCCACCCGATGTAATGAAAATCCGGTTTACGAATCCAAGGTCAGGAATCAAGGCGGTATCTGCAATCAGAAGGTTGGACAGATTGATGGTTCCTATCCCGTTATTCATGTTTACATAGAGCAGGTTATTATATATGCCAATGCCATCCCCCAGGGTCACATTAAAGACTTTGTTTAAGTATGTATATGTATACAAAGTATATCTTGAAATGCTTCCGATTGGATTTCCACCGATCAGGGTACGGTTAACAGAAAAAATATGACCATTAAAATTATACAGGTTCCAAATTCCAAGGGCATCAGTCCCCAGGTTGATTTCTCTGACCAATGACCAGGGGTTGGTGCTCAGCACGGCAATTTTCCCAACAGTTGTTCCGAAACCCCCTGGAACTGCAATATAAATGGAATCTCCATCAGCAACAATTCCCGCACAATCCCCTGAAATATTCTGAATTCTGGCAACCAGAGAAAGATCAGTGGCATCAAGGACTTCTACGAAGAAGCGTTTGATAGGCCATTGTTTACTGACAATCAAGCGATTATTATAAACATAGAGCTTATTAATGCCAGAGTCAGATTTTGCAACCACCCGTTGATGGTTATTGATATTATACATGATAAGGGAATCCCCTGCAGCAACATAGGCATAATCACCCTTAATGACAACGTCCTGGGCAGACTGGGTATAGATTCTATCAAAAATCAAGGTTTGATGATTTACAGGATTATAGGTTTGTACAGTAACATAATCCACAAAAGGAGGAGTAGTCTCATATTTACCGCTATTAACGGTTATGACCTGGTTCAGCCATTCATTTTTCTGAGCATTTAATTGAAATGATGCAAGTATGATAAGGGTCAGCGTGATCCGGATTGATTTGTGCATGGTTATTTTTTTCATATTCGAAATTTTTAATTGATAATCAATTCCTTAATATTCCTGAGTAGATTTGACGTAATCCTGCAAAAGTAAAATTTTTTTCTTCCCGAAACCAGATATTTAATAAATTTGTAAGCGCTTTAAAGATGATTTTCTCTGCTATGAAGTCAAAATGGTTATTTCGTTTCTCCTTCATCTTTATATTGAATTTTCTAATAGGCTCTGTTCTTGTATCCTGCAAATCCAGAATGACTCTTTGCAATACGAACAATCAGCAGAAAATGGTGAAGATCAAAAAGAACCGGAATAATTACAACCTTAGGTACAACTTCAAATCCAAGCCGGTCAGAAAAGATTATGTCATCAGAAATAGCAGGAAATTCTAGGTGGACTTTGGGAAAGTAAAAAACGTAAAGTTCCCTTCTGCTGACAGTTCCCCTTTTGATGAATAGAGTTTAACAGAAACATCTGCCAGGTTTTTTCGCATTCTCACAAGGATGGCTTTCAGTGTTATTGGGCCCTGGTCAATATAAACGGCTTTTTTGTAACGGATTTCAGCTTTGGAAGTCACTCCTGAGATGTTTAATTTGGCATAAACAGTCCAGCTTGCGATTTCATCCATCAACGTTGCCTGAATCCCCCCATGTAAAACATTCAGGTAACCCTGGAAAAAAGGAGTTGGCTCCCATACAGAGATTATTTCTTCCTCTGCCCCTTCCTGAAAGTTCATATGAAGTCCGTTGGGATTGTCAGGGGCACATCCGAAACAATAATAACCCTCAAGATGTAAATAGGGGTTTTCAATCTTTTTCATTTGACAATCCCTGCTTTATATTTAATTATTTTAATGGCCTTGCCGGTTTCATCGTACTCCGTCCAGGTCCCTTCTTTAAGACCATTCACAAACTGACCAGAAGTTTTAAGCACGCCATTCCTGTAATATTCATTGGTGGGGCCTGACATCTGATCATTTATATACGTCACCAGGGACTGAATGGTATCATTTTCATAAAAGGTTTTTTGCAAGCCTTCAAATTTTCCCATTTTATAATTATATTCAGCCAGGGTTCTGCCATTTTTATCAAACCATTTGGAAGATCCGTCTTTCAAATCATCCTTATAATATGATTCTTCCTGAAGCTTATTATTGTCATAAAACAAACGGGTCACTCCATTTTTTTTACCATTGAGGTAATGTGATTCTGACGAAGGGTAATCAGTATACTGGTTGTAGGTCACTGAAGGTCCATGAAGAAGGCCATTCTTGTAATATTCCAATTGGGAAATTTTACTTCTGCGGTCAAACTGAATGGAAATTCCATCCCTGACTCCATTTGAAAAATATTCAAGTTTAGATAAGGTATTGTTTGCATAAAAAGAGGCCCAATTACCTGTTTTCTGATTACTGACATAAAAACCTTTTAAGGTTAATTCTCCAAGTTTCTCCTCCCAGTATCCGGTTTTCATTTTTTTCTCATCCCACCTGTTTATGGTATCATTGAGCATGCCATCCACAGGTTTTACCTGGGCATTCAGGAAAGAGGGTGTCACAATAATCATGACAAACAGCAAGAGGATAATATTTTTCATGGTTTTATGTTTATTAGGTCTGCAAAATTAAATGAGTTCGGCAAATAATTCAAAATTACCTGCGTGAATAATTTTCACTGGATAGAAATTTCCAATTTGAAGGGTTCTATTCGACTTTTTAATTAAAACTTCATTGTCGATTTCCGGAGAATCAAACTCAGACCGGCCGATATAATGCTCATTTTCGAGAGCATCGATAACCACCTTCATGGTCCTTCCTATTTTCTTTGTATTCGAAGCGTATGATATTTCTTCCTGGATGTGCATCAGTTTAGCTACTCTTTGCTTCTTAACTGTTGCAGGGACATTATCTTTTAGCGTATAAGCACCGCTACCTTCTTCATGGGAATAGGTGAATACCCCCATTCTTTCAAATTTGCAATTTTTAACAAATCGTTCAAGTTCTGCATATTCATTATCCGTTTCTCCTGGATATCCCACGATAAAAGTGGTCCGGATGGCGGCCTCCGGGAGCATGTCCCTGATTTTTAATACAAGTTCACTGCTTTTTTCAAAGCTCATATTCCGCTTCATTGATTTCAGTATTCTGGTACTGGCATGCTGTAAGGGAATATCAATGTACTGGCAGATGTTGGGTGCATGTTTCATGATCTGAAGGATCTCCATGGGAAATCCGGCGGGAAATGTGTAATGAAGCCTGATCCATTCAAATACAGGTATATCTGAGAGTTTTTTAAGGAGCTCGGGAAGTTGTCTTTTCTTATTCAGGTCAAGTCCGTAATAGGTAGTATCCTGGGAAATAAGGATCAATTCCTTAACTCCGCTGTCGGCGAGTTTGTGTGCTTCGATCAGAATTTCATTCATGGATCGGGAAACATGCTTTCCCCGGATTGACGGAATGACACAAAAGGAGCATTGACGGTCACAGCCTTCGGCAATTTTAAGATAAGCATAATGTGCCGGGGTTGAAATTCGTCGTTCACCAATTAATTCAAACTTGTAATGGCCACCCAGCCGGGAAATTATTTTTTCATGATCAGCAATGCCAAAAAAACCATCAACTTCAGGGATTTCGTGGGCAAGCCTTGTGCCATAACGTTGAGTGAGACAACCCATCACGAAGATTTCCTTAACGAGACCAGATTCTTTTGCCCTGACAAACTGAAGGATGGCATCAATGGATTCCTGTTTGGCATCCGTGATAAATCCGCAAGTATTGATAATGATAACGTCAATCTGATCATTTTCCGATGGATCAGGAATGAGGGTGAAATGGTTGGCCTCCATTTGTTTCATTAAACGCTCTGTATCCACAAGGTTCTTGGCACACCCCAGCGACACCATCCCGATTTTTTTAGAGCGTGTTAATGTTTTCATAATCAATATCAGGTGACTAAGTAAAAAGACTATCAACAAACTCAAGACGGTTGAATACCTGGAGGTCTTCCATGGTTTCTCCAACGCCAATGTATTTGACCGGGATTTTGAATTGGTCGGAGATTCCGATTACCACACCGCCTTTTGCGGTTCCGTCAAGTTTTGTCAGGGCTATGGCATTGACTTCGGTGGCTGAAGTGAATTGTCTGGCTTGCTCAAAGGCATTCTGACCCGTGGATGCATCAAGAATCAGCAGGATTTCATGGGGTGCATCAGGAATCACCTTTTGTAATACTTTCCTGATTTTCGACAATTCATTCATCAGGTTTATTTTATTATGTAAACGACCGGCTGTATCAATGATCACGACATCGATATTTCTGGCGATGGCCGATTTAACCGTATCATAGGCAACAGAGGCAGGATCAGCCCCCATGCCCTGGGTTATAACAGGCACCCCTGCCCTTTCGGCCCAAATAGAAATCTGTTCCACAGCCGCAGCCCTAAACGTATCTGCTGCGCCCAGAAGGACAGATTTTCCGGCTTTTTTAAACTGAAATGCAAGTTTTCCGATAGTGGTGGTTTTTCCGACGCCATTAACTCCAACAACCATGATGACATAAGGTTTTTTACCTTCCGGTGCATCAAATTCGGTGAAGTCCAGCATGTTGTTTTCAAGAAGAAGGTCAGCAATCTCGTTTTTTAAAACGGCATTCAGGTCAGCTGTACCAATAAATTTTTCCCTGGCCACTCTGGCTTGAATCCGCTCAATGATACGCAATGTTGTCTCGACTCCGACATCAGAAGTAATAAGAATCTCCTCCAGATTATCGAGTACCTCATCATCGATTTTCGATTTTCCGACAATGGCTTTGGATAGCCTCGAGAATAAATTGGTCTTGGTCTTCTGAAGCCCCTTTTCAAGGATATCTTTTTTTTCCTTTGAAAAAATATTAAAAAGACCCATATACTTTTTTTTTGAAGAGGGTGTTGACCATTAATGATACAAAAAAAGCTTTTTTCACTCAGAAAAAAGCTTTTCTCTGCAAAAACAACCGGATTTAATTGTCTTTATTTGCTAAAAAGTCTTTCACCATATCGTTGGGAACGATGGTTTCTTTGAAAACATAAGCCCCTGATTTTTGGGATTTAACCATACGGATAACTTTTGTAAAATCTTTTCCCGTCGAGCTTTTAAAACTAGCAACTACTTTCTTTGCCATAATGCATATTATTTAATTTCCTTATGTACGGTCACCTTTTTCAGGTAGGAATTATACTTTTTAATTTCCAATCTCTCAGGTGTGTTCTTTTTGTTTTTGGTTGTGATATATCTGGAAATTCCCGGAACTCCGCTTGACTTTTGTTCCGTACACTCCAGAATAACCTGAATCCTTTGATCTTTACTCTTCTTAGCCATATTATTCCCACTTTATTTAAAAGGACTGCAAAATTAAAAAAATCCGTGGAAATAACAAAAATTTTTTCCTAATTTTATTCTTTAATTGACTGAATTCATCTTAAAATCTTCAATGGATGGCGGACTGGTATTCCTTTATCAGGGGGTTCAAAACCTATCTTCAACTTGAGCGTTCATTGTCTGAAAATTCTGTCAAGGCGTATGTTCATGATGTGGAGAAGCTAAATCAATATTTTACTCTCACGGGAACAAGCCTGTCTCCCGGTGAGGTTAAACTTTCTGATTTACAAAATTTTATACGTTGGATATCCGAACTTGAACTGACTCCCAGAACACAGGCAAGGATAATTTCCGGTTTGAAAGTATTTTATAAATACTTATTGATCGAAAACCTAATCCATCAGGATCCGACAAGTTTGCTTGATGCGCCAAAGATCGGAAGAAAATTACCTGTTTTCCTGAGTTTGGAAGAGATCGATAGAATCATTCAAGCCATTGATTTAAGTACGATGGAAGGGGCACGTAACAAAGCCATAATGGAAACACTCTATGGCTGCGGACTTCGTGTATCTGAATTGATTCATCTTAGAATATCAAATTTATTTTTTAAGGATAGTTTTATTAAAATAACAGGAAAAGGAGATAAGGAAAGACTTATCCCTATCGGAAGTATTGCCCGGGAAGAGATATTGCATTATCTCAACAGGATAAGACCTCTAGTCAATGTCAAACATGGTCATGAAGACATATTATTCCTGAACAGAAGAGGAAGGAAATTATCACGTGTCATGATATTTACGATCATCAAAGAACTTGCCAGAAAGGCTGGAATTAAAAAAAATATCAGTCCTCATACCTTCCGGCATTCATTTGCCACTCATCTTGTTGAAGGAGGAGCAGACCTTAGGGCTGTTCAGGAAATGCTTGGTCATGAATCCATTACAACAACTGAAATCTATACTCACCTGGACCGAGATTATCTCAGAAGTGCGATTATTCAATTTCATCCCAGAAGTAAGTAATAGAAGATAAATTGTAAATCATTTTCCTGATTAATTATTTGAAGGGTGAGTCAGTTTCTTTAGCCATGTGGTTATAAACCATTTTGTCCATCAATTTAGGAAAGAATTTATTGAGCAAAACGGTCATTTTTCCCTGGGAAGTCAGTACCAACCTGTCTTTTCTCTTTTCAATGGCCCTGATGATATGCTTTGCGACCGTTTCTGCCGACATTAATTTAGTTTCATCCAGAGGGGTTTCACCTTGCTGGCTTCCATCTTTTGATAAAGCCACATTCCGGATATTGGAAGCCGTAAAACCTGGGCAGGCGATGAGTACATGGAGTTCCTTTTTCATATTTTCGATTCTCAGGACTTCGAGGAAGCCTTGCATGGCGAATTTTGAAGCTGAATAACCTGCCCTTCCCGGTAATCCTTTATAACCAGCAACAGAGGAAACTCCGACCAGGGATCCTTTGGTTTGTAACAGATAAGGTAAAGCAAATTTTGAACAATATACTGTCCCCCAGAAATTGGTATTCATTAGATTTTGGATGACTTCAAGATCAACTTCTTCGAATAATGCGCGCATGGAAATTCCAGCATTATTGATGAGGATGTTGATATGTCCGAATTTCTCAGATGCAGACTGGATGATGTTCAGGCAATCGCTTTCTTTTCTAACATCTGCTCGTACCAGAAGGTATTTCTGGGTGTCCCATTCGTTTGTAATGGCGCTCAGTTTTTCGATATTTCTGGCTGCAAGAACAACCTTGGCGCCCCGGCTGAAGGATTCAATGGCGAGGGCTTTCCCGATCCCGGAAGAAGCACCCGTGATTATGATAACTTTGTTTTTCATATCGATAGCAAAACGGCGAAATTAAGAAGTTTATGTATATTTTCATTTAGTATCTTCGTTGAAAAAATCTGATGACTGAACGCGAAATATTTTTCAGGCATATGGGACTCCCATCATTCAATCCGATGGCATTGGATATTGTCAGTGCAGAGGGGATCTGGTTATATGGCCGGGATGGGAAAGCCTATATGGATATGGTGTCGGGAATCTCAGTTAGCAATATCGGTCACCGTCATCCGAAAGTTCTTGAGGCCATTCAGAAGCAGGCGGAAAAATACCTTCACCTGAATGTCTACGGGGAGTTCATTCAATCTCCCCAGGTTCTGTTGGCCCAGAAACTTTCCGAACTTACAGCTACTCCTTTGGATACGGTATATTTTGTCAATTCAGGAAGCGAAGCCATTGAGGGAGCGATGAAGCTTGCTAAACGTTTTACAGGCCGGTTTGAGTTCATTTCTTTCAGAAATGCCTATCATGGTTCCACACAGGGAGCATTAAGTATTTTAGGGAATGAAAACCTCAGAAACGCATTCAGGCCATTGTTACCTGACATCCGACAACTAGATTTCAATGATTTTGAAAATTTGGATAAGATTACCGAAAAAACTGCTTGTGTGGTGTGTGAAGCCATACAAGCGGAAGCCGGCATTATTCTGCCTTTACCAGGCTTTTTAGCTGCACTAAGAAACCGTTGTAATGAAACCGGTGCACTGCTGATCATTGATGATGTTCAGATGGGATTTGGCAGAACAGGTAAATTGTTTAGCTATATGCATGATGATATTCTCCCAGACATTCTGGTGCTGGCCAAAGCGCTGGGAGCAGGCTTGCCTCTTGGCGCTTTTATTTCATCCCACCAGATCATGCAGACCCTCGCGTATGAGCCGGAACTTGGACATATCACCACTTTTGGCGGGCATCCGCTAAGTTGTGCCGCGGGTCTTGCAGGCCTTGTGGTATTACTTGAAAACAAACTGATAGAAACGGTTGAAAGAAAAGGATTTCAGATTGAACAACGAATCGCCGGCCATCCTGCCATCAAAAAAATCAGGAGGGCCGGACTGATGATGGGCATTGATCTGGCCAATGAAAAAAACCGACAGAAATTATCCTTAGAAACACTAAATGAGGGAATCATTATTGATTGGTTTCTTTTCAGGTCAGCATTCCGGATAGCTCCCCCGCTTACTATTTCTGAAGAAGAAATCACCGAAGCATGCGACAGGCTGATCCATGCATTGGACAAAATTTCAGAATAGAAGAACCTGCAAGTTTGTATTATGGATAACTGAATTTAAAAACCCAGTTTTTTTCGGATCTCTTTCGGAACTGAATTTTTATTTACCATAATATCCATCGTCTTTAGCCTGACATAAGCTTCAGACACATATATATATCCCTTGTAAGGATTATTTTCAGTTCCCCATGAATTCTTGACAATATAATATTTATGCCCGTTCTGGTCTCTGGCTATTCCGGTCAGGTGAAGTCCGTGATCATCGGTTGTTTGATAATTGTCGAATTCCAGTTGTCTCATTTCCTGGGTGATATTTTTTTCAGGAACGGGATGATCAAATTTAAATAACAATTTCTCCTTTTCCGTATCACTCATTTTTGTCCAACGATCTTTATCTGTTCCTGTAACCTCCGGAGCGTTTTTATCGGGAATAATGGCCACTCCGTTTTTCCATGAAAAACCTTTTTCGCTGACATCTGCACCCCAGGCCAAGGTATATCCATTCATCACGGCATGATCAATGATCTGCATCATGTCTTCCATCGGTACATTATATACCTCACCCAGTTCCCAATTGTCAGGGATTTCAATAATGAATTTTGAATAAAACGGATGATGTGTATAGGAGGTGATCTCGATATAATCATCCAGTTTCAATCCCAGCTTATAACAGAATGTTCGCGGGGTATATTCCCTGCCCTGATATTCAAACTTTTCAGGGATTTCACCAAGGTAGGCATTTACCAGCCCATCCAAGCCCTTCATCCATACAGGGGTCAGCTTCTTATTCGGGTTTTTCACCACAGCATCAACATAAGCTTCCAGCACTGCATCCATTTCTGCATGAACAGGATTGATTTCTCCGATAACATGGCCGCTATAGGCAGATTCAGGAGTTATGCCGTATTTTTTCATCATATTGATCACGTCATGGGCGGCACCCCCGGGGCCAAAATTATGTTTCCCATTAAACCTTACATACATCATCGCTTTTTCCGGATAGGCCTTATGAACCGGAAACATGTCTGACAGGTCGAAGGTGTCTTTCCCCAGTCTCAACAGTTCAGACTCCAGGAAGGATATGGTAGAATAACTCCAACAGGTGCTTGAACGATATTGATTTTTTACCGATGTGGCCGGAAGTTGCTTAACCGTGGTAAAAATATATCCGGAATCGGGTTTTGCTTTCTCATCCTGAGCTAAAACTAAACTGGGAAACAAATAGGAAAAGAATAAAAAAATGATGAAAAAAGGTGGTCGCATATCAATTGGTTTTGGGTTAATGATGGATTATATTGGTCAAAAATACTCCGTTGGATGTTCGCAAACAAATATTATTTTTTATATCATTCAAAAATTCGATAAAACCGGATACTGGCATGCTATGATTGGCAAAACGTCAGCTATATATTTTCAAAAGGATGTTTCCTGTCAAAATCCGGGAGATAATGCAATGAACTCTTAAAATCCTGTATCCATCCATTTTCCATGCCCTGTTTCTCCGCTTCATCGATCACTTGTTGATACTCCTTGTTTGTAAGGGTACGGGAAAGTAAATCATTTCCCATCACTTTTTTTACAGGAAAATATTGTGACATTAACGAAATATGCAGATGAGGAGATAAAGCGGATGACAGAAAACGGATCACTTCTTTGCTGTTTTCAATCTGTCCGGGAAGGACAAGATGACGAACAATCATTCCGGATGCAGCAGTATGATCTTCATTCAGCATCAGTCCTGATCCTTTTTGCCGGAACATTTCTTTGAGGGCTTTGGCCGCTGTTTCAGGATAATCCTCAGCATCTGACCATCTTAAAGCAAGTTGGGAATCCATATATTTCATATCTGGAAGATAGATATCAATAATGCCTTCAAGTGTTTTAAGTGTACTCACTTGATCGTAGCCATTGGTGTTATATACCCATCGGGGATGATACCCATGGGCATGGGTAGCATTGATGATGGCAAGCATCTGGGGAATAAAATGTGAAGGGGAAACAAACCCGACCATATCGATTCCGGTGTTGAGAATCTCGATTATTTTTTCAATCACCTCTTCCAGGCTCATCGAGGACAAGGCACGGCTGATACCGGTATCACTAATCTGATGATTCTGACAAAACAAGCATTGAAGGTTGCAATTGGTAAAGAAAATATTGCAAATTCCTTTGCTTCCGCTTATGACCGGTTCTTCTCCTTTGTGTACGCAGATGGAAGCGATGTTGAAAGAATTATCACTTCTGCAGTAACCCGTTTTACCCTTGAAGCGGTCGGCATGACAGTTTCTCGGACAGATTGTACAATCATGAAGTATTTCGAGGGGTTCAAGAAAGCTTGATACATCCAACATAAGGGTCGGTATTTTCATTATTTTTGAAGACATAAAATTACAACTTAGAATGATAGATTTCTCTAAATACTCACATATCATCTGGGATTGGAACGGCACCTTACTGGACGATGCCTGGCTTTGCGTGGACGTGATGAACAGTATGCTCAAAGAACGGAATCTTCCTGTTAAAACACTGGAAGAATACCGGAATTTATTTGATTTTCCAGTCAGGGATTATTATCTCAAACTGGGATTTGACTTTAACAAGGAACCCTTTGAGAAAGTCGGGATGGAATTTATGATCCGTTATAACATGCGTCAGAAAGAAAGCAGGCTTCATGCTGATGTTGTCAACGTTTTAGAGGCTTTTTCAAGGAATGATTATTGCCAGTGCATACTCTCAGCAAGAGAACAACAGGAACTGCTTGCTGAAACTCAATGCTATCTGATCCATTCCTTTTTCACCCATATCTATGGTCTCGGAGATCATTATGCTCATGGAAAAACTGAGCTTGGAATTAGGTTGATGACAAATCTGAAAATCGCTCCGGAAAAAGTATTGTTCATCGGGGATACTTGTCATGATGCTGAAGTTGCTGACGAAATCGGCATTTCCTGCATTCTGATTACCAATGGCCATCACTCCGTGGAGCGGTTAAAGGCCACCCGATTACCCGTTTTTTCTTCCCTTTTGGAATTAATTCAGTTCATATGAAAACGGTCGTTATCCTGCTAATTCTTCTTATATTTCTTTCCTCTTTCCTCATTCCTCAGCCCGTTTTTTGCCAGTCGGTCAAAGGACAAAGCCTGAAGATGCATAAGATTACACTTAACCGGAAAAAATCAAAACGAAATACCGAAACCCAGAAGATGGTAATCGGTTTCATTGGCAGAAAATCCTCTGTAGAGAATGATGATGCCAGCAAATCGGCATTTGATTTCTTGGATGGGTTAAAACAATATCAGGGAGTGTATCATAGCCTGGGCAGTTTCTCTTTTAAAGCCATTCGATCCTATCCCCTATTATGGTTTCATGACACAGATACCGCCGCATTCAATAAATTGGAAACCAGGACAGACCTCGTTCAAGGTATAAAAACATATCTTGAAAATGGTGGAAATCTGCTTTTATCCATGCATGCCTTTCATTATTTAAATATCCTGGGTATTGAATCCATGATTCCTTATGACAGTGTAAAACCACCGGTTGACCAGGGTTACGATAGAAAGCTGGGCATTCATTCCTTTCAGGAGCATCCTGTTTTCAAAGGGATGAACGGAGTGGCCTACCTTGTCGTTCCTGGACATGATCAAAGGGTTTCCATGACAGGCTTCTTTAAAGATCAAATTCCGCAGAAAGGCCGTATTATCGGTGTTGACTGGGATGATAATTACATCAGAGAAAATTCAAAACTGGTAATAGAATATAGTCTGGGGAAAGGAAAAATCATCGCCGTTGGAGCCTATATGGATTTTATCAGTCAAAACATTAACCGTGAAAATCTTGAACTTTTTACTAAAAATATCTTAGATTACCTTACAGGTCAACATTGAATGAGAGAATTTTCATCCATACAAAGCTTGCTTCTGATCTCCGGAGTTATCTTGGTAAGCGGAAGTCTTTGCATAAATCAGATGAAACAACACCGGAAAGCCATTTTATTCCTGTTTACCGGCGGATTTCTTTTATTTCTTTTCTCTTCCCTGTTGGATCCGTTTCTGAATCTTTGGGATGAACGTTTTCATGCGTTGGTTGCAAAAAACCTGATGAAGCATCCACTCCTGCCAACCTTATATGACGATCCTGTATTAACCATGTCTTATGGCCGATGGGACAGGGCCATTGTCTGGTTGCACAAGCAGCCACTTTTTCTCTGGCTTATTGCAATAAGCTACAAGATTTTCGGCTTCAGTGAAGTATCCCTACGTCTTCCAAGTGTTATCATGGCATCCCTTTTGATTCTTGTCACCTACCGGACAGTTAAACTGCTGACCAATGAAAACACAGGCTTTTTAACTGCCTTTTTGTTTTCGACTTCTTATTACCTGATGCAACTCGTTGCAGGCAGGCAGGAACTCGAACACAATGATGTTGCTTTTCTTTTTTTTATTTCTTGCAGTATCTGGGTTTGGACTGAATATGTTTTTTCGGATCGAAAATTATGGATTATCCTTATCGGGATTTTCTCAGGTTGTGCCATACTGACAAAATGGATACCAGGATTACTGGTTTATTTGGCGTGGGCAACCTACCTATTTGCTGGCATTTTCCGGAAGAACGAAGCCTGGATCATTCGGAAAAGCAAATTATTCAAGGAGACGATGAACTTTTTTTTCTCCCTTTTAATCACCATTTTAGTCGTGTTACCCTGGCAGATACTCATTTTTACCTGGTATCCAACCGAAGCAGCCCAAACTTATTCATACAGTGCCTTACATTTTTTTCAGGTCGTTGAAGGACACGGAGGGTCCCCGTGGTTTTATGTTGAGCACATCCATCAATTATACGGCAATGTCTTGATATATTTTATTCCTTTGGGATTGGTCTTTCTGTTCATGAAAATCAAAGGACCATTCCTTCCATTCAGCATCCTGATCCTGCCTGTTTTTGTTTATCTCTTCTTCTCCCTCGCCAAAACAAAAATGCTTAGTTATCCATTCATTGTTGCACTTCCGGTTTATTCAGGCATAGCTGCTTTTCTTGATTTTTTTCATCAACAGACTATTAAACGATCAAGGTTCCCAGATTTGACCGGTTGGGTTTTGACTGCCTTATTCTTTTTTCTGGTTGCATTCAATTGGAAGTCAGGATGGTCAGATAATCCGGTTAAGTCTATACAAATCCATAACAAATTCATTTTCCAATCTCTTCATACACGTCTTCCAGAGAATGCTGTTGTTTTCAATGTTCGAGGCAGACATTATATCGAATGTATGTTCTATACTGATCTACCTTCCTATGGCTTCATTCCATCCAAATTTCAGTATGAGGAGATCAAAAGGAAAGGCAGGAAAATAGCAATTTTCAAGCAGGGGGACTGCTTGCTTCCGGATTATCTGTTACAGGACCCGGAAACCCTGATCATCATGGATGAAATACAATCATACGAATAAGCACGGATTCCTTCACTTATGAATATTATAAACATGCGTAACTTTTCTCTTTTTCTTTTCTGTTTCTGCATTTCCTGTATTCTTATTAATGCTCAGGATTTCAGAATGGTTGAAGATTATATGCGGATCTCTGCCAAGTCTAATGATCCACTTTATACCAGCTATGCCGCGGCGATGAAACGTTCCTCATTATATGGTGATAAGGCCTATAAAATCGACTATTATTCTGACTGTAAGCCCGTAAGTTACTCCAGCGATCAAGCCGGGACAATATACTGTCTGTGGAAGGTAGATCAGGTAGTCATTCCCCGTATAGGAGAATATTTAAAAAAACCATTGATCCGCTTTTCTTTCCCTGATATGGCTATCCTTGAATATGAACCCTTCAGGGGTATCCAGGTCAAAGAGACATTTTTTGTATACAGTTCACAAATTGCATTGATTGATATGCTGATTAAGAATACAGACAACATCAGTCATGATCTTGATCTTTATCCCATCTTTGAAGCAGACCATGATTCGCTGGAAATTATTGAATACGATAAGCAAGGAAACGGTTATCTCACGAAGCGTTATGAAAGTCCCTATCGCTTAATCAGCAGTCTGAAACCCGAGCTTGGGTATCCGACCCGTTTTTCTGATTTTTTTTCTGCTAACTGTGAAGTTTATTCCTATGGGGGATATACAGGAAATCCGGATTGCTTTCACCAACAGATCAAAACCGATTTCTATGCCGAACGAAAATCAGACTCCCTGAATCTTAAACACAATGGTTTTGTCAGACTTATCTCACTTCATCTAAAAAAAAGATTGAAGCCTGGTGAGACGGTCAATTTTCGAATTCTCAGGGGAACACAGGCTCAAAAAGAAGATTCAGGAAAAATGATCAGCGAAATGAACCCTTTGAAAAGCGAGCTTTTAAAAACCTATTATGAGGACAATCTTATCCTTTTCTCGAAAATCCCGCGAATCTCTTTTCCATCAAAGACTGAGAAATTATTGTATCTCAGCGCCTTTAATCTTGCCAGAAGTTGCATGTATCCTCCTGAAGGCCATACAAAATATAATTTCTATTCATTTTCCCGAAATCCAATCTGGGGCTGGGGTCATGGACATCAGGTACTACATGAATCTTTGAGTATGCTGGCCTATGTATACCTGGATCCCAGGTCGGCTGAAAATTCGCAAAGGGTATATATGGAACAGCAAAGGGAGGATGGATTAATTGCCTATCGTCATGGGCCAAGAGGAATGCAGGATTACCCCCATAAAAATATGTCAACTACTTCCGCTCCTTTTTACAGTTGGATAAACTGGGAAATCTACCAGGTGAGCAAAGACAGGAAATTTCTGGAAGAAGCCTATCTATCAGGAAAAAAATACACCGAATGGTTGATGGATAACAGGGATCAGGATCATGATGGCACCTTTGAATGGGGACCCTATGGGATCATTGAGAATGTCAGGGACTGGTATAATGCAGTATTTCAGGTTTCAGCCGAACGTTACCTGGAGGTTGACAAAGAAGACATATCAGATGAACTGGAATGTCTTGACCTTAGCCTCATGATCATCAAGGAGGAACGTTCGCTGTCTAAAATGGCCCATATCCTTGGCAGAAACCAGGAAGCAAAAGACTGGTCAGACAAGGCAGATAAGGTTAGCCGATTAGTCAATCAACGGATGTGGGATGATTCCACCAGCTTTTTTTATTCCATTAATAAATCTGATCATTCATGGAAATTTTTAAGCCGTGACCTTCGCCGCCAGGAGATTATCGGATTTCTGTCATTATGGGCCGGGGTAGCGACAAAAGAACGTGCTGGTAAATTAGTGGTCACACTGTCTGACAGCACGAAGTTCTGGAGACGCTATGGAGTACCAACCTTATCAGCCCAGGATCCTTGGTACAATCCCACTGTTGATTATTGCTGCAAGTGGAACGGTCCCATCTGGATGCTCTGGGATTATATGGTTTACAATGGTCTTCGTCAATATGGCTATGACGATCTGGCACATCAGCTTGCTGATAAAATGCTTAACTGCGTTGCCACCCAGTTATCAAAGAATCACAATTTCTGGGAATCCTACAGTCCCGACAATGAAGTGCTGAATTGTCCGTCAAACTACATCTGGAATGCCATAATTGCCAGATTATTGATAGATGAATACAAGAAGTAGTAAATTTGCAGGTCAATACCTCATGCATGAAAAAATTTATTTGTTCCTTATCCATTACCAGTATTCTATTTTCCGTTTTCCTGGTTTCCTGCGATTCGGTGAACAATGCAGATATAGAAAGGCTGATCTCCCCTGCTGCCTTACCTTTATTAAAGAACAGTAAATTAATTCAGGTTTCAAGTCATGATTTAGGGGGAGGAAATGATGATTTTATAGTCATTCCGGCAGGAAAGAAAGCCAGGATTCTTGATGTAGAAGGACCAGGAATGATTACCAGGATATGGTTTGCACTGAATTCCCCTGACCCCTATTTTCTCCGCAGGATACTGATCAGGATATATTGGAATAATGAAAAAAATCCTTCCGTTGAAGTCCCTTTCGGGGATTTTTTTGGTAACGGATTTGCATATCAACCTTATATTTCCCAATATCTCGGTATGACGGGCGGAGGATATATCTGTTATTTTCCTATGCCTTTTGAAGTTCATGCTAGAATTGAGATCGTGAATGAGACCATGCGGGATATTCCATCGTTTTCCTATCAGATCAATTATCATAAATTCGAAGGGGTGCTTGATCGTAATGTCGCATATTTCCATGCTCATTGGACAAGGGATATGCGTACCGATTATGATTCCAATTATACTTTACTCCGAACCAAGGGGAATGGTCATATTGTGGGTTTGAACCTGAATATCCAATCTTATTCAGGCAATTTTGATTTTCTGGATGGTGATGAAATGATTTATGTGGATGGAGAAAAGAAACCTGGTATATACGGTACCGGAACAGAGCATTTTTTTTCCGGAACATCACATTTTAAATCCGGGGAGTTTTCCGGTTCCTTCAGTGGCCTCAGTGACAAGAATGATTCACTGGGAAGGATTTCCGCTTATAGGTTTTATGTATCAGATCCCATTCCATTCAGAAGATCAGTCAAGCTCACTTTCGAACATGGACATGGGAATCAGTCAATTGCTGATTACAGCAGCACAGTATACTGGTACCAGTCAGAACCGCATCACGCTTTCCCCTCAATGCCGAAAGCGGGTCAGAGAATCCCCTTACGGATCATCAAACCAAAAACAATCCTTGAAGCAGAAACACTTAAATTTGACCTGAAAGGACTTCAGTCGAAGGTCATGGACATGTCGGATTTTGGCGCTGATTGGGGAAATAATCAACAGCTATTCATTTCAGCCCACGTAAATTCTGTTTTTCAGTTGACCTTATCTGGATTAAAGGAAGCGATTGATCATCTGACCATTTTCTATACAAAAGGTCCCTCTTATGCGAATGTGGATATCTATGTCAATGGAAGCAAAGCCGGAGAAATTAAAGGATATGCTCCTGTTCTGCTTCCGGATGGGATTGTGTTGCTGGAGAATCTGAACAATCAAGGGAAATCGCTTGATCTAAGATTTGTCGTGAGCGGAAAAGATCCCATTGCCTACGGCTATGATATTGGAATTGACGGTATTCTTCTTCAACCGAAAAGAAACTATATCCCGGAATGGTACCTTCTTGGCCCTTTCCCAAACCAGAAAGAAAAAAACGGTGATCGCAAAGGGCTTGATATCGTTTTTGCACCTGAGCTGGAAAATTTTGACACGAACCGGGTATTTACAGGGATCAATGGGAAACCAATCCGTTGGAAATACGTACAAACCCCTGAGGATGGATATCTCTCACTAATGGAAAAAATGAGACCCCACGAGATGGCTGTTGTCTATGCTACAAGTTTTATTTACGCCATAACGCCTGACAAGGTAGGGTTATATGTTGGCTCGGATGATGGCATGAAAATTTTCTTTAATAATAAAGAAGTATATCGTTTCTCCGGTATCCGCGTAGCAGAGCCTGATCAGGCAGAAATAATGTTAAACATTAAACCAGGATGGAATAAGCTTTTATTGAAGATCGAAAATAATTACGGTGGGTTTGGATTCTATGCCCGGATTTCGGGACTGGAGAACAACATCAGAACCATTGCAAATCAGCGAACATTAACACCATTAAATGAATGATTCACCTAAGAATTTTTTTCCTTTTTATTTTTGTCTTTAGGTGTACTTTTTTATCCGCCCAAAATCATGTGAAGGTCTCTCCTGTGATTCCTTCTGATTTTTGCATCAGCCAGGCTGAAATGCAGCTTTATAAAATGATCAATGATTACCGTAAACGCTATGAACTTACTGCTGTTCCTCTTTCAAGGTCATTGTGTTATGTGGCGAGCTCCCATGCAAAGGATCTCTTCTTCAATCATCCCGATCAGGAGCCCTGTACTTCTTATTCCTGGTCAGACAAAGGACCATGGAAATCATTTTGTTATCCCCGGGATGAAAATAAGAAAAATTCGGTATGGAATAAACCTAAAGAGTTCACTCCTTACCCCGGGAAAGGATATGAAATTGTATACTGGGAGAACAGCACTGCAATTCCAGACAGTATTATTGCGGAATGGAAATCCATTGATTACACGAGAAACTTTTTGTTAAACAGTGGAAAGTGGCTCGGAAAAAAATGGAATGCCATTGGCATAGGGATCTATGAAAATTATGCCTGTGCCTGGTTTGGCGAGATGAATGATCCTGCAGGGACTGCGGTTTACTGTGGGAATCTGTCCGTTCAGGGTTCAGCTGATTCCATTAAACCAACTAAAAAAGAAAAAAAATCAGTCAACCCTTTAGCAGCAAAAAAAGAGAATAAACCTGGAATTAATATTGAACCAACGCAAGCAGGGACAGGTATGTATTATATCATTATCAGAAGTAATATTCCCTTGGAAACTGCTTCAAAAATGCTTCCAAAATTAGTTGCTGAAGGTTTTCCTTCAGTAAAAGTTCTTGAAAAAGAAGGCAAAGCCAGGATCTCTGTATTTGAATCTCCAAATAAAACAGAGACCATGAGTAAACTGAAAGAAATCAAGAAAAAGTACAAGGATGCCTGGTTGCTGAAAAACTGATCATGAGAACTATTCATTTCTGCGATTAAATTCAGGCTGTGAATCCAATCGAAACCTTCCTGCATGCTGACCCATGCAGGATTTTTGATAAAAATCAGCGAAACAATTCTGTTAATGGGATTTTCTCCCAATCTGAATAATTCACCGCCTTAACATACCAGATTAAATCTTGTGGAACAGTCACTATCTGATAATAGGTCTCATAACTGGGGTCATTATCTGGGAATGCCGCTCCCCTATTGGGAATAGTCAATTCCATTAGGGTCATCATCTTCTCCGTATCTATGACCCCTTTGTTTTGCCAGGCAAGTTCCATCAGGTTATCAAATCGTTGAATCGTATAAGCTGCTTTTTCCGGGTCATCCGGGATAGGAAGCAATGGCCAATCTCTAGGATAACCAATAAAGTGGTTGGTCGAAACCAGCAGCCCGGCAGAGTCAGCTTCCCGTTTATGGATATCAAAAGTTGGCCATTGATAGCAGCAAGCGTGTTCGGCAACTGCTGCATTTACCAGTAAAGAAACTGCAGGCCGAGTAGAAGAAAAATATCTGGATAATTCATCCATGTTTGTACTGTTCAGTAGGAAAGAAAAAAGCAGGTAACCTGCTGGTAATCGCCCGGGTAAGTATATAGTATCCAGCAATTGACATGCATGAACATCCAAATAAAGTCCTTTTTCATTGATTAACGTTTGTGGGGAAAGGGATCCAACATAATTGAATTCTGCCACGCTTTGAACATAAGTACCCGGGTTGTATAGTACGATCACAAGGTATTTCCCTAAATAATTAAATCTTCCTTTTTGTGCATCCCAGTTCCGGCCACAAATCATTTTCCTGTCCTTGGAATAATTTTCCCACACTTGAATACTGCTGCATCCCGGCCAGACTTCGTACATCATGCTCATGGAACTGCAGACAAACCGCTGCTGACTGACGCTCAATCCGGAGGTCATGGCCATCCCGTCCATCATCTGTTTAAAAGGATATGGCTGCATATTATAATAAGATAGCGCGAAGGAATTCATCTGGCTTTCACTGATTCCGGTCTCATGCATAATATTTTCAACCTCCTGATGATACTCTTTCATCAGACCTCCCAGCAAATATCCATATTGCCTTCCCATCTGGAGATAGTTACCATTAAGACTGATTACATGAAATTTTCCAGAATTTGTCTTGTAAAGAAATCCCCCTTCATAGTTTTCAATTTTCTGAAGACCAGAAATTTCCGGGAAATCAATCTGAAATTTCTTGCAGGAAGTACCGATAAATCCGAAAATCAGGAATAAAATCCAACACAAGTGGAAACAAGATGGGAAAACTTTTTTATAGATTATATCAGGCATATTCATATGGTTTAATATACCACTCTACTCATTGAGACAGGCGTTTCAATGAAACCTTGTCAGATAAACTATTTCTTGATGAAATAGAAACTAATCGCTTTGTTTTCAAAATTAATAATTTTTACCTTTACGAAAATTTTAAGATACATTGTATGTCAAATAAGGTCACCAAATCAGAACTATTATCATTCAAAAAAGACAAAGAGACGGTAAAGCAACATTCCAATGGTGAAGTAACCGTTTACTGGAGGCCAGAGTTATGTATTCATTCCGCCAATTGCATCATTGGTCTTCCGGAGGTCTTTAACACAAAAAAGAAACCCTGGATCAATATACACGGCAGTGACAGCAAGGCCATCATTAAAGCAGTTGACAGTTGTCCATCAAGGGCGTTAACGTATTTAAAAAGCTCAAAATTCCCTTCATCGAAAACAGCTTCTCCGGAAAAAAAGAAATCGAAATATGCCAGGATTCAGATCTTGGAAAATGGTCCGGCCCTAATCAGCGGAAATTTTATTATCCGGGATTCAAAAAAGAAAAAAATCAAGGTTGATTCAGAAGTCGCTGCCCTCTGTCGATGCGGATCTTCAGAAAGAAAACCTTTTTGTGATGGAAGCCATTTATCCGTCAAATTCAAAGATTAACCATGTTACACCAAACAGAAAAACAACCTATGATAATTGGAATTTTAAAGGAAGAATATCCCGAACAGCGGGTGGCACTTCTTCCGGAAGCTGTTTCCATCCTTGTCAAGATGGGGGTTGACCTCTACATAGAGGAAGATGCCGGATCTGGGTCATTTGCATCCAATGAGGAATATATTTCCGCGGGAGCAAAAATCACATCCAAAGAAGAGGTGATCAGAGAAGCCAGGCTTCTTATAAAAATCAATCCTTTGTCTGAACAGGAATTATCCCTTTCCACTGAAGGCAAAATTTTCCTGGCACAGATCAATCCTTTTTTTAATCTTGAATTAGTTAAATCCATGGCCGGAAAAAACATTACCTGTTTCAGTCTGGATGTGATTCCCCGCACCTCACGTGCTCAGGCTATGGATATACTATCTTCAATGGCCACCATTTCAGGTTATAAAGCAGTACTGACGGCTGCAAATTCACTTCCAAAATTCTTTCCAATGTTTATGACTGCAGCCGGGACTATTACTCCGGCAAAGGTGCTGATACTAGGAGCCGGAGTGGCCGGTTTGCAAGCCATTGCCACATCGAGGAAACTCGGGGCAGTGGTGGAAGTTTTTGATGTCCGTGCTGCTGTAAAAGAGGAAGTTCAGGGACTAGGCGGAAAATTTGTGGAAGTGGAAGGGGCAATCGATGATAAAACGGCAGGCGGTTACGCTGTCGAGCAAAGCGAAGATTTTAAAATGAAACAGGCACAGGCCATCCATGATCATGCCAAAAAGTCTGATGTTGTGATTTGTACTGCTCAGATTCCGGGCAAGAAGGCCCCGTTATTACTTAAAAAGGAAACGGTAGAAGAAATGAAACCGGGGTCGGTCATCATTGATATAGCTGCATCCACAGGGGGAAATTGCGAACTGACCCGCAACAATGAAACCATTATTGCTCACGGGGTGAAAATCATCGGGAATTCATTTTTCCCCGTTGACCTGCCCACCGATGCGAGTAAAATGTTTGGAAAAAATGTTATCAATTTTCTCAAGTTAATGATCAATACCAAGGGTGAATTTAACCTGAACTGGGAAGATGACCTGATTAAGGGTACCTGTATCACGCACAACAAGGAAATCACCAATGAAAGAATCAAATCCATTATAAATTCATAAATTATCTCACAATGAATGAAATGCTAACTTTTTTCATGGAATACAGGGAAGCGATCTTCATCATTATCCTCTCCATTTTTCTAGGCATAGAAGTCATATCGCATGTCCCATCAGTATTGCATACACCGCTGATGTCTGGTGCTAACGCCATACATGGTGTAGTGATTATCGGTGCCATTATTGTGATGGGACATGCGGATAATGTTTTATCCATGATCCTGGGATTCATTGCAGTAATCCTGGGAACTTTGAATGTGGTCGGAGGATTTGTGGTGACCGACCGCATGCTCGAAATGTTCAGGAAAAAGAAAACACGGAAATAAAACATCTCTATGGAAACGATCATTACACTGACAAAAAACTTTGATTTTTCCCCTTATCTCTCCATTCTGGAATTATCTTATATCCTGGCCTCTATTTTATTCATCATGGGGCTGAAAAAGCTCAGCCATCCGGATACGGCAAGGAGCGGAAACCTATGGGCAGCAGCGGGAATGGGATTGGCAATCCTTTTTACCATTCTTTTTCATAAAACAAAAATGGATGACGGAAGCTTTCAAAGAATCCACAATTTAGGATGGATTCTCGTTGCGCTGTTTATCGGATCAGTAACCGGTTGGATGGCTGCAAAAAAAGTGAAGATGACCGCCATGCCACAGATGGTTTCCCTGTTCAACGGGATGGGTGGTGCCTGTGCGGCACTGATTTCGATGATGGAATTTCCAAGAATGCAAACCATGTTGGCCAGTGAACACGCCACCACCATGCTAAACGGAGAAGCACTGGCCATACTTCTGGGATTGATGATAGGGGGAGTTTCCTTTGCAGGCTCTATGATTGCTTTTGGAAAACTGGATGAGCGTTTAGGAGATATAAAAAATCCGGTCTTAAGATTTATCAATCTTGCTTTTCTGGTCATTCTATTGATTTTTGTGGTATTTATCATGTTCAAGGAGCCTGTGGATGGGGAAAACTGGATGATCTATGTCCTGGCAGGACTCGCGTTGGTTTATGGTGTTACTTTTGTTATGCCAATCGGAGGCGCTGATATGCCGGTCGTTATTTCCTTATTGAATTCTTTTACCGGGGTTGCAGCGGCTATGGGAGGATTTCTCTATCATAACCAGGCGATGCTAACCGGAGGAATACTCGTCGGCTCATCAGGCACGATATTGACCATTCTCATGTGCAAGGCCATGAATCGTTCGCTGCTAAATGTCATCATCGGGGCCTTTGGCGGAAGCTCTGCTTCAACTGCATCAGGTGTGGATAAAACCGTAAAAGAAATATCCCTTAGCGATGCTGCAGTATTGCTAAGTTATTCCCAGAAAGTATTGATCGTTCCAGGTTATGGCTTAGCTGTAGCCCAGGCACAGCATCTGTGCCATGAGCTGGAAAACCTGCTCGGAACAAAAGGTGTCGAATTAAAATATGGCATTCATCCGGTTGCCGGACGTATGCCAGGCCATATGAATGTCCTTCTTGCTGAAGCGGACGTTGCCTATGAGAAGCTTCAGGAAATGGAAGAAGCCAATAACGACATGGGGAATACCGATGTGGTCATTGTCATCGGCGCCAATGATGTTGTCAATCCAGCTGCAGAGGAAGATTCTTCCAGCCCGATTTATGGCATGCCGGTTATTAAAGTTTGGGAAGCAAAAAATACGATAATCATGAAAAGAAGTATGGCAAAGGGTTATGCTGCCATTGAAAACAACCTATTCTTCATGCCCAAGTCGCGTATGCTATTCGGTGATGCCAAAGCCAGCATGCAAAAGCTCATTGCAGAAATAAAGAATCTTTAATGTTTTTCAAAAAAGAAGAGGGGGCTGTCTAACCGACGCCCCCTCTTCCTTTAAGAACTGATAAGCAGTATCGCTTATTTCTTAATTTTTTTCAGTTCTTTCTTTAATTTGTCAGTAGGAGTTCCATCTTCCTTAATCCAACCCTGGGTGATAGAATCCTGATGAGCAGCTGCAATCTGAGCCTGAGCAATAGAATCAGCAACCCTCTGCTGTTCAGCCTGTACCATTGCTAATGAGTCAGCAACGCGGATTGAATCAGCAATTCTTTTTTCTTCGATTTCTTTTGCGCTTGGGCCACAGGAGTACATAAATGCTACTGCGCCAATAACTAATAATGTTGCAAGTTTTTTCATTTGTTTATTGATTTTTAAATTCGGATACAAAGATATAGTAAAGGAATAATACGCTCCAAATAATCCAGACACTTTTTTTTAACATTTTTTAACATTTCGCTTAAGTTACTGAATATCAGCATGATTATTTTTAACATTTTTTAAGATTTAAGGCTAAGAAAACATGGAATTGGAAAAAAATTGGAATTTTCGAATATGATAATGAAGTATCTTTGAAATTCTATTCCAAAAAAATGCTGATTCCACTTGCTGAGAAGCTACGTCCAAATACCCTGGATGACTACCTGGGCCAGGAACACTTAATTGGGAAAGAGGCTGTTTTATCCCAGGCTATTTCCAGGGGTAAACTCCCTTCCATGATTCTCTGGGGACCTCCGGGAGTAGGAAAAACCACGCTTGCCTTTATTATTTCCCAGCATCTGAAGCGAAGGTTTTTTACCCTGAGTGCTATCAGTTCCGGAGTGAAAGAAGTCAGAGAAATTATCAATAAAGCGAAGGAAGCCGGAGACAGTCCGTTTTTGTTTATTGATGAAATTCACCGTTTCAGCAAATCACAACAGGATGCCCTTTTGGGAGCAGTGGAAAAAGGCATCGTAACTTTTATCGGAGCAACTACTGAAAATCCCTCTTTTGAAGTGATCTCTCCACTCCTGTCGCGTTGCCAAATATATGTACTAAAGCCGCTTGAAGAGGATCATCTGCTGAAACTTCTTAACCAGGGGAAACAATATTTAGAAAAGGAATCCGGGAAGGAAATAGAAATCACGGAAAGCGAGGCACTCCTCAGGATTTCAGGAGGAGATGCGAGAAAGCTTTTAAATGCCCTGGAATTAATTGTACAGTCATCGGAAAGATCGCTTGATAAGATTGTCATTGACAATGAAAAGGCCATCCATGTCATCCAGCAGAACCTTGCAATGTATGATAAAACCGGGGAAATGCATTATGATATTATTTCCGCATTTATCAAATCCATCCGGGGTAGTGATCCCAATGCAGCAGTTTATTGGCTTGCCAGGATGGTCATGGCAGGAGAAGATCCGAAATTCATTGCAAGACGAATGCTGATTCTTGCTTCAGAGGACATTGGGAATGCCAATCCCAATGCCTTGTTGTTGGCTAGTCATTGTTTTCAGGCAGTAGATGTGATCGGCTATCCTGAGAGTGACCTGATTCTTTCACAGACCGCCATTTACCTGGCATGCTCAGTAAAAAGCAATTCCTCTTACTTGGCCATCAGAAAAGCAACGAAATCAATTCAAGAATCTGGAGACCAGGCTGTACCCCTTCATCTCAGAAACGCTCCCTCTGGATTGATGAAAAAAATCGGTTATGGAAAGGATTATCTCTATGCCCATGATTTTGATCAAAATTTTGTTGAGCAAGAATTTCTTCCTGATGCCTTAAAAAGCCAGAAGTTTTATGATCCACAAAATAATCCACGGGAAAATGAACTCAGGGCAAGATTGAAAAGCTTGTGGAAGGGGAAGTACAAATATTAGCAACGAAAACAAAAAAATTGTTAGTATGATACCAGACATAAATAGATTGAAATTCAAGGAATCAGGAATGTTCTTTTTGATTGCAGGCCCCTGTGTGGTTGAAAATGAAGAGATGCCGTTAAGGATTGCATCACAAATCAAAAAGATCACGGAAGAACTTAAAATTCCCTTTATTTTTAAAGCTTCTTATAAAAAGGCCAACCGTACGAAAAACGATTCCTTCACTGGAATCGGGAATCGTGAAGCACTGGAAATCATCAAGGAGGTGGGTAAGAACCTTGACATTGCGACACTTACTGATATCCATACCGAGGAAGAAGCGACATTAGCTTCAAAATTTGTGGATGTTCTTCAGATTCCCGCCTTTCTTTGCAGACAAACCGATCTGCTGAAAGCAGCCGGCCGTACCGGAAAAACAGTGAATATTAAAAAAGGCCAGTTTTGTTCGGCTGAATCCATGAGATTTGCACTTGATAAAATTGCAGAAACCGGAAATCATCAAATTATGCTCACCGAGCGTGGGAATATGTTTGGTTATCAGGATCTGATCGTTGACTTCAGAAATATCCCTGATATGAAAAAACATGGGGTTCCGGTTATCATGGATGTGACCCATGCTTTACAACTTCCCAATACTCCGCAAGGAATAACAAGTGGCCGGCCTGATCTTATTGAGTTCATTGCCAAAGCGGCCATTGCCGTGGGAGCGGATGGCATTTTTCTGGAAACTCACCATGACCCGGCTCACGCCAAATCGGACGGTGCAAACATGCTTCCCCTTCATCAACTGAACGATCTTTTAAAGCAGTTGACCCGTATTCATCTGGCCCTGCATTCCTGACCTTTACTGTATCTCCAGTCCTTTGACTCCACCGGTGGATTCATGTAAACGCACTTTCCATTTATGGGAGGGAAGGAAAGAAACAAGTCCTAACTGGCTGATCAGGCATTGATTTTCCACCTGTGTGTTTTCGTCAAGTTTCACCGTAACCCTTGCCAATTCAGGAATACGATAATAAAATCCATTGGATTTGGCGGACTTTTCAGCTCGGGCAAGATAAGCGGAAACCGAATTGGTATTCCCCACCCTTTGAATGTTGATGGTCACCACTCTTCCTCCGGGTTCATCCAATCCAATCACCCCTTTGGATTTCCAGAATTTGAAGATCGGGATCTCCGTGTTGATCTGGTTGGGTAAAGGGATATACTTATAGCTGAATGTTAAAGTTTTATGCAGGCTGATTCCCGTAAATAATTTGATATATTCCCTTTCCATTTGTTTAAGCTGAGTGTCCATATATTCAAGGGTTTCCTTATTATAATTGACTTCCTGGTACCCGCTCAGAAGATTAAAACGATTATCTTTGATCTTTGTAATGACATCGGAGGCTTCTTTGGCTTTCTGTTCAGGAGATTTTTCCACCATTGTCCGTTTCAGAAACTGACGCTCCAGAGTCATGGTATCAATATTTATCTTACGGATGATGGTATCAACTTTTTCAAATACGCTGACATCAGCATAATATTTAAATAATTCTCCGAATACATCTTTTTCCGTCCCGGCCATGGGTTCATTTTTCCCGATGAGAACCGTTTCATTGGAAACAGTATCCTTCAACCCTGAAATCGTACCCAGGAACAGACCAGAACTGCTAAGCTCCAGCAACCCGGTCTGCTGACCTTTCGATACTTTTTCCCCGAGTTCAACAAAATAATATTGATCGGGATCCGGCTCTGGGTAGGTTGTGATGGAAATATCACTGATCTTATACTCAACGGAATTCGCCGTAATCACATTTTTCAGTCCAAGATATCTGGCAGCATAATCAGCATAAGGACCTTTGTAATTTTCAATCCGGTCTATTTTAACCTCTACCCTTACAACCGTCCTTGGCAAGGAGTAAAAGACTCCTTCTCTTGACTGGGGCATAGCATTGTTGTCAATGCGAAAAACATTGATCTGAGTATATACCGGTACGCTGAGAACCAGTTGCAACAATAAAATGATAAAAAGCTTCTTTTTCATGGCTGATGTATTATCTTATAATTTTCATTTTTTTATACGTCTAACTATAAGCAAACCTACAAAAGTAATCATTCCGTTCAGAATGAGTAATTCAAACCCAAACTTATAACCGTTGAACAGGACAGTCGAATAATCACTGATGAAGTAACAGATTACCGGAGAAAGAATGGCCACTACAGGGACATATCTGTCTTTCACCTGAAAGCGGGTGAACATGCCGAAGGCATATAGCCCCAGAAGCGGGCCATAAGTATATCCTGCTACAGTGAATAGTTTATCGATAACAGCCTGGTTGTTAATAGTCCTGAACAGAATGATCACCATCAGCAACAACAAGGCAAAACCAATATGGACCGTATAACGTATTTTTTCTTTTTTCTTTTCACTCCAATCAGATTTTTTATTCATCCCAAGAAAATCAATACTAAATGAAGTGGTAAGGGATGTCAGCGCACCATCAGCGCTCGGATAGGCGGCAGAAATCAATCCGATGAGGAATACGATACCTGCCAATGGGCCGAGATGATTGATGGCAATCACAGGGAAAAGATCATCGGACCTTTCAGGCAGAGTTATTCCCTCGTAGGTAGCGAAAATATACAAAATTGCACCAAGAAACAAGAACAGAAAATTAGCAAACACAAGGGATATACTGAATGAAAACATATTTTTCTGTGCATCTTTCAGAGAGCGGCAACTCAGGTTTTTCTGCATCATTTCCTGATCCAGCCCTGTCATAACAATCGCAATGAATGCACCACTCAGCAGTTGCTTCAAGATGAAACGTTTATCCTGCCAATCGGTATAAACCATTTTTGAGTAATTACTGTCAATCACGGTTTGGAACATGGTGGAAAAATCGGTTCCCATCTCCCGGATGATGAGAAATATCGATAAAACCAATGATAACAGCATAAAGGTTGTTTGAACCGTATCGGTCCAGATAATGGTTTTAATTCCTCCTTTGAAAGTATATAACAGGATAAGGATAATAAAAATCAAGACCGTCATGCTGAAAGGAATATTCCAGGCATCGAATACAAAAATCTGCAGGACATTGACGACCAAGAACATTCTGAATGATGCGCCAATGGTTCGGGAAAGCAGGAAATAAAAGGATCCGGTTTTGTATGACCAGAATCCAAACCTGGTCTCCAGGTATGAATAAATGGAGGTCAGGTTCAACTTATAATATAGCGGCATCAGTACTGTTGCTATCACAAAGTAGCCAAAAAGGTAGCCAAAAACGACCATCATATAAGAAAACTGGGTCGTTCCCACCCAACCAGGTACCGACATGAAAGTCACTCCGGATAGGGAAGCGCCGATCATGCCATAGGCAACGACAAACCAGGGTGAAGATTTATTCCCTATGAAAAATGCACGGTTTGTCGCCCTTCTTGCCGTAAGCCAGGTAACAAAAAACAAAAGTGCCGTATAAGCGAGAAAACTGAAAAATATGATTGAGGGGCTCAAAGGAAGTCAGATTGATTGATAAGAAACCATATTTAAGAGATAAAACAATAAAAATATGCCACAGATAAGATAGTCAGGAACATCACAGTGCATGGGCAAGAGATATTAAATCAGGGTAAAAAAAATCGATCAAACCGGGATTTTTCTTAGCCAGGGCGTTATCATCTGAAATCAATACTGTTTTCATCTTAGCACGCTTCCCGAATACCATATCGGAAAAAGAATCGCCGGCCATGATGGATTTTTTAAAAGTGACTCCCGGAAATTCCCTGCGGGCTTTCAGTGCCATACCGATATTTGGCTTACGCAGAAAGGAAGCATCAGTTTCAAGATGCGGACTCACAAAGATCCGGTCAATTTTTCCACCCTGTTGACGAATGCTTTTCAACATCATTTCATGAACCGTATTCAAGTCCTCCATTGTCATCAGTTTCTTTCCAATCCCCTGCTGATTACTGACGATGAAAATCCGGTTAAAATAGTTGTTAAACAATTTCAGTGCGTCCAGTACGCCAGGTAAAAATTCAAACTCATCCCAGGTTTTAACATAACCAGCCACGATACGTTTATTGATTACTCCGTCTCTGTCGAGAAAAAGCGACCAGTTTGGATCAATTTCCAAATCCTTTAAAGTCATTTTGTGCCTTTTTATAATCCTCCGGGATCCCAATATCAAGGAAATAATCCTTAGAAGGAAACCCAAACATCCTGTTCTCCTTATAACAACGCTCAAAATAATCCTTTTCTATCGAAAATTTTCCCCTGAATTCTGGTTCCATCAGCGATTTTTTTTCGATAACATAAACCCCACCATTGATGTAACCGGGCCCGGAATTTTTCTCTTTTTCTGTAAACCCAATGATACGATTAGTCCGATTTAGACAAACCTTACCAAACCGACCGGTGTTATTGAGTTTTCTTAATGCAAGGGTGGCTGCAGATTTTTTTCTCAGGTGTTCTGCCAGAAGCTGTCGGTAATCCAGTCTGAACATACTGTCGCCATTCAGTACGAATGCCCTGTCTCCATCCACATGCCAGAAAGACAGACGGATTCCGCCTCCGGTACCTAAGGGTTCTTCTTCCACCGCGTAGGAAATCTTCAATGACAGATATTGATGCTTGAAATGATTGATGATATATTCACGCATATATCCTACTGAAAGCACTACTTTGCTCACTCCCTGGTCAATGATGTAATCGAGCAAATATTCAAGAAAAGGCCTGTTGTTCACCATGGCCATTGATTTAGGTACTTCGCTTACTAAGGTTTGTAAACGAGTCCCCAATCCGCCAGCCAGGATTATCGCTTCCACGAATCAGTTTGCTTTGGGGAAAATGGAAGCTTCCACGATTTCACAAATGATGTGTCCGATCATGATATGCGATTCCTGTATCCTTGGTGTATCTTTTGATGGAACATTAATCAGAAAGTCGCAAATATCTTTCATCCTTCCACCACTTTCACCTGTCAGTCCGACCGTAATGATACCCAGTTCACGGGCAGTTTCAAATGCACGGATCACATTTTTTGAGTTTCCGGAAGTGGAAAGTCCGATGAGGATATCCCCTGATTTGGCGGTTCCCCTGAGCAGTCTGGCATAGACTTCATCAAAGGAATAGTCATTGGCCACGGCGGTAAGGTAAGAGGTGTTGACGTGCAATGCTTCAGCAGGCAAGGGAGGACGATCATAATAAAACCTTCCCGAAAATTCAGCGGCAAGGTGCTGGGCATCCGCGGCGCTTCCCCCATTGCCACATAACAACACTTTGTTCCCGTTGCAGAATGCCTTGATGCAGGTTTCAGCGACCTCACCAATGGTTTTTAAAAGGATTGCATCAGCCAGGATTTTCTGCTTGACTTCGATAGACTGTTGGATGGATTTGCTTATACTCATAAAACGAGATTGAGGAGTAGCGAAATTACAAAATTACCGTCAGTATTTGCCCCAATGAACAATCTCAGAAAGAGATTTCCTGAGATGATGACGGGAATGGCTATCCGTTTCTTTTCCAGGATATCCAAGGGAAAGAAATGCGATGGGTTCAAGGTTAGGTGGAAGCTTGAGCAATTCACAGGCCTTGTGCGCGTTGAAATTACAAATCCAGCAGGTTCCTAATCCCTGTTCAGCAGATGCAAGCGTCATATGGTCTACCATTATGGATATATCAATATCTGTATGGTCTTTCCCATCAGCTCTTTTCCAGGCAAGGTCATGATCTCCGCAAACCACCAGAATTACCGGCGCCTGGGTCAACCATGCCCGGGAGTATGTCATAGAAAGCAACTCACGCATTGCCTTGTCCTGAATCACAATGACATGCCATGGCTGATAGTTGGCAGCCGATGGAGCCATTCTCCCACATTCCAGAATATAATTCAGTTTTTCTTCTTCAACAGGTTTATCCTGGTAACTCCTGACTGAGTACCTGCTGTTAACCAACGCAAGGAAATTATTCATACTAATCATATTTACTTACACAGCGTGAAAATGATCTGCTCTATAACTAAAACGTCCATGTTGACAGTCCTTTTGAGGTAAATTCATAACGTTTTGTCTGACCTCCGAACTGTTTCAAAGAAGCGATCACCTGTGAACTGGTGTTTTCAGGGCAATAAAAAAACATAAACCCTCCACCTCCGGCCCCGGAAATTTTCCCTCCCGTAGCTCCGTTTTTCATGGCAGTCTCATAAATTTCATCAATAAAAGGACTACTGACACCTTCCGCAAGGTTTTTTTTGAAATGCCATCCAAAATCAAGGATCTCCCCTATTTCGTCCAATTTTCCCATCAGTAAGGCCTCTTTCATCCGAACTGCCTGTTCTTTCAGCTTATGCATGGCTTCGATCGACTTTTCATTTTTCTGCAGTACGTTTCTGGTTTGTTGTTCGATAATTTTTGAAGATAACCTGCTTGTTTCCGTATGGTAAAGGATAAGGTTATGTGATAGTTCATCAAGATATCTATCCTTGATTCGCATGGGATTAACAATAACTTTATCCTCAGCGGAAAACTCCATAAAATTCACCCCTCCGAAAGTAGCTGCATATTGATCCTGTTTACCCCCGGCCATGTTTAGATCAATCCTTTCAATTTCATAGGCCAGATGGGCCAGATCATATTCTCCCAGAGGAAGATTAAGCCATTCCGAGAAAGCGCCCAGAATGGCAACGACAAGGGTTGAGGAGGTTCCCAGGCCTGAACCCGGAGGGGCATCGACATAGGTGGATAACTCAAAAGAAAGCGGTTTACAGCTATACGTGTCGACCACCCTGTTGTACACTCCTTTATGCAGATCCAGCTTCCCGTCAACCGGTAATCTGGGAAGCGCATCAAAAAGGTACTTTTCCTGTTTATCCAGTGCATGAAACACGATTTTCCCGTCGTTCCTGGGTTGAATGCTGGCCCAGGCATACATGCTGATGGTAGCGTTCAGGATAGCGCCGCCGAAAAGCTCAGAATATGGTGCTACATCGGTACCTCCGCCGGCCAGGCCAAGCCGTAGGGGAGCTTTACTTCGGATGATCATATAACATCAGTTTATCAATGGTTTCCAACATACGTTCCCAGGAGTATTTTTCTTTTTCAACCGCTGCATTGGAAGAAAATTCAGCTTCCCTACCCTCTGAATAGAATTTCAGGATGGCTGTGGCAATTTCTTCGGGAGATGGTTCAACCACATATCCAACCTTATTATCGGGGACAAATTCGGCAAGTCCACCCACATTGGTAATGATCATGGGTTTATTGAAATGATAGGCGATTTGTGTGACCCCGCTCTGTGTTGCACTTTTATAGGGCTGAACCACCAAATCGGCAGCGCAGAAATAATTCCGTACCTGGCTGTCCGGAATGAAATCGTTACTCATAATCACCTGATCCTGTAGCTGGTATTCCTGAATCAGATCATCATAAGGTTTGGAATCGCAGTAAAACTCTCCGGCTACCAGCAATTTTATCCCTGAAGCTTTTACTCGAGCATCATGAAATGAATGAAGCAAAAGGTCCAGGCCTTTGTAGTCTCTGATAAAACCAAAAAAAAGAAGATAGCGAAACTGAGGGTCCAAATTCAATTGTTTTAGGGCAACTTCCCTTGATAAAATTTCGCCAAAGTTATCATACAGCGGATGGGGACAATAAATCTTGGGAAGTTTACCAGTAAATGTATCCATTTCAGTTAAAACAGCCCTGGACATGACGACGAAACCATCGGCTGAATTTACCCAGAATTGAGATAAGAACCTGTCCCCCGGTCTTTTTTCATGAGGGATGATATTGTCGATGATGGATATCACCCGCGTATGACGATTACGTTTTATAATCCGGCATATTGTTCCGAAGCAGGGTGCCATAAAAGGCATCCAGTATTTGACAAGAACAAGATCCGGTCTTTGTTTTTTTAATCCCATCCCAACCCGGATCCAGTTTAACGGATTAACCGCATTGACTTTTATGCTAATGGGAATATCACCCGGGGGTGGTTCGGTCGAAAACTGAGTTTTACCTGGAAAAAACAAAGATGGATATTGCAGGCTGAATGTCACGATACTCGCCATGTCTCCCCGTTTGAGGTATTCCCTGATCAGGCGTTCATTAAAAGTTGCGAGTCCTCCGCGTAAGGGATGCGCGGGACCGATCAGAACAACACTCATGGGATCAGTCATTCGTGATCAGGATTTGGGAAGTGAAAATTCAAAAGTACTGCCATTGCCTGGCTTACTGAAAATTTTGAGGATACCCCCATTTTTTTCAACAAATTCCTTGCAAAGGATGAGGCCAAGTCCTGTTCCCGGTTCATTGGCAGTTCCTTTTGTTGAATGCGCCTGGTCAATGCTAAATAAGCGGGAAAGCTGCTCGGTTGACAATCCAACGCCGTCATCCCTGACTTTCACCACTGCGTGTTTACTGTTTTCTTCAACGGACACCCTGATTTTCCCTCCAGGAAGGGTATATTTAATGCCATTGGAAATCAGGTTACGCAAGACCGTTCTGATCATGTTTTTATCAGCAAAAACGCTTATTTCTGAAGTTTGGATATACTCAAGAGAGATATTTTTTTTCTGCGCATTGGCTTGATAGAAATCCAGCACTTCCCTGATTGCAGCAGGCAAAGAAAAAGCAGAGGGTTCAGGGTTCATCCTGCCCGACTGAGCCGTTGCCCATTGAAGCAGATTATCCAATAACTTGAGATAGTTGAGGGAGAGATTGTGAAGGCTGTCAAGGATCTCGTTTTTCTTTTCAGGGCTGAGCAAATCCATGTCCGTTTTAAGGACTTCGGAGAGGGTGATCAGGACACTGATGGGACTTCTCAAATCGTGGGCAATGATAGAGAAGAACTTATCCTTGGTGGCATTGAGTTCAAGCAGTTCTTTTTTCTGTTTTTCAAGTGTTTCCTTTTGCCGGATGATTTCCTGGTTCTGGATGACCATTTGCTCTTCGGCCAGGTTCATATCCCTGAGTCTTCTGACCAGTTCCCTGAGGATGCCTTGGATTATGGTTCCCTCATTTCGTGTGATCTCATAGAAGATTTCCTGTTTAAAACAAAAAAGTCGTGTCAGCTCCAAAGCAGTAACCGTTGCAGATCTTTCTTTACGGTCAAGAAGATAATATTTCCCGAAAACATCCCCTTTCTTCAATACTGAAAAAATGTGATCTCCATCATGTACCTTAACCAGACCATGAATGACAATGTACATGGAATCACCCAGTTCACCCTTAAGCACGATGTGATCACCCCTGCTGAATTCCATTTCAACCAGGTTTTCAGCGATCTGATGCAGCAATTCTTCAGGTGTTTCAGTAAAGATGTTTACCTGCTTCAGAAAGCTGACACGTTTGATCGTTTCCATCACTTATCAATCAAGGAGTTCTTCGATCAGGTAATGGTTACGATCATAGGAATTCCGGGAGATCAGTTCCCCGAGGAAGCCCGCGACAAACAACTGAGTGCCGAGAATCATAGCCAGGATACCAAAATAAAATAACGGACGGTCGGTCATCTTAAATTCCTGCATAAAAAATTTGGCATAAGCCAGATATCCTGCAATGATAAATCCAATAAAGAAAATTAAGGTTCCCCAAAGTCCAAAAAAATGCATGGGTCTTTTTCCGAAACGTGCAGTAAAGGAAATGGTCAGAAGATCAAGATATCCCTTATAAAACCGATCGATTCCGTATTTTGTTCTCCCGAATTTCCGCTTTTGATGATGCACGATCTTTTCTCCAATTTTCGAAAATCCAGCCCATTTGGCAAGGAATGGGATATACCTGTGCATTTCTCCATAAACTTCAATGCTTTTCACCAATGAATTACGGTAAGCTTTCAGTCCACAATTAAAATCATGCAGTTTAATCCCCGAAACCCTCCGGGCCGACCAATTATAGAATTTCGTAGGGATGGTTTTCGTCAGGGGATCCTGACGTTTCTTTTTCCAGCCGGAAACCAGGTCAAATCCCTCCTCACGGATCATGCGATACATTTCAGGGATCTCCTCAGGACTATCCTGAAGATCAGCATCCATGGTAAAAACAACCTCCCCTTCAGCCTTGTTGAATCCGACATTCAGCGCAGCAGCTTTGCCATAATTGCGGCGAAACTTAATTCCCTTGACGTGAGGATCATGTCGCCTGATATCTTGTATCACGGGCCATGAATGATCTCTGCTTCCATCATCCACAAAAATGATTTCATATGAATAATGATGGGTATCCATCACCTGTCGAATCCATTCGGCAAGCTCGGGAAGAGATTCCTCCTCGTTCAGTAAGGGTACTACAATGGAAATATCCATGAAAAATGATTAAACCGAGACTACTTCTTCCTTCTTCACAAAGATTGCAGCGATCAGGCTGATAACGGCAGACACCATCACATAGCCAACAAAGCCCCAGACCATCATCATCACAGGAGTGGTGAATTTCTCTGTCCACTGCATGGCTGCCTCTATCTGATCCTCAGAAAGGTTTGAATTTTGTTCCATCAGCTTTTCCCTTGACTGGTCAAGGATTTCCTGTACAAAGCCAGGATGGATAAACTGGGCAAAAATATAAGTATAAAATGCCACCACAATGCTCGCAAACAAACCAATCATGAAGCAGGAGGAGAACGCTTGTCCGTAAGTCATGACATCCTTTCTGTATTTTTTCCGGTACTCCATTGCTCCATAAATCATCCCTGCAATCAGGAAAAGGTAACTAATGGCAGACACATAACGATTCATGTATAGATCCGCGACGTACAAAACGAGCGAAAAAATGACAATGGCCAGGCCGGTAATAATACCAAAGTACAAACCTTGTACTGTGGCAGAACGTGATTTTTCTTCCATACCTTGTTGTTTTATTGTTTCAGGCAAACATACAAAAAAAAACCTCATGTGATTACGGATGAAACGGGAAAATTAATAACTTTGCAGCGGGTAAGTCTTATACGACCAGCTCCCATTGAACTCCCCCAGGTCTGGAAGGAAGCAAGGGTAAAATGGTTGAGCGGTGCGATATAAGGGGCTTACCCATTTTTTATTTACGATTGACGATTGATGATTTTAGATTTATTTCTACTTTTGGGACTCGTTAAAATCAAATATTTCCTCAACAGATTTTAAACTGCAACATGCAAATTTTCAATCGTTAATCGTAAATCGTACATCGTAGATGCTCCTTAAGATACATCCCGACAATCCCAGTGAACGGCAATTGAAGATAGTTGTAAATTGCCTGCGTCAGGGTGGAGTAATTATTTACCCAACGGATACGGTTTATGGTCTGGGCTGTGATATCAGACAGATCAAAGCGGTGGACAGGGTAGCCCAGATCAAAGGCATCAAGCGGGAGAAAGCAAATTTTTCTATTATTTGCAGCAGTCTCAGCGAACTTTCCAATTATTCAAAACCCATACCGAATCATACCTACAAAGTCATGCGCCGGGCTTTACCCGGACCTTTTACATTCATTCTGAACGCCAACAATGAGGTCCCTCATTTTTTTCAGAGCAAGAAAAAGACAGTTGGGATCAGGATACCAGATCATATAGTTCCAATCAGGATCGTAGAGCACCTTGGGAATCCGATCATGACCACTTCCATTCACCATGAGGATGAAATAGTGGATTACCTGACAGATCCCGAATTGATTTATGAACGGTTTTACAAGTTGGTCGACATTGTAATTGACTCCGGTCATTGTGGCAATATTCCTTCCACCATAATTGATTGCACCGGTGAAGAAATGTTCGTTGTAAGAGAAGGCAAAGGAGACATATCACTTATTTAGTTATTGAAAGACAATTACTTAGTAATTTTTAATTTTTAATTTTTAATTTTTAATTTTTGTTGTACTTTTGCACCCTCAAAATTAATATGAAGATTCGCTAGCTCAGCAGGTAGAGCATCGCCCTTTTAAGGCGGGGGTCCTGGGTTCGAATCCCAGGCGGATCACCAAGGAGGCTTAACAGCCTCCTTTTTTTTACGTGTT
>CAZSDU010000005.1:84536-134699 GCA_964605775.1 uncultured Prolixibacteraceae bacterium | reverse complement strand
TCAGGTTGGCGCTGTCGTTATCGGTATCGCTGTACTGGCAGGCAATGACCGGGTTACGGCAAAGATTGATGGCCGAGGGATCCAGGCTGTCGATGCATACCGGTCGGGTAAACTGACTGTTGAAGTTGGGATCTGTATGGGCGGTATAGATATGACCGGTGGGAGAATTGATATTGTCCGCCTGTTCCCACATTGCATAGGATCTGCCGGTATTCCACAAAGGACTTCTCCCGTAAGAGAGACTGACTTTACGAAAAGGTATTACGGATATACCAAGAGTATCATTGATTAATGTAGTTTCTCCCCCATCTTCCGAGGACGCATAAAAAAGGCATTCCCCATAAATAAAATCAACTTGTGAAAAAATAATACCCACGCTATATGGATTTGAATTATAGGCAGGATATAAAAAGTCATTTACAAAGGCAAGATCATAAGTATTAGCTGCAGTGATGAGAAATTTTTCAAATTCAATGGTATTTGCATTGGATCTCCAAACATTACCCTGGCCATATACTGAATTGTTGTTTACAATCACTCCTGCAAAAAAAATTTTAAGATTTGCCTCATTATTCCCACAAACTGCAATATCTAAGTTTTTTATTATGCGATCTCCAACTTCTAATGGGCCCTCGCGAAGATTTTCCCAATGCATACCATTATCCGTAGATCTCCAAACGGAAAGCCAAAGAACGCCAATTGAATCGTATGAATACGCAGCATACAGCCATCCATTAAAAGCTGAACAAACGGCAATGCTCTGTTGATCCCGATCAGCTTGGTCGTGGATGACAATATCTTTTCCGAATATGACCGATCTTCCGGGATTTAACGGGAGAAGGGGTTCCCCGTTTTTATGGGTTTGGGCAGAAAGGAAGATGGAAGAAAAAAATAGCAGGGAAATCATAAAATATCTCATGGGGATTTGTTTTATGGACTTATCTATAAGCAAAAATCAGGCCAAAATATTAATAGCCTGATTTTAAGCATTTAAAAAAATTGAATAAGAAAAAACTGTCTAAAATTTAGACACTACTGTCTAAATTTTAGACAGTTGAACCTTGCAAAATGGGATGATTCTCCAGATGTTCCGGGGTCATCGGGAGAAATGTTGCCGTATCAGGAAAACAAAGATAGACAACATTAGCAGATAAAACAAAAAAGACATCCCGAAGCCTGAATGTCCCTGGAAACAGCTTGCTTTAGCCGGATTATTGTTTGAACATCTTTTCCACGATGAGCACTTGCCCGTTATTGCTTACCCTGACGTAAGCGATGCCCGGGCGTATCTTATTGTACACGTCGAAGGAACGCACCTTCAGTCCGTCCTCCTGATACTCTTGCATGAGGGTTCTCAACACGGCTCCGGAGCAGTCGAGAATCTCGATCTTGACATTGCCTGGTTCAGCAGTGGTATAGATGACATTGAGGGTTTGATCGACAGGGTTCGGCATGATGCGGAACTGCAGGTTTTCTTTGGGGCGCATCATACCGCCGGCGCACATATTGGGATCCGGTACATCAAAGCCTTTATCAAACAGCGGATAGGTTTTAAATTGTTTGACCGGAGCGGGAGGCACTACTTTAACGGGAGGTACGATGATGATTTTCGGTTTTTTTCGGCAGGGGCAATCATCGTCTGCGGCAATGGCAGCCATGGAACAGGTGGTAAACACAATGGCCAGAATGAGGTTTAACCGGGTTTTCATGGGTTTCATTTTCTGTTTTGTACGTTTGGCAGGCGGAATGGTTGCACTTTTTCATGCAGAATAAGTATCTGTAAGTATTTATGGGGTAAATGTACCTGGGATGGGAAGATATGTTTTATTACTTTTGCCGGATAAACAAGGAAAAAGCATGAAAAAAATACTTGGCATGGGAAATGCCCTGGTGGATGTGATGATCCCTCTGGAAAGCGACGGGATCTTGGAATTACTGGGTCTTCCCAAGGGAAGCATGCAGTTGGTCGACAAAGAAAGGAGTAATGCTGTATTGTTAGCATTAAAAGAGTATCAGAAGAGTCAGTCGGCAGGAGGGTCAGCAGCCAATACTATTCACGGCTTAGCCATGCTGGGAGCGCCTGTCGGATATATCGGCGTGATCGGGGAGGATGAACTCGGGGGTTTTTTCGTTCGCGACCTTATCCAGGCCGGGGTGGAGCCGCATATGATACATAGCAGTCAGGAAACCGGCCGCGCCGTAGCGCTGGTGACTCCCGATTCGGAGCGTACTTTTGCCACTTTTTTAGGTGCAGCCATAGAGCTTTCGGCCGAAAACCTGCAAACAGAAATGTTCAGGGGATATTCCTATTTTCACATAGAAGGCTACCTGGTTCAGAACCATGAGCTGATCCGCAGGGCGGTTGCCCTGGCTAAAGAAAACGGGCTCATCGTTTCCCTCGACTTAGCCAGCTATAATGTAGTGGAGGCCAACAGGGAATTCCTGCAGCAAATGATCCATGAATACGTGGATATCTTGTTTGCCAACGAGGATGAGGCCAGATCGCTGACCGGTCATGAACCGGATAACGCCCTGAAAGAAATCGGAAAATTCGTGGAAATCGCCATTGTGAAAACCGGGGGCAAGGGTTCCCTGGTAAAAACCACCTCGGAATATTGTGAAATCGGGATTATCCCGGTCACACCCATCGATACCACCGGCGCCGGAGATTTGTATGCAGCCGGTTTCCTGTATGGCCATGCCACCGGGCTGCCCTTGCAGAAATGCGGTGAATTAGGCGCCCTGCTCGCAGGAAACGTCATCGAATTCATGGGCTCCAAAATGTCAGCCGAAAGATGGACTCAAATCCGCTGTACCATCAACTCCTGACTCCAAAGTCCTAATTCCTAATTCCTAACTCCTAATTCCTTTGTTATTTCCCTAACATTTAATATTTTTGCAGTCCTTTTCAGGAAAAACTATCATTCATCTATTTTATAATCATTGTTCATCATGAAGGTATTCCAAACCAACGAAATCCGCAACATTGCCCTGATCGGGGGTGCAAAATCGGGAAAGACCACCCTTGCCGAAGCCATGCTGTTTGAAGGCGGCGTTATCAGCAGAAGGGGTTCAGTGGAAGATAAGAACACCGTTTCCGATTATCGCCCCATTGAGCTGGAGCGGCAGAATTCCGTATCTGCATCCATTCTTTATACCCTTTGCGATAACAAAAAGATAAACATCATCGACACACCGGGTTTTGACGACTTCTGCGGGGAAGTCATTTCCGCCCTGCGTGTCGCCGACACTGCCCTGATGGTCGTGAATGGCCAGAACGGCGTTGAAGTCGGAACCGAAATTACATGGCGGCATACCAACCGCATGAACACTCCCGTAGTGTTCGTGATTAACCATCTGGACCAGGAACATGCCAATTTTGAGGAAACCCTGCGTCAGATGAAAGCCCAGTTTGGCAAGAATATTACCCTGATGCAATACCCTGTGAATGCAGGTCCGGGATTCAATTCAATCATTGATTTGTTGAAAATGAAACAATACAAATACCCGGCCGGAGGAGGGAAACCTGAAATCACAGACATCCCCGAAACGGAAAAATCAAAAGCCGGGGAGATGTACTCCGCCCTGGTGGAAGAACTGGCTTCCAAGGACGAATCCCTGATGGAAGTTTTCTTTGACAAGGGAACCCTCACGGAAGAACAGATGCAGATGGCATTGAAATCAGGACTGATCAGCCGCAGTATTTTTCCGGTGATGTGTAGCTGTGCCAAACAGGATATGGGTGTTGGCCGTTTGCTGGAATTCATTGCCGGCAGCGTTCCCGCTCCCAATGAAATGCCCGGTGTTAAAACCAAAGAAGGAAAGCAATTAAAATGTAATGTTTCAGATCCCACATCCGCCTTTATCTTTAAAACTTCCATTGAGCAGCACCTGGGTGAAATCTCTTATTTCAAGGTTTTTGCCGGAGAAATCACTGAAGCCATGGACATGGTCAACCCTGCCCGTCAATCAAAGGAAAGATTGTCGCAGCTCTTCGTGGTCAATGGAAAGAACCGCGAAAAAGTGGAAAAAATGATTGCCGGAGATATTGGCGCTACCATAAAACTGAAGAACTGCTATACGAACAATACCCTGAATTCACAGAAGAATCCGGATGACGTCATTGAACCGACCACTTTTCCTGATCCAAAATTCAGAACCGCCGTTAAAGCAAAAAATACGGCAGATGACGAAAAGATCAGCAGCATTCTCAATGAACTGGCCAAGATGGACCCAACCCTGATCATGGGATATTCACGTGAGCTTAAACAGATGATTCTTCAGGGTCAGGGGGAATTGCACCTGAACCTGGCCAAATGGCATGTGGAGACCCTTGAAAAAATTCCCATCGAGTTTTATGCTCCGCGTATTCCTTATCGCGAGACCATCACCAAATCGGCCAAATCGATGTACCGCCATAAGAAGCAATCGGGTGGATCGGGACAGTTTGGTGAAGTGCATATGATGATCCAACCTTATCGCGAAAGCATGGCCGATCAGACGGAGTTTCCAATCCGTGGCCGTGACGTGATCGACCTCGAATGGGGAGGGAAGTTGCAGATGAACAATTGCATCGTGGGCGGCGCCATCGATGCCCGCTTTATGCCGGCCATCCTGAAAGGGGTGATGGAGAAGATGGAAGAAGGACCGCTTACCGGCTCCTATGCCCGCGACATCGTCTTCAACGTTTATGACGGGAAAATGCACCCCGTGGATTCCAATGAAATTTCCTTCAAATTAGCCGGACGTAATGCTTTTAAAGAAGCTTTCAAGAATGCCGGTCCGAAAATTCTTGAGCCCATCTATGATGTGGAAGTCATTGTGCCCGAAGATAAAATGGGTGAAGTTATGACCGATCTTCAGGGTCGCAGAGCCGTGATCATGGGTATGGACAGCGAAGGCAACTACCAGAAAATTATGGCCAAGGTGCCTCTAGCTGAACTTAACCGTTATTCCACCGCACTGAGTTCCATCACCAGCGGACGGGCTACCTATAACATGAAATTTGCAGAATACACACAGGTGCCCGGGGATATCCAGGATAAGCTGCTGAAGGCTTATGAAGAACAGGAGAAAGACGAAGAATAAACTTGTCTGAAAAACACGATGCATATGCCGTCCTGAAAGTCCGGGATTTCCGGTTGTTTCTGACGTTCCGTTTTTTCACTACCATTGCCTTTCAGATGCAGGGCCTCATTGTAGGCTGGCAGATGTATGAACTGACCAGAGATCCCCTGGCTCTGGGGCTGATCGGCCTGGCCGAAGCCCTGCCCAACATTGCCACCGCCCTTTATGCCGGTCATGCAGCCGACCGTTACAACCGTAAACGCATCATTGTCATCTTTACCCTGCTTTTTTTGGTCGGGACCACCCTCTTGTTTTTGTTTTCCATCAGATCCCTGGGGATCATTGGCATTTTCGGTGTGTTCCCGATTTACCTTGTCGTAATGATCTCAGGGGTTTCGAGAGCTTTTCTTTATCCTTCCATCATCGCCCTTATGTCGCAGCTCATTCCCCGGTCGTTGTTCACCAATGCCTCGACCTGGAATTCCACCATGTGGCATGTAGCCGCCATCACCGGTCCTGCCCTTGGAGGGATGATTTATGGATTTCTGGGTGTTCGTGTCGCTTACCTCAGCGTATTGTTCTTTCTTCTGCTGGCGATGGTTTTACTGTTTATCGTTAAAAGTCCATCCATGCCAAAAATTGAATCCGGAGAAAAACTGCTATACCGTTTAGCCTCAGGACTGAAGTTCGTTTTCAAGAACCAGATCCTTCTGGGAGCCATGTCGCTCGACATGTTTGCCGTACTTTTCGGCGGTGCGGTGGCCATGTTACCGGTTTTTGCAGCCGAAGTACTGATGGTGGGACCCCAGGGATTGGGTTTTTTAAGGGCTGCCCCTATGGCAGGAGCTGTCATCATGTCGCTGGTGATAGCACATCGTCCGCCTATGGTTCATGCCGGAAGGTACATGATGATCGGGGTGGCGGGATTCGGATTGAGCATCATTTGTTTTGCCCTTTCACATAATTTTTATCTTTCCCTTGCACTCCTTATGTTCAGCGGTATGTTCGACAACGTCAGTGTGATCATCCGGGCAACGGCCATGCAACTTCTGACTCCGGATGAAATGCGTGGAAGGGTGGCTTCAGTTAATGCCATCTTTATCGGATCCTCCAATGAGATAGGTTCTTTCGAATCAGGCGTCGCGGCCAAACTCATGGGACTTATTCCCTCAGTGATCTTCGGTGGCATGATGACCCTGGGAATCGTAGGGTTTACAGCGAAGTTTGCACCGAAGCTGAGAAAGCTCAATTTGAAGGCGATAGGATAGTTTTTTGAATGCAAACAATGCAGGAATGCAAACAATGCAGGAATGCAAACAATGCAAGAATATAGGAATACAAAAAAAGTTTTCAACAATAGTTTCACTTTTTCCCTTTTTTCCGATAAAGCGGTAAAAGGTTATGAAAGAAAATGTGATTAAAGAAAAAAGCTTTGAATTGGCGAAAGAAACTGTTTTTATTTCCCAATATCTGACAAGAGAAAAACGAGAATTTGTCCTATCAAAACAGGTTTTAAGATCTGGTACTTCAGTCGGGGCGAATATTTCTGAAGGAGTAGCCGGACAATCAAAAAAGGAATTCTGCAACCGCTTATCCATAGCATATAAGGAATCTCGTGAAACAGAATTTTGGCTCAAGCTGCTATGTTCAACGGGTTATCTTACTCAAGATAAAGCTGCTGTTGCAATACAAAAATGTGATGAAGTAATCCGGATATTATACACAATTTTAAAAACAGCCTCACAACCTCAGAAATCCTAATCCCCAAACCACAAGCATTTTAATTATTCCTGCATTGTTTGCATTCCTACATTCCTGCATTCTTGCATTCATTTAAAAAGCTCAATCAACGCCGGGTAGTCAGCTTTCTTCATTTTCATATTGGCCCCGGAAACTTTATTGTGTATCATGGCTTCGAGGATGGGTTGACTGAGATTACCGGGGATATGAAGCTCGGAGAGGCGGGTGGGGCAACCAATGGAACGGAAGAAGGTTTCGATGCGGTCGATGGACTGATCGGCCGTGAGCGCTTCATCAAAAAGTGATGATCCGAGCTGTGAGATGCGGGGGGCAAGTTGTTTTTTAAAGTGTCGCATCCAGGCTGGATAGACAATGGTTAGTGAAGCGCCATGGGGGACATCGTAGAGCAACGATAAGATATGTCCGGCGCTGTGAACGCCCCAATCACCAGAAGCCCGGCCCTGCATAGTCAGACCATTGAGTGCTGAAGTGGCCGCATACATGATCCTTGCCCGGAGATCATAATTGCTCAGGTCGTCAAGAAGTTGAGGGCCATATTGCATGGCTTCCTTTACGATCGAAATGATAAAACGGTCGCTAAGTGTAGCTTCCCCGATCCCGAACCAGGCTTCAAAGCAATGGGCAATCAGATCGGCAATACCGTATGCGGTATAATTCCGGGGAACAGAAATCGTGAGGCGGGGATCTAAAAAAGAATACCTGGGAAAAGTAAGCGGGGAGCCGAAAGCTGATTTTTGGCCGGTGTCAGGATTGGATATCACGGCAAACGGATTCATTTCCGAACCGGTGGCAGCCAGGGTCAGAACGGCAAACAGCGGGATGGCTGATTGCGCTTTCGCATTACCCGTAAAGAAGTCCCATCCGCTATGTTGTACGGGAATGGTAATGGAAATGATCTTGCCGGAATCGATGACGCTACCGCCACCTACAGCCAGAACAAGATCCACCTTGTTTTTTCTACCCACTTCCGCGGCTTTATCCACATCTTCAATCACGGGGTTGGATTTTATCCCGGAATATTCATAAACCTTCAGTCCCGACTTTTTCAATAGGGTCATCAGCTGATCGTACAATCCTGATTTCCTGATGGACCCCTTGCCATAAACCAGCAAGACCTTACTGCCGGTTTCCATTAAAGCCGGTCCCAGAAAATTCAGTGCGTTATTCCCGAAATGAAGGGAGGTCGGATTATAAATAGTGAAATTTTCCATCAGGGGCTATGGTCTTGAAATGGTATAAGGAAAATAACTGCGCATCACGGCGCCGTATTGGTAATAGGCAAAGGTTCCGGAACAAACCATGGTGGTCGGGTTGAAGGTTCCGTTAATATGGGCAGGGCCGTCCGGGCCACCGGTTTCCAGGATGATATCAAAACTGTTGCTGCTGATATCGGCCAGGCCCGAACTGCTGTTCAGTGCATAGCGAACGGAGCCTCCTTTAGCATAATATACGGAGGCAATGACCGAGGTAATATATAAGCTGCCCCCGATCTTATCCACGTAAAAATAGATGGAATCCTGATCCGTACTTTGTAACCATGTCCCCATCAGTTGCATGTTTTCAGGGTCTTTGTTTTTTTTACAGGAAAGTACTGACATCAACAGGCCGGCGCTGAGAAGAAGAAAAAACAGGGTTTTCCCTGAGAAAAAAAAGTGTGCTTTCATGTTATTTGGTTTTGGTGGCGGAATAAGTTCCGGTGATTTTTACTGTAGAGGTTCCCGATTGAGTCGGGAAAGCGGTAGTGAATTTCCCTTTGAGTACCATGGTGGTCAGGTCGAAATGCCCGAAAAGGTAGTCGGATTCCGAATATCCCCCGTAAGGACGAAAAATAAAACTGGTATCAACAACTGCCGCGACGGCAGTGGAAGAAGGCACATCATACTCCATGGTCTCTCCCCCGGCAATCAGATCATTGACAACACTGTATTTGTAAGAGGACACGTACAAAATCCCGTTAAAGTTGATGATCCCGACTTTGATTGGCTTGCCCTGGGAAGTCACCCCTGTCCATGTCCCGATTAACTGAGGAAAATCCGGATCAGGGATGATGATATCATCATTTTGGTTGCAGGAAAATGAAAAGAAGGAAAACAAGCCTGTAATAAGAAACAACAGCAAAATTTGTGATTTTTTCATAATGATGCCTCGCTTTTGTTTTCAAAGGTAAGGCTTATTTGTTTTTCAGCTCGTACAGCATGATTTTTTTTATAATTTTGATCCCGTTTTTATCCTTAAAACAAAAGCTTTTCATGTACGGAAAATTCCAGCATTATCTGCAGAAGCAAATCGAGGGTATTCATCAGGATGGGCTTTACAAGACAGAGCGGATCATAACCACACCCCAGGGCGTGGAAATACAGACCAATGGCAGGAAAGTCCTGAATATGTGCGCCAATAATTATCTGGGGCTTTCCAATGATCCCCGTGTTATGGCAGGAGCGAATTATACCTTTTTTAGGTATGGTTATGGGTTATCTTCGGTACGGTTTATTTGTGGCACCCAAAAAGTCCATAAGGATCTTGAAGCCAAGCTGAGTGAGTTCCTTGGCATGGAAGACACCATTTTGTATTCCTCTGCTTTCGATGCGAATGGCGGGGTGTTTGAACCCTTGTTAAGCGAGCAGGATGCCATCATTTCCGACGAGTTGAACCATGCTTCCATCATAGACGGGGTAAGACTATGCAAGGCAAAACGGTTCCGTTACAAGAACAATGATATGGATGACCTCGAAGAAGTACTTCAGGATGCCAGTGAAGCAAGGTTCAAACTGATTGTTACCGACGGGGTTTTTTCCATGGACGGGATTATTGCCAAGGTGGATAAGATCTGCGACCTGGCGGAAAAATATGATGCCCTGGTCATGGTTGACGATTCCCATGCTACCGGCTTTGTCGGGAAAACCGGCCGGGGAACGGTTGAACATTGCAATACTCAGGGGAGGGTGGACATTATATCCACTACTTTCGGGAAGGCTCTTGGAGGGGCATCGGGAGGCTGTATCTCCGCTAAAAAGGAGATCGTAGAGTTGCTGCGGCAACGCTCACGGCCGTATTTGTTCTCCAATACCCTTACTCCGGCCATAACCGGAGCCACGCTCGAGGTGCTGAACATGCTTTCTGAGACCACAATACTTCGGGATAAATTGTTTGAGAACACTCAGCTTTTCAGAAAGGGAATGGAAGATTTCGGATTCCAGATCGTCCCGGGGATACATCCTATTGTTCCTGTTTTATTCGGTCATCTTCCCAATGATGCCAAGCTTTCTCAGGATTTTGCCAACGCCCTGCTCGAAGAAGGTGTGTATGTGATCGGATTTTATTATCCCGTGGTACCGAAAGGGAAATCCCGCATCAGGGTTCAGATCAGCGCAGCACATTCCATGGAACAAATCGGCTTCGCCCTCGATAAATTCAGAAAAGTCGGAAAAAAACTGGCTGCCATTTGATTTACGGGACAGGCATAGATATCATCGAAGTGGCGCGCATCGAAAAAGCAATGATGCGGGATAATGGCTTTAAGGATAAAATATTTACCCCGCTCGAAATTGATTATTGCGAATCCAAAAAGGATAAATATCAACATTATGCAGCGAGGTTTTCAGCCAAAGAATCCTTTCTGAAAGCCATAGGGACAGGCTGGCGCTTTGGCATCCGCTTTGCGGATATCGAAATTTTTCATGATGAACTGGGTCAACCGCATATCAGGGTTTCCGGGAAAGCAGAAGAACTGATCAACGACTTGCAGATTTCAAAAATTCATGTATCTTTATCGCATCTAAAAGAAACCGCCACCGCCATTGTCATCCTCGAAAGTGAAACCACGACTTCCCATGACTGATCCCTGTATTCATCTCTGCGCGTTGGCCGTTTGTAATCATTTCAATCGTTCACGCATTCACATTTTAACCCTTAGTCTATGACAAACATCGGATCTTACGAAGAACGGATAAAAAACTTTGATTGGAGCATTGCCGAAAAAGAGCTGGATTACAAACCGGGCAATGTCATCAACATTGGTTGGTATTGTTCCGACCGTATATGTCAAATGGGAAAAGCCGACAAAATGGGCCTGATCTGGGAAGGCAATGCAGGGATAGAAAAACGGTATACGTATAATGATCTTCGGCTCAACAGCAATGCAATCGGCCACTTCCTGCGTGGATTGGGCATCAAACCGGAAGACCGCGTCTGCCTTTTCATGGACAAAATCCCTGAACTTTATATCGGATTTCTGGGTATCCTGAAGATGGGAGGAATTGCCCAACCATTATTCTCAGCCTTTGGGGATGAATCCCTTTTTGTTCGCCTTGACAATGCGCAAACCACAGCTATCATTACCCAGAAAAAGCATGCTCCCAAGGTTCGCAAGATCATGGACAAGATGCCTTACCTGAAACACTTGATCATCGTAGATGCAGACCCTACAAAAACGCTGCTCGACCGCGAAGTTACTTTTGATATGGAAAAGGCCGAAAAGCCAGAAAAGTTTGACATTCATCCGACCTACGCCGAGTCACCCTCGGTGTTGCATTATACTTCCGGAACGACAGGTCAGCCGAAAGGGGTAAAACATGTTCATTACAGTTTGATTTCGCAATATCTTACCTCGAAATGGGTATTGGATCTCAGGGATGATGATATCTACTGGTGTACTGCTGACCCCGGTTGGGTTACCGGGACTTCATATGGTATCATCGGCGCTTTCAGCAACGGGGTCACCCAATGTGTGCTTGATGCCGGCTTCTCTGCCGATAACTGGTATCGCTTTATCGAGAAACATAAGATCAGCATGTGGTATTCTGCTCCCACGGCCATCCGCTCACTGATGAAAGCCGGGGAAGAAGTCATCAAGAAATACGATCTTTCCACCCTTCGCCATCTTGCTTCAGTGGGTGAACCGCTGAACAGCGAAGCCGTGATCTGGAGTGAAAAAGTTTATGGTAAACCATTTCTCGATACTTACTGGCAAACCGAGACCGGGTCCATTATGATCTCCAATTACCCGGGGATGAAGATCAAACCAGGATCTATGGGCAAGCCCTTCCCGGGAATCATCGCCACGGTTATTGACTCAGAAACGTTCACCCCATTTAACGAAACAGGAAAGATCGGTCTCATTGCCATCAAACCAGGCTGGCCTTCGATGATGCGGACTTACTGGAAAAATGAAGAGACCTATCAGAAAAAGTTTAAAAACGGTTGGTATCTTCCCGGCGACCGCTCCTCCATCGACAACGAAGGTTATTTCTGGTTTGTCGGACGAGATGATGATGTGATCAATACCGGAGGTCACCTGGTTAGTCCCTTTGAAGTGGAATCGGCCTTGCTGGAACATCCTGCCGTGGCTGAATCTGCCGTGGTAGCCAAACCCGACTTTGTCAACATGGAGGTCGTCAAAGCTTTTGTGACCCTGAAACCCGGTTTCATGGCCAGCAAAGACCTTGATCTTGACATTATGAACTTTGTACGAAAAAAACTTTCACCACTTGCCATGCCCCAGGAAATTGAATTTATAGATAATTTGCCCAAGACCCGCAGCGGGAAAATCATGCGCCGTATCCTTCATGCCAAGGAATGGGGAGAAGAGATTGGGGATACCAGCACCTTGGAAAATGATTAAAAGGATACAGGATGCAAGATACAGGATATCCTGCATCTTGTATCTTGCATCCATCAGATAAGAAACCAAAAAAGTAAACGCGAATCATTAATAAGCAAAACTAAAAGGAGAACACAACATGGAAGACATGAAAGAAATCATTAAAAATTATGTGATCAAGGAATATGTGGAAGATGATACGGAAGTAACTTATGATACACCCCTGATCTCGGGTGGAATTGTGGACAGTTTTTCGATGGTCTCACTGAAACGCTTTCTTGAGAATAAATACAGCATTGCTATCCCGGACGATAAAGCTACACCAGAAGCTTTCGATTCGGTCAACAAAATTTGCAAGCTCGTGAATGAATATGTAAAATAACAAGGAGGAAATCATGGCTTATACCGATAAAACCCGCGGAATTTATTCCGAAGTTCTGTCAGGCCTGAAAAATGCAGGTCTGTTCAAACAGGAACGTTTCATCCATTCTTCACAGGCTGCCGACATCGAAGTTGAGTTCCCCACCGGGGCTTCCCTGAAAAAGGTTATTAACATCTGTGCAAACAACTATCTGGGTATGTCAAGTCATCCCGATGTCGTGAAAGCAGCGCATGCCGGTCTTGATTCACACGGCTACGGAATGTCTTCTGTCCGCTTCATTTGCGGAACCCAGGACATACACCGTACCCTTGAACAAATGGTTACGAAATTCCTTGGAACAGAAGATACCATTTTGTTTCCTTCCTGTATGGATGCCAACGCTGGGGTTTTCGAGGCTGTCCTGACCAAGGATGATGTCATGATTTCCGACCGCCTGGTTCATGCCTCCATCATCGACGGGATCCGGCTTTGCAGCGCCATGCACGACACATTCAAGCATTCCGACATGGAGCACCTGGAGGAAAAACTGCAACTTCACAACGATAAGCGACTGAAATGTGTCATTACGGATGGTGTTTTCTCTATGGATGGCGATACGGCAAAGCTTGATAAGATGGTTGAACTCTGCGAGAAATACGATGCCTTACTTTTTGTTGATGATTCACATTCCAGCGGCTTTATCGGAAAAACCGGCAGGGGAACACATGAGCAGTATGGTGTGATGGGAAAGATCGACATCATTACCACCACTTTCGGCAAAGGTCTTGGAGGTGCATCTGGGGGCTGTGTTTCAGGTCGCAAGGAGATTGTAGAGATGTGCCGGCAGAAAGCCCGCCCCTACCTCTTTTCGAATACCATTGCCCCACCGGTGGTTGCCGGTGTCATCAAGGTGCTGGAAATCCTTTCAGCCTCGACCGATCGCCGCGACAAACTCGAAAAGAATACTGAGTTCTGGCGTAAGGGATTGATTGAAGCAGGTCTGATCATCAAAGCCGGGGATACGCCAATCGTTCCGGTGATGCTGTTCAATGCCAAGCTGGCCCAGGATGTTTCCCGCGATCTGTATGAGGAAGGCATTTATGCCATTGGATTCTTTTTCCCTGTTGTCCCTCAAGGTGCAGCTCGCATCCGGACACAGATCTCCGCCGGACATGAGATCCACCATCTCGAAAAAGCCCTGGAAGCCTTCAGAAAGGTGGGGAAAAAATACGAGATCCTCGGAAAAACCAAACAGGAGATTATCGAACGCTACGGCATGTAACGTTTTTTGCACCCTGGCAGCAGCTTTTAAAAGAAATAGTAAGCACCGATCAGAAATCGCAGATTACCGATCTCTTTGGTGTCAAAAACATACCCTTTGCCGTTTGTTTTTCCATAGGCTGCTACGGTGTATTCAACTTCTCCCGCAAGCCGGAATTTATTAACATTGAAGGTTATCCTGGGGGATATCCGGTAGGCATAATCAATGTTAACCCCCCTGACATAATAAGGGCCTTTTATATTTTCGGCTGCACCAAGATTTTTCCCATAGGCAAGGAAAAGCCCCGGCTGCCAACGGATTGAATTGGTGTGAATCTCTGCCCAGGCAGCAAAAGAACGAATATTCGCATAATTTACCAGATTTTTTTCGGCATTGGTTATTGATTTAACGGCAAACCCACCCAGCATGGTATAGGCGTTGTTATTCCCGCCATATTCACCGCCCAGTTTGAAGGTGACTTTACGAAGCACCAGCTTTGAATAAAAGTTATACGCCATAGCTGGCGATTTCGTGTCGGTTTTATAGGTGGCCGTGATGGCATCATAATGCACTACTTTGTTGTTGATCACAGTATCATAAGCAGGTTTCAGGGTTACTGAAGTCGCCAGCCTGGGGGTAAGCAACTGGAAATTAATACCGGCCCCGATTATAAAAAGAACTTCCTTTGTTGTATTCCGGGTAACATACTGGATCTGCAGGTCGGTCTCGGGGAGCACGGAATTCCTTAGGTACTTTGGATTGGGACCATCGGGTCCGTCGCTGGTAAAATCGATCTGCGACAGAAAAGTCAGGTCTAGTTTGAAGTTACCAAAGCGCTGGGTGAGTTTTATTTGCGGATTGCGCGAAAAAACCACAAAAGGGGCTCCGGTGTTAAATGAAATAGTGGCAGGCGCACATTCTGGAACAAACATAGGATGCCACCACTGTCCCACCAGGAGTTCGGTTTTTGTCCATGCCAGCTTTACCCAGGCATGACGCAACCTGAAAGTATTGATGTTCGGATTGATATTGCCAAAAAACTCTGCCTCAATGTACCCTGAAGTTTGTGCTCCTAGTGCATCAGGCCCAGTGATAGTTCCGGCGAGCCTGGTCTGGATCGAAAGGATGTTGAAATTGGCCTTGGCATAAATGTCATTTCCATCGGCATCCGGCTTTTCATTTTCGGGGAACAACAGAAAATGTCCTTCTCGCGCACTGACTGTCTGTCGTGAATCAAAAATCAGATCTGTTTTAACAAACCCCGAAAATCCAATCCCGAATTTAGGTTTTTTTTTCTCTTTGTCTGTTGTTTTGACCTCCTTTACTTCAGGTTTCGGTTCAGATGTCTGGGCTTGCACCAGGATCGAAATCCCAAGGAGGCAGCACGAAAGGTAGAAATGTCTCTTCATGTTTAACAGTTTAGGAGTTTATCAAAAAAGTGAAGATAAATTTTTAACATTGGCGTGGTGGTTTTTAAGGTTCCAAATGTATCGAATGTTTTGTAAAACAAAAATCATTATTCACTGATTCAGGGTAAATTGGCAAGCGATAATTTTTTTTTTCGTGAAATAATTCTATTTTTGATTGGTTAAGCTTTTAATTCTTTTGCGGGTCTAAATAGATTCCCAAACAAGAAGTCATTCATCAAGCAAACGAAAGGAGAACTCAAAGTGAAAACATCCGACAAAGAGTATCATTTTAATTTATTCAAACCTACCACCGAACATGGCAGGCGGAACAGGAATATCATCATTACCATGGTGTTGATCTGGGCTGTCGCAGTTTTTGGATTCCAGATTTTGCTTGTGATCCTGCAGAAACCGACTCCGGAAAAAACCTATACCATATTTCAGTCAGTATGGGATCAGGTCGAATCTGGGAATGCCACAGTTTCCGAGAACCAGGATTTTCTCAAATCCCTCATTGCTGTCTATGGAAAATCTTCAGTTAAAAAGGAGAAAAAGGAGATCCTCAGGAATGGTATTACAACAGTTGCCTACAACATGGTCAGCGATTCTGAAAAAGTTGTCTTATCAGAATATGTCACCACGCTACGCGATGCCAGGGAAAACCTTGCAAGTGCCACCGACGAGGCCTATATCAGTCTGCAGAAGACCCTTTCCGACACAAAAAAGGCAATCAACGGAATGCTTGATGACAGGATCGGGATTGAATCAACCAGCCTCGAAGCAACCCTTCTGCCTTATTGCCTGAACAGACAAAGTCAAGGAATGACAGAAGCCGATAAAGAAGCCATTCCGCAAATAATGAAATTGTACCTTATTCACAATCAGTCTGTGCTTACGGATACCAAATTTCTTGGTTTTCCCTTCCATTACTTCTATACGGCTGAGCTGCTGCTTATCCTATTCGTTCTGTTGTGTCTGATCTACAGTTACAGGATCGAAGCGCTTGACAAGAAATATCTGAATATTCAAAACTAGTTTTATAATATAGAAAGCCAGGAAAACATGAAAAAAATATTCTTGACCTTAAGTATTTTGTCCTTCCCCGTACTGGTCAATGCAGCCAGTCTGACCCAGCTGGAAGGAAGCTTCAAAGTAGGACCTGCCATCATCCTGATCGCCATGTTGATAACCTTTGTGGCAGTAGGGGTTATCCACCGGGCAAAGGATACAACCGATTATTATGCAGCCGGTAGAAAAATCTCTGTCGTGAGTTCAGGGATGGCCATCGCGTCAAACTGGATGAGTGCAGCCTCGTTTCTTGGCATGGCAGGGATGATGTATGGGTTTGGTTATCACGGGCTTGCTTATGTCGTTGGATGGACCGGAGGGTATGTCTTGCTGATGGTGCTGATGGCAGGTCAGATCAGGAAATACGGGAAGTTCACCGCTCCCGATTTCATTGGCGACCGCTATTATTCCCAAAGGTTACGGGGTGCTGCTGCCGTTTTTACGATCCTGATTTCTTTTGCCTATTGTGTCGGACAGTTTGGTGGTGTTGGACTTATGTTCAAATGGATTCTTGGCATCAATTATACCTGGTCGGTGATTATCGGAGGGTCGGTCGTGATTCTGTATACAATGTTATCAGGGATGATCGGCGCCACAAAAAACATGGTGATACAGTATTCCATAATCATTACAGCATTTCTTATTCCAACCTTTATTCTTACATACAAGTTTGATTATTTCTGGCTGTTGCCGCAATTCGGATACGGAACGATCGTATCGGATATTGTAAGCGGAATTCCAGCTCCCAATATGGCAGACGGAGTTGCGTTATTAAATGCCTACGGACAGAATGTTGCACTGACACCCAGTCCGGAATTTGCCATGCCCTGGGATCCGGCAACGGGCAGCACGGCATTCCAATGGTTTGCCATTTGCTTTTCCTTAATGGTTGGAACGGCCGGACTTCCTCATGTACTACAACGCTTTTATGTCACACCAACTATCCGCGACGCACGGTTATCCTGTGTATGGGGTTTGTTCTTCATCAGTTTATTGTACTGGAGCGCTCCGATTTACTCTGTCTTCGGGAAATTATTATCCTCCAATCCTGAAGTAGGGAACCTTGCATCTGATGCTATCGTTGTTTACACTGCCCAACTGGGAGATGTGAACCCGCTGATTGTTGGGCTGCTTGCTGCCGGTGCAGTATCTGCTGCCTTTTCTACGATTTCAGGACTGCTGGTTGCAGGTTCTTCGGCATTTTCACACGACATCTATGTAAAGATCATCAATCCGAACGCTTCTCCGAAAACACAATTGAATGTTGCCCGGACTGGTTTGGTGTTAATGGGTGTTATTGTATCTGCTGTTGCCTTGATGAACCTGGGCATGATCGCGCAACTTGTTTCCGTCGCTTTCTCGATGGCCGCCTGCACCATTTTCCCGTTGTTCCTGCTTGGCATCTGGTGGAGTGGTTCGAACAGGGCAGGAGGCACTGCCGGTATGACCGTCGGAATTCTCATTTCGCTTTTTTCGCTTACCTATTTTATTGTTGAAAAAAGTGGTGGGTCTTTGCCTGGCCAGGAATTTGTCGGATACTGGCTCAATGTCTGGTATTTTGCATGGATCGGCGCACCGCTGGCAATCCTTACGAATATTGTCGTATCCCTTATCACCAAACCAACCCCTATTGAAATCAGGAAATTCCTGGTCGAGAAGGTCCACAACTAAATGGCAATTCAGCATTTCTTAAACATCTCAAAGCAAACCAGGATTCTTTTAATCATCCTGGTCTGCATTTCTGCGATCGGGTTTTTAATAGCCTGGCTGTATTACGACAACAAGAATCAGTCGGAAGACCCAAGGGTCATCGGTGCCCGCATAAAGCTGGTTGAATATGATCGGCTGATGAAAGAACGCCGGTACACGGAGGCTTTGCGCAAGCTCGATACCATTGATCGGATCTACGAAAATACAGCCGGGTACAGAGGCTCTTTTGAATCCGGCTTGCTGGCAAATAACCGGGGTGCTGTTTACCTTTCAATGGCGTTGTACGACAGCCTGGTCCCGGTCGACGAAAAAGAAGCACTGCTTCGTCTGGCAACCGAAAATGTTCGGAGAAGCATTGCCATTTATCAAAGCTGGATCGATTCAGTTATCCCTATGAGCAAGGATCAGATCAAAGCCGGTATCAAGCCGTTCTTTAAAAATAGTGATCCGGGGTTGAAGGGAAAAAACATCAATCAGTTGATTGATAAACGGGTTGAAGACATCCTTCATGCACAAATCGAAACGCCCCGCCGGCTATCTGTTAGTTATACCAATCTGGGAATCATCCAACGACACCAGTTCAGGCAGGAAGAAGCAGCAAAAAGCTATATCGAAGCCATTAAACGCTGGAAAGATAATTTTACTGCCCGAAATAATTTTAATGTACTGATGGGCCTGCCGCCTGAAGACCGGTCAATCATCGAGAAATTGTTTCCGCCGGAGCGCATAAAAAGTGAGTGACAACATCCCTAAATTACATTACGGAACTTTTAAAATCGGCACTCAGCTTATTCTGCAATTCGGCAGTCTGTGCTAGTATTTTTTTAATAAAGGTTTCCTCCATCGGCGTCAGATCCTGCATGGGCATGGCGTTGTTGATCTCCTGGTTCTTTTCAAGGCAAGTAACCTGATGGCGGTAACGTAACTGCATCAGGAAATGGTACCCGAAAAGGACATCCTGGTTTAATGCAGGCGGAATGACCTGGAATTCACTGAGTGCTCGAAACCGGGCAGCCGTATTCGACAGGTTTATTTTGTGATAAATGGTATAGATCCGCGCAAACATGATGTAAGGTGTGACTGCATTTTTCAGGTTGATAAAATCCTTGTCGTCCTTCCTGTCAGTATGGATATTCCCGGTGAGTCCTAGGCCGGATCTGAATGAGAGGACATTTTCAGCAAGGTTATAGAAAAAGGATCCATTCCCGTCGGACACCTGGTTGATATGTTGCCGCAGTTCATCAGTCAGCATAGAGTTCCCGTATACAGTGCGTAAATCGAAGAAGATGGAAACATCCATCAGGTTTTGGGGTTCAGTGTTGTAAATCCATTGAGAAAAATATCTTTTCCAGGTTTTAAGAGGCTGGCACCACTGCGGGTTTTTTGCCATGATCCTTCCCTTGCAGAAGCTGTATCCTGTCGTGTTAAGGTTGTTGCATACGATTTCTGCCAGTCTGTTGAACCAGGCCAGTACCTTTTCGAGATCTTCATCTGCAACATCTTTGAAAATGATGGCATTGTCCTGATCCGTTGCAAGGGTCTGTTCCATGCGGCCTTCACTCCCCAGCGCGATAAAAGCAAATTCTGCAGGAGGATTCCCGATCTCTTCGCACGCCAGTACAATCATCCTTTTGGTGATCCGGTCTGAGATCGACGCCATGCTTTCACCCATGTGATCAGGGGGCAGGTTCTGTTTGATCATGATGCGCATGTACTTCTTGAATTCCTGGAAAAGAGCTGTTAATTCGCCCGTGGTTTGAGCTGTATCGATCTGATTTCCGATATATACATACGAATTCACCAGTGACCAGGAGATATCTTTCAGTTGAACCATTTCCCGGATCTCACCGGCTGGGTTTTTTATGGCAAGATGTGAGATCCCGGCAGCTTTCATCCAGGCAAGGGCCTGCTGCATGGTTATCCCATATTCTGCATTGATCAGGGGGGCACTCATAATCTCCCAGGCGGGTTTTTGAAAATCCAGGTCAGCCAGAAGGATGCGGTCGGTGATATCCCGGGCTGTGATGATCCCGATCTTTGCCCCGGTGTTATTAGAGACCAGGATCGCATCGGTCTGCGTCCTCTTCATTCGTCCGATTACTTGTGTAAGCGGGGTTTCCATGGGGATGTCGCCGACCGGTATGATGAGCGGGCTTACAGGGGTCTGTAATAAATGCGAATGAGCATCCAGCCGTGAAACCATCTCCTCCATTTCCCTCGTTTCCCGGATCTGTTTTGTAAGGTCGGTGATAATGCCATCACCAAATACTTGCCCCGTCTCGTTTTTTACTACAATCATCGAAACGGATATGGTCAAAACGACACCATCTTTTCGCCTGATCCGGATGGATGAGGATTTGATTCTTCCTTCGGTCAGCAGTTGTTTTCGGAATTGCTTCTTCTCAGCAGAATCAATAAAGAAATCAAGGAAACTGCATTGCGATAGTTCCTGTAAACTTTCAAAGCCAAGCAATTTCAGGATGGAAGGACCTGCATGCAGTATTTTTCCTTTCTCGTCGAGTAATACCCTGATGAAACCAAGACCGGCAAATCCTAAAAGGTGCATCAAATCATCCGTTTTCCCATCCGGGTGTTTATGAACGGAAGCATCTTTGACCGTCACCAGTTTTCCCTGCTTTTCATAAAATATAATGGAAGTGATGGATAAAATCGCTTCCACTTCATGGCCATCCCTGCAGGTCAGGATCAATTCGAATTGACCATCCGGCAGTTCCCGTCCTTTAAAAAGCTCCATCACATCATGCTGGTTTCTGTTGCTGAAGAGAAAAGTCAGGGATTGGTTGAGCAATTCCTGTTCACTGTAACCGGATAATGCATGAAGGTGATTGTTCGTGAAGATGATTTTGCGGTCGATAATCATAATCAGCCCCTCAGTAGTGGCATCAACAAGGGTCTTGTATTTTTCCCTGGATACCTGCAGCAGCGATTCAGCTTTCTTTCTCTTCCATTCGATCTTCATGCTTTGCAGGGTGATGTAAGTCAGCAGTATGGCAATCAATAAAGCGATCCCAAGGGTTGTGAAAAGCAGTCGTTGAGTCAGCATCCGGATTTCTTTTTTTACATCTTCAAGATAAATCCCTGTACCGATGATCCAGCCCCATGGTTTAAATGCTTTTACATACGACAATTTGGGGACAATATGTGCTGTGTCATCTTTCCATTGCCACATATAATCAACATACCCCTGGCCGTTTTTACGCGCTACCAATACCATTTCTACAAACAGTTTCTTCCCTTGCGGATCTGCAAATGTGGTTAAACTTGTTCCGTCCAGGTCGGCTCGGTATGGATGCATTATCATTTCGGGCTTCATGTCGGTAATCCAGAAATAGTCTTTGTTTTCCTCTCCGTAGCGGAGGTATCGGATCCTTGAAATGGCTGTTTTCTGAGCTTCTTCGCGAGTCATCAGCCCATGTCGTTCATCTTGCTGGTATTTTTCCAGAATGCTGGAAGCCGAATTTGTCAGTTCTTTGATCATCTCCCTTTTTCCCAGCATGATGTTTTCTCTGAACCTGGGAATGATGATCGTAAAAATGGTCAGGAGAAAAAGAATAATGGTGAGCAAAGTTGGAAGGATGATGTGGATGAAGAATTTATTTCTGATAACTTCGGTTTTTTCGGGAAACAAGGGTAGCTGAAAAGGCTCTTCCGGGGCGTCTGCAAGAATGATATGGTGAGTATCCAGCAGCCTGAAAAATACTTTTGCAGTTATGGCGGCATCTACATAGGCATCGTGTAATCCTGTAATAGGCTGGTCGGTAAGCCGGCCATAAAAGGCGATTTTAAACAACTCTTCCAGGTCAGGATATCTGAAACCATGTCCGTCAGCGGCAGGAATTCTGCAAAAAGCCTTCCCCTGTTTCATGGTACAGATCATCTTTTTTCCTGCGAAAGCATTGTTGATCTGTAATCGTTGCAGTTCTCCTTCAATGACCGGAAGATCAAAATCGATATTATGACCAATAAAGTATTTACAGTTTTCAAGATCCTTAATGAAATCACTCCAAACGGCTGTGGCTGATTCCCCTTTCTCATGAACCGAAGCATCATCAATACCATGTATTCGCTTACTCTGGGCGGGGATCGGCTGTTCCTGAAAAAGATAACGGTTGTGTGCGCTGATCTGTTTTCCATCTTCATCAAAAAGCAGCCATGCAACCTGGATGACCCGGGGTAAATTAGTCCGGTCGTTCATGCCTGATAACTGTTTCGTAATCAAACCGGTGGTTTCAGTATCAGCGACAAGGAATTTCCCTTTGACTTTCCCGGAAGGTGTGAAACTGAGATCAACGTTTGAATGATGGGTTGCCTCCATACAAAATGGATTATTTGTTCAGGTAAAATTAACTTTTCCGGTTCGTCTATCCAAATGAAAAACAATAAACGTTAAAGAAATGGTCGAAAATCATGGGAATCCCGCCTTAAGCAGAATATTTTCTGGTTTTCATCAAAATTTTTTTCGTGGATGAAGAAGGACTGTTATTTTTGAATTTTATGACAAACCATCGATTATTCATCCGATTCAGATTTTTCGGGAGGTGCAACATTTTATTGGTTCTCCTTTTACTCATCTTTCCCATCTTTCTGTCTGCCCAGGAATCCTTTTCGGTATTGGATTCTGCTGCATTGATCAGAAAAGACATTCCTGCCGCCCGTATTTCTGTGCCTCCCAAAATTGATGGTCATCCGAATGAAGCTTGCTGGAAAACGGCTGCAGTGGCCGGCAATTTTGTGGAATATGCTCCCCGCAACGGAACCCTGCCGGCACTTCCCACCGAAATCCGGCTTGCCTATGATGATATGGCATTATATATTCTGGCGATTATGTATGATCCCCATCCTGACAGCATCTGCAAGGAACTGGGGCGCCGCGACCAGATAGAGTCCTTAAATACGGATTATATTTCTTTCGACATTCTGCCATATAACGACGGGCTTAATATGTACGAGTTCAAGGTGAGCCCCGCCAACCTTCAGAATGATTGCAAATATTCAGCCGTGGGACAGGATATTACCTGGGATGCCGTTTGGGAAAGCGCCGCGATCATTACGGATTCCGCCTGGATTACGGAGCTTAAAATTCCCTATTCCGCCTTAAGGTTCCCAAAAACGGAAGAACAGATCTGGGGAATTAACTTCTGGAGAAATATCCACCGTTATCATGAATATTCTACCTGGTCGTGGGTCGATAATAAATCACAGGATATTTTCCGGTATTATGGCAGATTGACGGGATTTAAAAACATTAAGCCCCCGGTAAGGCTTTCCTTCACACCCTATGTGTCGGGCTATGTCGAGAAAATCCCGGAAATTAAAAACTGGTCAACTTTCCTGAGGGGCGGACTGGATATCCGTTACGGGATCAATGAAAGCTATACGCTCGACATGATGCTGATTCCCGATTTCGGTCAGGTCCAATCCGATGACCGTATCCTTAACCTGAGTCCCTTTGAAGTGAGGTACGATGAAAAAAGACAGTTTTTCACGGAAGCCACGGAACTATTCGATAAATGCGAGATTTTTTACACCCGCAGGGTCGGCAGCATACCAAAAAATTATGGGGCTCCCTACGACAGCCTGCGCCAGAATGAGAAAGTGAATTCAAATCCTGACCAGACAAGGATCATCAATGCAACAAAAATCTCCGGAAGAAATGCAAAAGGACTGGGAATCGGCTTTTTCAATGGGATGACTACCAATACCTGGGCCAGTATTCAGGATACCCTAAGCGGGGTAACGAGGAGGATCATGACCCAGCCTTTTACGAATTATAACGTCCTGGTCTTTGACCAGAATCTGAAAAACAATTCTTATGTTACCCTGATCAATACCAATTACTGGACACCGGAAGAGGGTTATTCAGCCAATGTTACAGGTGTCGAAACCAAAATAAAAAACAAGAAAAACACTTTCCAGGTCTTTGGACGTGCCAATGTCAGCCAGAAATATATCAGGGGAGTTCATCCTGAATTCGGACATCAGTACATCATAGCCCTGTCAAAACCCAGCGGAAAATTCCAGGCCCAGTTGTTTCGTCAGGAAACCGGCGACACTTACGACCCAAACGACATGGGATTCCTGCTTTACAACAATGAAACCTATAACCGCCTCAGGCTTTCCTGGTATGATTTCGACCCTAAGGGAAAGATCATCAATTCCCAAACCGACTTTCAGGCTATTTATACTACGCTTTATCGGCCTTATAATTTTAAAACATTGGAATTCAGGTTGAATAACTCCATCACTTTCGTGAAATACTGGACCAATGAAATATATGCGAGCATACAACCCCTGGGCTTTAACGATTATTACGAACCCCGGATGTGGGGAAGGGTTTATAAAATGCCCCTGAACTATTCGGGCGACTGGAGTTTCTTTTCCGACAGCAGGAAGCCTTTCCGTTATGGCCATTCCCTGGGTTTTATGAACAGCCCTGAAAACCATAATTTCAGTTATTATTTCACCTTTATCCCCAGGTTACGTTTCAGCGACAGGTTTTCCCTGGCACTGGAAATCAATTACGAGAAAGATCTTAATAACTATGGCTGGGTCACCACCACCTACGATTCCCTTTCAAATCCAGTCATCGCATTCGGCCGCCGTGACATCACCACCATCAATAACATTCTCAATGCCCGGTATATCTTTAGTACGAAAACCTCGCTCTCCCTGAGGGCAAGACATTACTGGTCGCAGGCAAAATACCTCTCATTTTATACCCTGAACCAGAACGGAACCTTAGATCCAGCTGGTTTTATAGAGCATCAGAATATCAATTTCAACGCCTTCACCATCGACCTGCAATTTATATGGTATTTTGCTCCCGGAAGCGAACTGAGCGTGGTCTGGAAAAATGCCATTTTTACCCTTGATGAAAAATTGGTTAGCAATTATTTCAGGGATTTCAGCAATACCATAAGCTCCCCCCAGGCCAATAGTTTTTCTTTCCGTATCCTTTATTATCTCGACTATTTGTTACTGAAAAAGACTTTTAAGAAAAAGCAAACATCAACTGTCAATCAGTAAATAGGGCTATTTTTGCAATTCAAAACTGCTGATACCATGAAAAAGAAATTCATATTCATCCCTGTTCTGATATTTGTCATTGGTTATTTGTCATGGGTCCCTTCCTTTGCTCAATCATCCGTCAGGCCATACAACGAGAACCAGGATGCCCGTGCCGATCTGAAAGCTGCCATTGCACAGGCACAGAAAGAAGACAAAAATATACTTATCCAGTTTGGAGGAAACTGGTGTCCCTGGTGTATGCGGTTTCATGCTTTGGTGACCGGCGTTCCCCGTGTGGACTCACTGGTGAAGAAGAACTACGTTTATCTTCTGCTTAATGTTTCGCATGAAAAAGACAAGCGCGACCATACCATCTTCCAGGAATTCGGGTTCCCGAACCGTTTCGGGTATCCGGTTTTTGTCCTCCTCGATAAAAACGGGAAGCGTTTAAACACCCAGGATTCTGAACCTTTTGAATATCCGAACCCGAAGGTCAAAGGGTATGATACGACAAAAGTGATTCGCTTCCTGAGCCTCTGGACACCGAAAGCCCTGGATCCGGCATCTTATCAGAAGAAATAATAAACCCTCATCAGGCGGCTACCTTCTGCCCCAGGCCAACTGAAAATCACTATCTTTACACCCATAAATTTCGCTATTTCGCTATTACCCATGAATATCCATAAGCTCAACAACATTTTCAATCCCCAGCGGATCGCTTTGATAGGAGTCACCACCAATCCCAACAGTGTCAGTGGAAAAGTGCTGATCAACCTGGTGAGCGGTGGTTTCAGGGGAGTGGTTTATCCGGTCAATCCCGACCATGAAGCCGTAATGGGAATACCCTGTTTCCCGGATGTAAGGAGCTTGCCGAAAACACCGGAATTGGGGATCATCTGTACCCCGGCGGAAAAGGTCCCCGGTTTAGTCAGGGAATGCGGTGAATCCGGGGTTAGAGGCTTGATCATCATGTCGGCAGGATTCAGGGAAATAGGGGAGGAAGGATTGAAACTGGAGGAACAAATCAGGGCGGAAATAAAAAAGTTTGAAGGCATGAGGGTCATTGGCCCCAATTGTCTCGGAATTATCGTACCCGGGCTGAAACTAAATGCCAGTTTTGCCGCCGACATGCCCAGGTCAGGGAACATTGCATTCATTTCCCAGTCTGGAGCGCTTTGTACTTCCGTTCTGGATTGGGCGATGGAAGGAAAAATCGGGTTTTCCCAATTTGTTTCTATCGGCAACAGCCTTGATGTTGAATTTGGCGACCTGATTGATTATTTCGGAGAAGATGAAAATACCAAATGCATCATTTTGTACATAGAGTCCATCAGGAATGTCAGAAAATTCATGACTGCTGCCCGTGCCTTTGCCCGGAAAAAACCGATTGTGGTCTATAAAGCGGGACGTTTTCCGGAGTCTGCCCAGGTTGCTGCTTCCCACACAGGGGCAATGGCCTCTGAAGATGCGATTTATGATGCTGCTTTTCAAAGGGCAGGTCTTGCCCGTGTCTACGATATCGGAGATATTTTTAGCGTGGCGGAACTGATTGGAAGAAATAAAATTCCACAAGGCCCCCGTTTGGGAATTATCACCAATGCCGGTGGCCCCGGGGTTATGGCAACGGATGCCCTGATCGCTTCAAATGGTATTTTGGCTGTACTTTCGCCAGAAACCATGAACAGGCTGAATGAGAACCTGCCGGCTTACTGGTCACATGGTAATCCGGTGGATGTCCTGGGAGATGCCCGGGCCAAACGCATCGCCAAAGCCACCCAGATCGTACTGGAAGATTCAGGGGTGGATGCTGTTCTCGTCATCCTTACCCCACAGGCCATGACCAATCCCAATGCCACTGCAAAAGAGATCTCTGCCCTGATAAAGGTAACGCAAAAGCCTATTCTGGCTGCATGGCTGGGTGGACAAAGCATGCACGAAGCCGATGATATTCTCGTGGAAAGCGGAATCCCTTCCTATAAAACCCCAGAACAAGCTATCCGGGCATTCATGACCCTGGTAGCTTATTCCAGGAACCTTGATACCCTCTATGAAACGCCCAGGGATATCCCGGTAGAATTCACGGTTGACCGTCAGAAACTCCGTGAAGATTTCAGCCGGATGATCAGGGATAAGGATCCCATCCTTTCTGAAGAAATGTCCAAGACCATCCTGGAAACATACGGAATTCAGACTACCAAACCCTTTTTTACCAAGCATGTGGAAGAAGCCGTCAAGATTTCAGCTAAAATCGCTTACCCGGTTGTTTTGAAAATCCAATCTCCTGACATCACGCATAAATCAGATGTGGGAGGCGTACAATTGAACCTTGGAACAGAAAAAATGGTCAGGGCTGCCTATGAAAGGATCATGGAATCAGCCAGGCTTAAAAGACCAGATGCCAGAATCGAAGGCGTTAGTGTTCAGAAAATGGCATTCACAAAAGATGCTGTTGAACTTATCCTGGGGATCAAAAAAGATAAGGTATTCGGTACCGTGCTGATGGTCGGAATGGGTGGCATCACCGCGGAATTGTTTGGTGACAAAGCCCTTGGGTTTCCTCCGTTAAATGAAAGGCTGGCCCGGCATATGCTTGAATCCCTGAAAATCTATCCTCTCCTGAGTGGATATCGCGGCAGTCAGCCGAAAAACATCGAAAAATTGATTCAGGTATTGATCCGCTTGTCGTATCTCGCGGCGGATTATCCTGAAATCAATGAGCTCGATATCAATCCCCTGCTGGTCACTCCGGATGATGTCATTGCCCTGGATGCCAGAATTGTGATCGGAGAAAAAGATCCGTCATTGCTGAAAGGGAAATATGACCATCTGGCCCTCCATCCTTACCCTGAAGAATTTGTTAAAAAAGAACGGTTGCAGGATGGTTCGGAGATCCTTTTCCGACCGATTAAACCAGAAGATGAACCCCTGTGGCTGGAAATGATCGGACAATGTTCCAAAGAATCCCTTTACTCCCGCTTCCGTTACTTTTTCCATTGGGAAACCCATGAGGTAGCCACCCGATACTGCTATATCGATTATGATCGGGAAATAGCCATTGTGGCGGAAATCGTTGAACATGAGCAGAAACGCCTGATAGGCGTGGGCAGACTCATCGCCGACCCTGACCATGAAACCGTGGAATATGCCATCCTTATTATCGATGCCTGGCAGCATAAAGATCTGGGAAATAAAATAACAGATTTCTGCCTTGAGATTGCCCGGAAATGGAACCTTAAACGAATCACGGCCCAAACCACTACCGATAACCAACGGATGATCTCCGTCTTTCAGAAACGTGGCTTCGAGATCCTTATTAACAACCAGGATGCTACGGTGGAAGTAGTCAAGGAATTGGTTTGAAACAATCTTTTTCTTGGTTTTTTCGTATATTTACTTGTTTATTATGATGAAAATAACCCCGCCAGCCATGAAAAATTTGTATTTATTATTGCTGTCATTGCTCATGACCCCCCTGACGTTTTCACAACCTTGGACAAGCTTCTTACCACAGGGCAGTCCTAAAGAAAGCCTGACTTTCTATGATTATCAGAAAGCGTTTAACGAATATTGGGCGCCTTATCATGTCGACAAGGGATATTATGTTGAAAACGGAATCAGGAAAAAAGCTCCCGGATGGAAACAGTTCAAACGCTGGGAATATGAAAAGGAATCCCAGATCAATCCTGAAACTGGTAAATTTCCTGAAAAATCAGCCCGGGAGATGGATACAGAATTCCTGCTTACTCATTCCTCTGTGAAATCACCGTCAACGGCTAACTGGACCTGCCTGGGAAGCAATAGCTCCGCCGGAGGGTATGCCGGTATCGGCCGAATTAACTGTATCGCCTTTCATCCATCGAACAATAATACTTATTGGGTCGGCACTGCCTCCGGAGGAATATGGGTCACCACAGATAACGGCTCCAACTGGACCTGCCTGACAAACAACCTCGATGCCCTGGCCGTCAGCGATATTGTCATCCCGACAGATTACCTCACTTCCAATACGATCTACATCGCTACCGGAGATAAAGACCATTGGGATAACCGTAGCATAGGCGTCCTTAAATCCACCGACGGAGGTTCGACCTGGAATCCTACCGGAATTAGCTATACCCTGGCGGATAATAAAATGGTCAACCGCATACTGCTGGATCCAAACAATAACCAGATTTTAATTGCGGCAACGACCAACGGCGTTTTAAAAACGACCAATGGTGGTTCAACATGGAACACCCTGCTTACAACCACCAATTTTATCGATATGGAATATAAGCCCGGGGATTTCAATATACTGTATGGATCTACAACCAGCGGTACAATTTATGTTTCAGCCAACGGAGGATCAAGCTGGACACAGGCTTTCAATAATTCTAACGCTTTCAGGATAGAACTGGCCGTATCCTCCCATCAGGCTTCATGGGTTTATGCCCTTGCCGTCAATTCTTCCAGCGGACTTTATGGTATTTTTCAATCCATCAACAGCGGAGCTTCCTTTTCCCAGGTCTTTAGCGGATCTACCCTGAATCTGCTCGGCTGGAATTCCAATGGTATGGATTCCGGGGGACAGGGATGGTACGATTTGTCACTTGCCGTTGCTCCCGCTAATGCCAATACCCTGCTGGTTGGCGGAGTGAATACCTGGCGTTCTACCAATGGCGGAACCTCCTGGGCAATCGTTAATCATTGGTGGGGCGATGGAGTCCCCGCCGTACACGCCGATAAGCACAAACTGGAATATCGTGGTAACGGGGACTTATTCGAATGTAACGACGGGGGCATTTATTTTTCAAATGATAATGGCACAAACTGGATAGACAAAACCAATGGCATGGTCATCAGCCAGATGTATAAACTGGGGATTGCCCAATCCGTATCCAATGAAACCATCACCGGTTTGCAGGACAATGGCACTAAACTGCATTCTGGAGGAAGCTGGGCCGATGTCAAAGGCGGCGATGGCATGGAATGCCTGATCGATTATACCGATGCCAACATACAGTACGGTACCTATGTTTACGGACAAATAGACCGCACCACCAACCATTGGTTTAGCGTTACCGCGATAGAACCTTCGGGAGCAGGCAACGGAGCCTGGGTAACCCCCTATATCATTGATCCCAATGATCCACAGACCCTGTATGCCGGATATGCCGATGTCTGGAAAACCATCAACCGGGGAAACAGCTGGACACAGATTTCCACCATGAGTACTTCCGACAAGATCCGTTCCATGGCCATTGCACCTTCGAATACCCAGGTGCTTTATGTAGCTTCCCCTACTAAAATATGGAAAACAACCAATGGAGGCACTTCCTGGACCGAAATCACCGGAAGCTTGCCCATTGCGACAGGCAATATCACCAGCATTGCAGTCAAAAATAATGATGACGCCAAGCTTTGGGTGACCATGAGCGGGTATAATGCCAATAAAGTATTTCAATCTGACAATAGCGGAACTTCCTGGACCAATATTTCCAATGGTCTGCCTTCCATTCCAGCCTACTCCATCGTTCAGAATAAACAATCGACTTCAGAAGAGCAATTATATGTCGGCACGGAATTGGGCGTTTTTTTCAAAAAGGGAAGTGATCCCTGGCTTGCCTATAATACCGGATTGCCCAATGTCAAAATCGGGGAAATAGAAATTTATTATCATTCGAATCCCCAGAACAGTATGTTGAGGGCAGCCACTTACGGAAGAGGACTTTGGGAGACACCGGTGTATTCCTCCTGTACACCTCCTTCTCCCCCTGTGGTAGGAACCATAACCCAGCCCACCTGTACCCTGGCAACCGGAAGTGTGGATTTATCCGGATTACCTTCCACCGGAACCTGGACTATCAATCCCGGAGGGATTAGCGGAACAGGGACTTCTACCACCATCTCCGGATTGATGCCCGGAACTTATTATTTTACAGTCATTGACGGGAATACGGGATGTGAATCCCAACCCTCATCCGCCGTTGTGATCAATCCCCAGCCCGAAACACCTCCTGCCCCGGTGATTACGATCAACAACTATATTTTGGTATCCAACAGCCCTTATGGCAACCAGTGGTATAATCAGGATGGACTCATTAACGGAGCCATCAATCCGACTTATACCGTCTCAGCCAATGGAAATTATTACGACATTGTTACCCTGAACGGATGCAGTTCACCTCCATCCAACATCATCTATGTGACCAATGTCGGGATTGATCCCACCGGAAGTATCACAACGGTCAGCATTTATCCTAATCCTTTCAGGAATGAACTGGTCATTGAAACAATCGGTTTGCAGGAAGAGATTGCATTTGAGATTATGAACACCCTGGGGCAGACCGTTATCAAAGGAAGTTTTTCAGAGAAAACCATCATACATACCCCCGGCCTGGTTTCAGGGGCTTACCTGGTCAGGCTGACGAAAGGCAGTGAACAGACAATGATCAGGATCATGAAGGAATAAAATTATTCCAGATAATGAGTCAAAAAAATTCCAACCTCGAAAGAATCGAAAGTTACCTGAATGGCAGGATGACTCCTGCCGAAATGCGTGATTTTGAATACGAATTGGAAGACGACCGGGAGCTGGCCAGAAAATTTAGACTCAGACAATCATTTCCTTCCATTTTTCATGCGGAAGGCGAAGATGAAATTACCATATCCATAACGGATTCTCCTGAACAAAATTCCGGGAGAAAAAAAGGGCATCCCAACATTGCATATTTTGTTTGGGCTGCCCTTCTCTTAGTTTTTGCAGGACTTGCCATGGTTTTTCTTTTCCGGACAAATAATGGCAACGGAAAAGAAGTAAGGGTAAAGGATTCTCCTGCAACAGACACGAGCCGGGAAATGGTAATTCGGCAAAAGCCAGAAACACGGGTTCAACCTGAAAAGACCATGGCTGTTCCTCTGCCTGTAGAGCTGTTGAGTCCCGCCGACAGTTTGGTGGTGAGCAGGGGAGAAGAATTGATTTTCCGTTGGAAGATGCAAAACGACACCTTCACTAATTTTTATATTATTTCCGAAGCCGGTCATAAGCTGGCATGGTGGAGAGGAATCAGGCCGGGAATCAGTGAATACAAAGTGGAGGCTAGAAACTTCCGTCCAGGAAGATTTTACTGGTATGTGGGGGATAAAAAAGTGAGGAGAACACTCATTATCAAAGAATAATTCGGTAATTCCGAAATGCGTACATATAGTCAGAAAGCTTTTTATAACTTTGAAAAAAATCTGAATATCTTATGAAAAAGAACTTATCCTTAAGTGGAATTTTTTCGTTAATCATAATTTTTACCCTTCTCTTACTCTTATCCGGTTGCGCCAACAAGGAAGTGGTCACCGAATGTCTGAAAGGGCATACTTACGGCTTCTGGGGAGGTTTGTTGCATGGAATCATTGCCCCCATCGACCTTATCCTGATGCTTTTCCGCGATGACATCACGGTGTTTGCCCCGAATAACAACGGGATCTGGTATGCCTTTGGGTTTGTTCTGGGTAGCGGAGGCTGGGGTTTTCTCGGCGGACACGGGGCGTCAAGGAGCCGGAGATAAAAGCTTTTTTCCGACCTCTTCCAGCATCACCTCTGTCATTCGTGACAGATCGTAAGCGTATTGCAGTCCCCAATCTTTCTTGGCCACTTCATCATTGATACGGGCAGGCCAGGAATCGGCGATAGTCTGACGGAAATCGGGTTTGTAGGTGATTTCGAATTCAGGAATATGTTTTTTGATCTCTTCGGCCAGAATTTTCGGGGTGAAGGAGATACCGGCTACGTTATAGCTTGAACGCAGAGAGAGTTTTGAAGCATCTGCTTCCATGACATCAATGGTGGCTTTGATGGCGTCGGGCATGAACATCATGGGTAAGGCTGAATCCGGACCAAGGAAACATTCATATTTCTTGTGTTTGATGGCTTCATAGAAAATCTCCACGGCATAATCGGTCGTACCGCCGCCGGCTTCAGTTTTATAACTGATGAGTCCGGGGTAGCGAAGGCTACGGGTATCCACGCCATATTTGTTGAAGTAATACTCTATCCAGCGTTCGCCCGCCAGTTTACTGATACCGTAAACCGTATTGGGCTCCATAATTGTGAATTGCGGAGTGTCCAGACGGGGAGTGGAGGGTCCGAATACCGCAATGGAACTGGGCCAGAAGATTTTCTTCAGCTTCAGTTCTCGGGCCAGTTCCAGTACATTCATCAGGCTGCGCATGTTAATGTCCCAGGAAGCCAGGGGGCGTTTTTCGGCATTTCCTGAAAGGATGGCAGCCAGGTGGTAAATCTGAGTGATTTTTTCATGCTCCAGAATGAGTTGGAGTTTGGATGCATCCAAGACATCGAGGATCTCAAAAGGGCCAGACCTGGCCAATTCGGGAAGAGCGGGGCGGATGTCGGTGGCAATCACGTTGGCAGCACCGTATAATCTTCGTAATTCGAGTGTCAGTTCCGAGCCGATTTGCCCAGAACAACCAATGACCAGTATTTTTTCCATCTTTACATGTTAAAAAGTTCACGCAAAAGTAGAAAAAAACCAATCACCAATTAAAATGACGTAACCCTTACAGCATGTTGCCGTCTAAATAGTCACATAAAAACCCACACCAATGATCCATCGTATTTTCTTTATTCTTCCGCTGGTCATGACACTGGCGATGTTTCGTCCGTTGCAGGCCCAGCATGCCAGCTTGTCGCCTGAACAGCTCACCAACAGGTTTGACCGTGTGTTGTCGGATGCCTTTCAACCAGACGGACCGGGATGTGCAGCAATTGTTGCCGTCAAAGGGAAGGTGATTTACCATAAAGCTTTCGGTAAAGCTGATCTCGAGCTCAATGTCGATATGCGCCCGGAAATGGTCTTCCGGATAGGATCCATCACCAAGCAATTTACCGCTGTGGCCATCCTTCAACTCGAAGAATCCGGTAAACTTTCCCTGAAAGATCCCATTACGAAATACCTCCCCGATTATCCAGTGCATGGCTATACCATCACCATCGAACATCTCCTGACCCATACTTCAGGAATACACAGTTATACCAGTATGAAGGAATGGACATCAGAGATACGGAAAAAGGATTTTTCCATAGACTCCCTGATCAGATTTTTTAAAGACCAGCCCATGGATTTCGAACCCGGCACAAAATGGAGCTACAGCAATTCGGGTTATATCCTGCTGGGAAAGATCATTGAAGTGGCGTCAGGCATGACCTATCCCCAATATCTCCGGGAAAAGATTTTTTTACCCCTTGAGCTGAACCATAGCAGTTACGATTCAACCCATTTGGTGATCAGGGACCGCATTAAGGGTTATGCAAAAGGAGACCAAGGTTTCGAAAATGCCGAATACCTGAGCATGACCCAGCCTTATGCCGCGGGTTCTCTCATTTCAACGGTTGAAGATCTGTACAAGTGGACCCTTGGCATTCGCTCCGGGAAGATCATCAAAAGAGAAAATCTGGAGAAAGCATTTATACCCTGTAAAACTTCCGATGGCAAGCCAACCAATTATGGTTATGGCTGGATGATGGGAGAGATCGATGGCAGCAAAGTGATCCTTCACGGGGGAGGCATCAATGGTTTTCTAACCCTCGGATTGTGGATCCCCGATGAAGAAGTCTTTGTGGCTGTTTTTTCAAACTGCGAAAACCAGTCGCCGGATAATGCAACATTAAAAATGGCCGCAATGACCATTGGAAAATTCCCCGAATACACTACCATTACCCTTGACAGCATAAGCCTTAGTTCTTATACCGGGATTTATGAAGACGGAGGAGGATTGCAAAGAAAAATTACCTATTCGGATGGAAAACTTTGGTCTCAGCGGACTGGAGGAGGATTGTTTGAGTTGAAAGCGGTCGGACAGCATAAATTTATTTTTTCTGATGATATGGCTTCCTATGAATTCCAGGCAGATAACAGTGGCAAAGTAAAGAGTCTGATATTCCGCCGCCTAGGTTCCGAAACATCAGAATGGAAACGTACAGATAAAATGGTTCAGGCGCGCCCTGAGATGAAGTTGGATGCAGCGATCCTTCAGCAATATGCTGGTGTCTATGAGCTGGTTCCGGGATTTACCCTGACCATGACTGTCGAAGAGGGGAAATTGATGACTCAGGCCAGCGGTCAGCCAAAATTTGAGCTTTTTGCTGAAAAGGGAAACCTGTTTTTCCTGAAGGTAGTCGATGCCAGTGTGGAGTTCATCAGGGGAGAAGACGGGAAAGTGAATGCGCTCATCCTCCATCAGAACGGTGACCATAAGGCAAAAAGAATTAACTAGTTGATTCCGGTATTATACCCATTTGTTTTTTCACTTTTTATAATTCCCCCAAGGCCTTGATCACCGGGTAGATCATCCCCGCGATCAGTAACAGGACAAGGAAGGGACGGTTGATGTTCTGCCATTTGTAGTTCTTCCTCCGGATGGCATCCACGGCATGGTTGATTGCAGAGAAAAAGAAGAAAAAAATAAAGGCGAAAAAGATGGTCAACTCTGCCGCAATGCCCCATTTGCAGAAATATACCACAATGGAAACAGCGGTATACGACAGCATCCCGATAGCCGATTGCCGCTGGTAATTGCCATCTGATTCATAGCCCTTTGCTTTTGCCGCTTTTTTTCCGGCCAGCAATCCTTCCAGCCCGGAAATCCCGGCAATTGCAATGATGATGAGGGGAATCATGAAATGCAACTGGGCCTGAGGATCGTACCCGTTGTAAGACCCGATCTGGTAGCCGAAAAAGAAAGCAACGCAAACGATCAGGATCCTGATAATGTCGAGAATGTTTGAAAACATGATGATAAGGATTTAAGATGTGAAGATAACAAATTTCCAAAAATTCCTACCTTTGTCCTGTTTATTCTTTACCGATGGAATCCAGGCTGTTTCTTTACAATACATTATCCCGGAATAAAGAACTTTTCGAACCCCTCCATCCGCCTTTCGTCGGGATGTATGTTTGTGGTCCCACGGTGTATGGTGATCCGCATCTGGGACATGCCCGCCCGGCCATCACTTTCGACCTGGTGTTCCGCTATCTTCAGCATCTGGGATATAAGGTGCGCTATGTTAGAAACATAACCGATGTCGGTCATCTCGAAGCCGACCTCGATGAAGGAGAGGATAAGATCGCCAAGAAAGCAAGACTGGAACAAGTGGAACCGATGGAGATCGCCCAATACTATGCCGACCGGTATTTCCTGTATATGGAGGCACTGAATGTAAAACGACCATCCATAGAACCCCGTGCTTCCGGTCATATCATCGAACAGATCAGTCTGGTTCAGCAGATACTGGATGCAGGTTATGCTTATGAAGTGAACGGCTCTGTATATTTCGACATAGAAAAATACAACAAAACATATCAGTATGGCCGGCTTTCAGGTCGTGTGCTCGACGACCTGCTTACCAATACCCGTAACCTTGAAGCTCAGGAAGAAAAACGTCATCCGGCCGATTTCGCGCTCTGGAAGAAGGCCCAACCCGAACACATCATGCGCTGGCCCTCGCCCTGGAGCGATGGCTTTCCGGGATGGCATCTGGAATGTTCGGCCATGAGCGCCAAATACCTCGGACTACAATTCGACATCCACGGCGGTGGCATGGACCTTCTCTTTCCTCATCATGAGTCGGAAATCGCCCAATCGCAGATCGCAAACCGGGTGACACCCGCGAAATATTGGATGCACAACAACATGATCACCATCAATGGTCAGAAAATGGGCAAATCCCTGGGGAACTTCATTACCCTTGAGGAATTTTTCACCGGGAATCACAAGGAGCTTCTGAAAGCATACAGCCCCATGACCATCCGTTTCTTTATGTTGCAGGCTCACTACCGCTCCACCTTCGATTTTTCAAACGAAGCCCTGGAAGCGGCGGAAAAAGGATTGAAACGCCTGATGACAGCTTATGAGATACTGATTAAAATGTCCTCCCCTCAGAAAGATCCGCGATCTGAAATCCGAGATCCGCGATCCCCCATCATCCGTCGCCCATCGCCTGTCGCCGATCTTTTTGACGCCTGCTATGCCGCGATGAACGACGACTTTAATAGTCCCATGGTGATCGCCAGCCTTTTTGAGGCTGTTCATGTCATCAATTCAGTGAATGATAAAAAAGAAAGTATTACGTTTGAGGAATTGGATTCGCTGAAAAAAATGTTTGAAATATTCGTTTTTGACATCCTCGGACTAACAAACGAACACGCTACCGATCAGTCGGTTTACCTTGACGGATTAATGGATCTGATCCTGAAGATCCGTCAGAAATCAAGGGAAACCAAAGACTGGGAAACCTCTGACCAGATCAGGGACGCACTGAATAAACTGCATATCGTTGTAAAAGACGGGAAAGAGGAAACAAGCTGGAATATGGAGTGAATATTTAATTATTAATTCAATTGTCTATGAAAACGTTAAAGTCTTTATTTCTGCTGGTCATTTCAGTGTTTTTGATGGTCGGCTGTGCATCAAAAAAAGAAAAAATGAATCAGGAACTTGTGAATTTCATCAAACAGCATGATTCTTTGCTGATCCCGCTCTACAAACAGGTAACGCTTGCTTCCTGGGATGCCGCCATTTCAGGGAAACCGGAAGATTTCAAGAAAGCCGAAGATCTGAATCTTAAGTATATGGCACTGTATGCCGATAAGGAAAAGTTGAAGAAACTTGAAGAGATCAAGGTTTCGGGATTGATCACCGATAGTCTTCTGCTCCGTCAGCTGGATGTGCTGTACCGTTCGTTCCTCATGGCCAAAGCCGATACCGGGAAGCTGAATGCCATGATTAGAATGGGAACCATGATAGAACAGAAATACGGAAATTTCCGTACTGAAGTGAAAGGCAGGAAATTATCTGACAATGATGTGGAAGAGGTACTCAGGAACTCCAAGGATGTAAAATACCAGAAGGAAGTATGGGAAGCCCAGAAAAAAATCGGTGGGGTGGTTGCTGAGGATGTGAAAAAGCTGGTGAAGCTCCGCAATGAAGTGGCCAAGGATCTTGGATTCAAAAATTATCATGAAATGAGCCTGACCCTTAGCGATCAGGATCCAAAGGAAATCAGCCGGCTTTTTGACGAGCTCGACAGCCTGACAAAAAATGCTTTTGCTCAGGTCAAAGGTGAAATCGATGATTATTTTGTGAAGTATTATGGTTTGAAGGGGAAAGAAGAACTCATGCCCTGGAATTACCAGAACCGTTTCTTTCAGGAAGCTCCGAAAATCTATGATGTTGATCTGGACAAATATTACAAGGATAAGAACCTGGAAACCCTCACCTCGGTTTATTATGATGGGATCGGCTTACCAGCCGACGATATCATGAAGAACAGCGATCTGTATGAAAAACCAGGAAAAAACCAACATGCTTTCTGTACCGATATTGATAATGCCGGAGATGTAAGGGTGCTGTGCAATATAAAACCGAACTCTTACTGGATGAATACCATGCTGCATGAATTCGGTCATGCAGTTTATGATAAAAACATAGACACCAACCTGCCTTTTATCCTCCGTGATCCGGCTCATACCTTTACCACTGAAGCCATTGCCATGATGTTCGGACGATTTTCCAGGAATCCTCAGTGGATCAGGGATATGGTCGGAATCAACGAGGCAGAAAAATTAATCATTGCCAAGAACAGTTTCAAAACCCTTCGCCTCGATCAGTTGGTATTCAGCCGCTGGGCACAGGTAATGTATCGTTTCGAAAAAGAAATGTATAAGAATCCCGACCAGGACCTCAATAAACTATGGTGGGATCTGGTCGAACAATATCAGTTGATGAAACGTCCGGAAGGCCGTAACGAACCTGATTGGGCAACAAAGATTCACATCGCCACTTATCCCTGCTATTATCACAATTACCTCTTGGGGGAATTGCTTGCCTCACAGCTATACTACTATATCGTCGGCAATGTGCTGAATTCGGAGGATTATAAGTTCCAGAGCTTCATGGGCAACAAGGAAGTGGGGATTTACCTGAAGGACAAGGTATTCATGCCGGGAAGCAAATGGTATTGGAATGAAATGATCGAAAAAGCCACAGGAGAAAAACTGACGGCCAAATACTATGCAAAGCAGTTTGTGAACTAGCTTGACAATCAGTCTTTTTTTGCATACATTAGCAGCTTAGTCAATTCATTTTTTTTACCATGAAAATAAGAAGGCTGATGATGGTGGGGCTATTCATCCTCATCCCTTTTTATCTGCTGGCCCAGTCCAACGTATTTGTCGCTGCTTACGACAACATGCATCTGCAATTTTCGAGATCCTATCCCTTTGGAAAATGGAAAGGTATTCAATGGAATGCTCTAGATTCCGGAATCAGACCCAAAATAGTTACTTCAGGGGAGACCAGTGATACCATGGCATTTTACAAAGGGCTGAGAGAGTATGTTGCCGCGATCCCTGATGGCCATGTTTTACTGAAAGGGTGGGCTGATCGCAAGGCAAAAGCCATGTACCAGCAGGTCGGTGGGAGCTACGGGTTTGTTTTAACGAAACTTGATGACGGACGAATCATTGTGGTTGTGGCAAACCCTGGCTCACCGGCCACTATTGCCGGAGTCTGTTTTGGGGCAGAGATACTGGAAATCAATGATCATTCGGTTCAGGAAGCAATGGATACCGTATCTGTTTTATGGGCTGAAACAAATCCTGCAACCCTCGAATGTAAGCAGATGAACCAGTACCGTTTTATCGGAAGGGCTCCGGTGGGCTGTTCGATAAAACTCAAATTCAAAAACCGGGGTGCAGATGATCCGGTCACCGTTACCCTTATTGCGGTTGATGATAACTACGACACCTATAACCAGACCTCCATGTCGCCTGTGGAATCAAACCCTGGTCCGGTGGTAAGCAGCAGAATTATTGAACCGGAAGAGTACGGTTATATCAAGCTTACCATGGAACATGGCGATGATTCAGCGGCCGTGAAGCAGATCTACAACGGTTTCAGAAATGCTATTGAAGGGTTTAATACTCAGGGGGTTCATGGATTAATACTTGATATGCGGGTGAATGCCGGTGGCGATGATGCCTTGTCCGCGGCTTTCTCCGGATTCTTTTATCAGGATACAGTCCTTTATGAATACCAGACCTGGTATAATCCGGCCAATGATTCTATTGAAATCTGGCCGGAATCCATCTCTCACTTCAAGCCTGGCACAGCAGAGGGCTACATTAACCCGAAGTATCCCCACGGCTCTTTGTTTATTGAACCACAAGGGCTCCGTTTTACAAAACCCGTAATGGTCCTTGTCAGTCCCCGAAATATCAGTTCAGGTGAGGGTATTCCGATGACATTGCAACGACTGCCTGATTGCAGGGTAGTTGGTTTTCATGGTACAAACGGCTCATTCGGAATGGTTGAGTATAAAATTTATATTACTCCGCCTCCAGATGATCTATACCTGAGGTATCCTTATGGGCAATCTCTGGACAAAGACCTCAGGATACAGCTCGAAGGCGATTTAAGCATGACGGGCGGGGTCATTCCTGATATCCGGGTGCCGCTTAATGATACGGTTATCGATCTGCTTTATGTTGACAGTATTGACGTGGAATTGAATTACGCGATCAAAGAACTCAATAAAATGTTAGGTATTAACGAGTCCCCGGGCGAATCGCAGTACATGGAATTGGACCCGGTATATCCAAATCCCATTCACACTTCTGCTACCATCAACTATCGGCTTGAAAAAGCTGCAAGGGTTTCCCTGGCCGTTTACGACCTCGGCGGCAAACAGTTAAAATTGCTGGTCGATGAACCTCAGAAAGCCGGCTGTCAGCATGTAAATTGGAATACCGGCGACATCAGCCCGGGCATCTATTTCTTGCGGCTCACAACTGACAGATTCATCCTTACCAGGAAATGCATTATTTTATAATTTTTTTTCATTCAAGCCCTTTCAACCATGAGAAAGCGATGATTCCTGCCCGTTCATCGTTAATCCACACGAAAAGACCGATTTCTGTTTCATGCCCGGGTTATTCCTGATAACTTGTATCCATTATTTTCAAACCCGGATTATCATGAAGAAGATTATTCTATCCCTACTGATGCTTGCATCTTGCATGATCATACTGGCCCAGCAGACCGGAAAAGTTTCTCCAGTCATCCTGAAACCATCGGCCACTGAAGACTCGATCAGAAAGACGGCCCTGAACTATGCCGAAGGCTATTATTCCGGCGATGGAGAAAGAATGAGTAAAGCCATCCATCCTGACCTGAATAAAGCATATCCAAGGTTTCTTCCAAGAACCGGTCAGGTTGTCCTGACCTATTCAACCTATAGCAGTCTGGTTGAGCTATCGGCAGCCAAGCTTGGTTTCCTTGCCGATACCTCCCGTCATATCAGTATTGATATTTTGCAAATGACTCCTGATATTGCCATGGTAAAGCTAAACTCCGCAAAATTCAATGACTACCTCCAGATGGTTAAAATTAACGGGGAATGGAAGATCATCAATGTACTCTGGAATTCCCCTCAGAATGCTTCATGGACGAAGGATTTCAAGCAGGAACAGGAGACAAAGGATATAGCATCGGCGGTATCTGCTTATATCCGGGGAACTCAGGGATGTGATGCTTCGAAAATCCAGAAATTTGTAAGCCCTGATTTTTCCAGGGTCAATGTCATCCCTATCGGGAGGGATGGACGATCAGCCCTCCAACGCTTGCGTTTTGAATCCCTGGAAAAAAATGCCCTGGCGGAAATCGGACGCCAGGAAGAAACTCAACGTGATAATACCTTTGAAATCCTTGATATTATGGCCGGAATGGCCATGATCAGGATACAGACTATACGCAATATTGAGTACCTTCAACTTTACAGGGATTCAGATCACTGGAAATTGTTCAACGCTTTGTCAACCCCAAGAACTGATAAAACCCTTAACGATCTGCTTCCTGCCATTTCCGGGGAACCCATGCCTGAATTCAGCCTGCCGGTTTATGGCGGAGGGGAGTTTTCACTGATGGCCCACCGTGGGAAAAATATACTGCTGATGTTCCCCCGTGGCTGGGTCGGAAACAGCTGGTGTGCTTTCTGTCCATATCAGTATCTGGAAATGGCAGAATTGGAACAAAAAGAACAATTCCAGAAAAAGTACGATGTGGAAGTGGTATTTGTGATGCCTTATAGCCAGGAACGTATTGCTGACTGGTTTTCCCAGTTCCCGGATAACATGAAAACAATGGAAGAGATTAAAAATCCTAAAGATGGACCGCTTCCAAGAATCCAGGGGGAGTTCTCACTGTGGACTAAAAATCATTTCCCCATAACGTTTGATTTGTCTAAGGGAATTCCCTCCAAGGCTTTTCCTGTTTTATGCGATGAAAAACGGACCCTTTCAAAACGACTGAAACTGTTTACGGAATTCTGGGATAATGCTCAATCAGAACAGAATGTGTCAGCCATTTACCTGATTGATAAAGAAGGAATACTTCGTTGGAAATACATCAGCCAGATGACGGAAGACCGACCTTCAACCAAACATGTGATGAAAGTCATTAAGGATATTCTTCACTGAAGTGTAGCTTGATTCAAGATACACCCTTTTTCACCAGCTCATCCACTCGATAGCTCTATTGTTACAATCTGGCCACCCGATCAATAAGCCACAGGCTGATAAAATCATCGAATGCATGGTTAATAAGTTTGAGGATGGATTAAAACTTTATGTATTGATTGTTCATCCCCATGATTCAGGATGATTGTATAGAGCCCGGCAGACACACGACCAAGATCAACAACCAAGATGTTGTTATGGTTGATGCTGCCGCCTTCTTTTTCATAGATTTTAATTCCCAGGGGATTGAAAATTTGAAGCCGGTAATCCTGTTCAGCATCATTGTTAATGCGGATATTGAATTTCCCTTCGTTGGGAACAGGATAGATGTGCACGGATTTTCCCGGTTTATCATCAATTCCTACAAATACAACATGGATATTGTTGGATGAATCGGAGGGGCAGCCCCCTGCGGTGACTATTGTCCAGTACCATCCCGTCATGGTTACTACGTAGCTTTGTTCATTGGCTCCGGGAATCAGAAAGCTATCCCGGTACCATTGATTTCCCTGGGCAGCGCTCGAAGTCAGCACATAGCCGTTGACCGTGACCATTGGTTTAGGGGGAGCCGGGTTGACGATTATACTGATGCCAGAACTCGTTCCGCTTCCGCAATTATTTTCACCTGAAACGCTCAGGTTGCCGGAAACGGAATTAAAGGCATAGTTCAACACAATACTATTGGTTCCGGACCCGGAAACAATGATAGCCCCCGGAGGCAGAATCCACTGGTAGGTAGATGCTCCTGCAATCGGATTTACAGTATAAACTTTGCCCTGACTTCCTGCACATACACTGGATGGGCCGGTAATATCTCCTGCAGCTGAGGGGACATTTTCCACCACGACATCATAAATGGTAGGACTCTGGGCATGGCAGCCATTGGCATTGTTGTAGTTTACCTGAACATTCTGGAATCCGGTTGTATTCCAGTGAACAACAATGGACGGGGTTCCTTCACCTGAAATAATTTCACCTCCGGGAGAAATGGTCCAAACGTAATTGCTCATCCCTGTGGAAGTGGAATAGTTATAACTACCTGAACCAGCACAGGCTGAATTTGGACCGCTGATGACAGGAGTGGGAGCGGGATTCACAGTGACGGCCAGGGTGGTAGAGGCTCCCGTGATGCAGGAATTTGTACCGGCAACGCTGATGTTTCCCGATACAGCAGTGGAAGAAAAATGCACGGTAATAATGTTGGTCCCTTCCCCTGAAGTGATGAATGCGCCCCCCGGCACAGTCCAGATATAGGAGGTCGCATTCACGACAGGCGCAATGCTGTAGATGACATTCTCCTGGTTTTGGCAGACTGTGGCAGGACCTGTGATGTTTCCCGGAGTACCGGGAACCATACAAGTCGTAAATTGTTTATCGCTGCCATAACTGGTTCCTACCGTGTTCACGGCAACGCAACGGAAATGATAAGTTGTTCCTTCTACCAGACCGGTCAGATTGGCTATGACAGGGGTGGGAGCGTTTCCACTCGCAGTGGAAGGGGTTGCAGTCGCCGTGTAACCATAAGAGGGTGAAGGCCCCCATTGAAACGAAATATTTGCATTGGAACTAAATGCAGTTACTGATCCGTTAAGGGTTGCCGAAGCTCCGGTAATATTGGTGGCCTCCAGGGTAGTCACCGAAGGAGCCAGGGGAACCTGTCCGGAGATCGTGATCATCAAAGAATCTTTTACCGTGATGTCCTGAACCGACGTAGCTTTGGCATATACGGTGCCATCTAACACGGCTGATACCAGTCCTGATGAACTGATCGTGGCAGCCCCCGTTCCCGGGACTATGCTCCAGCTAACGTTTTGGTTGGCAGTAGCAGGGAAAACAGTGGCCACCAACTGCAATGTTCCACCGGGAGTCGTAATCGTGGAGGGAACCCCGCCCTGGGTTGTGACTAACAGACCGATGAGCCCCCCTACAGAAATGCCCTGGGCATATCCCAGATAACCGCTGCCCCTGTTTTCAGTCCATACCCCGGCACAACGGTTGGGGCCATCGGGAGTGAATCCATAACGCATCTTTGGGGTTCCTGGCGACGCTGTTGTGGAACTTATCTCTACCCGGTTTCCGGGCCAGGAAAAATTACCGTTTGCATCCAGCCGGGTGGCATATATTTTTTCACTGGCATCATAACTCATAAACATAGGGGTGGATTCAACCAGTACCAGTTTCCCGACCTGACGGTCACTGTTGGCACTGATCGGATAAACTACCTTGGCCGCATCCGTAAATTGCCTTGTCCCGGTGGTTTTTAGAAATTTCTGGATATAAACACCATACTGGGACTGGTTGGTATTGCTGAAAGTGCATACAGCCCAAACGTAATTGTTCCCGGGGGTGATGGCAATGGCTGTTTCCATTTGGTAATTATCACTGCTCGCGACATTAGTATTGAAATTTGATCCGTTTATGCCCCAGGGAATCACACCCGAAGGATTTATCCGCTGGAGAAATGAGTTGAAACGGAAACCGTTGGAACTATAATAGCCAAAATAGGTAGTATCTCCTTCCGAAATCATGGAATAATATCTGGCGCCACTGGTGGTTTGATTGCAGATTTGCAAGGGAGCATAAAGCGCTGTCCCGGAATTATCGAACATCTGTGCATATAAAGTAGTGGAAATGCCTGTTCCTGACTTTTGATAGACCATCGTGAATTTTCCACCCAGGTTGTGGGCAATCTGTCCGCGAGTTGTCGTACTACTGCCCACCATTATAGAAATGGGAGTGCCCCACGCCAGGGTCCCCGATGTGGTGATCTTCTGTAATTTCAGGGTGTTTCCGGTTTCCTCATTCCATGTCACCACCACTTCTCCGCTCGAAAGAACGGCTGGATAGGGAGCAAGTCCAAGCCCGAGGATAAGGCCGGTGGAATTCCATAAGTGAGCTCCTGTCTGGGATATTTTATACATGACCGCCTGCATGCTTCCACTTCTTATATCCTGGCATCCGATAATTAAGTTGTTGGAGGCATCCACACAGACATTAAAAACAAAAATTGCACTGCCTGTTGGCTGGTTGCTCACAAGGACTCCGTTGGGACCAAGCAGTTTATAGCCATTTGCATCAATTAACTGGGCTCGCATATCATAAGAACCTCCATTCTGGCTGTAAAACGCCACCCAGGTCTTATTGTCCGTCGTAGCCACCGATTCCATGTCGTCATCAGACAGTCCGGATATCTGAATATTCACCGAAGTATTGGTGTTCCATTGGGCCATAAGTAAGTCTGGATGGAAAACAATCACGAGTACAAACACCGGGAATAAAATGATCATCCGGCCGGGATTTTTTAACATTGAAATCGCAGTTGTTTTCATAAGCATCAAGGTTTAATTTAATGTTAAATGGCTTTAACCAGGTAATAATTCTTTTTACCTTTCTGAACGAGCATATAATTATTGGCCAGAAGGGTATCCGAAGTCACCAGAAAATCTTCCCCAACTTTTTCTTTGTTGACCTGAACCCCGCCTTCCTTCAGCATACGACGGGCTTCTCCTTTTGAAGGGAAAATCTGTGTTTTCTCCACCAGGAAATCGACAATACTGATGGATTTTATGATTTCGCTTTGGGCGATTTCATAGCGTGGAACTCCTTCAAAAATGCTTAACAGGGTGTCTTCTGAAAACTTTTTAAGGGTTTCTGCCGTTCCTTTTCCAAAAAGTATTTCTGAAGCTTCCAAAGCGGACTGGAAATCCGATTCACCGTGGACACGGATGGTGATGTCGCTTGCGAGCGTTTTCTGTAGGATGCGCAGATGGGGGGCTTCTTCATGCTGGCGTGTAAGGGCTGCTATTTCGTCCTTGGATAAAAGGGTGAATTTCTTGATGTACTCAGTCGCATCGGCATCACTGGTGTTTAACCAGAACTGGTAAAAGTGATAGGGAGAAGTTTTCCGGGGATCAAGCCATATATTTCCTGCTTCGGATTTCCCGAACTTCCCTCCATCCGCCCTGGTGATGAGCGGACAGGTAAGGGCATAAGCCTCTCCGCCAAGTTTTCTCCGGATCAGTTCGGTACCCGTTACAATATTTCCCCATTGGTCAGATCCCCCCATCTGAAGTTTAACACCCAGATGCTCAAATAACCAGCAAAAATCATAACCCTGTACAAGCTGGTAGCTGAACTCTGTGAATGAGATACCATTCCCTGACTCCATGCGCTTTTTGACAGAATCTTTGGCAATCATATAATTGACGGTGATGTGTTTGCCAACATCCCTGAGAAATTGCAGGAATGAAAATTCATTCATCCAGTCAAAATTATTCACCATTTCGGCAGAATTGGGACCGGGATTGAAGTCGAGAAACCGCTCCAGTTGCTTTTTGATGCAGGATTGATTGTAGCGAAGAACGGATTCATCCAGAAGATTTCTCTCTTCAGACTTTCCTGATGGATCACCAATCATTCCGGTGGCGCCTCCCACCAGGGCATAAGGCTTGTGGCCGGCCCTTTGATAATGCACCAGCATCATGATGGAAGCCAGGTTGCCAATATGTAAAGAATCGCTGGTGGGATCATAGCCGATGTAGGCAGCAGTTGTCTCTCGGGCAAGCTGCTCTTCCGTTCCCGGTGTCATGTCATGGATCATTCCTCTCCACCTGAGTTCTTCAATAAAATTCATGCGTGTTTTTTTTTACAAAAATAAGAAATTGACAGGCAGACTGTGATTATTTTTTCTTTGAGGAGAGGAGCAGGTAAATCATGATGGGAACAAAAGTCAGACCGAGAAAAACGGGCAGAAACCATAACCCGATACCGGCCGACTGTTTAAAGGCCACCCGGATAATGGCCATACTGATGACGAAGAAAACAGCAGTGATCATCATTTTGATGAAGCGGATAAATCTGAGCGCCAGGGTATACTGCCGCATGGCGTTTTCAGGTGTAATCCTGACGGTGAAGTTGAAGGTATGAGGAACCCTGGCAATCAGGGTGAGCAGACCATAAGTGAAAAAAGTAATGGCCGGAAGTACCCAGAGGCTTCCCCTGGAGGAATAACCATCTACCTCCCCCGACCCAATGAAATGAGCGGGAATGGTAGCAGGAAGTTGGGGGTAATAGTAGATCATGTAGCCGAGATAGGCCAGAAAAATCATCATGGAAAAAATCTCAAGCAGCCAGTCAAGCGGACCCATTTCCGGACGAATCCTGGGACGATCCTGTTTGTTTTCCCGGCTTATTTTTCGCGGGATAATCATACAAGGAACAGCTTAATCATGGCTTTTCAGTTTTGTTGTTTTCTGGCATGGTGACCGTTTATGCTCCTTGAGTTTAATATCGATTAACCATTCGATCTGACCGTTGACGCTACGGAATTCATCGGCGGCCCATTTTTCCATCGCCTCGTAAACTTTCGGATCAAGCCGGAGCATAAAGACCTTTTTTGCGGCCATGGGGTGGTTCAGTTTAAATTTGTTTTCATCATGCGGTTCATCGCAGCCAGCAGCGCATCAGGACGCCCTGTGCCAAAAAGAATTTTCTTCCCGTTACGAAGTTTGAGCTGAAGACCGATATTGCCTTTAACATTAAAAGCATCACCAGTCTTGCTTCCACCCTGGCGGATTCCCCATCCTCCATATTCCGAAACCGGTCTGTATTGACGAATTGCATACACTTCGATCTCCTCTTTACGAATGATTCTGTTCCGCTTCATGAATGGAGGAATCCGGTAGTTCAGTCCCTCTTCAGTTATCTCCAGGATGAGCCTTAGTTTCAGGAATAATAAGTTGAGTCCCAAAACCAGCGTGGAGATAAAAATGGCCAGGATGATCAACAAGGTATCGGGTGCTGGTTTGCTCCCGAAAGGGATGCCACAGATTATTTGTGTATAGATTCCGATGCCAAAGAAGGCAAGCAGTGGAATAGTAATCATGACCAGCATTATCCTGAGCCAGGGCTGGTCGAATTTCTGGGTTTCGGTAAAAAGCGATCCCGGCATCTTCTTATTGGTGCAGTGTGCCTGTATTGACAATGGGAGTGGTATCCTTGTCGGAACAAAGTACAACCATCAAGTTACTAACCATGGAAGCTTTTTTGTCTTCATCCAGGTCCACCACATGCTTTTTACTGAGTTGATCCAGCGCTAATTCGACCATGCTGACCGCCCCTTCCACGATTTTTGTGCGGGCAGCCACTACTGCTGTTGCCTGTTGGCGGCGCAACATAGCTCCGGCAATTTCTGAAGCATAAGCCAAATAACTGATGCGGGCTTCAAGTACTTTAATGCCAGCCATGGCCAGGCGTTCTGAGAGTTCATTTTCCAGGGCCTGGTGAACTTCTTCGCCCCCTGCGCGCAAGGTGATCTCTTTCTGCTCATCGTCAAAGTTGTCATAAGCATAATGACCGGCAAGCTTCCGGGTTGCTGATTCGCTTTGGATATCGACAAAATGTGCGAAATCGTCCACTTCAAAAGCAGCTTTATAAGTGTTTTCCACCCGCCATACCAATACAATACCGATCATGATGGGATTACCGAGCTTGTCGTTCACCTTGATCGGCTCACGGTTGAGATTTCTGGCCCTGAGGGATATCTTTTTCCTTGTATAAAAAGGATTCACCCAGAAGAACCCATTTGATTTAATGGTTCCTATATATTTACCAAAAAGGATCAGTACCGAAGATTCATTGGGGTTTACCACCATCAGCCCGATGGCGGTGAAAATGGCCACAGCAATGCATAGTAAAGCCAGTATGGTCCCAATGAGGGTTGGTGGGAAGAAAACAAACCGGCTGATTCCAAGTCCCAGTAAAATGATGATAACCAGAATGCTTCTGTATCCAGAAATGGCAGCAATAATTTTTTCTTTTTCCATGATATGCAATTTTACGATATTAATATAATATCAAAATGATTGTGCAATGATAATATATTTTAATGAGCAAGTCAAGTATTTTTTTTTAAAAAAATTTGGATTCCGTTTTTTAAATTGAAGATCCTTTTCAGTCACCCGTCTGATTTTACACCGGTCTATACATCTGAAATAATTGAATTAGCCGGTCTGCAGGATGATTTTGAAAGGCTGAAAACCAAGATTCTTGTTATATCGACGGACAACCTGAATAGTCATAATGGGTAAGATCAATAGAATCCATTGAATATAAAGGAAGAAATGCGGTAAAAATGAACTTTCCATTGATTTCCGATTATAGCCTTGAAATTTCGAATAAATACGGAATGATACACCCGGTTACCAATTCCTCGAAAGATGTAAGAGGCGTTTTTATCATTGATCCGGATGACCACATCAGTGCATTTTTCTTTTATCCGGACAATGTGGGCAGGAACCTGGATGAAATTAAAAGGACCCTCCTTGCTTTGCAGGCAA
>CAZSDU010000005.1:1902-84436 GCA_964605775.1 uncultured Prolixibacteraceae bacterium | reverse complement strand
GCAGGCAAACGGAAAGAATCATATGATTCTGGCATTTACCAGTTAACCTGGTATATGTGGTTCAAAAAGATGAAATGATTACATCCCGAGTTGGTTCATGAAAAATTCAAAATCAACCAGGATGTTGTCAATCCGCTGTTTGGTGGCCTGTCCGGAACCATGCCCTACATTGTAATCAATATAAAGCAATACCGGATTTATCTGGCCGGGATTATTCTGCAGTGCAGCGGTGAATTTCTTGGCATGCAGCGGATCCACACGGCTGTCATTGGCTCCTGTTCTGATCAGCATAGTAGGCAGGTTGATCCCCTGCCGTATATGATGGTATGGGGAATAACTTAAGAGATTCCTGAAATCAGTTTCGTTTTCGGAAGAACCGTATTCAGGGATCCAGTAACGGGCGATCAGAAATTTATGAAAACGGATCATATCAAGTAAGGGAACGGCACAAATGACGGCTTTGTATAGATCAGGCCGCTGGGTAGCCACGGCGCCCATTAGCAAACCACCGTTACTTCCGCCTTCTGCAACTATTTTTCCGGTATTGGTATATTTTTCCCTGACCAGCCATTCGGCACAGGCGTTGAAATCATCGAAGCAATTCTGTTTATTCAGCAACATGCCATCCTCATGCCATTTTTCACCATATTCATCTCCTCCACGGATTCCCGGCTCAACAACCACGCCGCCACGATTGATAAACGGGGCATAGTACCCATAGTACTTAGGCGAAATACCAATCCTGAAACCTCCGTAAGCTGTCAAAAATACCGGGTTATTCCCGTTGAGTTTCATGTCTTTTCTGTGTACGACAAGACATGGAATACGGGTGCTGTCTTTTGAATAATAGAATTTGACTTCCCCGACTATATTGCTCATATCGATGGGCAGCTCCCTCGAATAGTACAGTCTCCATTGGAAATTTGAAGGAGAGGCTACGTACATTTTTCCGGGTGAGGTAAAAGTACTCAGGTAGATATATACGGAATCTTCTTCCCGGTCGTAATTCACATAATTCACATTCCCTATTTCAGGTAATGCAATGGGTTTGATCACCTGTCCTTTCGCATCGCAGAGTGTGAGCCTGCTCTGTATATCTTTTTTATCTTGGAGGATCAGTCTTCCATCCCTCAGGACTTCCACGTTTTGCAAAACAGTAGAACCTTCAGGAATCAATACCTGCCAATCTTTGTAAGCGGGCTTTTCCTTACTGGCCACCATAAAGCGGTAATTGGGTGCATGGTCGTTGGTGAGGATATAGAGTTTATCGCCAATAGCCCAAGGATATGCCTGGAATTCCTGGCTTTGATAAATCAGAACACCGTCGTCCCTGGTCCCTGTTTTCCTCATTTTGCAGGAATTCGCATTAAAATTGCTTTCCCCGAAAAAGCTTACCTCACTATAACGGTTATCGTAGATATAATAAGAATCTTTTGCATCCTTCGTTGTGCCGATAAATTCTGCCTTTTCAACGGGATCGCCCACCTTCCAGAGGTAGGTCTTCAGCGGGGACTGGCTGTCAATATCAGCCTGGCTGCGGATGGTAAAATAAGCATGTTGTTGGTCTTTCGTCCACTGATATCCGAAAATGTTTTCCAGGGGAGGATAGAGGATCTTTCCTTTACGGGTATCAATGATATATGTAGTGGAAATTTCTGCTCCGCTTTTTTGTACACTCACGGCAGCTCGTTCACCATCGTAGGTGTACTGAACCGATGTAGTCGAGGTTTTTCCGGAGGTGTCGAGTTTTACCGGATCCCAGATTTGAATTTTCTTACCATCCAAGATTGTGTACACAGAGGATTGCTTGTCACCCTTTCGCTTAATGGTCTGGAATACACGTTTCCCTTCTTTGCTCAGAGGGCCTTCATAATCCATGTCGATATAGGCTGAAACCTCTTCGCGGAGACCTGAATGAGTTTTCTGGGTGGCATTCAGGTACTGAACGGTATAGTCATGTTGGGCTTTTGTCCAGGCAATAACATCAAGATCTGTCTTATCCTCAAGCCACCGGTAATTATCGGTCAGCAGGAATCCATGGAGGGTATCGACAATGGGTTTTTTTACCGTGTTAGGCGGATTGAAGGTGACTTGTCCCAGACAAAATAGGGGTAAAACGAAAATAAAAAGCATCAGATTTTTTTTCATAAAAGGATAGATTTTAAGGATTCGAAAATAAATCAGCATTGTCAAAATGGAAAATTTTTTCGGTCATTGCAGGATAATCCGGGATTAAAAAGAGAACTCCCCTGTTAAAATGTTTCTCATGCAGTTTTGTCCTTCAGGACACTGCAAAGTAAAGAAATTTAAGGGATAAGGGTATTATTTCTTATCGGTATAAATTATAAGTGTAATTATTTAAAAATAAATAGGTTATGTGAAAATAAAAAAAATTCAGATCAGGAAATGAACAAAAAGCTTGAAAATATAAAGCCCGGGATATAGGATATTATTATTAAAAATTTATTTTTGCATACCATAATTGAAAATGATTATTTTTATAAACCACGATTTGTTTTCCATTCCCCAATAAAATTGTTCTTTATGGGTATATTCAACAAACAGCGTACTGATGGTGAAACCTTTGACGGAAAAGGTGATGAAAGAAAAGGAATGATTGACCGTATTAAATATGACGGTCTTGCCGAAGAACTGGTATGGAAATTTCCCTATGAAAATCTTTCTATCGGTGCTCAGCTTATTGTCAATGAAAGCCAGGAAGCAGTATTCTTTAAAGGCGGAAAGGCACTGGATGTTTTCGGTCCGGGGACCCATACCCTTTCCACCAGTAACATTCCGATTTTGCAGAAACTGATCAACCTGCCTTTCGGTGGTCACACACCGTTTACTGCAGAAGTCTGGTATATCAACAAAACGGTCAAGCGTAACCTGAAGTGGGGTACCAAGACTCCGATGAGTTTACGCGATCCGCAATGGGGCGTTATCATTCCGGTGAGAGCCTATGGGGAATTCGGGATACAGATCAAAGATTCCACGAATTTTCTGAATCAGATCGTCGGGACCCAGCATATTACAGACACTCAGACTATCCTTGACCAGTTTACTTCCCTTATCATTACCAAAACGAGCGATACCATTGCCAAATATATCGTTGAGAAGAAAGTATCGGTGATCGACCTTCCGGCAAAGACGGATGAAGTTTCTAACCTTTGCAAGGAAAGGATTTTTGAGGAGTTTGAAAAATATGGCATTCTGATCACCAATTTCTATACAGAATCAATCAATTATCCTGCCGATCATCCCCAGGTGGAACAGATCAACAATGCCATGGCCAATAAATTGCAAAGGGAAATCGAAGGGTTCACCTATGCTCAGCAACGTTCGTTTGATGTCATGGAAACGGCTGCCGGGAATGAAGGGTCTGCCGGAGGCGTGATGGGTGCCGGTATCGGACTTGGCATGGGTGTGGGGATCGGAGGCGCCTTCGGAAGTCAGATGGGAAGCATCGGCAATCAGGTAAATGTTAATCCCCCTCCCGGTCTTAACCCCAATGTTCCCCCCAACGTTCCCCCACCTCCCCCGATGCTTTTGTTTCATGTTCTGGTGAACAATGTCCAACAAGGTCCGTTTAATCTGAACCAGTTGGCTGAATTTGCCCAAAAATCACAGATAAACAGGGATACTATGGTTTGGAGGCCCGGGATGGCACAATGGGATAAAGCCGGCAATCAGCCTGAACTTCAGCAGGTCTTCGGAGCTGTACCCCCGCCACCACCTCCGCCACCACCAAGCTTGTAACACTTAATTCCCAGGTAATATGAAAACATCAAAGTTCCCTGTTCTTACAGCCCTGATGGCTGTCGCCGTGATTGCAGTAACTGTCTTTTTGTTTTACTTTCTGAATACTGATCCGGAAAAAACCACCCTTTTTTATTTCAACCTTGCTTATGTATGTTTCCTTGAACTGGTTTTCTTTTTCTATATTGGATTGATGCAGGCCAGATCCGGTATTACCGGCAGTTCAAGTGTGGCCTATGCCTCTGTGGGCAGCATTCTGATTTATTACCTGGTTTTTGGTGGATTGATCACCTTACTGTACAATCTGTTTTTTACCCAGACTTTTTCTGTCAATGTTTTCATTTCCATCCTTATCATTATCACCTTGATTACTATTGTCCTGACCGGTTTCATCACACAGACCGGTAGCCATCACAGCCAAAGCAAAGCTGTTGAAACCATCAACTCGGAAAAAGTCAATGCCCTGAAAACGGATTTTGAACTGGCTGAAAAAAAGTTCAGGAGGATTCTAAAAGAAAAAAAAGTGTTAATGCATACGGAATCAAATTTCGGATCTGAAATGGAAAAGATCAGCGGGGTAGTGAAATTCTTGCCGCATAATGCCCTGGAACAGGAAGTCAATTACAACAGATTATCGGGATTGCTGGTAAGGCTTAACAATTTTATTGACCATTTTGCTTCTTCTACCGAAACAAATCCTGAAGTGCTGAAAAAATCCATTTTTACATTTGTTCAGGATACCCTTGATCAACTGGAAGTAATAAAAAAAGCTACCCGGAAATAAACTATGGCGACAGTTCAGATATTGCAATGCAGTGGTTGTGGCGCTAACCTTTCGCCGACCAATACCACCTGTGATTACTGCGGAAGCGTGAATATCATCAGGTTAGAGGTGAACCCCTTTAAACTGGATGCTAACCTGACTCGGCAATATACCCAGTATTTCAAAGATAAGGCAACACAGGATCCAAAAGACACCAATGCCTTGCACTCCCTGGGTTTGTTCTATCTTGGTTTAAAAAATTATGACCTGGCCTCACGCAATTTCAAGGAAGCCATTGACCAGTCACCTGATAATCCCGACATTTATTATCATTACGCCATCACCCTTACCGGAGGAAAAAAGCCACGCAAACTAATGATCAGGGATATCAAGAAAATAGAAGAATATATCAAGACGGCAATACAGATAGAGCCCCGTGCCAAATATTACTATTTGCTGGCATTGGTGAAGAACGACTTTTATTCTGCCAATGGAATGATGATGACGGAACCAGCACCCGGTCCTTTGTTAGCGGAAGGGGAAACTTTTCCTAAAGCGCCTGAAGACATTGATTTAATTCTTGAGCATGTTGTGATCAAAGATGAAGCAATAATTTCACGTATAAGAAAATAATCATTTAATCTGAATCTTTATGGAAAAACAACAACAACTTTACGATTGGTTTTATGCGCCTGTCCCTAATTTCCAGTTGAAATCAAGCATCAAATGGCTGCTTGGGCTGCTCTTTATTTTCCTGCTCGTTTACCTGATCTTCAAAACGGGCGTCCTGATGAATCTGATCATTTTTGCAGGCATTCTGGCTGCGATTTATTTTAAATTCATTGCCCCTTACTTAAAGCAAAAAGCTACTTACAATGCACGTCCTACCGATACTCAGATTGATACCTGGATAGAAGAAGACATGACAAATTTGGTTACCGGAGCAGCAAAGAAGTTTGATATTGACGAAGACGATGAAGACGAACTGAAAGCTCCGACTTTTGTTGTTTGTTTTCCGGTTGGTGAAATCGAACGTCAGGGATTTGACGAAAAATGGAGATGGGCAGAGTGGGCTTTCCATCTTTTCTTTTTCAAGGAAGACAGCATTTTATACTACCACGGGATTTATCATATGATAGAAGCAAAGATCACGGCTGAATCCAATGAAAGGGTCTTCTATAAAGATATAATCACTCCTAAATCCTCCAGGGAAGGAGAAAAGACAATCTTCGAACTGGGTGGCACCGATGTCAGAATCAGCTATTATCCCAACTATTTGCCATTCCATGGAAAAAACCGCAGCAGCGATGTTGATTTTACGGTCAGGGCAATAGAAAAGCTGATGCATTCGTCAAAATATAAGACGACTCAGGCTTAGTTTTATTATTCGATGATCTCGTTTATTTCATGTTTCTTGTCGGGGGACAATTAATTGTTGTACCTTTGTGCATTATTTGAGTAGTAAATCGTCCGCTAAGCAATCCTTCAGTCGTTATCAGCTCTTCGCAGATTCAACCTCCCGGTATTCTTTCGATATTGAAACTCAAAGTCACAAGTATCCATTAATTAAAATCTTACAAAATGAAAAACATTTATGTGTCAAATTTGAGTTTCAGGATCAATGATGAAGATCTGAAACAGGCTTTTGCCGATTATGGCGAAGTTTCTTCTGCCAAAGTAATTACCGACAAATATTCTTCAAAATCCCGTGGTTTTGGATTTGTCGAAATGAAAAACGATGAAGAAGCAGATAAAGCAATAGAAGAATTGAACAATGCCGAATTCGATGGCAAAGTGATGTCGGTTTCCATTGCCCGTCCGAAGACGGAACGCAAACCCTTCAACCGCGACAATCAACGCTCAGGGGGCTTTAAAAGCCGTTACTAGACAATGTTTCCAGATTTATGGAAAAAGGCTGTCACCCCTTCAGGTGATGGCCTTTTTAAGTATAAAAAAACAAGAATAGCGCAGGGATAATAATTCCTATGGCAGTAAGCCAGGCTCCCCTTCCGATGATCCCGTTCTTCCCCCTTAAAATAAATAAGCCGGTAATGGCCAGTAAAATTAAAGCGACAGCATAAATGTCGGAATACCAGGTGTACAATCGCTTCAGGTTGTTATAATGCAATAGATTAAACTCCTTGATGATATAACGGGCTTGTCTTTTTTCCTGGAAAACAGAACCGTCTTGTAAATTGATGGCAAGAGAACCGTTGGTCAGAAACAGGGTGAGGGTTTCTCCACTGATGATATGGCTTTTGTAGTTTCCGGTTTCATGAGCGTCAGCGAGCACTTTGTCGATATAAGCCTGGTCAATATTTCCATTGTTCGGTAAGGCCACTTTAAACTCCCAGAAAGATTTGGAATAATCCGGATGAGCAAAATCGCCTGATTTGAAATGGTTCAGTACAATGCCGGAGATGGCATAGATCAGGGTCATGCCAAAAAACAGATAACCAAGGTCACGATGCAATGCATTGTTCCATCGGCGAAGGGTTTTTTGCCGCATGCTTATTTCAGTTCTTCAAAACGGATGGCTTCAATGGAGAAAAAAGAAAGATGGTCTTTGCCGCTTTTTTTGATTTCCTCTCTCAGCGCTTTGATCTGATCAAGTTTATCCTGGGCTGAATGATCTTCGTGTCCCTTTGCCCCGGAATGTAACCCGGCATCGTGATTTTCTTCAGGCTTTTTAATTTCATTTTCCCATTCTGACAAGTATTTTTCATCGATTCGTTCTTCTTTGAGCACACCAAAAATCCTGATCCTTGAACCGGCCAGATTTTCGTTAAAACTGGGAATTTCCGGTCCTGCTGTGATTTTCACCCGGATACTGTCGCTGCCGTCAACCAAAAATAAACGTTTTCCGCCATGTTTGCAGGTATGGAACACCGTCCCTTCAATGAAGACAGGCTTATCCACGTAACGGTAAGCCGAAGTATCGAAAGAGGCAACGGTCAGCTTCACTGTATCAGCCGACTCACCAGCAAGCGGGTTTTTTGTTCCCTGATTGCAGGAAACAAGTAAAATCAATACCCCGACAAAAAGGGGAAGCAGTTTTTTTATCATAATGATGAATGATTTAGTTAAACACTACAAAGATGAAAATTTTTCGGAAAATCTTATTAATATTGTTTAGACAAAATCGAAAAACAAAACTTGTCCCACCATGAAAAAATTATTTTTCATCTCGCGTTTTTTAGGCTTGACTTTAATTTCCATCCTGCTGGTAAATTCCTGCAAGGAAAGCGAAAAAGGCAGTATGTTGTCAGTCAACCCGTCTTTCCGGGAATATGTTCAAGCCTATACCTCGGGGATCATTTCCACACGTTCTCCCATCAGGGTAAGGCTTGCCGATAATTTTTCCGACGCTGTTTCACTTGACATGCCCCTCGAAAAAAAATATTTCAAACTGAATCCAGGGATAAACGGAAAGACTTATTGGATCGATGATCGCACCCTTGAATTCAGGCCGGATACCACCCTGCCTCAAGATCAGCTTTTTACAGTCTCGTTTTTTCTTTCGGCACTCATACAAACGCCGGATTCATTGAAAACCATGGTTTTTCAGTTTCGGACCATGAAACAGGAATTTTCAGTCGAAGTTGAAAACCATAAAGCCTATGCCCACAATGAGCCTGGCAAAGAACAACTGACCGGCATACTGAGAACCGCTGATTTGGCGAATGATGACCGGATCGAATCTGTTCTTAAGGCAAGTCAAAACGGTAATGATTTGCCTGTAAGATGGACTCATGATTCCCGCCACCGGCTTCATCAGTTCACAGTTGATTCCATTATCAGAGATAGATCTTCAGGAAGGGTAAGACTGGAATGGAATGGAAGTCCTATCGAATGTTCCTCCAAAGGCTTACAGGAAATTAATATTCCTGCTCTGGACGAATTTATTTGCCTGGGAATAAAAAGCATTAATTCATCCGGCCAGTGTCTGTTGGTTCAGTTTTCAGATCCCTTAAAACCAGATCAGAACCTGAACGGACTTATCCGTATCGGAAAGCAAATCGATATGCGCTATGTGGTGAATGATAATGAGCTCAGGATATACCTGCCAGAGATGAGTGAGGACAAAGCAAGGCTTGTGCTTGAATCTTCCATTCGAAATATCTATGGGGTCGAACTTGGGAAAAAAATTTCTGAAGAGGTGATGATCAGTTCTACAGCACCCAATCTTCGTTTTGTGGGCGATGGCGTGATCATGCCCGGTTCAAACGGAATGTTGCTGCCTTTTGAGGCGGTCAACCTGAAAGCGATTGACATCAAAGTGGTCAGAATTTTTGAAAAGAACATCCTTCAATTTCTTCAGGTCAACGAAATGAATAACAGCAATGAGCTTGCCAGAGTGGGCCGGGTGGTGCTGAAGAAATGCATTCCCCTCTCAGCGGTGACAGATGAAGGGAAATGGAATCGTTACTCCCTGGATCTTTCTACCTTGATGAAACCAGAACCTGGTGCGATATACAACGTTATACTTGGATTTAAACAGAAATATTCCGTTTATCCCTGTTCCGCCGAGGCTTCAATCGGTTCAGCCGAGGATGAAATGATGGTTCTGGAAAATCCGGATAAAGAGAATGAAAAAAACTGGGGGTATTACAGTAATTATATGGATAATGATTTTAGTGATGGAGGATGGGAAAACTATAAATGGAGTGAAAAAGATGATCCCTGTAAACCCTCTTATTATTATGATAAGGCTATAAGCAGGAATGTTTTTGCTTCCGATATCGGGATGATTGCGAAAGCGGGCAGCGATGGAAATATTTTCGTTTTTACGACGGATATTGTCACGGCCAGGCCACTGCCGGATGTCAGTATCGAATGTTTCAATTACCAGCTTCAAGCTATCGGGAAAACCGTCACAGATAAAAACGGAATGGCTGTTGTGCCGGTTAAAGGAAAACCCTTTATTCTCATTGGGGTAAAAGAAAAACAAACCGCCTATCTGAAGCTCTCGGATGGTTCTGCCCTTTCCTTAAGCATGTTCGATGTCAGCGGTGAAACGGTACAAAAGGGGGTCAAAGGTTTTCTTTATGGAGAAAGAGGGGTTTGGCGTCCTGGTGATTCAATATATCTGACCTTTATTCTTGAAGATAAATCCAAACAGCTTCCCCCTCATCATCCCGTTACTTTTTCCATTTATAATCCTAACGGGCAAATGATGTCCAGGATGGTTAAGACCGGGGGAGTCCATGGCTTTTATAATTTCAGTACGGCTACTTCAAACGGGGCTCCAACAGGCAACTGGCTGGCAAAAGTCAATGTGGGAGGGGCCGAATTTCAAAAGCTAATTAAAATCGAAACCATAAAACCTAATCGTTTAAAGATCAACATGAGCTTTCACGACAGCCAGTTGAATGCAGATAATATTCCTCCGTTTGTACTTGAAGCAAACTGGCTTACGGGATCAGTGGCAAAAAACCTGAAAGCCACAGTGAATCTGATCCTGACAAAATCAACCACCACCTTCAAAGCATTCCCTGCCTATACTTTCTCCAACCCAACGGCAGGATTCAGTCCGGAAAACATCAGTGTTTTCGAAGGCAGGCTGGATGAAAACGGTAAAGTGACCATTCACCCGAGTATTCATTTAACCCATACTGCACCGGGAGTCCTCAGGGCGAATTTTGAAACCATGGTTTTTGAGGAAGGTGGGGATTTCAGTATTGACCGATTCTCCATCCCTTTTTATCCTTTTAAAACCTATGCCGGACTAAGCATTCCCGGTACCAGCAGAGGGGACAGAATTCTTTATACCGACAAAACCTACAATATTGACCTGGTTAACGTCTTTTCAGATGGAAAGTTAGTTCCCTCCAACCGTTTGAAGGTGGAAGTATATAAACTGGAATGGCGTTGGTGGTGGGATAATTCGGAATCAGGGGAGGCCGATTTTATCTCCACTTCTCATCTTCGTCCGGTAGATTCAGCGACCATACGGACAACGGGCGGAAAAGCCAGTTATTCATTTTTGGTCGGATATGAAGATTGGGGGCGTTATCTGATCAAAGTTAGCGATCGCAGTTCAGGCCATGCTGCCGCCAGGGTCGTTTATGTTGACTGGCCGGATTATTACCGTATGCCCGGAGGGGAAAAACAAGCGGCATCCATGCTGACTTTCACTTCCGATAAGCAGCGTTACAAGGTCGGTGATCAGGTTAAGCTGACCATTCCCACTTCCCCTGATGGCCGTGCACTGATTACACTGGAATCAGGATCAACGGTGCTCAGATCATTCTGGGTTCCCACAAAACAAGGGACGACAGAGATTACCTTCAAAGCGGAGGAAGAAATGTCACCGAACTGCTATGCCTATGTGACCCTGATCCAGCCCCATGCCCAGACTAAAAATGACCTCCCGATACGGCTTTATGGTATTCTGCCTATACTGGTGGAAAATCCGGAAACCCACCTGAAACCTCAAATTCAGATCCAGTCTGCCTTGGAACCCGGAAAAACAGCAAACATCAGGATCACTGAAGCCAATGGAAGAGCCATGACGTATACCCTGTCCATCGTGGATGAAGGCATATTGGACCTGACCCGTTTTAAAACCCCTGATCCATGGAATGCTTTTTATGCCAGGGAAGCGCTTGGGATAAAAACCTGGGACATGTTTGATCAGGTGATGGGGGCATATTCCGGCGACCTTCAGCGTATCCTGAGTATTGGCGGCGACCAGGAAGGCGATGTAAAAGGAGCGCTGAAAGCCAATCGGTTCAAACCCATGGTGAAATTTTTTGGTCCTTTTGAATTGAAAAAAAACCAATCCAGAACCCAGCAATTCCTAATGCCGGATTATGTGGGCTCTGTGCGTTTAATGGTTATCGCCGGGAAAGATGGTGCTTATGGATTTGAAGAAAAAGCAGCTAAAGTAAAAAAACCACTGATGGTTCTTGGAACCTTGCCAAGAGTTTTGGGCCCGGGAGAATCCGTGAAACTTCCTGTCAGCGTCTTTGCCATGGAGAAAAACATTAAAAACGTTAAAATCGAAGTTGAAACCAATGAATTAATTAAAACAGAAGGCGATCATTCCCGTTCCGTCAACTTTACTGAACCCGGTGATCAAATTGTAACCTTTGATCTGAAAATCAAGGAAGCAACCGGGATAGGCCAGGTAAAGATCAAAGCAGAATGCGGAAATAATAAAACAGAATATAAAATGGAGATTGACATTCGTAATCCAAATCAACAGATAACGGACGTACTGGAAAAAACCATTCAAGCCGGGGAACAATGGACCACGGCCTATCAGCCGGTAGGAATCCCGGGAACAAATAAAGCCTATATAGAACTTTCTTCTATGCCTCCTTTAAATCTTGAAAACCGTTTGGGTTTCCTGATCACTTATCCCTACGGATGCATTGAACAGACCGTTTCTGCCGCCTTTCCGCAGCTCTTTCTCCCGGGAATAGTGCAGCTTTCGGAAGAAAATAAGGGGAAAACCGACCGGAATATCCGTTCAGCAATTCAGAAAATGAAATCATTCCAGCTCTCCAATGGCGGAATGGGTTACTGGCCGGGGGCTATCTATGCAGATGACTGGGGAAGCGCTTATACCGCTCATTTTCTGCTGGAGGCTGAAAAAAAAGGATATACGGTGATGACCAATACCTTGCCTGCCCTGACAGAATATCTTCGCCAGAAAGCCATTTCCTGGACCTATAATGCTAACTTCTATAATGATGAACTTATGCAGGCTTACCGTTTATATGTCTTATCCCTTGCACGGAAACCTGAATTGGGAGCCATGAACCGCCTGCTTGAAAAAAGGGATCTGGCCATCTCAGCGCGTTGGTGCCTGGCATCCGCCTACCAACTGTCGGGGAAACCTGAACTGGCCCTTCAGCTTGCTTCTTCTGCAACCATGGCCGTAAAACCTTACCGTGAACTGGGATTCACTTATGGGTCAGCCTTAAGGGATAAAGCCATCATCCTGGATGCTTTGACCCTGATGAATTTAAGAACAAAAGCAATGCCTTTGGTGAAAGAAATTTCTGCCGAACTCTGTGGCGGTACCTGGTACAGTACCCAATCCACAGCCTTCGCTTTAATGTCCATGATTAAATTTGCAGGAGGATCGATAAGCCATGGTATTCATGCCAACTATCGGATGAATACGGAAGAACCCGTGGAAGTGATTACGCAGAAATCTTTGATGACTTACCCGATTGATCCGAAACCAGGAAAAAAAGGGACACTGATGGTTAAGAACAACAGTAAAAATGTTTTATTTGCCCGTTTAATCCTGCAAGGCATTCCGGCCATAGGTGAAACTACCCCGGCCTCAAATAACCTGAGCATTTCCCTCGTTTTCAAATCCGCCAAGGGAGAAAAAATCAATCCTCAGGAAATGCAGCAAGGGGTTAGTTTTATGGCCGAACTGACGGTGACTAATCCGGGTATTCTGGGTAAGTACCAGCAACTGGCCTTAGCCCAGGTATTCCCGTCGGGATGGGAAATCATCAATGCTAGGAACAGCGCAATGGCTGAAGTCGCTGCTGCTGGGGCAGCATTTGATTATCAGGATGTACGCGATGACAGGGTCCTTACCTTTTTTGACCTTAACCCCAACCAGTCGAAGACTTTCAGGCTAATGTTGATGGCAACTTATGCGGGGCAATTCTATTTTCCTCCCGCAATATGTGAAGCCATGTATGATCATACGATCAATGCAAGGATCCCGGGTTACTGGGTGAAAGTACGGCCAGCTGTAAAATGAAAAATAAATTACTGATCTGGTTTGTGCCGGGAATGATCTTGCTACTTTTCTGGTTTTCTCTATCCGGCCCATTATTCCATGATCCGACTTCGACAGTTCTGCTGGATAATGAAGGACAATTACTTGGAGCAAAAATTGCGAATGATCACCAATGGCGCTTCCCTGAATCCGAAAAAATCCCCGAGAAATTCAGCCAGGCCATCATACATTTTGAGGACAGAAAATTTCGTTATCATCCGGGTTTTAACCCTGTTGCATTGATCAGGGCCCTGCACTTGAATAATAAAAAGCATAAAATTGTAAGTGGAGGGAGTACCATCACCATGCAGCTTATCCGGCTTTCACGGAAAAACAAACCCAGGACCTATGCCGAAAAATTCATTGAATTGATTCTTGCATTCCGTCTTGAACTGACCCATAGCAAAGCGGATATTTTACGTTTGTACGCCTCTCATGCTCCTTTTGGGGGAAATGTTGTCGGGCTGGATGCGGCTTCGTGGCGGTATTTTGGCAAGGATGCCGATCATCTTTCCTGGGCAGAATCCGCTACACTGGCTGTTTTACCCAATAGTCCCGGGTTGATCTATCCCGGGCGAAACCTCACACATCTGCTGGAAAAACGTGACCGTTTGCTGAACATATTGTATCAACGCAGTATTATTGACTCTGTCACTTGTGTTTTGGCCAAGAGTGAACCCCTCCCCGGGAAACCATTCCCGCTTCCCCAATGGGCACCCCATTTACTGGAAAGGGCTGTTAAAGAAGGGAACAGGGGTAAGATCATTACATCCACTGTGAATCATACCTTTCAGGAAAGAATTACCAGTATCCTGAAAATGCATGCCATTCAGCTTAGGGCAAATCAGATCAACAATGCCGCGGCCCTTGTGTTGGAGGTCAATACGGGGAAAGTCCTGGCTTATATCGGTAACCTGACTGAACCCGGAATGAGCGAAAAAGGGAAAGATGTTGATATCATCACCGCTCCACGCAGTACCGGGAGTATTTTAAAACCGTTTCTTTATGCAGCCATGCTGCATGAAGGGCTGCTGCTCCCAAATTCCCTGATCCCAGATATTCCCATGCAAATCGGTGGATTTATCCCTGAAAACTTTACCCTGGGGTACGACGGTGCAGTCCCTGCCAGCCGAGCCCTTTCCCGTTCCCTGAACATTCCTGCGGTCAAAATGCTTCAAACCTATGGGTATGATCCTTTTTGCAACCTGCTGAGAAATATAGGAATGACTACACTCACCAAGCCTGCGGATCATTACGGCTTATCGCTTATCCTGGGCGGGGCGGAGGCCAACTTGTGGGATTTAACCGGCATCTATGCTTCCATGGCAAGAACACTGAATCATTTTTCATCCACCCAAGGAAAATATTCCAAAACCGATTTTCATTCCCCTTATTATAAAAAAGCACATCCAGGCAAACCGGAATTTTTTTCCGACCGCACTTCATGGTTTGATGCAGCCTCGATATGGCTGACGCTGGAAGCCATGGTAGAAGTTGCCCGCCCGGACGAGGAACTGCAATGGCAGCGATTTGGATCAGGAACGAAGATTGCCTGGAAAACGGGCACCAGTTTTGGTAACCGCGATGCCTGGTCCATAGGGGTCACCCCGGAATATGTCGTGGGGGTATGGGTGGGGAATGCCTCCGGGGAAGGCCGGCCTGGCCTTACCGGAATAGGAGTTGCAGCGCCTATCCTTTTTGATATTTTTAAAATCCTACCGACGACATCGTGGTTTCCCACCCCTTATGACGACATGGTTTTCATGCCTGTATGCCATTACAGCGGATACCGTGCATCTTCTCTCTGTGAATGGGTGGATACCCTTTGGGTTCAAAAAAAAGGAGTACAAACGGAATCTTGTCCGTATCATCAGATTGTACATCTGGATAAATCGGGAAAATGGCAGGTAAATTCAAACTGTGAATCTCCCGAAAATATGCAGCATGTTTCATGGTTTGTTCTGCCTCCCGTGATAGAATGGTATTTCCGGAATAAAAACCCTTTTTATAAAATCCTCCCTCCATTCCGGCTTGATTGCATGGCAGGAGGAAATACCCGGAATATGGACATGATCTATCCCAAATCCAACTCGAAGATTTACGTACCTGTCGATCTTGATGGAAAAACAGGAAGCAGTATTTTTAAACTTGCCCACCGTGATCCTGAAGCCCTCGTCTATTGGCATCTCGATAAGCGCTTTATCGGATCAACTGTACAATTACACCAGATGGCTATTTCGCCGGAGAAAGGCATGCATCACCTTACCCTGATCGATCAAAAAGGTGAAACCCTCAATATCAGATTTGAAATTTTAACCAAAGATGACCGGAGATAAAGAAAGGATTACTTTTTTCTACCTTTGCAGCTTTAAACCCAAGCTATGATTCTTGTTACCGGCGGTACCGGCCTTCTGGGCTCACATCTTCTTTTCGACCTGGCGCAAAAAGGTTCAGCTGTTCGCGCGATTAAACGCAAAACAAGCGATATCTCAATGGTTCATAAGGTTTTTTCTTACTATTCCGACCAGGCAGACGACCTGTTTGGAAAGATTCGGTGGGTTGAGGCCGATTTACTTGATTTCGGAGCCATGGAGGAAGCCCTCCAGGGGATAACAGAAGTATATCATACCGGGGCTATCGTTTCTTTTTATCCGAGCGACCATAAAACCATGCTTAAGGTAAATATTGACGGTACGGCCAATCTTATTCATCTCGCACTGGAGCATCAGGTCCAGAAATTCTGTTATGTAAGTTCCGTGGCTACGCTCGGCAGAGCTGAAAACGACGGCATCAGTGACGAGGAAACGCATTGGAAACCATCTTCGAAAAATTCCGTTTATGCCATCAGTAAATATGGTGCGGAACGTGAAGTTTGGAGGGGGATAGAAGAGGGACTGAAGGCCGTGATCGTCAATCCTTCACTCATTCTTGGACCTGGATTCTGGAATGACAATTCCGGGTTGTTCAGACTGGTCTGGGAAGGCTTAAAATATGCTACCAGCGGAGTAAACGGATATGTAGATGTCCGGGATATTACCAGAAGTATGATTGGATTGATGGAAAAAGGGATTTTCGGAGAACGTTTTATTTGTTCGTCGGAAAATCTGACCTATATGGAATTTTTCACGCTTGTGGCCAGATATCTCAATAAACCTGCACCGGCAATCAATGTTCCTCCGGCTTTGACAGCCATTGCCTGGAGAATGGAAGCGATACGGTCCTTCCTGACCGGTTCAAAACCTGAAATCACTAGGGAAATGGCCGTTACAACATCACAGGTTTACCAATACTCCCATGAAAAGTTAAGGAAAGCACTGGGGATTGAGTTTATTCCAGTGGAAGGTTCCATCCGTGAAATTTGTGATTTTTTCCTGAAAGACCAGCGAATTATTGGGGGATGATATTTTTATAATGCTGGTAACGGTTCATGATATCATCCACAAATCCTTCCATTTTGTAATCGACCGGAATAAAAGATGAAGTGTCGGCTTGGAAATAAGGATCTTTTTTTGATTTTCTGAGCAGGTAATAATCCACGTGACCATTCCAGGTGTTAGGATCCCGCCCAAATTTTTTTGCTTTTTCACGAGCCGCCAGTATGCGTCCGATTCCAACATTATACGCGGCCAGTAGAAAATGAATACGTTCCCTGGGATGAGTGATTTCTGCCGGCAGGTTTTTTTCCAGATAACGGATATATTTAACCCCTGCAGCAATTTGCTGACCCGGTGTGGAAGTGCTGTCAGCACCATATTTTGCTGCAATTTCGGGCATCAGTTGCATGAGTCCGCTGGCCGAATGGGTGGAAATCTGACCAAGTCTGAAATTGGATTCTTCATAAATCAAGGAAGCAAGTAAGCGCCAGTCCCAGTTGATCCATTGACTGTACTTTTTGATTTCCGGATCAAAAGGGGAAAGTTTTTGTCCATTGATTGAAAAATATTCACTGTTAAAGAATTTAACGATACGCTGATGATCAAAATAGTCAAGATATGTTCTTTTTAATTCTTTGGACAATTTGATGGCAGTTATCCATTCATTGATTTTATTGAGCAGGGAATCGGATGCATGATCAGTTCCCCAGGCAAAAGGAAAAAGAGGAGAAACCACCAGAGAGGCATCAATATTCAGGTAGTAACGCTTATATACCATGGCCATGTTTTCCTGACAAAGGGCATAAGGGATACTACCATCCGAAACCATACGGATCAGCTCTTCCTGGCTTACGCCTTGAACTTTTTTAATGATGGCCCTATGACGGCATGCTTTTAAAAATTTTTGATAAAAGGGCTCAGAAAGCAAGTCATATCTGACAAATACCGTATCAGGGGGGAAATCCCGAATAGAGTTCTGGTCGATGAACAGGGTTTTTTCATTTGCCCCATGTTTTCTTTGAACCAGGACTAACCTGGTTTCTCCAAATGGATTGCTGAATTCAACAAATTCTTTTCCCTCATCAGAAACCGGAAGATTAAGCGCAATGAGGTCGGCAACATGATACTGTAAATAATAATACAATTTTGAGGGATCCTTGCTGCAGACAATTTTGAGGGGCACACCCAGGAATCTGGAAAATGATTCCAGTAACTCCAGTTGATAGCCCATTGGCTCTCCCCGGTATATAAAATAATTCAGGGTGTTTTGATCCGTCAGGGCAACAAGGTATCCCCTTTCTTTAATCCGGCTAAGGCTGTCTCTGTGTTTTTCTTTTTTCTTTTCAATAAGATTCCGCGTGATCAATATGGCGATGATCAACACAATGAATCCCAGAAAAACATTTCTCAGGATTCGGAGTACTTTTTTGGATTTATTCAAACGCTATGTTTAAGCTACTTTCCTATACCTGAAGATGGCCAGGCTGATCATACACAATGCATACATCACAAGAGAGAAAAAATGCATCCGTATATCCGTGAATGTCGAACCTTTTAACAGCACCATCCGCATAATTTTTATAAAATACATCAACGGGTTTAGTCTGTCAAGTATCTGAGCCCAAGGGGGCATGCTCTCAATAGGCGTGAACAAGCCACTCATTAAAATGAAGACCACCATAAAAAAGAACGAAACAAGCATGGATTGCTGTTGTGTATTCGTCATTGTTGAGATCAGCAGTCCGAATGACAAAATTACAAAAAGGTAAACAGCGGCAGATAAAAAAATTAACCATAAGCTTCCTTCTATTGGAATATTAAACAGCAGTTTTCCTATCAAAAGACCAAAAGCAAGCTCAAACAGTGCGATGATCCAGAATGGGGTGAGTTTCCCGGCGATGAACTGGATTTTATTGATTGGAGTGACATTGATCTGTTCGATGGTGCCGATTTCTTTTTCACGGACTATGTTCATCCCGGAAAGCAATAACCCGATAATGGTGACCAGCAAAACCAGGATTCCCGGAACCATATAGGTTTTATAGTCCAGCTTAGGATTGTACCAGTAACTGTAATCGGTCTGGATGTTCCTCAAGCTGGAAAATTGACCCGGATTATTATGCTCGATGAGAAGATCCCGGTTATAATCAAACAGTATCATGGTAGAGTAAGCATTGATCAGTCCGGCGGTCTGACCATTGATGGCATTGATCATAAACTGGACCTTGGCATGATTTTCTTTGATCAGCGTCTTTTCGAAACCTGAAGGAATTTGCAGTATCATGTCAATATTTCCTTTTTTCATTTCATGCTCAGCGTCCTCATAAGAAAAGGAGCGTGTATGGACCTGATAAAACGGAGATCCCTCGAACTTGCCGACAAGTCTTCTGGAAGTACCGGAAAGATCAAGGTCAACCACCGACATCCGGATATGTTTCATTTCAAAAGTCGCAGCATTTACCAGAATGATTAACTGAACGATGGGAACGACAAAAATAATCGGCAACATGGTCTTATTTCGAAAAACCTGAAGAAACTCTTTTTGGATGATATACAGTATCGTTCTCATAAGACCAGACGGATGTTAAATTTTTTGATGCTGATGATCAGAAAAATTGTGGTAAATCCGATCAGTATCAGGGTCTCCTGCCATACATAAAGGAATCCATTGCCCTGCAGCATGATGCTTTTGATGATTGTAATGAAGTACTTGGGGGGCATCAGATAACATAAAACCTGAAGTATCCAGGGCATATTCTCTACCGGGAAAATAAATCCGCTTAAAAGAATCGTCGGCAACATTAAAGCTACTAAGGAAATCATCATGGCCACCTGCTGGCTGTCGGTAATGGTTGAAATCAGAATACCTAAAGAAAGCGCCATACAGATAAAAAGAAAGCTTTCCGATAATAAAAGTATGACGCTGCCCTGAACAGGAACACCAAAAATGGTGTTTCCGAGGATCAAAATGATACAGGCATCAATAAAGGCGAGAAAGACGTAAGGAAATACTTTTCCGACAATAATCTGGAATGGTTTCAGGGGAGAGGCAAGCAATAATTCCATGGTCCCCAATTCTTTCTCACGGGTGATGGATAAGGAAGTCATCAGGGCGGAGATCAGCATTAGAAGCATGGCCATCAAACCAGGAACAAACATATACACCCCTTTCAAAGAGCCATTGTACATCATTCTGACCTCGGGAATAATTTGAAGAGGAACTTTTTCTGTATTGATTGAAATCAGAAAATTATTGATGATGCCATTCGTATAATTAACCAGGATATTAGCGGTATTCGGATCAGAGGCATCGCCAATGATCTGAATTTTAGCTTTTCCGGTTTTTTCCAGTTTTTGAGCGAAATCATTTTCAAAAATCAGGACCAGCTTCACTTCCCCTTGCCTGAAAACAGCTTCAATCTCTCCAACGTTTGTGAGATTACGATCTAAGCGGAAGTAACCGGAGGATAATATCTTATCGCTGATTTTTCTGGTCATTACATCCTTTGAGTTGTCCAGTATGGCAATTCTGGCGTCTTTAATTTCATTGGTGATGACATAACCAAACAACATCAATTGAATGGCAGGCATTCCGAACAGAATGAGCAGGGTCCGGTAATCCCGGAAAATATGGAAAAATTCTTTTTTAACGAATCCCCAGAAACGTTTCATGCCATTTATTTTATTGAAAGCCTGGCCAACTTTATAAACACCTCATTCATCCTTTCGGCCTTGTATTGATTTTTCAGATTTTCAGGGGTATCCAGCGCCGTGATTTTGCCTTCGGCCATGATGCAAACACGATCGCAATATTCCGCTTCATCCATGTAATGCGTTGTAACAAAAGCCGTAATTCCTTTTTTAGTCGCCTCATCAATCATGTTCCAAAATTGCCTGCGTGTAATCGGATCAACTCCGCTGGTCGGCTCGTCCAGGAATACGATTTTCGGATTATGGATTATGGCCACAGAAAAGGCCAGTTTTTGCTTCCAGCCTAAAGGAAGCTCGCGAATCAACTTGTTTCTCGCATCCTGAAGTTCCAGTCGGTCAATCAACAGGTCTGCGCGTTGCTCCAGCTCTTTCTTTTTTATCCCATAGATTCCACCGTAGAACCGGATATTTTCATATACAGTCAGATCATCATAGAGTGAAAACTTCTGACTCATATACCCTATGCTCCTTTTCACTTTTTCGCGCTGAGTATAAATATCATAACCCGCCACATTTAATTCTCCGGAAGTCGGATAAATAAGGCCACAGAGAATTTTTATAGCAGTGGTTTTTCCGGCTCCGTTAGCCCCGAGAAAACCAAAAATTTCCCCTTCCCCGACCGTGAAAGTCAAATGATCATTGGCCACAAAAGCACCAAACTTCTTGACCAAATCCTTAACCACTATAATATTTTTCCTTTTTTCGGCCATGGCCTATTCCTTATCAACTACCATTAATTCCATAAAGCAATCTTCAATACTTGGCTTGATGTGTTGTATTTCAATGTTTCCGTGATTTCTCTGAGCCAGGAATGAATCCACTTCACTAATATCGGCCAGGCTGTCTTTATAAGACAAATGAACGCATTGCCCGAAAGCATGAACGGAACGGGTATGAGGAAATTCCTTTAAATCCTTGAGCAATCGATACAGATCACCGGATTTGATGGAGATCAGCGCAGATGGATAGGCGTCAATGATCTGGGCAGGAGAATTGATTTTCATAATTTTCCCGTCCTGAATTAAAGCAATCCGATCGCAAAGGCTGGCTTCATCCATATAAGGGGTTGAAACAACAATCGTAATCCCGCTCTCTTTCAGCCTTCTCAGCATTTCCCAGAACTCCCAGCGGGATACAGCATCCACTCCGGTGGTTGGTTCGTCAAGAAAAAGAACAATGGGTTGATGAATCAGGGCACAGGACAAGGCAAGCTTCTGCTTCATTCCTCCGGAGAGTTTTCCGGCTTTACGTTTCTTAAATGGCTCAATCTGGCTGTAGATGTCCTTGATCAAAGGATAATTTACCTTCAGGCTTGTCCCAAAAATGGTAGCGAAAAAATTCAGGTTTTCCTCCACACTCAGGTCCTGATAAAGAGAAAACTTCCCGGGCATATAACCCAGTATATTCCTGATTTTTTTGTAATCCTTGACGACATCAAAGCCTTCAATACTTGCAAAGCCCCTGTCAGGCAGTATCAGGGTGGTCAGGATGCGGAATAATGTAGATTTTCCGGCCCCGTCGGAACCAATGAAACCGAATAGTTCTCCTTTGCCGATCTCACAAGAAAGATCATGGAGCGCAACGGTCTCCCCATATTTTTTATGAATGTGCTGAACGGAAATGGAGATCATGAGCTGGATTACGGCGGTGTTGTTTTTGTCCAGTAAGTATTTCTACCCAATAAGGAGAATCCGATATACCCGCGAATCTTCAAACGGTTGGTCGATTCAAACTGTATATAGCATTTATATGTTTTCCCGTTTTTTGGATCATAGATCGTCCCGTTGGCCCATTCATCTTTTCCGTTGAATACGAAATTTTTCAAATTCACCAGACCGATCAGAGGCATTGTTTTCAGGTGGAGGTCAGGGTTTTCCTTATCTTTCCTGGAAAGCCCGGTCTCCTTGTCAATTGGCTCTTTCAACCAGACCAGTTTCCCGAAATACTTACTGCCTTCTTTGAAAATCTGCACTTTTCCGGTGGCTTCTTCATTCAGCCAGGTCCCGATAATATCATCAGCTTTATGAACCTGACTGAAAGCGCTCAGTCCCGACCAAAGGCTTAAGGACAGTAGCAATAAAAAATTTGTAGTTGTTCTTTTCATGGTTTAATGTTTTTTATCAGTAATATTTCTCCGGGCATACCTATTTTCAGGCTGCCATCGTTGGGCACACGCACTTTAACGGCATATACCAGGTTCACCCTCTCCTCTTTCGTTTGGATCGTTTTAGGTGTAAATTCTGCGGTCTGTGAAATCCAGCTTACCAGACCAGATGTTTTTGTATAGGATGTTTTATCTTTATCATAGCGAACTTCAACTTTATCTCCGATTTTTATATGGGGTAGCTGATCTCCTGAAATATAAACACGAAGCAGCATTTCTCTCAGATCGGCTATTTTGTACAAAGGTTTTCCGTATAAGGTAACTTCATCCGTCTCGGCAAATTTAGTCAGCACAGTGCCCTTTAAAGGGTTGATAATTCTGGCATTACGAATGGATTCAGAGATCTGGGCTACCTGTTGTTCAATGGAAGCAATCTGATCTTCAATGCCCCTGTACTGGGTTTGAATAGAAATGATCTGCTTATCGATCATGTTTAAACTGGCCTTGATGTCATCCATTTGCTTTTGAGTAGCAGCACCGTCTTTTAGCAGTTTTTCAACCCTGATTTTTTCGATCAGGATATTATCCCTGTTTTGCTCCTGGACGTCAATCTGTGCTTCCAGATCATTCTTGCGTGATGCGGTGGCGTTTTTCTGATTGATGGTTTGCAGCCTTTTCAGATGGAGATCGGTGGTGTCAATATACCCGATAACCTGTCCGGAATCAAGAACTTGTCCTTCTTCAACATCAAATCTCAGAATACGCCCGTTCGCCAGTGAGGAAATGGTGATTTCTGTTGCTTCAAACGAACCATAGGCATCAGGATTCTCCTTGTCGCTGGAACAGGAGGAAAATAACAATAGTCCTGAAAAAATACCAATAAAATATTTTGTCATAAATGAAAGAGTTTGAAAATTCAGGTTATAGTTTTCCAATAGTATATAAATAATTGATCTTTGCTTTGAGCAACAGAATTTTATGAATTTCCTGGCTCATCCGGGCATGGGTTTCATCCTGTACACGAAGAATAAAATCACTCGAAGTAATGACCCCGTTCGATAGTTGAGAAGAGGCTGTCAGGGTGATGCCAGTCCTCAAATTTACCAGTTCCTGGTCTTTGATCAGCAAGTCGGTCAATTTTTGAATGTCGGTCACTGTTTTTTTGTTGGTCACCCTGAGGGTCAAGTCAAAAGCTTCCTGTTGATTTTTAAGGATATCCCCCTGAAGATCATAAATCTTTTTTTCGTTTCTGTTGGCATTCCAGTTCCAGGGATTCCAGGTCAGCCTGGCGCCAAACATGGCCATTGGGGCAATGTCGCTGGATAGAAAATTATATCCTGGTCTTCCAAAGCCAAACTGCCCATAGGCCCATAATTTTGGGTTCCATTTTGTTGTGACCATGTTTTTCAGCAGGTTCACCCGTTCACGCTGGACATTGAAAATTTCATTTTCAATCCGTTTGTTTTCATAAGAATACCCGGGTAAAACGATTAATGGCAGGGCGAATGACAAGTGTTCATCCAGGGTAAATCCTATGAGTTCTGACAGCATTCGAATATTGGCCTGACGGTCCATGGATAATTCATAGATATTTTGATCCAGCTTGATCATTTCGGCGCTGATCAGATCAGCGTTCATTTTAAGCATAGCCCCGTTTCTGACAGCAGATTCCACCTCCTGCAGTTTTCTTTCCAGTAGTTTTTTTGACTCCTGCAACAGTATTACATTTTGTTGGGTAAGCAGGATGTTGAAATAGAATTGGTTGATCTGGTCTTTTAGATGATACAGGCTTGCATCGACATTTTTCCGGTCAATGTTTACATTGAATTTTTCCAGTTTCTTTTGATAAGTAGTGACATTTCCGTCATAGATTGATTCTGTGACATCAAGGGTCAGCTTGTACTGGTCTTTAGGGATGGATGGTCCTTCAATCTGAGGCATACCTGCCGGAAGGTTGATGGTCACTTTGGTCACTTCATTCTGCCATGAAGCATTTCCATTGACATAAATGGAGGGGAGGTAGTTTTTATTCAGATTGCTGACCCTAAGCGTGCTTGAATTGTTCAGCAAGGCAGATTGCCGGGTCAGGGGATAAGTGGTAAGGATTTGTTGATAACAAAAATCAAGGGTAATGGTGTCCTGAGCCTGCAGGGCTAACCCGCAGCCCAGGATACCAATAGTGACAAAGAACCCTTTACCCGGGAGTTTTTTCATTCTTTTCATAAGCTTTTAATGCGGAAATTACGAAATAGGGTACGACGGTTTTTCTCTCTTCCAGAAGCAAACGATAAGCTTCTTCACTCATTTTAAAAATTTTCATGATCAAAGGTTTGGCAACCACGGGAAAAATACTCATAGAGAGAATATTCAACCATATATGCAAGGGTTGAATATCGGCATTGTATTCATCCCCGATTTGTGCTTTCAAGTGCTCAAGGATCATGGCAGGATTGACATCGTTTTTTTCAAAGATAGCTTGAAACTGCTCCGGTTTTTCATGTATGCCATTCAGAATAAACCAGGGAATATAGGAATTCTCGGAAATGGTACTGATATAATCAATGATAAATGCAGAGATTTTCTCGCTCAGTGATGCATCGGATAAAAAAATCTTCCTTGCATTGATCATCAGACTTGAAAAAGTAGCATCAAAAACGGCCTGAAACAGTTTGTCTTTATTCCGGAAATAATAATGCAGCAAGGATTTGTTGATCCCGGCCTCATCAGCAATTTCCTGCATGCGGGCACCTTCGAATCCCTTTCGGTGAAATACCTTTTTTGCCGCGACAAGAATTTTTTCTTCGGTACTTGAAACGGTTTTAACCATTTGGATTAACCAATTAATTTAACCAAGCGGTCAAAAGTACAACAAATTTTTTTACAATTAACAAAATGTGATTTTTTTTATTGTGGAATTTTAATTTTTTGGCCGGGTTTAAGCCTGTTATGATTTTTGATGTCGTTTAAATTTTTTATTTGTGAAACAGTGACATCAAATTTAACGGCTATATCCCAAAGATTATCCCCGGGCTGAATGGTGTAGAAAGTGAATTTTTGAGCTGAAGCGGAGGAGTGCTTAACCGGTTTGCTATTTGTTGTTGAGGGTTTGACGTCTGTTAATTCCAGCTTTGAGGCGGCATTGATTTTCAGCTTTTGCCCAATGATGATTTTGTTGTTGTTCAGGTTATTCCATTTCATGAGCTGGTCAATGCTACAACGGTATTTCTGAGCGATACTTCCAAGGCTCTCCCCGCTTTTTACCACATGAATTACCGGAGATGATTCTTTCGATAAGGGTTGACTCACCGATAATTTTTTTTCAGGGGCAGAGTCCTTTTTTATGGCCTCCGGGGCAATGGAAGCGATACTTACCGGATGGATGGTTTTAGTGGTTGAAGCTTTGGTATAGACTAAAATCCTTTGTTTTGGTTTGACATAATTCTTTTTCAGGCTATTCAAAGATTTGAGTTCTGCAACGGACATATGGTATCGTTTTGCGATGCTGGCCATGGTTTCACCGCTTTTTACAATGTGTTGTTCGGTTTCCCGATAACTTCCATAAACCAAATTCATTAAGGAGTCACGTTCCAGGCCTTTTTTCGTTTTAAAGGCATAAAGAGCATTCTCATTGTTGATAAAATTACCGATATTTTTTTTCCTTAAGCGGAGGCTGTATGGGTTGTCTCCAGAGGCCGGAATGATTCCCTGTTTATAAGACGGATTCAAAAAAGCGATTTCATCCAAAGGCACGTTGAGCATCTCTGATATCTGGTCGAATGTCAGTGGATTCTTAACAGTGACCGTATCCACTTCATAATAAAGGATGCCGGGATCAACCGGATGGATCTTGTGTTCATGGGCATAAGTCATCACATAACTGGCCGCAATGAAAGCCGGAACATAGGATCGGGTTTCTTTTGGAAGGTAATTCTGTATGGCCCAGAAATTTTTCATGCCCCCTGACCGGCGAATGGCTTTATTAACATTCCCGGCTCCTGAATTATAGGCGGCCAGCGCCAGGGACCAGCTCCCATAGATATCATAAAGATCATTCAGATGCTCGCAGGCGGCGATGGTCGATTTGTAAGGGTCAAAACGATCATCAACATAAGAACTGACTTTCAGTCCATATACCTTTCCGGTTCCGTACATGAACTGCCATAATCCTTTTGCCCCTGCACGGGAATTTGCCGTCGGATTCAAGGCAGATTCAATGACCGCGAGGTACTTGAGTTCCAGGGGCATGTTGAATTTATCCAGTTGTTCTTCGAAAAGAGGGAAATAAATCTGGGCCAGACCCAGTAGCCTCGAGGTCAGTTTTCGTTTTTTATTGGCATAGAGTTCGATAAACTTTTTAACGTCATCATTATAAATGTATTCAAAGGGGGATTCATCGTTCATCTGGGCAATTCTTTCCCGATAAACGGAATCAGGAAAATAGGGGATGTCATTGTCCGAATAATCATTCCAGCTTTGATACTGATTGGCATTCGGGTATTCGGCATCTTTAAAAATTTTTAAGTTGGCCAGGCTGTCAAGCATATAAACAACCGGATCATCTTCGATTAAGACTCCCTTACTGATAGTGTCGGGACGAGCTGCATCCTGAGAAAATAGGGTTGCAGGAAAAAGAAAAATAAGCAGGAAAGTGTACCAGGTTGGCTGTATCGTCATAAAAAAAAGTTTATGCATGATGATAACGAAAAAAAAAGTTAAAAATTTTCCACATGAATCGTTATTTCGGCATCGGATATGACTTGTTTGATCTTATTTTCTATTTGGTCACAAATTTCATGAGCCTCTCTGACTGTCATGTTTTCATCCAGATTGAGATGAAAATCAATATATTTATAGTTTCCCGCTTTCCGTGAACGAAGGTTATGATAGGTCATATTTCCCGAACAGCATTCTTGCAGGATGGCCTCTATCTTTTTCTTGTCATCAGCCGGTAAGGCCGAATCCAGTAAGGGAGAAAACGCCCGGGTAAAAAGCTCAAAGGATTCTTTCAAGATCAGCAAGGCGACCAAAATGGCAATGACCGGATCCAATAAATGAAAACCCGTAATATATATCACTGCCAGGCCAATGGCAACCCCAAGGGAAGTGAGCACATCTGTTTTCAGGTGCAGGGCATCAGCCTCCAGCGCGACTGAATCTGTTTCTTTGGCTACCTTGTAAAGTTTGCGCGAAACGATAATGTTGACAGTTGCTGAGATAAGCATGACAACAAAGCCCAATCCTATTCCTAATTCCGCAACCCCAGAAGGGTCAAGGAATTTTTTTACGGCTTCAAAAATAATCCAGAAGGCTGCAATGAAAATCAACAAAGCTTCAATAACTCCGGAGATGTTTTCAAATTTCCCATGCCCGTAAGGGTGGCGATCATCGGCCGGAGTATCCGAGATACGCACAGAAAAATAGGCAATGATCGAAGCCAGAAGATCCATAGTGGAATGAATTGCTTCGGAAATGATACTTACAGAACCGGAAAAAATCCCGACAAAAAGTTTTAACAGGATCAGAATGGTATTCGAAAAGATAGAAAGTCTGGCCACACCGACTTTTTTATTCATCGCTTTGATAATTTTTACAAAAATAGAATTATCGACCGGAAAATCGGCACTTTAAAATTGTTAATTTTGCCCAAAATCTAAACCAAGATACATGCGACCAGGATTTCTATTCATCTCATTTTGTTTTTTTTTAAATGCTTTCTCCTTTGGCCAGGAAACTGCAAATATTCCTGGCAAATTGACCCATTGGCTTACGCCGGAAGAAAAACTGCGGATCCATGAAATTGGTCGTGGTTTTGTTGAGACACCTCCGCCTCCAGGACCGGTGAGAAATGTTTCCGAATTTAACCGGATGCAGGGAGCACTGGTGCGTTATCCCTTTGGACTTCCCATAACCCTGATCAAAGAAATGGCCGAAGAGATCATGGTCACAACCATTGTTGCCAACAATACACAAAAAAACACCGTCATTCAACAATATGTTAACAACGGGGTAGATACCAGCCATTGTGATTTTCTGATTACACCCAGCGACAGCTACTGGACCAGGGATTATGGTCCCTGGTTTATTACGTATGCCCCCGACAGTGTCGCTATCGTTGATTTCCCATATAACCGGCCCCGCCCGAATGATGATGCCATTCCCGTGAAAGTTGCGCAGAAACTTGGAATCCGTTGTTTCGGGATGAACCTGATTCACACCGGAGGAAATTATATGAGTGATGGGATGGGGGGCGCTTCTTCCACTGAACTGATATGGGAAGAAAATCCATCCTTGTCACACAACCAGGTTGCTGAAAAAATGAATGATTATCTTGGGATTGATAATTATCAGGTCAGACCTGATCCGAATAATACATATATTGATCATATCGATTGCTGGGCTAAATTTCTGGCTCAAGATAAAATACTTGTCAGAAAGGTTCCTCCTTCCCATCCCCAGTATTCACAGATCGAAGCCGCGGCCACGTACTGGACTACACAGATTTGTTCCTATGGATATCCCTACAAAGTATTCCGGGTGATGACTCCAGGTAATCAACCCTATTCAAATTCCGTGATTCTGAATAATAAAGTACTGTTACCTTTTATGAATTCCAGTTGGGATGATAGCGCCAAATCAGTTTATCAAGCCGCTTTACCGGGTTATGAAGTCATCGGCATTACCGGGAATCCTGCAACACCATGGGAATCTACCGATGCATTGCATTGCCGGGTAATGGGCATCTCCGATATCGGCCTTTTGTATATCCATCATCTTCCTTTATCAGGAGCACAACCCTGTGAAAACGATTACCTGATCCAGGCTGACCTAACCGTGTGCAGCCATCAGCCGGTCAAGGCTGATTCCGTGCTGATTTATTATCAGGTTGACAATGAACCCTATCAGATCGTTCCTATGCTTAATACTTCCGGAAATCATTATACCGGGTTAATCCCGAAACAATCGGCCGGAAAGACAATCCGTTATTACCTTTTTGCCGCTGATGAATCCGGACGCAGGGAAACCTGCCCCTTTATTGGCCCAGGTGATCCATTTCTGTTCAATACCGTTTATACCGATATCACAACAATTCCTGATACGGTCTGGTTTAATACTCCTGAAGAAGCATTGGACGGAATAATTCTGACCATCCACAATTATACCAGTTCGCAGAAAACAATTCTGGATATTGAATCTTCAGGCCTCTATTGGTGGATAGCTCCCTGGCCTGTGGTCAGTTTCCCATATCTGATGGACCCCGGAGATTCTCTTCAGTTAACCCTGCATGCTCCGGTTGTTGTAAAAACAAATCTTTCCGGGTACTTTATTGATACCATGAATATTGTCAGCGCACTGAACAACCATCGGGTAATTATTATGGTTAATTCGGAATTAATCAGCAATAGTCAGTCCCTATCGGAAGTTCCGGGCTCCGGATTCCTGAGCAACTACCCCAATCCATTTAGCGATCAGACGAGTATCAGCTACCGCCTGGATAAACCCACAGGGGTAAAAATAGAAATTTTTAACTGGAGCGGGAAAACAGTAACAAAATTTCCTGATCGGGAAAACTCAGACTCAGGTTCACTGATATGGAAAGGAATGGATGAAAACGGCAACTTGCTGCCAGCAGGGGTTTATTTTTTAAAACTTACCACAGAAAACAAGGTGTTGAACCGGAAAATGGTTCTTATTCGCTGATTTTTCTTTCCGGCCTCATCTGGGGGAAGAAAAGAACATCCTGTATAGAAGCACTGCCGGTCATGATCATGGCCAGGCGGTCAATGCCAATCCCCAGTCCTGCCGTAGGAGGCATACCGAATTCAAGAGACCGTAGAAAATCTTCATCCACTACCATGGATTCTGTATCTCCCCTTTTCCCCAGCTCGAGCTGAGACTCAAACCTTTCCCTTTGATCAATGGGATCATTCAGTTCTGAAAATGCATTGCACAATTCTTTTCCGTTACAGATGGCTTCAAAACGCTCCACCAGCCCTTGTTTACTCCGGTGCTTTTTAGCCAGAGGCGACATTTCAAGCGGATAATCTGTAATAAATGTCGGCTGGATCAGTAAGGGTTCGCATTTCTCCCCGAAAATCTGATCAATAATCTTGCCCTTAGCCATGGTGGGATCGATGGGAACATTCAATTGACGGGCAATACCTGCCAGTTCTTCTTCCGACTTCCCTTCAATGTCTATACCCGTAAATTGCCGGATCACTTCATACATTGAATATCTTTTCCATGGGCGCTTAAAATCGATCATCTGATCTCCAACCTTGACTTCGGTGTTTCCATGAAGATCCATGGCTGTCTTTTCAACCATTTCTTCCACCAGATCCATCATCCACTCATAATCCTTGAATGCAACATAGAGCTCCATTTGCGTAAATTCAGGATTGTGAAAGCGATCCATACCCTCATTCCTGAAATCTTTGGAAAATTCATAAACTCCGTCGAATCCGCCAACAATCAAACGTTTCAGGTACAATTCATTGGCAATGCGGAGATACAGTGTCATGTCAAGACTGTTATGATGGGTTTTGAAAGGACGGGCGGCTGCACCTCCATAAAGCGGTTGCAGAATGGGAGTCTCCACTTCCAGATATCCTTTTGAATTTAAAAAATTCCGCATGGAGTTGACCAGGGCTGTTCTTTTAACAAAGGTTTCCCTGACCTGAGGATTCACAATCAGATCAACATATCGTTGACGGTAGCGTTGTTCAGGATCTGAAAAAGCATCATAGACGATTCCTTCATTTTCCTTGACGATTGGCAAAGGACGCAGGCATTTGCTAAGCAGCTTCAGGGACTTGACATGAATGGTGATTTCTCCCATCTGGGTGACAAAAACAAATCCGCTTACCCCGATGATATCCCCGATGTCTAACAGTTTTTTAAACACGGTATTATATAGGGTTTTATCATCCCCAGGACAAATATCATCACGCTTGATATAAACCTGAATTCTTCCCGTGCTATCCTGAATCTCAGCAAAGGAGGCAGCACCCATAATCCTTCGGCTCATCATCCTGCCGGCCAACTGGATTTCCTGAAAACGGTCTTGATCTTCGGGATATTTTAATTTTATATCAACGGCACTGGCATTGACAGGAAAAGTATCTGGAGGATAAGGATGGATACCAATTCTGACCAATTCGGATAACGCATTTCTCCGGATGATTTCCTGTTCACTTAAAAGGATACTCATAATTTACAGAAATTTCCGGCAAAGATAGGGAATTAAGACAAAACACCCTGAAGCACCTGATGTGATTTCAACCCCTTGAACCCCGGAAGATGTAACTGATAATACCTGAGGATTACTTCAATGAATCGGTTTCTGACCGCATGTGACAGACTGATTGTGCTGAAAAGTTCAAGAGGTGTGGTAAACAGCAGGTGAAAATATCGGCTTTCTTCAGGATCAAGATCATTTGGATGCATTGGAATTCCTGCCCTGAAAGCTCCATCGGAAAGCATAAAAATCCTGTAATCCCCTGAGTAATTATCCCGTGGCTGAATGCCCAGAAATCGGGTTAGTTGCATGGCAAAAACGAGATGAAAACAGCCAATATTTTCCTGTATTGTATCAAGTTGAAGGAAAGATTGCCAGAGAAAGCTGAAAAGGGCGGGGTTGGATTCTTCTTCACGTATGGATTTGTAAATCAATTCATTTATAAAAAGCGCCACAGAACTCTTGCGAATATCATAAGGAATTTGTTGATAAGGGTAAGAAAAACGAACTTCTTTAGCCGACTGTATAGTGTTTTTATGTTTGTGATAAACCTCCATCTCGAGAAGGGAAAGCGGTTGAAAGAAAACAGGTTTGAATTTTGATGTTTTACGGTGAACGCCTTTAAACAGGTAGGACTGCAATCCGAAACGTTCGGTGTAAATTTTTACAATCACACTGGTTTCAGAGTAGTTGATGGAATGAAGAACAATGCCTTTCGTTTTATGCATCATGGGTGAGAACGTTAACCGTTTTCATAAACCCAATCTTTGATTTCATCAAAACGCCTGAAACTTTCAATGGTCGATGGATGCTGTAAAATGGATTCCACAGAAACTTCAGGTAAAAGGTCCTGACCGGTATCGTTTCGCACAAAAACAGCATTAAAGCCATAGCTGTTTGCCCCAACAAGACGGTATCCTTTTCGTTTCGCCAAATGATTCATGGCAACGGGTGATGCTCCATGGTAAACAGGATGCTTACCCGGAAAAAAATATCCGGGATCGTAAGGAACCACGATGTTGTTATAGCCAAATTCAACATGGGTTTCAATCATGACCACGCGTGGGTTGACGACTTTCAGGGCGTCCCAGATCCAGTAATCATTACCATCGATATCGATGGATAAGAAGTCAACTTCTCCCGTGAATCCAGCTTCCGCAATCAATTGATTGACATTTTCACGGGTTAGCTTTGCACAGAGAAATTTGGGTGGACGGGCCCAGGGTGTAGGATATTTGTGATAAAAGTGCCGACCCCGCTTGATCGAGGATGGATTCCCGTCTATAAAAAGCCCTTGCCACCCGAAATTGAGTATCAGGTTGGCACTATTGCTGTTCACCCCGTCGTCGGAACCAATTTCTATATATGTTTTGTTGGTGGTTCCAAGTGTGGCAAAAAGAAAGAGGATGATCCCGTCGTCTTCAAATTGCGTAAAATTACTGAATCCGGTATCACTCAGCGCTATCCTCTTGCCTGCTTTTGCACAATCCTGGTAATAATGAAAAAGCAGACGCTGGGAAACCTGAACTGCAGGCGAAAATTTATGACGAACCTTTAAAATATAAAAATGATATTTCAAAAAATTCTTGATCTGTTGCCTGAGATTTGTTCCCATTCCAAGTGAAGGTTGACTTAATTGATGATGAGAATTTTTGTGACCACTTTGTCTTTTCCGTTGCTGTCGCTGGAAAAGACCATATAAACCCCGGTTTTGGCACGCTTTCCGGAAAAATTCTTCCCATCCCAAATCGCCTGACCTCCTTCAGCCGTAGTAGCATAAACCAATTGACCATTAAGGTCTGCAATCTTGACCTGGGCATTATTGATCAGCCCCTTGATGGCGATCACCCCTTCGTAGCCTTCTCTTACAGGGTTCGGATAAGCATACACATTGGAATTGGTTTCTCCTCCCTCGGTGGCAGTCCCCTTAAAGGAAATGATTCCCTTATCCGTCCCGAAATATACTTCCCCCGTAATATTGTTAATCGCAATGGAAGTGATGCGGTTTGAAAGAAGCGGACTATTCGTTTCCGTAAAATGATAAATTTGTTTGGTGCCATCCTCAGAAAACAGAAATACTCCTCCGCGATCAGTTCCGATCCACTTTCGGTTGGCTCCATCAATGGCAATGGCGGTGGCAACTTCGTTTTCCAGCAGATACTGAACATACCCGTCCTGTTCGACAAGAATACGCTGGGCATCAAAATTCTGACCGGGTACAAATACATTTTCAGGAGAATAAAACACACCGATTCCCTTTTCAGTTCCTATCCATATTTCTCCTTTTTTATCTTCCGCCATACAGAATACATTATTTCCGGGAAGGTTACCGTTTCCGGCCGTGGAATTAAGCTTTTTTACTTCGTCATCATTAGGGTTATCAGGTGTTCCGTTATCCGTAAATACAAATATTGAATAGGGATTCAGATTTCCATAGTACATGGTCACCCAAACCTGATTATTCCTGTCAACCATTAAAGTTCCAAGGTTGTTTTCCTGCACTATGGGAAGGGTAAACCCATACCACTGATTTCTCGTTTTCAGGGAAAGACAACTGTTTGTATGGGAAGTAACGACCCAGAGATTTCCGTCTTTGTCGAATGCAGTCCCCCCAACCCTGATATCTGAGGTATCAGAAGCCGAATGATGACGGAGGGTGCTGTTATGCTCGGTATACCGGTTTACCGCCTGGCCGTCATAAAATTCCAGCAAGCCTTTTCCCCAGGTTCCTGCATAAAATCTTTTATTGTCGTATGGGTCCACTGCAATGGTGACGACATCATGACATTGGGAAAGCAAGGCTTGATTATATCCTGCATAATTGTTCCAGTTGGTGTTATCGAAATGATATATCTGACCCTGAAAGTATAGCGGAACATAAGAAGCATCCCTTCCACCGGGAGCAATGTACAGGTCATTGCCGTTACATGTCATACTGAATGCTTTATCGGTGAGCGGACCGCTTAAATTATAATGATTGATCAGGTAATTGCTGAGATTGAATGAAATCAGTCCGGAATAGGTATCCCCAATCCAAACCATTCCGTCCTTGTCTGGGATGGCATCCAGTGGATAAGGATTACCCGGATAATAATCTCCGATATGAACCAGGAACCCCAGTGACTGATCATAAACTTTCAGATAATACCTGTAAGAAACGACAAGATACTGGTCATTGGATTCCACTTTACTTACAGGGTCATAAGGAGAATAAGGCCATTTATTCCAGGATCCATCAGCATAGGTGAATAAAGTATCCAGGGTAATATTCGGTATCAGATGAGTCCTTTTATTAACCACAACCTTTCCTGCGAAATAAGTGATGGTGCTATATTCAGCAATCGTATCTATACGGCTGTCTTTGTGCCAGTTGGCAAAATTGACCAGGTTGGGATTTTTCAGAGAAGCCTTATAGAGCCCTTTTTCAGTAGCGGCAAAAAGACTGTCATGATTATCCTTGACAAGCCCCAGCACATTAACCTGACTTCCGTCTTTTCCGATCAGGTAAGTGTCACGGATTTCTTCTTTTTCCATATCCAGAACGACAATGCCGAAGCCACAACACAGATAGGCGTATTTGCCGATAAAATAAATGGAGTTGATGGTTTTATTTCCCAGAATGGCTTTTCTTTTTATGTCGGAAATATTGATGATGACATTATTCTTGATCAGGTCAATATTGGCATTGCTATAAGCAATGACCAGGGTCTGGTAAGGCTTGTTGTAATTGATGCTGCTGATACCAATATCGGAAAGGCCATTGATCTTTGTGGTCCGGAGAATACTGTTATCTTCCTTGTCGACCGAAAAAATTGCATATGGCGTAGCACAATACGTTTTACCATCTGCTTCAGTAACTGCATTACAAAGGGTATAAGGCAATTCCTCCCGCCATTGGCCGATGGGAATTTGTTGGGCATTCAGGGTGCTGAATAAGCCGGTCAACAGAAAAGAAACAGATAACCAAAATTGAAGTCGCATGTAAAAATATTTTCAGAGATTAATGTTCAGATTTGTTATTAAATGAACTGATCTTTAGCTGATTTATTGTAAAATATCCGGTATTTCAAATAATCATTCCGGCGCCCAGGGTTTCAAAAGTCGCTTCATCGATCAGGATGAGGCTGCCGGTAATGCGATTCCGCTGATACACGTCAAAGAAGATTGGTTTTGTGGTACGCAAATGAACACAGGCAATTTCATTGATATTTACCTTCTGCAATCCCTTCACTTCCCTGAGATTATTGATGTTAAGAACATAATTCACCTCACGTATGATACAGCGGACATCACTGGTGGTGTGTTTCAGGAGATATTTTGAATTGACCAGAAGTGGTTTTTGGTTCATCCAGCAGATCATGGCTTTGATATCACAACTTTCGGAGGGTAAATTTTCCACTCCTGCAATCATATCCCCCCGGCTGATGTCGATATCATCTTTCAGGGTGAGGGTTACTGACATCGGAGGGAATGCCTGATGGATTTCACCTTGATAAGTATCGATGGATCTGATTTCGCTTTTTAGTCGTGAAGGAAGTATAGTCACCGGATCCCCAGGATGAAATATGCCTCCGGCAACCCTTCCTGCATATCCGCGGTAATCATGAAAAATATCTGATTCGGGGCGGATGATGTATTGAACCGGAAAACGCTGAAGGGTAAGGTCATGATCTTGAGAAATGGGAACTGTTTCAAGCGTCTGAAGTAAAGTTTCTTCAAGAAACCATGGCATATTATTGGAGACTTCTACTACATTATCTCCTTTTAATGCACTGATCGGGATAAATCTCAAATCCTGATCCGGAAAGACATGAGAAGCAAATTGTTGGAATTCAGATTTAATGGATTCAAAAGTTTCCTGACGGTAATCCATCAGGTCCATTTTATTGATGCATACAATGATGTGTGGAATGCGAAGCAGAGAGGCAATAAATGCGTGTCTGTGCGTCTGTTCAGTCACCCCGTTACGGGCATCAATTAAAATAATTGCCGCATTGGCAGTAGAAGCTCCGGTGACCATATTTCTCGTGTACTGAATATGCCCCGGAGTGTCAGCAATGATAAATTTCCGTTTAGGGGTGGCAAAATAGCGGTATGCGACATCAATGGTAATTCCCTGTTCTCTCTCAGCACGGAGGCCGTCAGTAAAAAGCGCCAGGTTCAGATGTTCGCTGCCTTTCTGAACGCTTGCTCTTCTCACCGCATCAAGCTGGTCTTCGAATATCGATTTACTATCATATAACAAACGACCGATCAGCGTGCTTTTTCCATCATCAACGCTGCCAGCGGTAGTGAAACGGAGCAGTTCCATATCAAGATAGGACTGACTTGAAAACTTTGCTTCCATTAAAAATATCCTTCTTTTTTACGATCTTCCATGGCGGCCTCTGAGCGTTTATCATCATAGCGGCCACCCCTTTCAGTGACCCGGGTGGCAGCAATTTCCTGGATGATGTCTTCAAGGGTATCTGCCGTAGAAAGGGATAATCCCGTACAGCTAATATCTCCAACAGTACGGCAACGTACCCGGCGATGTTCTGTTTTTTCAGAGGGTTTCATTTTCATGAATGGAGCCACAGCCAACCAAACACCATCCCGGTAAAAAACATCCCGCTCATGGGTAAAATATATTTCGGGCAGTTCAATTTTCTCCATCAGAATATATTGCCAGACATCCATTTCTGTCCAGTTTGAAATGGGAAAAACGCGGAAATGTTCCCCCATTCTTTTCTTTCCGTTAAAAATATACCAGAGTTCGGGTCTTTGGTTTTTCGGATCCCATTGTCCGAATTCATCCCGATGGGAAAAGAAACGTTCCTTGGCCCTTGCTTTTTCCTCATCCCTACGGGCGCCCCCAATGGCAGCATCAAATTTATTTTTTTCAATGGTATCGAGAAGGGTCACGGTTTGCAAGACGTTTCTGCTGGCGTTAATACCCTGTTCCTCAACCACCCTTCCGTTATCAATTGACTCCTGAACAGAGCCCACGATCAGCCTGGCATGGATACGTCTAACCAGGCTATCCCTGAAATCCAGGGTTTCCTGAAAATTATGACCGGTATCGATGTGCAGCAATGGGAAGGGGATGCTGGCTGGATAGAAGGCCTTAAGAGAGAGGTGAACCAGAACAATGGAGTCTTTTCCTCCTGAAAACAATAATACGGGACGCTCAAATTGAGCGGCGACTTCCCGGAGTACATACATAGATTCTGCTTCAAGTTCCCGCAGATGAGTCATTTGAAAATCATTCATACGGATCCTTTCCTGCCCTGTTTAAGATTTTCCGAAAATCCGTTGTAGAAATGATTTCTTCTGAGATTCCTTGTCATCTGAATAATACCCGTATCCATACCCGTATCCATACCCGTATCCATACCCTGATCCGTACCCGTATCCATAACCATACCCGTAGCCATATCCGTACCCATAACCATAGGAATTACGGTTGAGCTTCACGTCATTGATCATAATGGCCAAATTTGGGATATTGCGTTTTTCCATATCATGAATGATAGTCGAAAAAACCTTCTTATGGGTATAGTTTTGGCGAACAAGGAAGAGGTTGGCATCAGCATTTTTCATTAACAGGAAAGCATCGGTGACCAGGCCGACAGGAGGAGTGTCAATGATGATATAATCGTATCTTTCTTTCAGCAGATTAAACATTTCTGTACATCTTGCCGAAGCAATTAATTCTGCCGGGTTGGGAGGAACCGGGCCAGCCATGATAATGTCCAGATTCTCGATACCCGAATACTGAATGATATCGTTTAGTTTGCTTTTATTAATCAGGTAAGAACTTATTCCTTCCGTATTGGTGAGCCCAAAGTCCTGGTAAATTTTCGGCTTTCGCAAGTCAAAACCCATGAGCAGGGTTTTCTTACCATATAGCGCAAAGATGGAGGCCAGGTTGATGGAAACAAAAGTTTTACCTGCACTGACCATGTCAGAGGTGATCAGCACGGTTTGTTTTTCTTTTCCCTGAAGCAAATATTGAAGATTGGTACGAATGGAACGGAAAGATTCAGCCAAGGTGGACTTGGGAGAATCGATCACGGCTACTTTCGCCTGGCGATCGCTATGGATCACATGCCCGACAATGGGTAACTGCGTGATCTTTTCTATATCCTCCCTTTCCATAATCTTATCGTTAAAATAATCTTTACCAAGAATATAGATCACGGGAAGAACAAGGCCAAGGATAAACGCGATGATATAGTTCAGGCTCTTTTTAGGGAACACCGGTGAAGCGCCTTCCCCTCTCGCCGGATCCACGACTTCGTTGTCAGAGAGATTGGCGGCCTGAGTGATCTGGGCTTCCGACCTTTTCTGCAAGAGGTAAGTATAGATAGCATCTGTAAGTTTAAACCGGCGTTCTATTCCAAATAACACCCTTTGTGTTTCAGGCAGATTACCAATGCGGCTAGATATCTGGGCAACCCTGTCGTTGATTTCTTTAACCGCGATATCGTTGGTTTTAATGGCGCTTTTAATATTCTCGTTTAAAGCTTTTTTTGTCGTGGCGATCTGAAGATCAAGAGACCGCAGGCTGGGATTCTTTTCTTTTGAATACTGGGCGATTTCAGTTCGCTTGGTATATAATTCCGTAAGCTGGCGGGTCAGATCGTTCAACACCTGATTGTCTATCCCCATGGAAGCCGGTACAATCATTTCGTCCAGCTTTTGATTCTGCTCAACATATTCCTTCATGTTGATCAGGTATTTCGATTTCACTATCAAAACAGCTTTTTCATCCTGAAGCTGCATCATTTTTTCAAATACCTGTCTTGCTTCATCATCCAGGTTCATGATCTCCTTGCTGGCACGAAAAACCTGAAGGGCTTTTTCATTGCTGTATAAAGTATCCGCTATATTCTGTAATTCATTGTCAATAAAAGAGATGGTCCGTAAGGCGACCATGTTTTTCTTTTCCAGACCCTTGGCGAGGTACTCCCGGGTAAGCATGTTTAAAAAATCAACCAGTTTATTGACATTTCCACCTTTGAGTTTGATTTCAATAATGGAAGCTTCTTTATTGATGGGTTCCAGGCTGAATGATTTGTATTCATTAACCAGGGTTTCATAGCTTTTAAAAATGAAAGAGAAATTTCTGGACAGATCTTTTTCAGGATTGAAATTTGAATTTAGCACAACCCTGAATTTATAATCCTTGGTCTGAATGACTTTATCGAAAGCATAAGTTTCGTCAATGGATATGTTTTCTTTGCGGTCTTCAATCTCTTTTTGAGTTGAAAACTTGTAGAATTTCACTTCATCATTCTTTGCTTCCAGCCTGAATTTGTCTTTTGATAGGATATTCAGATTAAATAAAAGCCCTACGGGCTGAGGAAAGGCAGTATCAAAGATCACGGTAATGGGAGAATCCGTATACAATTCCGTGGTGATGAAATTATCCTCACTGAAATAGGATACTTCAAATCCGATCTTTGTGACGGCCCGGTAAGTAAGGGTATAGGAGGATAAAATCCCGATTTCATTCTGCAGGTTTTGCATGTTATTGAAAAGGCCCAGGCCAATGATGTCCTGAGGATTGATCTTATTTTCAGATTTATCCTTGACCAGGACAGTGGTTTTGATTTCGTAAACAGGTTTGGAATATTTGTTGAAAATGAAAGCAATGATGAGGGCGATGAAAATAGTGACTGCAAAAAGATACCAATACCGGTAAAATTTAAACAACAACACCTTGTAATCAACAGACTGTTGCTGCTGCTGGGCGAAATCCTGAATGTTTTCGTTCACGGGTGGTTTATTTTTTAAAGTAATTAATCAGCAATAATGCGGTTGAAATGGAAGTAAGTACAATGGCCCATGGAAATGTCGGACCAAAACCCCAACGTTTATAACCTAAAGGCGGGATATACAGAATGTCATTGGGCTGAAGGTAATAAAAATCGGAATTGAGAATTTTATCACTGTTCATATCCAGATAATAGACCTGAGATCCGTTTTTAGTCTGACGAATCAACGCGATCTTTCCCCTGTTTGCGAATTCTGTCATATCTCCCGCCAGGGAAATGGCTTCAAAAATGCCGATGTCATCTTTGTAAATGGTGTACTCTCCGGGCCTGTTTACCTCTCCCACCAAAGTCACCTTGAAGTTGACCAGTTTGACAATAACGGTTGTCTCGATTAAATACTCGTTGATGAGCTGCTGCATCAGCGTTTTCACCTGATCAACATTCAGGTCCTTGACAAAGATTTTTCCCAGCAGGGGAAAATCAATGAATCCATCGGTATTGACACTGTAACTGTTCAGGTAAATGGATGCATCATTGGCATAATCATTATAAGACGAACTGCCGGATTGCTTATTGAAGAAAAAATATGATTTCTCATCTAAACTGAAAACCCGGATATATAAATTGTCTTTAGGCTGTATTTTATAATCCACATTACGCTTATTGGCATAAAAGCTGGCGGTATCTTCTTTCTGCTGTTTTTGAAGGTATTTGATTTTTTTCTGTGGAACACAGGAACTTAACACAAGGGCAAAAAGGAGAAAAATAAGCACGGATTGACATGCCAATGGAAGATTTTTTTTCATATAAGCGAATATTGGGGAGCAAAAATACATTTTTTTCAAGAAAGTACCAATTTTTGAACCCGTAATAAAATCAAATGATCTCACCAATCAGAGTGGCAGAGGTGAAATTAGTAATCTTAACATTAACATAATCACCCGAAGCAAATCCCATGGCCGGGAATACGACCACTTTGTTTTGAGTGGTACGGCCGAAAAGATGATCATCTGAGCGTTTTGACTTCCCTTCAATCAGAACTTCAACGGTTTTTCCGAGATCCCCTTTCTTGCTTTGATAAGACAATTTTTGCTGTAAGGTGATAATTTCGTTTAATCTTCTCTCTTTCACTTCAGGGGTTACATTGTCTTTCATTTTTTCTGCCGCCAGCGTCTGAGGCCTTTCAGAGTATTTAAACATATAAGCATGATCATACCCTACCCATTCCATCAAGGAGAGGGTGCCCTGATGATCTTCTTCCGTTTCATTGCAAAACCCAGTGATGATATCGGTGGTAACAGCGCAATCGGGGAGGAGGTTTCGGATATTTTTGATCCGCTCCATATAGTCTGAACGGGTATATTTCCTGTTCATTAAAGCCAGCATGTTATCACTCCCGGATTGGACCGGCAAATGAATGGCCTTGCAAATATTCTGATGTTGTTGCATCACTTCCAGCAATTGATCGGAAATATCCTTGGGATGGGAGGTGGCAAAACGTATTCTTAATAATGGGTTGATAAGCGCTGTACGAGCAAGGAGCTCGGGGAAGGTGATGGTTTTTTCATTACTCATCCAGCGATATGAATTCACGTTTTGTCCTAAAAGTGTGATCTCGCGGTAGCCTGCTTGAAACAACCCACGGGCTTCCCTGAGAATGGAATCCATATCACGGCTTCTTTCCTGCCCTCTGGTTGAAGGAACTACGCAATAAGCACAAAAATTTTCACAACCCCTCATGATGGAAATAAAAGCAGAAATTCCATTGGTATCCATTCTCACGGGATTGATATCGGCATACGTTTCATCCGCTGAAAGCATGATATCCATAGCCGTTTGACCGGAAAATGCCTTGTTAAGTAAGCGAGGAAGATTACGATAGGCATCCGGGCCGGCAATCAGGTCAAGCATGGGCTCTTCTTCAAGAAGGGAATTCTTAATTCGATCAGCCATACATCCAAGCAGACCGATGATCAGTCCGGGTTTTTTCTTTTTCAATGAACGAATACTCCTTAAGCGGCTTTTTATCTTGAGTTCGGCATTTTCACGAATGGAGCAGGTGTTGAAAAAAATCACATCTGCTGAATGGATATCCCCGGTTTGTTCCACTCCGGATTCCGAAAGAATTGATACAACAATCTCACTGTCAGAAAAATTCATCTGACAACCATAGGTTTCAATGTAGCATTTGACGCCTTTATTCAATGGAATATTTACTTTTTATGAATGACAGGATTAAGCAATAAATTGAACCACAAAGGTAAGTATAATGTTTATTGTACTACTTTTGTACCGGATTCGGGACAAATAAAATGGAATTATCGATGAGCAAGAATCTTGTTATTGTGGAGTCTCCTGCCAAAGCAAAGACTATCGGAGGTTTTCTGGGAAGTGATTTTTTGGTCAGGTCATGCATGGGGCATGTGATGGACCTGTCTAAAAAAGACCTGGGTGTTGATATTGAGGGTGGATTTATTCCCAGGTACATTATTGCTCCGGATAAAAAGAAAATCGTTACTGAACTTAAAAAACTGTCCAGGGATGCTTCAGTGGTATGGCTGGCATCCGACGAGGATCGCGAGGGTGAAGCCATCGCCTGGCACCTTGTGGAAGCCCTTGATCTGAAAGAAGAAAATACAAGGCGGATTGCCTTTCACGAAATCACCAAACAGGCTATTCAGCAGGCCATTGAAAATCCCAGAACCATAGATAAACACCTGGTGGATGCCCAGCAGGCAAGACGTGTTCTGGACCGTCTGGTTGGATTTGAACTGTCCCCTCTGTTATGGAAAAAAATTAAACCCGCCCTGTCAGCTGGCAGGGTTCAGTCGGTTGCTGTCAGATTGATCGCAGAACGGGAAGAAGAGATCAGGAATTTTCAGAGTAATTCTTCCTACCGGGTTACGGGTGAATTTTTTATTCAAAAAGGAAAAAAATCCTCACGCATTTCTGCAGAATTAAATAAACGTTTTACCACCCGAGAAGAAACCCTGGAATTTCTTGAGAAATGCAGAAAGGCCGAATATACTATTGAAGAAATTGACACCAAACCGGCGAAAAAATCCCCCGCCCCTCCTTTTACGACTTCAACCTTGCAGCAGGAAGCTTCAAGGAAATTAGGGTTTTCGGTCGCAAACACCATGAGGATAGCTCAGGAGCTTTATGAAAGCGGGAAAATCACTTACATGCGTACCGATTCGGTAAATCTGTCTGATCTGGCCCTTGCCATGTCAAAAAAGGAAATCACAGAATCCTTTGGTGCTACTTATGTTAAGATCCGTCATTTCACCACCAAAACAAAAGGAGCTCAGGAGGCTCATGAAGCAATCAGGCCAACCTATATGGTGAATAAGACCATTGAAGGAGATAAATCCCATAAACGATTATATGAACTGATCTGGAAAAGAACCATTGCCTCACAAATGGCTGACGCTGAACTGGAAAAAACAAATGTCATCATTAAGCTGTCCTCCACCCGTGAAAAATTTATTGCAAGAGGGGAAGTCGTCAAGTTTGATGGTTTCCTGAAAGTATATATGGAAACTGCTGATGAAGAAGAAAATGATACTCAAGAAGCAATTTTACCCCCGCTTACCCAAGGTGAAAAATTGGATCTTGATTTCATGAACGGACAGGAAAAATTCAGTCAGCAACCTTTTCGTTACACAGAAGCTACCCTGGTTAAAAAACTCGAAGAACTTGGCATCGGACGTCCTTCCACCTATGCTCCGACCATATCCACCATTCAGAAGCGGGGATATGTGATCAGGGAAGACAGGCCGGGATATACCAGGTCTTACCATTTGATAACTTTGAAGAACCATCAAATTGCGGAGGAAACTAAAACTGAAAACACAGGATATGAAAAGGCTAAGCTTTTTCCGACTGATATCGGAAATCTGGTTAACGGATTTCTGATGCAGCATTTTAAGAATATCCTGGATTATAATTTTACTGCTTCGGTTGAAGCAGAATTTGATGAAATTGCCGAAGGGAAACTGGTGTGGAATAACATGATACGGGAATTCTATTTTCCGTTTCATCAACAGGTTGAGGCTACCCTCGAAAATACCAAAAAGGTCAGTGGGGAGAAACTTTTAGGGGTGGACCCGAAAACCGGGGAAAATGTCTTTGTAAAAATCGGACGTTATGGGCCTATGGTTCAACTCGGGAATACCGACACAGAACAAAAACCTAAATTCGCTTCCCTGAAAAAGGGCCAGAGCATCGATACGATTTCCCTGGAAGAAGCTTTGGAATTGTTTCAATTACCGAGGAAACTCGGAACCCATGATTCGGAAGAGGTCGTGGTTGCGACCGGAAAATTTGGCCCTTATATCCGCTATAAATCTCAATTTTTTTCTTTACCCACAACGGATGATCCTTTATCCGTGACCCTCGACAGGGCCATCGACATTATCATCGAGAAACAAAAACAGGAAAGCCAAAGGCTATTGAAGGAGTTTAGTGTTGATGACCTGCGGATTCAGGTGCTCAATGGTCGCTATGGCGCCTATATTTCCTGTAATAAACAGAACTTTAAGATTCCTAAAGGGAAAGACCCCAAAAGCCTGACCCTGGAAGACTGCAAAAAAATACTTGCAGAAACAGAACCATCTAAATCAAAATCGAAACGAAAAAAGTAAGATCCCATGGATATTGCTGCTTTTTTTGAACCCATTGACCTTCAGGAGTTCCCTTTCACGGGAGAAACCTCCGCGCAAATGCGCCTGGGCAATATGATCAGGATTTACTCCGATGAACAGAACTTTCCCGACTATACCTCGGCAGACCTGGCATTCATTGGCGTGAAAGATGACAGAAATGCAATTCATAATGAAGGGTGTGCCCTGGCCCCTGATGTGGTTAGAAAATACCTGTATGCCTTGTTCCCCGTTAATCAACAGATCAAAATGATTGATCTGGGAAATATTAAAAAGGGATTCAATGTTTCTGACACTTATTTTGCACTGTCCTCAGTGGTGTCTAAACTCATTGAAAATGAGGTGTTACCCATAATCGTCGGGGGAAGCCAGGACTTGACCTTTGCCAATTATCAGGCCTATCAGAGTCTGGGTCAGATCATCAACATCGTGGCCATTGATCCCATGTTCGATCTGGGGAAATCGGAAGAAGAACTCAATTCACAATCCTACCTGAGCAGCATTATCCTTCACCAGCCAAATTACCTGTTTAATTATGCCAATATCGGCTACCAGACTTACTTCGTTGATCAGGATGCATTAAAACTGATGAAGAATCTTTATTTTGACACTTACAGGGTCGGAATCGTGCGTCAGAACATGGAAGAGGTGGAGCCCATTGTACGTAATGCCGACTTACTAAGTTTTGATATCTCCGCCATCCGTTTTTCGGATGCCCCCGGAAACGGAAATGCAACACCTAACGGATTTTATGGGGAAGAAGCATGCCAGATTGTTCGTTATGCCGGATTAAGTGATAAACTCACTTCCATAGGCTTTTATGAAATGAATCCTAAATATGATAATGCTGGCCAGACTTCCCATTTGGTTGCTCAGATGATATGGTATTTTATGGACGGTTTTTATAACCGTGCCCATGATTTTCCATTCCGGAATGAAGAAGATTATCTGAAATACAGGGTTACCATTACGGATCATAAGGAGGAAATCGTTTTTTTCAAAAGTAAAAAAACCGATCGGTGGTGGATGGAAATCCCTTTACCTGCAGAACAACGGATTAAATATCAAAGGCATTATCTTGTTCCTTGCTCATATAAGGATTATCAAATTGCCTGTGAAAATGATATTCCTGATCGCTGGTGGATGGTATATCAGAAACTCATGTAGGAAAATCCAATCGGGTCATCCCAACCTGTCAGGATGGGCAGTCAGAAAGCTCTTCCAGCTGCCAAACTTCTTTCCGGATTCCGGTTTTTCTTTTTGAAAATGGTGACATACAGCGGCAGCCAGGGCATCCGTTGCATCCAGAGATTCAGGAGTCGTGGGTAAATGAAATAAGCGGGACAACATTGCGGCAACCTGTTCCTTGGATGCACTCCCTTTCCCTGTAATGGATTGTTTGATTTTGCGCGGAGAATATTCGAAAACGGGCAGAGAACGATGAAGTGCAGCTGCTATTGCGACTCCCTGCGCCCGGCCAAGTTTAAGCATGGATTGAACATTCTTACCGAAGAAAGGAGCCTCAATGGCAAGTTCATCCGGGTGATACTGTTCAATAAGGGATAGAATATGCTCAAAAATAATTTTAAGTCTGAGGTGATGATCATCGTATTTATTTAATTTTAACACCCCAAGTGCAAGTACCTTTATCTGGGTGCCCATGACTGTAATTATCCCGTAACCCATCATGCTGGTGCCGGGATCAACGCCCAGAATGATACGCTCACTGGCCATATCGGATTAATGAAGAACCGTACAAAAATAAGGAAAATACTGAACCTGCTGATTCAATTACTGATCCTGGTGGTTACCTGTGTGTTCGTTTATAAACAAGTGTTTATTAAAACAGGTTTTCCGGTATTATTCAAATCTGTCCTTGATGATTTTTATCAACCCGGGTTTAAAAACCAGTTTTTCCTGGTGGTTTTATTGATGTTGCTTAACTGGAGTATAGAAACCTATAAATGGAAATTCCTGATATCAAAAATTGAAAAGGTCAGTTTTTTCAATGCCCTTCAGGCTGTATTGACAGGTGTGAGTATCAGTTCTTTTACCCCGAACCGGATTGGCGAATACTTCGGCCGGGTTTTTATTCTGAAAAAGGCCAGCCGCATTGAAGGTGTACTGATTACGATTTTGGGCAGTATGAGCCAGTTATTGGTGACAGTGATCTCGGGAACATTGTCGTTGCTGATTTTTTTCCCCTCATATTTTCGTGATACAGTGTATGGCAGCGGATATGTTTATTACGGCCTTGCTTCCCTGATCGTATTGCTGGACTTATTATTGCTGGGTATGTTTTTTAATGTTTCATTTCTTGGTTCGCTAAAAGAAAAAATCCTTAGAAACAGATTGAAAAAAATAAGGAAATTTTTCCGTGTTTTTAGTTTTTTTCATAATCGGGAACTAATGGTACTGATGGGACTGAGCTTTTTAAGATACCTGGTTTTTTCTACGCAGTTCTATTTGTTGCTGGATTTGTTCGATGTTCCGGTTCCATTCCCGGACGCTATGATTCTGATTTTTGTGATTTATTTTATGATGGCGGTTATTCCCACGATTGCACTCACGGAACTTGGAATACGGGGGTCAGTATCCATTTATTTTTTCGGCCTGTATCTGTCTCAGACATTTCCGGCTCATCCCGGATTCAATCTTGGGATCTTTTCAGCTTCTACTATGTTATGGATGATCAACCTGGGTTTACCTGCCCTGGCAGGAGCCATTTCCGTCTTCCGCCTTCAGTTTTTCAGAAAATCCTGACCCTTGTATATTCACCAATGCCATGGAAACGGTTTTTTTCATTGTTGTGTTGTCTTTAACCCTTGGATATTTAATCCTGATGGCCGTTTTAAGAGTTGGGCTAATAAAAATGCGGAAAACATCCCTGACCTCAATCCGTTCCTCAGGCATTCAAAAAAAACCAAAAGTTTCTGTTATCATTCCGGTCAGGAATGAGGCCATGAAGGTCAGAAAATGCCTGGAGCACTTATTTGCCCAGGATTATCCGGCGGAGTGTTTGGAAGTTCTGGTCTCTGATGATTTTTCCGAAGACCATACCATTGCTCATGTAAAGCTATTTATTCAGCAGCATCCAGAATTTCCCCTGTCAGTAATAACTTGCGAAAATCTTTGCGATCAGGAATCGGGGAAAAAGAAGGCCCTGACCCGGGCGATTCTTCAGGCCTCAGGTGAATTGATCATCACTACTGATGCCGATTCGTATGGGGGTTCATCATGGATTTCTACAATGGTACGCGCATATCAGAATGGCAGGTTCCGGATGCTGCTCGGACCGGTGAGTTTTGAACGGGAAAATGAGCTTTTAGCTAAATTTCAATCCCTGGAACAAATGGGATTAATGGGAACTACCGCTGCTTCCGTTTTTTTGCAAATGCCACTTATGTGTAACGGGGCTAACCTTGCATACCAGCGCAATGCTTTTTTTGAAACCGGTGGTTTTGACAGGAATTTTCAGTATGCTTCGGGAGATGATATTTTTATGATGAGCCGGATCAAGGAGCGTTTTGGAGCCCAATCCATAGGGTTTGTCATGGATTCCGAAGCCATCGTCTATACAGTTGCAGAATCATCCCTTTCCGGGTTTGTCAGTCAGCGGATGAGGTGGGTTTCGAAAAGCAGGGGTTACCGGCAAAAAGAAATCATTTTTGTGGCAGCCCTGACATGGCTGACCAACTTTTTTCTTCTTTCGGGAATGCTGATTGGGTTATTTTACCCACACATTTTAATGCTTTCCTTTGTCTTGTGGGTATTGAAAATTTCAGCGGATTACCCCCTTGTTGCTTTAATGGCGAAATTTTTTAGAAAAAGAGAGCTGCTGGAGTACTACTTCCCTGCCCAGGCATTCCAGTTGGTTTATGTGGTTTTCATAGGAATGGCAGGAAGTCTTTTTCCGTATTCCTGGAAAGGAAGAAAAATTAAAGCATAATCAGGTGGTAAAGTTGAAAAATGCTTCTGCAATCAAAAGATCTGAAGGGAGGGTGATTTTTATATTAAAGGGGATTCCTTCCACCAGATGAATTCTCTCTCCCAGGGATTCTAAAACCGTGGCATCATCGGTAAAATCAGGCTGATATTTTTTTTGGTAAGCTTTTTTGATCAGTGCGCAAGGAAAAACTTGTGGTGTCTGAATGATCCGGACCATGGATCGGTTCAGCGGGCGAGAGGCATTGTTTTCAACTACCCGTATAGATTCTGTTAAGGAAATTGCGGGGACAGCATTCCCATACAATATGGCTGCTTTAAAGCAAGAATCAATAAACTCAGAAGTAATCAAAGGTCTTGCGCCATCATGAATGGCCACCCATTCATCGTTGGCTACTAAACGCAGGGCATTACGAACCGAATGAAAGCGGGTTTCCCCTCCTTTCACCACCTTATGATTGACATTGAAATTGAAATCCCTGCAAAGCTTTTCCCATGCCTTTAACCAGGATTCCGGCAGGGCAACAATCAAAGGCATTTCCGAATGATAAGCAGAAAACGCAGACAGGGTATGCATTAAGACGGGCTTTCCGTTCAGCGACAAGAATTGCTTAGGAATGGCGGTATTCATTCTTTCCCCGCTTCCACCGGCAACGATGATGGCCGTTTGTTTCAAGGAAGGAAAAATTAGAGAATGAGCATGGGATTGCCATAAGTAAAGAAGGTATACTTCTTTTCAACGGCCACTTCATAGGCTTTCATGAGCAGATCATAGCCGGCAAATGCAGAAACCAGCATCATCATAGGCGATTGGGGAAGGTGGAGGTTGGTAACCATGGCATTGGCAATACTGAAATCGTAAGGGGGAAAAATGAAACGGTTGGTCCATCCCTTGTATGGCTTAAGCATGCCGGAAATCGCCACTGAGGATTCAATGGCCTTCATGGAGGTAGTGCCTACAGCAACGATTTTTTTATGATTGGTTTTTGCCCGGTTAACGATAGCAGCAGTTTCAGCCTCAATATTTACCTCTTCTGAATCCATTTTATGCTTGGTAAGGTCTTCGACATCAATGGTCCGGAAATTTCCCAATCCAAGATGCAGGGTCACTTCTGCAAAACTAACGCCCTGTAATTCCAGTCGTTTCATGATTTCCCGGCTAAAATGCAATCCGGCTGAAGGAGCGGCAACTGCCCCCTCATGTTTGGCAAAGATGGTCTGGTATCGATCATCATCTTCCGGAGTTACCGGCCGATTATGCAGCTTAGGCAAAGGGGTTTCTCCCAGTCGCTGTATCGTTTTTTTAAATTCCTCATAAGGTCCGTCAAAAAGAAATCGTATGGTCCTTCCCCTGGAAGTTGTATTATCAATGACCTCAGCAACTAAAGACTCGTCATCACCAAAGTAGAGTTTGTTTCCAATCCGGATTTTCCTGGCTGGATCAACAAGAACATCCCATAAACGGGATTCCCGATTGAGTTCACGAAGCAGAAAAACCTCGATCTTGGCGCCTGTTTTCTCTTTTTCTCCGTAAAGACGTGCAGGAAAAACCTTGGTGTTGTTGATGATGAAAACATCTCCTTCCCCAAAGTAGTTCAGGATATCTTTAAAATGACCATGTTCAATGGTCTGGGTTTTTCGGTCAAGAATCAGCATGGGAACTTCGTCCCTTAATTTGGCTGGATGGCTGGCAATTAATTCTGGAGGTAAATGAAAGCGGAACTGAGAGAGTTTCATGGGTGCTAAGCCGTTTTAAAAGGGCGGCAAAGTTAATGATTTTTTAATCTTAAGTCAAGTCTTTTTTCTCTCATTTTTAAAAAGATCCATGATTTGTTCCCCCTGATCAAGTTTTAAGTGGTAAGCATGTATGCCTGTTTTTTGGGCAGCCTGGACGTGTTTTAGCGTATCATCGATAAACAATGTTTCCGCTGTATTCAACCCGGAATCCTTTAATACGTATTCAAAGATTGCTATATTGGGCTTCTTCATGCCAATCTGAAAAGAAAAATAGGCCTTCTCAAAAAGAACATTAAAATCCCGGTATCCGTATTGCCGGGTAAAATCAGCCAGAAATTTCAGGTAATGAATTTCATTTGAATTACTTAAGAGAAATATCCTGTAATGTTTTTTTAATTTTTCCAGGAATCGAATTCTCGGTTCAGGAATATCGAGCAACAAGGCATTCCATGCTTCATCCAGCTCAGCATCTGAGACAAAATGATTAAAATACTTTCTTAAAGCTGTTCGGAAATCCTTTGAAGAAAGGCTGCCATCCTCAATTTTTTCGAAAAGCGAATCTCTTTCCCGATGGGATTCTTCATTTTTCAGATGGAGGATGCCCAATGTTCTGAATTTCTTTTCGGTTTGATGAATATCCAGGTTGCAGATCACTCCGCCAAAATCAAAGATCAGGTTTTTAATGGATGGAATAGATCCGATACCATCAGGTGAAATAAATAGCTGGGATTTGGGAACAAGCATATTGAAAAAGGATTAGGTAATCAGCCGGTTTGCAAAAATCGTAATAATTTTCTACTTTTGCCGTCCTTAATCCAAAATTCGAGAGGGCCCATAGCTCAGTTGGTTAGAGCAGTAGACTCATAATCTATTGGTCCCAGGTTCAAGTCCTGGTGGGCCCACATTACACCAGCCACTTGCATGGATATGCTGCAGGTGGCTTTTTAATAGGAAATATGCTGATGAAGGGAACCATCGGTATCATTGCCCCGATGATTGATGAGCAACAGTTTCATGTCAACTTTAACCTGAAGTTGAAACAGAATCAAAGGGAGTTGTCGCTGGCTGCATTCAATGAATGGGCGGGGAAGGAATTTATAACTGAGCGTGTTTCCCGTGGTATCGATCACGATAAAAACATTCCGGCGGCTGGATATTACCTTGAGAGCTTATTGCATCAGCATGGGTATAATACGTTGTTGACGAATAAATATGATCCGGGAACATTACAGAAAATAGCCGGTAAGGATCCCCTCGCTGTCTGTGTATCGACTTCCATGATCATTGCAACAGATTCGCTGTTGACATTATTTTCTTCTATCCGTCAGACCATGCCGGATACCCTTATCATTGCGGGCGGAGTTTTGATCTGGAAAAATTTTCTGCTGTACCGCAATCATCTTCATGAACCACTGCATTATCCACTGCTTCCCTGGATGCTTTTCCATCCTGATCATGCGGTTATGAATGCAGACATAATGATCGTTTCCCCTCACGGGAAATTTCCTTTACTGCAGGTGTTGTCAAGCTTGGAAAAAGGAAGAAATACGACATTTGACGACATTCCCAACCTTTGTTTACCGGGGAATAATGGGTTTTTCTTTACCCAAAGAAAGGATGAGCAGGTGAATTATGATGAAGATTATACACGATGGGACTTGATCAGTGAAATTCCCGATAAAATCCCCTTTCGAACTTCTATTGGCTGTCCTTATCGTTGCCGTTTTTGTGATTTTTGTCATCTCTTTCCCCGTATATACTTCCGTTCACCGAAAAGTCTTTCACAGGAGTTAAGCCTGATGAAGAGAAGCCTTGGACAAAAAGCTGCGATTATCCATGTGTCTGATGATAATGTGTTTATTAATAAACAACGATTGCAGGAGGTGTGTCATGCCATGATTGATTCCGGGCTGAAAAAGTGGATTGGGTTCATGCGGGCGGAAGCATTCACCGATGACGATCTGGATCTGATGGAACGTTCCGGATTGATGATGGGCATTATCGGTATCGAATCCGGAGACCAGGGGCAACTGGAACGGATGAAAAAACATCAGAAAATTGAAAACATTAAAAAAGGAGTGGAACAACTGGATGCCCGGGGCATCGGTACCCTCATGACCTTTGTCATTGGTTTCCCCGGGGAAAATGCGCATACGCTAAAAAATACGGCCGGTTTTCTTAATCAACTTTCCCTGAAAAATTTATTGGCCAGTTATCAGATGTACCCGTTGCTCATCCAGCCTTTATGTGAACTGTCCTGGCCCCAGACCAGGAAGAAGTGGAAAATAGAAGGATCCATGGGGAACTGGTCCCATTACACCATGAATTCAGAGGAGGCATCCAAAGCCTGCTATGAATTGTTCAGGGAGGTAAGCAATGTCCCGTATCATTATTTTGAAGAAAGTAACTTTTTTAACAGGGCGAAATTTACTTTTTCTGAAAGAAAAACTTTATTTCAGCTAAGGCAGCAACTCACGATCCAGCTGATTGAAAATTCTCCATGGGAACAGATTAATACAGTCTTAATAGAAATGACGAGGCAAATGAAATTCCCGATTGAGGCAATTCGGGAGGATCTTTTGCTCGATATTTCAATTTAACACCCTTAACAATTTTTGATTCACGGCGAAAGCCCTGTTGGGCTTTTCCGGTCTTTATGATACAGCAGTAAGGCGAAAACAATCAATAACAGATTACTTAAACCCTGTAATCCCATGATAAAAAGCTGGTGAGAAAGATCATGCCCCAGCAGATCATTGGAATTACCCCCATAAAAAAAGATCAGCATGACCATGACCGGAATCAGCAGATATTTTTTATGCGCGGAAATGTGATAGAGTATGAATGTGATCAGCGGAGCAGTACAAAGAAAATGCTCAGAGTCTGTCCTGACCAGATCAGGAATCAACGCCAAAATTATAAACCATTCAAAAATAAAGGATTTGTCGTTCATCTCCTTATTGGGCTTCAGCTTATTTTCCCTCCGGATATTCCAAAACGAGTAAACGGCGAGCAGGATTATTGCCATAAAGATTATAACAAAGCCTGACCAGGAAGGCAGTTCCGGGAAGAAGTAATACCCTAACATATAATCAAGGGAATTTACCCCTGGATACCCGTCATAATGCATGAACATCGCTTGTGCCCAGTCTAAATGAAGCAGAAATCCCTGGCGTGGACCGAGGATAATAGCAGGAAAAACCATGCCAAAAAGAACTGTCAGGAGAAGCCATTTAATGGCTTTGAAATTTTTCCTGACGAGCAAGGGAATCAGCAGAAAAATAAAAAAAGGTTTAGTCAGCAATACCATTCCGAGAAGAATACTCCCTTGAAATGGTCTATTTTTTAAATACTTATTCAAAGATAGCAGGCAGAGTAACAATAGTAATATATTGACATTGCCGAGATATAATTCTTTGACCAGATGAAGCATGATGCATACCATGGCCAGGATCAACAAGACCACTTCATTTTTTATTCCGGAATTAAAGAAAAATCTGATCAGTAAATTTCTGATTACCAAAAAGGTATAGGCAAATGCAAAACCAAGGATAATAAAATGGATCAGGGTGGCAAGCTGAAATCCAAGGAGGGTGTATGGCAGAAAAAAGAACAAGATAACAGGACTATATTTATAAATGCCGGATAATTCTCCGAAAGCCTGTCCGTATATCGGTTCTCCTTTGGCGAGCGACCCGGCAGCCATATAATAGACCCTGAAATCTGACATGCCGAATTTTCCATTAAGTAAATTGAAAAGCAGGTTTAGCAGGCAAATAATGGCAGTGAATAGGATAAACCAGATCAGTGGATTGAGCTTCTTATTCTCTGAATTCATTGTGTTGGTGAAATTTGATACTGTATTTTACGTTAATATGGAAGTAATTGAGAAGTCATTCAAATATATAAAAAGATTGATCAAATTCACCACCAGGTTTTATCTGATTCTTCTTTTTTCAGGGTTATTCTCTTTTCCCCTGACATTATTGGCTCAGCAGGACCTGGGTTTTAAGCAAAAAGGCTTGAACCATCTGCGTCAGGGAGAATATATTGAAGCGCTTGAGAATCTGAATATTGCCATTCAATTGGAGCCTTCAGTCCCGGAATTGTTTTACCTGAGAGGATATGCGAAATATTGTTTAGATGACTATTACGGGGCTGAACGTGATTATACGATCTCGATTGAGTTATCTCCATTTTTATCGGATGTTTTTGTGAATCGGGCGGTCGTTCGCAGCCAGCAACAGAATTTCAAAGGAGCTTTTGAAGATTATTCCTTTGCCCAGCAAATGGATAGCAGCAATATTGAAATTTATACCAATCGTGCCCGAACCTTCCTTTTCCTTAAAAAGTACTATGCCTGTTTATGGGATTGTAATAAGGCTATTCAGTTGAACGATTCCCTGGAAGGGATTTACATCATCAAAGGGAGTGCCGAAATTGGTCTTGAGCGATACGATAATGCCATTGCAAACCTGAGCAGGGCCATAGAAATTAATCCCCTTAATCCATTCAGTTATACTCAAAGGGGACTGGTTTGGCTGGAAAAGAACCAGTTTGACTCAGCCCTGAGGGATCTTAGCCTGGCGATAAGGGTTGATTCAAATAATTCCTATGCGCTTTTTAACAGGTCTTTCGTGCGTTCGAAAAAAGCAGACCTGAAAGGTGCATTGGAGGATCTGGATAAAGTTGTTTTGCTTTCTCCCTATAATTCCTATGCTTATTTTAACCGTGCAATCATCCTTATCGGGATGAATGATAAAAAAGGAGCCATCAGGGATTTTGAAAATGTCAGCAAGCTGGACCCTCAGAATATTATCAGTTATTATTACCGGAGTCGTTTAAAAGCCGATCTTTCAGATTTCAAAGGAGCACTTGAAGATCTGAATAAAACCATTGAGCTTTTTCCGGATTATGCCGATGCGTATTATGAACGCTTCGTGGTAAAATCCAAACTGAAAGATTCCCGGGGTGCAGCTCAGGACTACCAGCATGCGGTTACACTTGGGGAGAAGAACAGGTTGACCCCGGATAGTTTGAAATACAGAAAAGAAAACTATTTGCAGCAATTGGTAAAACTTAGCGGAGATTTTGAAGAACGGAACACCCGGAATACAAAATTTCAGAATCAATACATTGAAATTGAATTATTGCCCATGTTTGAGATTTTTCTGGGCAAAGCTTCACTGGAAGATATCCGTTTGTATGATGTTTATCAAAGGGGGAATTATTATACCAACATCCTGACCCTGAGCAATAAGAGAAAGGTAATAGAGGATACTGTAATCACTCAGGAATGGATTCATCTGATCAAACAACAGGATACCCTTCAAAATGATCCCCGGCTGAATTTTAACTTGGGGATGTATTATCATGCGTTGAAAAATTTCGAATTGGCCATAAAGCATTTTGCGGATGCTGTTAGCCTTGATTCCAATTATATTCCCGCTTATTTCTGTCTTTCGAATACAAAATATAAATTAATTGAAAAATTAATTTCTGCGGAAGATGATTCCGGCCAGATTACAATAACGCAACATTCATCAGGATTGAATAAATTCGCAACGGATACCTCTTTCCGTGCACGCTACAAAGATATTATCTGGGGATATTCGATGGCCATTCAGCTTGATACTGGATTTTCATTTGCGTACTACAACCGGGGACTTCTGAATGCAAAACAGGGAAATTATCAGGAAGCCATCATAGATTTTACCATGGCAATTCATCATCGTGGCGATTTCTCTGAGGCCTTTTACAACAGGGGATTATTGCACATTTTACTGAAAGACCAGCAAAAAGGATGTGAAGATCTGAGCCATGCAGGGGAATTGGGCATTCTGGATGCATATAAAGTCATGAAAAGATATTGTTATAAATAGATTTCCCTTCAGTTTTCTTTATTTGAATTTCAGGCCGGAATCTTGTTACTTTGTAAAAAAATTATAACTGATGAAATTACACCCTATCACCCGATATTTAATTTGCTTTGCCTGGCTGGTCTTTGCCCTGGAAGGTTTTTCCCAGGCCTGGGAATTCATTAAAGAAAAAGAAGGTGTAAAAATTTATACCCGCATGGAAAAAAATAGCTCCTTGAAGTCTTTTAAAGGAGTGGTTGACATCCGTACCGATATGGAGAAAGTTTGTGATCTGCTTGGAAATGTGAAGAATGTAGATTGGTGGGATAAAAACCTTCGTGAAATCAGGGTGCTATTGTATGAAAAGGACAAGCATATTCAGTACTATCTGGTTTATGGCGCACCCTGGCCTGTCACCGACAGGGATTTATGTGTTGACGCCACCATCACTACGGATCCGGTTACCGGTATCCGGACTGTTTACTCTGTGCCCCTTCCAGATGTTATTCCTGAAAATCCCAACTATGTTCGGATCAAGAACTATTGGCAAAAATGGATCGTTCAGGACATGAAAAACGGGATTATCCATATTACCCTTGAAGGGTATGTAGATCCCGCGGGCAGCGTTCCGAACTGGATTTATAATATGGTCATTACGGATACTCCATTGAAAATTATCCGGGGGATAAAAAATCGCCTCGAATTAAGTAAATAATTTTTTCCGGGTTCGTGGTCCCGGTGAGCACACCTATCTGACAAGCATGAAAAAGCAAGTCCTAGGGTTAATGGTATTTTTTTTCCTCTGCCCCATCCTGACTTGTTATTCCTCTTTTAATCAAAATTGCACAACCTATGATAGCCTGATGCTTTTAGTCAATAAAACCAATGATCATCAACAGGTTGATGTCTTACTGGAGTTGGCGAAGTTATTGAATGACACCGCTACTGAAAAAAGTTTTTCCTATGCTTATGAAGCATTAAAACTGGCAACTTCTTCCGGGTACGCAAAAGGGAAAGCAGATGCCCGGTCCATCATCGGGAACTATATCCTGGGGAAAGGGAAACATGTTCCCGCCTTACAGTTTTTTCTTGGGGCCTTGTCCATCTATAAAAGCATCAATAATCAGGAAGGAATGTTGGGCGCTATCGGTCAAATCGGGGTTCTTTTTCTTCAAATGAAAAGTTATGCCAACGCGGAAGATTTTTACACACAGGGACTCGATCTTTCACAATCACTGAATAAGGTTTATTGGACGGGTTTATTCCTCCAGAACATTGGGAAGATTCGACAAATTGAAGGCAGATACGAGGAGGCTTATGTATTGTACAACAAAGCATTACTGGCTTTTCGCCAGTCAGGGTTCCGGAATTCAGAGTTGGATATCTATAATTCAATGGGAGGTATTTTACTTGATCAGAAAAAATTTGATGAAGCGTTAGATTTATTCACTAAAATTATCCGAAATAATGACACGGTTTCCTTGCCATTTTTAGGTACGGTTTACACCCGGCTTGCACATATTTACAGTCAGTTGAACGAACCCGGGGTGGCGCTTCAGTGGAACAGAAAAGCATTGACGGCCCGTACACAGGCATATCAGAAAGAAGAAGCTAACAGTTCATTGATCAATATTGCCGGCAGTTTCTTTGTGCTAAACCAGGCAGATTCTGCTTGGAAATATATGGACGAAGGATTAAGCCAGGCAAAAAAATTCAACCGAAAAAATTTACTGGAGCACGGCTATCAGATTTTATACGTATATATGTATAAAAACAAACACTTTAAACAAGCCCTTGAGTATTTTCAACTGTATTCGGCAATGGGGGATAGCATCCGTCAGGAAAAATTACGATCGGAAATTGCCATGATTGAAGCGAATCAACGTGCATTGAACCTCGAATGGAATAATGAACTACTTTTAAAACAACACGAGATCCAAAGACTGAGTCTTCAAACCCAAAAAGCACAACTTGTATTTCTTCAGTCTTTAACAGGTTTTTCACTGATTCTTATTGTAATCTTTCTTCTCCAGTTTCTCATAAACTGGCGAAGAAAAATAAAGCTTCAGGTGGTAAATGATCAGCTATCACTTGAGATGAGGGAACATGAAACGACGCAAAGCCAAATCCGTGCACGGGAAAAAAAATACCGGTTTATTGCCGAACATACGGTGGATTTGATCACCCGAATCGATTTTAAAAAGCAATGTGTATACGCTTCCCCCTCTGCTGAAAAAATATTCGGATACTCCCCGGATGAAATCCTCAAAAAGATTCCTTATGGTTGTACCCATCCCGCTTATATTCAATTAGCTGAAAATCATTTTTCGGAAATGATCCGTGAGCGGAAACCCAAACAATTCAGCTTTATCTCGCTTAGAAAAAACGGTGAAACTTTTTGGTCCGAAGTCCTGTTGAATCCCGTATTTGATGAAACCACCGGTGAATTCAGAGAGGCAGTAAGTGTTTTGAGGGATATTCAGGAATTGAAAAATAAAGAAGTTGAAATCATTGAAGGGACCAAACAAAAGGAGAATTTATTAAAAGAGATTCATCATAGGGTTAAGAACAATTTTGCCATATTGGTGAGTTTAATCAACATGCAGAAGGATAGGACCAATCGTCCTGAAATAACACAACACCTCACCAATCTTCAGCTCAGAATACGTACGATGGCTTTGGTTCATGAGATGCTTTATAGATCCAAAGATTTCGAGAATATCTCTTTTTCGGATTATCTCCGGTCACTTTCTTCCGTGATCACAGGAACCTATGATGCCAGGCAAATCCAGTTGCATTTAGACGTTGAAGAAATCACCATGGACATTGACAATTCTATTCCACTTGGATTGATTGTCAATGAAGCTCTAGCTAATTCATGTAAACATGCTTTTTCTGAGCACCGATCGGGTAATATCTGGATCGGTTTGAAATTGTTGGAGAAGGGGAAAGCCTTGCAATTGAGTATTCGGGATGACGGGATGGGTTTACCGGATGAATTATTCCATGAAAACAGAAAGACCATGGGGCTTCAGATTGTCCAGCTGCTTGTGAAGCAAATCGAAGGCAACGTTAAAATGGAAAACAATCACGGGCTGGAAATAATCATAACATTTCCACGAAACAAATCGTAGGGCTGGTGATATTTACGGTAAAGTGATAATTATTTAATATTAATTTAACCAGTATGATAAAAAATTTTTTTTTCTTTGTGGTCATTTTTGGCCTGATTTTATTGATTGTTTGATGCTATAGCAGATTCAGAATGGAAATTTTTTATTTGTTCATCATTATTGTCCTCATCCTTTTGGCTATTTCCGACCTTGTGGTTGGCGTTTCCAACGATGCAGTGAATTTTGTCAACTCCGCCATAGGTTCAAAAGCAGCCACATTCCGAACAGTTATGATTGTTGCTGCCTTTGGCGTACTGATTGGGGCTACCTTTTCAAGCGGCATGATGGAGGTTGCGCGTAAAGGGATTTTCAATCCCGAGTTCTTTCATTTTAACGAGATCATGATCATTTTTCTTGCGGTCATGATTACGGATGTTATCCTTCTTGATTTGTTCAACACTGCAGGGATGCCTACCTCTACAACGGTTTCCCTTGTTTTTGAATTACTGGGAACTGCTTTTACCGTATCGACCATTAAGATCATTACTGCCGGGGAGTCCATGACTTCTTATGCAGATTATATCAATACCGGAAAAGTAATTGCCATCATTTCAGGGATACTGCTTTCAATTGTCATAGGTTTTTCAGTGGCCGCCATCATTCAGTACATTATCCGGATTATTTTTACTTTTAAATACAAGGACAAGATCAAGTATTTCGGGGCCATCTGGGGTGGAATGGCAATCACGACCATCGTCTATTTTTTGTTTGTAAAAGGTGCCAGGGGAGCTTCTTTTCTGACGGAAGGAGTAATATCATGGTTTAGCCAGAATACTTGGTTGATCTTATCTGTCAGCTTTTTATTTTTTACTTTAATTTTCCAACTTCTCTATTGGTTTTTTAAAATTAACATCCTGAAAGTAGTGGTGCTGGCAGGGACATTCGCACTGGCCATGGCATTTGCAGGCAACGATCTGGTAAACTTCATCGGGGTTCCTCTTGCAGGGCTGGAATCTTACCAGATTTTTACCCATTCAGGCAGTTCGGATCCTACTTCTTTTTCAATGGGAATGCTGAATCATCCTGTGAAAACACCCACTTTGTTTTTATTGATTTCCGGCATTATCATGATTGTTACCTTATTTATTTCGAAAAAAGCCAGAGCGGTGACGAAAACATCTGTAAATCTTGGCCGTCAGGATGAAGGAGATGAAACCTTTCAATCCTCCCAGTTGGCTCGCGGATTGGTCACCATGGGTTTGATTTTTAGCAAAGGGTTTTCTTTTATTATGCCCAAAGTGGTATTAAATTGGATCAATTCACGTTTTACCCAGGTACCGAAGTCCAAAAAAAACAAGGGAAAAGAGCCGGCGTTTGATCTCCTCAGGGCTTCTGTGATATTAATTGTTTCCAGCATTTTGATTGCAATGGGGACCAATCTGAAATTACCCTTATCAACAACCTATATTACGTTTATGGTTGCCATGGGAGCTTCCCTATCTGACAGGTCGTGGGGAAGAGAAAGTGCAGTATATCGTGTTAATGGGGTAATAACAATCATAGGAGGATGGTTTTTTACTGCAATAATCGCATTTATCTTATCGGGAATCATTGTGTCCATTATCTATTTCGGGGGTGTGATTGCAATTTTCGCAGTCATCGCCCTGGCCGGATATTTTGCTTATCGTACACAAAAATACCATCATAAAAAGGAAGAAGAGGAGTCCCGTGTGGCGCAGGTGAGTGAACAGGAAAACCCGTTTGATCCGGTATTTATCTATCACCGTTGTGAATCAGAACTTAATCCTTTCATTGAGCGAATGATTGCTTCTTATCATGATGTCATGATGGGATTTATTGATGAGAAAAAGAAATTACTGAATTCGGCAAAGGATGATATAAAAGTATTCTCTGCCGAAATCAAAACACAGCGGCGTACTTTTACCAAAATCATTAATAAACTGGATGATGATGCCGTTGAAGCAGGGTTTTATTATCTTCAGGTGCTTAATCAGGTAAAAGAAATCCATGGATACCTGAAACAGATTTTCATGTTGGATAATGATTATGTGGACAATCATCACCCGCCCTTTTCTGGTCAGGAGAAAACAGAGCTTCATCAAATTGTCAATGAAGTAAACAAATGTCTTGTTTATTCAAGAGATATGATTACAAAACGGAATTTTTCCGAGATTGATGAGATTGAAAAACAATGGAAATCCACGTTTGATTTGATGGAGAAAATTAAAATCAACTTTATCCATAAACTGAAAAAGGGTGAGATAAGTGAAAGGAAATGTTCAACGGTTTTAGAAATTCTTGCACAGACTTCAAACTTCTTGGATCATCTGCATACAACCGTAGTCATACAGGAGAAATTCTTTAAGAAAATTAAGACCCATAAGCAATTTTCATAAGCCACCCCATTCCATCCTCCTACTTTTGTAACCAAACCCTTAATAAATTCAATAATTTTTCGGGTTGTACCGGTTTGGAAAGGTAGTCATTGGCTCCGGCTTCAATACATTTTTCGCGGTCGCCTTTCATGGCTTTAGCGGTCAGCGCAATGATGGGGAGCTGGGCAAATCTCTTATCTTTTCTGATTTCCCTCATGGCCGTGTAGCCATCAATTTCAGGCATCATGATATCCATGAGGACAAGATTGAGGTCAGGGTTCTCCTGAACTTTTTCTATCCCCTCTCTGCCATTCCGTCCTATCAGAATATTAACTTTTTTTTCTTCGAGAATTTTTGAGAGAACAAAAACATTCCTCATATCATCATCTACGATAAGGATTTTTTTGTTTTCGAAAACAGTGTCCGGCAGGAAAGCGGGGGTCAAGTGACTTTCGATGACCGGATCAGGATTTTTTTTCGGTAAAATGTTTTGAGGTTCAGCTTGCAGTGCTTTCTCCCGGGGGGTTTTCGTGTCAAGGCTGATGGGCAGGTAAAGGGTAAACACAGATCCTTTTCCGGGTTTACTCTGGAGTTGAATCTCACCACCCAGTAAGCGGGATAAACTTCTTGAAATGGTCAGGCCAAGTCCGGTACCCCCAAATTTCCTATTAATGGTACCATCTGCCTGTTGAAACGCCTCAAAAATCACTTTTAATTTTTCCTTTGCAATCCCGATCCCGGTATCTGATACTTCAATTCCGATCACATGATCCGGAATAAGTTCTGGCTGGGTAAACGATACCGTTTTATCCGGGCGGAAAACATGCAACCCAACCCCGCCTTCTGCGGTAAATTTTATGGCATTTGACATCAAATTTTTTATAATCTGGAGAACACGCTGGGGATCTGTTTGTATTACCTCAGGAACATTTTCCTCAATTTTGGTAGTCAAGGAAATATTTTTTTTGTTGGTCAGGGGAGAGAAAGTGCGAATTACAAATTCCTCGAGTTCTTCCAGGTTCATATCTTCAATGTCAATTTCCAGCCGTCCCGCTTCAACTTTAGACAGGTCCAGAATATCGTTGATCAGTTCGAGTAAATCTTTTCCCGATGCATTGATGACATTGGAGAATTCCACCTCTTCCTCTGACATGCCGCCATTTTTATTTGTTGCCAGTATTTCGGAAAGAACCAGGATGCTGTTTAAAGGGGTTCTCAGTTCATGTGACATATTGGCCAGAAATTCCGACTTATATCTGCTGGCAATTTCAAGGGCTTCGGCCTTCTGGTGAATTTCATGCTGGGCAATTTCAAGGGCTTCATTTTTCTTTCGAATATCATCTCTTTGGAGTTCAAGCACTTTTGTTCTTTCTTCCAGCTCTTCATTAATAACCCTTAGCTCCTCCTGTTGGTGCTGCAGGTTTTCTTCAGAAAGCTTTAACGCCTTAGTCTGTTCTTCCAGTTCCTGATTGATCTGACGAAGTTCTTCTTTTTGCATTACCAGTTCTCTTGCCTGCTCCTGTGTTTGGATCAGTAGTTCCTGTACCCTTTCCCTGGAGCGTGCAGTGGTTATGGCGACAGAAATATTTTCAAGGGATACTTCCAGAAAATGTTGTTTCTGATCATCAAATGGCTTGAAAGATCCGAACTCTATAACGCCAAGCAATTGTCCTTCAAAAATGACAGGGAAGAGAATAAAATGCTGGGGTTGAATTTTTTCAGGGCCGATATTTACCCAGGGAAGACCCTGATTGGCGGAGAAAAACACCATAGGCTTTCTTTCCTTGGCCACCTGCCCGATCAATCCCTCTCCGATATTCAGTGCAGGAGGGCTGTTCCCTTCTCCATCACCTGCATAAGAGGCGGTCAGGTATAGCTTTTCCTCATTGCCATTGAGATACAGCAAACCCAACTGAGCTTCAAGGTAATGTGCAAGAAATTGAATGACTTCCTCCGAAAGTGCTTTGATGCTTTTTTCTCCACTGATCCGTATACTCAACTCATTGATACCGGTTTTTAGCCAGTCCTGATTCATGATCTCAATCGAAGCTTCACGGAGCTTTTTGGTCATATCAAAGAGTGCAATTCCAAGCGTATCCTGTTCACTCCTGGGCATTACAGTGGTAGAATAGTCACCACTGGCAATGGCCTTGGCCTGTTTGACAACGGTACGAAAACTTTCTACCATCTGGTTCATGGAAATCCCAAGGGAGTCTTTATCGCTACGAATGTTGACGGTTTTACTGTAATCACCAAGGGCAACCGACTGGCTGACTTCGGCAAAAGACTGGAGTGAAGTTACCAACCAGTTAAACGTGTCTTTCATTTCACCGACTTCATTCTGAGCAACCTTTATGTCTTTGATGACCAGTTCCCCGTGTGCCACCTGTTTAGCCCATTCTGAAATTCTTTTAATCGGATTGACAAACCGCCGGGTCACGATGAAGGAAAGAAGAAAAACCACAATGGTGGTTATGATCAGAGACAGTTTGGCAAAAGAAGACAATTCCCTGGCCACGGCATGAGCTTCTTCCTGATTGATTTCTTCCACCAATGCCCAGTTTACCCCTAATTTTTCCAGTTCCGTTATGCTTCTGTAGAGGCCCATGACTACGACCCCTTCAGAATTTGTAAAGCTGGAAACTTCTTCAACAATAGGTTTCCCATCTGCGGAAAGGGTAATATTATTCACTTTTAAACCCTGCCAGGTCAGCGTTAAAGGGTTCTCTTCATGTTTTTTAAGAATGTCGGATGGATTACTGAACTTACTGGCTGAACGTAAATTGAGGTCGAGACCGATCAGATAAACCTTGCCGGTATTCCCGAAACCGATACCATATTGAATGATTTTGTCAATATGTTCAGTAGAAATCTGAATGGCCATGATCCCGATTTTCTCAGCATGAGGACTGATTAGTGTCTGGACAAGAAACCCACTCAATTCTCCGGTGGAAGGAGGATAAATTTCAAGGTCCGAAAACCCAGGTTTTCCTGATGTCAGAACTTTTTTGCAGGTTTTACTTAATTTTGTGGATGATAATGGATCCCTGAAAAGTTCGGCACCAAGATCCTGGCCTTCATTCATTTCAAAAAGTATGGTTCCCCCTGCACTGATGAAATAAAAATTGAGAATTCCTTCCGGGATCCATGTCTTTTGAATTTCCGAACGCAGTTCATGGGCTATTTCCTTGTACGCTTTCGAATGGGTGTATCCGGCATCTGCTTTTTTTAAGTGGTTGAAATTATCCTGCAGTTGTTGCATGGCCGTGACCGTGGATCTATTGGCCGACATATCCTCAATATAGTCACTCATTTCCCGGAAATAGGAATTAAGATAATTAACCCGTAGCTGGGAGGTGGTAAACAAGGATTTCTTTGACAGCACATTCAATCCCCTGTAGTAATTTAAATAATTGATAAAACTTAAGGTTGTCAGGGGAATTAATGCAATGGCAAGAAACCACAGCAGCAGGGTCTTTCCGATTCCCATGTTTTTCAAGGTGCGGTAATCGAACCTTGAGAAGGATTTTTTCAGTGTGTTCGAAATGTTCCTGATCATAGGAGATCAATGTTTAGGAATAAAATATTTTTCAATGGTTTGAAAAAGGTCATCCGGATGAATGGGTTTTGAAATATAATCGTCCATTCCGGCATCCAGGCATTTTTCTCTGTCGCCCTTCATGGCATTGGCAGTCAAAGCAATGATAGGGGTTCTGTTATTTTTCCCTTCTTTGTCTTTTCTGATCTCACGAGTGGCTTGGAACCCATCCATTTCGGGCATCATCACATCCATGAGAATGAGGTCGAAGGGGGTTTCATGAGCTTTCTGTAAGGCTTGCAGTCCGTTTATCGCAGAACATACAGTCCATCCTTTTTTCCCCAATAATTTTTCCACAATTTTACGGTTGATCGGTTGATCCTCGGCCAGAAGAACATTGATTTTCAAGCCAGAGGTTGAACCAACCAACTCTTTGAGCTGATATTGCCCACCCGAAGAGATCTCCGCTTCCTCTCCTGAAATTCTCCTCATCAGACCAAGTAATTCCTTTTGAAGAACCGGCTTGAAAATGTAGTGTTTGATCCCATATGACTGAATTTTCCGTATGGAATGCAAGGATTTATTGTCTGTCATGATGATGAATTCCGGATTTGCCTCTTTTGGCAGGGCTTCCCTGATTAACTCATGCAACAGAAGTCCTTTTTGGTGTTGAAGCAGATGATCGATAAAAATAAGACCATAGTGTTCTTTTCCGGGATGATTTAACAATTTCAGCGCTTCCTGTGATGTAGTCGCGATATCGGACTGGATATTCCAAAAATGCAGGAAATCTTTTAACTGATGATTTTGCAATGCATTATTATCAATGATCAGAACAGGTGAAAACTTGATTTTTTCCTGTTTTGGCACAGCCCAGTTTTTTCCCAGAGGTGCAGCGACCTTCAGGTCGAGGGTGAAATAGAAAGAACTTCCTTTACCTACTGTGCTTTTGACTTCAATTTTACTCCCCATTAGCTCCACCAGTTTCTGTGATATGGATAATCCCAGGCCTGTTCCGCCATAATTTCTGGTAATGGAAGCATCTGCCTGAGAATAGGATTCAAAGAGTTTATCCATGGTTTCCTCAGGAATGCCGATACCGGTATCAGTGACTTCAAATTCGATGGAAACAGAATGTTCCCTAAGGGTTTTAATTTTAAGTGAAAGGGTAATCCCTCCCTCTGAAGTAAATTTTATGGCATTTCCGATAAGATTGATCAGGATTTGCCGGATGCGGGTTGGGTCACCGATCAGAAGATCAGGTATATCCGGGGGATGCAGGCATAAAAAATCAAGCTTTTTCTGATGGGTTTTAACGGATAACAGCCGTACGACCTTATCAAGCACATCCCGGAGGCTGAACTCAATTTCTTCTATTTCAAGCTTATCGGCTTCAATCTTCGAAATATCCAGAATCTCGTTGATGATTTCAAGTAAGGATTCGCTGCTTTGCTTAATATCGGTCAGATGCTCGAAATATTGCTCCGGAATATCCTGATCCATGAGAATGAGATCGGTCATGCCAATGATACCATTCAAAGGGGTTCGGATTTCATGGCTCATGCTTGCCAGAAAGGAGCTTTTTGCAAGGGTTGCTTCCTCAGCAACACGTTTGGCCTTATTGAGTTCTTCAATGGTTTTTTCAAGTTTTTTCGTGGTCAGTTGAAGCGCATGTTTTTGTTTGAAGAATTCGATGTAAGCCCTGATTTTATTCTGGAGGATTTTCCTGTCAAGGGGTTTGTAAAGATAATCCACGGCTCCGGTTTCATAACCGCGGAAAATCTGTTTTGGCTGACGGAAAGTTGCCGTGATGAAGATGATCGGGATGCTTTTTGTCCGCTCACTGCCACGCATCAGTTCAGCGGTCTCAAATCCATCCATCCCCGGCATATTGACGTCAAGCAGGACCAGCGATATTTCATGTTCCAGCATCAAACTCAAGGCTTCATTACCTGATAATGCTTTGATAATATTAAGCTCGGGGCTGTCGATGATGGTTTCCAGGGTGAGTAAGTTTTCCGGCCTGTCATCAACAATTAAAATATTGAATTTTTCCTGTACCAGCTTCATGGAATAATCAGACTTATGTGTTAATTACAAATGTATTATATTTTGTGTAAGCACAGAATGAAAATTGAATTATTTTTGTTGCTGTTTATGCCATAATTTGTTCTGAAGAACTATTCCATGATCCAGACAAGCCGGGGACAATATATTCTATCCATTACCATTATTGGCCTCTTTTTTTTTATTTTTGGTTTTGTAACCTGGCTTAACGGGGTTCTTATTCCCTATCTGAAAATAGCCTGTGAATTATCGAATTTTCAAGCATTGTTTGTTGCTTTTTCCTTTTATATTTCCTACACCATCATGGCTCTCCCATCTTCATGGCTATTGAAAAAAACAGGGTTTAAGATGGGCATGACAATAGGTCTGTGGGTCATGGCACTTGGAACCTTGATCTTTATCCCTGCTGCCTGGATGCGAATGTATACTGTTTTTCTTCTCGGGTTATTTGTTTTAGGTAGCGGTTTGGCTTTATTGCAAACGGCTTCTAATCCCTATATCACCATCATTGGCCCAAGGGAAACAGCTGCACGCAGGATCAGCATCATGGGGATTTGCAACAAGCTGGCCGGAACCCTGGCACCGCTTATCCTGGTGTACTATATTTTGAATGATGGTGATGCATTTATTCAACAGCTTTCCACCCTGGATACTGTCGCTAGAGGGATGGCCCTGGATGAACTGGCCAGGCGGGTCATTGCTCCATACCTGGTGATGTCCATTGTCCTCCTCGTCCTGGGTTTGTTTATTCGATTTGCCCCTCTTCCCGAAGTTGAAAAAGAAAATGAAACCGATATGAATTCGGATTATGCTGCTTCCAAAACTTCGATTTTTCAGTTTCCGCATCTGATTCTCGGGGTCATTGCATTATTCTTTTATGTGGGGGTGGAAGTCATTGCCGGTGACACCATTATCCGCTATGGTCAGGCCATCGGGGTTCCGCTTGAATCAGCGAAATACTTTACTTCTATGGTATTGATCGCAATGATTTTAGGCTACTTTATAGGAATTATCATTATTCCCAGATTATTATCTCAAAAAGCAGCTTTGGCCTGGAGTGGCATTCTGGGCATTGCATTTACCCTTTTAGCTATTCTGATACCAGCGGACAATAAGATTTCTATTCCTTTCGTGGATATGATGAACTTTCAAAGGATCCAGCTTGTTTTGCCTTATTCTGTTTTGTTTATCGCTTTGCTTGGCCTGGCCAATGCCCTGGTTTGGCCGGCTATCTGGCCGCTGGCTATTCATGATCTGGGAAAATTCATTAAGACAGGATCGGCTTTACTGATCATGGGCATTGCCGGAGGAGCTATCCTTCCTTTATGCTGGGGGTTTTTGTCGGATATCTGGTCGCCTCAGCAGGCATACATCCTGGCTATTCCCTGTTATCTGATGATCATTTTTTATGCCATGGCCGGGCATAAAATCAGGTCATGGAAATAACCCTTCACTCGGGAGGTAAAATGTTATGATGAAACCAACATTATTAATTCTTGCTGCCGGTGTGGGAAGTCGCTACGGTGGACTAAAACAGCTTGATAAAATTGGCCCCTCAGGCGAAACCATCATTGATTATTCCATTTATGATGCAATACAGGCGGGCTTCGGGAGGGTTGTTTTTATTATCAAGGAAAGCATAGAGAAGGATTTTAAGGAAGTTTTTATCGAAAAACTATGGGAAAAGATCGACATCGATTATGTTTTTCAGGAAACCTGGATGGTTCCCGAAGGGATATTGATTACAGATGAGCGTCAAAAACCATGGGGAACGGGACATGCTGTCATGATGGCTGAGAAAAAAATTCCGGGACCTTTTGCGGTCATCAATGCCGATGATTTTTACGGGAGAGAAGCTTTCCATGCGATCGCTGATTATTATAAAGAATTGACACCCGCGCGCGAGAATGATTATTGTATGGTTGGCTATATGCTTTCAAACACCCTTTCGGAATTTGGTGCCGTTTCGAGAGGGGTTTGTCGGATCAGTAAGCAATCGGAATTGCTGGAGGTGACGGAACATACCCATATCGAAAAAAAAGGCCCTCGGATTGTTTTTAAAGATGAAAAAGGGGTAAGTCATGACATTTCCGGAGATACCGTGGTATCCATGAACTTCTGGGGCTTTACCCCCTCATTCTTCTCTCAGCTGAATGCGGGTTTTGCCGCTTTCATCCAAAATAATGCTGAAAATCCCAAAGCCGAGTTTTATATTCCCAGTATGGTCAACCAGTTGATCCAGGCGGGGGAATCGAAGGTAAAAGTGTTGAATTGTCAGGGTAAATGGTTTGGGATGACCTATAAGGAGGACCGTCTCTTCGTGATTCAGGGCATTCGGGAACTGATCAAACAAAAAGTTTATCCTGAAAATCTTTGGGGGAGATCAAATTTTTAAATGGTTTCTGCGTTAATTACGCTACGTGACCAATAAAAACCTTATTTTTGTTCAGGTAAAACGATTCACTATGAACCTAAGAAAATTATTGCTGCGAAGCTTTTTAGTCTTGATTTTTGCCGTTGGGATATTCTCTGCCTATCAGGGGCAATCCCAGGTGGTCAATGAGTCGACAAAAAAAAGAATCAGTATCGGGCTGGGAATGTTCACGGATTTTTGGCAGAATCTTCCCTCTGGAATCAAAACCCGGGCCATCAATCAGGGGTTTAATGTTTTTGCCACCTATAATCTGCCCTTTGGGAAGAGTAATTTTGGTTTCTCTGTTGGACTGGGTGTCAGGATTCATAATATGTACGGAAATTTTCAGGTAAAAGGCTACAGTGATTCCATACAGCTTGCCAAAATTCCTGATTCCATCAGTTATCAGCGGAGTAAGCTGGTCATGCCATACCTGGAACTTCCCATAGAATTCCGTTTTAAAACAAAATATAAACTGGCCATTGGTCTTGGTTTCAAACTGGGTTATATGTTACCGGCTCATACCAAGTGGGTTGGAGAAGATTACCTGTTTAACACTACAGATAAATTGCGGGTATCATTCAGGGATGTAAAATATCTTGAAAAATTCAGCTATGGTCCAACTTTCCGCATCGGTTATAAGTGGTTTCATGTGAATGCTTATTATTCACTTTCGAATATATTCTCCAAGAACAGAGGTCCCCAGATTTCTCCCATTTCTGTTGGATTTCTGTTAATGCCCTTCTGATCAAATCAGCAGCATCAGCGCGGTGAACAATACTGTTCCCAGAAGAAAGCCGGCGTATATTTCAAACGGATGGTGAGCGTTTAATTTAACTCTGGCAAAACCTACCCAGCCGGATAACAACACGGTGGTAATAAAAAAGCCGAGAAAATGGATTCCGAAATTCAGTGATAAACCCAGGAAAAATCCGGTCAGACTCCCCATGCCTGTCATATGCAGGCTTATTTTTTTATAAAAGGTGAGGATAAGGCTTAGAATGGCAAGCAGGGTAGCCCCCAGCATAAAATAGCAAAAAAGAGAAAAAACCTGCAAGTCCCTGAGCAGGTAATACGTCACATAATATAATATGGCAGTGTAAAGCAGAGGGAAAATCCTTTCTTCTTTTTTGTTCAGATAAAAGGAAGAGATGATTTTCATGCGCAACAGAAAAAAAGTCAGGAGAACGGGAAAAAAAACAGTGATCAGAAAAACAATACCCAGAATTACCAGCCGGAATCGAATGGGGATTGCGGATACCGTAAAAGCATCTGTCCCCACAAGCAGCAACATCATATACAATGGCAGGAAAAGTGGATGAAGCAGGTAGGAAATCCCCCGGGCAATTTTTTCAGACATTCCGGAAGACATGACCATTAGAATTCTTTTCTAAGCCGGGCGACCGGTACGTTAAGCTGTTTTCTGTATTTGGCAACAGTACGGCGGGCAATACTGTATCCTTTTGTTTTCAGGTGTTCCATCAGCTCATCATCCTTAAGTGGGTTAGTCTTATCTTCAGCAAGGATAATATCTGAAAGGATTTTTTTTATTTCCCGTGTGGAAATTTCTTCCCCATTGATATTATGCATGGATTCAGAAAAAAAACTTTTCAGCAGGAAGGTGCCGAATGGGGTCTGAACGTATTTGCTGTTGGCCACCCTTGATATGGTTGAAATATCCAGTCCTACAAGCGTGGAGATGTCTTTCAGAATCATGGGGCGAAGCCTGGTATCATCACCGCTGAGGAAATATTCCCGCTGATAATCCATGATGGCTTTCATGGTGATGTATAAGGTTTCCTGGCGTTGCTTTATGGCATCAATAAATCCCCTGGCTGAGTCGATTTTTTGTTTGATAAATGTCAGTGCGGCTTTATCGGAATTGCTGATATTTTTCTTTTTACGGTTAAACTCCTTCATTATTTCAATGTAATCATGATTCAGGATCAGCTCGGGTGTGTTTCTGGAGTTCAGCGTGAGCTCAAGGTTATTGTCTGAATTGGATATGGTGAAGTCGGGAATGATATCCTGATTGAGCCGGGAAGTTTCGGAAATGGCAGCCCCTGGTTTTGGGTTAAGGGTTTGAATTTCTTCCATGGCCTCTTTCAGCTCTTCTTCTGAAACATTCCCCTTCTGAAGGATTTTTTGATAATGTTTTTTGCTGAAGGCGTCAAAATAATATTTCAGGATCACCTCAGCAAGCCGGGTGGCATAAGTATGGTTGGGTTTTGAACGCAACTGAAGAAGCAAACATTCCTGAAGATTTCTGGCAGCGATTCCGGGTGGATCAAATGTTTGCACAATTTTTAACACCTCGGTGATTTCCTTTTGGGTTGCTTCAACATTCTGATTAAATGCCAGATCATCGACCAGGGCAGAAATTTCCCTGCGCAAATAACCGGCTTCATCAAGGTTGCCGATCAGGGTTGAGGCAATGATAAATTGTTTATCCGTAAATTGGTGTAGTCCGATCTGGGAGATCAGATAATCCTGAAAACTTATTCCTGAAGCCATAGGAATTTCCCGGTATTTCTCATCCGGACTTTTGTTGTCGGCAATCAGCTTATATCCCGGAATTTCATCTTCGTCCATATAATCCTCAAAGGAAAATTCATTTTCTTGAACTTCCAGAGATTCAATATCTTCCCGAAATTCGTCTTCCTCTGAATCCATGGATTCCAGCGTTTGTTCATCCATGAGATTTTCCTGGTCAACTTCATCGCGACTGGCTTCTTCCAGGGCAGGGTTTTCCTCAAGTTCTTGTTTAATCCTTTGCTCAAGCGAAAGAACGGGCTCCTGCAATAAACGCATTACCAGCACCTGTTGGGGGGATAGCTTTTGAACTAAACGTTGTTGCAGTTTCTGATTTAGCATAGGAAACAAATATAACAATTTATCTTAGAAACCCTGTCTTAAAATCGGTAAAAAAAAGCTGTCCGACCTTAAAACAGCGACTTCTGTCTATTATATCCCGAGAGATTGCCGGATTTGAATAATTTTACCAAAAATTCTGCACACGCATGGCCCGACTCCAGCAAATGTTTTCAGGGAAATATACAGTGATTATTCATGTTTTGATCTGGATATCCTTTTTTATTGTTCCTTTGTTTTTCATGGAATCAACGTTGGGAAGAACACGTTTCATCTTCATGAGCTGGTTTACCCTGCTGTTGATGGCCGGTTATTTTTATCTCAATTATCTTTATCTCATCCCAATTTTTTTGCTGAGAAAAAAAACATGGCAGTATTTTTTTTTATTGGCCTTGGGATTGATCATCATCGGTCTCATTCATCTCTTCTACATTTATTTTGTCGGGAATTTACTGGGGCATAACAGACACCGGCCACCCTTTGTTCATATTGTTTTCATGCCTTTATATCCAGCCATCCTCGCTTTCGCATTAAGTACGGCCATCCGGATTACCGCTGAGTGGTTTAAAGCGGAAAAGCAGAAAAAAGAAATAGAGGCGGAAAAACTGTTTTCCGAACTTGCTTTTCTGAAATCCCAGGTTAACCCACATTTTCTATTCAACATCCTGAACAATATTTGTTCTCTGGCAAGGAAAAAATCAGATGACACGGAAAATGCCATCATCAAGCTGGCGCAGATCATGCGGTATATGCTACAGGATTCCAAGGACGAAAAGGTTTGTCTGGAGAAAGAAGTGGAATACTTACAAAACTATATTGAACTTCAGCGTTTAAGGATAGCTGAGCGGGTTGAAATCCATTTTTTCCTGACCGGCCAGCCCGAGGCCATTATGATTGAACCCTTGTTATTGATCCCCTTCGTGGAGAATGCCTTTAAACACGGGGTGAGTTATCTTGAAGATTCAAACATTGACATTGTTCTGATGGCGGATAAAGATATCCTGTCGTTCAAAGTATCCAATAAGATTTTCAGCAGGAACCATGAAACAACTTCCCAGGGATCCGGAATTGGTTTGAAAAATGTCATTCGCCGGTTGAATTTATTATACCCAGATAAGCATTCTCTTACCATTACTGATAATGGCGCAGAATACAAGGTTGAACTCCTGATACATTTCACGGTATGATCCGCTGTCTGGCCATCGATGATGAAAAGCTTGCCCTCGATCTACTGGAGGACAATATCAGTAAAGTGCCGTTTCTTCAACTGGCTGCAAAGTGTAAGAGCGCTTTTGAAGCCATGGACATATTGCGCTCTCAAACCATCGACCTGATCTTCCTCGACATTCAGATGCCAGACGTATCCGGTATCCAGATGTTAAAGAGCCTTCACGAAAAACCCCTGGTGATTTTTACCACGGCCTTCTCCGATTATGCCCTCGAAGGATTCAATCTGGATGCTGTGGATTACTTGCTGAAACCATACACCTTTGAAAGATTTCTGAAAGCAGTCAATAAGGCAAGGGAATACATGGAAATGCATGATCAGACACAAAAGGTCGAAACAGGAAAAACTGGATTTTCCGAATGCATTTTTGTACGTGCCGATTATAAACTTGTAAAAATTGACCTTAACGAGATATTGTTCATTGAGGGACTTGGAGATTATGTAAAAATCTATACCGGAGAAAAACCCATCCTGACCCAGATGAGCATGAAAGCAATGGAAGAGAAATTGCCCGCTGATAAATTTATCCGGATTCACCGATCCTTTATCGTGGCTTTTAATAAAATTGAATACGTGCAAAAGCAACAATTGGGAATTTCCAAACGCGAAATTCCGATCAGTGAGCACTATCGTGAACAACTTTTCAAGGTTATTAATCAATCCCAAACTGAAGATTGAAATGTTGAAAAAAGGAATCGTTTTTTTATTGTCATTTATTATGGTGGCCACCGTTTTGGCGCAACCGCGAGCCTGGACTTTTCAGCAATGTCTGGATACGGCTCTTCAACGGAATATCACTGTAAATCAAAGCCGGTTGAGCAATGAACTTAACAAGGTGAGTCTGGAACAATACAAAGCCAACCGGATTCCCAGTGTAAATGCTTCGGCCAATGAAGCCCTGAACCTGGGGAAAAACATTGACCCAACCACCAACTCCTTTGTTACTGAAGCTTACCATTCAACCAATATGGGCATATCCAGTAGTTATAACCTCTTCAATGGACTTCAGAATGCCAATACCATCAGGCAATATCGCTTGACAGTAGAGGCAGGACAATATGATATTGAAAAAGCAAAAAATGATGTTACCCTGAATATTACCACCGGCTATCTTCAGGTTTTATTTGCTAATGAAATTCTTTCTGTGGCAAAAAGCCAGGCGGAAGCAACTGCGGTACAGGTTGACCGTACGGCAAAGATGGTCGATGCCGGAAAATCCCCTGAGAGCGACTTGCTGCAAATCAAGTCGCAGTTTGCGACCGATAATCTTGCTGTCATTACTGCCCAGAATCAGCTCGACCTGGCTAAAGTTACCCTGATGCAGTTGATGGATATTCCCATTACCGATCAATTCATTGTGGCCGTCCCTGATATGACTGAACCCTCTGCAGTGATTCTTCAGACCAATGAGGAGATTTATAAAAAATCCCTGGACGTTCTTCCTCAGATTTCCAGCGCAGCCATAAAGACCAACGCTTCCCTGATGGCGCTGAAGGTCACAGAAGGGGCACGATGGCCACGTTTGAATTTTGGCGCCAACCTGAATACGAGCTTTGCTTCAAGCCGAAAAAAGGGAAGCGTGAACCCCCAGGGTTATCCTTTCTTTGAGCAACTCTGGGATAATATCGGCCAATCATTCAGCCTTGGTCTCTCCATCCCAATTTATAGTAACCGCCAGATAAAAAGCAATATCGACAGGGCTAAAATTAATACCATGACGGCCCAGCTTAACGAACAGAACACGAAAAATGTGCTGAGAAAAAGCATTGAACAAACCTATACAGATTTAAAAGCCGCAATCAAGAAATATGAAGCCACAAAAGAACAGTTATCCGCGGTGAAGTCGGTCTATGAAAATGCACAAAAAAAGTTTGATGTCGGGGTCATGACCGCTACGGATTTTTTAATTCAGAAAAACAATTACGAACAGTCTCAATCCAATCTGATTCAGGCTAAATTCGATTATATCTTTAAAGGCAAAATTCTTGATTTTTATCAGGGGAAAGAAATACGGTTTTAATGAAACATGAAGGATAAGGAATTAATCATCAAATACCATGAAAAAAAAATATTGGATTATTTTACTCGCCATTATAGTATTGGCTGCTTTTGCTACCTGGTTTTTTGTCGGAAAGAAAAAAACGGTTGCCCTGGGTTTTAAAACCGCTCAGGTTGAAAGGGGAAATATTCAACTGACGGTGAAGGCCAGCGGCACCTTACAGGCTGTTACGACGGTTCAGGTGGGGACACAGGTATCCGGGATAATCAAAAAGATTTTTGTTGATTTTAATTCAGTAGTCAGGGAAGGACAAGTGATAGCCGTTCTGGATACCACTTTGCTTGCCCAGGCCGTTGAAGATGCTTCCGTGGCCTTGAAGCGGACAGAAATTCAGATGAATCAGTCAAAAAGGGAATATGACCGGACCAAACAGTTGTTTGACCAGAAAGTGGTTGCCCAGGCTGATTATGACCTGGCGCTGACCGCTTATGAAACCGCGGTTACCAATGTCAGTACTGCGAAGGCTTCCCTGAACCGCGCGAAAATCAACCTGAGGTATGCCACCATAATTGCCCCTATTTCCGGAGTGGTGGTTTCCCGGGCAGTGGATGTAGGTCAGACTGTGGCCGCCAGTTTCAGTACCCCGACCATGTTCACCATTGCCAATGACCTGACGAAAATGCAGGTCCAGGCCAGCATTGACGAAGCAGATATCGGGAAAATCAAAGTCGGACAGGCGGTCAAATTTTCTGTAGATGCCTATGATGAACTTAGTTTTAACGGAACAGTTCAACAGGTAAGACTTCAACCGGTGGTGACCCAGAATGTCGTGAATTATACTGTCATCATTGATGTGCCTAACCCCGACCTGAACCTTTTACCCGGGATGACGGCCAACATCACGGTGATGATCCAGGAAGCCAACGACGTCCTCAAGGTGTCTGCAGCAGCGTTGAAATACAATCCCCCGGCTGAAGTCTTGGAAAAAATCGAAAAGAATCTCCCAGACTCCATAAAAAAGAAACGTGAACAACGCAGGAAAAATGGACTTCAAAGGTCAGGCAGCGATCCAATGAAATGGTCAAACATGGGGATGATCTATATCAAAGAAGGGGAAAATATACAGCCAAGGAGGGTGAAACTTGGGATTACAGACGGAAGTTATACCGAAGTGGAAGGCAGGAATATCAAAGAAGGCGATATTGTCATCATAGGTTCAAACGGACAGAATTCCGCGAAGTCTTCCCAGCAAACCCAGCAAAACCCATTTACTCCTCAAATGCCAAGAGGGAGAGTTCCACGCTAAGAAAACGAAAATGAAAGAAAACATCATTTCGGTTAAAAACCTGGTCAAGGTATATACAATGGGCGATGTTGAAGTCCATGCCCTTCGCGGGGTCAACCTCGATATTCAGCAGGGCGATTTTGTGGCCATCATGGGGAAAAGCGGATCAGGAAAATCGACCTTTATGAATATTATCGGCTGCCTGGATGTTCCGACAAAAGGAAACTACCTGATTGATGGGGTGGATGTAAGCAGCCTGACGAAAGATCAGTTAGCCAATCTCAGAAACCGAAAAATTGGTTTTGTTTTTCAGTCTTTCAATTTGCTTTCCCGAACCTCTGCGCTTGAAAACGTTGAATTACCCCTGATGTACAATCACAAGATCAGTTCCAGGGAAATGCGTGAACGCTCGTTGAATGCTTTAGAATCCGTAGGTCTCGCTGATCGCGCCCACCACATGCCCAACCAGCTATCGGGAGGGGAACAGCAAAGGGTGGCCATTGCGCGAGCCCTGGTCAATGATCCGGTCGTGATCCTGGCAGATGAACCGACCGGTAACCTGGATTCCAGAACAAGCCTGGAAGTGATCGATATTTTTCAGCAGCTGAACCAGAAAGGAATCACCCTGGTGATCGTCACACATGAACCTGATATTGCTTCATTTACAAAACGAAACGTGACTTTTCGCGATGGAAAAATCATCCGGATGCTGGAAAATGAAAGGGTAAAGAATGGCCGTGAAGAATTAATCCAATTACCGGTAAATGTGGAGGACACTGAAGTATGAAACTGAATAATTTGCTTATTGCTGCAATCCGGTCTCTGGCTAAAAATAAAATGAGGACCTTTCTCACCATGCTGGGCATTATCATCGGTGTGGCCTCGGTCATTGCCATGCTGGCCATCGGGCAGGGATCCAAAAAAAGTATCCAGCAACAGATATCTTCCCTGGGAACCAATGTTATGATGATCTTCCCTTCGGCCAGCAGCAGCGGAGGGGTCAGGATGGAAGCAGGGACTTCCCAGAGAATGACCCTTGACGATGCCCAGGCGCTGAAAGAGCGATGTCCTTCCATTGCGTATCTAACACCTCAGGTCAGAACCAGCGGTCAGCTGGTCGCGTCTAACCTGAACTGGAGAACCTCAGTCTATGGCGTTTATCCCGATTATTTCAACATCCGAAACCTGAAAGTAGAGAATGGCAATATTTTCACCATGAATGACGACCGGAGCGCGGCTAAAGTTTGCGTGGTCGGCCAGACAGTGGTCACCAATCTTTTTGGAGAAGGCATGGATGCAGTAGGACGGTATATCCGTATCAATAAAATCCCCTTTAAAATTATCGGTATTACTGAGAAAAAAGGACAGAACGCTTTCGGACAGGATCAGGATGATATGGTCATTGCGCCTTTTTCTACCGTTCAAAAAAGAATGCTTGCCATTACCTATATCCAGAGCATGATGGCTTCCGCCGTCACGGAAGACTTGATCCCTGCCGCGACAGAGGAAATTACTACGGTTCTGAAAGAAAGGCATCGTCTTGGGCCATCGGAAGATCCTGATTTCACCATCCGGACTCAATCCGATATTGCTTCAGCAGCCACGTCCACGGCCAGCATCCTCACCGTGCTCCTGGCCAGCATTGCCAGCATTTCCCTTCTGGTTGGCGGCATTGGCATCATGAATATCATGTTGGTTTCAGTAACAGAGCGTACCCGTGAGATCGGCATACGCATGAGCGTAGGCGCAAGGGGAAGAGATGTTCTGCTTCAATTCCTGATCGAAGCTTTACTGATCAGCCTGTTGGGAGGACTTCTCGGAATAGCCATGGGCATTCTTACCTCACAACTCATTGCCAGCCTGATGAACTGGCCGGTAACCATCACCCTTCAATCCATACTGATGTCGTTTGTTTTTTCCTCTGCCATAGGGATATTTTTTGGCTGGTATCCGGCAAGGAAAGCGGCCCGCCTGAATCCTATCGATGCCTTAAGATACGAGTAAGCAGATTTGCAAATTTTTCTTTTTTGAAATACCTTTGATTGAAAATTCAATCAATCATGAAAAAATATTTCCTTTTTATCTTAGGAATAACTGGCTATTGGTTTGCTCCTGTTCAGTCGTTAAGCCAGAACAATCCAGGGGATACCCTTGACATCTTTACCGTAATTAATTTCGAAAACCCCACTACGGATATAAATATTCCAGAAGTTCCCGACAACCTCTGGCAAATAGGAACACCTCAGAAATCTTTTTTTAGCGCTGCTTATTCCATTCCCAATGCAATGGTAACTGATACCATGAATTCCTATCCTCCCGGCAATCATTCCTGGTTCGATCTTTATATAGGAGAATTCAATATGGGAACATCTTACTGGAATGCATATCCCTGGGATATCTGGTTGGATTTCCGGCATAAATTTGACACGGATACCTTGAATGATGGAGGATATATACAGGTTTCCTGGGATAAAGGAGGGACCTGGATCAATGTGATCAGTGATAATATTTATCCTTTAGGAATAACCCCTGCCTGGGGATGGGTGAATATGAACATGTATTCCACTTCCAATACATTATTCAACGGGGAATATGGATTTTCGGGTCATTCAAATGGATGGATTCATACCAGCATGGTCTGGTGTGAAATTCCTCTTGACCCTCCATTCAATTTTCCACCTGATACGATGATCGTGAGATTTAATTTTATTTCTGATATGGATCATCACGACAAAGAGGGTTGGATGATCGACCATATCCGTTTGTTTGCCATTGATCTCGGATCAGGAATAGTAGATCCATCTTCCTCTGTCGAAAAGGTCAGGATTACCCCTAATCCACTGAAAAACCAGGCTGTTTTATCCTTCGATAAACCATATGCGCGGATTGATTTCGAACTATATGACAATTTGGGCCATCTGGTGAATAAAACCTTTTCCGTGAACAGTAAAACTTTTCAAATACACCGAAATAATATGCCGGCGGGATTGTATCTTTGTAAAATCCTGTTGGATAATAAAAAACTCCTGAGCAGGCGATTACTGATCATCAACCAGTGATCAATAAGGAATTTTTTTATGGGTAGAATACTGCACCTTGTTTTCCTCCTTTTCCTTCTTATTTCTTCATTCGATATTTTAGCGCAGACTGTCGTTGTCAGCAGTTATTACAATGCAACAGATCCCAGGGATGAGTGGACAGAGTTGCTTGTCATTTCTGATAATACGGATATGCGGAACTGGACACTCCAGGATAACAACGCTGCCCAAACTTCCTTTCAGCCATGGATAAGCTTTGCCAATATTCCCTTATGGAATAACCTCAGGGCAGGTACGATCATCATGGTCTGGCACCGCAGTATCGGTTCAACAGGAATTTCTCATCCCATTGATCAGGACAAATCAGATGGTTATCTGGAAGTTTCCGCCAATAACCCCGCTTTTTTTATTCAGACAAATGCAAGTTTCGGCACTTCTCCTTTATTTGCAGGGGCAACATTGAATATTGCTGCTGCCGGGGATTTACTCCAGCTTATCGATGGATCAGGAACCTTTGTCCATGCCTTGGGACATATTCCAAGCATTCCACCCCCTCCACCTCCTGCTCCGGGGGGGTCATGGCACACCATTCCCCTTCCCAAATTGAATCAGAAATCTACCCTTGCCAATGGGGAAGCGGTTTTTGTCTGTCCGGGAACAAGCCTCAGCGAATATGGCTGGACTACCCCCCAGGACGGCACTACCTGGACTTCAAAAAGCAGTACTACGCTTACCTTCGGATTGCCTAACCAATGTTCTTCTTCGGCCACGGCGAATGTTGATTTCTGGAGAAGCCTCAGGCAACCCGGCTGGATTAATCCAAGCCTTACGGGAACCATTAATGCCAACAATACCCAGGTTACTTTAAACTGGTCCCCGGCGGAAGATCTCAACCCGGCTGACGGTACACAAGGATATATCGTGCTTAGAAATACCACAGGAACTTTTGCCTCTCCGATGGATGGAAAAACATACAGTGTCGGCGAACAAATCATCCCGGATGGTCCCATCGTGGTTGCCCTGATCAGCAATTCCCAGACCCATACCTGTGTTGACAATTTCAGCGTTCCCTGTCCTTACGGGATTTTTTACAGTGTTTATGCCTTCAGGTATTCCACGGATAACCTGAATGGGAACAATTACCACATTGCCAGGGGGCGTGCCTATAATGAGATCTCCTTCGCTTCCTGTCTGGTGGAAGGCCCTATGCCCCTGGAACCCCTCACCGCAATCAGCGACCGTAATGGTTTCTGTGCCGATGATCCCGGGGATATCACCCTTTCAGCCAGCGGGGGATCTGGAACAACCCTGAACTGGTATTCCGGCTCCTGCGGAGGGACATTAATCGGAGCCGGCAGCGGAGCCGGTAACAGCATTACAATTCCTTCCCCGGAGGTGACAACCACTTATTTTGCCCGCTGGGAAAATGCCTGCGGAAATTCATCCTGTGCAAGCGTTACGGTGACTGTCAATCCCATACTTCCGGTTAGCGTTGTCATTACGGCTGATCCCGGCAATACGGTATGTACTGGCGATGCTGTAACCTATACCGCCACCCCGACCAATGGAGGCACAACACCTGTTTATCAGTGGAAAGTCAATGGTGTAAATGCAGGATCAAACAGTCCGACCTATAGCTATACTCCTGTCGATGGAGATCATATTAACTGTGTGCTGACTTCAAATTCCTCCTGCGCCTCGGGCAATCCGGCCACATCGAATACGATTATCATGAGCGTGAATACCACGGTTCCGGTAGGGGTGACCATAGCGGCAGATCCGGGGACCACGGTATGTGCAGGCGATGCTGTAACCTATACGGCCACCCCGACCAATGGAGGCACAACACCTGTTTATCAGTGGGAAGTCAATGGTGTAAATGCAGGATCAAACAGTCCGACCTATAGCTATACTCCTGT
>CAZSDU010000005.1:0-1802 GCA_964605775.1 uncultured Prolixibacteraceae bacterium | reverse complement strand
ACTGTGTGCTGACTTCAAATTCCTCCTGCGCCTCGGGCAATCCGGCCACATCGAACAATATCATCATGGAGGTAAGTTCATCTGTTCTTGCCGGCATAAGTATTACGGCTGATCCCGGCACAGCGGTATGTGCGGGAACCGTTGTTATCTTCACTGCAAATGCCATCAACGGAGGCGCTCTGCCTTCATTCCAATGGTATAAAAACGGGATAGCGGTTGGCGGGAACAGTGTTACATGGTCAGATAAACCCGCTAATGGGGATGCTGTTTATTGCATGATGACTTCATCGCTTGGCTGTGTATCGGAAAACCCTGTTACCTCTGCTCCGCTGACCTTCACTGCTGCTCCATCCCCTCAGGTTGAGCTCACAGACAAGGATTTTCTTTGTGCCGGTCAGTTGGTGACGCTGGATGCAGGGTCGGGGTTTTCTTCGTACTTATGGCAGGACGGCAGCACAGATCAATATTATTCTGCCATTGATGAAGGACAATATTATGTGACCGTTACTGACGCTCTGGGATGCACAGGCAGCGACACCGTCTATTTTAAAAAATGTGGGCAGATGCTTTATGCCCCGACAGCGTTTTCACCCAATGGCGACAAGCTTAATGATCAGTTTCGTTTGATAGGTAATATCGACAATCTCAGTAGTTTTTCTATGCGGGTATTTAACCGCTGGGGAGAATTGATCTTTGACACCAATGATATTCAAAAGGGATGGGATGGAACACAGAACGGGAAATATTGTCAGCAGGATACTTATACCTGGATGATAAACTATCAGGTCTCCTCTTCCTCCCCTGATGCAAAACCGGTCATCCTGAAAGGAACAGTCACCCTGATCCGTTGATACCATTTATTTTAAATTCGCCTTGATCTTTTCCAGCAATTTACTGTTCAGGGCATCCATGTATTTTTGATTGACAGCCTCCCAGTTGATGGCATCCAGAATGGCTTCAAGATAATCTCCGCGTTTATTCTGGTACTTCAGGTAATAAGCGTGTTCCCAAACATCAATCCCCAGGACCGGGATCCCTCTTTCGGGGGAGGTGTTCATGATTGGATTATCCTGGTTAGGAGATGAACAAACGGCCAGTTTTTTATCCGGGCTAAGGTATAACCATGCCCAGCCGGAACCAAAACGTGTTGCTCCTGCTTTTGTCAGCAGTATTTTCAGGCTATCCAGCGAACCGAAGGTGGTAATGACGGCTTTTCCGATTTCACTTTGAGGATTAAAAGGATGGTGGAGGGAAAGAATATCCCAGAAAAGGGTATGATTGTAGGTTCCTCCTGCATTGTTACGGACGGCATCTCCATATTTACTTACTCCCAGTAAAAGTTTCTCCATGGAGAAAGATTCATAATCTTTGCCTGTAAGCGCTGCATTCAGGTTTTTGACATAGGCGGCATGATGTTTTGTATAATGTATTTCCATGGTCCTGGCATCGATAACAGGTTCGAGTGCATCGTAGGCATAGGGTAATTCCGGGAGTTTAAACGGATAATTTTGTGCATATAATGGAGCGGATAACCCCCAAAACAGGGTTATCATCGCAAACAGTTTTGTTTTTTTCATTGCCAAATCTTTATTTTAATTTGGTACAAATATAAATAATATTTCTTATTCAAGTGGCTTAAAAGAGATCATTTCAGCTTATGCGACAAACGGTTTTGGTTTATGCGAAGGGATTGAGTCGGGATTAAACTTGCCGGACAGATTCATTGAGGTGGTGAGGGAATCGCTAACCCGGATCACGATTTTCTGACCCTGGGCAGATTCGCGGCTGGTGTTGGTGGTATA
>CAZSDU010000004.1:0-142802 GCA_964605775.1 uncultured Prolixibacteraceae bacterium | reverse complement strand
TAAATGAAGTTAAAAATCGACAATTATCATCAAGGTGAATTCACCATCCTTAATTTCCGTTCATTGGCTGATAATTTTTTTCCGAATCCTGTTTTATGATCGAGGAGCAATTCCTAAGAATGACGACAAATCCTTTAACTGCTGGCAAGGGTTATCATGGTATAGCACACTACAAACAGTAGCGGTTTTTTTATCCGGATTGAAGTCAATCATTTTAATTCATGATTTGATACTGAATGATTACATTTGTTCTTTCTTTAATCATATCCCAAACAGGACAAGCTCCTTTCACCATTGTAATCGTTTTATCCATCTCTTCGACTGTCAATCCCAAAGCCTTAGTTTCAACAAATAAATGTATCTCTTCAAGTGAAGTAGGATGGCTTTTTCGGCGAGTTCCTTCCGATTTGATTGAGAATTGTTGAATGATTTTGCCCTGTCTTCTCAGCATAACTAATAAAGCTGTCCCAATGCATGACGATAAACTCAACAACATCAATTCAAGAGAGGTGTAACCAAGATTATCTCCAAGAGGAGGAATATAATCTATTGCTATCGGACGATTACCTTCAACAATACCTTCAAAAAGTAAGCGGTCGTTTGCGAGGTTTATGGTTGCATTTAATTGCTTGTTTTTGTCGATCATAACTCCTGACATTATATTGTTATTAATTTACATTAGTTCAACTGGTTTAAACACCTTTCGAATTATATTTTTTATATTCTTTTTGCAATAGTTGACGGCTTATTTCGCTTCCGTGTCCTGGCAAAAAGATACTACAATCTGTTTCTAATAATTTACCCCAGCTTTCTATCATTTTATCAACATTGTCTGAATAAGGCGGGAAAATTGAATTTCTGAAGACACCGAACATTGCATCTCCAACGATAGCAATTTCATTATCAACAAGTATGCTCATTGAATCTTTAGAATGACCTGGTGTTTTTATGATTTTAATGAAATGACCTAAAACTTTCAAGTCACCATTGTTCCCAATCAGAATATCTGGATAAAATGGTTCAAGCCCAAATTTTCTTTTACCTATCCATCGCCCCAACCCTGCTATCAATTTTGTAAAAACAAAAGTGCCATTTGGTAACGCTGCATATCCATTTCTGATTGACTCCTCTGCAAACGAGGAAACAATAATCTTACAATCACTTTTTTCTTTTATTTCCTTGGCTGATTGGCAATGGTCAAAATGAGTATGGGTCAATATCAGCAAAGATATCTCTCCAAATGTTATGTTTAACGAATCAAGTTTTTTTGATAGTTTTAAAAAGGATGACTTTATACCAGTATCTACCAGTATAATGTTACTATTGGTTATAATCAGGTAAGCATTACTTCGACCCGATAATAGTTGAATTATTTTACATCCATTTTTTGTCTTCCAGGTCCTCATCATTTATCATTACCATCTATTATCCCTTACGTAGGGTGTAATCGGCGCAAGGGTGGGTTGAGGGCTCAACGACCGCCAACTCTATTGTGCTTAGTACTTATTTTTTTCTCATATTTTTTTTGTAATTCTTTATCATTTTACCAAACTCCTTATCCTTTTTCCGCTTCTCTTCAACGGATGATTCAAAATGGGCTTTCTCGCGTTCCATTTTTCGGTAATTTTCGTACGAACTTTTGTCTATTTCTCCTTTTGCAACCGCTTCAATAACAGCGCAACCGGTTTCGTTGGTATGCGTGCAATCTGTGAATTTACAAATTTTCGAAAGTTCGGTTATTATATAAAATGTTGATTCCAAACCGTTGGAATTGTCGACAATCCCAACTTCTCTCATTCCCGGGTTGTCAATAAGTATTCCGCCATTTTCCAATACAATTAATTCTCGATGACTTGTAATGTGTCTGCCTTTACTTGTGCTTTGACTGATTGAATCAGTTCTCATTACAGACCTGCAAGAGAGATTATTAAACAAAGTAGATTTTCCAACGCCAGAAGAACCAAGCATACAAAAGGTCTTGCCCTTTTCAATTATACGTTTTAAGGCTTCATATCCATCTTGCGTTTCATTGCTGATTGCAAAAACGGGTATATTTTTAATCCGTTGATTTACATTTTCGATTATTTCAGTTTTTTCCTGTTCATGTATTAAATCTGTTTTCGTTAGTATAATTATCGGGTTTACCTTAGATGCATAACAGATAGTCAGGTATCTTTCAAGTCTGTTTATATTGAAATCTCTGTCAACTGCTTGAACTAAAAAAGCGTAATCAATATTTGTCGCGATGACTTGAATTTCTCCGAATTGTCCAACTGCTTGTCTTTTAATAATTGAGACCCTTGGTAATATTTTATGGATTATAGCACTATCTGTATCATAAGTCGACAATGCAACCCAATCGCCTACTGCTGGAAAATCTTCTCGGCTTACAGCCGAAAATCGCATATTTCCTGTAATTTCAGCTTCGTATTCTCCTTGTGTTGTTTTTACTGTATATCGTTCCTTGTGTTCTGTAATTATTCTTCCAATTTCAAAGTCATTCAGTTTTTGTTCTATTCTAAATGCTTCAAAATTTTTATTGTATCCTAATTCTTCAAGTGTCATTTTGTTTCATTTTTTTTATTACTGCCCTGGAGGGGAAGCAAAAACCTGTCAAACAGCGATAAAGGTTATCCAATATACTGCCAATGAAAACAGCACTTTCTGCCAAATGCACTAAACACGTTGTCATCGCTTGGTATTCTGTCAACAGCCTTCTAATCCATTTTCTCCGTTGTGTCTCCGTGATCGTTATTTTCTTTCTGTCTTTTCCGTCGGCGTATGTGTCTGTTTCTTTTTTCCAAGGCGTAATTATAAATTTATTTCAACAAAAGAGATATCGAGGAAACGGGAAGATCTCATTGACAGATTTTTCATATATCACATATTCTTCTCCAAATATCTTTCTCAGCACGATTGTTTCCCCGTGAATGGATATCTTAAATCCTATGTATAAAACCACAGCGATAGAAAGCGTTAAACCCGAATGAAAAATGATGGCCAGAGCGGGTAAGATGAATACTATTATGGCGGAATAGATGGGATTCCTGCAAAGTCCATATGGGCCTTTAGTAATCAAAGTACCGGGTTGGAAGTGTTTTAAAAAATAAATAGCTGAATATACCCAGAAGATCAATCCCAATCCAAGCCAGATTACTCCAAAAACCTTGAAAAGCGTAAGATCAAGAAACCCAAGATAAAAAAAGTCCGGATACCTGATCATTATGATGGACGATAGTATGATATAGGGTAAACATAACAATGCAAGCTTAGGTCCGCATCCAAAAAGTGTCATTGCGTTTTTTGGAGTTTCAAGGTTATTTGTGTTTTTTTTTAAAATAAGTCTTTTCATTTCTGTCATTTTTGTCACAAAGTTCTTAAAGTTTTCAGATTGTTATTCCTCTTTCTCAAATTTAGCAATTTTGGAACCATCCGACTCGAAATTGGAATAAGATAAAATTGATGCATCAAGTTGTACTTTCTTGTCATTGTTTTTACAATCTTTCCATTAAAAAGAAATTGCTGTATTCAGCGCAATCCTATAAATCCAGGTTGAAATCTTAACGCATCCGTCAAATTTTGAAAATGATCAAAATTGCAACTTGATTTTAAATGAGTAAAAAAGGTTGGGGAGATAATCCCAAAGGGTGACCACCAAGCCATAAGCGGGAAGTCCTTACGGGCGGTAGTTACTTTCCTAAAATCAGTTTGGCGTGAGGTGAGCCGGTGGGCTAACTGCATCAACGGCCGTCTATTCGATTAGCAGTTGAGGATTTACCAATCATCATGTATGTGCAATAGATCATATTTCAGGCCTTGAAGATCATTGAATAATTTTTTCCCGCTTGCTTTTTTTTCATTCCTTACAAACGAATAAATACTATCCGTATCATTTTTCTTTCTAAGATACACATTGGATTTATAATGACTACAAATAATAACCAAAAGTCATTACGATATCCTGAAGTCGTCATTAATGCTTGTGTAAAACGATTTAATAGGCGATAAACACTCCGCCCATCGCCTATCGCCTCAGTAATTTTCCTGTAACACTTCAAAATAGCCCATGGGGTGCTGGCAGGCCGGACAATTCAGTAAGGCTTTCAATCCATAGTGCACATACCCGCATTTTCGGCAAACCCAATAGGTTTTCTCTTCTTTTTCAAAAACCTTGTTTCTTTCCATGTTGCTGAGCAATTTCAGGTAACGCTTTTCGTGATGTTCCTCCACCTGGGCGATCATTTTAAAAGCAGTGGCAACTTTGGGGAAACCTTCTTCAGTGGCTATTTTTCCAAATTCAGGATAGAGTTCCGACCATTCCTCATGTTCTCCCTCGGCGGCGGCTTTCAGGTTCTGGGCCGTTGTTCCGATGATCCCTGCAGGGTAGGTGGCGGTGATTTCAACCGGTCCTCCTTCAAGAAAACGGAAGAATACTTTGGCATGCTGCTCTTCATTAATGGCTGTTTCCATGAAGAATGCAGCGATCTGCTCAAAGCCTTCCTTTTGGGCCTGTTTGGCAAAGAAGGTATAACGGTTTTTTGCCTGGGATTCGCCGGCAAAAGATTTGAGAAGATTCTTCTCAGTACGGGTTCCTTTTATACTTTTTTCCATGGTTTTGGTTTTTTAACAAAGATAAAAGGAATTTTAATCCATCGGAATGTAGTCCTCCTTCCCTACGGCGCAGATCGGACAAACCCAGTCATCCGGTATCTCTTCAAAGGCCGTGCCCGGAGCAATGCCTGAATGAGGATCTCCGTATTGAGGGTCATAAACATGACCGCAGACCGTGCATTTGTACTTTTTCATCTCACTTCAGCATTCCGGTTTTAATCCAGTTGACCATACGCTCAGAGGTGGGAACTTCACCCGGAGGAGCCATGCCTACAAGATGCCCGTTTTCATTTATCATGAATTTCTGGAAATTCCATTTCACAGGGGCATCCATCACGCCATTTTGTTCCCTGGAAGTTAGCCATTGATAGAGGGGATCCATGTCTTTCCCTTTCACGGAAATCTTGGCCATCATGGGGAAAGTCACGCCGTAATTGACCGTACAAAATTCCCTGATCTCCTCATTGCTTCCCGGCTCCTGGGACAGAAAATTATTGGCCGGAAATCCGAGAATCACAAAATTTTCTCCGCCATAGGTTTGAAAAAGTTCTTCCAACTGAGCATATTGTTTGGTATATCCACATTTGGAAGCGGTATTGACCACCAATACCTTTTTCCCTTTTAAAGCAGAAAGGTCAAAAGCCTTTCCGTCAATGGAGTTGACTTTGAAATCATAAAATGATTTTTTTTCCTGGGATCTGGTCATATTGCTTAATGTTATCATAATAATAAATATAAATAGTGTTCTCATTTTGCTTATATTTAAAGTTTCATTTTATGAGGCAAAGATACGGAATTTTTTTATTATTTATAATTATTCTAAATTATTTCTTGTTTTCGTGTATTCATGATCATCCTTCAGATGCCGGACAAATGTCGGGCAAAAAAAATCGAGCAATGGGAAAAACAATACAAATCGGCGATAAGGCACCTGATTTCAGTTTGCCTGATCAAAACGGGAAAAGGGTTAACCTGAGTGACTTTTCCGGCAAGGTGAACCTGGTAGTTTATTTTTATCCGAAAGATGAATCATTCGGATGCACCAGGGAAGCCTGTAGTTTTCGTGACAGTTATGAGGTGTTTAAAGAGGCTGGCGCAGAGGTCATCGGGATCAGTGCCGATGATGTTTCATCTCACCAGGCTTTTGCTGCCAACCATAAGCTGCCATTTATTCTCTTATCTGATAAGGACAGGAGTGTGGGCGAAAAGTACGGGGTAGGAAAATCCCTGGGCGTTCTTCCCGGCCGTGTGACGTTTGTCATCGACAAACAGGGTGTGATACAAATGATGTTTTCCTCTCAATTAAATTTTCAAAAACATGTGGATGAATCCCTGGAGGTTCTCCGTCAACTAAAGAATTAATAAAGAATAAGTCAGTTTCATCATGAAAAAAATCAGAAAAATCTTCATCGGTTTTGGTATTCTTATTGGATTGATTCTCATTCTGCTGCTCACACTTCCAATAATTTTCAAGGATAAAATTGCGGAAAACGTAAAGGCTACGGCCAACAGCCGCCTGAAAACAGAATTGAATTTCACGGATATAGATGTTTCATTTTTTAGTCATTTCCCGAGACTTACCATCGGACTGAATGATTTTGTAATGAAAGGATCTGCCCCATTCAACAACGACACCCTCATCTCAGCCAGAAGGGTATCCTTAGGGATAGATGTTAAAAGTCTTTTTAGCGAGACCATAAAAATAAACAGGGTTTATCTTGACCATGCCAGGGTTGAACTGAAATATAATGAGAAGGGCGCTTCCAATTTTGATGTTTATTCCTCTTCTGATACTTTGTCAGTGAAGGATACAAGTGCTCAATCAGGAGCTCAGATAAAAATTGAACAGATCTATTTTATCCAATGCCGCTTTCTGTATGCTGATCCTTCCATACCGGTCATTCTTGAGTTGAATGGGTTTAATTACAATGGAAAAAGCATGATCGAAAATGATATTTTATCGCTGAGCTCGAAAATCCGGGTTGATGCCATGAATTTATCAGTGAATCATTTCCCCCTGATCGTTTCAAAACCGCTTGAAGCTCAATTATCCACGGTTATCAATATCAATACCCTGGACATGAAATTTGAGAAAAATGATTTAAAGCTCATGGGCATGCCCCTGAACTTTACCGGTCGTTTCACTTTCCTGAAGGAAGGGTATTCATTGTCGTTACGTTTACTTTCCATTTATGAGAAGGAAGTTTTTAGTGCCGCTCTAAAATTGAACAGCACAGATAAATTATATGTCAATGTCAGGGTTAATACGGTGATGGATCTGGCCAAGTGGAGTCCCATCCTGGGTGCCGACCGTTTTGCCCTCCGTGGTCATTTCCAGATGAATTTCAATGCGGATGGGGTGTATGAATCCGGTCCCGATCCAAGAAGTAAAAAGCATGATACCATCATTCTCAGCATACCCAAATTCAAACTGTTTTCCTCCTGTTCCAACGGGTATTTCAAATACAAGGATCTTCCCGAGCCCATTACGGATATTTCTTTCGATCTGAATGCCTCGGTAAAGGATAATAATTACAAGAATATCAGCCTTCAGATGGACAAGTTAAAAGCTGAATTTAAAAAGAATCATTTTGAAGGTTTCTTCCATCTGGATGGTTTACAGGATTTTCCCATGGAAGCAAAGTTGACAGCAGGATGTAAACTGGAAGAGTTGAAACAGGTGATCCCCCTTGACAGCCTTGAACTGAAAGGGCTGCTGACCGCCGAGATGAATGTGAAAGGGAAGTATGCACCGGAGAAAAAATTATTTCCTGTGTCAGAAATTTTAATTTCGGTCAAAGACGGAAGCCTACAGACGAAATATTATCCGCATCCGCTGGAGAATATCCATGTGCTTGCCAGGGTTTCCAACAATAGCGGGCAGTTGAAGGATACAAAGCTGAGTCTTTCTCCGCTTTCATTTCTTTTTGAAGGACATCCTTTTGTACTGCATGCCGAAGTTGACAATCCCGACGATATTGCCTATCATGTGAGATCGAAGGGAATCCTGGATGTGGCAAAAATTTATAAACTCTTTGCTTGTGAAGGGATGGATCTTGATGGTCATATCGAAACCGACCTTTCGCTAAAAGGTTTACAAAGCGATGCCATGGCAGGGCGGCATGAAAAGCTTCAGAACAAGGGGAGGCTGGTATTGAAAAACATTGGCTTTACTTCGATTTACCTGCCCAAGAGGCTTGTTCTCAAGGAGGGCGTTTTCAGGTTTGACAATGATAAAGTATGGTTTGAAAAATTCCTTGCCCGATATGGGGCTTCCGATATCCGTCTTGATGGATATCTGAACAATGTTGTAAATTATGTTCTTGCAGAGAAACAAACCTTGAAGGGGAATTTTAAGTTCAACTCCGATTACCTGCTTGTGGATGAGTTTTTCAGTAAAACCCAGGCTGCTTCGGCTTCATCAGACGCGAAACCCGGGAAAGGATCCACCACTGCTGGAGTGGTGATGGTTCCTGATAACCTTGAAATCGGATTGAAAACCAACCTGAAAAAGATCAAGTTTGAAGGGCTGGAGATCCTGGATTTTGATGCGGTCACTGAGATCCGCGGTGGAATGGTAATACTGAAAGGGATGAAGTTTGAATCGGTCGGAACCAAAGTTGCCATGGATGCCAGTTACGGAAGTATGACACCCTCAAGCGCTTTTTTTGATTTTCATGTTACCGCCCTTGATTTTGATGTGAAGAGAGCTTACAATGAAGTGGAGCTTTTCCGCAAAATCGCCGCCTCAGCGGCCCATGCGGAGGGCATTGTTTCCCTGGATTATTCCATCAAAGGAAAGCTGGGCGCCGGAATGAAACCGGTATATCCCTCTCTGGAAGGAGGGGGTGTTCTTTCCCTGAAAAAAGTCAAGGTGTCCGGGCTGAAGTTATTCACCGTGGTGAGTAAAAGTACAGAAAAAGAAAAGCTGAAAAACCCTGACCTGTCAAAAGTTGATTTGAAGACGACCATAAAGAATAATGTCGTCACTCTGGAACAGGTAAAAATGAGGATTTCGAGTTTCAGGGTGAAACTGTCGGGGACTTCGAACTTTGATGGACAGATCAACCTGAAGATGAGGATAGGACTTCCGCCGCTTGGAATCATTGGTATCCCTTTACGGGTTTTAGGGACAATGGAAAATCCGAAAATAAAATACGGCAGAGGAACTTCTGACTCAGATGTGGAAGAGACTCAATATACGGACGAGATGCCTCCGGAACTGAAGGCAAAATTAAAGAAAGCAAAGGAGGAGGATCTTAAGGAGGAACCTGAGGAGAAGTAGTGAAACCTGCTCGCTAATTCAGTATCTGCACGGCTTTCAGCAGTCCTTTTCCGATCTCCACGGCTTTTTCATTGTCGGGGATCAGTTTATGGTGGCGTGCCGGGAGTGATTTTTCGAGACCTTTATGAAGGAATTCAGGCGCCACAAGAGGTTTCAGTTTAAGGAATCCACCCAGGACGATCATGTTGAATATTTTCGACAATCCCAGTTTGGCAGCTTCATCTGCAGCTTCGATGGTGTATATATTGATGTCTTTTCTTACCGGGTGACGTGTTATCCCGTTTGGGTCATAAACCAGGAGGCCGCCGGGTTTGACGGTCTTCTCAAATTTATCCATGGATTGCTGGTTCAGGATGATTGCTGTATCATAGGAATTGAGAATAGGGGAGCTGATCCTTTCATCGCTGATGATCACGGTAACGTTGGCGGTTCCTCCCCTCATTTCGGGGCCATAGGAAGGCATCCAACTGACTTCTTTGTTTTGCATCACGCCGGAATAGGCGAGTATTTTTCCCATGGACAGAACACCCTGTCCGCCGAAACCTGCTATAATAATTTCTTCTGTCATTTCGATTTGCGATTTACGATTTACGATTGATCCGACATCTGTAATCTGTTATCCTGCATCTTGTACCTTTGTTACAAGTTTTCCTTCTAATTTGATATCTCCCAACGGATAGAAGGGGAACATGTTTTCTTCCATCCATTTGTTGGCCTGAACAGGTGTCATTTTCCATCCGGAATTACAGTTTGATACAATTTCGATAAAGGACAGTCCCAATTTATCCTTTTGGATATCGAAGGCTTTGCGGATGGCTTTTTTTGTTTTCCTGACATGATTAGGGGTATGCACGGCCTGGCGGGTTACATAATATACGCCAGGAAGATGGGCGATGAGTTCTGTCATTTTCAGTGGATGACCCATGGTGGGGACATCACGTCCGTAGGGAGAAGTGGAAGAGCGCATGCCGGGCAGGGTGGTTGGGGCCATCTGACCGCCGGTCATTCCATAGATACCATTATTGATAAAGATGATGGTAATGTTTTCGCCTCTGTTGCAGGCATGAATGGTTTCAGCAGTACCGATGGCAGCGAGGTCGCCATCGCCCTGGTAAGTGAATACAAAGCGATTGGGCCATAAGCGTTTGATGGCAGTGGCCAGGGCAGGGGCACGGCCATGGGCGGCGCCAAGCATATCGATATTCATGAAGTCATAAGCCAGAACGGAACAGCCAACCGGGGAAACACCTATAGTATTTCCCTGGATATCCATTTCATCCAGTACTTCCATCAGGATTCGGTGCGCAGTTCCGTGGCCGCAACCTGGGCAATAGCTTAAGGGGCGGTCAACCAGTAGTTCTGTCCGTTTATAGACCAGGTTTTCTGGTATGCGTATTTCGGGTTTTGCAAATAATTCTTCCATATTAACCTCCGATAATTTGGTTTTCAAGCGCTCTGACAACTTCATCCGGGGAGGGGATGATGCCGCCAAAACGGCCGAAATGTTCAATCTTCACCTTGCAGCCTACAGAGAGTTTTACGTCTTCTATCATCTGTCCGGCATTCATTTCCACGACCAGGATGCCTTTAACCCTGTTTCCCAAGGCAGATATTTGCTGAACCGGGAATGGGAATAGCGTAATGGGCCGAAATAAGCCTACCTTGATGCCTTTGGCACGGGCAAGATCAGTTGCTTTCTGGCAGATGCGGGCGGAAAGACCGAAGGCCACGAAAATGTATTCGGCATCTTCGCATTGTATCTCTTCATACAGGATCTCATTTTCCTCTATCTTCTTATACTTGGCCTGAAGTTTCAGGTTGACGCGTTCCTGTCCGGCGGGATCAAGGTCGAGGGAAGTGATGATAATATGTTCGCGATCCTTGGGTTTTCCGGTAGCAGCCCATGGGCATTGTTTGATCAGTTCTTCATCAGTTCGTCTGGGGATCTGGTCGAAAAGGACGACTTTTTCCATCATCTGGCCAACGGCTCCGTCGGAAAGGATCATAACAGGGGTAAGGTATTTAAAAGCAAGGTCGAAACCCAGTTTGACGTGATCACACATTTCCTGAACGGAAGCAGGAGCCAGAACGATCAGTTTGTAATCTCCATGACCCCCGCCTTTAACGGCCTGAAAGTAATCGGCCTGGGAAGGCTGTATGGTACCGAGACCGGGTCCGCCACGGACTACATTGACGATAACGGCAGGAAGTTCTGCACCGGCCATATAGCTAATACCTTCCTGCATCAGGCTGATGCCAGGGCTGGAGGAGGAAGTCATGACTCTTTTTCCGGTTCCGGCAGCACCGTAAAGCATATTGATGGAGGCTACTTCGCTTTCTGCCTGAAGTACCACCATACCCGTCCGTTCATGCGGCTTTTCAGCCATCAGGTACTCCATGACCTCGGACTGGGGTGTGATCGGGTAACCGAAATACCCGTCGCATCCTGCACGTATGGCAGCTTCGGCGACGGCTTCGTTGCCCTTCATTAATTTAAGTTCACCCATGGATTATAGTTTTAAGAAATTATTCAGTCGTTACTTTTGCCCTGTAAACAGTGATTACACCATCGGGGCAGACCACTGCGCAGTTCGTACATCCTGTACATTCACCGTTCACTTTAACAGCAAAATGGTAGCCTTTGCTGTTCACTTCTTTCGACATTGCAATCACGGAGAAGGGACAGGCAGCCACGCATACTTCGCATCCTTTGCAGCGTTCAATGTTGATTACAATATCACCTGTGATTTTTGCCATAACTGATGAGGTTATTGAGATTATCGGAATTGATACTACGAAAATACTGAAAATTCTTTGAACCCCCGGTTAAAAATTATAATGAAAATGACCGCTGATGGGTAATTTAGAACCGTTTTAATTAGACATCTTGCGAAAATATGATTCCGTAAAGATCGGGTCAATCTGATGATAAAAATCAATTAACAGCCTGGCTTTTTTCTTGATTTTTGTGTGTGTGTCAACGGCAAGCCAGAATTCATTCCCGCCTGTGAAAAGGTTTTGAGCGAATACATTGATGTCTTCTTCAAAGGCAGATTCCGAGTATTTTGTAAGGAATCCATGTTCAAATAGTTTTGGATCGAGTGAGACGGAGGCTACGCCATTGAGAATGGCTGAAATACCCCCGTTGCCGTAAACGAAACGCGCCGGATTGATGTCTTCCCAGGTTTCTTCATTGAGAAAATCAGGGAAAGCACGGATCAGGATACTGGAGAATTCATGATGGAAAACACCTTCAATAAACCGGTTGGTATAATGCGGATTGTTTTTGTCATCTGCAAGATAAATCGTGTTCTTAGCATTCGTTCCGCCATAGAAAACCCCGAAAAATTTCAAGCTTTTTAATACATAAACCCGGTCAAGGTAATGCTTCAGAATAGTTTCCGGATATTTATCAAAGGCTTTGTCGAGGATCAGGATGGCTCTTTGCCTTTCCGTCCGCTCCAGCGGTTCTGCCTCGGCATGGATTTGGTCCCCATACCAGTGTTTGGGGAACATGTTTTCGGAAGTGCTGAAAAAAACTTCTGTACTTGTGCGTTCATCCACATACATATCTGCTGGGTAAGATGAAGCGATCAGCATGAAACCAATAAACAAAAAGGGCAGAATTATTTTCATTCCATCCGGTTTTTATTCCGGATGCAAAGATTAGCCCAGGAATGTCAGGTCCCGCATCCAAATCCGGGTTTTTGTCAACGGGTAATTGTTGATAACTTGCAAACTTTTGTTGATAACTTACTGGGCGGGGAAATGGGGATTATTTTTATTGGGTCTGGCGGCAAATTTTCCGACCAGCATAGCGACTATGATGGCGATATACATTTGTCCGGAAACGCTGATGAATGTAGCCAGGGAACGGGCATAAGGTTTTAGCGGAACGATATCTCCAAAGCCTGTGGTTGACATCGTAACCAATACGAAATAAATGGGTTCACTCAGATGGGATTTTTCGGCGGCAGAAGTACCTTCAGAAATGGAATGAAATGCTGAGGGATCAAGGTTCATGATCGTGGAAATAAAGGTATAATATACCAGCCCCAATAGCAGGTATCCGCTAATGGATTCAACAATGACCCTGGAAGTGACCTCTCGTGAGGTGATCAGGTGACGGATCAGGGCAAAAACAATATAGGAAAAAAACAGAATCTTGATAACCTTGGAAGCACCCATGATTGCCTTCAGGTCGAACAACATGGATAACCATTCAAAAATCAGGGACAGGATGGCAATAAGGATCATGAAACGCCGGTATTTTTCAAGGGAAAAGATGGCTGATATGAAAATCAGGGTATAGCCAAATTTAAACAGGGGTAATTCCCATTTGCCGGAAAAGCAGGGAGCAACAAAAACCGTGAATATGACAGAAGCCAGCAGAATACTGTTCCAAAACGTTACTGATATCGGGCTGCCGTCTTTCATCATCGCGCTGTACAAAAAATGCTGGGTGCGCTAAGCATGTTGCGCGTGAAACTTTTTTAACCTCTCCTCAAGTGCCGGGAACTGATTTCGGTTAACCAGGGAGACGCAAGCACGTATGCCTTCTTTTCGTTCACTTCCCGTAATACTTAGGGCAATGGCGCTGATCCCATAATAAAGCATTTCTTCAAGCAAGGCTTCTCCGCTGAATCCGGGATAGGAAAAAGTAAAATAAAAGCCATCCGCGATGGGATTATCCTCATCCTTATCATACACTATTTTAAACCCGTTATCAGTAAACATCTTTTTCATGATCCTGGCCTTCTCACCATATTCTTTGACCACGGCCACAAAATCATAAGTGCCATCGTTGACAGCCTTAAGCATGGCGGCAAGTCCGTATTGTGTTGAATGGGAAGTTCCGGCACTTAAAGCGTAAACCGTGCCATAAATCAACGCACGGCCAACAATATCCGTGGTATAGTAGCGGAGCAGGTCGGGAGCTTTTGTATTAAAAAGTTTATTGGAAACGATCATCAGTCCGATACGTTGACCGGCATAGCTGAATACTTTGGAACTGGAAATTAGAAGGACATAATTTTCCGTATATTTTGCCACTGTCGGCTGATAGGGTGGTACTCCGGGTTTTGAATAATCTTTCCGGAAATCCATGGCGAAATAGGCCAGGTCTTCAATGATGATAACATTGTATTGATTAGCCAATTCGCCGATAATTTTTAACTCCGTATCCGTAAAACAAATCCATGAAGGATTATTGGGATTGGAATACAGCACGGAATGAATATTTCCTTTTGAGAAATAGGATTCCAGTTTAGCCCGTAATTTTTCACCCCGGTAATCATATACATCAAAAGATTCAAATTTCTGTCCCAATACCTTGTGCTGCTGATGATGAACTGGAAATCCGGGATCAATGAACAGGGTAGTGTCTTTTTCCTTGTGAATTTTTGAAAAGGTAAGAAATGCAGCGAATCCGCCTTGCATGCTTCCGACAGTAGGGACACAATTGGCCGGATCCACATCAATATTCAGAAACAACTTTACGAATCGCGACGCTTCGCTTTTTAAAACAGGGGTGCCTTCAATTTCCGGATATACCGATGCCACGCCTTTTTTCAAGGCTTCAATCTCAGCTTCCACGCCAATGGGAGCAGCAGGAAGACCGGGAACACCCATTTCCATTCGTACGAACTTTTCACCGGTTTCTTTTTCGATCCCATTGATTAATCTTTTTATTTCACGAATGGAGGCCCTGCCAATATTCTGGATATTACTCTCCCGGATATGACGGGAGACAACTTGATAAGGGATGGGGGTTTCTTTCATAGCAAAGAGTATTTTTGAAGCAGAATGAGTAAATGGATAATCATTTACAAAAATGGAAAATTATTTACAATTATCCAACGGAAAGTTTGGAATTCGGATTTTTTCGGAGAAAAATTCTAAAACGGCGTATCGCTGCTGATATAGCAATGGATCCCGGCTTGTTCAATATGTTCCTTGACGAACTTCAACCGCTGTATTGAAGGCGACTGAAAATTCGTGGTATAGTATGGGTGAGCGATTAAGGCATGTTTCTCACGGCCGAAATGATGAAGCGGAAGGAGATTAACTTCATCTCGTTTGCAGGATTGGATAAATGAGATCATTTCATCGAGATTCTTTTCCGTATCATTGAATCCGGGGATCACCGGCATACGGAAGATCACCCGCCCTTTGAATACCCCGGCAATTTTTCTGGCAGATTCAAGGATGAGATGATTTGAAGCGCCTGTGGCTTCCAGATGTTTTTCCGGGTCCATATGTTTCAGATCGAAAAAAATCCAATCCAGGCAGGGCAGGGAGGGTTCAATGTTTTTCCAGGGGACATTTCCGCAGGTTTCCACGGCAGTATGGATATAGGAATCATAACACTTTTTTAAAAAAGCCCCGACAAATTCAGGCTGTAGAAAAGGCTCTCCACCGGTCAGGGTAATTCCGCCCTGATCGCCCCAGTACTGGCGATCGCGGGTAATTTTCGCATATAACTCTTCGAGGGTGATCGCATAACCTCCCTGACTCAGGGCACCGCTGCAACAAGCCCGGATACAATCGTAAGAGGAACATCGCTGACAAAGGGTCCTGTCAAAAACCAGGGTATCTCCTTTTTTAGTAATTGCCCCCTGTTTGCAGGAATCGATGCATAGTCCATCATAGGTGCATTTGGATTTTTTATAAAGGGGTTCGGGGAAAGGAGAAAATCCTTCGGGGTTGGAACACCACTGGCAACGAAGGGAGCATCCTTTGAAAAAGATCAGGCTACGACAGCCAGGGCCATCATGTACGGAGAAGCCCTGGATATCGAAGATAAATCCACGGATCAGTTTTGCCTGTACCATTCAAAATCGGCACATTTGGAAGCATTCATATCCGGGTAAGCAAGCGTGTTTCCCATGCATCGCCCCAGATCATCACGTTCCCGTGTATATTTGCTGCAAAACTTACATTTAACTGATTTTTCAGCTTTAGCGCAAAACGGATCATCTGGAGTGATCTTGTTTTTACTGAGTTTGCATAACCCCCTGAAAACATCTACAGGCAGATAAAACAAACAATCCTTGCAAAAATAATCTTTCATAACCAACAAATTTTAATCAAATTTAATCAACTCACCAGCTCCCCAGCTATAGCTCTTCGTACTCTGTCCTTGCAATCACTTCATCCTGGATTTGTTTTCCGAGTTCAACCCAATACTGGGTGAATCCGGCAACCCTGACCAAAAGGCTACGGTGTTTTTCCGGTTCTTCCTGGGCTTTTCTGAGCAGTCGGGAGTCCACGATATTAAATTGCACATGGAAGCCTCCTTTACGCATATAGGCCCTGACCAGTTCCAGAAATTTTCTTGATCCTTCCCGGCCTTTGACCACAGAAGGATGAATTTTCATGTTCAGCTGGGAGTTCTGTGAACGGGCATGATTCCAGCAGGTTGCAGAATTAAATAAAGCATAGGGACCGTTTTTGTCGGTACCGGGATAAGCGGAAACGGATCCGTCAGAAAAAGTTGTACCGCTGAGACGGCCATCAGGTCCGGCAAGGGTTACAGCTCCCATCGGTCCATGCGTGGAAACGGAGATCTGACAGGCATACATGGGTTGGTCGTAAAGAGAATAATAATTATGTGCCATTTCACAAAACCATTCTTCCCATTCTTTTAAGATATCATCCACAAAAGCATGGTCATTGCCGAATTTCGGAGCGTTCAGACTAAGATGGTGTATCTTCTTCCATTCATCATAAGCTGTTGTGGGAACCTGATCCACCAATGAATAGGAACCGGTTTCCTGGGCGGTTTTGTACCCGAAATTGGCCAGTATGGCCTTGCGATAGTCTTCAATGTTGTACAGGTGATCTGTATATACATTTTGCTTTAATGCGGCCAGGCTGTTGACCAGGTTAGCCGTTCCACAGCTTTCGATGTTGAAGGTAGTGTTATAACGTGAACCCATTTGACCGATATCTTTCCCTTTTTCCAGGCAATCCGGTTTAAGCATGGAGTTTACCAAAGAAGGGGAAATCTTTCGCCAGGCATCATGCTGAATATTGTTAGTCAGGGTGAGGACATGGCAGGCCCGGCTGAAATAGTCTTTGAAAGCCTGCCAAAGCTCATCGTAAGTTTCCAGCTTATATCCGTGAGCGGGAAATACACGTTCCCCATTTCGCATATCCATTCCATCGAACAGTGTCACCTCCAATATTTTCGGCAGGGATAAAAAATGGACTCCGACACTGGTTGCCGGGGCTGATCCGCCGGGGATCCAGTGAATTTTCCCATCCAGATTCAAGGGCATCCAGCTTCCGGGGGAAGTTTCCAGACAACCTCCGATGGACCATGCCCTTGCTTCTTCCAGATCCATGCCTTCATGCCCGTAATTATTGAGCAGGAATTCCATGGCCACCTGGTTACTGATCCAGGCCGGATAACCTGTCCCGATTTTTGTACATTCAATGCCTTTCAGTAGAAATTCTTCCGGAAGTCGTTCATCATATAGCAGAGAAAGAGTTGGCTGAGGCGTATCGCAACGTATGCCGGCTTCCAGGATAAGCATTTCGAGTTCATTAGAAGCCGCCGTTCCGTCTTTGGTAAGTCCGCCGATACAAAGGTTGTTGAAAGTATTGCCGGATAATACACCTCCTACCACTCCCATGGAAGCAAAACAATCTATCTCAGTGAATTTGATTCGCATACATTCCAGCAACTCCAGGCTGCGTTCGCGATCCAATATTCCCTGGTCCATATCTCTTTTCCAGTAAGGGTATAACACTTGTCCTATCCGGCCTGGTGACAGACCGGATATGGCATCTTCATTCAGCACGGCGACATGAAAGGTCCATACCATTTGCAGTGCATCATGGAAATTCCTGGGAGCTTCCCTGGAGATCCATTCAAGTCTTTCAGCAATATCGAGATATTCGTTTTTTTGTTTTTCTTCTTTTTCAATGGAGGCAAGGAAATGCGCTTCCTCAGCATAATTTTTTATCCAGGATTGTATTCCCTGAAGCATGATGATAACCGCCTGGTAAAAATACAACCTGTCCATGTCTGGGTATCCGGCAACTTCAGCAATGCCTTCTTCACACAAGCGAATCAGTCCTGAGATTCCGTATTGAAGTGGGAAATAGTAATTCAGCACCTCCCTGCCCTGTGGAAGCGTATAACCGGAATCGAACATACAGATGACGGATCGCATCAGGGCTTCTTTCTCTTTATACCCCGGCACCAATTGTTCATAGTGATGTCCGATATCATCTACGGATTTGTCTTTCCACTTCTTGGCCACCTCGAGCATGACCGGCATTTCTTCTACCCTGAGACCGAATTTTCCGGCAATGGAGATTACTTTCCCGATGCTTTTTGTAACATTTCCCCCGCCTTTTCCCATGGTGGTAAAGGTGTCAGCGGTCAGTTTCCCTGATTCCTGGGCTTCCCTGTACAATTGATCTTCAGCGGCCATGAAAAAAGCTTCCGAAAGCCAGGGCATGGGATAAGAACCACGGAGATAGGCTGCTTTGCCCATCACCAATAATTCTCCAGGGTATATGACAGGAGTGAGGTGTTCAAATCCGGCTTTCAGTGCTTCAGCACGACGAATGACGGGAATTTCACCTTCTTTTTCCTCCCATCGCCTGGTATACCAGTATGGAAATTCCATGGAAGTGGATGATTTTGCTTCAAAGTATAGCTCGCGCGCTGATTCAGCCCTTGGTGAGGGCTGGGGTTTCTGTTCCCTGCTGCCTATGGTATCACCAGGCTGATGACCATAATAATTGATATCAGAATGACCTGAATTGTTCATCGGGAGGTTGTTTTTTCAAAAGTATTAAAAATCAGGAAATAAAACAAACCATGTCACATTCGTTTTTTTGCCATCATCGAGGCCAGGGACAAGATCACACCAAGGATGATACTGTAAATGGCTGCAATCAGGATGCGGTAGTCTTCCGGGAGCATAAAATTCAGGGTTTGAGCCGGGATCCAAAAGAATATGATGGTTTTTTTAAAAACGAAGTTCCACATGCTGTCCCAATCGATATGTTCGAAATATCTGGCCATGGGGATTGGCCCAAGAAAATCTTTCATGCTGCCATGTGTTGCTGCAATATGCATATCCGTAATCCGGTGAAAAGTCATAAAGACCGGAGCGAAAAATACATTCAGGCTTGTACTGACCGAAAAGGCAGACAGAAGCTTAAGCCAGCTAAAATCGTGCTGGCGGAGTATATCGGCCGGGTTGGTTGTCGGGAAATGAAAGCCCATGGTCTTTAACATCAGGGGTGCTCCTTCCCCGAAAACCACAAAAGCCATTTTGATGGTGATGCCAAGGAATCCCCATACTATAGCCCTGGGGATAATCCCAAATCCTTCTTTCCAGTATTGGCCTGTCCTGATTCTCAACCCCAGACATTCTCCGAAAGTAGCAAGAATGGCGAATTTAACAAAGCTGGCACAATAAGGATAATGTGCATTCAGATGATGGTAGGTATCCCGGAATGATGGAAAAACAAAGAAAGAAGAAATGATGAAAAGGGTGATAACAGATATTGACAGATCATTTTTTTTCATTGAGAGGGATTAAGTCTTGAATTAGTTGAGGGACGGGTCTGCAGGAAAATTCGCCCAGATGGCATAATCTTTCCCCATGCTTTTCAGATGAGAGCTCCATAGTTTTTCAGGTTCAGCATAGATGATTTCATTAACGGTTGTATGGGAAAGAACCCAGGATTTCTCTTGAATTTCATGGTCGAGCTGTTTGGGATGCCAGCCTGAATATCCGATGAAAAACCTTATTTCGTGTTTGCTGACTTTTCCTTTCTCTATCATGCCCTTGATGATATCAAGGTCACCTCCCCAATACAGTCCCTCGATAATTGGAAAACTCTGTTCAATATGGTCTATCGTATGAATATAGAATAAATTGTCGGTTTGAACAGGTCCTCCAAGATATAAGGAAAGGTCGACATCGGGGAAGTCAGGTATCACTTCACTAAGTCTGGTCTCAAGGGGTTTATTGATGATCACGCCAAAAGTGCCTTCTTCGTTATGCTCTGCAAGCAGGACTACCGATTGCCGGAAGTAGTAATCCCTCAAAGAGGGTTCTGAGATCAGGATAATGCCTTGTTTCGGTTTTATCAGGGATGATGTCATGAATCCGACAATTTTATTAATTTTGTCTTCACTCGCTGACAAAAATAATACCATTTCATGTTGAAGTCAAACCACCAGGAAAAATTTATGCAATTTCGTGCCCAGTTTCCATGGTTTGCATTTGAAAAACAATCGTATAAAATTTCAGCCGAAGGCTTAAGGATTTCCTATACTTTTAATTTATCCGGAAAATATACTTTCCATCCCGCTTATTTCATTCCAGCCAAAGGTCTTATTCTATCCCCAGAACAGCTTAAAGGCAAAATGGATGCGATCGTGTTTAATCTGGGTATGATTGAACTGATCAGCTATTGGAAGGCCGCCTGTTCACCCAAACTGATCATTCGCCCTTTTCTGCTGTCATCTCGTCAGATTGAATGGTGGAAAAAGTTGTACTTCAATGGACTGGGAGAATTCTTTTACCTTAATTCCATTTCAGCCGGTTTGGATGATTTCATGGAAATGGAGGTGGATTCCCGTTTTGGTTTTCCCTTTCAACGCTATACATTCGATAATACCCTGATCATTCCGGTTGGAGGTGGCAAGGACTCTGCCGTCACCCTTGAGCTGTTAAAACATGGTTCACCTGTTTTGCCCCTGATTATGAATCCCAGGAGTGCGAGTTTGAACACCATCAAGGCGGCAGGTTTTGAGCCTAAGGATTTCCTGCAGATCGACCGTAGCCTGGATAAAGGATTGCTAAGGCTGAATGAAAAAGGCTTTCTTAACGGGCATACGCCATTTTCTGCCCTTCTGGCTTTTGTTGCCGTGTTGACCGCCATTCTGACAGGTCATCGGCATATTGCGCTTTCCAATGAATCCAGCGCTAATGAGGCGACGATTTACGGAACAAATATCAATCATCAGTACTCCAAATCTGTTTTGTTCGAGTCAGATTTCCGTGATTATCTCAATGAATGGATCAGCCCTGAAATTAATTACTTCAGCTTTCTCCGGCCTGTCAGTGAATTACAGATTGCCAGACTGTTTTCCTTATTTGAGCAGTATCATCCGGTATTCCGCAGTTGCAATGCGGGGAGTAAAACCGATTCCTGGTGCGGAAAGTGTGCCAAATGCCTGTTTACTTATATTATCTTATCTCCGTTTTTAACGGAAGAACAACTGATCCAAATTTTCGGGAAGAACCTTTTGAGAGATTCTTCCCTACAGATTTATTTCGATCAATTATGTGGTCTTACCGAGGAAAAACCTTTCGACTGCGTGGGCACCATCACCGAAGTGAACCTTGCTTTATGTGAAACCATTCGCCAGAGGAAAAATCATGCACTTCCTGAACTGCTGAAAAATTATTTCCGGTCGGAACCCTTCATTCGCTATCGTTCAATTGATTTTCAATGCTTTATGAAAAAATTTGAAAATCATCATTTTCTTCCGCCAAACTTTGAACAACGATTAAAAACCGTTTTGAATGATTGATCTGATCCGGAATAGAATTGCTGACCGATCGGTACTCTTGCTTGGATTTGGAAGGGAGGGACAGTCAAGTTATACCCTGATCCGAGAAATTTTTCCGGGCAAAATGATCACCATTGCAGATCTCAATGAGAAGGTGGGAGAGAATCCTGTTTTAAGAAACGATCCCAATGTGGATATTATTTCCGGTCCAGCTTATCTTGACCATCTTAATTCTTTTGACCTGATTTTCCGTTCGCCGGGAATTCCCATCTGGAAGCAACTTTCACCCTATTGCACGGGGAATCAGGCGGTGTCGCGGGAAAAGATCACTTCTCAGACGGATCTATTCCTCCAGGCTTATGCTTCGAGGGTGATCGGGATTAGCGGGACCAAAGGTAAAAGCACCACCGCCAGTCTGATTCATCATATGCTGAAGACAGCCGGGGAAGATACGATACTTGTCGGAAATATCGGCAATCCTGCTTTTCATTTTACTGATCTAATCAAACCCGAAACGAAAATTGTTTTCGAACTTTCCTCGCATCAGTTGGAATACCTTGAGAAGTCGCCGCATATTGCAGTTTTACTGAACCTTTTTCAGGAACACCTCGACGCCTACCCCTCTTATGAGGACTATCAATTGGCAAAAATTAACATCATTAAGTATCAGAAGCACCAAGACGTTCTGGTTTATAATTTCGAGGATGAACGATTAAAAAATCACCTGAAACCCTATTTTGATGACCGGATTTCCAGGCCATTTTCTATTCATCAGGAAATGATCCCGGGAGCTTATATCCAGGATGGATGGTGTTGCTTTTCGGATGGCCATCTCCGTGAGGAAGTCTGGAAAATACATCAGGAAAGGTTTTTAAGGGGAGAGCATAACCTGAATAATATTCTGGCGGCACTCAACGTTTTAAAAATCTTGGGGATCTCCAACGAGTTTATCGAAGAAGGCATTGAAAGTTTCAAAGGCTTACAGCATCGGTTGGAATATCTGGGAGAATATCGCGGAATCCATTTTTATAATGATTCTATTTCCACCATACCCGAAGCATGCATGGAAGCAGTAAAAGCGATCCCGGACGTGGACACCCTGATTGCCGGTGGCTTTGACCGCGGCATAGATTATTCAGGTTTAGCGGTTTTTTTATCTGACACTGACATACGTAACCTGATCCTGGTTGGCGCTGCTGGAAAACGTATTGGAGAGCAAATGGAGCAATATCCATTAAAGGACAAGAAATTATTTTATATCAGGCGGTTTGATGATTTTCGTCCCATTGTTTTTCGTGAAACGAGACCGGGTCATGCCTGTCTTCTTTCTCCTGCAGCGGCCAGCTATGATGAGTTCAACAACTTCGAGGAAAGAGGGAAAAGGTTCAGGGAACTGATTCGTTTCGTCCTGATATTTCTGTTTTTCTTTGTGGAATTCAGTAATTATGCTCAGAAATCGGATTATGCCACTAATGTGGAGGTTTATATCCAGCGATATAAGGACATTGCCATTCAGGAAATGATGATCTACCGGATTCCTGCCAGTATAACCCTCGCCCAGGGGATCATTGAATCGAGGGCCGGACAGAGTCCAATGGCCATCGAAGCCAACAATCATTTTGGGATAAAGTGTCATAAGGGCTGGCTGGGAAAAACGTATTATCAGGATGATGATCATCCAAATGAATGTTTCCGAAGGTATGATAATCCTGAGGAGTCATTTCGCGATCATTCTTTTTTCCTGACCCAAAGGGACCGCTATAAAGGTCTTTTTAACCTGGATGTCACAGATTACCGGGGATGGTCCAAGGGACTTCAGTCGGCAGGATATGCCACCAACCCGGCCTATGCAGATATGCTGATCAGGGCGATAGAAAGATTCGGACTCTACCAATATGATATTGTTAATAATATACCTCCTTTAGCAAAAGAAAATACAGGAGGTTTTGGAAATCTGACCTGGTTGAGTACACTGGAAGTATTCGGAGAATGGCCGAACCACCGTAAGGTTTATCTGAATAACCAGTTACAACTGATCATCTCCCGTCAGGGTGATCGAATTGAAAGCCTGGCCAAGGAATTTGGGGTTTCGGCTAAACGCCTGAGAAAATTCAATGATCTTCCATCCGTGGTATCCAATACATCTGGAGAGATCATCTATCTTGAACCAAAACGCAGGAAAGGCGCTTCAACGGCACATATTGTCAGGGAAGGAGAAACCTTACACCAGATATCCCAACTTTATGGGATTAAATTGAAAGTACTGGCCAAGCGGAATCATCTTTCCTACGGGATTGAACCCCGTCAGGGAAGTGTCCTAAGGCTTCGTTAAACGGTAATTTTTTAGCATCTTTCCTGACCCAACCACCAGGCTGGTTTGGCTGTAATTGCCCAGGGAGACAATGCTAAAGGGAGTTGTGCCTCTTAACCCGGTTTCCATTTCTCTTAGTCCATGATGATCAAACAGGAAAAGTTCACGGGTGTCAGGAGCGACCAGTCCGATCATGGCCTTGCCTGCAGGCGAGTGGAGCAGGAAGGGAGGCGTGAGAATTTCACGGCGGAAAGTATAGGAATAGATGAGTTTATAATAACGGTTATAATAATACAATGTATTTCTGTCAAACACGATGAATTCAGGAGAACCGTTCCCGGTGATATCTTCATAAAAGAAATAATGGTCATTGCTGAATAAATTCAGGGTAGCTTCATTGATTTTTCCACCGGACGTGATAAAAATCACCTTGCCATCGGGTTCCGTGGTAACGAACAATCCTTTTCGGTTGGTGCGGTTGAGGTAAAAGCCTGAATTCGGAGAATGTCCGAATTTGGGACTCAGGTTGATGGATGTCTTTCCGTTTTGGTCAACAATCATGACTTTCCCTTTATCACCGGAGATCAGAATATAATCCACGCCTGAGATTTTTTTATGAATAACCGGCAGAATAATATCCTCTTTCAGATGGGGAGGATCCCAGGAATTCACAGATTTTCCTGACAGGGTAAAGGTATATACCCTTTGATCCTCGAAGGCAACCAATATACGGTAATCCTTCTGGTTGTTATGGTCAATGAGGGTCAGGCCATTGGTGGCACGGAGGGGGAAACGCATCGGGAATCGATCTGCCAGACGTCCGTCAGCATGGATCAGATAAAGATGGGTATCGGTATTGAATAGGATAAGCGCTGAATCCATTCCGGGTAGTAGGATGGAATGAACCCTGTCGCGTATTTTTCCCATGATCTTGTTTTTCCACAGTATCTTTCCCTCCGGATCAACGCCATATAAATTTCCTGAAACATCCCAGGCAACGATCAGTGGTATTCCAAGGTCATTGATGATTTCAGGTTTCCCCAAAAGGGTTGTATCAAGCGCTGTTTGCCATAATAACGGACCTTCCTGCGAAAGATTGGGATTGAAACGAAGATACATGCTGGAATAAAACATTCCCTCCTGGTTGTTGAACTGTAATGCCAGGGACTGGAATTTTTTAATGCTGTCGGTCAGGGGTTTCAGGTTGAAATTCAGTTCATCCGTGAGAATGTTTTTCAAGCTGGAGGATGCATTTCTTGTATTGAAGTAGTAGAAGACATTGGCATTATCCGGAAATTCGCTGAAAAAATCAAGATAGTCTTTGTTTTTACTCAGCATATTTCCGGCCATTTCCTCATCCACTAAATACTGGAAATCTTTACGCTGGGAACAAAAGACAACATAATCCTGAAGGAAGCCATAAAATTTTGCCTGGGATTTTTCAAATAATTCACCAAATATGATCGGTAGGGGAGAAGTGAAGTTCATCCCGTAGATGCTATGGCCTTTATATATCAAAGAATCCGACTTCATTCCCAGGGTGTCGGCAAGCTTTCTGAGATACTGGCGGGTCAGGAGGGTGTCGAGGCATTTAAATGACGCAAAGGTAATGTTCTGCTGAGGTTTACTATTTGATTCAATGACGGCAAGGCAAGCCTGATTGCCAATCCAGGGAGTGAAGTAAGCGGAGAGATCCAACGCATTCTGGTCAAAAATCGAAGGTGTTTTTGGAAATTTTCCAGAATAGGCGTCATTTCTTAGTTTTCTGGACAAATAGCGCTTCATATACTGCCCAGGGTCATTCCATCCGAAAAATGTAAAATAGGAACAGGAAGCAGGAATGGTAGCCGTTATTTCAATTTTCTGAGGATACTGATTATTGAAGAGGGAAAGAAAATACACACTGGAATCTGTGGCTGTGGTATATCCAGTCAACAGGAGTTCATCTTTTTTAATCAATACATCCATGCCACTCCAATCGGCAAAGCGGGCAACTTTCAATAAATCCGGGAGGGCTTCTTCCCTGGTAATTTTAAGCAGGATCATGGAGAAGTAGCGATAGTTGATATAAATATTAGCATCCACGTTTTTTCCGGTGGTGGATTCTACTTTTCTGAAGCCTCCTGAAGCCACAGTTGGCGTATTGAGCGACAGACGGTCAATGCTTTTTTTCACTAGGTCGGATCGATAGCTGCCCATAAAAACGCCCTTGAGAACGGCAAAGTAAAATGGACTACCCTTTTCTCCGGAGGAAAAACGGTATATCCGGGTTTCCGCATAAGGAGTCTCAACAAGGGTTGCTTTTTCCTCCATAAAATCTTTCAAGAAGGTCAGCAGTTCATGTTCCGGACGAGGTCCGGGCAGGGTAGTAAGGTAGAGTGCGCCAAAGCTGGATCTCCCGCTTACAGAGATTGAAATAATCAGGTTATACTGGCGGACCAGTTTGTTGAATTTCTGATTTTTCCGGCACACAGAATCCATCTGCCGGATCTCGTCCTGTATGGATTTAATCCCCGGAAACCTGGTAAGTTCCTTCCAAAGCAGGTTGGAGCGGTTTAATTCTTCCCACAGCTTTCCGGCTTTATTCAGTTTTATGATGATTGCGGTATTTTCAGGGATTGCACTATAAGGTGAAGCAGTAGGTATTTGAACCTTAATATAAAGGCGGTATGCCAGAAAACAGAGTCCGGTTATAAAAATAACGACAGCAAGTCCGATCAGAAAAATCCTGAGTTTCTTCATTCCAGATTTAATTTTAGCTGTTCTGCCAAGCGGAAAGATCTTCTGTGGAAAGGACTGATTCCGTGTACTGCAATTCCTTCCCGATGTTTTTTACACGGGTAGCCTTTGTTGTTCTTCCAGTCATAACCCGGATATTGCTCATGAAGCTTTTCCATATATTCATCACGGTATGTTTTTGCCAATATGGATGCGGCAGCAATGGAAAGAAATTTACCATCTCCTTTGACGATACAAAGGTGAGGAATTTTCTGATATGGTTGAAAGCGGTTTCCGTCAATCAATAGCAACTGTGGCCTGACGGCCAAGGCCTGAATGGCTTGATGCATAGCCAGAAAGGAAGCATTCAGAATGTTGATCCGGTCGACCATTTCAGCATCAACACTGGATACTGCCCAGGATACAGCTTCTGATTCAATGACTTTCCGCATCTCTATCCTTTGATGCCTAGGGAGTTTCTTGGAATCATCAATGAACTCATGGCGAAAGTCCCTGGGTAGGATCACTGCAGCTGCAAAAACAGGACCCGCCAGACATCCTCTGCCGGCTTCATCGCAACCGGCTTCTATTGATTCTTCTGTAAAATGACCTGTCAGCATCTTTGAATACTTAAATCAGTATGTTTTCAGGGTGTGGATGAGAAGATTATTGACCAATATGGCAAGAAAATAAAGAATCAGAATACTTTCCATAAACTTTGTTTTTTTTAGACTGGTCAGAGCCGTAGTCATCGCCAGTGTAAAGGTTGGCATGGCTAAGGCAGGATGGTAAATGGCCAGGAAACCGGAAAAACCAAAGGAAACAATGGCAAACGGGATCATCCACAGGACAATGTTGATCTTTGCCCTGATTTCCACTGTTTTTTCCACTGGCCCGCCCATCAGCTTTAACAGGCCAAAAAGAGCCAGCATCAGGGTGAATCCTGACAGTATCCAGAAATCAACCTGGAATGGATTTGGAAATACAAAAAGCTGTTGGAAAACCAAGCTATATTCCCTGATCCTGAATTCAAGATCATCGAACCAGAAATAAAATACGGCCAGAAAGATAAATGGAGTGAGCAACCCGATAAATGAACCCACCCACTGGCGCCAGTTCCCAGAACGGAATAAAATAAAAGAGACCAGAATAAATCCGAACCAGAAAAGAAACGGAAAGTAAAACAGCGTTGCCATGGCCGTAAAAAACCCTGCTGCATAAATGCGGTCGAGATGCTCAGGCTTGTTATAACTGATCATCAGGTGATACAGAATGATGATCAGAAAAAGAACACTGATATTGACAGGGTTCAGGGTCAGCTGCTCAGGGTTAGAACTCATCAGGACAAAGAAAACCAGTGCAGAGAGTGAGGAATTTTTCAGGATGAGGTTATGACGATCCAGTATTCTGGTGAGCCAGTATGTTTCCCCTAAAACAAGCAGAAAACCAAGTATAACCGGCAATAACGGAACCTTGTACAGTATTTGGTACAGCAACCCGTACAAGGGGACGGGGCCTGAAGGAAACGGCATGAGCGGTGGCTGGATAAAGGAACCTGTCCAAAGTATCAGTCCGAGAATTCCGATCACCAGGTATTGATTGAAAAATCCGGATTTGAAATATTGAATAAACATAGATTCGTTTATAAGTAAAAAGCGACAGGGTAAAAGAATGCCAAAGGAACAGGAAAAGAGGGCATGGGATTATTTTTTTTTCAGGTCAAAGCCGATGTCTTTCCGGAATGTTTTTCCTTCAAAATGGATTTTTTCTGCATTCCTGTATGATTTTTCCAAGGCTTCCTGCATAGTCATACCGAAGGAACTGATGGCCATGACGCGCCCGCCGCATGTCTCAGATTTTTCCGGATCAGGCTGACATCTTGTTCCGGCATGAAAAACCATACTGTCCTGTATCATTTCTTCGCCCGTTATCGGATATCCTTTTTTATATTCTCCCGGATAACCCCGAGACACTAGCATTACTGAGGCTACGTGCCTTGCGTCGGTCCGGATGATTTCCTGCTTCAGTTGCCGGTTGGAAACGGAAAGGAATATTTTCACCAGATCATTTTGAATTCTTGGCAGTATGGATTCCGTTTCTGGGTCTCCAAGCCGGCAGTTATATTCGATCACAAAGGGTTCACCAGCCACATTTATCAAACCGAAAAAAAGAAATCCCTGATATGGGATATTTTCAGTTTTTAAGCCCTCCATGGTAGGCCGGATGATCCTGTTTTCGACTTTTTCCAGGAAGGATTTATCGACCAATGAGACCGGTGAAACGGACCCCATGCCGCCGGTATTGGGACCGCTGTCGCCCTCCCAGATTTTCTTATAATCTTTGGCTTCAGGCAGTATTTTATAAGAAATACCATCGGTTACGACAAACATGGATACCTCTGTCCCCTGTAAAAATTCTTCGATAACCACCTTGCTTGAAGCCTTACCAAACCTTTCACCCATGAGAAGGGAAGACAATTCGTGCTCAGCTTCCTCAAGGCTTGGACAAATGATCACTCCTTTTCCGGCTGCCAGGCCATCAGCCTTTAAAACATAGGGAGGATTAAGGGTTTTCAGATAGAGGATTCCAGCTTTCAGCGTCATCCGGTCAAAGGTTTGGAATTTTGCTGTCGGAATATGATACTTCACCATGAATTGCTTGGCAAAGTCCTTACTGCCTTCAAGCATGGCAGCCTGGCGGCAGGGGCCGATGACGGGGAAGGAAGAAAATGCCGGATCATTGTGGAAAAAGTCGGAGATACCTCCAACCAAGGGATCTTCCGGTCCTACGACCAGCATATCTATCTGATGGTCGATGACAGATTTCCGGATGGATTGAAAGTCGTCAAGGGCTATGTTCAGGTTGGTTCCCAGCCTTGATGTTCCGGCGTTTCCAGGGGCAATAAAAAGTTTTGTAAGCAGGGGGCTTTGGGAAATCTTCCAGGCCAGGGCATGTTCCCGGCCACCGGATCCAAGGAGAAGGATTTTCATAAGATCATGATTTGATCGCTTTTTCGATGGATTCCCAAAGGAGATCAGCGGTTCTTTGCCAGGAAAAAAGATCTTTTCTTTTTCTTCCCCTCAGGATAAGATCTTCACGGATGCTTTCATACTGGTAAGCCTTGTAAAGGGCTTCCGCAATGGATTCGGGTTTAAAGGGATCTACTAGCAGGGCAGCATCTGCGGCAACTTCCGGCATGGATGTCACCCTTGAGGTGATCACGGGAGTATCACATCTGAACGCTTCCACGATCGGAATGCCGAATCCTTCGAAATAGGAAACATAGGCAAGGGCAATGGCAGCGCCGAGTATGCCTGTAAGTTCACGAATGCTCAAGCGGCCGGCAAAAATGACATCATCGGAAAAGTTCATTCTATTGTAGGCGACATCAATATCGTGGGTCCACCATCGTCTGGCACCTACGATCACGAGTTTTACCGTTGAAGGATTTGACTTTTTGAAAAGGTCGAAGGCACGGAAAAGATTAACCAGGTTTTTCCTTGGATGTAAAGAACCAATGAAAACAAAGTAAGGCTGACCATCGGTATATTCCTCCCTGACCTTGATTTTTTCCTGCTCGGTTAGCGGACGGTAAGCTTCATTGTAACCATCGTAAACCACATCGATCTTTTCACGTGAGACTTTGTATTGCTTCATGATGTCTTCCCTGGAAAAATCTGAGACGGTGGCAATCCTTACTGCTTTTTCAGCATATTTCGGAAAAAAATGTCGATAGTAACGTCTGGTCCAGTAGGGAATGTCTTCCGGATAATGCTCAAAGTTCAAATCATGAAAAACAGCAAGGGATTTCACCTTGCTTTTCAGCGTTAAAAAACCATCAGGACTGAGAAAAAGGTCCGGTTTTATTTTCTCAAAAAGACGGGGCAGGCTGATTTCAAACCAGGTATAATAAAGCAGAGGATGACGGGCTTGTGGGAACTGAATGATGGGCGTGATATTATTGGCAAAAAGAAACTCCGGATCATATTCCCGGTCAAAAATGAAATAAAAATGGTGCTCGGGATGCTGTACTGTAATCCGTTTAAGCGACTCGTAAGTAAACCAACCGATCCCTTCGAGTTTGTTTTGTATGAGCAATCGAGTGTTAACAGCAATATTCATTAATTTTATAACTTTGTGGCAAATATCAGAATTTTTTTTGAATCAATCTCCTGCATGCAGCGCAAATTCCTGACAAATCTGGGCTTGCTCCTTTTCCTTAACCTACTCATTAAACCGATATGGATTTTTGGGATAGACTTAAACGTGCAACGTATTGTGGGCATTGGAGACTATGGCTTTTACTTCGTCATCCTGAACTTTTCATTTTTATTTAATATTTTTCTTGATATTGGAATTACCAATTTCAACAACAGGAATATCGCCCAGAATAACCAATTACTGAATAAGCATTTTTCAGGCATACTGGTGCTGAAGATATTGCTTGGAATCCTCTATTTTTTTCTTGCTTTTTCAATTGCCCTGTTGCTGGGTTATAATGCTGACCAGCTTCGCTTGTTAGGCTGGCTGGCGCTGAATCAGTTTTTACTTTCCTTTATCCTCTACCTGAGGTCGAATATTTCGGGCAACTTGATGTTCCGAACCGATAGTTTCTTATCGGTTCTCGATCGTTTCCTCATGATTGTTTTTTGCGGAGCATTGCTTTGGGGGCATTTTACCAATTCGAAATTCCGCATTGAATGGTTTGTCTATTCCCAAACTGCTGCCTATCTGATCACTGCTGCCATTGCTTTTATCATAGTCGTGAGGAAAGCTCATTTCAGAAAATTAAACTGGAATTGGCTTTTTTTTCTGATGATCATGAAGCAAAGTTTGCCTTTTGCCTTGCTGGTACTGTTGATGACCTTGTACAACCGGCTTGATCCGGTCATGCTGGAAAGTCTGCTTCCTAAAAAAATTGGCAACGAGCAAGCGGGGATCTATGCTTCCGGATTCAGGTTGCTTGATGCGGCCAATATGATTGCCTATTTATTTGCTGTTTTGCTGGTTCCGATTTTTTCAAAAATGATTAAAAGCAGACAGTCTATTGAACATATGCTGAAGCTTTCTTATACCCTGATCATCACCCTTGCTATTATTATTTCCTTTGGTTCGTTTTTTTATAGTTATGATATTATTAACCTGTTATATGATGCTCATATTGAGGATTCCACCAGGGTTTTCCAGCTCTTGATTTTAGGCTTTATTGCGGTTTCCACAACTTATATATTTGGGACTTTACTGACTGCCAACGGAAATCTTAAGCAGTTAAATATCATTGCATTGGCTGGATTAGGGATCAATTTTTTGTTGAATTTCCTGCTCATTCCGCGTTTCCTGGCTTCTGGTTCAGCGATATCCAGTCTGGTTACACAATTTACGATGGCTATTGTTCAGATTATAGCGGTCCAAAGGATTTTTAAATTCAAGATTAACTACACCTACCTTCTGACTATTTTGTTGTTTGCTATCGGAGTGGCTTGCCTGAATATGCTTTCTCGTTTATTGGTCATTGATTGGCCATTTCTCACCCAAGAGAAGGCATGGATCGGCAATTTTGCTTTGATGTTGCTTTTTTCTGCCATTCTTGCCGCCTTGTTGAAACTTTGGAGCTTCCGATCCCTGTTGAATATTCTGAGAGAAGAACGTTAGTATCATTGCTCCGGCCTTAACTTTGATTTGCACTTATCGTATAAATCTATACCTTTGACAAAAATTTCATTTTTTCGATATGTCCGATGAAATAAATAGGAATGAAGATTTTGATTCTACGAATCTGGTAATCTTCCTTTATAAGTGGCGCAAGTCATTATTCATTGTAATGCTCATTGCCCTCTTTGGATCCTGGTTCTTTTCCTGCTCCTGGTTTATTACTCCCAAATTCAAATCTACGGTAATTCTTTTTCCTGCAAGCAATACTTCCGTTTCCAAGGCACTCCTCAGCGAGCAGTCGGCCAAGGGGCAGGACCTGACTGCTTTCGGTGAAGATGAACAAGCGGAACAGTTGCTCCAGATTTTAAATTCCAATAAGATCCGTGATAAGGTGGTAAAGCAGTTTAACCTCATGGAGCATTACGGAATTGACACTAACTCCAATTTTAAATATTCCAAATTATTCAAGGAATACGAGAACAACATCAGCTTCCGACGGACGGAGTTCATGGCTGTACAGATCTCGGTTTATGATACCGATCCTCAGCTTGCTGCTGACATTGCCAATACAATTGCCGCCTTACTCGATTCTACAAAAAACGATATGCAACGCCAACGTTCTATCAAAGGATTTAAAGTGGTTGAAACCGAGTATAATGCCTTAAAGTCGGAAATTGAAAACATCGTGGATTCTCTGATTGTTCTTGGAAGCCTTGGCGTCAACGACGTGGAATATCAATCCCAGGTGTTGAACCAGCAGTTTGCCATCGCCCTGATGAATGGTAATAAAACGGCTCAGGCTGCCCTTCAGAAGAAACTGGATGTGCTTGGGAAATATGGAGGGATTTACATGTCATTAAAAAATGCCCTCGAGTTTAAAACTCAGCAGTTGACTCTTCTTCAGGCAAAATATAAGGAATCCAAAGTGGATGCGGAAGAAAACCTTCCTCAGAAGTTTATCGTAAGCGATGCTTATAAGGCGGAAAAGAAATCCTATCCGGTACGCTGGTTGATCATTGCCGTTTCTACCATTGCTGCGTTGTTTACCGCCATTATCGTGATCATGATCATGGAGAAAATTTCTTCTTACAATGCCCATAAGAAATTCCAGCTCGGACAATCCTGAATAAAAAAAAGTGAACTAACCCTCAACGAAAATATTGATTCTATGGATAGTTTTTTTAATAGCAAGAATATCATCGATATCCTGATCAAATGGAAGCTTCATCTGATCATAGTGGTCGTGGTAACCGTTTTATTGACGATTTTTATCTCCAGCCCTATATTCATCACACCGCTCTATAAATCCGATGCGGTGGTCTATCCTTCAAATATTTCTCCTTATTCTGATGAGAATGAAACCGAACAGATGGTTCAGATCTTCCAGTCGCGTGATATCCGGGATAGTGTCGTTCGTAAATTCGATCTTGCCAGACATTGGAAAATAGATTCTAATTATAAATTTTTTGCCAGCACGCTTAACTGGGAGTATTCTAGAAAGGTCAGGATCGGTAAAACACCTTATGAAGCCGTGGAAATTGAAGTCTGGGATCCTGATCCCATGATGGCCTGCAATATCGTGAACGCCTTGTTGGAATACTACAACATCATGGTAAGGAAAATGCACAAAGAGAAATTCAATGAAGTCGTGAACAATTACCGGTACATCACGGAAGTGAAGAAAAAGGAGCTTGATTCTCTTGCTTTGCGTGCCAAAGAATTGGGCGTTAATTATGGGCTGCTTGACTTCCCCAATCAGACAAGGGAAGTGATGCGTGCTATCCTGGGCAGCGGTGGTGTTGCTGTCAGGATGCAGGAAGCTCAGAAAATGAAGAAAAACCTGGAAGAAAAGGGTGGGGAAAGGGAATTATTATCCGGTTTGATGATTGCAGTATCAAAGGATTATAGTACCCTGAAACTGGATTTTGACCGGGCATTGCTGGATGCAAATCGCCATTACACTTATGTTAACCTTCTCAGTAAACCTTATCCTGCGGATAAGAAAGCATATCCTATCCGCTGGCTGATCGTGGTCGTTTCCTCTCTTGCCGTTTTCTTTCTCTCCGCTTTGATCATTGGATTCATCGAGAACCGTAAATTCCGTTTCACCCCAAGGGTACAAGAATGAAAGGAAGGATAGCTGCCATAAAATCATTTCTTGAGAGCAATTCAGGAAAATATCTGATTTTATATGTCCTTAGTTCGATCTTTATCGGACTGAATTGTTATCTGATTTACAGGGATATATACTGGCTTCTCTTGCTTCCTGTTTTTCTTGTGATCCTCTACCTTTACTTTTATTCCCTGGATAAGATACTGTTGTTGACTACTATGCTGACACCCCTGGCAATAAATATCCGGGAGTTTGAGTTTGGTTTCGGGATTTCTATACCCACAGAGCCTTTGATGGCAGGAATGCTGCTGATGTTCCTCCTAAAGCTGCTTTTTAATAATGATTTTGATAAGAAGATCTGGTCTCACCCGGTGACTATCGTTGTCCTCCTGCAATTGTTTTGGATGCTTATCACCAGTTTGACCAGTACACTTCCCATCGTTTCCTTGAAGGCACTCTTGGCCAGACTGTGGTTCGTACTACCTTTTTATATTTTCGGAATACATTTGTTTAAAAAACATGTGAACATCAGGCTCTTTATATGGTTTTATGCGATCCCCCTAATTTTTGTAATTTTTTATACCACTTATCACCATTCCCTCTGGGGGTTTGAAGAGAAAGCCGGGCATTGGGTCATGGAACCTTTTTATAATGATCATACTGCTTATGGAGCTGTTCTGGCATTGTTTATCCCCTTATTTGCAGGCTTTACTTTTACAAACATCTATTCCCGGCTAACTCGTTTTTTTTCCTTCCTTGTACTGTTGATTTTATTCACTGCCCTGGTGCTTTCATTTTGCCGGGCAGCATGGATCAGTCTTGCCTTTGCCCTCGCTGTATTTTTAGTTATTATTTTCAAAATCAAACTAAAATGGATTCTGTTTGTCAGCATTGTTTTAGGCATTATCTTTTACCTGTTCTCCTTCGAAATCCTCGATAAACTGGAAAAAAACAAACAGGGGTCTTCGGCCAACTTTGTGGAACATTTCCGGTCTATTTCCAATATTTCAACCGACAATTCAAATCTTGAACGCATCAACCGCTGGCAGTCCGCCCTCAGGATGTTTGAAGATCGTCCTGTCTTCGGTTTCGGTCCGGCCACTTACCAGTTTGAATACGCGCCTTACCAGCGTTCTGAAGAAAAAACCCTGATCAGCACCAATGCCGGAGATAAAGGCAATGCTCATAGTGAATATATCGGGCCGCTTGCAGAACAGGGACTCCCGGGCATGCTGCTTGTAATTGGTCTGCTGATCACAGTGGGTCTTATAGGCATAAGGGTATATCATAACAGTAAGGAAAAAGAAGTAAAAGTCCTTAGTCTTACGAGTTTATTGGCACTCACGACGTATTTTCTGCATGGCACCATGAACAATTTTTTAGACACCGACAAAGCTTCTGTTCCGGTTTGGGGTTTGATCGCTATACTGGTCTCATTGGACCTGTATTCCTTAAAACGAGATTTACATGACACTGATTCAAACTGAGATGAAAAATTCTTTTTATACCGTCATCACCGGATCCGGAAAATATATTCCGGATAAGATAATAAAAAATGAACATTTTTTATCCCGTGATTTTTTCAATGCCGCAGGGGAGAAGATCAATAAAGCAAATGAAGAAATTGTGGAGAAGTTCAGGCAGATCACCGATATCGAGGAAAGAAGATATGTGGATGATGAATATGTGGCTTCCGACATTGGTTTTTTTGCCGCCAGGGATGCCCTTCAGTCTTCCGGGATAGATCCTGAAAGTCTGGATTATATTATTGTTGCGCATAATTTTGGAGATGTCAGGAAAGAGAACCCTAAATCGGATCTCGTTCCGAGTCTGGCATCCAGGATCAAGTTCAGATTGGGTATTGCCAATCCCTATACTGTAGCGTATGATCTTCCTTTTGGGTGCCCTGGCTGGTTGCAGGGTGTTATCCAGGCCAACTATTTCCTGAAATCAGGGGATGCAAAAAGAGCCATGGTAATCGGTGCAGAAACTTTGTCCAGGGTTTCTGACCCTCATGACATTGACAGTATGCTGTACTCCGACGGAGCTGGAGCAGTCATCCTTGAGGCCGTCGAAAGCGAAATTCCCCTGGGAATATTAGGTCATATTACCCGTTCGGATACCTTTCAACATGCTCATTTGCTCAGGATGGAAGTATCTTATAATCCTGATTTTGGGACCAGGGATATTTTTCTGAAGATGAACGGGCGTAAATTATATGAATATGCCCTGAATACGGTTCCCCAGGCGGTAAAGGACTGCATTGACAAAGCAGGTATTCCGGTTACCGGGATTAATAAGATACTGATCCATCAAGCCAACGCCAAAATGGATGAAGCGATTCTATCGAGGATATTCAAACTTTATGGGATTGAAGTGCTTCCTGAAAATATCATGCCCATGACCATTTCCAAGTTGGGAAATAATTCTGTGGCGACTATTCCTATCCTTTACGATCTGATTGTGAAAGGTAAATTGCCAGGGCACTCCTTCTTAGCAGGGGATTACTTTGTTTTTGCTTCTGTTGGGGCAGGGATGAATGTTAATGTGATGGTTTACCGTATGCCTTGATCCCTGTTCTTCCTCATGAAATCCGGCAATTGTCTCAGTGCCGCGATTTCCCTCCATTTTAATCTGGATTCTATCGCGGGACTGCCAAAATAGGTTTTTCCGCCATCCAGGGATTTGTCCACACCTGAATAGGCCAGGATTACTGCTTTCTTTCCGATCACAAGATCTTTATTGATCAGTACGTTGGCCCAGATTAGAACATCGTCCTCAATGCGGGTGACTCCGGCAATGGCCGAATGAGCGCCAATGAGGCAATTACGGCCGATATAGGTATCATGCCCGACCTGAACATGGTTGTCGAATTTGGTTCCACTGCCGACAATGGTATCCCCGGATACACCTTTGTCAATCGCTGTAAAAGCGCCCACTTCAACCCTGTCTCCAAGGATAGCTCTGCCACAGGATTCCAGTTTTTTCCATCCTTCAGGTCGTCGCTGGAAATAATAGGCGTCTGAACCGATGACAGCAGCCGAATGAATGATCACCTCATCACCGATAGTCGAGTGATCATAAATGCTGGCATTGGCATGAATGATACAATTCTTCCCGATCTTCACATGATTTCCGATGAAGGCGCCGGGTTGAATCACTGTACCTTCACCGATTTCAGCACTGGGGCTGATCATGGAATAAGCTTTTTCAAAAGGCCGGAAATGAACCACCAGGTTTACATAGGCATCAAAAGGTTTATCATGGATAAGTAGGGCTTTCCCCTCCGGACAGGGTACATCTTTATTGATCAGTATAGTCGTTGCTTTAGATTTCAGCGCTTTGACATAGTACTTGGGATGGTCAACAAAGGTCAGGTCGCCGGGTTCAACCATATGAATTTCATTGATTCCGGTTACCGGGAAATCAGGATCACCATCCATTTTTGCGTGGACCAGGGCGGCAATTTCGGATAATTTTAAGGGTGCAGGAAATTTCATGTATTATACTTTAACGCGTTCTGAATAAACACCTGTTCTGGTATCCACTTTTATGGTTTCTCCGGTATCAATGAACAAGGGAACTTTTACGGTAGCACCTGTTTCTACGGTGGCATCCTTAAGGGTATTGGTCGCCGTATTACCCCGGAGACCGGGTTCGGTATAAGTGACTTTTAAAGTGACATAGGTAGGTAACTCACAGGTCAGAGCAGTTTCTGTATCGGCATGAAACAAAATTTCAACTTCCTGGCCTTCTTTTAGGAATTGAGGGGTATCAATCAGTTCTGACTGAATGAATACCTGTTCAAAGGTCTCCGTATGCATGAAATGATAACCGGAATCATCCTTAAAAAGATATTGGTATTTACGGCGTTCAACGCGGGCAACATCAATTCTGACACCCGAATCAAAAGTGTTGGCAATAACCCTTCCGGTTTTCAGGCTTTTCAGTTTGGTCCGGATAAAGGCCGGGCCTTTGCCGGGTTTGACGTGTTGAAACTCTACAATGGTATACAGGTCATTGTTGAAATCAATAACCAGCCCGTTACGGATGTCTGCAGTTGTTGCCATAGATGGATTAATGCTTGTTGAATAAAAGGCTTGCAAAATTAGTTAAAATTCCTGAATTAAAAGTCTTATTTTTGCCCTGTTAATCAAAACTTCGATGGCAAGAACCGACTGATGAAAGAACTGATCAAGAAAATACTTGTGTTTTTTAACATTTCGCTGACAAGAAATCAGCATTATGATGCTTATACCCGTGCTATTCTTAAAGCAACACTAAACACAACTTCTCATTGTATCGATATCGGTTGCCATAAGGGGGAGATCCTTGACCTGATGTTAAAGTGGGCAACTAAAGGAAATATTTTCGGGTTTGAACCCATCCCGGAGCTTTTTCAAGCACTCAGATCGAAGTATCAGAATAATTCAAGGGTGACTATTTCTGAACTGGCATTATATGATAAAAAGGGTAGTACAACATTTCAGCATGTTCTGAATGCCCCGGCTTATAGTGGAATTAAAAAACGCGAATACGACGGCAAACAGGTTGAAATCAATCAGATTACCGTTAAAACGGAACTCCTTGACAACCTTATCCCTGAGGACATGATGATTGACCTTATCAAAATAGATGTAGAGGGGGCTGAATTTCAGGTTATGAAAGGAGGCATAAAAACGATACGCAGGAGCCGGCCGGTCATCATCTTCGAATTCGGAATCGGAGCAGCCGACTTTTATGGTTCCAGACCGGGGGACCTTTATCAGTTCCTGAAAACGGAATGCGGTTTGAACATTTCTACCCTGAAAGGATTTTTAACACAGGATCAGCCACTTTCCGAAAAGGATTTATTGCAACTTTTCGAAAACGGAAAAGAATATTATTTTGTAGCACATCCCTGATAGGATTTTTCTTGGTCACTTGTCATTTTTATTGATTTCCTCTTCTATCACCCCTTGAACCAGATGGGCAACAGCTTTTGCATCAAGATGCCGGAATGATTCATAGGGTAAAGGATCAAGAACGGTAGCGCGGATATCGAAATTCTTATCAATGAGAAGACCTCCTTTGGGAATGGCTTTGGAAGTGCCGCTGATGGCAATGGGAAGAATGGGACGCCGATTTTCTAAAGCAAGATGGAATGCCCCTGTTTTAAATGGCTGTATCTTGCCATCCGGAGAACGGGTCCCTTCAGGAAATATCATGACTGAATTTTTGTCTTTCAGGGTTCTGGCTGCAACGGCCATCATTTTCCGCATGCTGCTCCCCTTCCCCCTTTCCAATGCAATATAACGGTTCAACCACATATTCCAACCAATAAAAGGATACAGGAACAGGGATTTTTTTGCTACCCATTTAAAATGTTTCCATAGCAGGAAAAGAACAATAATATCTGCACCGCTTTGATGATTGGAAACCATAACATAGGTTTCATCCAGATTGATTTTTTTTCTCCCGTAAACCCTGATTCTCCATAAGGGATTAATGGTAAGTACGATGAACGACCATATGCAGGAATACTTATGCATGATGAACAAACGTTTATCAAAGAGGAAAGTGAGAAGGTAAATAACAAAGGAAAATGGAAACAGGATGGCAGAGATGAAAAATAATTCAAACCAAAAAAACATGGAAGCCGGATAACGGATCAGATCTCTCATGGGTCAGTGGGCTATTGCTCTTCTGTCGATTGATGGACACTGTAATGCTTCCATTTCTGGATAAGGAGGGCTAAGTCGGCAGGATATTCCGAATCGAACTCAAGATACTCCCGGCTGGAAGGATGGATAAAACCCAGTGATTTTGCATGAAGCGCTTGCCTGGGCATGAGTTTAAAGCAGTTTTGAACGAATTGTTTATATTTTGTAAATGTAGTCCCTTTTAAGATTTCTGACCCTCCGTAACTTTCATCATTGAACAACGGATGTCCGATATGCTTGAAGTGGACCCTGATCTGATGAGTTCTTCCCGTCTCAAGCTGGCATTCTACCAGCGTAACATAACCAAATCTTTCCAGCACCCGGTAATGGGTTACGGCATGACGGCCTTTTTCCTCGTCTTCATAAACCGACATCACCAGGCGGTTCCTGATATTGCGATCTATATTTCCGGTTATCGTTCCTTCATCCGTTTTGAGATTTCCCCATACAAGCGCCACATATCTTCTGCTAATGGTATGGTCAAAGAACTGTTTTGCCAGTCTGGACTGGGCAAGCTCGTTTTTTGCGATCAGTAGAATTCCAGAGGTGTCTTTGTCAATCCGGTGGACAAGATAGGGTTTTGCATCAGGATTAGCATCCGGAGCAGGATGCCTGAGATGATAGAGAACCGCATGCTGTAATGTGCCCGAGAAATTCCCATGGCCGGGATGAACCACCATCCCGGCTTCTTTATTCACGACCAGAATATCTTTATCTTCAAAAACGACCTGAATGGGTATATTTTCAGGATAAATCTCCGTATCCCTTGGCGGGTGAGGAAGTACCAGTGAGATGATATCAAGGGGCTTGACTTTATAGTTGGGTTTGACCACTTTCTGGTTAACCATGATATTCCCTGCCTTGGCTGCATTCTGAATGCGTGTTCGGGAGGCATTCTCCATCCTGGCCATCAGAAATTTATCTATCCTCAGGCTTTGTTGCCCCCGGTCAACCTTAAAGCGGAAATGCTCATACATTTCTTGGGCTTCCTCGGCGATTTCCGGAATTTCTGGCATTTTCCCTGGGATGCTTGAATGGTTAACGGCTGATGATTAATTTTGTGGTATGCTTTAATATACCTGACTGGTCTGATAATCTTAGAAAATAAAAACCTGATGATAAACAGCTGACATCAATTTCCGGGGTATAAGGGATCAGAAGTCTTGTTTGCCCCATCAGATTCGAAATGCTGACAGTGTATAACTCCATTTCAGGCTTCGGATCTCCATCTCCTGAAATTTTTAAATATAGTTTTTTACCTGAACAAGGATTGGGATATATATCAAGGCTGATTTTTTTATCAGATTTTTCGGTGATGCCCACAGGGATGGGCTTCCCGACAATCGGGCGGATCATCAGAGAACCTGAATATGCGCTATTGTTCCACTGTCCGGTCACATTGTAAAAGTTTTCCTGGTGATTGTCATTATAGCGGTCAAATCCAAGGTTCAGGTTGTCGTTGGTAGTTTGTATCCATCCGATATAGAAAGTCCCTGACACCCTAACCGGCCGGGTCAGATGATATGTGAAGAACTGGTTCAGGCTGTCAGCGTACAGCGGAAGTACAAGATCAGAATAGATGGTGTCGCCCGGTTTTCCAATATTATCATTCCATACACAGAGGAAAAAGAGTTGCTGGCTGTTCCCAGACAAGGTGTGGTTAAAGAACATCTGTACAGCCCTCAGGGTATCGGGGGATTTGTTTAGATGGAAGCGACAGGCCAGCATTGAACCAGCCGGAGTTAAACCGTATCCCGCATCGGCACTCCCGTCATCGTAAGCATAATAGTTATAAAACTTCTGAACTCTTCTCATCGTATCTCCCAATATCGAACCGGGAGTATTATCGAGGATATGATGCTCAACCAGGAAGGATGCCGTATCTGCCTGGCTGATCGGAAAGAGGAAGCTGACATTCGGATGGGCAAAGGGGGGGTAAGTGACATATCCGTTGGTATAAAAGGGTTTTACGCCATAATTTCCCCCATTGTATGTTTTATGGAAGCTTCCGTTGTAATTGGATGAAGTGTAACCATATCGGCAGTTGCGTTCTCCGTTGGTACGGTTACTGATCAGGATACTCAGGCTGTCGGCCATCTCATTGGTTGGATCATCGCAATACTGAGGATATGGCATGGCTTCATAAAATGACAGCAGGCTCGGTATCCGCTCAATAAAGCGGATTTCCGGATATAGTGTGTCCGTAAAGGATCTTTCGTAATTGAGGTAAATATTATCGAGGTTCCACTGGTCGCAGTTGCTTTGCCAACTGGGTTCTGCTGAACTGGCAAGACTGACCCGGTTATAAAACCGGAATTGGAAATTCTTCCGGAAATACCTGGATCCATCTGTGATGGGTAACATTACCTGAAGAAAGTAATGCTTGTTTTTCAGGTAGAAAGTGTCGAGGGACATCCCGGGAGTGGCCCAGACCGTTTCCCAGGTTTCAGGGTAGGGAATGGTATCTGTGGGAGTTATACTGTCAAATGCCGGCCGGACAAGAAACTGTAGGATCAGGGAATCGTTGGTTTCTGGAGGTAATCCACGCCCCTGTGGCTGATAGTAAAAACTGAGAAATACGGAATCCGAAGGGTTTAGTTTTCTGGGGGAGGGAGAAAAAACGGAATCCAGCCGGATATATCGTGAAGTCAGATAATCGGCAATAAATGTTGCTGGACCGGGTATGGCATCTGGATAAATCATTCCCGAATCATTGATGGCATCCAGGGTAATGGCTCCTGTGTTGACAGGAAATACTGGGATGTCAGTATTCTGATAAGTGTAACGGTCAATCCAGCGGTCGGGTGATGGAAAAATTTCGGGCGTGGAAAAATCATCGAAAAACGGCATATTTAAGGGGATGGTATCTGTCCCGATATGGGATCTGCTCACAGCTGATTTGAAAAAAGCCGCTCTTACAACAGGATTGACCTGTAACCCCCTGAGTATTTCCTGTGAAAAAGCAGAAGTACAGAAAACAAACCACAAAAAACCAATAATTAAACCCTTTTTTACCATGACGTTATTTTGCCATTTTACTATTTCACTAACTATTCCACACTGTCCATCCTCACGGAATCAGCTCTCTGCAATGCTTTTGCCCCTATTCCTACGGTCAGGTTAATCACAGACCCCTTATCGAGTTTTGTTCCCGGAGGGATAATTTTTCCCTGAAAAAACTGCTGTTGAACGGCATCATCATCAAAAGCTTTAATATAAGTGAGTTTGCCCAATAATAACCCAGAGGATTCAAGAATGGACTGTGCCTGTCTTAGGGTCAGTGATTTCAGGTCGGGCATAACTGTTTTTTCGGGCACAAAGGAAACAATGGTCAGGTAAATCATGCGATTTTTTTTCACTTTGGCGCCAGGGAAAGGATCCTGTGTCAGGATGGTGCCTGAAGGTTTCTGGGCATCAAAAACCGAATCGATCACATAGAAATTAAAATCCCTGTTGTCAGCATTGGTCAGTACATCCTGAATATAGATCGTCCGGAAATCAGGGACAACGATGTATTTATCATGCTTGGTATACCAGGATAAGGATATCAGGGTGATCCAGATCAGAAAGGCAGTGATTCCGATCATGATCAGAAAATGAAGCAGAAACTTTTTCGAAAAAAGAAAACGAAAAAAAACCATCCCTAAGCTTTTCTAAATAACCTGTGAAGGTGATTATTATTGTGTTTGCGTATTGACGTAGCAAACATACGGAAAAAAAATTAATTTTGTCCCTTCCAATCTGACCGATATGCTGAATATTGCTATTGTTGCCGGCGGAGACTCGGGAGAGTATGCCATTTCAATGAAAAGCGGAAAACAACTTGAATTGTATATGGATAGGGATAGATTTCGTCCCTATCTGATTATTATCCGTGGGAAGAACTGGTACTATCCGGTGGAACATAAACGCTTTCAAGTGGATAAAAATGATTTCAGTCTGCAGATCGGGAGAAAAAAAGTCACTTTTGACTTGGTCTTCAATGCGATTCATGGTACACCTGGTGAAAACGGAAGACTTCAGGGATACTTCGATATACTTGGAATTCCTTATACTTCCTCTGATGTTGTCACTTCGTCCATTACGTTTAATAAAAATTTCTGCAAACAACTGGTTCTGTCTTATGGTTTTAAAACAGCCAGGTCGCAGCATTTTCATAAAGGACAGTTTGATGCAGCTAGGAACGTTTTGAGTGCCCTGACGTTACCAGTTTTTGTAAAACCCAACAATGGGGGTTCCAGTGTTGGTATGTCGAAAGTCAGTTTAAAATCAGAATTGGAACCTGCTTTGAAAAGGGCATTCCACGAGGACGATGAGATTCTGGTGGAAGAATTCATCCGGGGAAGGGAGCTGACCTGCGGAGTGCTGAGGAGCAGGGGGAAAGTGATTGCACTTCCGGTAACAGAAATCATTCCCCGTAAAGAATTTTTCGATTATGAAGCCAAGTACAAAAAAGGCATGTGTGATGAAGTCGTTCCCGCCGATATTCCTACAGTGACATCAGATACCTGTTGTTCCATTTCCGTGGATCTGTATGAACGCCTGAATTGCAAAGGCGTGGTCAGATTCGATTTTATATGGACGGGCAGTGATTTTTATTTTCTCGAAGTGAATACCGTTCCCGGACTCTCAGCTGCAAGCATTGTCCCTAAAATGGCCATCGCCCATGGATGGACTTTTACAGAGCTGATTACCCGTTTGATTGAGGAAGCGATATGACAAGCTTTCTTTTTGCGACCAATAACCAGCATAAGCTCCGGGAAGTGAGTGAGATCCTCGGAGAGGACCATTCCTTACTCAGCCTTCAGGATGTCGGTCTGGATGTTGAAATTCCCGAGAACCAGGACACCCTGGATGGAAATGCCAGACAAAAAGCCTGGTTTATCTTTGACAAAACGGGAATGAACTGTTTTGCTGATGATACCGGCCTGGAAATTATGGCGCTGGATGGTCGTCCCGGGGTTTATTCTGCCCGTTATGCTGGGGATGCATGTAGTTTTGAGGATAACATAGAAAAAGTGTTGAAGGAACTTGAAGGAATTGAAAACCGTAAGGCTTGTTTCCGAACGGTGATCTGCCTGATCATGGATGGCCGGGAACATTTGTTCGAAGGAAAAATTGAAGGGGAAATAATTCTGGGAAGGAAGGGTAAGTCAGGTTTCGGATATGATCCGGTTTTTCTTCCCGAAGGATATCATCAAACCTTTGCAGAAATGCCGGCTTATCTGAAAAATGGTATCAGTCATCGGGGCAGGGCAGTGACCAGGTTATTGCAATTTTTGAAACAAAGATAGATTTCGAAACGGGTATTATTATTTCTATTGTCATAAAAAACCGTCCCTGGGATTATATTCCAGGGACGGTTTTTAGGTTTACAAGCTTAAGCATTCACCATATAATTACGGGAACTTAAGCCCGGGAAAACTGGTGACATCTGCCTGGGGAATATTGCATCCGTATTTGTTGTTGATCGCCCGAATCAAATAATTCGCTGCCACGACAGATCCTCTTGGGTTCAAATGAATTCCATCGGTGGAGAACATACCTCCGGTGATGAAGGTAGTGTTCATTTTGATCCCGTCGAATACCATACCGCTGACAAAATTTTTCATGTAAGTATTCATATCAGCAATGGCAAGATCATTGGCCAGGGCAACCTGGGTGATGATCTGATTGAAGGCATTGATCCTTGCTTTGATATTGTCCTGTTCTTCCTTGTTCAGCACGAATTGGGCTGGTATGGGATAAGGTTTCGGGATAGGAAGGGTGGTGGGATCAGCAATGCCCATCCCCCTGCATTGAATCGAATCAGTAGGCAGGGTGATCAGGAAAAGATCATCCGGTCCCATCTGAGCCCAGGATCCGTCATTTTTCAAATAAACAAAGGGATTCTGACCTTTTTGCCAATGAATTTCCGGATGACCATACATGGTGTACAAAATGTTCAGTCCGGCAGCCTGGGCGGAATCAAGCGTTACTCCATTGTATGGTAACTGTTTCGAAATCGTAGTGAAATAAGGGAGACTGGTTACATCCGGGATGGTAGCGACGACACCTTTGGGATTATTGCCTGAATTCATCAGGGCTCCGACAGCCATGGGATAGTAAATGGCAAAGGTATCGATGGGGGTAAGCAGTGCATCGGTCCCTGCAAGGGCTGATCCAAGAGCGTCATAATCACCTAGCCACATCATAAAGAAGGTGGGTTGTTGCGCCATGGCTTCACCGATCACAGAAGACGGCCCAGTTGTATTGGCAAACCTTGCATAATAAGGATTGTAGGCGGCATATCCGGGGAATAAAGCGGCCTGTAGCATCAATCCGGGTACACCCATATTGTTGTATGGCCCGGTCACAGTAGGAGGTGCAAACAATTGTGCCTGCATTTGTCCCTGATCAGGATTATCAATGGCAAATGCCGGTTTCAGGGAATACGTACTGATCGGTCCTGAGCAATCATGATCCTGAACAATTTTCAGCACACGCTTGGTAAAAAAGTACAGTCCTCCGGGGATTTGTTGAAAACCAACACCATCTTCAGTTCCGATCAGGGGTTGTTTGAATTCACCGCCGCCAACCGTTTTAAACTGTGTGGCCATGATATTGGGAATGGAATAGACCTGTCCGGATGTATATAAGGCGCCGTCAGCAAAACCTGCGGCCATTGAATTTCCCACAGCCACGAACTTCGAGAAATTCACCCCGTTTGCATCGGGTTTGAATTCGTCAATCTTGCGTTCGCAGGAAGCAAATACAGCCAGGGTTAATAGGATGAAAAAATATCTTTTCATAATTTTCATGTTTTAAGGTTAGAAATTGTAGGTTAAACCAATACCGGGGATGGAGAAGCCTGTGTTATACGTCCCGGCAAAATTATCCGGGCTGTATGTGCCGCTTCTTTCGCTTCCCATCAGGTACAAGAATGCAGCGTCTATACTGAATCCTTTAATGGGATAGATGGATAAACCACAGGTCATACCGATTTCATTGGTACTCGGGGTCTGAGGGTTCATATAGTCCGTCGGTACTGGAGAAGGATCATAATATCCTCCCAGTCTGACCGTCACAAGATCATTCACCTTGTATTGTGCCCCAATGCGGGTAATGAGCCGGTTTTGATAAAGGGCAGGGGAGGCAGTACGGCTAACGGCAGGGGTCTTGGTTTCAAAATTGAAAATGAGGGAATCATAAACCTTCCAGAAAACATAATTCAGGCTTAATCCCACCATGAATTTTCCGAACTCATAAGAAGCTCCGAAATCAAGATTGGCAGGAAGAGGAAGGGTGACATCCACCTTGTTGTTTGGGAAATTGGTGCTTAAAGACTGAGGAACAGTAAAAGTAGCATTGGCGCCTTTGACTTTCATCAGGATTTTGGAACGGTAGTCTAACCCCAGACTAAGTCCTTTAACAGGATGTACCATAATCCCGGCATTGAATCCGAAGTTACTTGAACTTCCTTTGATGTTAAGCGTGCCATCTCCATCTTCTCCTTCAATAGGTAGCGCCTTGTTCAGATCAACATTGCCCCAGGCATACACTAAACCAATGCCTATCCCGACAATATCCCCGAATTTATAACTAACCGTTGGCTGAAAAGTAAAAGCCTTGAAGGATAAATTCTGAATCAGATAACGTCCTTTCCAGTCGTCATCCCAGGCAAGCCTGTTCCCGTAAGGGGTGTTTACAGCCAGACCCACACTAAGATTCTTTGTGGGCTTGAATGCAGCATAAAAATATAAGGGAGTATTTAGCTCATGTTTCAGGTGGGTCTGATAGTTAACATCTTGAGCCTGAAATGTGCAACGGGCAAAAATGAAACTGACACCTCCCGAAAAACTCCATTTTTCATTGATAAACGACGTCCCTCCGGGATTGTAAAAAATCGTGCTGGCGTCGTAACTGAGCGATGTCCCGATAAGCCCCATGCCGATATTACGCATGCTGTGAAGGCCTACCTGGTAACCACCTCCGTAAGTGGTTGTTGCTGCCAAGAATAGAAAAAGCAGCAGGGTTGTAAATCTCCTCATAATGACTGTTTTTTGGTTAATACTGGGCGCAAGATACAAAAATATTTCATTATGCAATTTTTGATAATTAGGTTTTCTCCCTAACAATTCTTCATTTATCCTTATTTATTGGAATTTTTATTACTTTTGCAGGATAAAATTTTTATTTAAAAAAGCTATGCTATGAGAAAAAATATACTATTTATTGGTTTCTTTATGCTGATCACCCTGTTCAGCTTCTCTCAAAGCCTCGTCCTGATCGACAGTGTTGCGGGTCCATTGGAAAACAATGCAACCATTTATAAAAGCGGTGTAAATACAGAGGAAGGGGAAATCGTTCAATACCTTGCCGTTCAAAATGTTTCTGCCATCGACATCCCGGTCATGGTGAAAAAAGCCTATGTCAATATTGTTGAAGGATCCATGAATCTTTTTTGCTGGGGAATCTGCGTCAGCTTCGACACCTTTGAAGCTCCTGAACCCATTACAATTCAGGCCGGAACAACTAATTACCTCGAATTTTCCGCCCATTATCTCCCCATGAGCATGCCAGGTTATTCAACCGTCAGGTACACTTTTTTTGCCCAAAGGGATCACAATGATTCAGTCTGCGTCAATGTTGTTTACATGGCTTACCCCTTGGGGAAAGATGAAATGCTTCAGGAAACTGCCCTTTTATCCAATGCCTATCCAAATCCGGCAAAGGATAGGGTGTATTTTAATTACTCCCTGCCTGCATCCACAGAGGGAACCCTGATCGTACGCAATGTCCTGGGTTCAAAAATCCGCGAAGTCAGTGTTTCAGCCGGCGCCGGACAGCAGAGCCTGATGGTTTCCGACCTTCCCGAAGGAATTTATTTCTGCACGCTGGAAATGAAAGGCAAGGCAACGCTAACCCGGAAAATGGTGGTCAGTTACTAAGGCTGAAGGGTGATCAGGGAACCTTCTACCCACCCCTGAATAAAAGTGGGAAATTGATCGATTTCATAAAAAATCGATTTTTTGGGTCTGACATCAGGGATGATTTCAACATAGTACCATAGCTTCCCTTCCTTATCCTGTTTTTTGGCAATAAGCGTCCCATGAATGGATTGTGTAAAGCCTGCAATGGTATTCCCCCATGTTTCCAGATAAGGATTATAAGGGTCATCAAGATTGGCAGCAGAAGCCCGGATCAAGGTGGTATCATATACCGATTGCCAGGCAACAGCAGGGCTAATCATTTCGAATGGCCGCTCCGTGAAATGATACAAGGCTGATTGCTTCCCTTTGATAAAATCCAGTTCACTGCCAGATTGCTTTACCGTATAATTTCTGGTAAAATATAAGTATGCATCGCAACAACCGATATCGGCCATCTGCAATCCGGTCAACACCCCAGACTGTATGACCAGGGAAACGACATACTGGTAATCTTCAAAAACCAGCTCAAAACTGTCCTTACGGTTTAAAAAAATCTGGGTTTTATCAGATTCTCCTCCACTGAAACCGGAGAACATCATATCCGGAAGCTGGTCCCCGTTCAGGTCAACAGGATAAAGACATTTTTTCAGCGCTGAAATGCGGGCTGGTTTTATTGAGTCCCGGGAAAACTGAGGAAAACGCTCAAGATGTAAAGATAAAAAATGATCAATGACCCGGGCAGGTTTCGATACAGTGAATTTTGAGAGTTTGGCCCTTGGCGGTTTTTTTACATGTTCGTAACGTTTCCAGTAAAACGTATCCGTAGCTGAAGTGTATTGCTTAATGGTAATCTGTCCCTGTGTAACGACAGGGATGATGAACAGGGTCAGCAATAAAAAGCGAATGATATCATGCATGGAAGGAAAGACCAGCTCAGATCCCAAACTCTTTCTTGATCTTTTCAACATAATCAAGTTTTTCCCATCCGAAGAATCCGATTTTCTTCAGGTAAATATCTCTGCCACTACCATTGGTTTTCTTTGTTTTGGATCCTTTCACGGGGTAATATACTTCAACTTCCTTGCTATAGGAATCCCTTCCGAAGTGGCCGTAAGAAGCTGTCGGGAGGAAAATCGGATTTTTCAGACCGAAGCGTTCAATGATGGCATATGGTCGCATATCGAAAATTTTATTTACTTTCTCCGCTATCTGTCCGTCAGTCAACTTTTTCCCTTTTTTATCGCTGACTTTGGAGGAACCAAAGGTGTCAATGAATAAGCCGACAGGCTTTGCGATCCCGATGGCATAAGCTACCTGTACCAAAACGCGGTCGGCTACGCCAGCAGCTACAAGATTTTTGGCAATATGCCTTGCAGCATAGGCTGCTGAACGATCCACTTTTGAAGGATCTTTCCCGGAAAAAGCTCCGCCTCCGTGAGCACCATGTCCCCCGTAAGTGTCAACAATGATCTTGCGCCCTGTCAGTCCGGTATCACCGTGAGGTCCTCCGATTACAAACTTGCCGGTAGGGTTGACATGGAGTTTGTAATTTTCCTGGAAAAGTTTCCGGATGCGTTCAGGGACTAATTTTTTTACCCGCGGAATCAGGATTCTCTTTACATCTTCCCTGATCTTATCCTGCATGGCCTTCTCAGCTGCCTTATCGGCTTTGGCGGACTTGTCGATGGGCTCAATGAAATCATCATGCTGGGTACTGATCACGATGGTATCAATGCAAAGGGGTTTTCCACGATCATCATAAGCGATTGTAACCTGGGATTTTGAGTCAGGTCGGAGGTATTTCATTTGTTTACCTTCTCTCCGGATAGCGGCGAGTTCCTGAAGGAAAATATGAGCCAGCTCACTGGATAGTGGCATGAAATTATCCATTTCCCGGCAGGCGTAACCGAACATCATACCTTGATCTCCGGCGCCCTGATCTTCTTTTTTTTCTCTTTCGACACCCTGGTTGATATCTGCAGATTGCTCATGAATGGTCGAGATCACTCCACAGGATTCACTGTCGAAACGGTATTCAGCTTTGGTATATCCGATGTTCCGGATCACCCGTCGGGCGGTTTCCTGAACATCCACCCAACCCGAAGTTTTGACTTCACCGCCGCAAACTACAAGTCCTGTGGTGACAAAGGTTTCACATGCAACTTTAGACTCGGGGTCCCACCTTAAAAATTCATCGAGCAGCGCATCTGATATCTGATCGGCAACTTTATCGGGATGTCCTTCTGATACGGATTCCGATGTGAATAAATATCCCATTTTTTTTATTTTAGGTTTACGATTTGCGATTTACGACTGCCTGATGGCGGGCAGGATTTATAATTTTAAATTTTTCGCTTATTGCTCACAAAATTATTAATATTTTTCAATTCAGGGGAGGACAATATTTTTTGTGAGTTCTTGAAATACATCTTCCATTTTTTGTTCTTCCCTATGTAAGGATAAGACAGTCAAATGATGGGCAACGGCAAACTGAAAAATGTCAGCACGGATATCGTTAGCGGGATGAGAAGTCACCTGCCAGATTTTGGATTCCCCCTGTGTTTTATGCTTTTTCTGGTTTCCGGATAAAATGGCTGGCTGAAAAACTTCAAGAATTCCGGGAATTGTGAGCAGCAATTCAGCCGCTACAGCGGAACTGAATTCTACCTGGATGATGGCTTTTGAAGTGGAAAGTCGCTGCAGGTTGTGTGTGGTATCATCTGCAACGATCCTGCCCTGGTGGATAATGATCGCCCGATCGCAGATGGCTTCCACCTCTTGCATGATGTGGGTGGAAAGCATGACGGTTTTAGCCCTTCCTGTTTCTTTGATCAGCGACCGTATCTCAAGCAACTGGTTGGGGTCAAGTCCGGAAGTCGGTTCATCAAGAATCAATACTTCTGGGTCGTGGATCAGGGTCTGGGCAAGTCCGACTCGCTGACGATAACCTTTGGAAAGAGCGCCAATTTTTTTGTTTTGCTCAGATTGAAGTCCGGTCAGATGGATGATGTCATGTATTTTTTGCCTTGGCCCTTGTAACCCATGCAAACCGGCTATGAAATCAAGAAATTCCCGCACATAAAGATCCAGGTAAAGCGGGTTGTTTTCAGGCAAATAGCCAACCTTTTTCCTGACTTCCATAGATTGTTCAAGGACATCATGACCGCAAACCGAGGCTTCACCGGAAGAAGGTGGAAGAAAACAACTCAGGATCTTCATCAGGGTGCTTTTACCGGCCCCGTTTGGTCCAAGCAAACCCACGATTTCTCCTGGTTTGATTTCCAGGGAAACGTTGTCCAGGGCTTTTTGTTGGCCATATCGTTTACTTATGTTGCGAACACTGATCGACATGAATAATGAAGTCAAGTTAATTTAATCGCAAAATTACGAAAAATGAGATTGGTAAAAGCGCCTGCCTTATTTAACAGTGAATTTTCCGGAGCAGAACCGTCCATCGGCTCCCATCACCCGGATCAGATAAACACCCGGGGAGAAGTCCTTCCCATACAGTAGCGGGGTCTCATTGATTACAACCGGCTTTCTCATGATTATTTTCCCTTCATAATTAAAAATCAGGATTTCATTTATTCCTGATAAAATCTCAGGGAGTTGTACCCTGGAGCAGGCAAGAAGGGGATTGGGAATCACTTCGGCCTTATTTTTTATTTCCTTTGTGGGAGGTGTTCCCACATAGATATCACAGGCTCCGATTATGATATTATCAATCAACCAGCCTTCTCTACCGGAAGTACCATTACCGGAATGAAAGGTAAACCTCACCAGGATACTGTCTATCAAACCATTTTCATTACTTTTTCCAATGGCATAATCAAAATGAATCCTGGAGAAAATCCATCCGTCTGATTTCCCGCTGAATGCTAATGAATGATAATAAGTTTGATGGGAAGTAATCGAGGAATCATTTTCCCACCAGACCGAACCAGGCAAGTATCCCTGGAGGCAGGAAGGATCACTCAGGTTGCACCAGCTTTCTCCGCCATCAATGGAGCCTTCGATTATGCCATAATCGAGGAGGGTGTCGGTATCATATTTATGGATAAAGGAAAAGTAGGTAGCCAAACCGATAGGGTTATTCCAAATCGAATTTGAATCTATCGTAAATGTGAAAGAAGATGTATTGTTCTCAGGGTAAGGATGGAGGGTGTCCGTCATGATGGCCTTGGGTAAGGAATAAGCTTGATTTAGAAAGGTTTTTCCGGGTACGCCGATGTGCCAGATACAGGAAGGGGAGGGATCAATGGAAACAGTCAGGGTACTGTATTCAAAAAAGATACTGTCCTGAGGTAAATAGTTAAGTTGCGCTTTCAGGGAAAAAATGAAAAAGAAGATTACAACGGAAAGAATTGTTCGGAGATATTTCATATGCTGGGAAATAATTAATCCTGTTTGTACATTTTCCAGACGGCGATAAGCATGGATAGGGAAGCAAGGGCAAAAAGTATCCGGAGAATGAGTTCCGGAATATCCAGACTCCAGAGTTTTGCCAGATCATAAAAAACATATATGCAAAATGTTGTAAATATATAACCGCCAAATGCTTTCTTTTTATGGAACCAGATTAACAGGCCAAGAATGGCAATGCCTAATTCGACAAAGATTGAAAATGTCTGGAGTTCGTTCATGTATAAAATTTGCATAAATATAGAATATTTTTCAGATAGAAACAAATTTTATAAAACCCTCCAGGTGTTCTTTGATCTTTCCGGCAAGAAAATAGGGCAGATTGAGCAGATAGAATTTCTTTCCACGGATGGTCTGTGCCTGCTGAATGGATAGCTTTTCTGCATATAACCTTACCGCGTATGGATGAGGCGAGGCATCAATGAACTGATGCAGGGATCGTAAACGACCAGGCTCACCTGATCTGACTTCAACCGGAATGTACATATTCTTGTACGAGAGAAGGAAATCAACCTCCGAACAGGATTGAGCTTTATCTCTTACCCAGAATTGCAGTCTTGTCCCATCATTTTGTTCCGTGGCGATGATTTCCTGCCCGACCACCTGACGGGCGACCTGTCCGTGAAAAATGCGATTCATATCTTCTGTATGGAATAAAGGTCTTTGTATTCCGGAAAAATAGTTCACCATACCTGTGTCCAGAAGTTGCAACCTGGGTAGCTTTCCGGCATGAGGTAAGGCCGGAGGAGTAACTGCTGTATGCGGATAAACCAGTTTCAGCAACATGCTGGACTCAATCATACGAAAAGCTTCTCCCATTTCACGGCTTCCATAAGAGGAATTTCCAAAAGCATTGAACTTGATCCTTGTGGCTGCATAAGGGAACACATTTTGCATGACATGGAGAATTCTGTCCTTACAGCGGAAGCTCCCTTGGGAAAAGGCAAGCGCATGGAGGTGAGTTTCAAGAATTTTTTCATATAGGGGACTCAATCCAGTCAGATTTCTTGTTTCGCTATACTGTTGAACGATTTCCGGCATCCCTCCGATCAGGGTATACAGATGAAAATAATGAAGAAGTTTTTCATGCCGGTAGCCCGGGAAAGGAATTTCCTGGTATGACTCGAGGGCATCGGCATCCTTCATGGCCAGCAGAAAGTCGTGGAATGAACAGGGGTAAACCGCCAGAGGATAAATCGGACAGTCCGGAGGATTTTTCAATTCTTCCAGTTCCCTGGTACACTGAGAGGATGTCATCGCCCAGAAATGTCGGGGTGCTTCCCGGAACAGCCTGGACACATGCAAAGCGAAATCAGGAAGAGCCTGGATTTCATCCAAAAGAATCCTTGCGTGATGGCAGTCGGGATTTTTTTTACGCAGGAAGAATAAGACTTTCAATTGCTCTTCAGGGGAATAATGGAGATTGAACAATGCACGATCAGAGGTTTCTTCCAGGTTGAAGTAAATGGTGGTTTCAGCGTGATTACCCAGGGTTTGCAAAGCGGTTGTCTTTCCAATACCCCTTGCTCCATGTAATAACAATGGTTTATTCTCATTTTTCAGGGAAATCTCCTGTATATCCGAAAAAAGTTTCCTGGGTATCAAGGGTGTCAAATAAACCATAAAGGTATTAAAAATTGTAATATAATTAGGGATAACTCAAATTTTGTCGCATTCCCTTTACGGATTCCTTTGGAGGTTTAAATAAAACGTGTATCTTTGCACCCCTTAAAATGAATCAAATCCATGAATACCCTAAGTTACAAAACAATTAGTGCCAGTAAGGAAACGTCCAGCAAGGAATGGGTACTTATTGATGCAGAAAATCAGGTACTCGGACGACTTGCCACCAAAGTGGCTCGTTTACTCCGTGGAAAACTGAAGACCGATTACACACCCCATGCCGATTGCGGAGACAATGTGATCGTCATCAATGCAGAAAAGATCCTCCTGACCGGAAAAAAGATGAATGAAAAAATTTATCTCTCCCATTCTGGTTATCCCGGCGGACAAAAGGAAACCACTCCTGAGGTGTTACTCCAGAAGAAACCTACTGCAGTGGTGGAGAAAGCCATCCGTGGCATGCTCCCGAAGAACCGTCTGGGCCGCGAACTCTTCCGTAACCTTTATGTTTATGCCGGGCCGGAACATCCTCATCAGGCACAGCAACCCAAAACAATTAACTTAACCTCAATCAGATAATATGGAAATGATCAATGCCCTCGGCAGAAGAAAAACAGCCATCGCAAGAATTTTTGTCAAGGAAGGCAATGGAGTCATCCTGGTCAATGGCCGCGATTTTAAAGAATACTTTCCAACCCCGATTTTACAGTTCAAGGTTCTTGAACCGCTTGAAATTACAGGAAATATGGGGAAGTATGATCTTAAGGTTAATCTCGATGGAGGTGGTATCCGCGGACAGGCTGAAGCGCTTGCACTGGCCATCTCACGGGCACTCTGCGAAATCAATGAAGAATTTCGTCCGGCGTTAAAAGCAAAAGGGTTACTGATGCGGGATCCCCGTATGGTGGAACGTAAAAAATTCGGACAAAAGAAAGCCCGTAAAAGATTCCAGTTTAGTAAACGTTAGTATTTATTGAATTTTCATACTGAAGATATGCCAAGAACAAACTTTGATGCGTTATTAGATGCAGGCGTTCATTTCGGACACCTAAGAAGAAAATGGAACCCTGCCATGGCGCCCTATATTTTTATGGAACGGAATGGTATCCATATCATTGATCTCTACAAAACCATTGACAAACTGGATGAGGCGGCCAATGCCCTGAAACAGATTACGAAATCAGGGAAAAAGGTCCTTTTCGTGGCTACGAAAAAACAAGCCAAGGAAATTGTATCCGAACAGGTTAAGCGTATCAATATGCCGTATGTTACAGAACGTTGGCCAGGGGGAATGCTAACCAACTTTGCCACCATTCGGAAGGCAGTCAGAAAGATGATTTCCATTGATAAACTGATGAGCAGCCCATCTTATACCAACCTGTCAAAAAAAGAACGCCTTACCATTACCCGTGAACGGGCTAAACTCGAAAAAAACCTGGGTTCCATCGCCGACCTGAACCGTCTCCCTTCCGCCATTTTTATTGTTGATATCCTGAAAGAACATATCGCCCTGGCTGAAGCCCGGAAACTGAATATTCCCACCTTTGCCATCGTGGATACCAACTCCGACCCCCGTCTGGTTGATTTTCCCATTCCGGCCAACGATGATGCCTCCAAATCCATTTCACTGATCGTGGAAACCATCGTGAATGCGATAGAAGAAGGTTTGATCGAACGCAAGTTCGACCGTGATAAAAAAGCTGCTGAGGATGAAAGAGGCGAAGAGGATATGGATCATGCTATGATCGATGGGTTGGATGAAACAGAAGAAGAGGAAGACGAAGTCAAGGTGATCCGCAATAAGGATATTGTGGAAACAAAGGTGCCAAAGATCAAGGGCATAGAACCCGCGGAAGAAGATAAAGCCAAACCGGCAAGAAAAAGAATCAATAAACCGGTTGCAAAAAGCAACAAAAAATAAGATTACACGATATGATCAATATTACTGCTGCAGATGTTAATAAATTACGCCAGATGACTGGCGCTGGGATGATGGATTGTAAAAAAGCCCTTCAGGAATCTGATGGGGATTTTGATAAAGCCATTGATAACCTTAGGAAAAAAGGTCAGAAAGTCGCAGGAAAACGTGCCGACCGCGATGCCAATGAAGGTTTCGTTATGTCGAAAACGACTGTTGATAAAACTTATGGCGCCGTGATCATGGTCAATTGTGAAACGGATTTCGTCGCCAAGAACGAAGAATTTAAACAATTTGCCAAAGATATTCTTGATCAGGGCGTCGCTGCAAGAATCAAAACCCTGGCAGAATGTATGTCACTTAAAATCGGCTCCCTGACGGCAGCAGAGAAGTTGAATGAAATGCTTGGGAAAACAGGTGAGAAAATGCAGATTGCCCATTACGAGATCATTGAAGCCCCCATCGTTTTTGCGTATAACCATTTTGGGAACCGCCTGGCCACCATCATCGGAATGAATAATAAAAATGCAAAAAACGTACTTGAAGTGGGACATGAACTGGCCATGCAGGTCGCTGCCATGAACCCTGTTGCCGTGGATAAAGAAAACGTTTCCAGGGAAATCATAGACCGCGAGATGGAAATTGGTAAAGAACAGGCCAGACAGGAAGGAAAACCGGAAGAAATGCTGGAAAAAATCGCTGCAGGAAAACTGAATAAATTTTTCAAGGACAGTACATTACTTAACCAGGATTTTATCAAGGATACAAAGAAAACCGTCAGACAATATATAGCTGAACAGGATAAAGATCTTACGGTAACGGAATTTAAACGCCTTCAGCTGGGCGCTTGACACTTTGACTCATCATTCAGAGGGGATTGTCTTTAATAGCAGATAATCCCTTTTTCATTCTATTCTCCATGAAAGAAAAAAAAGAGATCGTCAGGAAAATGTTTGACGAAATCTCTCAACATTACGATTTTATTAATCATTTTTTGTCGTTTGGCATCGACAGGAAATGGAGAAAGGAAATGATCAGAATACTTGCTGCCAGACATCCGGAGACCATACTCGATGTCGCTACCGGCACTGCCGACCTGGCCATTGCCATGACCGAAGCTCATCCCCGGAAAATTACCGGGATCGACATCTCCGAAAAAATGCTTGGTCTGGCAGATGAAAAAATTACAGCAGCAGGTCTTGGAGATCTGATTTCACTGCTCCCTGGAGATGCCGAAGCATTACCGTTTCCTGATGATACCTTTGATGCGGTTACGGTTGCATTCGGAGTGAGAAATTTTGAAAATCTCCGGCTTGGACTGATGGAAATGAAGCGTGTTCTTCATCCGGGCGGGATACTGCTTATCCTTGAGTTCTCCCATCCGGCCTCCTTTCCCGTCAGACCGTGTTATCAGGTATATTCCCGGTTGATTATTCCGCTGTTCGGCCGACTGATCTCACACCATCCTGAAGCCTATCATTACCTTCCTGATTCCGTTGCATCCTTTCCTTCCGGAAACAGTTTTATGACTATCCTGGATGACCTTGGCCTGAAAAATACCGGAAGAAAAAGCCTGACCATGGGAATTGCATCCATCTATTGGGCGGAAAAATAATTTCCCTGAATTTGCGTTATCCTTACACTAAAACCTGCATGATCACTTGAAAATTCTGCACTCACTTATCGTTTTTCTTGTACTGATTGCCAGCCTGGTTCCTTTTCAGGGAAGATCTCAGCGCAATGTGGTGTTGAATATGCCTCATTACGAGGAAGAAACCTTCCATTTTGGATTTGTGCTTGGGGTAAGTCAAAGTTTTGTGACCATTAAACCCATTGCAGACCTTCGCACCCATATATTCGACTCAACCTATATTCCGGATATTCTTCCGCTTCCTGATTCAGCTCGTGTTCTTTCTGTTCAGTCCAGCCCGGTTCCTGGATTCGTGATTAGCATTGTCAGCGATATGCGGATGGGAGATCATTTTAACCTGCGTTTTATTCCCTCCCTGACCTTTGGCGACAGAAGCCTGCTGTACTCCGTACAAACTTTCCGTAAAACAGATACCCTGACGCTGAATATAACCAAAAAAATACCCTCTACCTACATCAACTTTCCTATTGAAATTAAATATAAATCAAAACGTTATAATAACTTCCAGGCCTACCTCATGGGCGGAGTGCAATACACCCTTGACCTGGCCTCCCAGGCCAAAAAACGGGAACAAAAGAACCGTGATCAGAAGATCGTAAAATTTAACCAGAATGATTTCTATGTCACTGCCGGTGTGGGGTTTGATTTTTATAATGAATGGTTTAAAATGGGGATTGAATTGAAAATGATGTATGGCTTCATGGATGTTCTGAAAAGAGAACGTAACCTTTATACTGATTCCATCGATAAGCTGAGTTCAAAAATTTTCCAGCTTTCTTTCACTTTTGAGTAATTTCCGGTTCACTTCCTTTTTATTATCTTTGTTGAATCTAAGAAATCAGAGATGGAAAGGATCGCTGTTTTTCCGGGTTCCTTTGATCCGATAACCCGTGGTCATGAATCCATTATTTTAAGAGCATTGCCCTTATTTGATAAAATTATTGTGGCCATTGGCGAAAACGCAGAGAAAAGGAATCTCTTTTCCCTTGATCAACGCATCGCCTGGCTCAACACCGTGTTTAAACATCAGGCAAAGATCGAAGTCATGCAGTATACCGGTTTGACCATAGATTTCTGCCGCAAGACGGGAGCTGGATATATCCTGAGGGGTTTACGCAATTCTGCGGATTTTGAATTTGAACGCGGAATCGGACAGATGAACAAAGATATGTTTCCCGAACTGGAAACGGTTTTCTTACTGGCCAATCCTGAATTCGCCTCGCTGAGTTCTTCCATCGTCAGGGATATTGTGCGTAACGGGGGGAATGTAACCCGGTTCCTTCCATCCGGGGTCATACTTTAATCAACATACGCTATGCGTCGACTGATGATATCCTTGCTCATGGTTTTGACTTTTTTTGCTGCTCATGCCAAGACCACTTTCATTTCCGGCGAGTTGCCGGGAGCTGGGGGAAGAATCATCAGGATCAGTCGTATGTGCAGCTTGATCAGCCATTGGACGATCCCTCTGGCAGAAACCACGATCGGGAAGAAGGGAGAATTCAATTTGCAGTTTGATGTCGATCAGACATTCTGCGCCATCCTTTCTGTGGATTGCCATAAAGCTGAATTGTTCCTCGAACCGGGAGCAGCCTATGAGATCGGCATTTTAGCCCTAAATGAAAGAAATGAAAAAGACATCAATCCTTTTTCACAATCCCAGAGCCTTGAGATCAGTTTCCGCAATTCGGATCCCGCTGAACTGAACCATGCCATCATCGCGTTTAATGAACTTTATGATGGTTTTGTCCTGGAACATTTCAATCAGATTTACCAGGAAAGAAACAGATCGCTTCTTGACACTTTCCGCCTTCGGATTGCGAATACATTTACAGCAGTATCCAATCCGTTTTTTAAAGATTACTGCAAATATAAACTAGCTTCCATTGAACAAGCTGCCATGTCAGGAAGTCATACCCAGCTTGCCCGGAAATATTTCTATAAGCAAGCAGTGCTGTATAACAATCCGGAATATATGGAGTTTTTTCAAAACTTTTTTAAAAAATACCTTACCGCAACTTCCAGGGATTTACGAAGAACCGATTATAAAGCAATCTTATCAGGAACAGATCCTTATGCCGGCCTGATGAAAATCCTTGGCCGTGATACCCTGCTCATGGATGTGCAGTTCAGGGAACTTCTGCTGATTTTTGGTTTGCTGGAATTCAGCAATACAAAAGATTATCCCCTTCAGGATATTCTCAGGACCTTGCTTTTAATTCAGCAGCAAACAAAATTTCCTGACAATAAACTTCTGGCATGGGATTTGACCCAATTCCTTACCTGGCTGAAACCGGGTACACCGGCAACGGATTTTAAGCTGACCGATTTAAATGGAAAACAGGTTTCCCTGAGCCAATTCAAGGGCAAACCGGTACTGCTCTGGTTTTGGACCACCAATTGCAGTAGCTGTCTGAATGATATGGAACGCTTATTGTCCCTAACGGACCGATTCAGGGATGAGATTATTTTCCTGGCGGTTTCAGCGGATAAATACTTACTGACCATGCAGTACTTTCTGAAACAAAAACAAAATTTTCCCTGGCAATTTCTGCATATTGGGACTTCTGTGGAGGTACTCATCAACTATAATGTCAGATCCTATCCGCTTTATGTGCTGATTGATGCGCAAGGAAATATTTTCAGCTATGAGGCGGAAATACCGGGGGATGGATTCGAGGCACCCATAAAAAAAGTACTCGGAAATTAAATTGAAATAAGATAAACAGGCTTTGCCTGACATATGGATAAAGTATGATAGATTTTTTAAAAAAAATGCTGGGCAATAAATCCCAGAGAGACATTAAAGCGATTGATCCCCAGATTGAAAGGGCATTAGCTGCATACGAAATCATAAAGGAAATGTCGAATGATGAACTGCGTAACAAAACTTCGGAGTTCAAACAAAGAATTCAGCATTATATTTCGGACAAAGAAAATGAAATCTCCGCGCTTCGTGCAAGCCTGAACAGCGATGAAATCGACATCGAAGAAAAGGAAAGATTATATACCCACCTGGATCATCTGGAAAAGGAAAGCTATGAGCTGACCCAGGAAGTCCTCCACGAAATTTTACCGGAAGCTTTTGCCGTAATGAAAGACACAGCCAGAAGGTTTTTTGAGAATGAATTCGTGGAAGTCATGGCTTCCCAGATGGATCGCGACCTGGCTGCAAAAAAGAACAACGTGGTGATTGAAGGGGACAGGGCAAGATACAGTAACTCCTGGATGGCTGGAGGTAACAGAATCAAGTGGGATATGGTCCACTATGACTGTCAGTTGATCGGAGGCGTCGTACTCCATGAAGGGAAAATAGCAGAAATGGCTACCGGAGAAGGAAAAACGCTGGTCGCCACCCTGCCGGTATATTTGAACGCTCTTTCCGGAAAAGGAGTACACCTTGTAACCGTCAATGATTACCTGGCAAAACGCGACTCCGAATGGATGGGAACCCTCTTCGAATTCCACGGATTGAAAGTCGATTGCATTGATAGACACGAACCCAATTCAGAAGCAAGACGCAATGCTTACATGGCAGATATTACGTATGGGACCAACAATGAATTTGGGTTCGATTATCTGCGTGACAATATGACCGGTAATCCGGAAGAACTTGTGCAAAGACCCCATAATTATGCCATTGTTGACGAAGTTGATTCTGTGCTGATTGATGATGCCCGTACTCCTCTGATTATCTCTGGTCCGACCCCCAAAGGAGAAAATCAGCTTTTTGATGACCTGAAACCCAATGTGATCAAGCTGTACACCGCTCAGCGTAACCTCGTCACCAAACTTCTTTCCGAAGCAAAATCACTTTCTGAAGATCCGAATCACTCGGAAAACATGAAACGGGCAGGGGAACAACTGCTCAGAGCCCACCATGGATTACCGAAAAATAAAGCCCTGATCAAATTTCTCAGTGAACCCGGCATGAGGGCACTGATGCAAAAAACAGAGAATTTCTACCTTGCTGAGCAAGCTAAAAATATGCACATCATTGATGATGAATTGTTTTTTGTGATCGATGAAAAAAGCAATACTATAGAACTACGTGAAAAAGGAATTGACCTGCTAACCGAATCCTATGAGGATCCCACTTTCTATATTCTTCCGGATATCGGATCGGTTATAGCGGATTTAGAGCGCCAGAAACTCTCGGATAGAGAAAAGCTGGAAAAGAAAGAAGCCATGCTCCGCGATTATGCCATCAAGGCGGAAAGGGTTCATACCGTCAACCAGTTGATCAAAGCCTATGCCCTGTTCGAGAAAGATGTGGAATATGTCGTGATGGACAATAAAGTCAAGATCGTTGATGAACAAACCGGTCGAATCCTTGAAGGCAGGAGATACTCTGACGGTTTGCATCAGGCCATTGAAGCCAAGGAAAGCGTTAAAATTGAAGCGGCTACTCAGACCTATGCCACGATTACCCTCCAGAATTACTTCCGCATGTATAAGAAACTGGCCGGGATGACCGGTACGGCTGAAACGGAGGCTGGTGAGTTCTGGGATATCTATAAGCTTGACGTAGTCGTTATCCCTACCAATAAACGGGTGGTCCGTGACGACCGTGAAGATCTGGTGTACAAGACCAAACGTGAAAAATTCAATGCCGTCATCGATGAAATTGAAAAACTGGTGAAGGGCGGGCGCCCGGTTCTGGTCGGAACGACATCAGTCGAAACTTCAGAATTACTCAGCCGTATGCTGAAACGGAAAAATATTTCACACAATGTGCTCAATGCCAAGTTGCATGCCAGGGAAGCTGATATTGTGGCTGAAGCTGGTCATGCCGGAACCGTGACCATTGCGACCAATATGGCAGGTCGTGGTACTGACATCAAACTGGGTCCCGGGGTTAAGGAAGCAGGCGGATTGGCCATCATAGGTACAGAACGTCATGAATCCAGGCGTGTGGATCGTCAGTTAAGAGGGCGTGCCGGTCGTCAGGGAGACCCGGGTAGTTCACAGTTTTTCGTTTCTCTTGAAGATGATTTGATGCGGATGTTCGGTTCAGAACGTATTGCCAAGATCATGGACCGTATGGGCATTGAAGACGGGGAAGTCATTCAGCATTCCATGATCACCAAATCCATAGAGAGGGCACAGAAGAAGGTGGAAGAAAATAATTTTGGCATCCGTAAGCGATTGCTGGAGTATGATGACGTAATGAATGTGCAACGTGAAGCGATCTATAAAAAACGGCATCATGCATTATTCGGGGACAGGCTGGCTGTGGATATTTCAAATATGATCTATGATGTATGCGAAACCATCGTTCTCGACCATTACGATAGCCGCGACTTCGATGGATTCAAAATGGAATTGATCAAAGAATTTGCGGCCGACTCCCCGGTGAATGATAAGGAATTCTCTTCGCTGAATGCTGAGGAGATCGTGGATACTTTATATACCCATGTTTACAAACAGTATAAACTAAAATGTGAATCCATTGCCCAGCGTACTTTCCCGGTAATCCGAGATGTGTTCGAAAATGATACGCGTTATGAGAATATAGGAATTCCTGTAACCGACGGACTGAAATCAATGCAGGTGGTGACCAATCTTCGTAAAGCATATGAGGATAAAGGAAAAGAAGTTGTTCTCTCCATTGAGAAAGGCATCACCCTCGGTATGATTGATAACGCCTGGAAAGAACACCTCCGTGAAATGGACGATCTGAAACAATCGGTCCAAAATGCTGCTTATGAACAGAAAGACCCCTTGCTGATATACAAATTTGAATCTTTTGAGCTTTTTAAAACCATGGTTCAACGCAACAGCAAGGAGATCTGTTCCTTTCTCATTAAGGCTGATGTTCCTATCCAATCCAATAATGTGAAAGAGGCGCAGCTGCCCAAGCGTACCGATCGCGGGAGGTATAAGGAAGAACGTTCAGACCTTTTATCACAGGCCCATGCGAATACTCAGGAGAAATCAAGACCCCAGCCGGTAAAAGTGGAGAAAAAAGTTGGACGCAATGATCCCTGTCCCTGTGGAAGCGGAAAAAAATATAAGAATTGCCATGGTATGTCAGTAAGCCAGAATTAAGGATATTAAACATTAAATATATGAAGTTCAGCAGGATTTTATTAAAATTATCAGGTGAAGCACTGCAAGGTTCTCAGGGTTATGGCATTGATTCCCAGCGAATGGCAGATTATGCCTCAGAGATCAAATCAGTTGTGAACGCCGGCGTGGAAGTCGCCATCGTCATGGGTGGTGGAAATATTTTTCGCGGACTACAGGGAAGCGGTGAGGGAATAGACAGGGTTCAGGGGGATTATATGGGAATGCTGGCTACAATCATCAACAGTATGGCCCTTCAGACAGCCTTAGAAAAGATGGGGTTAAAGACCAGGTTATTATCCGGTATAGCCATTGATCCCATCTGCGAAGCCATGAGCCGCCAACGTGCCATCGAAAACCTGGAAGAAGGCAGGGTGGTGATCCTTGCCGGAGGAACCGGAAACCCTTATTTTACAACTGATTCCGCAGCTGCCCTGAGAGCCGTAGAAGTCAAAGCTGATGCCCTACTGAAAGGAACTCGGGTGGATGGCGTTTTTTCCGAAGATCCTGAAAAAAATCCCAAAGCAGAAAAATTTGATGAATTAAGTTTTGATGAAGCCTATGAAAAAGGTTTGAAAATCATGGATCTTACTGCATTTACATTATGCAGGGACAACCATATGCCCATCATCGTTTTTAACATGAACGATAAGGGTAATCTTGAAAGATTAATCAGGGGTGAGAAAACAGGAACCATTATTAAATAATTCATTGCTATGCACGAGGAAATAGAATTTTGTATAGAGGAAACCAAAGAGGGAATGCTCAATGCAGTTCAACACCTTGAAAAAGAATTCCAGAAACTGAGGGCGGGCAAGGCCAGCGCTCAGATGCTCGAGGGTGTAAAAATTGATTATTACGGAGTTATGACACCCCTGGATCAGACCGCCAACATCAGCACCCCTGATGCCAGGCAAATCATCGTTCAACCCTGGGATAAAAGTGTACTCGGGCTCATCGATAAAGCCATTCAGGCCGCAAACCTTGGGTTTAATCCAAAAAATGAAGGAGAAATCCTCCGGATTATGGTCCCTCCCCTGACCGAAGAACGTCGCCGTGATCTCGTGAAAAAAGCAAGAACTGAAGCTGAAAATGCAAAGATCAGCATCAGGAATATCAGAAGACTGGCCAATGAAAATGCCAAGAGATTAAAAAAAGAGGGCGTTCCCGAAGATGAGGTAGACAAACTGGAAGAAGATATTCAGAAACTTACGGACGAGCATATTGCAAGGGTTGATAAAATCCTTGAAATCAAGGAGAAAGATATCATGACCGTGTAATTATCAATAAACGGTAACTTCATCTATAAACAACCAGGCTTTTTCACCCGCTCCTTGATGCCAACCCGGGCATTTTCCAATATTTTTTGCTTTTATGGTCAGGTAACGGGCCGTTACACCCGATGGAAAATTGACTCCGAAAGGTTGGATAAAAGGCCCTTGTTCCTTTGCGGGAATCGTATTAAGCTTGTCATTGTATACATATTCCGTTTTCCCGTTTTGCGAAAGAGAAAATTCCACGATCGACGGAAGAAAAATCCACTTATCAGGATCCTGTAAAAAAGTAGGGGTAATAGACATGATGGGCACCACTTCGCCCATGTCAATGGTCAATTCGCAATCATTCCCCAGAAAACCCTGCCAATAGCCATCATTATGCCGGGTGGATCCGCGCATTCCATCCGTCAGTGAAAGCGCTGCGTTTCCAGGGTAGCGGGATGAGAATGATTGTTTATAGATAACAGTTTTTCCGATTGCTTTATGAAAGAGGATGGACAGTGAATTGGCTTGTTCCTTACTCTTGCCATGGTCAAATAGGGCCGCCTTGATGATGGTATTTCCCGTTATTTCAATTGGTTCCTGGTAAATCGGAGAATTCACGGAAGGTTCTTGTTCATCCAGGGTGTAGTGGATGGGAGTATCACCCTGCTCGGAGGAAAGGGTAAGTGTGATCCCATGGGTTTTTGAATTCGGCCGGCTTCCGATATCTACTTTATATGATCCTTTTGAATAATTCACATACATATTATCCAGACGTTGTAATTGTTGGTTTAGCCTGGATCTGAAATCTGACCAGTTCCTGAGTGACCTGGGAGACCAAACGACTTCTGCCAGGGCGATCATACGGGGAACAGCCATGTATTCCACATGGGAAGGCTGGGCGATAAATTCAGTCCATACATTCCCCTGAGCACCCAGAATATGTCTGGCTTCTTCCTGGTTGAGCTCCTTTGGGGTTGGTTCGAAAGAATAAACTTTTTTCAGCGTTGTCATTCCCCCGATGGCTTTGGGTTCATACCGGGGATCTGCCTGGTAATGGTCAAAATAACAGTATCCTCCCGGTGTCATGATGGCATCATGGCCTTGCCTTGCAGCGGCAACGCCTCCTTCGGTACCCCTCCACGACATCACCGTAGCTCCGGGAGCAAGTCCGCCTTCCAGAATTTCATCCCAGCCTATGATCTTTCGTCCCTTGGAAACAATAAATTTTTCTATTCGCCGGATAAAATACGATTGAAGTTCATCCTCATTTTTTAAACCTTCCGACTTCATCCTTTCCTGACATTTCATGCATTTTTTCCAGTTCGTTTTATCTGCTTCATCCCCTCCGATATGAATGTAAGTCGATGGAAAAAGTTCCATTACTTCAGTAAGTACATCTTCCAGAAACCTGAAAACGGAATCATTTCCTGCGCAGAAAATATCGGTATTCGGCCAATATCTCCCGGGTGGAATGGTGAAAGGACCTCCTGTACAGGAGAACTGGGGGTAGGCCGCCAGCACCTCTACAGTATGGGCAGGCATTTCAATCTCCGGTATTACCGTGATGAAACGGTCGGCTGCATACTGAACGATTTCTCTGATCTCCTCCTGCGTATAGTAACCTCCATAGTTTGCTTTCTCCCCTTCTTTCTGGGGCGGACGATCATTCCACGGAAGGTTTTCACGATCCACTCTCCAGGCGGAAGTTTCCATAAGCTTCGGATACTTCTTGATTTCAATCCTCCAGCCATTATCGTCGGTAAGATGCCAGTGGAAAGTATTCATTTTGTACATGGCTATCAGATCAAGGTAGCGTTTGATGAAGGAAATCGGGAAGAAATGACGTGAAACATCAAGATGCATCCCACGGTAAGGATAACGTGGGTGATCTTTGATTTCCACGCAGGGAATAGCCCATGACCTGTCATCAGGGACAGGCTTGATCCGGCAGATTTCAGGAGGAAAAAGTTGCAGCAGACTTTGTATTCCATAGAACAGACCCGCACCGTCCGAAGCAAGGATATGCACCTGTTTCGGACTAACTTCTAATTGGTAACCTTCATGCCGTATCTTAGACCTGTTCTTGGAGAGAGAAAGAATAACTGCTTTGGTATGCTTGTTGTCCTGATTCAGCGTACTGATCTTTACCACAGGTCCCCCGGCAAGCTGCATCTGAAAAGCAAAGAACTTTGCCACCTGCCTCAATTCAAATTTGTCTTCAGCCATCAGGATCAATGTTTCCTTATCAACCAGAAATTGACCTTGTCTCACTTTCATCTCGACAGGTTTGGGGATGATGGAAATGCCGGAATTTGGAGATCCGGTTTCTGCCATTAGGGAGGTAACCATCAACAACAACGGTAAAAGGAAGAGAGAGAAAAGTTTTTTCATGGACTTGATTTATCAGACAAATTTAGAAAAACTTCACCAGGGTAAAAGCTTTTGTCTTATTTTCGAAGCAAATTTGAACAAGTGATTAAAGCGATCTCTTCTTTTTCCCGTAATTTCTGGACTTCCATCTCCATGGAATTTTTTGAACGCGGTTCATACTATGGGGTGATGTCGGTGCTTTCCGTTTATCTGGTGCTTTCGAAAGACAATGGCGGACTGGGCTTTACCAAGGAAAGTGTTGGATTGATTAAAAGTACAATTACTCCTTTACTTTACTTCCTGCCTATATTGTCAGGAGCCATTGGCGACCGTTTTGGCTACCGTAAAGTTCTTTTCTTTGCTTTTTTTACCATGAGTCTGGGATACGGTTTCGCAGGGCTCTCAACAAGTTATATCACCATTTTTGGCAGCCTTATCCTGGTTGCGCTCGGAGCTGGTTTTTTCAAGCCCATGATCGTGGGTACCATTTCACGGGTCACTGATGAATCCACATCCTCCCTGGGCTTTGGTATTTTTTACTGGTCCATCAACCTGGGTGCATTCCTCTTTCCATTGATTCTGGTGCCTTACCTGAAATCTATTTCCTATCACTATATTTTTTTCATGGCTGCCATCGGTACAGGCTGGCTGTTACTGCTTAATTTTTTTGTGTACAAAGAGCCTGAGGGAACCCGGAACATCAAACCTATCGGTCAGGTTATGACGGAAATGCTGAAGGTGCTCAGGGACTTCCGTTTTATCCTGATGATTGTGATATACTCCGGCTTCTGGATCATGTATTTCCAGGTCTATGATTCGGTACTCTGGTATCTGACGGAAAAAGTGGATATGAGTCCGGTCAATCTTCTGATCAATGATTTTTTATCCTTATTTGTAACCGCTCCTTCCTGGAAATTTGAGGCCGAGCATGTTACGGCCATGAATGCCGGAGCCATCATCCTCTTGCAATTGCTGGTTTCCAGCCTGGTCAGGAAAACGAAAGCCCTTCCCACCATGATTTTTGGTATTGCCCTTGGCTCCCTGGGTATGGGAATCCTGGCTATTTCTCCCAACCCATGGATTTTTATGGCATCCATGTTTATTTTTACCCTGGGAGAAATGATTGCCCATCCCAAATTTATAGCCTATGTTGGACTTATTGCACCGGAAGATAAAAAAGCATTGTATCAGGGTTATTCTTTTCTTTATGGCGTAATTGGCAGCGGGGTAGGGGGTGTGCTCGGTGCATTTTTATATGTGAGGTTTGTGGAAAAGCTGAACCAGCCCTCACTCCTTTGGCTTACCTTCAGTATGATTGGTGTTCTGACTATTGTCGGATTACTGCTCTATAACCGCTTTATCATATCAAAGGCGAAATCCTGAATTTTAATCTTTTGCCTTCCCAGCGGAATGGATTAGAACCGCTGGGAACAATTCATGCACATGGGAACTGATTTTCTGTCTTTCAGGATTCTCAAGCGAAAGGAATGATATTCAGGACTTCTCCATATGGTTTGAAAAGATTGTCGGGTCATATCTCCCAAAGCATGTGCTGCGTCCTTGTCAAAACAACAGGGCACCACTTTCCCGTCCCAGGTCAAAACACAACTGCTCCACATGCGGAAGCATGTATTGGGGAAATGATTTTTATGCTGGTAGGTTGTCGGGCTTGAGGGTTGTTGTATGGAAGATTTGGTGAGCGTGTATCTGGAGTACTTCGGGATATCCGGCATCAGGGGATGGCCAGATTGATAATTGTTAAACTGAGCGGTTTTAAGTTCAACTTGATCAACACTTAGTTGCTTGCCAAGCATTTTGATTTCACGGATCTGATGCTGATTCGTTTTTAAAACCAGAAACTGGAGGATGATGAAAGGGGTTCCTGCATGTCTTTCCTTTTTTATTCTTACCAATTGACGGATTCCTTCTGTTACTTTTTCAAAGTTTCCACCGATGCGATAGGATGCATAGGCTTCCTGATTGGTTCCGTCAAGGGAAATGATCAGTCGGTTCAGGCCGGATGAGATAGTCTGGCTGATGTTTTCCTGACTGAAAAAATGACCATTGGTGGAGGTGCTGACATATATTTTCTTTGAACGGGCATACCTTATGGATTCAAAAAAATTCGGGTCAAGATAGGGCTCACCCTGAAAGTACAAAGTCAGGTAGGTCAGCTGAGGACTTAACTGATCAATGATGGAACGGAAAAGTACTGGATCCATATGGCCGCGTCCCCGTTTTAATTCATTACGACCTGAAGGGCATTCCGGGCAGGAAAGGTTACAGTAATTGGTGGGTTCTATGCTGACGGCTGCAGGTTTTCCATGATGGATGACGCGATGCGTCATCCTGGAAAGTAGATAAGTCGATGAAATGTCGACCAAATTAATCAGCCGCCTCAGCCAGATCATCTTGCTTCCGGGTGTCATCTGTTTTCTGACTCATGCTGGAATTCTCTTTTCCTTTCAGTTTCTTTTTTTTTCTACGGGAAAATAAGGTCTTTCCGATGCCGAATGCTTTGGCTGCGATACCGGAGGTCATGCTGAGGTCATCGAACAAACTCGTTGCCAGATTCCGCAGGGTAAAAGATTCAAGAATCCGGCGGTAATCATCATGAATGCTTTCTTCCGCCTTCATGATCTCGATCTGAAGGCGGGTTTTCTCCAATTCAATATCCCTGAGGGAATGAATTTTTTCTGGACGGACCTTATACCGCTTATTCGTTTTCATCTTTTTCCTCCATGAGAATTCTGGTCAGTTGTGTAACCAGGGGGTTAATGAAAAGTTTATGCCTTTGCCAGTAAATATAAATGCCTCCAAAAACATAGATGACCGTAACAATAAGCGCGCCAACCCAGGTTGGACCCACTACTTCGCCGAACCAGAAAACGAAAGCCAGGGAAAGGAAAAGCAGAAGAAACATGGCCAGGATAAAAAAAATAACCGAGATCAGAAAGGCAGAGGCAAGTTTGGCCAATTTCTCTGTGAGAACCAGTTTGAACAGGTTGATACGCAGGTCAATGTATGCTTTGATGTTTTCCGTCATAGACGAAAAATTATCTGAGATTTTTGTCTTGTCCATGACCGGATTATTTTTTCTCTGTTCCCTTTGAGGGCATTTCTTCGGGCGTGATTTCTTCCTGTGATTGTTTTTCTTCATCGCCTGAAATGGCTGTCTTGAAAGCATTCAGCTGATCGGAGATATCCTCTTCCAGGGAATTGGCAATTTGCATGATTTTCTTCTTAAGCCTTTTCCTGGTTTTTGAACCCTTGGCCGGAGCGACCAGTATTCCAACGCCAATGCCTGCGGCCAGCCCAAGGGCGGCGGCAAGGAATAATTTTAGATTTGATTTTGCCATAATTAGATTTTTTTCCGGCTAAAGTCCGGAATTCGACATGTTTCGGATTACCCTGAACTGACTAAGAAATTCTGAAGCGACTATTTTGATAAAACCGTAAGCGGGAACGGCTACGATCATTCCGGGGATACCCCCGAGACTTCCTGCGGCAATAACGACGAGGAAGATTTCAACCGGATGCGCACTGACGCTTTTTCCCTGAATGAAAGGCTGAAATACATTGTTATCGATGGTTTGAACCACCAGCATGGCGATGATGATCTTTACTGCCATCGGAAGGATCAAACCGTACTCTCCCGAACTGATTACCCCGGTCACCCCGAGCATGATCCCCATGATCAGAGATATGATCCCGCCCAGGTAAGGTATGATGATGACAATCCCAGCAAAAAAAGCGATCACCAGGGCGCCTTTTACTCCGATTATGCTCAGGACAATGGCATATAACGTGATGTTGATGATGATCTGTATGATCAGGCCGATAAAATAACGGGACAGCAAAGTTTTGCTTCTGATCATCACATTTTTGATCTTTTCCTCGTATTTTTCCGGTGATAACAACAGCAGAAAACGGGGCATCATTTTCACGTCATAGAGGAAGAAAAAGGAAAGAAATAAAATCGAGAACAGGTTGAAAAAGAAATTTCCAGTAAAAGAAATAACCCCTGAGATGACATTTGAGAAGATTCCAAGATCGAGCACTTTCATCAGCGCTTCTTTAATCGCCGACTCAATGGTTTTACCCCTTGGCATGATCCCGTAATCCAGTAGCAATCGTTGAAGCCAGGCAATTTCTTTGTGAAAATACTCCATTAAACCTTTACCGTCAATATTGGAAATCATCCCGGCTTCCTGGATGACCAGGGGAATAAAAAAACTGAAAAGCCCGAAAAATACCACTACCATCAGAATAAGTGTCAATGTGACACTCAGTCCATGCGGGAAACCGAATTTCCCGACTTTTATCCGGTCAAACCGCTCGACCAGAGGATTCCCGATGATGGAGATGACCCCGGCAACAATGATAAAAATAACGATATGGGAAAAATACCAGACAAGAAATCCAATCACGGCTGTGATCAGGATGAAGAAGAATAACTTGTTTTTTTGATAAAGATCAGCCATGAATCGGGAGGATTGATATTACAAACCTAAGGTTTTTTTCCGGAATAGTCAAGTTATTTTTAAAATGGGAACACCATCGAAATTTTATAGGCGAAATTATCCCCAACCTTGTCAAGACTGTAGGGTCCCCAACGGTAAAAAGCCCCGATCCCAATCGTATAAATCTTCAGGTTGACCAGGTTGTTGATCAGTAATCCCGATTCGTAGTAACCCAGGTTCATTTCTTTCAGGTCATCGCTGATAAAACGGTATTTATCCCTATGTTCCAGCCAACCGAAGCCGATGTTCTGAGCGAGGGCAAACTCCGGATGAAACCATTTCTTTCCTTTGAAAAGCAGATACCCGAAGTCATGATAGAGGTTGATGGAGGCATAGGCATTCGAAAGAAATTCATTCATCCTCATCGTGGCAAAGGTGTTCGGAGCATATAAAGTGATGAGTCGGTAGCTGGCCGGGGCATAATAAAGATTGCAGGCAGGTATCGGCTGGTCCACATAACCTGCATTCAACTGAAGGGTAAATTTCCCGATAAATTTGATGTTAAAAGTTTTTCTGACTTTAAGATCATAACGGTTATAGTTAAAATCTCCTCCCAGAAAGTTCCTTAGTCCTCGGGTATACTGGAACCAGATTACCGGGAAAGAACTGCCCAAAGAGATTTTGTTATTCACCGTTTGAATGAATTTTTCGCGATAAACCCATTTAAACCCGGCGGTGAGCTCTGAAAACCTGAACTGGTCGTCAAGCACTACCGCCTGACCCTCTGTTGTGGCAAAATCGTAGGTGCTGGTCTTTTTAAAGCTATTGGACAGGCCAACGTTTAAAAGAACATATTTCAGGGCTCTGAAATTCAGTGAAAAGGAAAAATTTTCCGTTCTGTCCAGTTTCTTGATCAGCAAAGGATAAAAGTTTCCCGAGAGGATAGAAGAGTAGTCATTGGGGAAACTTACTCCTCCTGATTCAACCAGATCGAAAGAGTAGGCTGCCTTGATTCCGATATCATGACGGCGGCTGATCAGAAAACTGACATCTCCCCCGTATTTCGAAGTTAAAACCGCGAACGCATATTGGTAAAAACCACCGATTTTAAACCATTTCGATAGCCTGTCGTTGGTATGAATTCCTGCCCCGATGACCAGTCCTTCATAGGTGTTATAGTTCAGAAAGCGATTGATATCAATGTCGATGGGCCCCCATGGAATCCTTCCGGTCAGAACAGTCTGAAGGGTTTTTGCCATTTTATCAAAATTATTTGCCTGTCCCACACTGTCGAGTACCTTGTAGGTTTGCCTGTCTTTGGTTGTCAGGCTGTCGGTCCGGTACTGATTCCAGAACGACTCTGAACGGGAAGTCGCCGCGGGTTCAACTTCTACATCAAGATGGTTAAATTCCCGCCTCACCAGTTCAGGGTTGAGCACGATATCCTTGATATAGCTCCTTCCGCTGCCAACCGGCTTGTATTTTCCTACCCTCAGGTTATGGAATGCCACATCTGTATTAAGTTGAACAGGGAACCATTGCTTGCCTTCAATCAATTCATAGAGCTGATGGATCCTGATCATAAAACCACCTGTATTCGGGTAAGGTTCTGCCGAAACATTTTGTATCCCCCAGCGGTTGGAATGGATGGCCATGACCCCTTTCATCCCGTCGAAGTTAGTTCCTTTCCTGGGGCGGAATGAAACGATGAAGACCGTGTCCTTTCCTTGATAAGTGGTATCTTCCAGTTTGAAAAAATATTTACTAAGACTCCCAGCCCCTATAGGATTTACATATTCACGCTGAAAAATGGTAATATAGGGTTTATAAAATGAAAAAGATTGGATCTGGGTGGCCAGAAACACCAGAATAGGATCTTTAAAACCCGACATTTTTGTGGCAATGACTTGATTGTAATTCTTATCCGGCGACATGAATTTGCGTTTGGTCACGTTCTCCATCAGAAACAGGTACTGTTTGCTGATCAGTTTTTCAAGAAACCTGGAGGAAGAGTCTCCGGCAACTGTGTCCATCTTTATGGAATCAGATCGAAGGGAAAAACCCATTTCCATTTCCCGGAAGTTCTGCAGCATGGAAGTGTCCACAAGAGCCGAGAAATCGTTCTTGAGGGTGGTATCCATATCTAAGGTAAAGACTGTTTTATCATAAGCGGTATAAGAAAAAGTCCGGATTTTTTCAGGATCATTAATGTCTCTGTTGTCAATTGCATTCCGGATGATGCGATGGGCGGGATTGATACCCGGAAGAATCTCCACTTCCGATAAATCAATTTCTTTCGAAACCATCTGAATCACCAGGTTAGCGGTTTTATTCCCGATGGGGAAGTGATTCACTTCATAGCCGACATACGACAGTCGAAGGGATCTGATCGGTTCCGGTGATTTTAAGTGGAACTTTCCGTCAATATCGGTAGTGCCTCCATGTTCTCCCTTATTGATGAGGATATTGACAAAGGGAAGGGGTTCCTTGGTTTTTGAATCAATGACCATTCCCGAAATACGGAAATTTCCCTGACTTTGAGATTCCCGGGGAAAGATTAAAACAAGAAAAAAGAAAAACAGGGCATACTTCATCATCTGCAAAACAATTTGGCCAAAGATACTAAACCTTATCCTGAGGCCTGAGAACCTGACTAAAAAAATCGTAATTTTCCGGAAAAATAAAACGCTATTGAACCATCGTGAGGATTTTACCCTGATTGCCAAAACCATTCAAGGTCTTGAGCCTGTTTTGTCCATGGAACTTAAAGCGCTGGGCGCATCTGAAGTCACAACCCTGACCAGGGCGGTTTCATTCAAGGGGGACCAGCGTTTGATGTACACGGCTAATTATTGCTGCCGGACTGCCTTGAGAATACTCAAACCGGTTCTGGTTTTTGAAATCAAAGAGCAACAGGACTTATATGAAATGATCCGTGATTTTCCCTGGGAGAATCACCTTAACATCAATGGAAAACTTGCCGTAGATGCCGTGATCTCCTATACTGTTTTTACCAACTCTCAGTATGTGGCACAGCGGACCAAAGATGCTATTGTCGACCGCATGCGGGATCAATCAGGCCAGCGCCCAGGTGTTGATCTCGATGACCCGGATCTCAGGATAAATGTTCATTTATTCAAGGATCTTTGTACGGTCTCCCTCGACAGTTCCGGTGCAACCCTCAATAAGCGGGGGTATCGCAGGAGCATCGGACCGGCACCCATCAATGAAGTGCTCGCCTCAGGACTGATCATGCTTTCTGGTTGGGATCAAAAAATCCCCTTGCTTGATCCCATGTGCGGGTCAGGAACTTTTCTTATGGAGGCGGTCATGATGTCAAGGCAAATCCCTTCAGGACATTATCGCCGGGACTATGGATTTATGAGATGGAAGGACTTTGATAAAGATCTTTGGGAGTCAGTCAGAGAAACAGAGGATGCAAAGATCATTCTTTCTGGTTTATCCCTTTATGGCTGGGATCGTGCCTCCCGGGCCCTTCAATCCGCCAAGGAAAACCTTCAGGGAGTGAACCTGCAGGATGAAGTCATACTGTCACAGGTTAATTTTGAGGAATCCGTAGCCCCTGCACCCAATGGGATAATAATAACCAACCCTCCCTATGATGAGCGGTTGAAGCTGGATGATGGTGTGGCTTTTTATCAGATGATTGGCAATACCCTGAAAAGGAAATATTCAGGATGGGAAGCCTGGATTATTTCCGGCGATCTGCAATCGGTAAAATTCATCGGTTTGAAACCATCCCGTAAAATAATTGTATACAACGGGCCGATCGAATGCCGTTTCCTGAAGTTTTCACTCTATTGAATGGTTGAAACCGGAGTACGTGGCTTGATGTTGTTGAGTGATCAGAGCCGTCATGGCGGCACAGCCGTTCTTATGGTACTGAAAGGGCAACCGGGATTACTTTGCCATTCATGTATTTATGCCCGGAAATGGCAAAGTCGGCTATAAAAGTTGCCATTTGCTGGGGAGTCAGAGCGGCTTTGATACCGGGAAAAGCTTTCCCGAACATCTCTGTCTGAACAGAACCCAGGGCCAGGCAGTTAACCTTGATATCGGCTTCTTTTAATTCTTCTGCAAGTATTTCCGTCAAAACGGATAGCGCTCCCTTGCTCGAACTGTAAGCCGTCAGTCCCGGGTATTTCTGACTTCCCGTGATGCCTCCCATACTCCCGATATTGACAATATGTGCGCCTTTGTTCATGATGGGAAGCAGGGTTTGTGTCAGAAAAAAAGCAGCCTTTACATTGACATTGTACATCTCATCAAAATCAGCTGTTTCGATTTTCTGAAAAGGTTTGCTGATCAGTTTTCCGGCATTGTTGATCAGAATATCGCATTTATGGATGAAAGTTTCCAGTCGTTGTAATAGAAAGGGATAAAAATCAAACTGATTCAGATCGAATTCATAAGTGGTGACCCGTGCATCCGTTTGCATTTGTTTACATTCTGCCATCAACTCTTTCAGTCCCTTTGCGTTGCGTGAGAGGGCGACAATTTTATTCAGTCTGTGTTTCGACAGCGCCTTGACCAACTCGTATCCTATGCCACGGCTGGCTCCTGTTATGATGATGTTCATGGTTACAGTATCATGCAATAAAATTAATAAAATACGGCCAACTTATTAAGAAAAGAAGAAACTTTTTGTAACTTTGTCAGGAATTCCAAAACTTCTGATCCCATGAGAAAAATTTTTACCCTTTTTGTCAGCGTCCTGTTCCTTACTGATTTTGCTTCAGCACAGCAGGGTGCCTTGAAAGTCAATGTGATAAAACCGGTCTATTTCGATGTTTCACCCCCACTTCGGGAATTATCCAAAATGGAAATCAAGGAGGACAGAAGCTGGAAAGAAGGCTATGTGAAGAATCCTTCGAATTATTATAACGATGGCCTGAAAGCTTCTCCGGATGCTCACTTGCTGGACCCGAATATACAGCGCGCATTCGGATTGAACAATGCGGATACCACCATACAAAGTTTCGACGGGGTTCCTTCCAATAATACCCTGGTTCCTCCTGATACTGATGGGGATGTTGGGCCAAATCATTATATTTCCATGGTCAATTGCCGCTATTCGATTTACACCAAAACCGGCACTAAACTTATCGGCCCGACCAACAACAGCAATATCTGGAGCGGAATGCCCAACAACAGCAATGACGGGGATGGCATCGTGCTTTATGATGAAGTGGCCGATCGCTGGCTGATCAGCCAGTTTTCGCTGCCCAATTATCCCAACGGTCCTTTCTTTGAAATGGTTGCTGTTTCCAAAACTCCTGACCCCACCGGGGAATGGTATCGCTATCAATACCAGTTTTCCTATATGCCTGACTATCCTAAATTATCGGTCTGGCATGACGGATATTACATGACATCCAACCGTTTTTCTGCAACCACCACCGTTCCTCTTGGAGTAGGGGTGTATGTTATGGACAGGGCAAAAATGATTGCGGGCAACGCTTCTGCCACCATTCAGGAATTTACCCTGGCCAACAATGGCCCATGGGCTATGCTGCCGGCTGATTGCGATGGTCCTTTCCCTTCAGATACCACTCCTTGCTATTTCATGTACACTAAAAACAGTTCACCCAAAGCCATTATATATGAGTTCAAGACAGACTGGACCAATCCTGCTAATACAAGTTTTACAAAAGTGGCTGAACTAGCGGTTAACTCATACAACTGGAGTTTGGGAGACGGTATTCCTCAAAAAGGGACTAGCATCAAACTTGATCCCATGAGTAATAGCGGCAGGATTATGTTTCGTCTGGCATTTCGTAAAATGAACGGCTATTTTGCCATGGTGGCCAATGGTACTGTAAATGTGGGCTCAAATGTGGCCGGCATTCGTTGGTATGAATTCCGTAAAACCCTTGGCAGTCAATGGTCGGTTTACCAGCAGGGAACCTATGCACCCGACAATAATTGCCGCTGGATGGGAGGCATTGCCATGGATTCAGCCGGAAATATCGCCATTGCCTACTCCATTTCCAGTGCCGACATGTATCCTTCCATACGATATGCCGGTAGACTCGCCGGAGATCCCCTGAACACCATCACCATACAGGAAGCAGGAATTATAAACGGAGGAGGATCCCAGACCAACAACTGGCAGTTGCCCAGTCGCTGGGGAGATTACAGCGCCCTCAACGTTGATCCTGATCAGACTACTTTCTGGTACACCCAGGAATATTATACCAGTACCTCTCCCACAAACTGGAAGACCAGGATTGCATCTTTCAGCTTTATGAATTTGTTTACGGTTAATGCTCTCGCCAACCCTGAAGTGATCTGCCTGGGCGGTTCTTCCCAACTCGATGTCAATGCTACCGGTGGCTCCGGAAGTTATACCTATAATTGGACCTCCAATCCTCCCGGTTTTACTTCCACCCAGAAAGACCCTAGCGTCGCTCCCCTGGTCACTACCACCTATTATTGTGCCACCAATGATGGCAGCCAAACCAAAACCGATTCTATAAAGGTTACTGTGAATACTGCCCCTGTTGTCAGTGCGGGAGAAGATGAGACTTACTGCTGGTGGGTGCCTGCTTTTCCAATTATTGGAAGTGCAAGCGGTTATGATCATATCAAATGGACCTCTGCCGGAGATGGACATTTTAGTAATGATACTCTGGCCATAACGATTTATTATCCTGGGTCGGGAGACCATGCCTATGGTTCGGTAGTTTTGTCGCTAACCGGTTATCCCCTTGCTCCATGTACAGAATCTGTAACAGATCAAGCCACTGTCATTTTCGACCCCTGCACCGGTATCCAGGAACAGGCTGAAGAAACGCTCTCGTTCTCTGTCCAGCCCAACCCGACAACAGGAAATGTGATATTCCATTTTACAGGACTGAAAAACAAAACAGCCCATCTCAGCATCAGCGACCTGAAAGGACAAACCATGCATCAGGAGAAACTATCCAGTGCTGATACGAGATTAATTCGTGCATTCGATGTTTCCAAATATTCCAGCGGTGTTTATATTGTGAAAGTTGAAAGCGGAGACGAAGTTAAGACGGAACGTCTGATCATTCAGTAATGATCAGATTATCCGGAATCGTTCATAAACATATATTATATTCTTCAGGGCAGGGTGTAATTCCCGACCGGCGGTAAAGTCCGCGACTCCGGTAATTTCCGGATTGAGCCGATGTAACTACGGCACCGACAGTGATAGTCTGGATGAAAGAAGAATATCATCACTTTGAATTTGTATTCTATCATACTTAGCCCTGGAGTATCAGCTTCAGGGCTTTTTTTATTTTGATGAACACTTATAATAAATACATGAGAAGGGCGATCCGCCTGGCAAAGAAAGGATCGGGATGGGTCAATCCCAATCCTATGGTGGGGGCTTTGCTTGTCAAAGCAGATCATGTTATTGGAGAAGGATACCATGCCAGCTACGGATCTCCCCATGCAGAAGTCCAGGCCTTGGTCAATGCAAAGGAAACCGTGAAGGGCGCAACGCTTTTTGTCAACCTCGAACCCTGTGTTCACTTCGGTAAAACTCCGCCCTGTGCCCCGCTTATCGTTGACAAAGGAATTAAAAAGGTAGTCATTGGAATGTCAGACCCCAACTCCCTGGTCAAAGGGGCCGGAATAGAATTCCTGAGAAATAATGGAGTGGATGTAATCACAGGCGTGCTGGAAAAGGAATGCCTGAAATTGAATGAAGTATTCATTCAGTACATCACCACTGGAATTCCTTTTGTTCTGCTGAAATCCGCCATGACCCTCGATGGCAAGATTGCTACAGTAACCAATGCCTCGCAATGGATTACCGGGGAAGCTTCCCGCCGTGTTGTTCACCGTATCCGTCAGGAATACAGCGCCATCATGGTGGGTGTAAACACCATCCTGTATGATGATCCTCTTCTAAACACGAGACTTGGAAAAAGGAAGACAAAAAATCCCGTAAAAGTCATTGCTGATAGTCATGCAAGGGTTCCACTGAAGGCAAAGATATTTCGTCACGATCCTCAGTTGACCATCCTGGCGGTCACGGAATCAGCCGATCATCATAAACTAAAACAAGTTGAACGCCTTGGGGCTCAGGTGATAAAATGTCCAGAGAAGGATAATCAGGTGGATCTTCTTTATCTGATGAAAACCCTCGGAGCGATGGGGATTGATTCCGTTATGATAGAAGGAGGGAGCACACTGGCCTATTCGGCACTTCAGGCAGGTATCGTACACAAAGTCATGAGTTTTATCGCACCAAAAATCCTGGGTGGCGCTTCTGCCCCTTCACCTGTCGGAGGTAAAGGCATTGCATCAATGGAAGAAGCCTTTCTGCTTTATGAGATGACAGTAAGGAAAACCGGATTGGATTTTTTGGCTGAAGCCTATCTGAAACCAAATCATATAATATCATAGTATGTTCACGGGAATCATTGAAGAAAAGGGAAAAGTAAAAAACATCCAGCATGGAGCCGGCTCTGCCCGGCTAACCATCACTGCACCCTGGATCGTGAAGGATGTGAAAACCGGCGACAGCATTAGTGTCAATGGCATCTGTCTGACCGTCGTGACTTTCGACACATCGGGGTTTACCGTGGAAGTCATGCCGGAAACCCTCCGCAGAACCAACCTGAATGCCCTGTTGGCCGGCAGTCACGTGAATCTTGAAAGAGCGGTTCGCATCCATGATCGTTTGGGCGGACATCTGGTCAGTGGCCATATTGACGGGACTGGAAAGGTACTGAGAAGATGGGAAGAAGAAAATGCCATTTGGTTCCGCATAGCTGCAGAACCTTCGGTTTTGCGTTATATTGTCGAAAAAGGTTCAGTAGCACTGGATGGGATAAGCCTGACAGTGGTCTCGGTAAACCAGCGCTCCTTCGAAGTATCGGTGATCCCCCATACCAGCAAGGCGACTACGATCCTCGATCGGCAGCATGGCGAGCTGTTGAATATTGAATGCGATATGATTGCAAAATATGTCGAAAAACTATGTAATACCAGGACTGAAACATCAAAAATTGATATGAAATTTCTGGAAGAAAATGATTTTATAGCCTGAAAACCCATGAGTAAATATCACTTTAACACCATTGCAGAAGCGATAGAAGATATCCGTAAAGGAAAAATGATTGTCGTGGTAGATGATGAAGACCGCGAAAATGAAGGAGATCTGGTTGTGGCAGCAGAAAAGATAACCCCTGCCATCATCAATTTCATGGCCAAGCACGGAGGTGGCCTTGTTTGCCTTCCGATTGTCCGTGAACGACTGGAAGAACTGAACATCGAACGGATGGTGATGAAAAACACGGATCCTAACCGTACTGCCTTCACGGTTTCTGTTGATGCTGCAGAATGTAAAACCGGGATTTCAGCCCAGGAAAGAGCGATGACTGTGAAACGAATGATTGATCCTAAGGCCGGGATTAAAGATTTTACCCGTCCCGGACATATATTCCCGATCGAATATAAAGAAGGGGGTGTTCTGGTTCGCGCCGGTCATACCGAAGCTTCAGTGGACCTGGCAAAAATGGCCGGTTTATATCCTGCTGGTGTGATTTGTGAAATCATGAATGAAGATGGCACCATGGCCAGGGTACCCCAGTTGATGGAATATGTTGAAGAGCATCGGCTGAAGATTGTCACCATTGCTGCTTTAATTGATTACCGCCGTAAGTCTGAAAAACTGATTGACCGCTCCTCTGTGGTGGACCTGCCAACGAAGTACGGTCAATTTGTCGCATACAGTTACATCAGTAAGATCACCAACGAAAACCATATTGCACTGGTTAAGGGAAATGTGGCAGACGGGGAACCTGTCCTTGTAAGGGTACATTCAGAATGTCTGACCGGGGATGTTTTCGGATCCATGCGCTGTGACTGCGGCGACCAGCTTGAATATGCCCTGAAACGCATCGAAAAGGAGGGAAGGGGGGTGTTGCTTTATATGCGACAGGAAGGCCGGGGGATTGGTCTGGTTAATAAAATGCGGGCTTACTCTTTGCAGGATGGAGGGATGGATACGGTGGAAGCTAACCATGCCCTGGGTTTTGAGGCTGACCTGAGGGATTATGGCACAGGCGCTGAGATCCTGGCCGACCTTGGCGTAAAAAAATTGAAATTACTCACGAACAATCCTAAGAAAATATCCGGACTCGAGGGTTTTGGGCTGGAATTATGTGAACGCATTCCTATCCAGATCATGTGTAATAACCGTAATTTGAAATATTTAAAGACAAAAAAAGAAAAACTTGGACATATACTTAACTTTAAAGACGAGATATGAAAACAATTGAAGGAAAACTTGATGCCAAAGGATTGAAATTCGGCATTGTTATTGCCCGTTTCAATGAATTTATCAGTGGAAAACTACTGGCTGGCTGTCTTGACGGATTAAAACGTCACGGTGCAGAGGAGAAAAACCTGGAGGTGGTTTGGTCTCCCGGTTCTTTTGAAATCCCGCTGCTGGCAAAAAAAATGGCCGGTTCAGGTAAATACAATGCCGTGGTTTGCCTGGGAGCAGTTATCCGCGGAGCTACTCCGCATTTTGATTATGTGGCTGCTGAAGTCTCCAAAGGTGTTGCTCATGTGGCACTGGAATCAGGCATTCCGGTCATTTTCGGGGTACTGACAACCGACAACCTGGAACAGGCTATTGAAAGGGCAGGAACAAAAGGCGGGAATAAAGGATTTGATGCTGCCCTCGCTGCCATTGAGATGGCTAACCTGATGAAGGAAATGTAGGTATCCGGTAATACCGACGGATCACCCTTATCTGCCTTATTTCCTGGTAATCACAAAGACCGTCCGCCGGTTCTTTGCCCTGCCTTCTTCTGTATCGTTTCCAGCTACAGGGAGCGTCTTTCCGAATCCTTTATAAGTGAGTCGTTGTTGTGGTATTTCCTTTAGAATAAGGTAGTTGTAAACCGATTTTGCCCTCTCTTCAGAAAGTTTAAGGTTATTGGCATCATTGCCGATATTATCCGTATGCCCCTGGATCTCTATGAAGATACCCGGGTTTTCCGTCAGGAATTCAATCAGCTGATCGAGAACTGCCTTGGATTCTGAAGAGAGTTCGAAGGAATTAAACGCAAAGTATATATCGTTGATCCTGTATGATTTATTTAGCTCAATTGGTTTTATTTCCAGGTCGACTGTAGCAGGTGTTTTAAAACTGCTGTCTGTTTTGGCCAGGTATTTTGATTCGTAAACATAGCCTTCCTTTTTTACGGTCATAATAAAATCGCTGTTGAAAGGGGTTACGGCAACATAATTCCCGGTCATGGTATCGAGCGGTATTTCCGAAATTTTACGGGTTTCTATGTTTTTCAGTTCGAGCCTTGCCTTGATTGGTTCTGCCATATATTCCGCACTCACTGTTCCTTTGATAAACAACACCTTTTCCGGTCTTGCTCCCTCATACAGCTCAAAAGAATACAGATCCCACCCCCCTTTACCGTTGAATTTATTAGAAGCAAAATATCCGTATTCCCCTTCCATACTGACAAAAAAACCAAGTTCGTCCTCCGGTGAATTGATGGGATAACCGATATTTTTTGCTTTCAACCAGTTCCCGTTTTCACTGAGGCGTGAATAAAAGACATCATATCCTCCCATCCCCAGCCATCCATCGGATGAAAAATACAGGGTGAGACCATCTGGATGTATAAACGGCGATTTTTCATTGCCCTTCGAATTAATGAGAGCCCCAAGGTTCATCGGGGTACCCCATTCTCCATTACCGGATTTAATGGATCGGTAGATATCATAACCGCCATATCCCCCGCTACGGTCGCTGACAAAATACAGGGTTTTTCCGTCAGCAGAGATACTTGGCTGGGATTCCCATGACATTTCCAGGTTGATCTTATTGCTGACACTTTTAACGGGAGTCCATTCTCCATTGATGTTCTCGGAATAGTAAATATCACAGTTCAGGTATTTTTTAACTTTATCGTATTTGCATACCGTGTAAAATAAAGTGTTGTTGTCGGCAGTCAGGCTTGCACCTCCTTCATGCTCATTGATATTGAAAGGCTCAGGCATTTCTTCTCCTTCTGTGAATTTTCCATCACTTCCCCGTGTGGAAAACATGAACTTTTCTATCGTCCTTGTGTCGGAGACCAGGGAATTCCTATCCGGTACGAGTTTTTTCTCACGGGTAAAAAGAGCCATTTGATTATCCGGGCTGAGAATGGGAAGATACTCATTTTCGGCCGTCGAAATCCCATCCACTACGCTGGGTTCAAAGGGTACAGGGTTTTTTGTGATCTCCAGGTAAAATTTTGAATAGCGAAGGAGATCGTTGGCCCGGTTGTAGTCCTCATCTGATTTTATTCTTTCCACCTCCTTAAGAAATTTATCCAGGTGATTTACCGTAAGTTCGAAGTTTTCCTGGCCGTAGTAAATTTCTCCAAGATAATAATGGGAATAAATATCGTAATCAGGACAGAGTTCGATGACTTTTTTAAAATTTCTTTCCGCTTCCTTAAGATTGGGTTCTGCTCTTTTTACATTGATCAAACCAAGCAGATAATAGGCATCCACACATTCAGGAGAGGATCTGAGAACATTTTTCAGCAAGATGGAAGCCTGGGCATAATTCTTTCTTTTAAAAGAATCCAGCGCTTCCCGATAAGTTTGTTCTGTCTTTTTACCAAGGATTACCTTACAGGAATCCTGTGCCAGGATACAGTTGGCAGAGAGCAGATGAAAAATCATGAAAATCAGCAGGAATACAAGCGGTAGCTTTTTTTCCATGGGAGATTTTTTTTCAAAGGTATAATGATTTATTTTATCTTTACTGCCCGTTCAGCGTTTAACCATGAAAATGATACAACACATTGTCCTCATCCCATTGCTGATGATGGTTTCCCTTTCCGTTATACAAGCCCAGGTAACCCAAATCCCCAATGCTGATTTCGAAAATTGGAACACTTTTACAGGATATCAGGATCCCCAGAACTGGGATACACCCAATATGGAGTTGCTGGCCATCCCGATTTTTGGTCAGGCTGTTGTATCTAAAAGCACCAGTCATTTTTCCGGCAATTTTTCTGCTAAACTCGAGACCAGGACGATCAATATTCCCGGTGCACCGATTGATGTCCCTGGCGTGGTGACCCTGGGAAAATTAAGCCTTGACATTTTTGCCGGCACCTATGAGATCACGGGTGGTGCTCCTGTTCAGGATCAACCCACACATCTGAAAGGTTTTTATAAATATTCCCCTGTCGGAGGCGATAGTTGCGGAATTGGGATTATGCTTTTTAAAACTTCGGCCGGCATAGCAGATACGGTAGGTATAGGATATTTTTCAAGCAAGGTCACAGTGCCGGATTGGACTCCTTTCTCTGCCTGGATCAATTACCTCATCACGACCCAGCCAGATACCATGAACATAGTGGTTATCTCCACCGCTCAATATGATGAGATGCACAATGGAACCGTTCTTTATATTGATGGTCTTTACCTTGATTATACAACTGGAATTGAAAACGATCCTGCCTCAAAGGAGATCAGTGTATATCATGATAAAGAAACCAAACGCCTGATTGTTTTCGCCCCTTCTGCAAACTCAACTCCTGCTCGAATCCTGCTCTTCAATCTCATGGGTCAAAAGATCCACGCTGAGGTTAGCCATGCATACGGGCAGGACCGAACGATTATTCCTTACGGTAATCTGAACAAGGGAATTTATATTCTAGAAGTTTTGCTTGATCAACAGAAATATTGTAAAAAGTTCTTTTTAAATCCATGATTATGGAGGCAAGGAGGGTGAAGGCAGGATTGATCCAGTGTTCCAGCCTTCCGGATAAAAAAGGTAACCTGGAAAAAACGATCAAGCTCATTCGTGAGGCGGCAGGGCGTGGAGCCAAGGTTATCTGCCTGCAGGAGCTTTTTGCCACCCCTTATTTCTGCTGGGAAGAAAATTATCATTATTTCAATCTGGCAGAGACGATTCCCGGTCCCACGACAAAGCGTATGCAAACCCTCGCCGCTGAACTTGAAGTTGTGCTTGTGGTTTCCCTTTTCGAAAAAAGAGCTGAAGGTCTTTATTTTAACACCGTAGCCGTCATTGATGCCGATGGGAAATACCTTGGCCATTACCGCAAACATCATATACCGGATGATCCCGGGTATTATGAAAAATTTTATTTTACGCCCGGTGATACCGGTTATAAGGTCTTCGACACCCGATATGCGAAAATAGGCACACTGGTATGCTGGGACCAGTGGTACCCGGAAGCTGCAAGGATCACCAGCCTGCTGGGCGCGGAAATCCTGTTTTATCCAACAGCCATCGGCTGGGCATCGGCTCAGTCTGAAGCATTGAACCAGGAGCAATTTCAGGCTTGGCAGACCATCCAGCGAGGACATGCCGTAGCCAATGGAGTATTTGTTGTCAGCGTTAACCGTACTGGGAAGGAGGGGAATATGATGTTCTGGGGAGGATCTTTTGTGGCCGGACCCTTTGGTGAGATGCTGTTCCAGGCTCCACATCTGGAGGAATGTGTGCATGTTCAGGAACTTGATCTGAACAGGATTGGAGAAACCAGGGTGCATTGGCCATTTCTCCGCGACCGCCGAATAGAGAGTTATACTCCCATTATGAAAAGATATATTGACGATATCCCTGAGGAGGTAATAACTTAGCCAAGGGACAGCATTGACTGCTCACCCTGTCTCTTTTTTTTTGACTTTGTTACGATGAAAAACACTTCCAAGCCTGTCCCCAAAGAACTGGGTTATCACTTTCCGGCCGAATGGTCGCAACACCGGGCCACCTGGCTGAGTTATCCCCATGATGATTCCTATTCCTGGCCGGGGACCCTGGACAGGATTTTTCCGTTTTATAACCGGTTTATCCATGAATTATCCAAAAGGGAGAATGTCTGTATCAATATAAGGGATGAAGGGTTGGGTATAAAAGTCAAACAGGATTTGTTGCGACTTGGGGTAGATATGACACAGCTTACTTTTCATGTCCATCCCACCAATGATGCCTGGTGTCGCGACCATGGGCCAGCCTTTGTCGTGAATCCGGGCACTCTTGAACCTAAAGCCATCGTAAGCTGGAAATACAACGCTTGGGGTAACAAGTATCCCCATGACCTGGACGAGCTTATTCCGACACTGATAGGTAAGTACCTTGGCCTGACTGTTTTTTATCCTGGCATTGTCATGGAAGGGGGTGCAGTTGATTTCAACGGAAGGGGGACCTTGCTCACGACTACCCAATGTCTTCTCCACGAAAACCGTAACCCAGGACTTTTTCAACATGAGATAGAAGACTATCTCATGAATTATTATGGGGTCGATCAGATCCTATGGCTGGATGAAGGTATTGTGGGGGATGATACCAACGGCCACATTGATGATATCACCCGTTTTTTCAGGGAAGATGCAGTCATAACCATGGTAGAGCCCGGACACTCCGATCCCAACCACAGCATTCTTGCTCAAAATCTTAAGAAATTAAAATCCTTCCGTTTACTGAACGGAAAGCAATTGGATATCGCCGAAATTCCCATGCCCCGACCGGTGATCTTTGAAGCCCAGCGTTTGCCTGCCTCCTATGCCAATTTCTATATTGCCAACGGATGTGTGATCGTTCCGGTTTTTCGCTGCAGAGAAGATGATCTGGCCATGCGCATGCTTGAGGAATGTTTCCCCGACCGTGAAATCATCGGTATTGATTCAGTGGAAATCATCTGGGGTCTTGGGTCATTTCATTGCCTCTCCCAGCAGGAACCGGAATAGTCGTACCCACTATCTGCTTGCGCTGAGCAAGTGATCGGCAATGACCAGTGCAGCCATGGCTTCTACAATGGGACGTGCCCTGAATACGGTACAGATGTCATGCCGGCCTTTACCTTGGAGCATCGCAGAATTCCCTGCAACATCAACGGTTTCCTGACTTTGCATAAGACTGGGTATCGGTTTGAACGCCACCCTGAAATAGATCTCCTGACCATTGGATATCCCTCCCTGTATTCCTCCGGAGTGATTGGTCAGGGTGGAAATGATGCCATGATCGGAAACAAAAAGGTCATTATGTTCCGAGCCTTTCATCCCGGCGGCAAGGAACCCACTCCCATATTCAAAACCTTTTGCAGCATTGATACTCATCATGGCCTTGGCCAGATCGGCCTGAAGCTTGTCGAAAACCGGTTCACCAAGCCCCGCGGGCACACCTGTGATGGAACACAGAATGATCCCTCCGCAGGTATCACCTTCTTTTTTAAGTTGTTCCAGAAATTCCCGAACATTTTGATCTTTAATCTGAGCACCGTGATCCGTGATCTGATGGGGTCCTATCTGGGATATATGGGCTTCAATGCTTATCTTTCTGGTTTTAAGATAGAGCTTGGCCAATGCTCCTCCTGCCACCCTTGCCAGTGTTTCACGTGCAGAGGCACGTCCTCCGCCTCGATGGTCACGAATTCCATATTTTTGATAATACGTGAAATCGGCATGAGAAGGGCGGAAAACATCTTTTAAAACGTCATATTCTTCAGGGCGTTGTTCTTTGTTAACAACAAGAAATGAAATGGGAACGCCGGTAGATTTTCCTTTAAAGATGCCGGAAAGGATTTCCAGACGGTCTTCTTCAGTTCGGGGAGTGTCGTATTCCGAGAATCCCGGCCTACGCTTGTTCAATTCCGATTGAATAAATGCTTCGTTTATCAGAATACCCGGGGGAAATCCGTCGAGCACACCTCCCACGGCCTTCCCGTGCGACTCGCCATAGGTTGTAAGAACCAAAACCTTACCAATGGAATTTCCTGGCATTTTTTCGAAAATATTTCCGATATACTGTATCCCGATCTAGTATTGTCTCTCAGGACGTTTGCTGTTTCAGTATTTTCAGTTTGGCTTCCATCACTTTTAACTCACTCTTGGCCAGGTCAATCTTCTTTTCGAACTCAGCTTTGAGGATCTGTGCATTTTTTGACTTGGCCAGGAAGCCGATGTTGTTCTCCCAAAGGTTGATGTCCTCTTTCATCTTGCTGATCTTTCCCATGAGTGTTTCTTTTTCACGACCAATGAAACGACGCGATTGGGGATCATTTTTCATGGATTCAATACGCGATTGGAAATTCAGGGTACTCATTTCGACTTCACTGATTTTAAGTTTGTCGAGATGTTGACTGATGAGCGAGCGGAATTCATTGTGTAAACGGTCTTTATCCTTCATGGGGATATGTCCTATATCCGTCCATTCCCGCTGGAAGGTTTTCAGTATTTCAAGATTTGCTGTTTTGTCACCTCCGAACTGGTAATCCTTGATCCTGCTGATCAGTTCGGTCTTTTTTCTAAGGTTTTCTTCCTCATGGCCCTGGATATTGGCAAAGTAAGCTGATTTGGCATGGAAGAAAGCATCGCAGGCAGCCCGGAAACGTTTCCATATTTTATCGGAATGTTTTTTTGGCACGGGTCCGATTTTTTTCCATTCTCCCTGGAGCCGGATCATTTCGTTGGTGGTTTTCTTCCAATCGCTGTTACCCTGCAGACTCTCTGCTTGTAAGCAGATTTCAAGTTTCAGGTTGTAATTTTGAAGTTGTTGTTCTTTTAATTTATCAAAGAATTCTTTTTTATTGGCAAAAAAAGTATCCAGGCTGGTTTTAAAGCGGTTCCATATGTCTGCATTGACTTTCTGGGGCACAGTGCCTATACTTTTCCAGATTTTCAGCAACTCATTGACCTTGTTGGTGTTTTCTTGCCACTCCCTGATATTTTCATTTTTCAGTTCAAGTAAAATTTCGGCTTGTTCGCAAAGTGCCGTTTTTGTTTCCAGGTTTTTTTGCTGTTCTTGTTCGATCAATGTATAATGTTCCCGGCGCCGGTCATTGATCTTATTGGTGGTATTTTTAAATCTTTCCCAAATCTCCTCTTTTTTATCAGCAGGAACAGGCCCGATTTCTTTCCATTCTTCATGATATTTCTGAAGTTTCTTGAAAGACTTGATCGCAGATGTTTCAAGCAGAAGTTCTTCGGTTTTCTCACACAGGGCAATCTTTGCTTCGAGATTTTTCCTAAGGTCAAGATCTTTCAGCTCCTTGTTCAGCTTAATTTTTTCGAAGAATTTCTCAACCAGGAAATGATAGTTTTGCCACAGGTTGTTGATTTCTCCCCTGGGGACCATCCCGATTTCTTTCCAGGTTTCCTGTAGAGCTTTAAACTCATCATAGGTTTTTTTCAGGGTTTCTTCAGAGCTGATCAGTACCTTGAGTTCCTCCAGGATTTGTAATTTCTTTTTAAGGTTTTCTTGCTTGATCTTTTCCTGTTCTTCTGTATAACGGGCTTTATTGGCTTTATAGATATTGAAGATCTCGTTGAACTTCACGTCCAGTTCATCTTCTTTTACCGCTTCCAGTTCTTCCTTGGAAACACCCTCTTCATCAGCTTTTTCGTACTGACTGAGGGTTTCTTCTTTCTTCTTTTTCAGGAAGGCGACCTTGATCAGGGCAATCCGGATTTTTAAGGTGTTGATATCCGGCTCGCCGACCGCTTTTTCGAGTAGTTCTATCAACTCGGTACGGCTATAACGCGAATAATTTTCTTCCGTATCTTGTTCCGGGTGAATTTCTGATTCATCCGTGATTTCATCCGGATGCTCTTCAAAATGATTCTCAATCGGTTCTTCAGTCTGAGCAGGCTCAGTCGGGAGTTTGATTTCGTTTAATTCCGTCGTCAGTACAACGGATTGAGTATTCTCCTCCTGCAGGACAATATTTTCCTGTTCAGGATTCTGATGGGTGTTGTCAGTATTTTCCATTCGTAGATGATCATCCTATAATTAATACCATTTTAGCGTCCGACTTTCGCCGGTTATATTGTTACATAAGAGCGGCAAAGATAATAATTATTTTGTACCGCCTAATCTCAGGGCATTCCCCTTTTATTAAAGATAATATAGCCGAAATTGAAGTTCAGGGTGAAGGGGTCATGCAATTTATCGTAATAGTTTACTCCCAGGCTGAGCGGACCCAGCGGGCTGTTATAGACAACAGCAGTCGAAGCCATATAAGCACGGTCACTGAATTTTTTCCCGTAATAGGCAGTCTGGGTGGCAGGATTTTCAAGAATGGCTTGATAAGGCTGAAATAAATAACCTTCCAGGCGGTATTCTATTTTTTTATATATCCGTAATACCATTTTCAGTCCCGCGGCAATATAATTATTTGCCCGGAAGGCAGGTAAAAAAAAGGTCTGGCTTTCGGGTAAGGGTTGAAAAGCAGGTGCAAATAATAGGCTGGAAACATAATTTGCGAAAAGAGGCTGGTTGGAAATGCTTCCTTCTGCATAAAACCCAAGCTTGAAAGGACCCAGACTTTGGAAATAATTGTCATAGATCAGGCTGAACCTTAACCAGCTGTGTTGATTAACGATAAATACCGGGTTGATGGCTGTGGAACCGGGGCTCAGGCTTTCTCTTCCATTAATATAGGAAAGCCAGAGTTTCAACCTGGCTCCTGCATTGGCGAATTGCTTGCGGTTCAACCCGTTTAACTCAAAAGAAAAAGATGGAGCCAGATAAGTAAAACTGGTGTGATCAGCCGTATCCGTTCGGGAAAAAACATTGGACTGATAATACTTGTCTGAAGAATAGGAATAGGTCAATCCCAAGGCCAGCTTCCCCTTGTTGGTACAAGGCATTCCGATTTGCAGATGTGAGAAGTTTTCACTCTCAATAATATAGTTCGGGGTTTTGTCATCAAAGAAAAAACTGACATTTTTAAAATAATTAAAGTTGTTATAGGTGTAATTTGCCTCAATGAACCAGGGAGTCGCGGAGTTGAAATCTATCCTTGCTTCTGCTTTTGCGGATGTGTAAAACCTTCCGAAATACCCGTTGACCATAAAGTGCAGGGCTTTTGTCCATAGATATTTATAACGGAATTCAAGAAAAGCCATATTTGTGGTACCAAGGGTGAAATTACCACCGAATTGAGCTTCGAAATTCATGGATTTCTGAATGTCAAGACAAAGTTTGAAATTCCCTGTTCCCGGATTATATTCAGCCATCGGAAAAATATTTTTTACATATCCTTCATCAATAAAACGGAAATATTCAGGTCTGAGCTCTTCTTCACTCACGATCTTCCTGCCATGTTTAAGGATCTTGCGCACGTATTTTTCCTGTGCCTTGTTCAACCCAGTGATATGAATGGAATCAAAACGGAGTTCGGGTTTTAAACGGTTGAACGCGGCCCTCTTTTTTGAGACTGTTTCCGGAGTAATACTGTCGTTGACCAGCTTACGGATGTCGGCAATTTTTCGCCATGTTGCCTGATAACCACTATCAGCCAATTCACTTGTATGTGAGAAATCAAGCATCCCGTAAGAAGGTATCTTAGGGACGATCATCACCGAACGGCTGAAATTTATGGTGTCATTCTGGCGTTCCATGAGCATGACCAACAGCTGTGAAACAATGTCATCCCGCTCAGGCTTATCATACCGCTGAGCTACTCGGCTCCCAATGATCACGTCCGGATTGAAATCACTGATGACCACATTAACGGGAAAATTATTGTACATACCTCCGTCGAATACAAGTTTTTTCTTGATCACCACAGGGGAAAAGATCAGGGGAATACTCATGGACCCTCTGACCGCAGTACTTAGATCACCATGACTAAGAACCACGGCTTCGGTGGAGTCGATATCTGATACCACGCATCGGAAAGGAACCATCAGATGATCGAAATTTCCGTGGCAGACTGCATTAGCCTGAGCGAATAATGTCATGAAGTGGTAGTCTATCTCATGGGTTTTTATCAACTGGGAGGGAAGAATGGAAGTGAATTTTTTACCAAAACCGAAATCGGTACTGATCCAGGAAGCATTGGGGTCTTCTTTACGGTAAAAATGAATATAGGTATCATCCATAATCCCAGAAGCCCATTGCTGGAATTCTTTGGATCCCATCAGTTTTTCCATCTCGTCCGGAGAATAACCACTGGCATACATAGCCCCGATAATAGCTCCGATGGAAGTTCCGGCAATATATGAAATGGGAATATGTTGTTCTTCCAGTGCCCTGATCACACCGATATGGGCGCCTCCTTTACTTGCTCCTCCCGAAAGCACAAGAGCAACACGCTGGGAATAAAGGGAATGAGGTGTTAGAAATGAGGAAAAAAGTAAGAATATGAAAAGAAATATTTTTGTTTTCATCAATCATCGCGACATCTTAAGAACGCAGGATGCTTATCTCATTTTCAATTTTTTCACTGAGATGCCTTTTTACCGCACAGAGTGAAGCTGACTTGATGACAGCTCCTTCATATTGCTCCGGAAAATCTTTGGGAACATGAACCTGCAGGATGAATTTTGTGATCATTTTCAATGTCGGATCATAGTGGTAGTCCATGGTGATATGAATCCCTTCGCTCGGAATGCCACGCTGATCGCAAAAACCCTTGATATAAATCCCCGCACAGGTCCCCAGGGAAGCTAAAAACAAGGAAAAGGGTGTGGGAGCAGAAGCCTGTCCGCCTGATTCCAAATCCTGATCTGTATGAACCGTGAAACCCTCAACCAGGGCATCTACTTTTTTCCCTCCGGGGAAAGTAATTTTTATCGGCATGCTCGTTGTATTTATAGAGTATATTGCAAAGGTACTAATCTTTCGTTTCATCGAGAAAAATCACACTGAGATCGAAATTTTTACAGACATGGTGTTTTTTCAAATATATTTGATTTTTTTAATGCTCACTTAATCCACTTCCGATGAAAAAATTACTTTTTACCTTGATCACATCTTTCTTCCTGGGAAATCTGATGTCGCAGGAAGAAGCCAGATTGCTGAGATTCCCTGCTGTACACGGGAATCAGATTGTGTTTACCTATGCCGGTGACTTATATTCTGTGGATAAAACAGGCGGATTGGCCAGAAAACTGACCAATGATGAAGAAGGTTTTGAAATGTTTGCCCGGTTCTCACCCGATGGGAAAAATATTGCCTTCACGGGTCAGTATGATGGGAATACTGAGGTTTATCTGATCCCGTCTGAAGGCGGAATTCCCATTCGCCTTACCTATACTGCTACCCTTGGTCGGGATGATGTCAGCGACCGTATGGGCCCTAACAATATTGTCATGACCTGGAAAGACAACGAACAGATTGTTTTCCGCTCACGTAAACAAAGTTTCAACGACTTTAAAGGACAACTTTTTCTGGCCAATGTAAAGGGCGGTTTGCCAGAAGAACTCCCTCTTCCCTGCGGGGGTTTCTGTTCCTATTCACCTGACAAATCAAAACTTGCTTACAACCGCGTTTTTCGTGAATTCCGCACCTGGAAACACTATAAGGGAGGAATGGCAGACGACATCTGGATCTATGACTTCAAAACAAAACAAACCGAAAACATCACCCACAGCATTACGCAGGATATGTTCCCGATGTGGGTTGGGGAAAAAATCTATTTTGTTTCCGAAAGGGAACGCCCTACCAATTTATATTGCTATGACCTGAAAACAAAGATAACCCGTAAAGTGACCGACTTTAAGGACTATGATATTAAATTCCCTTCCCTGGGCGATCAGGATATTGTTTTTGAAAATGGCGGTTTCCTATATGTCATTAATCTGGCTTCAGAAAAGACACAGAAAGTCAGGGTTACCATCGCCAACGATTTTATCACCGGCCGGAATCCGATGAAAGATGCCAGCAAGTTCATCAATTCCTTCTCAGTGTCTCCTGATGGAAAGAGAATTGCATTTGGAGCCAGGGGTGACATCTGGACTATCCCTGCCAAAACCGGTATCACCAGAAACCTGACTGCTTCACCCGGGGTCCATGACCGCGATGTAGCCTGGTCGCCCGACGGGAAGTATATCGCATGTATTTCCGACCGTTCGGGTGAAGATGAATTATACCTCATTCCTCAGGATGGTAGCAGTGATGCAATTCAGATCACAAAAAATGCTGATACATACAAATTCGGGATGACCTGGTCGCCTGACAGTAAAAAACTACTCTGGTCTGATAAGATGCTGAGATTACAATATGTGGACATTGAAACAAAAAATGTTACCCTGGTGGATCAGTCATCAAGCTGGGAATTCAGCAATTTCTCCTGGTCGCCCGACAGCAAATGGATCGCTTATACTTTCCCTAACCGTCGGACTACATCACAGATTTTCCTTTATGAATTGGCGACAAAAGCAAAGATTGCTGCTACAGATACCTGGTATGATGCTGGTAGTGTTTCCTTCAGCAGCGATGGCAAATACCTCGTTTTTACCTCTAACAGAGACTTTAACCCGACCTATAGCTGGGTGGAATGGAATCATGTTTATACCGACATGAGTAAGGTTTATTTCATCACCCTGGCAAAAGATACACCGAATCCCTTTGCACCTGAAAATGATGAAGTGTCAGTCAATAAGGAGGAAAAAAAGCCGACTGGTGACAAGGACACTAAAAAGGATGGGAAAAAGGAAGAAAAAAAGGATAATGAAGCGAAAGCTGAAGTTGTCATGACAGTAGATCCAGATGGGATTATGAAACGGATCATAGCCTTACCCATTGATGCCGGGATTTATTACAATGTCAATGCAGTTTCCGACAATATCTATTATATCAAAGGCGGCAGTAGTGGAGCCCGTTCTACCCTGATGTTGTTTAACCTGAAAGATAAAAAGGAGAATAATTTGGGAGAATATGGGAACTATGAAATTTCAGCGGATACTAAAAAAATGTTGATCGCTGCCGGTGGAAAATATGGAGTGGTTGATCTCCCCAAAGGAGGAAAAGTAGAAGTGAAAGACTGGGCAGATCTTTCCAATATGAAGCTGCTGGTTGACCTGAAGGCTGAATGGAGTCAGATTTATAATGAATCATGGCGGCAGATGAAGTATTTTCTTTATGCCCCGAATATGCAGGGCGCTGACTGGCCGGGTATTCAGAAAAAATATGCCGTCTTACTGCCTTATATCAATCACAGGAATGACCTCAATTATGTGATCGGCGAAATGATAGGCGAGATCAGTGTCGGTCACTCCTATGTCGGAGCCGGAGATAAACCTGAACCGAAACGCATCAGTATGGGATTGCTGGGGGCAAAAATCAGCCGGGATCCTTCAGGCTACTATAAAATTGATCAAATCCTGAAAGGTGAGAACTGGAGAAAAGATGTCCGTTCACCTTTGACTGAATTGGGTGTGAATGTGAATGAGGGGGATTTTATTATTGCCATCAACGGGAAATCAACGAAAACCATGTCAGATGTCTATGCATCCCTGGTCAACACGGCCGGGCAGCAGGTTGAGCTGACCGTTAACGCTTCTCCCTCTGAGTCCGGTGTCAGAAAATGTCTCGTCGTTCCCGTTAGTGACGAATCCAATCTTTACTATTATACCTGGGTGCAGAACAACATCAGAAAAGTCAGTGAAGCAACCAATGGAGAAGTGGGTTACATTCACATTCCGGATATGAGTCCTGCCGGCCTGAATGAATTCGTTAAGTATTTTTATCCCCAGCTTGCCAAAAGAGCCCTGATCATTGATGACCGAGGAAATGGCGGAGGTAATGTATCTCCCATGATCATCGAACGCCTGAACCGTGAAATGACCATGATCAACATGGCCCGCAATACAGAAGCGGCGCCTGGCCGCCTGGAAATGCAATGGGGACCCAAATGCATGCTGACCGATAATTACTCTGCTTCGGATGGCGATTTGTTTCCCTACCAGTTTAAAAAGCTGAAGATCGGAAAGACGATTGGCAAGCGAACCTGGGGAGGCGTAGTGGGTATCCGGGGAAGCCTGCCTTTCATTGATGGGGGCTCAATGATGCGACCGGAGTTCGCTCCTTACAGTACAGATGGGAAAGAATGGATTATCGAAGGATATGGGGTGGATCCCGACATTGAGATAGATAATGATCCTGCAAAAGAATATGCCGGTGAAGACCAGCAACTCAATAAAGCCATAGAACTGATGATAGAGGAATTAAAGAACTGGCCGAAAGAACTTCCTGTTATGCCGCCTTTTCCGGATAAAACGAAATAATAAAAAAAAGAGGACGTCCCAAAAGGTCGTCCTCTTTTTTTTGACTTTAAAAATTACTTACCTGTAACCGATAAAGTAGTTTCAACGGAAAATGATCTTCCATCGGAAACGACAGAGCCAACAAAGGTAAACCTCCAGGTTCCGAGCTGTTTGGCATAGGCATCGGGGAAAGAAATTCCTTCATCTTTAATCCATATTTCTCCACCTGCGGTGTAAGTATAAGTGTTCAACAGCGGATCCTTGATGGTAACTTTTGTCAGGCGGACATCGTCTGTGGAGCAATAACCAATGAATTGCAGCCAGTCGCCAGAAGGAATACCAGTAACGACAAAAGTGGGATCAGGCTTTGGCTCTTCTTTTTTCTTACATCCAGATGTGAATAAAACGGCGCCCATCAGCAGGAAGCCGATCAGTAAAAGTGCTTTGTTTGTTCTCATGTCTTGGGATTTTAGGGATTGTTTTTATACAAAAATAAATCAATTTACGGATTTACCAAAATTATTTTCACCATCTAGTTTTTCAAATATGGAGTTTTTACTTAAAAACTCGGGGATGATCTTTTTCATCTTTTTTACGATTTCTTCATCCGAAGCCCAAGGAATCATGGCCTTGAGTTCATTTATTTCATACTTTACTTCTTCCAGAGGATAGGTTCTGACTTTGGCAATAAGTATCAGGGGATGGTGGGTCGGTAAGGTATTTTCTTCTTTATTGAGTAATTCCTCATATAATTTTTCTCCCGGTCTGAGTCCGATGTATTTGATCTGAATATCCTTTTCAGGAGTGAGTCCGGAAAGCTGAATCATTTTGGTAGCAAGGTCAAGGATTTTCACGGACCTGCCCATGTCAAAAATAAAAATTTCCCCTCCCTGCCCGATGGCTCCTGCTTCAAGAACCAATTGACAGGCTTCCGGAATGGTCATGAAGAACCGGCTCATTTCCGGATGAGTCAGGGTGAGTGGACCTCCTTTTTCGATCTGGCTTCTGAAAAGCGGGATAACAGAGCCATTGGAACCCAGTACATTCCCGAAGCGGGTGGTGATGAACCGGGTGTTGCCGTTCTGGTTCAGCGACTGGGTATAGATCTCCGCCAGTCGCTTGGAAGCTCCCATCACGCTGGTAGGGTTAACAGCTTTATCCGTGGAGATCATGATAAATTTTTTCACCCCGTATTCCAGCGAGAGATCTGCCACGATCTGTGTTCCCCTGACATTGGTCAACAGTGATTCCGTGACATTGTTCTCCATCATCGGTACATGCTTATAGGCTGCCGCGTGATACACCAGGTCGGGTGTGCAGGATTCAAATATTTTTCTCATCCTGTGTTCGTTGCAGATGTCACATAAGATAAATTCCACCCCGGAACCCGGGTGATTTTCCAGATAATCCAGTTCAAGCTGGTGCAGGGGTGTTTCGGCCTGGTCAATTAAAAGGAGTTTCCCGGGAGAAAACCGCGAAACCTGCCTGACTATCTCACTGCCAATCGATCCTGAGGCTCCCGTAATCATGATCACCTTGCCATTCAGTTCCTTTGAAATGCTGTGTTCATCCAGTCTGATTTCATCCCTTTCCAGGAGATCCTCAATATTGATCTTTTTAATTTGAGTATAGCTTAATTCTCCGTTGATCCATTGGATCATGGGTGGGATGGTCAGTACTTTCGTCTGATATGCCAAGCAGGTATTCACCAGCTTTTGTTTCTTGACCGGATCAAAATGTTGAACAGCAAGGATCAACTGGGCAACAGAAACGCCCGTGAGCAATTCGTCGATGCGAGTGGGAGAAAGAATATCAATACCCTCAAGTTTTTTACCGACTTTGTTGGCATCATCATCCAGAAAGGCGAGTACCTTATATTTTGTCACAGGGTCCCTGTCCAAAGCCCTTTTAACTGTTATCCCTGCTTCCCCTGCACCATAAATGACCACTTTGACACTGGCCCTTTCCGGGAACTGAAATTCCATATAGGCGAGTTTGACCATCAGTCGGAAAGTGATCATCCCGAAGGAGGTTGCCAGAAAATCAATCACAATAATTGAAAAGGGAATAAAGAAAGACCGGCTCAGGAAAAAATAACTGAGCAGGTTGACAATGACAAAAAACACGGTTCCCGACAGCACGGTTAAAAAAACCCGGATGGCATCGCCGGTACTGGTATATCGGAGAATGCCCGCATAGGAGCGCGTGAGGAAAAAACTCAGGGCACGGATACAGGTGATAAATGCCAGTACCTGGGGCAATGTGGTGGCCCATTTATCTTCGAAGGAAAAGTCGAATCTGACCAGATAAGCCAGAACTACTGCCGTGATGGCAATGCCAAGGTCGATCATGAAAATCAACCAGCGTGGAGTTTTCTGCCAGGTTATTAACATGCACCAAAATTAAGAATAAAATATTCCTAATTTTGCTACGTTTAGAAATTGTAACATTGATCTTATGAAAAACACAGCTTTTACGAAATTTCACGAGGCGATGGGCGCAAAAATGGTCCCGTTTGCCGGTTATTACATGCCTTTGCAATATGAAGGAGTCAATGCCGAACATGAAACGGTCAGACACGGAGTCGGTGTTTTCGATGTTTCACATATGGGTGAATTCTGGGTTAAAGGGCCTAAAGCCCTCGACTTCATACAATGGGTTACCTCCAATGACGCCTCTGTGCTGGTGGACGGGAAAGTTCAATATTCCTGTTTCCCGAATGGTAAAGGCGGGATCGTGGATGATCTCCTCGTTTATAAGGTCAATGATGAGACCTATCTTTTGGTGGTCAATGCTGCCAATATTGATAAGGATTGGGACTGGTGCAACCGCCAGAATAAAATGGGAGCTGTCCTCTACAATGCTTCTGATGAAATCGCACAGCTTGCCATTCAGGGGCCAATGGCGCTCAGGGCTATGCAGAAATTGACCGATACTCCGGTTATGGATATGGAATACTATACCTTTAAAAAACTCACTTTTGCCGGAGTCAAAGACATCATTTTTGCCACCACTGGATATACCGGTTCAGGCGGCTGTGAAGTTTATATGCCTAACGCAGACGCTCCGAGAATATGGGAAGCCGTTTTCGAAGCCGGTAAAGAATTTGGGATCAAACCCATCGGACTGGCTGCGAGGGATACCCTTCGCCTCGAAATGGGATATTGTCTCTATGGAAACGATATCAATGATACCACCTCTCCCATAGAAGCCGGGCTTGGCTGGATTACCAAATTTACCGATAAAAAAGATTTTATTGATAAAGCTTTACTTCTCAGACAAAAACAGGAAGGAACAAGCCGGAAACTTGTTGGTTTTGTTATGGTGGATAAAGGTATCCCCAGGCATGAATATGAAATTACAGATGCCAGCGGAAATAAAATCGGAGAAGTAACTTCAGGCACCATGGGACCTTCCGTAAAAATTCCCGTTGGAATGGGCTATGTTCCCGCTGCATTATCTAAAGAAGGCAGCGAAATTTATATTAAAATAAGAGAGAAAATCTTAAAGGCTAAAGTGGTGAAATTCCCCTTCTATAAATCGAAATAATCGTTAGCATATTAAAAAATTAAACCATGTCAGAAATCATAAAAAAAATCAGGGAAATGAACTGGAGCCATTGGATGGTGATCCTCATGATCGTCATGATCGCTACCGGTACCGAAAGCTGTAAAACAACAGGAAAGTTATCGAGGAAGGAACGAAAAGCGCAAATTGAGGCGGCCAAACAACAACTTCAGACCATCATCAATGGCACCACAACGCTTTCTTTCCCGGAACAGGAAAAACTGGTGAATGGAATAAGAGCCAAAAACCTGAAAGATCCCGAGTTGGATAAAATGATCGCTCAGGCCAGTGAGATCGTCAAGGAGGGCTTAATGGAACTGAAAAAAAATGAAGCCAAGAAAATTGACCGAATGCGGGCCACCCTGTTGGATATGCTCCTCAACAAGGACAACCTGACCGCAGATCAGCTTCAGGATGCCCTCGATGCCCTTAAAGCCGAAGGAATCAGTCCTGAACTTGCCGATCTGGTCGCCAGGGTGGAGAAAAAAATCAAGGAAATGAGGAGCTCATCTACTAACCTCCCCCTTAAAACACAAGTATGGAATGGGTTCCAGGGTATTGCCGATGCGGCAAAAGCCGGAAACCTGAACCAGGCTGATAATACCATAAAAAATACCCTGCAGTATTTTGCTTCCCCTGACGCAACGGTTCTGATTATCATCAGTAAGGAAGACGGTGTCGTGGATTACGACAAACCAACCACCATCGGCCGATACCTCCAGTTTATCAAAGACCAGAAATCCAACAGGAATGCCATTGAGAGTTTCCTGCTTGACGGAAATGGTAAAATCAAAGAACTTGACCTGATTAAAAAATAATAAACATGAAATATCCATACAAACACCGTTCATGCAATCCGTGAATGATAATAATGGATATTCCATTTAACAAATGAAATTTAAAATTATTAACAAATGAAAAAGATATTGTCAGTTATCATTTTATTTACCCTTTTGGGCACTGCTGCCTGGGTAAAAGCGCAGGATAACCTCTCTCCGCAACGTAAACAGGCCATCGATAGCCTTGCTTTGGAGAAAGTTCGAGACCTGAGTAAATACATCAGTATTATAGGGGATAAAAAAACGGCCTGGTCTGAGGCTCAGCGCGTCATTGAAAGGGCATCGGAACTGTTTATGGAAAATAGTGAAATAGGTGTTTCTTCCCTCCACCGCCAGAATGTGAATTATTATAAAGTCAGGGAATATTTCGATCGACTGATGCAGTTGAACTACGACAGGGTCACCATAGACTGGTATAAAATTCAGTATGTGAGTGACCTGGAACGTCAGCCGGATGGAACTTATGTTGGCGTGATCACCATCTATCAGCGTTTCCAGGCATTCGATAAAGAAAAAGGACTGGTGTATGAAGATACCACCAAAAAGGATATCACCATCTATGTGAAACGTAAGGAAACTCAGATCGGAGGACGTCTGATCGGTTTCTGGGATGTGATGCTGGGAGATATCCGTGTGAAGGAAACATCCAAATAATCACAATGAGGATTGAGGAATGAGGAATAATGTTCGAGTAATCGTCCTGTTCATGGTTATCCTGATTCCTCTGTTTGGTTTTAGCCAGGGTTCGTTGGGCTCATTTAATGGAGATGAAACGGTGTTTTATGCCCAGACCAAACAGATGAACCAGTTCTTCCGCCGCTTTAACGCGGAAGAAGATGTCAAAGGAAAAGCATACTATCCCGGAGATCAGGCTTACCGTGATGCAAAAGCAAGAAAGAAATACCTGAATATCCTTTTCGATAATACCAGTCCCCTGATCTCCGAAGACATGAAGTTCGTTTTTATCGAAGAGGTGCTGAATAAGAGAAAACCCTTCTTTCTTGATTTTCACGGAAAGGAATGGTATGCGGAAGTCGATGCTTCCTTCACCTATAAAAAAGAAAAGGTTAACCTTCTTCTTTATCTCGAACTGGAAAAGCAAAACGGGGGTTATAAATGGGTGCTTTCCAATGTTTACCTCGGGAAATTCGAATCCTGGTTTACCCATGTCAATGATACTACCAACCTGAAATATTTTATTCATCCCATGAGCCATGAACTGGATTTTATGAACCTTCATAAAATCTTCCGTGAACCGGAAAAGGTGGATTATTATCTGGAACAGAATTATTCTCCGGATATGCTGGCATTGTTTGTGATGGAGATGAAAAATGAAAACCTGAAATTTATCTCCATCAACAATGTGAAATTCCACTTTTTTCAGGTTCCCAATTGGTATTTTGAAGTATCCTATTTCAATCGCAATGATGTGAATTCGGGTTGGCTGATTTCCAATATGCTGAGGGTCACATCCGAGGAGAAACAGGAACTGATTCGCCATTACACCCATGTAGTTAAATAAATCAAGAATGAGAAAAATTTTATTTCTTATCCTCATTACCATGTTTATGATGCCCGGATATGGATGGGCTCAGAAAAAAACTGTCCAGAAAAAACCGGCTACACAGAAAAATGCAACGACAAAAAAACCGGCTATAACCCAAACCGTCAAAGCGAAAGCGGGATCTATCCCGGCCGATAAATTAGATGCTTATAAAGGAATGGTTACCCCGATGATCCGTTTTTTTGCCAGTACCCTCAATTTTCTCGGCGATAAACAAAACCTGGTCAAGGAAAAGCAAACCATCATCACGGAAAGCTATCTGAAATTTACCTGGGATGCTGAGGTACAGGTGGAGGATGACCTCGATGACAACCGCATTGTACCCGTTTATAAAGATATGCCTGCTTACCTCAGTGATGTGGATTTCTTTTTTAAAAGGGCAAAATTTAAATATGAAGTACAGGATGTCAGCGTACAGACTACGCCAACAGGACAGACTTATTTCAGGGTCACGGCAAACCGGAACCTGTCGGGGATGACCATCAACGGCGATTCGGTGAATTCCAACAAAGTCAGGTATATCGAAATCAATTACGAGGAAAGCAAGCAACAGCTGATGATCGTCAGTATTTATACCACCAAGTTGAACGAAAAGGACGATTTGCGTCGTTGGTGGAACGAGCTTTCTTCCGCTTGGAAAACCATTCTGGGAAAAGATATGTTTGTCGGGAATGATGTGCCCATGTCGGCCGTAGATACATACAATGATACTGTCGCTTTGATGGACGGGGTGAAAACAATGATTGATGGGAATCAGTTCTACCTTAACCTGAATCAGATCCTTGACATAACCAGCCTCGACCTATCGGGGAACCCCACCATCGCTGATCTCGGGCCCCTTGGCAAATTATCTGCATTGCAACAGGTCAATCTTTCCGGGACCCCGGTCAGCGATCTGATGCCGCTACATAATACAAACAATCTGGAAGTACTCGATATCTCAGGAACCTCCGTGTATTCCCTTGAACCGCTTCGTTATTGTACCCATCTGAAAAAACTGAGGATGAAAAACACCCAGATTCAGGATATTACCCTGCTCTCTTCTTTTACTGGCATGGAAACACTTGATCTGAGCCAAACCCCCGTTACATCCCTGGAACCCCTCAGCACTTTGACGGCTTTAAAAGAACTGAGGTTCAGCAATACAAAGATCAGCGACCTCGGACCCATCTCTGCAATGATCAACCTGAATCTGCTGAAATTCTCTAACACACCTGTTATTCGACTCGATGCGCTCGCCAGCCTTTCAAGCCTCCAGGTATTGATATGTGATTCTACCAAAGTGAGCAACCTGGATCCCCTTGACAAACTTAGCGGTTTACAGAGGGTTTATTGTAACAGCACCAAAATAACCCGGAGTGCAGCCCTGAATTTCGTGAAAAAACATCCTTCCACCTCGCTGATCTATGCCAGCGTTGAATTAAACAACTGGTGGGCAGGCATGTCGAAAGACTGGCAAAAATTGTTTAGCCTGTATGTCAAATTGGATAATGTTCCTACGACCGAGCAATTGCATCAGCTTATTTTGCTCGACAGTATAAACATCAGCGGACGGATGGGCATCACCTCCCTTGCACCGCTTGGACAACTTATTATGCTGAGGTCTCTCCATTGTCAGAGTACCGGGATCATCGATTTTGAACCCCTCAGGAATCTCACTGAAATCCAAACCCTGAATGCAGCAAATACGTCTGTAGCGAATCTTACTCCGCTATCCGGATTATCGGCGCTGGTGAACCTCATCCTTGACAATACCCAGGTAGCCGATCTGAGCCCATTGTATGCCTTGAAAAATTTGAAATACGTTTATGCCGATCATTCAAAGGTAAGTCTTACTGAAGGCAATCAATTCCTCGATAAAAACCCGGGCAGCTTGCTCGTTTTTCAGACTTACGAAAATAATAATTGGTGGAATTCCCTGACTGCCTCATGGCAGGAAGTCATGCTGCAACAATTGAATCTGAAAGGGAAGCCTGATAAGATCCAACTTCAGCAAATTGCCGGGCTTGAAAAACTGATCATCAATGAAAATCCCCTGATCAACGATATTAGTCCGTTACAGTTCTTATCCAGGCTGAAGGAGCTGCAGTTCTCCGGAACTGTGGTCAGTTCACTCGCCCCCATCTCCGGAATGAAAAAACTTCAGATGCTGAGGTTTCAAAAAAATCCGGTCGTTGACCTGAGCCCTGTGGCAGGCTTATCCCAACTCAAGGAATTGGATCTCTCAAATACCCAGGTGGAAACCCTGGAACCCATACAGTTTATGACCCAATTGGAAGTACTTAAATTTAGCGGAACTCCGGTTAAAAATCTGAAGTACATCCAAAAGTTGATTTATTTAAAAGTGCTTGAATTTTATAATACAAGGGTTAGCAGCCTGGATGGGTTGGAAAACATGAGATCCCTGCAATCGCTGAAAATATTTAACACCAAGGTGTCAGCGAAAAAGGTTGAAAAATTTAAAGCATCGCATTCCGGATGTGAAGTTGTTTTTTATTGATATCCATGTACAATTTAAACCCTTGTCCGAATTATATTGAAGTTTGTTTCTCGCCTAAATTATTCACGGAAATACTTACAAGAGAAAATTATATCGTTGTCCTGACTGATATTTTAAGGGCTTCAACATCGATCTGTGCTGCTTTTGAAAACGGAGTCAAGAACATTATCCCCGTGGCCACACTTGAAGAAGCCAAAATGCTTAAATCCCAGGGTTATCTTGTAGCTTCCGAACAGGATGGTAAAAAACTTGATTTTGCAGACTTTGGAAATTCAGCGTTTAACTTTTCAAAAGAAAATGTGGGGGGTAAAACACTGGTGTATTTCACAACAAACGGAACCAGGGCGCTTGAAGTGGCCCGGGATGCTGGACGTATCGCCATCGGTGCCTTTATCAATATTACCGCCCTCACCTCCTGGCTTGGATACCAGTCAAAAAATGTTGTTATCCTTTGCTCGGGGTGGAAAAATAAATTCTGCCTGGAAGACGCCCTTTTCGCCGGTGCCTTAACGGAAAAACTCCTTGAAAATCACGGATTCCTGACGCATTGTGATTCGGCTCATGCAGCGCTTGACCTTTGGCATGTGGCTAAAAACAACCTGACGGAATACATAGGAAAAGCAGCTCATCCTCAGCGTCTCGAAAAACTGGGACTGGATGATGTCATTCCATACTCTTTTCGCTGTGATTTGACTCAGGCCGTTCCCGTTTTTGAAGACAGGAAAATAATCAATGTTAATGTATAAAGGAAATAAAACCTTAACTTATGAAAATCAGCCGATTCTTGACCATTATGAGCATTTCAGCCGTATTCATGTCCTGCACAGAGGGACAAAAGAAAGAGAAAAATGAAAACCAGGATTTCAAATTCCTGACCGAACAATTTGCTGATGCCAAAATTTTGCGATATCAGGTCCCAGGGTTTGAGCAACTTAACCTGAATCAGAAAAAACTCATTTACTACCTCAGTCAGGCAGCCCTATGTGGTAGGGATATTACCTATGATCAGAATTTCAAGCAGAATCTCCTGATCAGGAAGACTTTGGAAGGAATCTATGCCCACTACAAGGGAGATAAAAACACCCCCGAATTTAAAGACTTTGTCATTTATTTGAAAAGAGTTTGGTTCTCCAATGGCATCCATCATCATTATTCAACCGATAAATTCCTCCCTGATTTCTCCAGGGAATATTTTGCGGATCTGGTTAAAGCAACGGAATCTGAAAATCTTCCGCTTGCTCATGGCCAAAGCGTGGATCAATTCCTTTCAGAAATCACTCCCGTTATTTTTGATCCTGCTGTTGCTCCGAAAAGAGTCAGTCAGGATGCAGGAAAAGACCTTGTCATTGAATCAGCAGCGAATTTTTATGAAGGAGTATCACAAAAAGAAGTGGAGGATTATTATTCCAGTCTGAAAGTGGCTGACCAAAAAGCCGGGAAAGATACCCGTATTTCTTATGGACTGAATTCAAAAGTAATTAAGGAAAACGGGAAAGTGGTGGAGAAGACGTATAAAATCGGAGGACTCTATTCCACAGCCATTGAAAAAATTGTGTTCTGGCTTGAAAAAGCCTTGCCTTTTACGGAAACACCAGAACAGAAGGCCGCTATCGAAAAACTGATTGCTTTTTATCAATCCGGAGATTTGAAAACCTGGGATGAATACAATGTGCTTTGGGTGAAAGATTTGAATTCCCTGGTGGATGTAGTGAATGGCTTTATAGAAGTCTATGGAGACCCACTGGCACTGAAAGCCAATTGGGAATCAGTGGTGAATTTCAAGAATCTTGAGGCCACTAAAAGGACAGAAATCATTAGTCAGAATGCGCTTTACTTTGAAACCAATTCACCTACTGACACGAAATTTAAGAAAAAGGAGGTCACCGGTGTCTCTGCCAAGGTGATTACTGTTGCCCAGTTGGGGGGAGAATGTCATCCGACCACTCCCATCGGGATCAATCTGCCGAATGCAAACTGGATCCGTAAGGAATTCGGTTCCAAATCAGTCACCATGGATAACATTACTTATGCTTATGACAAAGCGGCTGAGGGAAATGGGTTTATGGAAGAATTTGCATGGACCAAGGAGGAAATAGGAAATAATCAGAAGTATGGAACACTGGCCGGTAATCTTACTACCGATTTACACGAATGCCTTGGCCATGGCTCAGGGAAACTATTACCGGGAGTGAGCGCTGATGCCCTGAAAAATTATCATTCAGCCATTGAAGAATCCCGCGCAGACCTTTTCGCTTTGTATTACATTATGGATCCCAAGCTGGTCAGTCTGGGTTTGATTCCGGATATCACGGTCGGGAAAACGGAGTACGATAATTATATCCGTAACGGCATGATGACTCAACTGGTCAGAATTCAACCCGGAAAAAACATAGAACAAGCTCATATGCGCGACCGCGCCCTCATTGCTCACTGGGTATATGAAAAAGGTCGTGAAAAAAATATTGTGGAAAAAGTAAGTCGTGACGGAAAGACCTATTTCAGGATCAATGATTACCTGGCATTACGTGATCTTTTCGGACAACTGCTCAGGGAGATCCAGCGGATTACTTCTGAAGGAGATTATAAGGCAGCGAAAGAAATAGTGGAAAGGTATGGCGTCAATGTCGATCCGGTCTTGCATCAGGAGGTATTGGAGCGGTATAAGAAATTGAATATCGCCCCTTATGCAGGCTTCATCAACCCGGTTTTCAGTCCCGTCATCGAGAATGATACCATTTCCGACATCAGCATTATTTATCCCGATGATTTTGCTACCCAGATGCTGAACTATTCCCGGGAATATTCATTTTTACCTGTCAGGTAAGGGATAATGAAGCATAAATTTTCGGTTAAGATATGCTGGATTCCCATCCTTTTGTTGCTTGTTTCCTGGCAGGGAGGCGATCAGGCATTCCGCTCCCCTGTCAATTATCATTTTTCACTGGCAGGATCATTCGGAGAAATCCGTATGAATCATTTTCATTCAGGCATCGACATTCGTACCGATGGAGTAGAGGGTAAACCCATTTATGCCATTGCCGATGGGTATGTGGCCAGGGTATTTGTTTCTTCGGGGGGATTTGGGAAAGCCCTTTACCTGGCTCATCCTAATGGTTATACTTCTGTTTACGGTCACCTGAAATCCTTTGCCGGGAACATTGGTTCCTGGGTTAAAACCCATCAATACCAAAAAGAATCTTTTGTCATTGACACGGAAGTCCCGGTTGGATTGCTGAAAGTTAGAAAAGGCGATATCGTTGCCTATTCCGGCAATTCGGGGAGCTCTGCGGGTCCTCATCTTCATTTTGAGATACGGGATTCCAAAACCCAGGAAATCATTGACCCCTTGAAATTCGGATTGAAACCCGCGGACAGAATTTCACCCCAGGTAAGCTGGATTAAAATTTATCCATTTGATGAATCCAGCCTGGTGAATAGTGAACATCAGCCTCTTCTTATTCCTGTGACCGGGAAAGACGGAAATTATTCCCTCAGGTTATCCGATTCCCTGAAACTGTCAGGAAATATTTTTTTTGGTATTGAGACCAATGATCATAGCGGTGGATCGGGTTTTCGCACCGGAGTCCCCAATATTCAGCTTTCAGTGGATGGAATAATGGTATACAGCCACAACATCGATCGTTTTCTGTTTTCTGAAACCCGCTATGTCAACAGCCTGATGGATTATCCGGCATATATGAAAACCAAACATAAGATCCAGCGCTCGTATATTGCTCCCAACAATCAACTGAGGATATACGGGCAGGTTGCAAACCGGGGTGTCATTGGCTTTACTGACCGGAAAGTCCATAAGATTCAGTACACCTTAAAGGATGTATTCGGAAATACCTCCAGACTGATTTTCTATGTCCAGAGTATTCCACCTGCAAGTGGAAAACCACAGAAAAGAAGCCTTCAAAATGCCAGTGCCCAACGGCCTCTCAATTGTAAAACCAGTCATTTTATTGAACAGCAGGGCGTTCAATTGAAAATCCCAGAGGGAGCTTTGTATGAAGACCTGGATTTCGAATATGATGCCAGTCCGCCGGTACCGGGTGCTTTTTCAATGGTTCATCACCTGCATAATCCCTTCACCCCATTGCATGCTTTCTGTACCTTGTCGATCAAGCCGCGGGATCTCCACAAATCTCTGACAACAAAAGCCCTGATTGTAAAAATTGAAGCGGGGAATAGGATATACAGCAAGGGAGGAAAATTTGAAAATGGAGTCATAACAACCCAAATCCGTGAATTTGGTAATTACGCGGTGATGGTTGATACTATCCCCCCCATCATCCGTCCGGTGAATATCTTCCCCAATAAAAAGTTGGTTAAGCAATCTACGATCTCCCTTAAAATTTCCGACAATCTTTCGGGGATTAAAACTTACCGCGGAACGCTCAACGGGAAATGGATACTGATGGATTACGATCAAAAAAACAACCTGCTGACTTATTCTTTCGACCACCGTATCCAGGCGGGGAAAAACCTTTTTCAGCTTAGCCTTACCGATGCTGCCGGAAATACCTCGAAGTACGAAGCGGTTTTGCTCAGGAATTAATTTCCTGAGTGCGGTTTCTTGCCAACGCACCCGTGGATAATTGTATATTTGTGGGTAAGAATTAACAATTAACTTATTTTTGATTAATGGATTCCTCTTTGCGGTTTAGGAGCACAAATGAAATTCATTTATGAGTGAGGAAATAGTCATCTTGAAACCTCGGACGGCACTAAATAAAGCCTTTTTGAAAGTAAAACCTAACAGGACTGAAATCGAGTGTTTCAAAACTAATTTAATTCAATTGCTCGACAGGATTAATGACAGCGAATCAGAGGAATTCCATAAAAACCTTGTCAGTGACTTTTTAAAGAAAACCTATTACGACCCGAATTACTTTATCAATACCAAAGGTCGAAACGACCTTGTAATACACAACACAAACACTGCCGCCGGCACCGTGGGCGTTATTATTGAAGCCAAAAAGCCGACCAATAAAGCGGAGATGCTTACTAAAGACAAGGTAAACGTTAAGGCTTTTCAAGAACTGGTTTTGTATTATTTGCGTGAGCGGATTACACAGAAAAATATTGAAATCAAATACCTGATTGCGACCAATATTAACGAATGGTTCATATTTGATGCCACGCTTTTCGATAGGTTATTTGCCCAAAATAAAAATCTTGTAAAACAATTCAATGAATTTGAAGGTGGTAGATTGGCAGACACAACAACTGATTTTTTCTACAAGCAAATTGCCGAACCATTTATAGACGAAATAAAACACGATATTGAATTTACTTATTTCGATATACGGGAGTATGAAAAACCCTTACGTAACAATGACCGAAAAGACGATAATAAACTCATTTCGTTATTCAAATTACTTTCGCCAGAACATCTTTTAAAACTTTCGTTTGCAAACGACAGCAATAGCCTTGACAAACGATTTTACAGTGAATTGCTTCATATTATTGGGTTGACCGAAACCAAGGATGGAAGTAAAAAACTAATTGAGCGAAACAAAGAAGGTGAGCGTAATACAGGTTCTTTTCTTGAAAATGCAATTATCCAATTAGACAGCCTCGATAAAATTTCCCGGCTTGTAAATCCAAGTCAGTTTGGTGCAAACCTACAAGAACGTATTTTCAATGTTGGGCTTGAATTGAGCATTACCTGGATTAATCGTATTTTGTTTCTCAAATTATTGGAAGCCCAATTAATTAGCTATCACAAGGGAGATAAGTCGTTTGAATTTCTCAGTTTCGATAAAATAAAGGATTACGATGATTTAAACAGCTTGTTTTTTCAGGTACTTGCTCGCAAGCAAAACGAACGGAACGATGATGTTAAAACACAATTCTCAAAAGTCCCTTACCTGAACAGCTCGCTATTTGAGCCAACAGAAATTGAACACGCAACACTTTTTATTAGCCAGTTACGTAATGATAAAACCATACCGATTTATTCTCAAACCGTTCTAAAAGACGGCGTAGGCAAAAAACGAACAGGAATTATCAATCCGCTCGAATATCTTTTTGAATTTCTTAACGCTTATGATTTTACCAGCGAAGGAAGCGAAGAAATACAGGAAGATAATAAAACCCTTATCAATGCTTCGGTTCTTGGATTAATTTTCGAAAAGATAAACGGTTATAAAGACGGCTCATTCTTTACGCCTGGGTTTATAACCATGTATATGTGCCGTGAAACCATTCGTAAAGCGGTGGTTCAGAAATTCAACGAAACCAAGAACTGGAATTGTACCGATATTGATTCGCTTTACGATAAAATTGAAGACCGAAGCGAAGCCAATAAAATAATAAACGACCTGAAAATTTGCGACCCTGCCGTAGGTTCCGGACACTTTTTGGTTTCGGCACTCAATGAAATCATTGCGATAAAAAGCGACCTCAAAATATTGCAGGACAGGGATGGCAGACGATTGAAAGAATATCATTTTGAAGTGGTAAACGATGAATTGATTGTAACGGACGAAGACGGGGAATTATTCGAATATTGTCCCACAAACAAAGAGAGCCAGCGCATACAGGAAACCTTGTTTCACGAAAAACAAACCATTATTGAAAACTGTTTGTTTGGTGTTGACTTAAACCCAAATTCGGTTAAAATTTGTCGTTTGCGTTTGTGGATTGAGCTTTTAAAAAACGCCTATTACAAAAACGAAACGGAGCTTGAAACCCTGCCAAACATTGACATTAACATTAAATGCGGAAACTCTTTAATTAGCCGTTTTACCCTCGATGCCGATTTAAAACAGGCATTGAAAAAAAGTGCCAGCAAATGGACCATTGACAGTTACCGCCTTGCCGTTGACACCTACCGAAACGCCCAAAGCAAAGAGCAGAAGCGGGAAATGGAGCATTTAATAAATGAAATTAAAACCAATTTCCGCAGCGAAATATCGCTGAACGACCCCAAAGCAAAACGCCTGAGGGCATTAAATGGGGAGTTATTTTCAATGACTAATCAAGGCCAGCTTTTTGAACTCTCGAAAAAAGAAAAAGACGAATGGAACGCCAAAGTCGCTAAACTAAGCGCCGAAGCCCAAAAGCTGGAAGCTGAAATGGAAGAAATAAAAAGTAACAAGATTTACGAACATGCTTTTGAGTGGCGGTTTGAGTTTCCCGAAGTTTTGAATGATAACGGTGATTTTGTAGGCTTTGATGTGGTGATTGGGAATCCGCCGTATATAAGACAAGAAGACGTAAAAGAGTTGAGTGCCTATTTTCAATCCAAGTTTCAATGTTTTTCAGGAAAGTCAGACATATATGTTTTCTTCTATGAAAATAGCATCAATTTATTAAAACCAAATGGGGTTATAAATTTCATTACATCAGGCAAATACTTTGAAGCAAGCTATGGCAAACCTCTTATTGAGTTTCTTTTGAAGAACACTGAAATAATTGAGATAATAAATTTTAATGACCTACCAGTTTTTGAAGGTGCAACAGCTTATCCTTTAATTTATTTTGCGTCAAAATGGAGTAGAGATGATTATTCGTTTAATTATTACAGTTTAAATGAATTGCCGACAATCTCATTACAGGAAAAGCTGAGCAAGGCTGATTTGCTTAGAACCTCTAAATTCATTTTCACTCAAAATGATTTCAAGTTTGTTGACAATAAAATTTCTAACATTATTGAAAAGGTAAAAGTTGGGTCAGTTCCAATAAAAGATTTTTGCGGATTGCCTATAGTTGGTGTTAAGACAGGATACAATGAAGGCTTTCTTACCGATTTGAAAGATGAGAAAATTGTAAAGCCATACGTTTTCGGAAGGGATATAAAAAAATACAGTCCTATTAAACCAACTAACCAAATCATCTTTCCCTATAAAAATGATTATTCAATTGTAGGCTTAAATGAACATCCAGAAATATCAACTTTTCTTGAAGCACAAAAGAACAAACTATCTCAAAGAGCCATTATTAAAGAAGGCTTAGCGAATAAGTCAAAATGTTGGTATGAATATCAACAAGTGAATAAAACTGTGGATTACAACAATGAATATATCGTTTATCCTAATGTTTCATTAGGAAATAACTTTACATTGACCAAAAGTGCTGTGATAGATATGACAGGCTTTTTGATTAAATCAAATAGTAGGTATTTATTAGCAATTTTAAACTCAAAACTCATTGCCTTTTTAATGAATATTTGGAGCATAAGCCGAAGGGGCGGTTATTTAGAATACAAGGTCCAATACATTGAAAAAATTCCAATCAAAAATATCTCAGAAAAGGAACAAAAACCATTTATTGAATTAGTAGAAAAGATTTTAGAAGGTCGTGAAAGAGAAAATAATACAACTGCCTTAGAAAACCAAATCGACCGATTGGTTTACCAACTTTACGATTTGACCGAAGAAGAAATAGCGATAATAGAAAACAGCGTAAAATGAAAACGGCGAACCATTGCCCCGTAAGGGGCAACAGCTCGGTAGAACGAAATATATTGGCAGGATGTTCCGCCCCGATAGGGGCGGGCGAATTCAACGCGCATTCATCTTTCTACCGATATTCCGCAACTATCGGTGCGGGCGGTTCATCGTCACATGAATTGTTTTACCGGGCTTTTTTGCCTGATGGCAGAAAGCAACATTGCCCCGTAAGGGGCAACAGCTCGGTAGAACTTGAATTCATTGTTATTTGGATATTACTTTGTAAATAAATTTTCTGAACGTGATAATGTTTTTCCAAAAGCTAAAATTGGACAATGTCGTTTGTTGCCGATTAAAGTATGTGATAATAATCAACAACAGAAATTTGTTGATTTAGTTGATAAAATCCTTTTGAAAAAGCAAGAAGGCATAGACACGCAAGCCGAAGAAACACAAATCGACCGATTGGTTTACCAACTTTACGATTTGACCGAAGAAGAAATAGCGATAATAGAAAACAGCGTAAAATGAAAACGGCGAACCATTGCCCCGTAAGGGGCAACAGCTCGGTAGAACGAAATATATTGGCAGGATGTTCCGCCCCGATAGGGGCGGGCGAATTCAACGCGCATTCATCTTTCTACCGATATTCCGCAACTATCGGTGCGGGCGGTTCATCGTCACATGAATTGTTTTACCGGGCTTTTTTGCCTGATGGCAGAAAGCAACAATGCCCCGTAAGGGGCAATAGCTCGGTAGAAAGAAATATATCGGCAGGATGTTCCGCACCTATCGGTGCGGGCGAATTCAACGTGCATTCATCTTTCTACCGATATTCCGTACCTATCGGTGCTGTTTCCAAACATGAATATCTTTTAATCGACAAATTTTATGCCTAATACCTTCACCCAAATCCATATTCACGCCATTTTTGCGGTTCAAAATCGGCTTTCCCTTATTACAAAAACATGGGAAAAACGCCTCTATCAATACATTACTGGTATCGTCCAAAACCATGGACATAAAATGTTGGCAATAAATGGCATGCCCGACCATGTTCATATCCTTTTTGGAATGCGGCCAACACAATCGTTATCCGATTTAATGCGAGATGTTAAAGGTGATTCTTCTCTTTGGATTAATGAAAACAAATTTGTTGCCGGAAAGTTTTCATGGCAGGAAGGTTACGGAGCGTTCTCTTATTCAAAATCTCAAATTCAGACAGTTGGTAACTATATAGAAAATCAGGAATTACATCACAAAAAAAAATCTTTTATCGAAGAATATTCAAAAATTCTTGAAGATTTTAAGATTGAATTTGACGAGAAATATATCTTTAAGCCTATTGATGATGATTTAAAACCAATGAAATCATGACAAAAATATCCGCTTTGCAAACGTCTGAAAAAATCGGACAACTGACATTTCAGTCTTCAGACGATAAAGTTGCCCGCAATCCCTTACGGCAAATACACACGACTGTTAAATCGTATTTTTTCTTATGTTTGTAAGATGCAAGAAACCATTTTAATCCTTGATTTCGGTTCCCAGTATACGCAACTGATTGCGAGAAGGGTCAGGGAGCTCAATGTATACTGTGAAATCCATCCTTTCAATAAAATACCCTTACTTCATGATGGGATTAAAGGGGTGATACTGTCGGGCAGCCCTTTTTCGGTAAGAGATGACCATTCTCCTTTTCCTGATCTTTCCAAGATACGCGGAAAATTACCCCTGCTTGGAATATGCTACGGAGCCCAATTTCTGGCACAGTCTTCCGGTGGAGAAGTTATGCCTTCGAAAATAAGGGAATACGGAAGGGCTAACTTGTCTTATATCAATGCTGCCCATGAACTCCTCAAAGGGATGACCCTGGGTACTCAGGTATGGATGTCTCATGGTGATACCATTCTGAGGCTCCCGGAAAGCTTTGTGCCCATAGCCGGAACTCAGGATGTATCGTACGCGGGATATAGGGTGGAAGGTGAACAAACTTTCGGGATTCAGTTTCATCCGGAAGTTTATCATACTACTGAAGGAGGCATCCTTCTGAAGAATTTCGTCGCCGGTATCTGTGGCTGTCAGCCCTCCTGGACTCCTGAGTCATTTGTGGAATCAACCGTAAGGGAACTTCGGGAAAAGCTCGGTCAGGATAAAGTCGTCCTTGGATTATCAGGAGGAGTTGACTCTTCCGTGGCCGCCATTCTGCTCCATAAAGCCATAGGGAAAAACCTCTACTGCATATTTGTGGATAATGGTCTGCTTCGGAAAAATGAGTTTCAAAAAGTTTTGCAGCGATATGAACAGCTTGAACTGAATGTTATCGGCGTTGACGCCTGTGATCTTTTTCTGGATGCCTTGGCTGGCGTGGCTGACCCAGAAAAGAAACGTAAAATCATTGGAAAGACTTTCATTGATGTATTTGAAGAGGAAGCCTTAAAAATCAAGGATATCCATTGGCTTGCCCAGGGAACGATCTATCCCGATGTGATAGAGTCCCATTCTGTCAAAGGTCCTTCCTCAACCATCAAATCCCACCACAATGTAGGTGGTTTGCCCGAACAATTGAACCTTAAAATTGTAGAGCCCCTGAACAGTCTTTTTAAAGATGAGGTTAGAAAAGTAGGTAAAACCTTAGGCCTTGATCCCGGATTCCTCAACCGTCACCCTTTCCCGGGCCCGGGGCTGGCTGTGAGAATTCTTAGTGATGTCGACCGCGAAAAAGTCAGACTTTTACAGGAAGTAGACGATATTTTCATAGCCGGCCTCAGAGCATTCGACTTGTATGAGAAGGTATGGCAGGCTTTCGCTGTCCTTTTACCGGTTCAGTCGGTTGGCGTGATGGGTGATGAACGCACCTATGAAAACGTCATCGCCCTCAGGGCAGTAACTTCAACAGATGGGATGACAGCTGACTGGGCGCATTTGCCCTATGATTTTCTGGCCAAGGTGAGTAATGACATCATAAACAAAGTCAAAGGAGTTAATCGGGTGGTTTACGACATCAGCTCAAAACCCCCGGCCACCATCGAATGGGAATGAACCAACAATGGACCCGATGTACAAAAAGTTCTTTTGTTTCATAATTGTATGCTGCTTCCCCTTTTATTTTAAGGGGTTAGCACAATCCACCCAGGATCAGTTGAAACAGATCAGATCCACCGTCATCGAAAAACATAATGGGGAGGAATTCTATATCCATACCATCAAACGCGGTCAGACACTATATATGATATCCAAAGCCTATGGGCTTGATATAAATGTTCTGATTAGAGAGAACCCACAGGTAAAAGAGGGGATTAAAGCAGATCAGAAGATCCGTATTCCGGTTATTCAACCTCAGTTACCTGGAAATCAACAATTCAGAGAATCAATCAAAGACAAAGAAGCGGCATTACCACTCCGTGATTCCATCATCCCCTTACGATTGCCAACGAACAGAGATTCAATTCAACAGGATACTTTCAACGTAAAGCCGGTTTATCATGTGGCATTGATGCTGCCATTGTACCTGGGGGAAGTGAATGGGATCAGCTCCGAAACGATCGTCTCAAATCCGGAGGAGGCCTTTAAATCCATGAATTTTATTCAGTTTTATGAGGGATTCAGACTGGCGATTGATTCACTTGAGAGAACAGGCATTCAAATGAAAATTCATGTTTACGATATGGATAAAGACACGGTCAAGACTAAACAAATACTGAAAAAACCGGAATTAAAAGGAATGGATTTGATCATAGGCGTTCTTTATCATCAGAATTTTAAGATCGTCGCTGAATTTGCCCGGAAAAACAATATCATTATCGTCAATCCTATCACCGAGCGCAGTGAGCTTTTAAAAGGGAATCCAAAAGTTATTAAAGTCCGCCCTCCGAAAAGCTCTCAATTGCCACAACTGGCTGATTATCTTGAGAAAACTTATCCTCAGGCAAAAATTCTTATCCTGAAAGAGGGCGTTTATAAGGATAAGGACGCTCCGGAGAACCTGAAAAAAGAATGCCTTCATCGCAAGCTGAATGTTTCCCTTGCTGAAGGTTTGAGCGCAACACTCACCTCCTTTTCAAAAGGGAAAGAACAGGTGGTCATTCTTTTCTCGAACAGCACTTCCTACATTCTTGAATTGACCCGTCGGATGTATGAACTCAGAAATGAGTATAACCTGGTTTTAATCGGTCTGCCTTCATGGGATAAGATTGAGGGCTTGGAAACGGAATATATGGTGGGTTTGCAAACACATATCATGTCACCCTTTTTTGTGGATTTCCAGAACCCTGAAACCAGAAAGTTTGTAAACAGATTCCAGAATAACTATAAGACTGATCCGGACATTCTGGCCTTTCAGGCTTATGATGTGACATTGTATTTTCTTTCAGCACTCTGGAAATATGGTAAAAATTTCCCCGTTTTCCTGCCTCCGGTTTCAGGAAAATATACGCAGTGTACCTTCGAATTAAAAAACAGGCCGGGTAATGGTTATGAAAACCTGCACTGGGAAATTGTCAAGTATGAAAATTTCCGCTTGATCAGGGTCAACTAATCAGCATGGATTTGCCGGTATCGCGAGCAATGGAATATTGGTGGCAAAAAGGTTTTTCTTGGTGATGTTACGGGTAAAGATCATATAGAAAATGCCCCGTTTATGGGGTTGAAAGACGATAAGATCAATTTCATTGTCAACAATATATTGATCAATGGCCTTTTGATTGTCTTCTTCATATTCAACCATCTCAAACCTGACCAGGTTTTGCTTTTCTTCCCGGGCGAATTTTCCCTGTAATGCCTTCATCTGGTTGTATTCATCCTTGATTTTATTTTTATTCAGGAAATGAACTACTGATAACAGCATGGTGTAAGATTTGAAAAGGTCAAGAATGACCGGAATGACCAGGCCATTGGATTCGTTCAGGTCAGCGGCAAACATGATTTTCCTGAATCCTCTGAATGTTTTAATATCCGGCAGTGTCAATACGGGAACTTTTGCATGATCGATGATGAAAGTAGATACCCTTCCCCAGATGTTGATGTTGTTCCCTTTCCCTCTTGTCCCCATGATAACCATATCCGGCTGGTATTCTTTACAAATCACCTTGATCTCGTGCTCAATTTCACCGGCAACCAGCGAGGTCCTGATGGTGACATTCGTAAGGTTCGCCTTGAGAATCCTGGCTTCCAGTTTTTCTTTTAATTCCAGGATGTTTCTCTCAGCCTGGTGGAAGATCTCTTTCATCAGCTCTTCATTATAAATGGTACTCATGTCGAGCGTATCAGGGAAACTGGTATCGGCAAGGATAATCTGATCAAAAAAAGTATGAAAAATATGTAGCTCGGCACCATAAGTTTTGGCCAGTTCCATGGCATATTCACAGGTAATCTCTGTGTGACCTGAAAAATCAACCGGGACGAGGATTTTTTTCATAATCAGGAATTTTTGTTGATCATTATTTGATGGGCAAACACAAAGGTAACAATTCACATAAGGTTTTGCAATTTTTTTCATTGGAATAAGTGGCAGCAAGGCACTCTTGTCTTTTCTCAACCATCTCTGGAGTAAATTCCATGGAAAAAAGTGTTTTGATTTTTTTTCTGAACGCGATGGGATTTTCAGCAATCTCACATAAGGCATTAAGTTTTGTTCCGGCAAGCATAGGCGGGTTGACAAGGCAAAACCTGCCGTTGTAAAGGGCATGAAGTAATTTAAGTTTCAATCCTGTGGCCTGGAAGGTAACCATGACATTGACATGGGCATTCCTGATCAGGTGAAACATCTCTTCATCCGAAGGATTGGCCATGACCCTTATGTTTTTTTTGAGCCTGGCCAGACGTAACAGTCGTTCCGGTGGATTCATTCCTGCAATGATCAGTTCTGGCAGGGTCTCGTCCAACACTTCCCGGATGAGAAATTCTGCAGCAATCTGATTCTCAGGAACACTTAAATTGCCCTGGTAAAGAATGTAATTCCCTTTTCCGCTCAGGCAGTTAATGTTATCTTCTCTGTGAAAACTGGGAAGGTAAACGATGCTGACTTCAGGAAAATGGCGACGGAGATAGACTGTATCTTCTTCAGAGACAGTAAGCATCATGCTAGCGTGATGCAGTATTTTTTGATAAAATTTCAAACGAATGCTTTCCGCCAGGAAAAAGATTTTTCTGAAATAATTCTTTTCTGCTTTAAACAAATGGTAATAATAATGATGCTCAATATTGCTTTCACGGTAAATCCTGACTCGGTTTTTCAGGCTTTTATCTGCAAGAAAACAGCAGCTATGCAGGCCTTCGAAAAGGATTGGATAGTCATCTTTCTGGAGATTTTGGAGGAGTTCTTTGGAACGGCGGCCTGCCACGATGTAAGGCTTGTAGCTGATCATTGCACGCCATCCCGTGGTTCGCGGATAATAAGATACGGTATGGCAAAGCTTTTCAAGTTCTTTAGCCGGTTTACGATGGTATTCATAACAATGCAGGTGAATTTTCACACCGGCGGCACTGAGTGCCCTGATCTTGTAAAAAACATCAATCACTCCGCCATAGGTGGCCGGATAGGGGATATCGAAGGAGATGATATGAAGATGAGGTTCTTTCAATGTTTTTTTAGAATTTCAATCAGCTTTGTGACTTCGTTTTCCCAGCAAAGGTCAGCGGCTGCTTTTTCTAGGTTTTTACGGAACAGTGACAATTTGTCGTGATCCATCAGCATGGTATCAATGGACGAGGCCAGGGAAGAAGGGTCGTGACTTTGAACATATTCCCCAATCCCGTATTGATCCACAATGGCTTTCATCTCCGGAAAGGGAGAAACCAGCACAGGGACTTTCGCCTGAATATAATCCAAAAATTTGTTCGGTAGACAAAAGTGATAGTTCAGGCTGACATCCTTTTCGATTGATAGACCCAGGTCGGCCATCAGCGTAATGGAATGAAGGGTTTCAAAAGGGACCTGTCCGGTGAAACGTATCTTATCAGATAATACCCTATCTGTGGCGAGCTTCTTCAATTTATCAAACACATCGCCTGTACCTGCGATGACCAGAATGGCATCCGTTTTCAGGTATTGCATCGCCAGGATCATCTCTTCCAGACCCCGGTCAATATTCACGGCTCCCTGGTACAGAATAACTTTCTGGTCCTGTCTGATGTTGAGCTCAGCTTTTGCTTTCGCATAACCTTCATGTTTACGGAAAGGAACATTTCTAACCACAGTAATCATATTCCCATATTCTTTGCGATAAAGATCCGCAACTGACTGGTTGACAGCAAGAACGGTTTTTAACTTTGGAAAGATCCTGTCTTCAATGAATTTCCAAATGGCAGTCACGGTTTTTCTTCCGGAAAGTTCGGGAACGCCACGGAAATATTCGTGACAATCATGGATGTGATCAGGTTTATGTTTACCGGGCAAAAAAGTGAAAATTCGATAAGCCAGATAATTTGCCGGGAGGGTATCGAGATCATTAGAAACCAGTAATCCGGGTTTTCGGAATAGCAGAAAGAAAAATAAGCGGATATTATATTCTGCATAAAAGGCGGGACTTTTCTCAAAGAAAAGCCACATACGGTGTGTGCGATAGAGGCGGGGGAGCAGCTTTTTACTATCGGTTTTTAATCTCCCCACCAACAAGACTTCATATCCCTCCCTGACTAAAGTCATACAGGTACGGTCAACCCTCTGATCGGTTGTCAAGTCGTTGGTTACAGTGACAATGGCTGTTTTCATCCCAACAAAAATAAGCTTTTTCGACTGATGTTTCAATCAATTGTCTAATTTTGGATTTTACAATATTTTATGCATCTCGAACAAAATGTTTCGCTTAAATCTTTACACACCTTTGGGTTTGATGTGAAAGCAAGGTATTATGTTGAAGCAAAGACAAGGGAAGACATTTATTCGCTGCTGAATTACCGTAGCATGATCCGCATGCCCATTTTGATCCTTGGAGCGGGGAGCAATATACTCTTTACAAAAAATTTCGAGGGGATTGTCATTCGCATCCATACCAAAGGAGTTACGGTCAGGGAAGCAGATGAAGAACAGGTGATGCTCAGTGTTCAGGCCGGAGAGCCCTGGGATCCTTTGGTGGCTTACTGTGTTGAACAGGGATGGGCGGGTTTAGAAAATTTATCCCTGATACCGGGAACGGTTGGTGCAGCGCCGATACAGAATATAGGGGCGTATGGAACAGAGGTGAAAGATATGATTGAATCCGTTCATTTTGTGGAAATTGAGAGCGGGGAGGAAAGAACCTTTAGCCGTGAGGCTTGTCAATTCGGATACAGGGACAGCATCTTCAAGCAGGCACTAAAAGGGAAGATCATTATTGATGAAGTACATTTCCGGCTTCAGAAAATCAATGGGGAAAATGAAACATCTTTATTAAGGCTGGAGTATGGGGACATTTCCACTGAGCTTAAAAAAGCAGGAATCAGTAAGCCGGGTATAAAAGACGTCAGGGAAGTTATCTGCAACATAAGAAGACGAAAATTACCCGACCCCGCTATTATTGGTAACGCGGGCAGCTTTTTTAAAAATCCGGTCATCTCCAATCATACTCTGGAGGAACTGAAACAGCAGTATCCCGATATTCCTTCTTTTTCTTCAGGTGACCAGATGAAGGTTCCTGCCGCCTGGCTGATCAGTCAATGCGGATGGAAGGGATTCAGGGATAGAGATGCCGGAGTTTACCCGGAACAACCCCTGGTGCTGGTCAATTATGGACAGGCTGATGGCGGGCAGTTAGTCCACCTGGCAAATACAATGATGCGTTCGGTGTACGACCGTTTCCGGATTACCTTAGAACCGGAAGTGAATATTTTCTGAATTATTCGGGTGAATTTAATTGTCCGATGAGTTCTTTCACAGCATTAATACTGTGGCGTCGAAGATATGTTTCTATCCCGTCAACAATTTTTAAAGAGATACAGGGGTCAAGAAAATTAGCGGTTCCGACTTGAACAGCGGAGGCGCCGGCCAGCATGAATTCAATGGCATCAGTGGCATTCATGATACCTCCGAGCCCGATGACCGGAACTTTTACGGCATGACTAACCTGCCACACCATGCGAAGTGCAATGGGTTTGATGGCAGGGCCGGATAATCCTCCGGTGATGGTCGAGAGCATTGGTCTTCTTTTCTCAGCATCGATGGACAACCCCAGCAAGGTATTGATCAGGGTGATGACATCTGCACCTCCATCTTCAACCGCTCTGGCCATTTCGGTGATGCTGGTCACATTGGGGGAAAGTTTCACCATCAGAATTTTTTTGTAAACTTTTCTGACTGCGGAAGTAACTTCCGCAGATACAGCCGGAACAGTGCCGAAGGCCATGCCTCCCAGTTTGACGTTCGGGCAGGAAATATTCAGTTCAATGGCCGGAATATGGTCCAGCTCATTGATGCGTTCGGCCACTTCTACGTATTCTTCTAAGGTCGAACCTGAAACGTTTACAATGATGTGGGTGTCGAAATCTTTTATCCTGGGATAAATCTCCTTACAAAAATGATCCACTCCTTTATTTTGCAGTCCAACGGAATTCAGCATTCCTGAAGGGGTTTCTGCCATTCTCGGATAAGCGTTACCATCGCGGTTTTTTCCGGTCACTGCCTTGACAAAAATTCCTCCGAGTTTCCCGATATCGATGAAGTCCAGAAACTCCTCTCCATAGCCAAAAGTACCTGAAGCAGTGGTTACAGGATTCTTAAAGCTAAGACCGGCGATATTTACGGACAAATCAGGCATATTTTTTCATTTCCAGTTCAGCTGTTTTGTGTTAAATACTGGGCCTTCCATACAGACCCTTTCATTTCCTTTGTCGGTGGGAGTAACACAGCAGAGGCAGACGCCAAATCCGCAGGCCATCATGTTTTCGAGGCTGACTTCACAATCAATGTGATGGATTTTTGCGATCCGGGAAATGGCTTTCATCATGGGGTCAGGGCCACAACAAAATATCTTTTTATAGGGAATGTTTTCTTTCTGAAAAATGGAATGATCCGTCACCAGCCCTTTTTCACCTTCGGTACCATCATCAGTACTGATCCTTACTTTTCCGTATTTCGAATATGTTTTTATTTCAGATACTTCTTCTCTGGTTCTGAACCCCAGTAATATATCGGGTTCAATACCATGATCATGCAGTGTTTGTGCCAGAAAAAGCAGGGGAGCCACGCCACAGCCTCCGCCTACCAGCAGGACTTCCTTTTGCTCAGGAATCGTAAAATAGTTCCCGAGAGGATAGATGAGATTCAGTGTGTCGCCTTCTTGTAGCAAGCTCAGATGACGAGTGCCTTCACCCTTGATCTGGATCATCAGGCTGATGGTATTATGAGTATAATCAACCGAATGAATGGATAAGGGACGACGAAGAAAAGTGGAGGGAGAATTTTCCACCAGGACCTGAACAAATTGTCCCGGAAATATCTCGGGGAGTTTTTCCGGGGCAAGAAGAGTCAATATAAAATGTTTATTGTTTAAGCGGAAGTTCTGAATAAGCTTGAAATCCTGAATAAACTTTTTAGGAAGCATGAACAAATGTAGTTAATTGGCTAAGCGTGTCTGTACTTCATGAATGACTTCCTTGTATTTCCTAAGAACCCTGTCCCAATCTTTAAACAGCTCATCGCTTTTTACAGATGTCTGTGGGCCGTTGGCATATTCGCTAACCAGTTTAATTTTATAGGTCAGGGGCTCAGTAGAACCCAGTTTGACGATCATACGGGTGCGTATTGTCCGCTGTTTAAAGGTTTGGGCTGTCCAGGCAGTACGAAGATAACCGGTTTCCCGGTCGGTGACTTCAATCACATCAAAATATGTAGTGATGATCTGGCTTAGCAGCTTCCATGCTTCAACTTCGTTTTTAGTGGTCTTGATTTCGATATCAAGATTGGCAATATCCGTTGCTTCAGAGGCATCGTAAGCATCATCCCGCTCCAGTTGCATATAGTAGGTCTTAGGAGGTGGAGTGAAATTGGGTTTGTTGCAAAATTCAATAATTCCGTTCAGGAAGGCGGTTTTTTGCACTTTAACCGTCACACAAGCGTAAGCAGGAATCACAATTTCCAGTTGGCCTGTTCCCATCAATTTACCGTCCACAAATATTTTAGCGTCAGGCTCTGAACAACTGAACCTTACAACTTTTTTACCGGCTGTGGCGTTAAAACTCAAAGCCAGAATGGCGACCAATATAATGCTGTTTTTGATGATTGTTTTCATGATCTGAAGGATTATTAAGGTTTATCTTGTGATATTTTTTTTACTTTTTTTGAGGCAGGAGCACCCTTTGATGCTTTCTTTGGTGCTTTTTTTGCTTTCTCTTTTACGGGTGGTTCATCAGGTTTTCCTTCCTTTTTTTCTTCTTCTTCCTTTTTCTCTTCTTCTTTTTCCGTGAAATCAATCAGCTTATGCTCCAGAAGCAGGTTATACCAACTGATGATTTTTTTTATATCGGAGATATATACCCGTTCAGGATCGAAATCAGGGATCATTTCTCCGAAAAACTTTTTCAGGGCTGTATTGTCTGACTTCGCATCAATGCCTGGTTTGCCTTCGAGTTTGGTAAAAAAAGCTTTAAACACATCTTTCAGGGGCATGTCTTCACCCTGGGTAAAAACACTGATCTCTTCCAGAGAACTGATTTTTTCATGTCCGAAAGCCGGGAAGCGTTTATGATCGAGCAGGGATTCCACGATGACTGCATTTTTAACATTGGATACAACTTTGAACAAACCGCTTTTTCCGGAAATCGATAAAATCTTACTTAAATCCATAAGTTTTAAATTTACAGCAAAATTAATAAAAAAGCTTTGTCAAATTTCTGTATAATTTTTATATTCTCCTGGTCTCCATCCGGTTTTGTTTTCAAGAAAATGGAGAAAGCGCGAGGACAATGAAAATTTTTTCACAGAAGGATCATGGGTAAATGCCCAGTTTTGCTGACCGACACGTTCCTGCATCACCCCTGGATGAGAATCTTTGAACCTTGCAAGAGAATCGATTTCTGAGTAGTCGAATTCCCTTGATTTTGGGATATTCTTTTCGATCCAATCATCATTGTGCCAGTAACGATGGAAAAATTCATGTTTATCTTGCTGGACTTTCGGCGGTTTTACCCATCCGTAGTGATAGACCTTAGCCCCTGAAGGTTTTACCCTGAGTTTCCTGCCATCCAAACGGAAGCCCTGGGCATCTGCATAGGAACGGATACTTCGGTCATTCTTGATAATTCTCACTTCACGGCGGTACCATCGCCTTGAATCGCCGACGAAGTCGTAGGAAGCATAAAAATGCAGATAGTCGAAAAGCAGTCCTTCCACTTCAACCTCCATGGCATATTTTTCCATAGAATGATAAATAGAATCATGATATTTCTCGTGAATGAGCTCGTCGGCCTGAAGGTAGAAAGCCCAGGTGCTTTCAGGAGAAATCCCATCCAGCGCCTTGTTTGTTTCCTCCGCGAGAACCTTTCCTCCCGACCTTTTCGAATCATCCCATACCGTATCGATGATTCTGATCTTATCTGAGCCAATGGAAGAGATAAGACTTCTTGTATCATCTTCCGATTGCCCGACCGCAACAATGAATTCATCGCATAGGGGCAGGATAGACCGGATGGATTCGACAATGGGATAGTCGTACTTGATGGCATTTCTGACGAAGGTGAAACCGCTGACAAACAACTTTATAGAGTTAGGAGTTAGGAATTAGGAATGTATTGGTTAATTGGGCTGTCATTGCTTGGCTGATATGCTCAGAACGAAATGATGCCGACGTAATTCTGCGGGGTGATCTGCTTAAGTTCATCCTTGACTTTTTTCGAAACCTTCAGCCCGTCAATAAATGCATGGATCTTTTTCTGATTGATACCTCCTTTGCCCCGCGTGAGATCTTTCAGGGCTTCATAGGGATTCGGATACTTCTCCCTGCGGAGGATGGTCTGTATGGCTTCTGATATCACGGCCCAGTTTTCATTCAGGTCGCTGTTTAATTTTTCTTCATTGAGGATCAGTTTATCGAGGCCCTTCATCAGTGATTTATAAGCAATTATCGAATGGGCTAAAGGTAAGCCGATATTCCTGATCACCGTGGAATCGGTAAGGTCGCGTTGCAGGCGGGAAACAGGTAATTTTGCCGATAAAAACTCCGCAATGGCATTGGCCATTCCCAGGTTTCCTTCAGCATTTTCAAAATCGATTGGATTCACTTTGTGAGGCATGGTAGATGAACCGGTTTCTCCATGTCTTATTTTCTGTTTAAAATACTCCGTTGAGATATACTGCCAGATATCCCGGCTAAGATCAATCAGAATGGTATTTATCCTTTTCAGGTTATCGAAATAAGCAGCAAGGTTATCATAATGTTCGATCTGGGTGGTGGTCTGACAACGTTCAAGCCCCAGGTTTTTATTCACCAATTGATCAGCAAAACGATTCCAGTCGATTTCCGGATAGGCAACATGATGGGCATTGAAATTACCCGTAGCCCCACCGAATTTCGCTGAAACAGGAATGGTTTCAAAAAGAGCCATTTGTTTTGTAAGCCGCTCCACAAAAACGAAAAATTCTTTACCGACTGTTGTTGGGGAAGCGGGCTGTCCATGCGTCCTCGCAAGCATGGGAACCTGTGCCCACTCCCGGCTCTTTTCAAAAAGGGCAAAAACGATATTCTCCAGCAATGGTTTCAGGATGTCCTCTGTGGCATCCTTCAATGCAAGTGGAAAAGCCGTATTGTTGATGTCCTGGGAAGTCAGTCCGAAATGGATAAACTCCCTGTAATTTCCAATTTTCAGTTCGTCAAATTTTTCTTTTAAGAAATACTCAATGGCTTTGACATCGTGGTTGGTTTCTTTTTCGATGGACTTCACCCTGAGGGCATCTGATTCACTAAAGTGCTGATAGATTTTTCGGAGTTTCGGAAAACATTTTTTATCAAACTGCTGGAGCTGAGGAAGGGGAATTTTACATAAGGCAATGAAATATTCAACTTCCACCAATACACGGTAGCGGATGATGGCAGCTTCTGAAAAGAAAGCAGAGAGGGATAGGGTTGCTTCGCGGTAACGGCCATCCACCGGTGAAATATTGTTCAAGGCGTTTTCCATAGTCCAATGTTGAAAACATGAGATGAACAAAGATAGAGAAAAACCTTAAAATCACATTGCTTTTTTTTGTTATGTGTGAACCCTATCATAAAAAAATATTTATATATTTGTATCGTATCAACCCATAACATTAATCCACAATCAAATGAAAAAGTTTTTTACGATTTTGACCTTCTTTTCTGTTGGTTTTTTATTCACTCAGGCACAGACCCTGGTGACGACCCAGCCAACCAATAAAAATGTGGTTCTTGAGGAATACACAGGAATCCACTGTCAGTATTGTCCGCAGGGACATGCCATTGCCGCTGCCATACTGGAAAATAACCCGGGCAGAGCGTTGGCGATTGCCATTCATCAGGGCGGCTATGCCGTACCCAACAGCGGCGAACCGGACTACAGAACTCCTTTTGGCGATGCTTTGGCCAACCAAACCGGGCTTGGCGGATATCCATCAGGTACCGTCAACCGCCATATCTTCTCTGGATCCAAAACAGCGCTGAACCGGGGTGATTGGACCCCTTGCTCTGAAATCATCCTTCAACAACCTTCTCCTGTGAATGTTGGAGTCGAGACATCCTATAATGCGACAACGCGCGAAATAACGGTTCATGTAGAGTTGTATTATACTGCAAACAGTGCAGAACCCAAGAATTACATCAACGTTGCCCTGACTCAGAACCATGTCTTTGGTCCCCAAACCGGTGGAGGCGCTGGCAATAACTATGAGCATATGCATATGTTGCGTTACCTGATCACAGGCCAATGGGGGGATGAAGTGACCACCACTACGGCAGGTACCTTGGTGGAAAGAACATACAACTATGTAATTCCCGAAAGTTATAACAGTGTTCCCTGTGTGGTTGAAAATTGTGAAATTTCTGTTTTTGTCGCTGAAGGCCACCAGGAAATCCTGTCAGGAGATGTGGTAACAGCCATCAATGGAACCAACCTTTATATTGGTGACATCACAACGGCAGACAGTACCATGAAGCTTGGACACCCTGCAGAAGAACTGAATTTTGATCTGGCTGTAAACAGTAATCTGGCAGGGACAGAACCATTTAAAGTGAAACTGGTTTCGGATGCACCTCCCGATTGGATCGCTGCTTTCACCATTGATGGTATTTCTTATACTGACAGCGCTGAAGTGGACATCACAAAAGGGACACCCCTGCCTTTAGCATTTTATGTAACACCGGGAGACAGCGCTGGTTTTAAGGCGTTTACTTTCGAATTAACATCACTGAATCATCTCAATGCCCCAAAAAAATATTTTACAATTTATGTAATGTCCAATGTAAATTTGCTGCTGGTGAATGCTGCAGGGGACGACAATGCCACTTCCTTTGAGGGCGTTTATCTTGCAGGATTGAACTTTGCAGGTTCAAATCAATATGCCAGCATGAAATCGAACTTATTTGTTGAGGCAAAAAAACAGGGTATACTTACCGAAATCATCGCTTTATTTTATAATGTGGCCTGGACTTTTCCCGCCTTCACTGATCCTGAGGCCATGGCCGTTAAGGGATTTGTGGATAACGGCGGACACTTAATGGCCGCAGGCCAGGACATCGGATGGGATATCATGAGCGGGGATGACGGCAGTCACGGAACGCCGGAAACCCAGGATTTATATACCAACTATTTCAAGGCGACGTATGTGAATGACGGGAATACCACCAACAATAAGTTTGTAGCCAACGTCAGTGATCCCATCTATGGCGCAGTGGCTACATCCGTGGTTTATGACGTTAACGGAGGCAATATGTATCCGGATCAGATTACCCCTCTGGAAGATGCTGTTCCCACCTTCTATTACAATACTACCCTGACAAAAATTGGCGCTGTACGCGCGATGAAAGATCAGTCAAAGGTGGCATATTTCGGTATCGGACTGGAAATGGTGAAGACCGCTGAAATCAGGAATGACATCATCAAGAAAACATATGACTGGTTTATGGAAGGGGTTGGTTTGACAGAAAAACCCGATCATGATCACATGCGATTAAGCCAGAACAATCCGAATCCTTGCACCACCGAGACAAATATCCATTTTGAACTCCAGGTAAATAGCCAGGTCTCCCTGCAACTAATGGATATTACAGGAAAAATGTTAAAAACCATTCTGAATGATGATCTTCAGGCAGGTGTTCATCAGGTGAAAATTTCCGTTCAGGGCTTGAATGCTGGAATCTATTACTATACGCTGAAAACAAATTCCGGACAAATGACCCGCAAAATGGTCGTGGTGAGGTAATTTGCAGTGATCTATCTGACAACAGCCTTGGCGTAGGTATTGGAGTAGGCTGCAAAGAAGCCGATCCCGCCTTGGTCGATATTTCCTTTCACATTAGCGGGAGGCCCGCTGAAAAAGGGAATGTTAAATCCTGACTGTCTGACCTGGTCAATGAAGTTATAGTATTCTTCTGTGATTCCCGACATCTGAAGCATGATGGTGTCACCCGGGAAAATGGTTTCCCACTTATGGGCATTATTGATGTACATCACATCCACCCCGTTCATGTAACTGCCATTGTAGAACTTATCATCAGAAATCACTTTTTTGTTCAGGGTGTCGGTCAACAGAATACCGTTACGATAAAGGTTAAAAAGGTAGTAATTGACTTCATCCCCGGGTTCCTGAGCCCAGAGTTTCACAGTCCAGAAACCTTCTTTGCCCCAGTCCGGATGAAACTCAGCCCGGATGGAATCCAGATGTGTCACAGGACGTAGCAAACAACTGGCTTGAAAATTCGACTCCCCTGAAATTTCTTCAGCCAGTTCGATTTTTAAAGTATAGGTTTTGTTCAATTGGCCGGTGAACAAAGAATCGGTTTCATAAACTCCAGTTTCACCATCTGAGGTTTCATGAAGCGGATAGTTTTCATTCCCATCACTGATCACCAACAAGGCATTAGTTACCCGGGGCATGGGTTCATTGAAGAAATAATCGGCTGATTTGGTCAGCCTCACCCGGTAAGGCCCGGGTTCATTAGCAATATTCCCGTCAACGATCAGCCGCGTATAGGTTTGATCAAGCCTGACATTGATTTTTTCCGTACAGCCCAAGGCCAGCAAAATCATAAGAAGAAAAAGCGGAATTTTATTACTCATTGTTGAAATGAAAGTTAAAGGTTAAAGACGGGATGATCCCGAATAAGTAAACATTCTCTGCCGAGGTGAGATTGGGGTTGACATTGTCTTGAACGAAATTGATTGACCAGGTGTTGTGACGGTTATAGACATTGTAAACCGAAAAGTTCAGATCCCAGTTGAATTTCCTTCCGGGTTTTGGCTTACTGTAAAAAGTAGCGGAAATGTCGAGGCGATGATAATCCGGGTAACGGTATGCATTCCTGTCGGAGTAAATCGGGATGATGTTTCCACCGATCTCCGCCCTGCCTGTCGGAAAGGTCACCGGTGCTCCTGTGGCATAGATCCAGTTGGCTGAGACAGCCCAGCGTTTACTGATGTTGTAATTCAGCACTACGGAAATGTTATTTGGTTTATCATAGGGTGCAGGATAGGGATTCCCGTTATTAATTTCGGGGTAAGGGATTTTTCTGAATGATCTTGAATAAGTATAACTGATCCATCCACTGAATTTTTCTTCATTCAAACGAAGAAGAAATTCGATACCATAAGACCAGCCCTTGCCGGCCCTGACCTGACCTTCCAGTTTGCTGTTCAGCGAAAGCTGCGCAAAATCAACGAAATCAACCACATTCTGCATCCATTTGTAATAAACCTCAACAGACATTTCGATGGTGTTATGTCGGAAATTCCGGAAATATCCCAGGGCGATCTGATCCGCGATCTGGGGTTTAATATTGGGACTGGCCGGAAACCATATATCCAGCGGGTTTCCCACGGTGGAATTCTGAGCTAACTGCAGATACTGGTAAGTACGGGCATAACTGGCTTTAAGAGAGGATTTTTCATTGAATTCATACAATAAACCAAGACGTGGTTCCAGACCGGCATAGGTATGGTAGAGGACACCGGCTTTATAAACGGTAGAGTCAATGGCCACAAAGGATGAATTATAATGAAATAGGGTGGCAGTTCCGACATTCTGAAACATGGATAACCTCAATCCGTATTTCGCAATGAAATGACTGCCCAGGTGTTGTTCATTACTGGCATAAACGGCTGTTTCCACCGCGAAATTGTCGGGAACCTTGACATCCGTTGCTACTGATTTATCACCCACTCCCCTGGTATGGCCGGGGTTAATCATATGATAGATCACATTGGCGCCAAATTTTATTGAATTATTGGTGTTCAGATAATAACTGAAATCTGCTTTTAATCCAAGATCACGAAGAAAGGAGGTCCACTCGAATGAGAAGGATTCACCAGCGGGAGTTCCGAGGAAATAGCGGTAATTTGCATATAACAAACTAAAATTGGAGAAAAGTTTTTTGGAAAACAGGTGGTTCCATCGGAAAGTTCCGGTTTCATTGCCCCACTTCATTCCTGCAAACCCGTTTTTAAAAACATCCCGGCCAAAATATCCGGATAAGAAAATCTGGTTGTTATCATCTATGCGATAGTTGATTTTGGCATTCAGATCATAGAAGTACAGACGATTGTTCCGAAGGGCTCTGTTGGATGACAAGGGCAGGAAAATATCAGCATAAGTCCTCCTTCCCGACAAAATGAATGAGCTGCGGTCCTTTTTAATCGGGCCTTCCACTGTAAGTCTGCTGGCAATCAGTCCAATGCCGCCATTGATTTCGAATTTCTTGGAATTCCCTTCGTTCATGCGGATATCGAGAACGGAAGCCAGCCTGCCCCCATAACTCGCCGGGATATCTCCCTTGTAAAGTTTAACATCCTTGATGGCATCATTATTAAAGACGGAAAAAAATCCCATCAGGTGGGAGGCATTGTAAACGGTCGCTTCATCCAGCAGGATCAAGTTCTGATCCGGGGATCCACCCCTGACACTGAATCCGCTTGAACCTTCACCGGCCGATGAAACACCCGGTAACATCTGGATGGCTTTGATCACATCAACTTCTCCGAATAGCGCGGGAATCCGCTGAATGGTCTTAATGTCCATTTTAAAGGTGCTCATCTCCGGCCTGACAACATTGGCATCGCTTCTCTCACTTTTAATTTCCACAACGTTAAGGGTGTGTTGTCTGACCTGTAGCTCTATATTCCATTTCATGTTCTGGAAGAGTTCTATTTTCTTTTCCTCAGGGGAATACCCGATGTAGGAGACAGATAACGTATAGATTCCAGCCGGAAGTGAAATGGAATAATTCCCATAAACATCCGTAACAGTGCCTGTTTTAAGCTCATTAATGAAAATTGTGGCACCAACCAGACTTTCTCCATTGGCTTGATCGGATACAAGACCGCTGATAGTCATCTTTTTCACCTTTTCGGGATGTTTTTGTGCCCAAACAGCCTGGGTGCAGAGGAGAAATAGTAATCCTGAAAGTATGATGATGATCCTCATTTACGGATGATTTTAAATTCCCCGTTTTCTTCAATTTTAATGATACGGGAGGGTTTGATATAATGAATTTCTTCACGAAAATGCTTGACAACATAATCCACATTTGAAATTATTTCCGCCGGTATGTCTTTGAAAGTAAGCGGTGTGCGCTCTCCTGAAAAGTTTGCGGAGGTGGATACAATGGGTTTCCCGAAAGCAGCGATCAGCGCTTGACAGAATTCATTTTTCACGATCCGGATGGCGATGGAACGATCTGTTCCAATGACATTTTTAGCCAGATTTTTAGCGTTCGGATAAATGATGGTAAGGGGAGTATCAACACTTTTCAGAATATCCCATGCAATTTCCGGGATGTTTCCGGCATAATCCGGTATTTTTTCTGCAACATCCAATAGAATGATCAGACTGCGACTTTCCATTCTTTTTTTTAGAAAATAAATTTTCTCCACCGCATCTGCATTGGTTGCATCACAGCCGATTCCCCAAACCGTATCCGTGGGATTCAATATTGTCCCTCCGGCTTTCAGCACTTCAACGCAACGATTAATTTCCTGCTTCATTTTTATCAGAATATGGAAAGATATATAAATTAACGGAAAATTTGGATAAAAAATATAGGTTCAGCATCTATTCATAAGCATGGTTTCAGGAATATTCAATGCGCATTTAAAATGTTTTTCCGGACAGGACTTATGACCATGCAAACCACAGGGACGGCAATTCAATTTTTCCGGAATTTCCACCACGACAGAATCGTCTGACAGCGGACCGAAACCAAAGCCGGGAATGGTAGAACAAAATACTGCTGTGACCGGGGCGTTCATGGCAGAGGCAAGATGCATAGGAGAAGAATCATTGGTGAAATTCATCTTTGCATCTTTCATGATCGCGGCGGATTCAAGCAAAGTAAACCTTCCGGAGAGATTCTGAACATTTTCTGATCCGGACAACCGGATAATTTGATCGCATAAGGGTTGATCTGAAGCAGCGCCCAGCAGGTAAATGAGATGATCTGAAGGCATATTCAGGATCAAGTCGACCCATTTTTCAGCCGGATACTGCTTGGTAAACCAAAGAGATGCCGGAGAAATGGTGTAATAAGATCGAGTTTTATAAGAGGAGACGGTAAGAAAATCTTTTCCCGAGGGATATAAGACGGGTTTAAAAAGTTCGGTTCCGGTCAAAGTCTTTATTAATGACAAGTTGCGATCTATTTCATGGACATTTTCTTTGATTACATGGGGCAGGCTTTGAGTATAGAAAAAAGAAAGCGGATTTTTGTCGAAACCAATCCTCATCCTGGCTCCCGAAAATGCAGTTAACAAACCGCTTAAGAAGAAGCGCTGAAGGTTGATGATCAGGTCATATTTGTTTTGTCTGACCACCCAGGCCAGCTTTAAGAAATTCCTTATTTTTCTTGACTGCTTATTCCGGATCAGCAACTGATGAATGTAGGGATGACCATGGAACAGCCCTTCCATGCCGTTTTTAATAAGCAGATCGAGGCTGGTTTCGGGATAGAATGCATGCAGTTTCTCCAAAACCGCTGTGGCCAGGATCACATCCCCGATGGAAGCAGTTTGTATGACCAGGATCCGTTTCATCATACGGGCACATCAAATTCCCTCAGGGCCTGGTTCAGGGAAGTTTTTTGATCAGTGCTTGCGTTACGCTTTCCGATGATAAGCGCACAGGATACCTGGAATTTTCCTGCAGGGAACTGTTTGTTGATGCTGCCGGGAATGACTACAGATCGGGCAGGAACAAGGCCTTTGTATTCCACCACTTCCGGTGATGAAACATCAAGGATATGGGTAGAGGCAGTCAACACAACATTGGCGCCTAAAACCGCTTCCTCTTCCACCCTGACTCCTTCCACTATAATACATCTCGAACCAATAAAACAATGATCTTCGATGATAACCGGGGACGACTGGACAGGCTCGAGCACTCCTCCGATGCCCACGCCCCCGCTCAGATGAACATGCTTTCCGATTTGGGCACAGGATCCGACAGTAGCCCAGGTGTCAATCATCGTTCCCTGATCTACATAGGCCCCTATGTTGATGTAGGAGGGCATCATGATCACCCCTTCAGCAATATATGCCCCATAACGGGCAAGGGCTGAAGGCACAACACGGATGCCCAGTTCATCGTAACCATGTTTCAGGGGAATTTTATCATAGAATTGCAGGGGCCCGGCTTCGGTCAATTCCAATTGCTGTATCGGGAAGTACAGTATGATCGCTTTTTTTATCCATTCTTCAACTTTCCATTCCTTCTCCACTTTTTCAGCGACCCGGAGTTTCCCCTTATCAAGAAGTTCAACGACATCCCGGATAGCCTGCTGAACCTTGCTGTCCTTCAGCAGTTCACGCTTATCCCAGGCAAGCGTAACCAATTCCTCTAATCTTTCAATCCTACTATCTTTTGTCATTATCTTTATTGGGCTACTCCCAGACTTTTCACCTTCCAAAATTAGTTAAAAATTCAAATCTTCTTACCTTTGCTCCGATTTTAAGCATATGGGAAGGATTATATCCATTGATTACGGGCAGAAAAGAGTTGGACTTGCGGTCACGGATGAAATGAAGATCATTGCTACTGCATTGGCGACGGTAAGGACCATGGACTTGTTTCCATACCTGAGTGAATATATACTGACCCATGAAGTGGAGTGTTTTGTCGTGGGTGAAGCCAGGCAAATGAATAATCAGGCTTCTGAATCAGCGGTTTTCATTGAACCTTTTGTAAGAAAATTACGAAAAACCTTTCCTCAAATCCTTGTGGAACGTGTGGATGAGCGATTCACTTCCTTGATTGCCACTCGGGCAATCAGGGAGGCAGGTTTGAAAAAAAAGAGCCGTCAGAATAAAGCCCTGGTCGACTCCGTCAGCGCTACCCTTATGCTTCAATCATATATGGAAAAAATTAATTGTCAATCCTGACTGCCATGCCTGCGGCAGCTAAACCGTCAGGCGGGCGTCAAACGTCAAACGTAAATCGTCAATCGTAAATCGTCAATCGTAAATCGAAATGGTCTTACCTGTTGTAGCCTATGGACATCCGGTCCTGAAAAAAGTTGCCGAAGAGATTTCTTCTGACTATCCGCAGTTGAATGAATTTATTGAAGATCTGTTTGAAACGATGTATGTGGCTGATGGTGTCGGACTTGCTGCACCTCAGGTAAACCGGTCTATCCGTGTTTTTGTCATTGATGCTTCAGGATATGCTGATCGCTACCCCGAAGCCCATGGATTTAAAAAGGTATTCATCAATGCTGAAATTTATCGGAAGGAGGGTGAGGAAATCGCCTTTAATGAAGGATGCCTGAGTTTCCCCGGGTTAAGGGAAGATGTCATCCGTAAACCGGTCATTCATATCCGTTACCATGACGAAAATTTCATTGAAAAGGATGAACGTTACGAAGGTGTATTGTCACGTATCATTCAGCATGAGTATGACCATATTGAAGGCATTGTTTTTGTTGACCGTATATCTTCTCTGAGGAAAATGTTACTGAAGCGCAGATTGTCTGATATTTCCAAAGGAGAAGTTGAGGTGGAATATAAAATGACTTTCCCGGCCAAGAAAAAAGGCCGGAAATGAAGCATATAACAATAATTGAAAGGGACACTATGAACAAACTGACGATTTTACTTCTTTCCGGAATACTGCTTATGCTCTCAGCCTGCGGACCTTCACGCGAAAAATCGATAAACGCGATACATGGGCTGGAAGTAAGACTTTTTTCCCCGGATGCCGTAAACTTTGATCGTGCTGCGGCCGATAGTTTACTCCACCATTATGAGGCTTTTTTTCAAGATTTCCCAAAGGATTCGCTTTGCCCTGCTTATCTCTTTAAAGCTGCCAATCTGGCCATGAATCTTAACCGGGGAGACAAGGCCATCATTTTCTTTGATCAGTACAGAAAAGATTTTCCTAATGGTAGCAAAGCCCCGATTTGCCTTTTTTTCAAGGCGTTTATCCTTGAAAATATGCTTCACGATCTTGTTCAAGCGAGGGAAAATTATCTCCTCTTCATCCAATCCTATCCGGATAATGATTTTGCCGATGACGCTCAGCTGGCTTTACAGAATCTTGGGAAAACCCCAGAGGAGATGGTCAGGGAATTTGAATTAAAAAGGAAGTCGGATAGCCTGGCTAATGCCCCACAAACCAAGGGTAAGTCAAAAAGAAAATAGATTATTGAAATAATTCCTCCAGCTTGGTGGAAAGGGTTGAAGGAGAGACATCTCCGATGATTTCGCCATCGACGCTTAAGGAAATTTTACCTCTTTCTTCTGAAACGACGATGGCCACTGCATCAGATTTCTCCGTGATCCCGACAGCGGAACGGTGACGTAAACCGTATTTTGCAGGAATGGTCGATTTATTGGATACCGGTAAAATACATCTGGCTGCACGTATTTTATCCCTGACAATGATGACCGCTCCGTCATGCAAGGGACTGTTTTTAAAAAATATGGTTTCCAGCAGAGATTCAGTAATTTTTGCATCCAGAATTTGTCCGGTTGATACATAATGTGATAATTCACTTTGCCTTGCAATCACAATCAATGCCCCGGAACGGGTTTCAGCCATTTTCTGACAGGCTTTAACAATTTTGTCAACATCCATATTGACAGGGTTGTTGATTTTAAATTTCCAGAACAGAAAACGTTTACGCTGGTTCTTGATCATCTTGGTATTTCCCACTAAAAGCAGAAATTGCCGTATCTCAGGCTGGAAAACAACAATCAGGGCAATGACCCCAACACTGATGAACTGTCCGAGTATTTCACTGAGCAATTGCATCTGCAAGGCTTTCACAACCTTCCAGATCAGGTAAACAGCAATGATACCGATAAATATCCGTATCGCTGCAGTACCCTTGACGAGGTTATAGATTTCGTAAAGTAATATGGCAAATAAAAGAATGTCGATCAGATCGACAATTCGGAAACTGAATAACCCAATAAGAAACATACGGCAAAAATAAGGATATTTTACGATTCCTGATGGGATTCTTCCAGGCAATTCAACAACCTTACTGCCTGCACTGCTTCCTTAACATCATGGACGCGGAGAAGGTCAGCTCCATTGAGTAAAGCAATGGTATTCAGCACAGTAGTGGCATTCATGGCTTCGGATACCGGAATGTTCAGCGTCCTGGTGATCATGGATTTTCGGGAGAGTCCGACCAGGATGGGATATCCAAGAGAACGGAAAGCGCTGAGCCTGGAAAGCAGCTTAAAATTATGCTGAGGTGTCTTACCGAAACCGAAACCGGGGTCAACGATTATTTCATGAATACCGGCTTCCCATGCCAGCCTGGTTTGTTGTTCAAAAAAATAGACGATTTCCGCTACCACATCCGAATATTCAGGTTTGTTTTGCATATTACCGGGACTGCCTTTCATATGCATAATAATGTATGGCACTTTCAGGGAAGCAACGGTTTCCAGCATTCCCTCTTCATATCTTCCGCCATATATATCATTGATCAGGTCGGCTCCGTTTTCAACCACGGCCCTGGCAGTTTCCTTGCGAAAGGTATCAACAGAAATCAAAGCTTTGGGAAAGTGACGGCGGATAAGCTTCAGGGAGGGAAGGATTCGCTTCAATTCTTCATCAGACGGAATTTCTTCTGCTCCCGGCCGGCTTGAAACAGCACCCATGTCGATGATTCCAGCGCCATCCTCTAGCATCTGTTCCACTTTTTTAAGCTGCTCCTCAACATCAGTATATCTACCCCCGTCATAAAATGAATCCGGAGTCAGATTCAGAATGCCCATGATGGCCGGTAATTTTAGGTTCAGCATAATTCATCCTCCCGGGTTGGTGACAAATGTATGAAATGTAAGATAAAGAAGGAACCCGGGCTATCGTATTTTTTTATAATTTCGCTAATGAAATTAAAAATGTTTTATGGGTTCTGATACAAAAACGGAACAGCAATTTGAGGGCATCATAAAAATTTGCCGGGGTATTTTCCAAACCAAGATGAAGGATTATGGAACAGCCTGGAGAATTTTAAGAACATCCTCTCTGACTGATCAGATTTATATTAAAGCTCAGCGGATACGCAGCATCGATGATAAAGGCAGTCAGAAAATTGCAGAAGGAATAAAACCTGAATTTATCGGGATCGTGAATTATGCGGTCATTGCCCTGATTCAGCTGGAGCTGGGGAATGAAAAGAAACTTGAGCTTTCGGTGGAGGAAGGTCTTGAGCGCTATGACCACTATATTTCAATTGCCCGTGAGCTGATGCTGAATAAAAATCACGATTATGGCGAAGCATGGCGGAATATGCGCCTGAGTTCCCTCACGGATATTATCCTGATGAAGATATTAAGGGTCAAGCAGATCGAGGATAATCTGGGAAAAACTTTTATCTCGGAAGGGGTTGATGCCAACTATTACGATATGATCAATTATGCCGTCTTTGCTTTAATTAAAATGGAATATGAAAATTAGCCGAAATGCCTTTCGTATCATCGTCGGACTGGTGTTTATTTTTTCCGGCTTTGTCAAAGGGATAGACCCTTGGGGTACGGTCTATCGCATGGAAGATTATTTCCTTGCGTTCAATATGGCCTGGGCCATGCCTTTTTCACATTTTTTAAGTGTTTTTCTGTGTGTTCTTGAATTTTCAATCGGCATCAGCCTGTTCCTCAACCTTTGGATCAGAAAAACTTCATGGATATTACTTCCCATGATGACTTTTTTCACTGTCCTTACTTTTTTTGATGCCGTATATAATATCGTCCCTGATTGTGGTTGTTTCGGAGATGCCATCAAGCTGACCAATGTGGAAACCTTCATTAAAAATCTCCTGCTGATGATGATGGTCATTCCCATCTTTTTATGGAGGAATAAATTTAAAAGTGCAATACCTGCCTATGCTGAGATTGTTTTTCTATTCCTTACCATGATTGCCTTTGCATGGCTAAGCATATATTCTTATCGTCATCTGCCTCTCATCGACTTTATGCCATGGAAAGTGGGAAACAATGTTAACCAGGTTTCAACTTTACCGATAAAATTTTATGTGACTTATAAAAACCGTCATACAGGGGAAGAAAAGGAATTTGTTGCACCGGATTATCCTTGGAATGATACCGTATGGCTTTCCAATTGGATTTTTAAGAGCCAGAGGGTGGAAAATCCAAACATTAATGAAGGAAGTACCCTGAGAGTGGAAGATGAGAAAGGGAATGTCATCACTTCCGAAATTCTCGACAACCCCGATTGTCACTTTCTCTTTATCTCCTATGACCTTACAGTGGCAGATCCGGAAGGTTTTCTGAAAATACTGCCCTTTTATAAAAAGGCGCTCACTGATGGATTTACTTTCGTTTGTCTCACCAGTAGCCTGCCCCAGACGGTCAAAAAATTCAGGATAGAAAAGGGTACAGCCTTTGATTTTTATTATGCGGATGACATTGTTCTGAAGATGATGGTAAGGGCTAATCCGGGCTTAATCCTCTTAAAACATGGTGTCGTCCTGGCCAAATGGCATTACCGTGATATTCCGCCTTACGAAGAAATCAAGCGAAGATATATGGATCAATAAGTAAATGGCATGGGATGAGTCAATTTATTTTGAAACGACTTGGTTACGGAATTCTTGTCCTTTTCGGAGTTGTTATCGTGGTGTTTTTTCTCTTTAATATCCTTCCAGGTGATCCTGCCAGGATGATGCTCGGACAGCGGGCAGATATTGCATCCGTGGAGGCCATCAACAAAGACCTCGGCCGCGATAAACCACTTGCTGTGCAATTCTTGAATTATCTGAATGATCTGTCACCGCTATCATTTCATCATACAAAAGATAACGGAAGCTATTGGTACCTGGATCGTGAGAAATACGGCCGGACCTATACGCTTTTGCCGCTAGGCAACCATTCCCTGGTCGTGAAAGAACCTTATCTGAGGCGATCTTACCAGTCGAAACGCAATGTTTCAGAAATCCTGGCCGAGGGCTTTGTCAATACGATAATTTTAGCCATTGTTGCGATGACCTTCGCCATCGTTGTCGGGATTGGGATCGGGATTCTTTGTGCCCTTAATAAGAACAGCCTGATGGATAAAGTGTCTTTGGTTTTTTCCGTCCTTGGGATGTCGCTGCCTTCCTTTTTTGCTGCAATCCTGAATGCCTGGATATTTGCATTTGTACTGGCCGGGATCACCGGGTTGAACATGTCGGGCAGCCTTTATTCGGTGGACGATTTCGGAAGATATGAATACCTCGATCTGAAAAACCTCATTTTACCCGCCCTGACTCTTGGAATCCGCCCTCTTGCCGTCATCGTGGAACTGACCCGTAATTCACTGCTCGATGTATTGTCTCAGGATTATATCCGTACTGCCCTGGCCAAAGGTCTCAGTAAGCGCAGGATCATCCTGAAACATGCCTTGAAAAATGCAATGAATCCCGTCATGACTGCTATTTCCGGTTGGATGGCTTCCCTTCTGGCCGGGGCTGTTTTTGTTGAGTTCGTGTTCGACTGGAAAGGAATTGGGGTCGTTATAGTCAATGCCCTTGACAAATATGACCTTCCTGTTGTCATGGGAGCCGTACTTTTCATTTCCATTATCCTGATCCTGATCAATATTGTGGTCGATATTCTTTATGGTTTGCTGGACCCGAGGGTAAGAATACAGTGAGAAAGATAAGTGAAAAGTGAAAAGTGAAAAGTGAAAAGTGAAAAGTGAAAAGTGAAAAGTGA
>CAZSDU010000003.1:0-173158 GCA_964605775.1 uncultured Prolixibacteraceae bacterium | reverse complement strand
CAGTTGGCTAGCGTACTTGCATGGGGTGCAAGGGGTCGGAAGTTCGAGTCTTCTCACCCCGACTCGTAAAAAGGGGTTTCAATCTATTTGATCCCCCTTTTTTTATTGATCCCCTTTTACTGTCTGTTATCCCTTTAGGGATAAAAGAAAAAGCGACAAACGTCGCTTTTTCTTCACTAACACCGGAAATTTTAACAGTCATGAGAAAATTTACCTGGTTTTTTCAGGTTGAGCCAATCCGGCTTTGTGCCAGAATGAAGTTTCTTTATTTAAATGTTGCATGCCTCCTGCATCAGGTCTGCCTCCCATTTCACCGCCAGGAGCGCCACCTCCGGGCATTCCTCCGCCAGGTTTACCTCCTCCGCCTGGTCTTCCTCCGCCATGACGGCCACCTTCTGCAGCACCCCCGGACATTCCGTTCCTGAATTCAGGAGGTACATCTATAGCAGGAATGACACATCCCAAAGAAATTGCCTGTGCTGGTTTTATTTCATTCCGGAAAGCCGAAAAAGGTATTTTTGCCTCGTAAACCAACACTCCCGTTGAGTCAATGGCGAGAACAACTTTAATACCGGTCGCATTATAGTCCATATGCCTTGTTCCGTCAATCTCATCTTTAAACCCGGTCAGGGTCATCTCCTTGACCAATAAAACAGATTGCAGTGCCATTTTCTGCTGATCCGGCTTTTCCCCTTGCTTGAGTAAGAAGTTTTGATTGCCCAGCCGGGGTGAACTCAATGGACACGTAATTCCGGAAATTTTCTTTTTTTTCCCTGAAGGATCAATCCATATCTCCAGTCCATTACGAAGAATTTTCATCTGCTGTTCCCCTGAAAGCACCTTCATACATATATAGAAAGCCATACTGTCATTGGCCAAGGCGTACAATATTCCGGCATCCGAATGATAATAGAACAAACCAGATTCCCACTCATCAGCATGCCCATCCACGGCTACTGTTGATTTATAGAAAGCTGGCTTACCCTTTACTGCATCCTTATCCTTCCCATCATTCCCCGCCCAGGTATTCCTGGCAGAACAACAGAAAAACGCAAGGATAAAAAACGGTAATACAATTTTTAGCATATTGATTTTCATTATGATCATGTAAAATGAATTACTTCTCTGTAAAAGTAAAGGGTTTGAAGGTAGCAAGAGGGAAGCAATAGGTAAAAAGGTGAAATTCCCCGGCAGATACTCTTACTGTCTCACTAAAGACCAGCTTACGAAGGTACACCAGTTATAGGCATAGCCTCCGGGTCCGCTTCCAGGCAGAGTACTGTTTTCCACCGTCCCACCGGCGCTGAATGCTTTGTTTTTTACCAGTTCGGTACTGGCCAGTATTCTTCCTTCCGCATCAATTGAAAAAGAACCATCTACTGAATTTGAAGAAAATATGTGGGAACCATTGGGGAACTCAATACTTATGCCCTGTCCCACAAGGGAGGAAGTCCCGAAACTGGCAGGTAAAAGCGCAATACTTATCGGGGTTTTGGGAGCAATGGGGGAGGTAGCGCCAAATGTGGCATCACTGCAGGTAACGCTTTTAACCAACAGATAATGAGGCTGTCCGACAACGGCCACGACGGATTCAAGGGTTACCGTCAGAACGAAACTGGCATTGATGATCTTAGGAGGACCTGATTCCTGGGGTACTTTAGCAATGTAATAAAAGGTTCCTTTCCATATACCGTCGTACTTATTGTCGAAACCGGGGGTGCCTGCAAACAGACTGAATAGTTGTTCCGGTGTGGGAAGAAGCCCATTGTTATTGGTCTGATACTCCCATAATTTCGCCGTGATTTCGGGAATACTCACGTTTATTTCAGCCTGTTTCAGCAATCCATAAGTTCGTGCCACCAGATTGGAGATATAAGGCGTTGAAAATGAATTTCCGGAACGGGTACAGACAGAATTAGGGATTTTGATATGGCAACCCGGAGCGCTTAAGGCATTCGGGGTTCCGGGTTCTACATAGCCCAGGTTGCATCCGTTAGGGCCTTCCTGGGAGTCAATAAAATATAAATGATCCCATATCGGGGAATTTCCGAAATCGTTAAAAAAGAGCTGAGCATAATCTTCGGTTTCATTTCTTTTCACATCTGCACCTGACATAAATATCACGGCATTATCCAGAAGATGGGGACTTTGCTTTTCAATGGCTTCCAAAAGGTAGCAGAAACGTTTCTTGTACCAGTAATTGTCCATTTCGTCAGTGTCATCTCCGCCCATAGACATATTAATGATAACGGGTAAATTATGTTCATAGGCATAATTCAGGCGTTCGAGCATTTTTTGCATCATTTTATAGGAATCTGCCCCGGCCGAATCTGTGTTCGGGTATTTGCTTGTCACATCATTAACATTGACGCTGACCCCTCCGACTCCTGCTATCGCCCCCACTGCATCTTTATGAAGAACCTTATCGCTGCAGCCCATATCCGTGGATACATCAATGGTCTGAATGATGCTATTCTGATCTCCAGCATAAGAAACTTCGCCACATTGATCAAGGTACCCCCTGCCTCCTGCAACCAGATTCGGGAAAGCATCAACAACCAAAACACTTTTATAAACTGCTGCCAGAAAAACTTTCAGGTCGGCAGTTTGAATACTGACAAGGTACAATCCAACCTTGGGGATTTGGGCAATCACGGTTCCGCTATTCTGGGTAATCAACTGCGTGACTTCAGTGGCAGCATCATTGGCGGTGAGCATGACGACCTGGCCTGGAAAGGCCATTTCGGAAGAAGGCGTTCCGTTTTTTCGGGTATACGTCAGATTGACGGGGTCAGGATAGGCGCTTGAGTTATCAAAGGCATTGTCGAAAATGCCTGAGACGGGAAAATCCTGATTATCTCCTGTCTTTTTACAACTGACTGTCAGAAAAAATACAATACACGTGATGATCAGCAGTTCAATCCCGATAATTTTTTTCATGGTGATGCATTTATTTTTGGATGATCAGTTTTTCTGTGTCAAAGCGATTATTCCCCATAATATGTACAAAATATAAGCCATTTTCAAGATTACTGAGATCAATCCGGGACTGTTGTGTTTTCAGGGTTTCCTTCCTGACTATTTTCCCTGTCAAATCCATGATGGTCATTTCCGCCGGGTTCAGGCTGTTTTTTTCCAGATCAATGCGGATCTGATTATTTGCCGGATTAGGAGAGATAGAAAAGAAATTTCGGTTTTTATTCAGGTCATCCAGGCCGGATGTGAACGACCGGTATGTTGCATCATAGCGGTAAACAGAGATATTCAGGATACAGAGGTATTCCCTTTTATAATAAAGGTAAGACGTCTGCATATCGGGAATCCAGCTTCCGCCCTGCCATTTTTCGTTTATCCCGCTTAATGCATTTCCGTATGTATCATAGGTGTATATTTTCCGGGAGTCGTTAACCCAGGTATCCCCAAGCCAGTTAAGGAAGGTTTCCGATAGAATATTTCCCTGGGCATCATTGATGTACTCAATTTTTCCCAGTATGTTCCAATGGCTATTTTCCCATTGCTCAAAAAGCATTTCCAGCCAGTTTTCATTCATGTCACAGGTATAGGACATCTTTGATCCGTAAGTCCAGGGACCGCCTTCATCACTGTATTCGGCAAGAACGATATAATTATTGCTGCCCAGATCATAGGTATAAGTCGTTTTCATTTCATTCCGCCAGACTCCGGTGACCCATTTCTCCTGCAGCATACTGAGCTTTTTATTTTCTTCATTATATGTATAACTTCTTCTGTCGTAACTGATCCAGTCGTTAATCATCCACTTTTCCCTTAATTCCATGATGATTCTTCCCGAAAGATCATGGCTGGCGGTGACACGGACAACGTAAATCCAGTTACCGCTTTGATTTTGTTCAGTGGTAGCGGTGATTGGCCGTCCATGGATATCGTTGACAAAGGTTGTCCGCATCAGGTCGACCCAGTTTCCTGACTGGTATTTCTCGATCTTTTGAACCAGTACATTTCCATTCGCATCAAACGACTGGGTCAGTCGTTCGAGTGTAACATTCTGGTCATCATAACAAAGTATAGTATCCCATTTCCAGGACAAGGATTCTGGTGCAAACAAGATTGATTTATTCAATAGTTCGGATAGCATCCATCCAGACTGGGATCTGTTTTCTTGTCTTTGGGCATGAATTATCATCATGGATGAAATGAAAAGCACCAACAGAATGATTGATTTCTTCATTTTGCAATTTTTTACTAGCAGAAAATACTGCTTCCCTAGAAAACATATAAAGATACATAAAAACTATGATATGTCGGAATAATACTTCAGCGCTTTTATACAGGAACAACAATACCGGGAATTTTAGCTGCTATGGAAATTTACCTGTTATTAGCGGATTCAGCCAACCTGACCTTATGATAGAATGATTATAATTAGTATTGTTGAAAAGACAAACTGTTAACTACGAAAAAACAGCAACGCTAAAATCGGGAAAAGCAAGGATGATAAAACTGAAGTATTGCATGTAATGGTCATTAATTGATCATCCCTTGCTGAACGGACACCCTGAAGCAGTATTCTTTATTTCAAAATCCTGGGAAAATAGCGTTTATGAATTAGCCCATGTAGGCATATGGTACAGTCAGTCTGCATCCAAATGGTCCATTTATAATGAAGATGGTGCAACAGCACCGGAATTAAACAGCACTTATAACATTTTCATTCCCGACGCCGGCACTACATATTTTAAACATTCGGCTGCCTCCGCAAACTACATTACTGAACTGGATGATCCTTTGTTAAACGACAATCCCCATGCCCGTATTTTTATCGTTCATGACTACACCAATGCAGATGAAACCTCAGGCTATATCAATGATGAAACAGGGGTTTGGTACGATGAAAGCCTCAACCGATGGACTATTTATGCTGAAGCCCTTCCAAATCTTTTCATTGGAGCAACATTCAATGTCCTGGTCATTGCAGATTATCCAGCCGGGGTGCCAAATGAAACCAGTTCCAATCAACAGATAATAATATCACCAAATCCTGCAAAAGAAAATCTGAGTATTTCACTGGTTTCGGACATGAATTCAGCGATAAATGAAATGACTATAATTAGCCTGGATGGTAAAATCCTACTCAAAAAGGTAGTTGATGAAACTCAAACAACCCGTTGCCAGATGGATGTTTCCGGCATTCAGTCAGGGCTGTATATTCTTGGTGTTCAAACCAAAAACGGAACAATATCGAAAAAACTGAATATTATACGATAATTATTTCAGCGTTTTCAACAGATCCTCTGATAAACTCCAGAGTTTAGAGCCGTTTAGAGGATCTGTTGCTTTTTCATCGGCTTCTTTCCTGCTCATCAGAAAGAAATAATCCCATGCTTTGCCTTCCTGATCCTTAGATGCGGCTAAGTATACTGCAGGTAACGCGGCTTCTTGTGGTGATTTAAAAAAAATCCCGAAAACCAGTTTAATCAGTGGATGGAAAATGCCCGGGGCTTCTCTTGCAATATTTGAATTAACCGGCCCGGGACAGAGTGCAAATATGGAAAAACGGGTTTGTGCAACGGGATTTAAACGCCGTGAAAGTTCCCTGGCGTATGTTGTCAGGAGTAATTTGTAATAACCATAAAGTTCCACGCTTTTCCCTATGGAATAGGGTTCATAAATCCCGAATTTTTCCCATTCAAATTGTTTTGGATTACGATGGGATTCGGAAGCGATAAAAATGATACGGGGAATTTGAGATGCGGGATCAGCAAAGCAATGTTTCTCTACTAATAAATTGACAAAAATAAATTTTGAGAAGTAGTTGACCATGAACATTTCTTCGAGACCCTGGGGGGTAGTCCTGCTTCCCTTAGGTACAATACCGGCATTGCAAAAGTAGATATCAATAGGAGCAAACTGATTCCGGATACTGGATGCAAGATGCAGGATACTGATGTAATCAGAAAAATCAACCGGGAGCATATGGACATTCTGATTCCCGGATAATTGTTTCACTTGTTCTCCTTTCCCCGGGATACCGCTTCGGCAGGCCATGATGATTTTTGCTCCCCTTCTGGCACAATCCAGGGCAATGGCAAACCCCAGGCCTGAGCTTGAGCCATCAACCAGCACAGTCTTTCCGTCCAAGCGATCATCGTCCCTGAGTTCACCGGAAGGGATCTGTTTACGGAACAGGTCACGGATTCCCGTGAAAACGGCCAGGAAGGGATTATTATATTGAGCTTGTTTGTTTTCGGGCATATAATTGGTTTAAAAATAATTGATACTGACCGGTATGCAGATCAATATCCGCTTCTGAAAGATTAAAATCAGCCAGGGAATACTGATGGGTTCCATATTTTCTGTGCGGGTGGTTTAATTCATGCTGTCTGAATTTCCCGGAAAGTTCGGGGGTCAAACCCCCATTTAATCGATAGATGCGGGATAATTCAGAAATGGAGTCCTTGATAAAATCCTGGTATAAAATATCTGTAAATTTCGATTCGTGATTTTGCTGTAATCTGTAATTCAGCGCCTTTTGGAGCATATAACCGGTTTTCTTTACCCAATGGCGGGCAATTCGGCTTTCATCCACGGTATCTGAGAACATCATATGGGTATAGGTGACCATGCTCAAAAAAGAAGGGACGGATTCATAAATATTCCTGTGAGGCCACAGATAATGAACTTCACCGAAATACCTTTCAATCAGATCAGGAAATTCAAGGTGATGCGGAGTTTTCAGTATCCATCGCTTAGCCGGTCTGAACCATTGCAGTAACTTCAGCAATTTTGCTGCATACGCATAGGCTTCCGATTGATCTGTATTTTCCAGCCAGGCTGCGTATGAAGGCACCTGCATCATGGCTTCAGGGGTGGTAGATAAAAAGCTCACATCGAGCAATAAAATATCTTCTTCGGGTTCAAAAATTTCTATGGGGTGTATAGCATAAAATCCTGGCAACATGAGTTTCACCGCCCGTGCTGAGGTATGGGCAATGTTCAGGCGTTTGTCGGGCAGGTGAGGTGGTGAGGTGGTGAGGTGGTGAGTATATAAGTTTGGATTCAGGGGCAAGGGGTTGATGACTTCCCAGCTTGGAATAAAGCGGTGATCGGGATCAACGGAAAGTAAACGGTGAAGTTTTGTGGTCCCCGTTCTTTGCAGGCCAAGGATAATCCAGGCAGGATACAATTCCTGGTCGAGGATCCCGGGATACTTTTTAAACAGACATTCGGCCCTGAGGCGGATACTAAGCAGGCTGACAAAGCGTTCACGGGTAATGAAACGTCCGACAGGATGCAGTTCTGCTTCTTCATTGACCGATTTCAGAAGACGCTCCAGTGGTTCTTCGAGAAATTCCTTTCCCAGATCAAACAGTCCGGTTTTTTTCCTCGCTGTTCTGATCAGGTCATCTTTATCCAGTTTTATTTTTGTTCCCAGCACATAACTGTGTTCCCAGGCAGCATTCAGCATTCGAAAAAACAAAGGTCGGCGATCAAAATTCCGGGAATCTGACATAGGTTTTTTTGTCATTCTTTACATTCATTCATTATTTTACCATAATGGTCACAGTGGATGCACTAAGTTCACGAAGCAAGTCTTAGTGTCCTTTGTGTACATCATGATGTGCTTTGTGGTTTCTTAATCAGTTTACAGTTTGGTTGCACAGCCTTTTCTCCTGGCTTCAGCCTGTACCATCGCCAGAGCATCGTTCCTTCCGGATGCCCGCAGGTATTGATCCAGTTAGGCAGACCAGGATCCTGGTGGGCAACAATTACTTTTACGCTTCCATCCGGTTCATAATGGGCTCCTGCCTTGTTGACACATATATTGAAATAACGATAATCGAGGGATTCCATCCAATAATTGTTAAGCTGAAAATTCCAGGAATCGCAATCGGGAGGTTTGACTTCGATCAACAGCGCTTCATCGGGTTCAAGTTTCCAGTAGCTGTGGTAATAAATAATATTGGCATCGCCTCCGGCCGCATTGGAAACATCAGGATCAAACAAAGGCAATTGGTTAACGTGCTCCTTGAATCCCTTGGCCCATTTAGAAAAGAGCAGGGAGGCGCCGGCCACAAACAGGGAGGCAGTTTTCAGGCCTTCGTCGATCATGGCCGGGGTAATGGGCTCGGGAGACTTACGTCCATCAAGGTTTTCAATGCTAAGTTCTGCCGGGATTTCCAGATTTCGGTCGAGAAAAGTTTGTCGAACCATGACCAGGCTGGTTTCCCTGGAGATTTTCAGCCAGTTTTTCCCTTTAGGCATTTCGCTTAAAATGATCTCAAAACTCCCGTCGGGTTCAAGTTTCATTTCGGTATGTTCAAGCGATCCACAGGGGGATAATCCCCCGGTCGTGCCATAGTTGCCATTTTGAGTGAAAAACCCCAGGTAGTGGATGGTATTTCTTTTCCCTTTCAGGCGGTATTCAAAATCTCCCGAGATCTGGGCATTGAAATAAAGGTTGTCGGGATTATCGGCTCCCAACTTGATGGTTTCATGGGCAGTTCTTCTTAATACCGGAAAGGCAGGATCGTTGAATTCCACAAAGGCTTCCAGTCCTCCCCGGGTTAAACGGGTGAGATAACGTAAGCCTTCAGCTTGTTGAAAAGCATCATGTGGAGTGCCCGGGTACATCAGGGAAGCTCCGGCCAGTTTCAGATGATCACAGAAATCCTCCCAGGCTTTCCCCGAAACCACTCTTTGGGCATGAATGTCATCCAGAGAATGTCCGGATATTTTACGGCTTAGCGATTGAAAAAATTTTAGACCCCTTAAAAATAAAAAAAGCAAGCTCCTCATTCTGATAAGAAATAAGTATCATTGCACCAGCTAAAGCAAAGATCACAAAGATAAAAAAAAACATGAAGAACCATCAGGAAAGATATGGAGAATGGGCGCTGGTAGCCGGTGCTGCCGAAGGGATAGGAAAAGCTTTCTCGATGCTTCTTGCCGAAAAAGGACAACATCTGGTCATGGTGGATATTCACAGGGAATCATTACAAAACCTTTCCCGTCAAATCGAAACCACCTACGGAGTTCAAACCCTGTGTATTACCCATGACCTTGAAGATGAACATTCCGTCCATTTATGTATGGAAGCGATCCGGAAAACAGACTGCCGGCTCATGATTTACGTTGCGGCCTACAGTAAAGTTCGTCCATTTCTTTCCAACGACACAACCGAACTGAAACGTTTCGTCCATCTGAACAGTATGACCCCCTTATTGCTGGTTCGTGATTTTGCTGAAATGATTGGAAGCAAAGGCCCCGGTGGAATCATCCTGATGTCATCCCTGGCAGGACTGGTCGGTCCCAGGTATGTTGCACCCTATGCTGCCACAAAAGCTTTTAACATCATCCTGGCAGAAGCCTTATACCATGAATTCAAGGAGAAGAAGATTGCCATTCAGGCATGCTGTGCCGGGATTACACTCACCCCAACCTATCTGACAAGCCTAGGAGAGACAAAAAACCGGGTTAAAAATGCCATGAAAGCAGAAAAAGTCGCCATCTCTTCATTCCAAAACCTGGGAAGGAAAGCCATTCATATCCCGGGGTGGAAAAACCGCTTGAATTATTTTTTTCTTACCCGGATACTTCCCCGGTCACGCTCAGCATTAATGGTTAGCCAATACATGAAAAAATTGTACCCGGAAAAAGAAGTATTATAAAATTATTGTATATTTGACTATCATCTTAAAAAGAGAAGCTATGAAAAAACTTTTTATCCTGTCCATGCTCCTGGCAATTTTCTCCCAAACAGGGCTTTCTCAGTCGAAATATACCCTTGGAGATGTCAGAAATGCCCGCTCGTTGATATGGTTTGGGCTTGATTTTTCCCAAGCACGTTTTTATGGTCCATTTATGGATCGCGAGAAGATGCTCTCCTTTGATATTCCAGCCTGGAATACCGCTTTTGCAGAAGGCAGGTTCACTACTTTTCCCATGGATCTGAAAAAACTGCTTGGCATGAACTATGTATTCATCGATTTATCGGTGGTTGGTGAACGTAATTCTAATATCGACATTTCCGATCTCTTTGGTAACAACGACAAGGAAAAACCCCAGTTTACCGAGGACAAGGTGGAAAAAATGGTTAAAAAATATACTCCCGCTGAAAAAGACGGGATAGGTCTCGTGATCATCGTTGAGAGCTTTGACAAAACCACTGAGCTGGCCAATGTCTGGGTGACCTATTTCGATCCTATTACAAAAACGGTAATCCGTACCCGGAAATATACGGCAAAAGCTGCCGGTATGGGGATTAAGCACTGGTGCGCACCCATTGTGACCATCTTATCAGACATCAGAAAAAACGGGGTATATTAAATTCCAATCAGATCCATGATCCCATTGATGAAGGTCAGGGGGTGGGTCGGATTTCCGGGCAGATATAAATCTGCCGGATGATCATTCAGGAATTGGCGGTCAATTGCCGGACTTTCTGAAAACAACCCTCCGCTGATGGCATCAGATCCAACCAGAATAAAGATTTTCGGCGAAGGGATGGCTTCCCAGGTGAGTTTCAGGGCTTCTGACATGTTTTGCGTAAGGGGTCCGGTTAAGACCATCCCATCCGCATGACGGGGCGATGCGACAAACTGTATTCCGTATCTTCCCATATCGAAATTGACATTCCCGGCAGCATTCAACTCCATTTCACAGGAATTATCCCCTCCGGCAGAAACCTGTCGCAATTTCAGAGAATGTTTAAAAACCCTCCGTATTTCAGGGTTGACCGCCGGTTCAAACAAACGAACCGGGTGATTTTCTCCAGCTTTAATGATCAGGTCTTCCCTCCTGTTGGCAGCCAGGCGATAATCATTGGTAAAACTAACCTTGTCCGGCAAGAAAAACTCACACTCCCTGCAAAAAACACATCGGCCAAGATCAAGGGAAAAGGGGACGGTTTGGATCGCTCCAACAGGGCAAATTTTTGAGAGTCTGCTGGCTTCATCCGGGCGGATATCCTCGCTGATTACCGGCCTGCCGCGAAAGATTCCGGGCAATTCGGCATTCCGTAAATCAGGAATAAACTGCTTCCTATGACTCCTGAATATTTTGAATTCACGCATTTTGGATAGTGCTTTGATCGTTACTGAGCAAAAAAATAATCAGGCAAATGAAGGGATTGAAGTCATCATGATCCATTATTCTTGCATGGATATTTTGACGTTGTGATACGATGCTGAATTCCGTTTCAAAGGTCATGTCCACAGTATGAAAGATTAAAGCTCTTATTGCATAATGGAAAATCCGAGATTTCCTGGTTTCTGACTGCCAATGCTAATGCCAACCAGTTGTGAAACGAGGGATCTTTTATCTTATAAGAAATGATCTTTCCATCGGTATCGGTGACCGCGATATGACAAATTTCTCCACGCCAGCCTTCAACCAGGGAAACAGCCAATGAAGAAGGTGAAAGGGAATATTTCTGGTTTTCGCTTCCAGATTTTTGATCAGCGATTCCGGGATTCTCAAGATGCAGATCATTTATCCTCAACTCCTTCAACAGTTCCCTGATCACTTCGACAGATTTTACCACTTCCATTTTACGCAGAATGGCCCTTGACCAGACATCTCCTTTTTGCAGAATCACGGGTTCATAAGGATGATCAACATAAGCGCTGAAAGGGTGAGACCAGCGAACATCGCGGTGCATTCCGCTGCTTCTTGCCGTCATGCCCACGGCTCCGATCAGGGTGGCCTGCATGGTGGATAGTTTCCCGATACTTTCAAAACGACCCAATACGCTTGGCAGGGAGAAAATCCTGTCGGCCATATGAAGATAACGTTCTTCCACCTCATCCAGATTTTTCATTATGGTTTCAGCCAAGTGTTCCTGCAAGGGATAATGCGTTCCTCCCGGACGAATAAGTCCTTTGCCAAAACGATTACCGCACCATAACTGGGTGGTATTGATAATGAGGGTTCGGAGTGCCTCATTCACGACCTGTCCGAACTGATAAGCAATATCCGTACATAATGCGGCTGTATCACCAATATGAATTCCGATACGTTCGAGTTCCAGGGCAATGATCCTTTCTACAGACAATCGGGAAGAAATAGTTTCACCCGAAAGCGATTCCATCAAACCTGAATAAGCCATTGTGTGTCCCACCACGGTATCACCGGCTATGCTCTCAGCAAGCAAGGTCCGGGCAAGGAGATCCTGCGTTTTAACCATCAGCCGTTCCAGTCCCCTGTGCTGATATCCGAGGTGTATCTCCAGATGAAGAACCTTTTCACCATGACAGATGAAGCGAAAATGCCCTGGTTCAATGATCCCGGCATGAACAGGGCCAACACCCACTTCATGAAGCTCCTCCCCTTCCATGGAATAAAAAGGATAACAATCCATGATGGCCGATTGATCTGCCCTGTAAAAGGGATATCGGATGGGTTTCAGCCAGGGATGACCGGTAAACCCGATGCCATACTGTTCATGGATTTCCCTTTCAAAGACATGAAATTGAAAATGTTTCTCCGATATGGAGGGTAGTGATGGAAGGGAGTTGATTTCCTGTTCATGAGAATAAATCACAAGGGCATGATTTTCATCGGCAGCCATACAGCAAATAAACCGGAATTTGTCATTCTGAGGCAAGACGAAGTAGGCTGCGCAATGGGTTCCTTCTTCACCCATCAACAGATTGGTAAAGGACATAAAATCATCATATCCCATGACGGGAATTTCCTCGAGGAGGACATTCCCGGGATTGGAAAACAGTTCGATATATCGGGTTTCCTTCATTATCTTGGTAAGGCATTGATGATGGATTCAATCAGAGAGCGCAAGGGGGCAGGTTGCACAAAACAAATCAGAATGACCAGACCAAAGAGAATATATTGACTGACGGATTGCCAGGGATTCACTTTTCTGAGTTCATGCAATGGTTTTTCCCTTGGCTGGGAATAAACAATATGAAGAACACGGGTGAGTAAGGCATATAATACGAAACAAAGCAAAATGGCCGTCAGGGCCAGCAATACCCAGTTTCCGGATATAATCATAGCTTTCATCAAATATAATTCCGAGATGAACATCCCGGAAGGGGGAATGGCAGTAATGCATAGAAAACCCAGCAGAAGGGCAACCGCTCCGGCAGGATAGAGCGTCATATAATTCCCTGATTCATCGAGTTTATAGGTACCCATAACCTTGTAAGATTGACCGATCTGGTAAAACAATCCCGCTTTTGTAAAAGAATGAAGCACGATATGAAGGATGGCAGCATAATAACCGATGCCTCCGATTCCCAAAGCAATGGCGACGATGCCCATATTTTCAAGGCTGGAATAGGCAAGCATCCTTTTATTGTGCTTGGCTTTGAGCATATATCCTGCTGAAACAAGCAATGATAACACGCCTGACAAAATCAATACATGGTTCATAAATGGAAGAATAGTGGTAGCCGAGAACAGCGCATAGATGCGAAAAATAGCGAGGAATCCCACGTTCATCAGGGTAGTGGAAATAAAAGCGCTGATTGGCGGAGGCGCCACAGTATGAGCGTCCACAGTGACCGTATGCATGGGGAATAATCCCATTTTAGTGCTGTATCCCACCAGGACAAACACAAATGCGATTTTCAGGTAAAGTGGGTTGGCCATGCGGGCAATTTCAATGATGTTGCTGAAAGAAAGATGAAGCAACCGACCATCATGCACCGTAAATCCGAGGAACAGTATCCCGAGATAAGCCAGGGCAATTCCGATTGAACAGACAAAAACATATTTCCAGGTTGCCTCAAGAGCCATGGATGTCCGGTCGTGATAGATCAGCGCAGCCACGGCCAGGGTCGTGGCTTCAACAAAGATCCAAACCGTGGTCATACCATTGGCCAGATAGGCTCCCGACATGGCGATGATCAATGCCATTAATGCTGCGTGATAGATGGCATAGATACGCGGAGGATCTTCCTTTACATAGATAAACCCATGATAAACCGTGGTTATCGTAAGTACCGAAAGAACAGACAATAGCAATACACCCAATGGATCGAAGGTAAAATAGTCGAGCACCGTTTCACCCAGATGCATCCAGCAATAAACAGTAAAAAGCAGGTGAATGATCACGAAAAGGATAGTCAACCCCCTGGCGATCACTTTACTATGCAGTATTCCCACGATAATCGTCAGCAGGAGAAAAACCCCGAAAAAAACCATCATAATATATCCGCCTGATGACATTTACCGATTACGATTAAGGTTTACCTTTTTATTCATAACATTCTTCAACCATTGTATTAATCATCCTTCAACATTGTTAATTCATGCGTTGTTTGCTTTAGTTTCATTACAAAAATTCCCAGGATCAATACACTGACAAAAATATCGAGGAGTATACCAATGTTGATCAGCATAGGCATTTCACTTCCTATGGCAAGGGAAAGCAGTAGTACGGCATTCTCAATGACCAAAAAACCCACGAGATGAGAGAATATCTTTTTATGGGAGATAATGATAAACAACCCTGTATATACTGCAAAGAAAGCAACAATAAAATATAACATCGTGGATGGTCTGGAATTCATGGAAAAAGAAACCACAATACTAAGTATCAGGCCAAGGCTTATAAATAAAAGACTATAAAAACCAGGAAGCGCTTTATCGTGTACGCGGGCTTCACCCGTCTTATCAATGATCCGGAAGAGCAGGTAGGGAACTACGATCACCTTGAAAACCAGGGTTTCAATGGCCACAAACAGCAGGGTTCCCAGAGTGATCGAATGAAGTTCAAGCAGTGAAAGGACAAACAGCAAAACTCCCTGAAAGCCGATGAGTCCGGTAAAGATGAGAAAACGTTCTGTCATGCTCAGGTATATCAGGGTGATGGCAAAAACGATAACGAGCATTACGGTCATGATGCGATCATATTGAAAGTGATCAATAAAACCAGAATAAAAGCGACCAGTGCAATGACGCTCAGGGTGACGATAAATTGAGGATTATTGGACAGTTTTTTCCGTGCCCGGAATGACTCCATCACCCCTATCAAAGCGGCAAATGTCAACTGTATGGTGAAAAATAAGGTAATTCTTGCTGACAACGCCCATTCGACAGGGATCAGGAAGTTTGCCACCAGTGACCCGTACATGGCAAATTTCAATGCTGTTCCGATATGAATCATGGCCAGATCGAATCCGCTATGGTCAAGAATCATCACTTCATGAACCATGGTCAGCTCCAAATGTGTCTTTGGATCATCCACCGGCATACGGCTATTCTCAATCATGGCGATCTGGATCAGGAGGTAAACCGCAATAAACCCGATGATCAATGAGTTATGCCCTACAAACTGGAAGGATTCGAAGATCTGCTGCATGGATGTATAACCAGTAAGCAATGACAAGGTCCCAAATAGAATGAAAAAAGCAGGTTCGGCCAGCATACTGTACAAGGCTTCACGGTTTGCCCCCATTCCTTCAAAACTGCTTCCGGTATCAAGCGCTGATAGAATAAATAAAAACTTCCCCAAGGCAAGCATATAGGCAAAAAGCACAAAATCACCATTAAAACCAAAGATTGACGGAAACCCGGGAAAGGGTAACAACAGTAGTGCGCAAAAAATGGTGGATAAATAGATTACCGGAGCGATGCGAAAGACATAACTCGACACCCTGCTAAAAACGCTTCCTTTTTTTAACAACACCATTATGTCTCTCCAGGGCTGCATTATCTTTGGTCCTTTCCGACCGCTTGATATACTTTTCATCCGGAGGATGATCCCGGGAAAAAACAAGGCTGTGACGATGGCAAGCAGAAATCCCATTATATCAGTTCCAGGTAAAGCAAAACAAAAATAACCAGAATAAAAATGAAGGCATAGAGAATATAATGCTGAATATTACCAGTTTGCAAACGGGCGATTTTTTTTAACACCAACATAGAATAGTCTGTGATCTTATTCAGACTCGATTTGAATATATCCAATGGATGAAAGGCAAATGAGCGTTTGCCAGGAAAAATATCCTCTTCATGAATATCAGCGTAGTCGGTTTTTTCCTGTAAAACCGGATGAGCCAGTTCGGCATAATTGGCAGCATAGGAAGTTGCTGTATATTGCTGACGAGATGTACCGGCAGTATAGCCGCATCCCCAGGTATCCGCAGTGGATACTCTGGCTGCATTCAACCTCCGCTTCCTTACCCACAACAAAACAATAACGAGAAGGATCAGGATAGCACTCAGCAGAACAATCTTATCAAGAACCGGTAATAGCGTAGTCGCAAGTTCTCCCGTAGGGACTTTAAAAACAGAAGAAACGATGCCCAGAAGAGGATTGATAAACAGTATGGGAATAAATCCGATGAGAATGATCAGGAGGGAGATCAGATATTGGGGGATCAACATCCCAGTTTCCACTTCCTTAATTTCATGATCAAAACGCGTTCTGCTTGATCCGAGGTAAACCATTCCCGAGGCTTTGGTAAAACAGAAAATAGCCAGTCCACCGATGAGCGTTAAGGCAATGATCGTCAGGAGAAAGGAAATGGAATAATAAACCACTGTTGCTGACATTCCAATGATCAAACCATAATAAATCAGGAACTCTGAGATGAATCCATTCAGAGGCGGAAGTCCGCATATGGATAATGCGCCTAAAATAAATAAACCTGAGGTTTTGGGCATTTTATGAATCACGCCGCCAAGCTGTTCAATATTTCTTGTATGATAAGCCTTGTAAACGGAACCTGCGCTGAAAAACAACAGGGGCTTAAACAAAGAATGGTTAAGCACATGAAGCAAACCGCCTACAAATCCAAGTATTACAAGAGTCGGTTGATGTAATCCTAGTCCCAGCGTGCCCAATCCCAAACCTATCCCTATGATGCCAATGTTTTCAATACTATGATAGGCCAGTAGCTTTTTCAGGTCATGCTGAACAATCGCCATCATCACCCCATATAAACCAGTCAGGCCTGAAATAATCAGCAAAGTCATTCCAATGGTTATTAAATCAGACTGAACATAAGTAAGCACCCTGACGATACCATATATTCCCATTTTAATCATCACTCCAGACATGACTCCTGAAACATGAGAAGGAGCGGCTGGATGTGCCTCCGGAAGCCAGGTATGAAAAGGGATAAAGCCGGCCTTGATCGCGAATCCGGCAAAGAATAGAAAGCATAAAGGGGCATTGGGATGCCTGGAAAAATAAGTTGTCAGCCCGTCAAAGCCAAAATGGCCAGTATCTATTCCTTCCAGAAGGAAGGCAATGACTAATAATACCAATCCAATATGCATCTGTATCAGATAATTTACAGCTATTTTTAAGCTTGTTCTGTTTTCAGCATCAAAAAGAATCAGCATAAAGGAAGATACAGCCATCAATTCCCAGGCAATTAAAAAAGCAAGTCCGTCGCGAAGCATCAACACAGCCAGCATGGAAAGGTGCAACCAGCAATAACTGAAATAATGCAAAGACAAGCTAGCCCTCGTTTTGCTTTCCCGATATGACCTCAGATACCCGTTTGAATAAAGCAGGCCCATGAAGACGGAGAAATTGGTCAGCAGTATAAAAAATGCGCTGAGACCATCGAGTGTAAAAGTCACTGTACCCAGAAGTTCCTGGTCATAGAAAACCATAGAAGACCTTGACAAATGAAACAGGGTATCAACAGCGGGTATGGAGGTGATCAAAATGATCAGTCCTGTCACAAAAAGAGTATAGAAAAAACGAACCCTGGAAGGCAGGATGAGGATGAAAATAGTTAGAATCAGCAGTACAAGAATGAAAGGAAAATCCATTCTGTAGATGATGTTAATAGAAGGAAGGACATTCCATGGCTCCGCCGTTACGTGAACGTCCGCCGCCACCGGGAAGGTATCCACCACCGCTTCCGCCTCCGCCAAACAAAGATAATTTATCAAACTCCAGAACGAGACTGATTTCATGAGCCCCACCTGTACCCTGAAGCGCACCGGAAATCTGGAGGTCATAGGAATACATGAACTTAATGCTCATGTTTTCCTGGAACATATAGCGGTATCCGGCTACCAATGCAAGAATACTGTTTGGAAGACCGGTCATGGTGGTTTTATACCATCCTCCCAAATAAATATTGAATTTTAACAGATTTAAACCCACCTGCAGTGAATTCAGATCGGCCTGATTCTGATATAAAGCCCCGATATTTATCTTCAGCGGTTCATCAGAACCCCGGTATTGAGTTGAGGTAGATCCGGGTGAACCAGCTGAAATAACGATATCGGCATGCCCTATCCATTTGCGGGGATAAGGCGAAGCGCCGGTAGAAAGAAATCCGACATCCGGTCTGAAAATATGATCCACAGCAAATCCCACATTCCCGGAAATATTGGAATTCGGACTCATGAACTGAAGGATACCTCCGGCGCCGAAATCGGGAACCACCCGTTTATTGGCATCAGGTGCAACAAAAGAAGTCTGATAAATATTGCCATAGCGGGGATCCAGGTTATCAGCAAACACCAGTTTCTCCCAGTTAATTTTTCTTTGCATTATAGCCGCTTTGATCCCAACCTGGGCTACCAGAAAAGCGGTGATGGGAATGCGGACGCCGATATTCAGAGCAGCAGAAAGGTTATTGATCAACCCGATACCAGGCGTATCCGAATTGATTGTTATTCCCAACCCGCCTGATCCGGGCAGGTTACGGTCACCCAAGTCTGCCGAAAAATAATAAGACTTATAATCAATGGGTAAACTTGGCCATTGATCCCTGAATAAAAACCTTGCCCTTAAACCGGTATTCAGACCGGTAAAAGCCGGATTATAATAGATCGGTGTACTGAAATACTGGGAGTAGTTCATGTCCTGCCCATGGGTCGCCAGATTGAGAAAAAGTGATCCCAATAACAACAGGAATGGATATATAATGCTTCTTTTCATTACGAGAAATATTTTAGCGTTATCTGATTAATGTCACAGAGCCCATGGTACTGTATTCGCCTACACCGATATCAGAGCCGTTCCATGGAGAATCATCCACAAAAAGGGCTTTGATTTTCCACATATAATTGCCCTGAGGCATGATGTTCCCGTTATAGGTACCATCCCATCCTTCTGCCGGTCTTCCTTTATCGTCAAGTTTGGTGGATTCCCACATCAGATGACCCCAACTGTCAAACACGGTAATATGGTATTGCTTCAGATTCATGCCGACAGGTTGGAATAGTCTCACTGCAAGAATGGTACTGGTTGGTGAGAAGGCATTGGGTACATATAGTCCTTTAAACAATAATTTATACTCGAAGAAAGTGGTGTCAGAACAATCAAACTGGTTCAAGGCAATAAGTTTGATGATGTACGTGCCATCTTCCGTATAACTCACAATGGGATTATCCTCAGTAGAAGTCATTCCGTTACCAAAATCCCAATTGTAAACTGTGGCTCCATCCGAATGGTTATTCAGCTTCACTTTACCCTGGCGTCCGTCAAAATTCTCTGTAAAGGTAAAGGCGCTGGTCGGGGTTATATTCACCCTGATGGTAGAATCAACCGTGTCCATGCAACCATAGTAATCTTTCACTATAAACCGAACCAGGTAATCTCCTTCCGTTCTGTATCTGTATTCAGGATCCTGGAGGTTGGAGGTGTCTTTCTGAGAATTCAGTTCGCCAAAATTCCATGCCCAGAAACCCGCTATGGTATCTGACAGGATCGAATTATCGGTGAAATAGGTTGGATCACCGGTACAGGCCACTGAACTGGCAAAATGGGCTTCAGGTAAACCATAAACCCGGGTGGTCTTAGTCAGTGAGTCTTTACAACCGAATCGGTTCATGACCAGTAGTTCTACGTCATAGAGTCCCTTATTCATATATTTATGAATAGGATTCTTTTTTGTGGAAGTATCATTAACACCGGATGTCGGTTCCCCGAATTCCCAGTTCCATTTTTTAATGGGTTCTCCGAATGTTCTGGAAGTATCCAGGAAGATGGTCGGTTGATTCAGACAAACGCCCTTATTGGAGAAAAGAGAATAGGGTGTCGGATGAACCGTAACCAACCTTGTCATACTGTCCTTGATCGTGACCCCATCGAGCAGTGCCCGGATGGCAAGGGTAACCGCATATCTTCCCGAATCGGCATAGATATGGGTTATCGGTGACCCATGGCTCGTATAGATAGTATCCTTTCCGTCACCCCATTTCCAATGCCATTGAGTGATCATGGAAATCGGCAGTGAGCTGTCAGAAAATGAGATCTGATAACGGGCACAACGCAGGGTATCAGGATATTCAAATACCGCTTTGATGCATGGGAATCTTTGTACGATCTTTGTCAGGCTGTCAATACATCCACTTGTATTGGTAATGATCAGCGTCACCGGATAATAGCCCGGGTTAACATATAAATGAGAAGTGCTTCCCGGCCCGGGAGCGGGAATAATCAGAGGAGGTGTCCCGTCCCCGAATCTCCACTCCCAGCTGGTAATGGTCCCGCTACCTGTAATCATGGTGGAATCATGGAAATATACCGTACTGTCGCAAGGCGGGTTCTGGAAGGAATAAGCAGCCTTGGGCGGTGCAAATACCTGAATATCCCTGTAAATGCTATCTACACAGTTATCGGAATTCCATGCTTTCATTTTCACGGAATATAATCCGGGTTGCGTAAAAATATGCTGAGGTCTGTACTGGTAAGAAATATTTGCCGGCCCTGAATTCGGATCTCCGAAATTCCATGCTACAGAGTAAAGACTATCCCCTTCAGCATTGTTGATTGGATTGAAATGGGTCGGATAACCCAGACAAACCGTATCATTCGTAAAGGTAAAGCTGAATCCGGGTTTCACAAAGACACTGTCACCGATGGTATCCTTACATCCGAAATTGTCCGTGACGATCAGTTGAACAAAGTATTTCATATTGGTTACCGGAAATACATAAGTCGGGTTGACCAGGGTGGAGGTATAACCTGGTTCAAAGATCCAAAAATGCTCTGTGATGGCAGAGCCAGCTCCCATAGACTGATCCTGGAAATTCACCTGACCGGCCGGGCAGAAGAAATTGACATACTGAAAAGCGGCTGTCGGGGTGGGACGCGTGATGACGGGAATGATCACGGAATCTTTGCAGTTACTCAGGTTGTTCACCACCAGTTTCACCTGGAAAGTGCCGGAAGTCATGAAAGCATGCTTGGGATTCTGCTGGGTAACCGTTGGAGAACCATCTCCAAAATCCCACAACCAGGAAGTCACTGAGCTCCCCGGAGCGATGGATAAATCCGTAAATTGTGTGGAATCTCCAACACAGCTTGCTGAATAACTGAATAAAGCAATTGGTTTTGGATTCACTGTTACCTGCATTGAAGTGTCTTTTGTACAAGTAGCGGTATTGGTTACGGTCAGTAATACTGTATATGTTCCCGGGGAATTATAAATATGCGTTGGATTCTGCAAGGTCGAAGTATTGTACGTACCTGAGGCCGGATCCCCAAAATTCCATGCCCATGCAATGATGTTTCCCGGAGAGGTGGTGGACTGGTCGATGAATTGAGTCGGACTTGTCAGACAGGAAGTGTCAGCAGAAAATATCGCTACCGGGGCATTGTTGACGGTAATGGACTTTTGAATGGTATCCTTACACCCGTTAACATTGGTCACAATCAGGTAAACATCGTAGGTTCCTCCTGCCGTAAAGGCATGGGTGGGATTTTGAACAACGGAAGTATTATTGGATCCTGAACCGGGATCTCCGAAATTCCAGTTCCAGTTCACCACCGGAGCCCCTCCATTGGGCTGGGAATTATCTGTGAATTGAACCGGAGAAAGGGCGCAGGCATTGGCAGTAAAACTGAAATTAGCCAGGGGTGCAAATTCAACCTGTACCGGAAGGGTTTTTTCCGACACACAATCATCCGATGTCGTAATCGTCAGTTTCACATTGAAGGTTCCCCCATTGGGAAACTTATGCGCCACATTGGGTGACTCCGGATAATTGCGGGTGACTACCGGAGATCCATCCCCGAAGTTCCATTCCCATTTGGTGATCGAACCATGAGGTGTGGAAGAATGATCGGTGAAATATACCGAATCCGTCGCGCAATTCGGAGAAGTGTAAGTAAAGGTTGATATTGGTTTACCCAGAACTGTAACCTGTATGGTAGTATCTTTTGTACAACCCTGATTGGTGGTTACAGTAAGTTTGACGTTATAATTACCTGCCAATAAATAGGTATATGTCGGATTGGTAATCGTAGAAGTACCTCCATCCCCGAATTCCCAGAAATGACTGACGATGCTGGCGCCTGACGGAGGTGTTGATTCATTCGTAAAAGTTGTTACCGACCCCAAACAGGCAGTGGTGGCAGAGAACTGTGATACCGGACGGGCATTGATGGTCAGGTCTTTGGTCACCGTATCCTTGCACCCGTTCATACTGGTAACAATCAGGGTAATCGTCTTGGTTCCGCTGGATTGAAAATTATGAACAGGGTTCTGTAACGGGGAGAAATTATTGGATCCCGATCCCGGGTCGCCAAAATTCCAGCTCCAGAATTGAATATTGCTTCCCCCGCCGGTTTGCGTTTGATCTGTGAACTGTACAGATTGATAGATACAATTGGTGGAAGAATAGGAGAAGTTTGCAATGGGAGATGGAACAAGATTTACGGTTTGATCAATGAAATTAGTGCATCCCGCAGTAGTGGTCACGGTAAGTCTCACGGTAAAGGAGGTGGCAGCACCAAGAAAAGTATGTGTCACATCAGGATTATCAGGATAAGTTATGGTTTGAACCGGGGAACCATCATTAAAATCCCAAACCCAGGTATTGATATAACTCGACATGGAGCCGGGAACGGTTGAATGATTGACAAAGCTTACCGGATTTCCTATACAGGCATTGGCTGAATAGGTGAATGATGCCGTTGGTTTAGGAAAGACCGAAACCTGCTTGGTGGTATCATGAATACATCCATTGGAATTGGTGACGGTGAGTTTGACATTCTTGATACCGTAAGTCAGATAGGTATAAGTAGGTGAAGATTGGTTAGAAGTACCTCCATCGCCGAATTCCCAGAAGGAGGAAACAATGGCAGCAGCATTGGGTGTAGAAGTATTGGTAAAGATAGTCGGACTGTTTTCACAGGGTGTGGTGGCCGTAAAATTCGACACAGGTTTCATATTAATGATAACATCATACGATCTGCTGCTGGTACATCCATTGGTATTGGTGACCAGAAGGGTAACGGTATAGGTTCCCGGCCCACCTTTGAAAGTATGAATGGGATTGCGTAAGGTGGAAGTATTGTTGGCTCCGGAAAGAGGGTCTCCAAAAGTCCAGTACCAGGACTGGATGGCTCCTCCACCGGCTTCCGAAGTCTGATCTGTAAATTGAATGGTCTGATCGGCACATTGACTTCCTGAATAAGAGAAATTTGCATCCGGAGATGGAACACTGTAAACCGTTTTTTGAATGGATGCCACGCATCCTGTATTTGAGGTAACGGTCAAAGTAACAATATGGGATGGGGCAGTACCCAGGAAAGTATGAACAATATTTGGATTATCCGGGTAATTGATGGTCACAGGAAGAGAACCATCGCCGAAATCCCAGGTCCAGATATCCGGTCTGTCGGAAAAACCATTTCCCGGAGGCATGGTGGACAGATTCGTATAGGAAACCGGATTTCCGATACAGGTGGAAGGCGAAAATGAAAAATCAGGCAGGGGATTGGGATGAACAAAAACCGGTTTAACCGTTTCATTGACACAAAGGTCGGTATTTAAAATGGTCAGGCGGACATAGTAAGTTCCATAGGTGGCATAGGCATGTTGAGGGTTAGGGCCGGTATCTCCGAAGCCATCGCCGAAATCCCAGGTATAAGTGGTAATATTTGTCCCGATGGGAGTGGTTGAATTATCTGTGAAAACCGTATTCGTTCCCTGACAGGCTTCAGTGGCAGTGAAGTCAGCCGAAGGCGGTGTATTGATGGTTATGGGTTTGATCCGAGTATTACTGCAGTTGTTAACGTTTTTCACGGTCAATGAAACCATATAGGTTCCGGGAGCGCTGAACAAATGCATGGGATTTTGTGCAGTAGAGTAATTGCCTGTACCTGAGCCCGGATCTCCGAAATCCCAAGACCAGCTGGCAATGTCCACACCGTTGGTTTGGGAGTCATCCTGGAACTGAGCGGTTTGACCGGCACAGGCAGGGGTAAGTGGTACGATTTTAAAGTCGGCTGATGGAGAGGGAATAGGCTGAACAAGATAAGTCCGGGAAGCGGTACAACCACGGTTGGTGGTAACGGTAAGGGTAACATAATATCCGCCGGGATTGAATGTCGGATAAGTATAAACCGGGTCTTTCAAGGTAGATGTTCCAATGCCATCTCCAAAGTCCCAGGCCCAGGCAGTGATAATATCGGGATAAGGATTGGGAACATATGACAGGTCATTAAACTGAATGGGTTGACCATGACAAGTCGGAGAGGTAAAAGTGAAATTAGCAATTGGTCCCGGGATAATGGTAATATCGTGTGATATTGATTTTGTACATCCATACTGGTCGGTAAGGGTAAGCGTGACCGGATAAACCCCCACGGCGGTATATAAATGCGACACTGCTCCCGGGGTATTGATCGAAAAACCATCACCAAAATTCCATAACCAGGTATAGTCGGATGGGATCAAAACTGGATCAGGTGTAAAATAAGCAAGCTGGTTGACACAATTATTATTGGTATAAGTAAACTCAACAGGAATGGGAGGATTGATAATAACCTGATGAATTACCGTGCTTTGGCAATCCCTAAGGTTGTCGGTAACCGTGAGTGAAACATTAAATGGTCCTGTTCCGATAAAGGTATGAACAGGATCCTTCAGTGTTGAAAACTGGTCAGGGCCGGATGCAGGATCATCGAAATTCCAATACCATTTATATATCACCCCTGGGGGTTCTTCTGAATTGGAAAGGTCGTGGAAATAAACCGGCTGCCCGTTACAGGCAAATAACTGATGTGTCCAGGAAGGGTCGCTGAACCAGGTAAACATGGCGGTCGGCAACTGATGAATGGTGACATATAAACTATGGTATGCTTCGTTGGCGGTGCCACGGTTAACATAACGCTCCACGAGATAAGTACCTGAACTGTTGAAGGTATGAACAGGAAAAGCCGGGGTATTTGGAAAGTCATAGTGAACCGGGTTGGGTAAAGACCCGTCATTGAAATACCAGTCTTCATCCTGAATAAAACCTCCGGGAGGAATTTGCGGGACAAAGGAAATGGGACTACCCTGACATTGTTCATCCGGGATGGCTGAAAAATAAGCAGATGGAATTGCGCCCAGGGTAACGGAATGCTGCACGGTATTAGGGCATTGGGTCATCATGTCAGTTCCGGTCAGGGTGACCAGAAAAGTTCCAGGGCCCGGATAGGAATGAACGGGAGCCGGGCCGGTGGTTCCGCTACCATCACCGAAATCCCATACCAGATTGTTACCGACAAATTGGGCGGAATTCAATACTTCCTGAAAGTTCATCACGAAAGGAGAACTCCCCAGCGTGGCAGTAAATTCAACATCGGGTCTCGGACTAACCGTGATCACATCGGAAGTAATGTTCCTGCATCCATCATTATTGGTCACTGTCAGGGTGACGGGAAATGTTCCAGTTCCTGTATAAAGATGGATGGGGTTCACTTCGTTGCTTGTACTTCCGTCGCCAAAATCCCATTCATGTAAAATGATGCTGGAGCCCCCTTCTGGCTGACTGGTATTCGTAAAGGTCACCGGATTCCCTGCACAGGCATTTCCATGAGTAAATACAGCCCTTGGGGAACGGTTAACAGTCACCGGGAGTTGATAAATTTCAGATAGACAATTCAGGGAATTCCTGACCCTTAAGGTTGCCGGTTGAGGAATATCAAGTTCAGTATAAGTATGGTTAACCAGTTCATTTACGTCATGGGTTGTGGCAACAGAACCATCACCAAAAGTCCAGTAAAGGTCGGTAATCGTACCGGTAGGAGTTATGGAATTCCGGGGATCAAATACGGTTTGTTCATTCAGACATGCAGGTGAAATGGTAAACTGAGAGAGGGGGATGGTGTTGGCAACATTAACAATATAAGGAGTTGTTGTTTCAGTACAATATTTTGTATTGGTCACCGTAAGCAGGACAGTGTAATTGCCATAGGTAGCGTAGTGATGAACGACAATGGGCTGTGTGCCGGGATAGGTTTCTATGGTTCCATCACCAAAATCCCAGGTAAAATGGAGGATGCTTTCGCTGGTAATGACATGGGTCGGTTGGCTGGCGCTGGCATCAAAACGGATACCGTCGTAAAGACATCCCACTGGTGCAGCAGTGAATAATGCAATAGGTTTATATTTGTTCGGATCAACATAAATATAATCAGTGATGGCATCTTCCCAAACTCTTCCAAAGGCATCTGTTTTTGAAACCCTGAGGGTGGCATCATAAGTGACTCCAGGAGTAGTCGGGAAAGAAATCTGAGGATTGGCAATATTGGAAGTAGTTGTCCAGCTTCCATCGGTAAAGGTCCAATGATAGGTAAGGGTGGGATCTCCTGAAGGGGGACTGGATCTGTCGCCCTGAAAATCAACGATATTGTTAAAGCATTCAGAGGTTGCCACATAAGTGAAAAAAGCTACCAGATAAGGTTGAACCGTAACACTCAGTGTAGTTTGTACGGGAGTACAAGCGGATGCGTTCACGCCTTCCGTCAGGGTCAATAGATAGTTTCCGGGAGCAGTCCAGCGAATATCCAGTTGATTAGTCGTGGTTGAGCCTACCACACTCCATCCGCCACTACCGGTACTCGTACGGGTCACCGTCCAGGAATAATTATGCCCGCTTATTGCCGGTGTATTATAGGTAATCGTGTTGGTGAGGCTCGCACAAACCACATCAGGTCCGGTGATCCTTGGTTCTGTATCCGCACAGGGTTGAGCAGCAATTCTGAACATCGATGTGGTGAGCAAGGTAGCGAGGAGTGCAAAGCGTATAAATCGATGGAACATATGGTTGGGTTTTGATAAATTATTCCGATTTATGTTATACTTGAAAATAAGACTAAAGTTACAACAATTGGGTTGTATTTAATGGATGAAAATATTATTCCGAACTCGATAAGATACAAAAATAGTAATAATCTGATAACCTTTTACAAAAATGAACGTATAACCCTAACAAATTATTTTCTGATAGGCTACAATATGCAATAAAGAATTTTGTTATTCAAAGAAAGCTGTTATTTTTGCAATGGTCAATTCCCTCTTTATGAAAAACAATATCATTACAGTCACCCTTGTCCTGATGGCAATACTTTTCGCCATTGCAAGCTGTTCAAAGAAAACCGAAGAAAATCCTTGCGGAGGCAAAGGCATACTTTGGCTGGAAAATAAGATGGATTCAGCCATCTCGGTCACTGTGGTCCAAATCCATAATACCGTTACGGTGAATAAGGATTATACCCAAAGGTTCGACCTGACTGGCAACAACCCTTATCAGATAAAAATTACCGGACCGAGGTATTATTTTGATACCACCATGATGATTCTTCCCTGCGACAGTAAATTATTTGTGGTCAAACAGCCCTGACAGCGTATCTCAATTACTCCTCAAAGCGTATTTTGGTAAAATAAAAAACCAATCTTTTGTTGTTATTGTCGAGGGAAACATTTTTAATTTCCTGATACCCGGAACACAGAAAATAAGGACCATACCAGGAAATCATCCTGGAACGGGTTTCAGAGAGTAATTTATCCCCGGGATGTAGCATATCTATTGGTATATATTCGGTTTTTTCCACTTCCTCATTTGCGCGGATCATTTTATATCCTATCCGGCCATCCCCCAGGTAACACAAAACCATATTTTCCCCGGATGGAAAAAAACTCACTTTGGGATTGAGTTCATAAGAAACGAGATTTCTGATATTCAGTGTATTATCCCATTTTAATTGCCCGTCATGACCAAAGCCGGCAATCAGTGCATGGGTAAAGCGATAGCCATCAAAGACTGAATAACTGTTTGAATAAGGCCTTCCATAAAAATCAAAATCAGTAAAACTTTCGGTATGATATTGAGGGGCAAATACCTCCCCACATAAAATGTATTCACTCTCCCGGAAAGATATTTTATGGAGAAGAAGATTAAAATCAAGAGGATATTCCCCGGGTTTACGGTTTTTTTTCAGGGCTTTCTTTTTAAGTCCTATGATGTCTTTTTCACTTAATAAATCCTTTGCATGACGGAGTTCCAGAAAATGATAAAAATTCGTAGCGTTCTGAGTTCCGGCAGCAAAGAATTTGGAGAAAAACCCGGAGGACTCCTTCTCACTGTTGATTCCATAAGTTCCCAGTATAACTTCTTTTCCATCGCCGGAGGAATACACTTGAAATCCTGTTAAATTGAGATCCGTGCTCATGTTGCCAATCAGTTTTTCATGCCAGATCTTTCCCGTAGTGTCATAGTTCACCAGATAGTGCTCCCAGGATTTTTTTGAGGCCTGGCGGGTGACCACCGCCCTGACAAATTGCCCTGAAGTATCGGAGGACATCCAGCGAAGGCTGATCTGACTCCCTTCTCCAAGGGGGAATAAGCGTTGATTCCCGTTTCCAAGATTCACATGCAGCAATTGATCCGGTGTTGATTTTGATTTTATACCCAACCATGCCTGTTGACGGGCATGACTGAAGAAAGCCACTTCTGAGTTAACAGGTAACATCCCCTGGTTGACAATAAAAACAGATTTGTTCAGGAGTATTCGGAGTATCTGATAATCGGCCGCGTTTCCCTTTTTCTTTCCTGACAGGGAAAACAACATCATCAGGGTGTCCTGGTGATATTCCGAAAAACGGTATTCCATCTGTTCATCCAGCGGAATCGTTTTCGTCCATACAGCTTGTAAATTCCGGTCGTAGAAGGAAAAATACCATTTTATCCTGGATTCTTCCATGGATTCAATGCTTTTAAAAAAAAGCATGACTCCGTTTGAATCACAAACCGCGAGGCGGTATGTCTCTTTATCTGATTTGACCGGAATTTCAATGCGTAAAGGTGGATCGGAAGGCTTTTCAGTTTTTACTTCTTGTGATGAACCAAAAAAGGAAGGAAGTAAGCAAAAAAAGACCAAGGTTGCCTTATAATAAGGCAACCTTGTCTTCTTTTTTATGCAGTAATCTTTTAACGTACAATAAGTTTTTTGACTTCAGCCTTGGTATTTCCGGCCTGCTTAACCTGAACGAAATAAATCCCTGAAGAAAGATCGGGAAGTTTGATTCCAAGATTGATCTGGTTGGTGTTAACAACATAGATTTCTTTTCCAACCAGGGAAGTGATCCTGATCTCTTTTTCAGAATTATCCTTAAAACAGAGGGCAAATTGTCCATTGGAAGGATTCGGTGTAATGCTGAAGCCGGTCAGACTTGTTTCGGTTTCCGGAACCCCGACAATACGGATGCCTGTGGTAAGGATTTCATCCACCTCCCAGGTGGCAGATTCGGTATCTGTACAGGTGAATTTAAAGGCAATATAAACAGCATTCCCGTCAGTTCCCGATACATTGACGACACCTGAAGGGGTCCACACCCAGCTTCCGGCTGAGAGCGTTCCCGCAAGCGGAGACCAAGTAAAATCATTGGGATCGCCAGTTCCATTGTAATCGTTTGATATCAGGGGTTCCAGATCCGGTCCGGTATAATTCTTTGCCGTCTGAAAAGTGAGCTCTTCATTGGTGTACTGGTTGAAATTCATCGCGGGAGAGATCAGCCAGTCTTCATTCTGATGAGATGATCCACCATAATAACCACTGACTTTTGCACAGGGAGTACCTGCGACACCATGAGTCATATCAATGGTCCAGGTGGTATCGCCAAGGATACTTTTTTGAGTCCATGTTCCGAAAGTGCCGGAATTGAAATTTTCATAATTGATGATGGCAACATTGGGGGTAGTGGCATCGGCGCTGGGCGGAACACCATTTGTTTTATAATTGATGGCCGTACCGGTATTGGTATAGGGGAAGATCTTGAAGAAAAATTGCTTGTTGCTTTGTAATCCGGCAAACTGGCAGGACTGAACACCGGGTAAAACGTTGAGGGCGCCGGTTCCATCAGACAGATCAGGGTCATTGGGTTCCGGAATTCCGTCAATGGGGAGATCAATATTGTCTTCCTCGCTGCCCAGGATCAGGTAAGCCGTTGGCACCTGATCTCCTGTAGCATCCACCCAGCTCAGGTTAATGGTAAAAGGAGAAGGAGTTGCAGTAAAGGCAGTAGGATAATTGGTGGGTTCAGGCAAGGGGCCACTTCCGTATGAAGTCCAGGTAATATTATCCACTGTAACCTGTCCGGAGGAAGCATTATTGGCTTGCTCAAATCTGATCTCAAAGTCACCGGACACATTGACCGTGATCGGACCGGAATTATGTACCACACTGGTATCCGCTGTTCCCCCTGGACTCGTTACGTTGCCAACAACCAGGCCATTGATGAGGACATTCAGGTTAACAGCAGAAGAAAATCCCTGTTTAAAATCAAAACTGATCACGCCGCAACCATTATGAATGACTCCGGAATATACGTTGGCCGGAGGGGTACGGTTTTTACCCAAACAAGGAGAAGGAGCTACGATGGCTCTGTCGCTGCGGCACTGGGAATAGGTCCAGATGGATCCATCCTGACCCGTAAAGGTGCCGTCAGAATAGGTGCCGGAAGTACCAACATAATTATTGAAATTTTCCAGACCCTGTCCGAAAGTCACGGAAACAGAGAAAAGCAGGGTCAACAAAAACAATACTGATAATAGTTTTTTCATGGTTTTCATGTTAATGAATGATTAATTTACTTAATTTGGTTTCTCCCGGATTTTCTGTCATAACCCTTAGGAAATATATTCCCGGTGTAAGTCTTGCCGGATTAATGATATTTGTTTGTTGTTTGATTTCAACTTCAAAAACTACTTTACCCAGTTGATTGATAATGGAGACTACAGAGGGTACCAGGTGAGCGTTAAGCTGTAATGTAAAGGGACCTTCTCCGGGATTTGGATAGATCTGTATTCCTTCATCCAAGTTAGGAGCAGGAATACCTGAAGGGCCAACTTCAATATATTCCGATTTGAGCAGTGTGTTTTGTCCCACAACATTGACTACTGTCAGGCTTACATCAAAAGCGCCCATGAACGGATATTGCACAGGAGGAGGGACCTTCCCTTCAAACGCGTCAGGGATTCCTCCTTCGAAGGTCCAGAACCAGTTAACCACATCAGGAGTTGACAGATCGGTGAATGTGACATACTGATACTGTAAGATAGCCGTATCGCTGGCCTCAAAGTTGGCCAACGGGAGATTGGAGCATCCGGTCATGGGTGTGGCCCAGATTGAATCTCCGGCAGGGTTAATGGCAGCAAATTCAATGGCTGCTCTCCAGTTCAACGGGTTGGTATTGTCTGAATTGGGATCACAGAGCTCCAGGGAAGGCCCCCAGCCATCGGCAAGGGTATCCCAGGGTGGAACATCGTCAAAGTAAACAGAATCCACTAAAAATCCCTGATTGTCATAGATCACAATCGGTTCTCCCCCATTGTTGAGCGATCCTTCAATCCATTGTAAAACAATTGTACCAAAAGTATTAAACATGGCCGCTGCACTTTTTGACACGATCAGGTAGGAATAAGGTTGCAGGGTTGTATCCGGGAAAGTATATACCACCCCCTTATCGAAATAAAAATCCTTGATGTTTAACGGGGATGCATCATTGTTATATACCTCTATAAATTCAAGGGTATCGACCCCGGATTCAGGAGGATTATACATAATCTCGGTAATCACGAGTTTAGCATCCGAGGGAACCGGAGGTGCAGTGACCGTTATATAGGCTTCCTTGCAAATGGAAGAATAGCCATAGTTGTTGCTTTCATCGAGGCAAACCGTATAGACACCGGGATAGTTATAATGAATCCAGGTCGGATTTTGAACAAAACTTTCATACGGTTCCCCTCCCACAAAAGACCATTTCCAGTATGTGGGGCAATATAATGAGGCATCGAAAAAGTTAATGCTGTCGCCCACATTAATATTGATATGATCGGCATAAAAATCTATCTCAGGGGGATAAGGTTCACACAAGGTAGTAAATGAAAGCTCGCCACCATAGGTCGTACCGACCATGTTTGTGACATAAGCCCTTACATAGTAGGTGGTTTGGGGCATCAGGCCGGTCAGAACGCTGGTGAATGCACCGGTTCCACCGGTTTCTGTGGTATGAGGCCCTGTCAGGGATGGATTATGCGTTGTGGCATAACAAACACCGCGGGCACTGATGGCCGATCCTCCATCACTGGTGACATCACCACCTGCTGTGGCTGAATTATAAGTGACATCTATTACCGGTGAAGTGATCACCTGAGGTAACTGGGGTTGCGAACCGGTAAAAGTGCCGAAAGCATTCAGGCTATTGGCCGACAATTGATGAAGGGTGGTATTGGCAATATTAAAGGTGGTAAACGGTAATGGCAGAACCTTTAAACAATAGATCTGGCTTTCAGTTCCGTGAACATCTTCGGGCAGGTACTGGAAAGTGGCATTGCAGTTAAATCCGGTAATACCGTTTTGGGTAACAGCCCAGTAACGGTTGAGGTAATTTCCGGTATTCGGATCGTCAGGATATTTGGCATTAACCAAGTTAACGCCTGCGTAGCTGCCGGTCCCAAAAGTTCCTGAAATGAAGTTCAGTGTCACAGGTGAATATTCGGCGGGAGGGTTATTGTCACCAACCGGAAATTCAAAGCTCCCTGTAAACCCGTTGGCAAACTTTTTTTGAAGCTGTCCGCTGCCAGTGGCTACAATCATATTGGTTGAAGAAGGGGTTCCAAGAATAACAGAGGCTGTTCCCAGCAATAGATCGCTGGACCCAAGGACCAAAAGTCCGGAAGTAAGCTTCAGCTTCCCGTTCATGGCAATCGAGGTTCCAAGACTGACGCCTGCAACATTAGAAATGTCGAAGGTGGAATTTGTTCCCGTGGTAATGAGACCTGGGCCGGAAATGCTTTGTTCCGTAATACCATTCAGGGCGACTGTTCCTGCAGAGGAAGGGTTGAAATTCAGGGTACCTCCGCTGGCGACATAAATATTTCCTTTGATGGAATGACCAGGTGTCCCAGTCATATTGAAGTTCAAGGTACCGTTGGTGATGGTTAAGTTATCCATGGTCACCGCGCTGGCTCCGGTTGTTGTAATGGTAACACTGCCTGCGTCCAGCTCAAAATTAGCATAATTTCTTCCCGAAAAAGCGGGTGAAGCATTGGCAATAACTTTGTAAAGACTTCCGGTTTGAAAGACGACCACGCTATTGGGCTGGCTGGCTCCGAAAGGATTGCTTCCTGCCTGCTGGTTATAGGTTGATCCGCTGGCAAATATCACGGAACCAAGTGAGGTGGTCCCGAAGGCATTTCCCTGGAAATATAATCCCGCAGTGAAGTTAGCTCCGGCATTGAAGGTAATGGCATTTGGATCGGCAGCAATCAGCCGATGTGCAGTATTGGCCGTGGACGAAAAAGTAATATTGCCGCTGATGCTGGCAGTAGCAGAGGTTAAAAGGGAAATGGTGATGGCATTGATTGCATTCAGATTCAGGGCGCAGCCGGCAGGAATATCAAGATCAGCGCCGGTCACTCCAGAAATGCTCAGAACAGCAGCGGCATTGCTTTGAAGGTTAATGGTGGTATTTCCTGATAAGGCAATTTTTCCGACCGTTTCCGTAGGGACAGCAGTGACGGTTTTTATTCCTCCTCCGTTGAAAATCAGGATATCGTTGACATTGGGGGTAGTCCTCACGGGCGACCAGTTAGCAGCAACATTCCAGGCTGCACCATCCGCGCCTATCCAGGTATAGGTAATGGAAGGGCTGAGTGTAGTGGTGGCGGTAGCCTGAGGGACAGTAACGGAGGTTTTGTAGTTGATGGCAGTGCCTGAATTTGTATAAGGGTAAATTTTAAAATAGTATTGGGTGTTGTCAGTCAGACCTGTAAACGCAGCCGTCTGAACCCCCTGGCTGATATTTTTCACCAGCAGGGCATCAGGTTCAGGCGTTCCGTCCACGGGATCTGTAATGAAAGTATAACCCCCCGTGGCAGCTTTTACCAGATAGGCATCCGGTAATGTTCCGCCGGTGGCATCGGTCCAGGTCGTATTGATGGTACTGTAAGAAGGGACGGCTGTGGCAGCAGCAAAGGCCGTTACATGATTGGAAGGTTCAGGCTTGACTACACTGCCTGAGCATGCTACATTCACGGCAGTAGCTCCTCCGCCGGAATTAACAATGTTTTCAAGGTTATAATTTCCCAGGGCCAATCCTGCTTTCAATCTGACATATACAGGGATGGCTGCAAGCGTACCACCGGTATAGCCTTGTGTGACAGGTGTGGAAAAAAAAGTGGAATTGTTCAGTGACACTTCAAAATTTGCAGAAGGAGTGATGGTCACATTCCCGGCAGAAGGAGTCAGGTTACTGCCGCTTAAATTATAAGATTGGGAAGGAGAAGGACCGGAACCAAGATTATAGAAAAATCCGGTGAGTGATGTCGGAGTTGCACTGATAGAAGGAGCTGCTCCGGCAGGAGTGACATCAGCCCAGTTCGTTCCAATACGGATTTCATCAATTTCAACTTTGGGCGTGGTGGCATTGTTCCGGAGACATATGGAAGCAAAAGTGGAAAAAGTTGAAGTTCCGCTGCTATTGGTCACCCCGCCAGTGGGTTCTGAACCTCCAAGGTTCCCGGGATTGACCCATAGGGTAGCCATGGTCGGAGAAGCACTTTTATTATATTTAACAACGACCAGATAGGTGGTTCCAAAGCTGAGATCCTGGGCAAATTCCGTAAAATTCGGAGAACCTCCAGATGTATTCTGGATGATAAAACGGTAATTGGCCCCGGAATTAACCTGTTTGGCTCCCAGTCGTGCACCGAAAACAGTTACCGAAGTTCCGGCAGTGGCGCCAAAATGCATAAAATAATCACCCGTAGTGGTAATGCCGGAATTATCCACCACATTTAATAAAACAGAAAAGTAAAGAACATTACTTGTGCTGGTGAAAGCCCTGTTAACATCCCGTGAAGTGAGATTTCCATTCCCAAACATGGAGACTTTATATCCATTCGGTGCAATCAGACCGGGATAGGATAAATTCCCGTTGACCACATCAATCGTTGTGGTTTGCCCAGAAGTAACACTATGGGTTGTCCAGTTATTGGAGGATGATCCTGCATTGCCGTTACCACCAATATTTGCGGGTGGGGTATAATTGAAATCCTCATAAAGGATTGCTTGTCCCCGGCTTATCCCATAAGAACCCAGCGATAAAAGAAAGATCAATAACAAGGATTGTAATGTAAATTTTCTCATAAATTCCTTTTTTACGATATATTTAAATATTCCATCCTGATGGAGGATAAATTAATCCGATTAACAGAAATACAAATATCCATATAATTCCTGAAATTTCTTCAACGATTTATTAACATTTCATTAATAAAAACGGGGATGGGTTAAAACCCATCCCCGTATATGGAAACCGAATAAAATGGTTTATTTATCCTTGACTTCCTCAAAGTCGACGTCTGTCACTTCATCATTTCCTGAGCCCTTGGGACCGTTGTCGTCCTTTCCGGCTTGAGATTGACCTCCTCCGGGTTGAGCCTCTCCCTGAGGTCCGGCCTGAGAAGCGTTTTTATACATTTCTTCGCTGGCGGTCTGCCAGAGGGCATTTAGGTTGGCCATAGCCCTATCAATTCCGGGAAGATCATGGTTTTTATGGGCAGTTTTAAGTTCTTCGGCAGCTTTCTCAATATTGGCTTTTTTATCAGCCGGCAATTTCTCGCCGAATTCCTTAAGTTGCTTTTCTGTCTGGAAAACCAGTGAATCGGCTTGATTCAGCTTATCCACTTCTTCCTTCATTCGTTTATCGGCATCCGCATTGCGTTGTGCTTCTTCTTTCATCCGGTTGATTTCTGTTTCCGAAAGCCCGGAGGAAGCTTCAATTCTGATCTGCTGAGATTTCCCTGTGGCTTTGTCTTTTGCCGTAACATGAAGAATGCCATTGGCATCAATGTCAAAAGTCACTTCAATCTGAGGAATTCCTCTTGGTGCAGGCGGAATACCATCCAGATGGAACCTGCCGATGCTCTTATTCTGATTGGCCATCGGTCGTTCTCCCTGTAATACGTGAATCTCCACGGAAGTCTGGCTGTCAGCAGCGGTTGAAAACACCTCCGATTTGCGTGTCGGAATGGTGGTATTGGATTCGATCAGCCGGGTCATCACGCCACCCAGGGTTTCAATACCCAAAGACAGCGGGGTAACATCGAGTAATAATACATCTTTGACTTCGCCGGTAAGCACTCCACCCTGGATGGCTGCGCCTATGGCGACAACTTCATCAGGATTGACCCCCTTGGAAGGTTCTTTTCCAAAGAAATCCCTGACCAGTTTCTGAACAGCGGGAATTCTGGTGGAACCTCCGACAAGGATCACTTCGTTGACTTCTGATGCGCTCATACCGGCATCTTTCAATGCCTGCTGACAAGGAGGAATGGTAGATTGCATCAGACTGTCGACAAGTTGCTCAAATTTAGCCCTTGTCAGCTTCTTGACCAAATGCTTTGGAACGCCATCAACCGGCATAATATAAGGAAGGTTGATTTCCGTCTCCATGGAACTGGACAATTCTATTTTGGCTTTTTCTGCAGCCTCTTTCAGACGCTGTAGCGCCATGGGATCCTTACGCAAATCCAGGCCTTCATCTTTTTTGAATTCATCGGCCAACCAGTCTATCAGGATCTGATCAAAATCATCTCCGCCAAGGTGGGTATTCCCATTGGTTGATTTGACTTCAAAAACGCCATCCCCCAACTCGAGGATGGAAATATCAAATGTCCCTCCGCCAAGATCGAAAACAGCAACCTTAATATCTTTATGCTTTTTATCCAGACCATAGGCCAAAGCAGCAGCAGTTGGCTCATTGATGATCCTTTTCACAGTAAGACCCGCAATTTCTCCGGCTTCTTTGGTCGCCTGACGCTGGGAATCGCTGAAATATGCAGGAACGGTAATGACCGCTTCCTTCACTTCAGAGCCCAGGTAATCTTCAGCCGTTTTTTTCATCTTCTGAAGGACCATGGCAGAAATTTCCTGGGGTGAGTATAGTTTCCCACTGATGCTTACGCGGGGGGTATTGTTTTCTCCTCGCTCCACTTTGTAAGGCACTCTTTTGATTTCTTTATCCATCTGATCATAGGTTTCCCCCATGAATCTTTTGATGGAAGAGACCGTATTGGTCGGGTTGGTGATGGCCTGACGTTTGGCCGGATCGCCAACCTTGCGTTCTCCGTTGTCAATAAAGCCCACCACAGAGGGTGTAGTCCTTCTTCCCTCGCTGTTCGGAATGACTACAGGTTCATTCCCTTCCATAACGGCCACACATGAATTCGTGGTGCCCAGATCAATACCAATAATTTTTCCCATGTTATAAATTCTCCTTTCGTAGTAAATTCAGTTTTTATGAATCATTGTCATAGCATCTGTCAATCATTGTGCCAAAGCAGGGTTTTATGTCAGGAGGATGACAAAAAGACAGAAATTCAGAGAATAAAAATCAGAATCCGAGGGATTTTGTTTTCTCGTTAACCTTGAGTTCATTCAGGGTAAAGGCACTCAGCAGCATGGAATCCAGGGCCTTTGTATAACGGCTCGAAAAAAGGCCTATCCCGTTAACGATATTGGTAAATGAAGGCCTCTCCTGGATGATGGTATAGGAAGGCTCTGTCACTTCCATGTAAGTGTTCAGATCCTCGGCAGCAACAGAAAAAATCAGATCCACGAAAAGCGCTTTACGATTGACATTAGGGTTGACCGGAATTTTAGCGCCAATGACATTATAAAAACCATTGCAGGAATAATAATGAGAGATCACCTGTCCTCCCTGGAGATCGATGGACTTGATATCACTGAAAACAATCCAGTCAATATATTTTGTTGCCTTCACCGAAGTATCAGCCTTTAATATCTCCTGATAATGAAAACGGATGTTCATCTGATAGCGACGACCTGCTTTGGCCGTGTACCATTTCACTTCATTGTTGTATTCCGGTCTGAAATCCATTTTAAAATAAGGCAATGGTTTTTCGATTGCAAAATCATGAACAAGACCGGATTCCGCGGTCACTTCCTTACCGCTGATGGTATCGTCAATATACAGTTTATACTGGTAATTCTCGTTCAGTTTCACAGTGGTGAAATACATCAGCTGATCAGGGTAATAAAATACAGAATCCCCGGCGACTTTGTTATGAATGGTCAGGGTGTCTAAAAAAAAGGTGTTTTTATACGTGCTTCCGTCCCATTCTTCCAGTCTGACAACCAGTTTGTCGGGATAATTACTGGAGTCGGAAATTTTGGCAAATTGCAGGGCATCACCAGGTCCCAAAAAAGCCTTGGTGATTTTAATGAAAGTCGTGTCCCTGGCTTGGTCAAGTAAGGCATACACCACGGTGATGTCTTTCCAGTCAGCATTCACATTAAGTTCTTTATTGCATCCAGGTAATAAAGCAAACAGCAAGAGTGAGAGGAAAAACAATTTAAGATATTGCATGGAGTGGGAGATTTCCGGAAGGCAAATGTACATAAAAATATTGTAGCTTTGCATGATAATTTATAAAATATGGCTACCACGTTTTCATTCCGGAATGTGACGAAGGTCACGACCCACATCCTTCAGGAAATGAAGCTGAAAGAAGAAAAAATTGCCATGCTCACTGCCTACGATTATTCCTTCGCAAGGATTTTGGATTCCACAGGCATTGACGTGATTCTGGTAGGTGATTCTGCTTCCAACGTGATGGCCGGACATACGTCAACCCTCCCCATCACCCTGAATGAAATGATTTATCATGCCTCATCCGTTGTCAGGGCGGTAAAAAGAGCGCTGGTAGTCGTGGATCTGCCATTCGGGACCTATCAGGGTAATTCCATTGAGGCCCTGAATTCTTCCATCAGAATTATGAAAGAAAGTGGTGCAGATGCTGTCAAAATGGAGGGTGGAAAAGAGATCCTCGAATCGGTTGATCGCATTCTCTCAGCCGGAATACCCGTGATGGGACATCTCGGCTTGACCCCTCAATCGATTCACAAATTCGGGACTTATGTGGTACGTGCCACTACCGAAGAAGAGGCAAGCAAATTGATCAGTGATGCCCATCTGCTTGAAAAGGCAGGTTGTTTTGCCATCGTACTGGAGAAAATCCCGGCCAAATTAGGCGCCGAAGTGACTTCTGAGCTTAAAATACCCATCATCGGAATTGGGGCGGGACAAAAAGTGGACGGTCAGGTTCTGGTGCTTCATGATATGCTGGGGATCACACTGGAATTTTCTCCCCGTTTTCTTCGTCGTTACCATAACTTATCGGAAGAGGTAAGGGGAGCGGTCAACACTTATATCAATGATGTGAAATCACTGGATTTCCCCAATGAAAAAGAACAGTACTGATCTTGAAATCCTTTACGAAGACAACCACCTGATCATCCTGAACAAGCCCCCTTCGGCCATTGTACAGGGAGATAAAACCGGGGATGAACCCCTGAGTGAGAAAGTAAAATCCTATCTTAAGGTTAAATATCAAAAACCTGCTGAGGTTTTTCTGGGCGTGGCTCACCGTCTTGACCGGCCGGTGAGCGGCGCTTTGATCTTTGCACGGACATCCAAAGCCCTTTCCCGGCTAAATGAAATGTTGAAACAGGGAGACATTCATAAAACATACTGGGCAGTTGTTAAACAACATCCACCTGCAATAAAGGAACAACTTGTCGGCTATCTTAGCCGGGATCAGGTGAAAAACAAAAGTTTTATCACCCCTTTTTCCTCACCCGGCACAAAAAAAGCCATCTTAAATTACACGCTGATTGCCTCCAGCAAAGGATATCACCTGCTTGAAGTGGAATTACTCACCGGACGCCATCACCAGATCCGAGCTCAGCTTGCAGCCATCGGATGTCCGATCAAAGGCGATCTGAAATATGGTTATCCACGATCCAATCCTGATGCTTCCATCCACCTTCATTCCCGTTCTCTCGAATTCATCCATCCGGTGAAAAAGGAAGCGATCAAAATCATTGCCCCTCCCCCATCCGATGTTTTATGGGATTATTTTTCCGGACGATGAGCCCCCTTCATCAATCACCGGATACCACCCTGATCATGGAAAGCAATCCTCAGAAAGAACCACTGTTTACTGTTTCTCCTTTTCTGACCCATGAACTCCGTCCCTCTCATTTTCATAACAGGGAATCCCGCCCCTTTCAACCTGACTGGATCACGGGGATACTGCTTTTTGGTTTGGTGTTGCTTGCCTGGGCACAGGTACATTACCACAGGCGAATTCGCCAGATATTCCTGGCCCCATTTTCAAAAAGGTTTATCAACCAGTTATCCCGGGATGGAAATCTATTCAGAGAAAGGGTTTCAATTGCCCTTGGAATCCTATACCTCATCTCATTGGCTCTTCTGTTTTTACAGTGCAATGAAAGCCTGCTTCATTTTTCTTTTTTTCAAATCCCTCCCTGGGGAATATTTATCCTGATTATGCTGGGCATCTCCGTTTTCTGGGGGTTGAAAATCTTACTGATTCAATTTCTTTCCCTGGTTTTCAATACCCGCGTGACCACAAGAGCATATTTGCTTAATATGCTGATTTTCAGTTTAATTTCAGGGATTGTGCTGCTCCCATTGCTGATCCTGGTCCTTTACCTGAAATCGATCTTACTGCTCTGGATCTGTTTGATCATCTTTACTTTGCTCTTTCTTTTTAGGGTTATGAGAGGTTTTTTCATCGGATTGTCGATGACAAAATTTTCTTATTTGTTTTTATTTATATATCTTTGCAGCCTCGAATTTTTACCCCTGATGGTAATCGTTAAACTTTTCTTGATTTACATGTAACCACGGGATTTTTAAGGTATTAGGAAATCATTAAGCGAAATACAAAAAGGCCTTGAAAATAAAAAACATACTCGTTTCCCAACACAAACCAAGCGATTTTGAAAAATCCCCCTACGGGGAAATTGCAAAAAAGTTCAATGTTAACATTCATTTCCGGAAGTTCTTCTTAATTGAAGGCTTAACGGCTAAAGAATTCAGGCAAGAAAGAATAAACATCCTGGACTATTCGGCGGTTATTTTTACCTCGAGGAATGCCGTTGATCATTATTTCAGGATGTGTAAAGAAATGAGGATAGAGGTTCCTGAATCCATGAAATACTTTACCATTTCTGAATCCACCGCTTATTATCTTCAGAAATATGTTCAGTTCAGGAAAAGAAAAATATTCCACAGTAAGGAAAATTTCTCCAACCTGATGGAACATATAAAAAAGCATAGGACTGAAAAATTCTTATTGCCCTGTTCAGATATTCACAAGCTGGAAATCCCGAAAATGCTTGATGAACATAAGATCATTTACAAAAAAGCGGTGATTTACAGAACCTTAGCCAGCGACCTTTCCGATATTGATATCAGGAAATATGATATGCTGGTTTTCTTCAGTCCCTCTGGAATCAAATCACTGCTTAAGAATTTTCCTGATTTTCAACAACAGAATACGATCATCGCTGCTTTTGGTTCGGCCACTGCAAAAGCCGTGAAGGATGCCGGACTGAATCTCAACCTTGAGGCCCCCACTCCAACCGCTCCTTCCATGACCATGGCCATGGAACATTTCCTTTTACAAGAGTGTAAAAAGAAATAGTTACTTTTTCAAAATCTTAGCTTTGTGAAGCAACCCTTTAAAAAAAATGAAAGGCTGAGCCGTTTTCACCTTATCCGTAAGCTATTCAGGGAAGGTTCGACGCTTCATGTTCCAGCTTTCCGTATGACCTGGCTCATCCTGGAAACCTTTGATAATCCTTTTCCCCAGGTGATGTTCAGCGTCCCCAAGCATCATTTTCATACAGCGGTTGACAGGAACCTCATCCGGAGAAGAATGAGGGAATGCTACCGGCTGAATAAGCAACTCCTGAATCCGTCTTTACCCCCTAAACCATCCTCCCTGCTGATTTGCATCACTTACATGGCTAAAGAAATCCTCCCTTTCAGCGACATTCAAGCTAAAATAATCTTACTTTTACAGCGTTTAACAGAGGTAAATGAAAAACTTACCCGGTAAATTTTTTATTTTATTGATACAATTTTATCAGGCCGCCATTTCGCCTTATTTCATGCCTTCCTGCCGGTTTACGCCAAGTTGTTCTCAATACGGTATTGAGGCTATTCAAAAGCACGGAGCGTGGAAAGGAGGCTGGCTGGTGTTAAAACGATTAAGCCGTTGCCACCCCTGGGGAGGGAAAGGATTTGATCCGGTACCATAAATAATGAGGAATTTAGAATTAAGAATTAGATACATGAAGCGCATTGTTGTTGTAGGATTATTTGCCTGGGTTTTCCTTTTTAACAGTCATTCTCTATTTGCTCAGGCGACTGGCGAGGAAGGTTTTGAAATTTTGAAAAACCTGGATATTTATTCTACCTTGATCAAGGAATTAAGCACAGAATATGTAGATGTCATCAAACCCGGGGAAATTACCCAGACGGGTATTAACGCCATGCTTGAATCCCTTGACCCCTATACCAACTTTATTCCCGAATCACAGGTGGAAGACTATAAATTCATTACTACCGGTCAGTATGGCGGGATAGGATCGCTGATCCATCAACAGGGCGATTACGTGATCATTTCGGAGCCTTACGAAGGTTCACCAGCCTGGAAAGCCGGATTAAAAGCCGGGGATAAAATCATTGAGGTCAACCATCAGTCTGCTAAAAACAAGACTTACGATCAGGTTAGTGCCATTCTCAAAGGACAACCCGGAACCAAGATTGATCTGGTGATTGAACGGGAGGGTGAACCTGCTCCAATTGAATTGACCATTACCCGTGAAATTATAAAAATCGACAACATCCCGTTTGCGGGGATGGTGGATTCCCAAATCGGATATATAAAGATTTCCGGTTTCACTCAAAATGCAGCTAAAGAGGTGAAGCAGGCTTTTCTGAAACTGAAGGAATCCCGCGAATTAAAAGGGATTATTCTGGATCTCAGGGGTAATGGAGGCGGATTACTGAATGAAGCCGTTGACATTGCTAATTTTTTTGTGGAACGCGGACAGGAAATCGTCAGTACCAAGGGGAAAAAAGCTGATAAAAACCGGACCCACCTCACCATGAACCCCCCGCTTGATCTTAAAATACCCCTGGCCATTATGGTTGACCGCCAGAGCGCTTCAGCCAGCGAGATCCTTGCCGGATCTATTCAAGACCTCGACCGTGGAGTCATTATCGGCCAAAGAACCTTCGGTAAAGGCTTGGTTCAGAATGTGGTTCCCCTGAGTTATAACGCCCAGCTCAAAATAACCGTTGCAAAATACTATATCCCAAGTGGGCGCTGCATCCAGGCCATCGACTATTCCCATAAAAACAAGGAAGGCGCTTTCGGGAAAATACCCGATTCCCTGATCCGGGAATTTAAAACCAAAAATGGAAGAAGCGTATACGATGGAGGTGGAATCAGTCCTGATCTGATTTTGCCTCCGCGGAAATTCAGCACCCTGGCCACCACCCTTTACCGTAAATTTCTGATTTTCGATTATGCCACACGATATGCGAGATTAAATAAAACCATTCCTCCCGCGGCCAGTTTCGATCTTGATGAAGACACTTACAGGGATTTTCTGAATTATATAGCCAATAAAAACTATTCCTATAATACCAGCAGCGAACAGGCACTCGAACGCTTGAAAAAAGAAGCGGAAAAGGAAAATTATCTCAGCGCCATACAGGAAGAATACGACCATCTGAAAGCAAGGATGGAAAGCGATAAAAAAGAAGACCTTAAAAAATATGAAAGCCAGATCCGTGAGCTGTTGAAAATGGAAATTGTTACCCGATATTACTATCAGAAAGGAAAAATCGAATCTTCCCTGAACAAGGATCCGGAAATTGCGATTGCCATTTCCACCCTGAAAGATCCGGAAAAATATAACGGCATCCTGAACGGAACATATATTCCACCCAAACCGGATAGTCTGAATCCGGCCGTTGAAGAGGATGATGATAATTTACTGGATTAATCCCTCTCCCATGAAACACTGTACGCATTCTTTCGAATACCAGGTTTTTAATTCCGACTTGGAATTATGCGGGGAAGACCGCGGTTTACTTGAATCTGCCAAAAAGGCGCTGACCTCCTCCTATGCTCCTTACTCGAATTATCATGTCGGGGCGGCAGTGATGCTGGAAAACGGAATCATAATCAGCGGGAGCAACCAGGAAAATATGGCCTTTCCTTCCGGCTTGTGCGCTGAACGCGTAGCCGTTTATGCTGCCGTATCCCAGTATCCCGGTATCCCGATTAAAGCCCTTGCCATTACAGCCAGCGCGGATACTTTCCGGGTAAATGAACCCGTTCCTCCCTGTGGTTTATGTCGCCAGGCCATCGTTGAATATGAAATGAAATTCCGACAAAAAATCAGACTGATCCTGGGCGGGCAAAGCGGATCAGTCTATGTGATAGAGGGAATGCAGACTTTGCTGCCCCTGACCTTTATGGAAACAAACCTGATGAAAGATCCCAAATAATCCTTCCTATGAAAAAATATTCCGCCCTTCTGATGCTGGTTGGTTTTTTTATTCTTACTGCTTTTAAAGGCGACAAACCTGCTTATGTGGTCTTTTCCTCCCAGGGAAAATCAGTTGATTATGCAGCTCTTCTGAAAGCGGCAAAATCATCCGATCTCATCTTTTTCGGCGAATTACATGACAATCCTATCTGTCATTGGCTGGAATATGAGCTGATGCGCGACCTGTATGAAGAAAAAAAAGAGAATCTGATGATGGGAGCGGAAATGTTTGAAAGGGATAATCAGCTGCTTGTCAGTGAATATATCACCAGGCAAATCCGGAAAAAGGATTTTGAGGCAGAAGCCAAACTTTGGGCAAATTATAAGACCGATTATGCTCCCCTGCTCGACTTCGCCAGGGAAAAAGGGTTAACATTCGTGGCTACCAATGTCCCCCGGAGGTATGCAGCCCTGGTCAACCAGAAAGGCTTTGAAGGGCTCGACAGCCTCAATGCGGCTCAGCGTGGATTAATGGCTGCCCTTCCCATTAAATATGACACCACCCTGGAATGTTATCGCTCCATCGCTAAGGTTGTTGGTACCGGAATGCCGGCCCATCTGACCCAAAACCTCGGTCAGGCTCAGGCGCTGAAAGATGCCACCATGGCACAATTCATCATGAAAGGCGGGCCCGGAACCGGGATGTGTTTCCTCCATTTTAACGGCGCCTATCACAGCGATAACTATGAAAGTATCGTATGGTATGTCAAAGATTACATCCGGAAGAATACCGTTCCCGTGAAGATACTGACCATCAGTTGCGTGGAACAGGACGACCTGATAAAACTAGAGGAAAAACACCTCGGGAAAGCCGATTTTATTATCTGCATTCCATCCACCATGACAAAAACACATTAACAAGTTAGTATAGACAGAAGATCATGGGTAATCAAAATAAATCCATTCAGGAATTTGACTTCAACTTAATTTGTGAATATTACTCAAGTTTAGCACGTCAAGGGCCAGGAAGCCCGGAAGTAACCATTAAAGCATTGAGTTTTGTCGACCCTCTTAATCAACAATCTCTTATCGCTGATATTGGTTGTGGAACAGGCGGCCAGACAATGGTATTGGCCCAGCATACATCCGGATATATCAGAGGTGTTGACCTATTTCCCACTTTCATTAATTTATTCAATAATAACGCCAGAAAGCTGAATCTTCAAGAAAGCGTAAAAGGAATCATCGGCTCGATGGATAACCTTCCTTTTCAAAATGAAGAATTGGACCTTATCTGGTCGGAAGGAGCAATCTATAATATTGGTTTTGAACGGGGTTTGAGCAGCTGGCGAAAATTTCTGAAACCCGGAGCTTATATTGCTGTTTCAGAAGCCTCGTGGTTTACTGAATCGCGTCCTGCCGAAATCGATACATTTTGGAAGAATGCTTATCCTGAGATTGATACTATTCCAAATAAAATTGCCCAGTTACAAAAGTCGGGATATATTCCTGTTGCCAGTTTTATTCTGCCTGAAACCTGCTGGACAGATCATTTCTATGTACCCCAAATGGCAGCCCAGGAAATTTTTCTAAAAAAATATCATGGTCAAAAAACGGCCGAAGAACTTGTTGCAAACCAACGCCATGAAGCCCTATTATATGCCAAATACAAAGCCTATTACGGCTATGTTTTCTATATTGGGAAGAAAATCTAAGGAGTGAAAACCTAAGGTAAAGTTTCTTTCTGTGCCATCCTTTTTCAGGCAAACGTATAATACGCATTGATCATAAAATTCCAGGCCGTTACAATGATGGTGGCCACCAGTTTCGACAGGTAAAAATTCACTTTAAATTTTCCCGACATCGCCCAGATGATGAGGAGGTTGATCCCCAACCCGATCAGTGCAATGATAAAAAAACGTGAAAATTCAAGGGTAATGTTCGGATTATGGCTATGAAAAGTCCAGATACGGTTCAGCATGTAATTGGTAGTGGCAGCCAAGGTAAAACCTATGGCATTAGCAAAATATTTCTGAATCCTGAGAAATTCTTTGCACATAAAGGTAATCCCGAAATCCACTAAAACACCTGAAAAACCAACCAGGCTGAATTTGATGAATTTCAGGAAAAAGGCTTCAGTAAAGAAGGATTGAAGGTCCATAGGGCAGAATTAAAAGATGCAAGATTCAGGATACAGAAATAAATTATAAAATCATGATTAATACCTGATGCTGACCTTCACGGATGATCTCTACATTCACAGTCATGCCGTGTTTCAGCTTTGAAAGACGCGACATGTATTCATAAATATCACCCACGCTCATGCCGTTCAAACCCACGATGATGTCGCCTTTCCTCAACCCTCCTTTATCCGCTGGACCATCTTTGGTCACGCCATCCACCCTGAGCCCTTTTTTTTCATTGCCTGCAAAATCCGGCATGATTCCAAGGGTCACCTTCAGGCGACGACCACTATGACCGGCTATTCCCTTTTTCCCTCCAGCTTTGAAAGTTAATTCCTTCGCAAGGGTATCTATCGTTAGGATCAGGCTCGCTGCATAATCAGCAACTTTTTTCATCCCCTTAAAATCAAGTTTTTCCGTATCATCAAAAGGTGTATGATAATCTGTATGAACACCGGTACTGACATAGAAAACCGGAATATCAGCAGCAAAGAAAGAAGCATGGTCTGAAGGGCCATAACCATCCGGAGAATGCACTACCTTAAAGGACAGACCGGTTTCCAGTTGGTGCAGTATTGAATCTGCTTCAACAGAGGAAGCCGTTCCGCTTACTGATATGGAATTCTTTTCCGTGTCAAAACGGCCCACCATATCGAAGTTGAACATGGCTTTTATCTTTTTCAGATCCACCACAGGATGACTGGTAAAATATTTAGATCCGATCAGTCCGATTTCCTCAGCACTGAATGCAATAAAAATGATACTTCTCTTCAGCTTTCCCTTTTCTGAGGCAAGCTTTCCTGCCAGCGCCATGATCATGGCTGTACCTGAAGCATTGTCATCAGCCCCGTTATGAATGACTACTGAATCCGGCATTCGCGATCCGCTCCCCTGACCTCCGTAACCCAGATGATCATAATGAGCGCCAACCACAAGGTACTCCTCCTTCAACAGGGGATCATTTCCTTCCAGGCAGGCGACGACATTGGCTGTTTTCTCCGTCTGATGAATCACTTCAACCCTTGCTGACAAGGATAATGGGATTTCCAGACCAATGGAAGTTTTCCCGGCAATCATACCTTGTTCAAGACTGTCCATCGTCCATCCGGTCTTTTTCATGATTTGATCGGCCAGTTGTCGTTTTATATTGATCACCGGAATCACACTCGTCATTTCATTGTTTTCCACCGCCAGGGACATCAGTTTATCTTCTTTTTCAAGTCCTTTTGGGGTCACCATCAAAACGCCCGCAGCCCCTTTGTCTTTGGCCGTCAGAATTTTGCTTCGTACATCACTGAACGGAATAAATTTACTGTCGGAATTATCAAGTTCAGGATCCGCACGAAAGATCATCACCCATTTCCCTTTAACCTCAAGCCCTGAATAATCATTCCGCTTCAGGCTGTCGAGCGAAAGATCAAACCCATAACCGGCAAAGACCACGGGTGCATTAAGTTCCCCGCTGGAAGAAAAAGCAAGGGGAATAAAATCCTTTTTCAGTACTCCCTGAAAACCTTCAAAACCGAATCTATTCCCTTCACCCAATTGAATATCCGTAACGATATCAAAATTCTGATATCCGTCATCCGCTAAAGGCTTTAACCCCATCGACTTGAAATGATCAAGAATAAAACGGGCAGCGACATTGATCTCAGGGCTCCCGGGTTTTCTTCCTTTCAGCGAATCAGAAGCCAGAAACTGTACAAAACCATGAAGCTCCTTTGCTGTAATCTCTCCTTTCTGGGCAAAAAGAGACAAAGAAATACCGCAAAAGAAAAAAATGAAAATAATCCTGCAAAACCTCATAATTCCTTATTTATTTCCTAATTCCTCACTCCTAATTCCTGATTGATTTAATTATTCCTCCCCCCACAACCACAGCTCTATCATAAAACACCGCCGATTGTCCCGGGGCAATGCTGTCGCTGGGATGAAAAAAAGTCACCAGGACCTCATCTTTTCCCATAGGCTCAAGAAGCGCTTCCTTTTCTTTTTGAGCAGAACGAATTTTGCAAAGGACTTCCATGGGTTTAATGAGTTTCTCCAATGAAATCCAGTTCAGGTCAGAGACCAGAAAAGAGGTATGATAAGTTTCCTCCCTGGTTCCGACAATTACATGATTTTTGTCTTTATTAAAAGCAATCACATACAGGGGTTCAGAATGAGCGATTCCCAGTCCTTTACGCTGTCCGATGGTATAATTCCAGATCCCCTTATGCTGTCCCAGGACTTTCCCTTTTGAATTCACAATATGACCCGGGTGTTCCTCATTACCGAGAAGGTCTTTATAATCACCCCCATAAAAATCCTGGCTTTCCTCCAAATCCACTGTCGTGATCCCGACCTCATGCGCAAGGGCTTTGATGGCAGGCTTTTCATAATCCCCAAGAGGGAACATGACGTTTGAAAGTTGTTCCTGGCTCAGCCGATATAAGAAATAGGTCTGATCCTTATTGGGATCAGTTGCTTTCGATAATAAAAACCTTTGTTTTTCTTCATCCCATCGGCATTTTGCATAATGTCCGGTAGCAAAAAAATCGAAGGCCAGGCCTTCTTTTTCAGCCAAGGCTGGTAAAAGACCGAATTTGATGAGTTGATTGCACTGAATACAGGGATTCGGGGTACGCCCGGCGAGATACTCTGTCCGGAAATACCGTAAAACGGAATCCTTATATTCCTGGGCGCAATTAAATACATAATGGGGAATTTTCAATTTATCCGCCATCGACCTGGCTTCCTTGATTTCCTGCTGTTCATCGGAGCCATAGCAGGCATGTTTTCCCGTTTTGCTATATTGTCCATCCCATAGTGCCATGGTTATCCCAATGACGTTATACCCTTGCTGCTTAAGCAAGTAGGCTGCCATAGAAGAGTCAACCCCGCCACTTAAACCGACTATTACGCTTAGTTTATTCTTAAAAGCCTTATTCATGAAACGCAAATTTACTTATTATTTGCATCCCGTCTTTCATGTCTTGATAACAGAGCACAAAGTTAAAGGATACAAATACTCATTTAAAGCTTCCACTTACCTGATATTTACTGTCATTTGCGAATTGGAGCTTGGAGTAGTGTATCTTTGTGTATATTTTTGTATGTTGTAAAAAAAATATTCTTATGAAACCTCAGAAATTGATGCTTGCAGTATTTGCAGGATTGCTTTTTATTTCCATTTCCGCTTGCCGGAAATCCATATCTGATGATAATTCCGGGAAACCCAAGAAAATGGAGGATCTGAAGGTAGCTTCGAATTTCAATTGGGAATCTTCCCGTGAAGTCAATATTACCATTGCTTCCGTTTTCCCGGAATATGTGGGAAAACTTGCCCGGGTTTCTTTGTATAACGGAAATCCTGCAGAACAGGGACAAATTTTGCTGACCGGTTCGACAGGATACAATTTTCCCTTTGTCACCAAGCTCCGGGTCCCGACAGCACTGACTCAACTGTACTTCAAGCTGGATTTCGGGGATGGGAATGTACAACTTGCCCTTGTCAATGTTGCTGATGAAATCAATTATACGTTTACCTCCGGGAGCGTTCTGAAAGAAGGATTCGTTGTAGGTGAACCCGATTGCAATACCGGTTGCGACATTACGGTTACCGGCAATTCGGTGACCATTAAAAACGGAAAAACCTATTGCATTACTTCTCCTTTTACAGGGACAGTGAATTTTGAGTTCTGGAACGGGGGAGGCACTTTGAAAATTTGTTCCACTGCTAATATCAGTAGCATCAATAACATGGGGGGGACGAATTGCGCCATCCTTGTCACGGCAGGGGGTACCCTTACCACCAGCGGTTCCTTTGCCATGAACGGCAGCTCCGGGATCACCATTTATCCAACAGCGCATGCTCATTTCAACGGAGGGATAAACATGAACCAAAGCACAACCAGCCTGACGAATTATGCCAACGATTTTACCATTGGTCAGTCATTTGCCCCAAACGGACCGGTAATCAATTATGGGAGTATGATCATCAACGGAAATTTCACCCTTAATAGCGGCAGCAGTCTGACCAATAATGGCACTTTTTATACCAGTGGTTCTTTTGAAGCCAATAAGAATGTGACCAATACCGGGTCCATGGAGGTACAGGGCAATGTCAGCCTCAATGCCGGCAGCGTCATCCAGAATGATTGTAAATGGATCATTCATGGCAATCTTAGCCTAAATCCAACTACTTTAAACATGAACAATGGCTATCTGAAAGTCGATGGAAGCATTAATATAAACAGCGGCGCCATGAACCTGACCAATCAATCCCAGGTCTCCGCCGGAAGCATGACGCTTAATTCCAATGGAGCTTTTGGCTCAGGCAGCCTGAACTCCATCAAGGTGACCACGGCCACCATTAATTCAGCCACGGTGAATGGAGCCATTGAATTTGCCACCCAAAGCGGAAGCATGAGCAACTGGAATGCTTCAAAATTTACCAATGGCGCCACCCTGGTAAGCTGGGCGAATATTCAAAACTTCATTCCAGTGACGGATTGCAATCCGGAAGGGATAGGTGATAACCCTCAGCCTACCGATACCGACGGAGATGGGGTTCCCGACAGTCTTGACGATTATCCCCTGGACCCGACCCGAGCTTTCAATAATTATTATCCGGCCAAAGATGTGTTTGGATCCCTTGCCTTTGAAGATCTCTGGCCTGCCAAAGGCGACTATGACCTGAACGACCTCGTGGTGGATTATAACTACTGGTACGTCACCAATGCCCAGAATAAAGTCGTAGATGTAAAACCCACCTTTTACGTCAGGGCGGTTGGCGCTTTCTTACAAAATGGTTTCGGATGGCAATTCGACGGGGTTCTTCCCGCTGCTGTTGAATCCGTGACCGGCTACAGCCTCCAAAAGGGTTATATCACCCTGGGGAACAACGGTGTGGAAAACGGCCAGGAAAAAGCGGTTGTCATCGTATTCGATAATGCTGAAAATGTAATTCACAGGGTCGGGGGTGCCTTTTTTAACACAGAAAACAACGGATTGTACGGAATTTCAGACAGCCTGAAGATCAACCTGCATTTTGCCATTCCTCAGGAACAGACCGCAGTGGGAACACCTCCCTACAACCCCTTCCTGATCAAGAACATGGCGAGGGGTATGGAAATTCACCTGCCTGACAAACCCCCTACTTCCCTGGCTGATGCTTCGTTTTTCGGCACGATTGATGATGATTCCGATCCCCTTGCCGGAAGGTATTACAAAACCAGCAGGAATCTTCCCTGGGCCATCAACATTCCGGTGAAATTTGATTACACCTGGGAAATGATCCAGATCGTATACGGCCACCTTAAATTCGGTAGCTGGGCAGAATCCGGCGGCGTTCAATACCCCGACTGGTATAAAAACCTGTCTGGATACAGAGACCCGGCTCAAATTTACAGAATACCGGAATAAACTTGTTTTCAATATTTTAATAAACTATATTTACATTTTTATCTAAGTTACGGAAACAAAATTAAGCTTAACGGTTTTTAATCAATGATCGACAGATACGAGTTAATCCTTGAAAACCTCTTGCAAAGGCATTAGTTTTACATCCATTCAGAAAACAAATATCTCTGGTATGAAAAAGATTTATCGTTTTTCCGCATCCACCATCCTACTGCTGGTTTTTGCAGTATCCATGATTTTCCAGACATCTTGCAGGAAACATTTCGATCCTGACACGCCTACCCAGCCCAAAAAATTCACTGATCTTAAAATCCAGCCGGGATTCAGATTCGATAGTTTTCTTGATCTTGAGGTCAGCATCGACGTTGCCAATCCCGGTCAGGATAATTTTTTCCTGATCCAGATCTTTCAGGACAACCCGGCCCAGGGCGGCAAACTGATCATGAGTGGGGGTACCGACAATACCCTGCAGTATAAAACCAATTTAAGGGTTCCTTCGCGAATGAAGGAACTCTGGGTTGGGAAAGTTACCCCTCTGGGGCTTACCGAATATGTTGCAGTTCCGATCTCAGGAAAGAATTTCAGCTATACCTTCGGACAAAGCGTTGTAAAAACAGGAAATAACCTGGAGTCCAATGATTGTAATACCGGAACACCCATTACGACCTCCGGCACTTACACCATTAACTCGGGAGGAATTTATGTAGTTCAGCAAGGCGTTTCCGTTAACCTCAGTTTAACGATCAATGCCGGAGGTTCGCTAAGGATTTGCGGAACGGCCCATATAACTGCTTTAACCGGCAGCGGCACTGTCATTGTTTCACCTTCAGGTTTGCTCACCATGCCTGTTGCAAATATTTATGCCACCATCGAAAACTACGGAACGGCCAACTTTGCCTTACCGGGAAACAACAAGACCTTCAACCTCAAAGAAGGCGGAGCTTTCTCCAACTGGGGCACCTTTACGGTTTCCAACAAACTGAATGTAAAAGGAATCCTGACGAATTATTATCATTTTACCGTAATTGAAGATTTACAAACCCAGGATGATGGCAGGATTCTTAATTATTGCCAGATGTTTGTCAATAGTACCAAGTCTACGGCCATGCAGGTTGTCACAGGTTCTTCCGCACAACCGGGATTTGTCAACGGCCCCAATGCTTTTCTGAAAGTCATTGGAGAATTCAGTGTCAGCGGTCAGGGTTATGCCCGTCTCGAACTGCAGAGCCTTGTTGAGACAGGAAATTTCGACATTCAGGGATTTGTTTACGGTCCTGCCTCCCAGGGTTCCCAGGTTCATGGCATTAACGGTACTTCCAAGGTCGCCGGAGGCACTTTGACCGGATATATCGATTTCTGGGCAACCAGCATCAATCCAAAAAATGGCAGTTTTGGTCCGAACATTACCTGGCATAATCCTGGTTATACGATTTATGCGCAGGATTGCAATGCACCTCAGCCTCCGGTGATCACCAGTTCGCTCACTGCTGCCGGGATGCTTAACCAGGCCATTACGCCTTATGTGATCACGGCTAATGGCACTGATCCCATCACTTATACGGCGACTAACCTTCCCTCCGGACTCTCTTATGATGCCAGCACGCATACCATTTCCGGCACACCGACTGCAGCGGGTACAACAAACATTGTCCTCACAGCCGATAACCTGGTGGGAACAGATACAAAAATCCTTGTCTTCACGGTTGTATCTCCAGGAACACCTCCGGTAATTACCAGTCCGCTAACAGCCAGTACACCTGTGAACCAGTCCTTTACCTACACTGTTGAAGCCACCGGCACAGAACCCATTACTTTAAACGCCACCAATCTCCCGTCAGGATTGTCGTTCGACCCATTCACCAATCAAATCACCGGATCGCCGACCAATGCGGGGGTCTATAATATTTCGCTGACGGCCACCAACAATGCCGGGAGCGATAATAAAACACTTGTGCTTACTGTCGGTACGCCTCCTTCCATTACCAGCGCATTGACGGCAACAGGGGTGACAGGTCAGCAATTTTCCACTTACACCCTTACAGCAACAGGGTCATCACCCATCACATATAATGCCACCAATCTTCCTCCGGGTTTGAGTTTTGATCCGAATACCCATACCATTAACGGAAGTCCGACCCAGGCCGGAGTGACCGATGTTACCCTGACGGCATCCAATGCCTACGGAAATGACACCAAAATTCTGGTAATCACGATTATTGAAGGCCCACAGCCACCGGAAATCAACAGTTCCCTGATCGCTACCGGAACAAAAAATCAAGCCTTCAGCTATACCGTGACGGCAAGCGGCACACAACCCATTACTTATAATGCCACCAACCTTCCGGCAGGGCTGAGTTTTGATCCTGTAACCCAAATTATTTCAGGCGTGCCGACATCAGCCGGAGTAACCAACGTACCGCTCACAGCTACCAATGCTGCCGGTACAGACAATAAAACCCTGGTAATCACCATCGTCAATCCTTCGGTTATTGATACGGATGGGGATGGTGTTCCCGACAGTCAGGATGCCTACCCATTGGATCCGACAAGGGCTTTCAATTCTTATTATCCCAATGAAACCGATTATGCTTCTTATGCTTTTGAGGATCTCTGGCCGGCTTATGGGGATTATGATTTCAATGACCTCGTGGTAAACTTCAACTATAAAATTGTGACCAACGCCCAGAATAAAGTGGTTGATCTGATCGCCAGATTTAAAATCAAAGCAGCAGGCGCTTCCTATAATAACGGATTCGGCATTTCCTTCAATACAGCCCCATCCAATGTTGAAAGTGTTACCGGCTGTATTAAAATGGGCAGCTCTGTAAACATTGATCCCAAAGGTTATGAATCCGGGCATACCTTCAATACGGTGATCATTCCTTTTGATGCCGTGAACAATATCCTGGGCGGAGCCCTGGTCAATACTGTTCATGGCGGATTTACGGTACAGACAGAAGAGCAGACTGTCACCATGCATTTGTCAACCCCTCAGACCAGTATCGGAACCCCTCCCTACAATCCGTTTATCTTTATCAATCAGGACAGGTCGAAAGAAGTGCATCTGAAAGATCAGCCCCCTACTGTGCTGGCCAATCCGGTATTTTTCGCAACCCTTGACGATGCTTCCGACCCTGCCCTTAATTTGTATTATCGTTCTGCTTCCGGACTGCCCTGGGGCATGGAAATACCGGTTGATTTTGATTACCCGGTTGAAAAAGCCGACATAGTGCAAACTTATCTACATTTTGCCGCCTGGGCACAATCTTCAGGTTCAGAATATCCGGATTGGTATATGAATAAGCCCGGATATAGAAACCAGGCGAATATTTATTAGTGGTTTTTGTTTTCTGAGATGAAAAATCCCCGCGCAGCGATGCCGGGGATTTTTTTCAATGTTGCAGGTCTTTGGAACGAAATACCACCAACAGGTAACAAACAACGATAAACACTCCCATTCCGGAAATCATGAACATAATTTTCGCTCCAAAGGTAAACCAGATGAAACCTGCAATACTACTGGCCAAGAGGGTAAAAATACTCGATAGACTATTATAAAACCCAATGGCTGTAGCCACATGTTTTTGATCTGCCAAATTGGAAAGAAGGGCTTTGCTTATCCCTTCGGTAGATGCGGCATATATTCCATAGCATAAAAAAAGAATCCCAAACGCGACAATGCCGGTTACATACCCCATAAAAAAATATACGGCTGAAAATATCACAAATCCCATGATGAGCATTCTTTTTAACCCGATTTTATCAGCCAGGACGCCAGCCGGATAGGAAAACAAGGCATAGACCAGATTGAAAAAAATATAAAAACCGATCATCTGGCTGTCCGAAAATTTCTGTTCTTTCAGCGCCAGCAATAAAAACGCATCAGAACTGTTAAAAAGCGTGAATGCCAATAAGCCAATGATCAGAAGACGATAGGCCCGGCCTGCTTTTTTCCAATAACGGAGGTAGGAGAAGAAGCCTGTGGGAGCAGCTGAGTGAGTGAGTTCGTGAGGGGGTGAGTGAGGCGCTTTATCTTCCAGTAAAAAAGTCAATGCAATGGCCACCAAACCGGGTAAAAATGCAATAAAAAAAAGCCAGATATACTGTTCCGGGTAAAAAAACAGGAAAATAAGGGCAAATACGGGTCCGATGGCTGCACCCAGTGTATCCATGGAGCGGTGAAACCCAAAAACCTTTCCCTTGTGTTCAGGTGTGGTTTCATCGCTTAGCATAGCATCCCTTGCCGAAGTGCGTACACCTTTCCCGAAACGGTCAAGGGTACGGATAAAGAAAACCCATACAGGAAAAGTAAAAAAGGCCATCAGCGGTTTTGAAAAGGCGCTCATGATGTATCCTGCCCTGATAAAAGGTACCCTTTGCTGCTTTTTATCAGAAAGCTGACCAAAATAACCTTTAGATAACCCGGCCGTAGCTTCAGCAACTCCTTCAAGTATTCCGATCAGCATAACCGAAAATCCGATGGACCGGAGGTAAACCGGCATGACAGGATATAACATCTCGCTGGCGATGTCGGTAAACAGGCTGACAAAGGAGACCAGTAAAATGGTTCGGGTAAGGATTTTTTGTTTATTAACCAAAATCGTAAATCGTAAATTATTTTAAATATTCCTTCGCCACTGCGCTTAGTTTATTATTCCAATGCTGGCTGGCAGAACGGGCGTTATTCATAGTCTGTTGGTCAAAATAATTAATTTTCTTTAACAGATTAAACGCATTCATTCGGGTTTCAAATTCATATTTCGGCCCCGAATAACTGATCAGTTCGTTCAGACACTCCTTTTGTCCGTTCAGGATGGTAATTTCCAGCCACTTCATTCGGATATTTTTTCCCCTCCATCCCTCCTCATTCGCGGTTTGTTTCAGGTAATCCGGTATGCTCTGTGGAAAAGACCGGGCAAGATTGTCCAACGCAATTTCTACATTCAGGAAGGAAGAATCCTTCAGACAGTTTTCTGCTTCCTTCTTCAACGAAAGAGGAAGAGGATTCCAAAGGAGCAAAGCAGTTTTTCTGACATTAGCATCGGGATCTTTCAGGGCAGAACGGAAAATCTCCACCCTATCATGCTGATCAGAATCTTTTAACTGACTCAGGATCTCTGATTTGATCAGATGGAAATATTCTCCGGTATAAGCCTTCATTAAAAGCGCTCTCTTTTCCTTCAGGGAGAAAGAACGTAATTCAAGCAAAGCATCATAACGGTCAATCATTTCTTTCGCACCAAGAAGCTGGGCTGAAAGTTCATTATAACTGCGGTTAAAAGAAAGTTTTTTCAGGATTTTTCGACCAGGATCAAATAAAAGAAAGGCGATTTTTTTTCCTGCCTTGTTGGGGATTATGATGTTCTCTTCCTTTTTTTCAACCCAGGCAAGGGTACTGTCAAGGCTTCCATCTGTATAATAAATTTCCAATTTCACAGGCATTTTGAAAAGACCTTTTAAATTCGTTACTTCCTGCAATTGTTGAACATGAATTTGAATCGTTTGGTTGTTCAGGCTATCCGCGACAACTGAATATTCAACCTGATAATGGGGTTCGCCACCCCTTAAAACCCATTCATCAAAAAACCAATGAAATGATTTCCCGCCTGCTTCATAAACACAACGGATGAAATCATTGGTTTCGGCGTAATTGAAACCAAACTTGTTCAGATAGCGTTGTATGGCATGCTTAAATTCTTTTTCTTCCATGACATATTTTAACATATCGAGCACAAGGGATCCTTTTTGATAGATCCTCTGGTTTCCGCCCTGACATCCGCCAACAGGGAAATCGTTCTTTTTTGAAGCTTCCAGAACCTGAAGCATTTCTTCATTTCTAATATTCTGGTAATAATCATTACCATAAACACTCCTTTCGAAAAGTTTGGCATAATAAGTCCCGAAACTTTCTGTGAGCCAGACGTCACGGTTCACAAAGTGTGCGACATAATTTCCGAACCACTGGTGCGCAAGTTCATGGGCATTCACATTCACATAATTGCGTTGCCACCAGGACCGTGGAGTGATCTGCATATAATCGCCGAAAATAGTACTGGTCGTTGTTTCCATGGCTCCGTATAGGTAATCGATCACCGGTGCTTCGCGGTAAACTGGATAAGGATAAGGAACCCCTGTTTCTTCTTCAAGGAAGCTGAACATTTGTTCCGTATATTTATAGGTAGTGGAAACCCGGTCGGATAAACCAGTATAATACCAGAATTCAAGCGGAATTCCACGAGAGGTTATGGATTCTTCATATTGATAATCTCCGATGACAAGGGCCGTTGAAAAATAGGGGTGATCTTTCTTCATGGCATAATGCCAGGTGAGTGTACCATCCTCATTATGCTTTACTTCCATCCTCTCTCCATTGGAAAAAATCTTGAAATTTTGATCAAAAGTGATATAAAAGTCAGTGGTGATCCTCGCGTCGGCATAGGGCAACCAGCCATGGGGACGATGTGCCCAGATTTCCTGTCTTTTTCCTTCTTCCTCCGGCTTCCATCCGATAAAATAAATCGCTCCTGCCAAAGGTTTTGCTGTATAATCAATGAATAGTTGAGCGGGTACGCCCTTTTTAAGCTCAGGATGACAGGTAACAGGATGAGGGATTTCTTGCGGATAAATGACCAGGTTCTTTCCGGATAACTTATAACTGACTTTCCGATGATTAATTTCTACTGTTTTTATGGTGAAGTCAGGTGCATAAAGTACAATGGAGTCGGTAAAAAAACGATTGGGAAGGAGCGTAAATTCAGCTGTGGCAATGACCTCGTTTTCTCCCGGATTAAACCTGACCTGGGCGTTCAGGTGCTTCAGTTCCACGGATAATTCAGGGGGAACGGAAGCGGGGTCGGCATAATAGGTGACGGTTTTCGTCTGGCTGAAAGAAAAAAAGCATACAAGAGAAAAAAGGAAAATGCAGGGAATACGCAGTTTTAGAAATTCCATAACCCGAAATTTAGTATGTTTGTCTCCACTTAACTGTTACCGGACTTATGGCAACGATCAAAAGTAGTAAAAAAACCGCTAGTCCGAACATCGTTTCCGTGATCGACGGACAGGAACTCGAGCGACAAAGACTTTCCAGGGAACTGCATGATGGCATCGGACAATCGCTGATTGCCATTAAAATGAAACTGGACAGCCTGACCTATATGGAAGAAAAAGATATCAAGGAGAATCTCGAAGGCATCAAAATTCAGTTTGATCATATCATTGATGAAATCAGGCGGATAACCACTGACCTGATGCCTCCCGTATTGGATGAATTCGGGTTGGTCATTGCCCTGTTTAACCTCTGTGAGGATTCGAGCAGGGCTTCCGGGATAAAAATCAAATTTGAACATCGCGTCAGGACTGATCTTTGGAATAAAAAAATCCAGACTCATCTTTACCGGATCTTTCAGGAAGCCATCCATAATATCGTCAAACATTCCGGTGCCAGACAAGGTTATCTGAGACTGACCAGTGCCGGTGAAGATATATACCTGAGTATTCAGGACGATGGGATCGGATTCCGTCCAAAAGTGCCCGGTAAACATGGAGGTCACGGATTGCATAATATCGCTGAAAGGGTAAATCTGTTGAATGGCAGCATAGATATCAAATCCGCCCCCGGGAAGGGAACCTTAATACAAATCAAAATACCACTGAATCAATAATGGAGAAGATCCGCATATTTCTGACCGAAGACCATGATCTGGTTCGGGATGGCATCAAGGCATTGCTTTCCGGAATTCCAGATATCATGATCATTGGAGAGGCAAATTCAGGAAAAAGCCTGTTTGAAAAATTGGAAACTGTTCAACCGGATGTTTTGGTTTTAGACATTTCACTTCCGGATATTTCCGGTATCGAGATCACCAGAAGGATTTCTGCGGAGTTTCCGCATATCCGGGTTCTTATCCTGTCCATGTACACCCATGAAGATTTTGTGATCAATGCCCTGAATGCAGGGGCAAAAGGCTATCTCCCTAAGAACACTACCCGTGATGAGCTGGTCAGAGCCATCTATGCTGTTTATAAAGGAGAAGAGTTTTTTGGAGATTTGATCTCGAAAATCCTGGTCAGCAGTTATATCCGTAATGCAAAGGATCCCGGTCATGGGGACACAAAATTATCCTCTTTATCAAAGCGTGAACTTGAAATTTTAAAGCTTATCGCTGAAGGATTTGTCAATAAAGAAATTCAGGAAAGCCTGGGCATCAGTATCCGGACGGTTGAAACACATAAAAACCACATCATGAAAAAACTCGGGTGTAAATCCTCTGTTGAGATGGTCAAAATTGCCATCCAGTATAAAATTATAAAGATGTAATCTCTTCTGAAATAATGAAACTGTTAAAGACGATCAGAAAAACTAAAACCGAAGTCGGGAAATTGAGGGAGCAAGGCTTGTCCATTGGCTTTGTTCCCACCATGGGCGCCTTGCATGAAGGCCATCTGGAACTGGTGAGGAAATCGGTTAAGGAAAACAATGTCACCGTTTGCAGTATTTTTGTTAATCCCATCCAGTTCAATAACCCGAATGACCTGGAAAAATATCCACGTTCGATCGACAAAGATGGTGAAATGCTAGCCAAAGAAGGTTGTGATCTTTTATTTGCCCCCTCTGTAACAGAAATGTACCCTGAAAACGAGATGATTTCCATGGATGTCGATTTTGGCATGCTCGACAAGGTCATAGAAGGAAAATTCAGGCCAGGTCATTTTAAAGGAGTAGCCATTGTGGTAAGGAAATTATTCGGGATCATAGAACCCACAAGGGCATATTTTGGAAAAAAAGACTACCAGCAGCTTACCATTATCAGACAGCTTGTCAATACGCTGATGTTACCCATTGACATCATCCCCTGCGAAACAGTCAGAGAAGCCGACGGTCTGGCCATGAGTTCCCGAAATATAAGACTAACCATAGCCGAGCGCAACCTTGCTCCAAAAATTTACAAGGTGCTTACTATAGTCAGGGAGAAGAAAGGCAAAATGCCAGTATGGAAATTAAAAGAATGGGCGATTAAAAAAATCCAGGAAAATCCTGAATTTAAAGTGGAATATTTCGAAATTGCCGAAAAGAACACCCTGATGCCGGTGGACACATGGTCACATAAAGACCAGGTTGTGGCATTGACAGCTGTTTTCCTGGGTGACGTACGCCTCATCGATAATATTGAACTTTTTTAGTAATTTTGCAGCATGATGCAGATTCAGGTTTTAAAATCGAAGATACACCGTGCTACCGTTACAGAAGCCAATATTAATTATGTAGGGAGTGTTACCATTGATGAGAGTCTGATGAAAGCCGCTAACCTCATTGAATTCGAACAGGTTCAGGTATTGAATATCAACAATGGAGAACGTATTGAAACCTACGCGATCAGAGGAAAAAAGGGTAGTGGAGTGATTTGCCTGAACGGCGCTGCTGCCCGTAAATTTTTACCCGGCGATATGGTGATCATTGTTTCTTATGCCATCATGGACTTCGAAACCGCGAAAAATTTCAAACCTGCCATCGCATTTCCCGATAAAGGAAATAAACTCCCCCGTGGAAAAAAGAAATAAAATTGTTATTATCCTCAAGTTCATTTTCTTTCTCGGATTGGGATTGCTTGTTATTTGGCTCTCGCTTAGAAATCTCACCTCACTTGAAAAATCACAGATTATCAATTCCTTTCAGACAGCCAACTACTGGTGGGTACTGCTTTCCATCCTTCTGGGGATCCTCAGCCATGTGCTGCGTTCTCTTCGCTGGATGCTGTTTTTTACTCCCATGGGATTCAAACCGTCCTTTAAGAACACTTTCTATGCCGTCATGGTGGGATATTTTGCCAATCTTGCTTTTCCACGCCTGGGAGAAGTGACCCGTTGTGGTTTAATGAACCAGTATGAGAAGATCCCCTTTAATAAAGCCCTGGGAACTGTGATAACCGAAAGGGCTATCGATATGATCCTTTTCTTTTTATTGTTTGTATTAATGTTCTTTACCCAGATCGGGACCATCAGCGAATATTTGAAGGTGAACCTTTATCCCCAGATGGCAGCGAAATTCGGAGACCTTCACTATTCCCTGTTATTATTATCCCTTGTTGGTGTTTTTATCGCTTGCTTGGTTATGCTGATTTATCTTTTCAGGAAAAAATTCAAGTCTTTCCTTTTCTTTCAGAAAATTAAAAGACTTTTTCTTGGTTTCTGGGAGGGATTACAATCGCTTGTCCTGATCAAAAAACCATGGTTATTTATTTTCTATTCCTTGGCCATCTGGACGCTTTATTTCTTCATGTTATATTTTATCTTTTATTGTTTTACGGAGACCAGCGACTTAAGTTTTGGCGCGGGTTTATCTTCTCTCGTACTGGGTAGCGTCGGGATTATGATCACGCCGGGCGGGATTGGACTTTATCCCGCTATCATTCAGGAAACCCTGATGCTGTATGCGGTGGCAAAACCCACAGGTCTTGCAATCGGATGGATTGCCTGGACTGCACAGACCGTCATGATCGCCATAGTGGGTGGATTATCTTTATTACTTTTATCTTTCAATAGAAATCCAGATGAAAAATAATGCTTTTATTGAATCTAAAATATTTAGCTGGGAGCGACTTGAAAAACAACTGGCGATCTGGCGGTTTAAAGGCCGGAAGATCGTATTCACGAATGGTTGCTTCGATATTTTACACCTGGGTCATATCACTTACCTTGCCCAGGCAAAAGATCTGGGGCATATCCTGATCATCGGCCTGAATTCCGATGAATCCGTCAGAAAGCTGAAAGGGCCATATCGTCCCCTGAATATCCAGCATGCCAGGGCCATGACCCTGGCAGCACTTTTTTTTGTCGATGCCGTTATCGTTTTTGAAGAAGAAACACCCTATAACCTGATCCAAATGATTCAACCGGATATTCTTGTGAAAGGCAAAGACTACAAGGAAGAGGAGATATCCGGTTTTGATATTGTCAACGCAAAAGGAGGAAAAATAGTGACCATTGATTTGGTCAAGGGTTATTCTAGCAGTCAGATCGTTGAAAAACTTTATAAATCATTTAAATAAATCTTAAGTCTATGGCAAAAGTGAAAACAGCTTTCTTTTGCCAGCATTGTGGCGCACAGTCTCTAAAATGGATGGGGAAATGCCCTAACTGCGGGGAATGGAATACCCTGGTGGAAGAAGTAATCCAGCGGGAAGAAAAAGGCGCAATGCGATCGGCAACCGGCGATCGGCGATCCGTATTTCCTGTAAAAATTCTGGAGATCAATTACAAGAATGAATCCCGTATTGACACCCATAATCAGGAGCTGAACCGGGTTCTGGGAGGAGGACTGGTCCCGGGTTCCCTTGTTCTGATCGGAGGAGAGCCGGGTATCGGAAAATCAACACTGATGCTTCAGATTGCATTAAAGTGTAAGGGACAAAAGATTCTATACATCAGCGGAGAAGAAAGTGACCAGCAACTCCGGATGAGGGCCGAAAGGGTAGGCGTTCATAATGAATCCTGTTATATTCTTACGGAGACCAATACCCAGGCGATTTTCCAGCAACTCGAAGCCCTTCAGCCCGACATTATCATCATCGATTCCATTCAGACCCTTCAGACCGATATCATAGAATCCTCAGCCGGAAGTATCTCTCAGATCAGGGAATGTGCTGCAGAACTTCAGAAATATTCCAAGATCACCCATACTCCGGTTTTTCTTATCGGACATATTACCAAAGACGGAAATCTGGCTGGGCCAAAGATACTGGAGCATATGGTGGATACGGTATTGCAGTTTGAGGGTGACCGGAATTACGGTTACCGTATCCTGAGATCATTAAAAAACCGCTTTGGCTCAACCTCCGAGTTGGGGATCTATGAAATGAATGACCATGGACTCCGTGAAGTATCCAATCCCTCGGAGATTCTGCTCAGTCAAAGGGATGAACCGGTCAGCGGGATTGCTGTCGCGGCCATGGTAGAAGGATTGCGCCCCATGCTTATTGAAACCCAGTCCCTGGTTAGTTCAGCCGTTTACGGAACCCCACAGCGTTCCACTACGGGCTTCGATCCCCGGCGTCTTAATATGCTGCTCGCTGTATTGGAAAAGCGAAGCGGTTTCCGGCTTGGACATAAAGACGTATTTTTGAATATCGCGGGTGGGCTCAAAGTAGAAGATCCGGCCATTGATCTGGCCGTCGTTGCAGCCATCCTCTCCTCTAACCAGGATTCACCGATCGACCATAAAACCTGCTTTGCCGCGGAGGTAGGACTGAGCGGCGAGATCCGTCCTGTTAACCGCGTGGAAATAAGGATCACCGAAGCAGAAAAATTAGGTTTCGAACGTATTTATATTTCAAAACATAATGCGAAAGGAATAGCCCTTAAACGTTTTTCCATCAACATCATCATGGCTGGAAAAATCGAAGAAGTGTACAGAAAACTGTTCGGATAATTCATCTTAAAATGAAAAACAAAGCCCTTACGGATAAAAAGGCTATCCACGACATCATCCGTCGTTGTCAATGGTGTCATGTCGCCATGGTGGATAACCATCAAAAACCTTATGTCATTCCCATGAATTTCGGCTTCCGGGAAGACATTATTTTTCTCCACGGCGCCGGATCAGGAAAAAAAATCAACATCCTGAACAATCATCCGGAAGTTTGTATCCATTTCAGTACCGATCACCTGCTTCGCTATCAGAATGAAAATGTCGCCTGTTCCTGGAGCATGAAATACAGATCTGTTCTGGCTTACGGCAAGGTGGAATTCATCGAAGAGGACATCAGAAAAGCAGAAGCGCTTCACGTAATCATGTCGCAATATTCAACAGGCGAATTCAGGTTCAACCCTCCTTCCATACGGGAAGTAAAAGTAATGCAGGTAAAAGTGGAGATGTTTGAAGGCCGGACCTACGGATATTAATATTTATTATTCATATGGAATACAAGGATTATTACAAGGTGCTGGGTGTTTCAAAAGATGCCACTCAGGCTGAAATTAAAAAACAATACCGGAAACTTGCCGTAAAATATCATCCGGATAAAAATCCCGGAAACAAACAGGCTGAAGAAAAATTTAAAGATCTTGGAGAAGCCTATGAGGTGTTAAACGATCCTGAAAAAAGGAAAAAATATAACCAATTAGGATCAAACTGGAAGCAGTATGCCCAATCATCCCAGACCGGAGGAGCAGATTTCTCACAATGGGCCAGGCAGGGAGGAGGTAAACAGTATTCCCGCACCTATACCTCAGAGGATTTTGGAGGAACTGATTTCTCCGACTTTTTTAATGTTTTCTTCGGGGGAAGTGGCAGCGGGTTTTCAGATTTATTCAGTTCTGGGGGGGGAAGGCGATCCACTCGCTCTCAGGAAATACCAAGGAAAGGACAGGATTTTGAAGCAAGGCTGGAAGTAACGCTGGAAGAAGCTTTTCACGGAAGTAAGCGTTTGATTAATATCGATGGCGAGAAAATCAGTATCAGCATTCCACCAGGAGTGAAAAACGGGCAGATACTGAGAGTGAAAGGGAAAGGAGGAAAAGGAGGTCGCGGAGCCGAAAGCGGGAACCTCATGCTTCAGGTCGAGATGTTACCGGATGACCGTTTCGACCGGAAAGAGAATGATTTGTATATGGATCTTCATGTTTCACTTTACAACGCGGTTCTCGGGGGAAACGTAGCGGTCCAGACCTGGAAAGGGACTGTTACCATGAAAATTCCCAAAGAGACCCAGAATGGCAAAGTGCTGCGCATGAAAGGCATGGGGATGCCTGTTTACCAGAAAAAAGGGATTTTCGGAGATCTATACTTGAAAATCATCATTGATATTCCCCAAAACCTGACATCGGAAGAAATCAATCTCTTCCAGAAACTTGCTTCACTCCGGCCATGATACGACCAGCCGGTAAGAAATAAATTTCCCAAAACCATATCCCAGTATACTTCCGATCAGCATCCCGGCCAGGATATCCGCCGGATAATGAACCCCGAGATAAATCCGGGTATAGGATGAAAACAATGCCCATAAAATCATGAGGAAGGGAAGAAAGCGATACTTTTTCCTGAATAATACTAGCAGAAAAACAGCAAGGGCAAAATTATTGCTTGCATGGGCCGAATAAAACCCGTAAGCCCCCCCCTTGTAATCGTTTACTGTATAGATTTCTGAAGAAAGGCTTGATTCATGCGAAGGCCTGAGGCGTTTAAATCCATTTTTCGAAAGATTGCATAACTGGTCGGAAACTGTGATCAGTATCGCTACGGATATAACAATGATGATGGTTTTCCATCGGAAAGAACGGATGACTAAATAAAAAAGAAAAACAAACAGGGGAAACCAAACCAGTGTTTTACTGGCCCAGAACATAATGGGATCAAAGAATTCACAATGCAATCCATTCAGGAAAAGAAACAAGGAACGGTCGATTTGGGCAAGAGATGCTAACACGGTTTTATGAATTCAATTTCTGCCACAGTATGTCTTTCAGTTTATCCAGCCCGGTATTTCTGTGGGATGAAATAAATATACAGGGAATATCGGGAATATCCTGTTTCAGGGCGTCAATGATTTCCTGATCTGCCAGATCAGCTTTGGTGATCGCGAGAACCCTTGTTTTATCGAGCAACTCTGGATTAAATTGTTCCAATTCATGCAACAATACCTGATATTCCTTCCGAATATCCGGGGAATCCACCGCTATCATGAACAGCAGAACAGAATTCCGTTCAATATGCCTGAGGAATCTCAACCCTATCCCTTTCCCTTCATGAGCGCCCTCGATAATCCCAGGGATATCAGCCATGACAAAGGATCGTTTATCATAAACACTTACCATACCCAGGTTGGGGACCAGTGTAGTGAAGGGATAATCCGCAATCTGAGGCTTGGCGGCGGAAATCACCGAGAGAAGAGTCGACTTTCCGGCATTGGGAAATCCCACCAGTCCTACATCTGCAAGTAATTTCAATTCCAGTATCTTCCATGCTTCCTTTCCTTCCTCCCCAGGCTGTGCAAATTTCGGAGCTTGTCGGACAGCATTTTTAAAATGATCATTCCCTAATCCGCCTCTGCCTCCCGGAATTAAAACATGGGTCTGTCCATCTTCTGTAATCTCACATTCAAATTCCCCGCTTTCCGCATCCCTGGCAATGGTTCCGAGAGGAACTTCGATGACCACATCCTTTCCGTTGGCGCCGTGGCGAAGCTGTCGGGCGCCGTCGCCCCCGTTTTCCGCCCTGAGATGCTTGGTAAATTTAAGGTGAAGCAGTGTCCAGAATTGCTTGTTCCCCCTGAGGATAATATGGCCGCCTCTTCCCCCATCTCCTCCATCCGGTCCCCCTTTATTGCTGGTGCGGGTACGGAGAAAATGCTTGGACCCGGCACCTCCATTTCCCGAAGCACAAAAAATCTTCACATAATCGATAAAGTTGGATTCAGACATGGGTAAACATTGAGTTGAAAAAAAACGAAATACAAGATTCAAACAACAATGACGCTGCAAATGGATTTAAATATATCATCAATGGTCCCAAGGCCATGAACTTCATTGAAAACTTTCTGTGCCTTGTAATAATCGATCAGCGGTTTGGTGTGTTGATGGTACTGTAGCAGTCTGTTCTTGATCACTTCCTCTGTATCATCTTTCCTGCCTTGTTCCAGGGCTCTTTTCAACAGGCGATGAACAAGTTCTTCCTCTCTGACTTCCAGGGAGATGACCTGGGATACTTTCTGATGATACTTATTCAGCATTTTATCCAATTCCTCAGCCTGATGAATAGTACGTGGAAAACCATCCAGAACATAGCCTTTTGCCAAATTGTCAGTCGAAAATACTGATTCCATGATCTTAATCAGCAATTCATCGGGAACCAGATGTCCGCTATCCATAGCCGATTTAACTTCAATTCCCAAGGCGGTACCCCGCTTGATTTCTGCCCTCAGGATATCACCCGTAGAAATATGCCTCCATCCAAATTTTCCGGCAAGTTTCCCGGCCTGTGTTCCTTTGCCTGCTCCCGGGGGTCCAAACAAAATCAGGTTAAACATATATTATGATGATTAAAGTAAAAAAGTGACAAAGTGATAAAATTATCAGCACATTAGCACATTATTCAACAATTTTATAGATATCAGCCAGATTTCTTCCCTGCCCGTCATAATCAAGACCATAGCCGACGATAAAAGCATTGGGGATACTCATTCCAAGATAATCAATGGAGAAAAAATGTCTGAACGCTTCAGGTTTGAAGCAGAAACAGGCGACCTTAACATCCTCAGGATTTTTTTTCTGGATATCTTGAAGCAGCTTATTCATGGTGATCCCGGTATCCACAATATCCTCCAATATGATGACATGCCTGCCCATCAGATCTTCAGTAAGTCCGATCAATTCATTGATTGTTTCCGTAGTCTGAGTTCCTGAATAGGAAGTATATTTCACAAACGAAATTTCACAGGGGATAGTGATTTTTCTCAGCAGGTCGGCTGCAAAAACGAATGCCCCGTTCAGCATAGCCAGAAAAAGGGGATTCTTCCCGATATAATCACGATTGATCCCTTCAGCTACCTTCTGAACAGCTGCATCAATGTCGTCCGCAGAAATGAATTTTTCAAAAAATTTATCTTGAACCTTAATTTTTCCCATAGTCTGCTTGGTTAATGAATGCAAATTTAGTCAAATTATCACTACTTTTGTGTCAATCCCTGAAAACGAAAACGATATGAATCCAAAAGTCAGTATCATCATGGGCAGTACTTCGGATCTTCCGGTAATGGAAGCTGCTGCAAAATTCCTCAATGAGATGCAGATTCCGTTTGAGATGAATGCTTTATCAGCACACCGGACCCCTGAAAAAGTGGAAGAATTTGCAAAAAATGCTTATTCCCGCGGGATCAGGGTGATCATTGCCGCGGCAGGCATGGCCGCTCACCTGCCCGGGGTCATTGCCGCGATGACCACGATTCCGGTCATCGGTGTTCCCATTAAAGCCTCTTTGGAAGGACTGGATGCTGCCCTGGCCATTCTTCAGATGCCTCCGGGTATCCCGGTGGCCACCGTGGCCATCAATGGTGCCCAGAATGCCGCTATACTTGCGGCAGAGATTTTAGCTACCGGCGATGAATCCCTGCATCAAAAAATGATAGTGTTCAAGGAAGAATTAAAAATGAAAATTATTAAAGCCAACGAGGAATTGTCAGGAATAAAATACGAGTATAAGTTATAACTTCCTTACAATCATAATTCCATCCCTGAAAGGCAACAATACATTTTCAACCCTATCATCCTGTTGGATATATTCATTAAACTCGACGATTCCCAGGGTCTCCCGGTTCATTTTCTTTCGATCACCTGTCACTTTTCCATCCCACAGGACATTATCTGCAAGAAAAAATCCACCCTGGCGTAAACTGCCGATGACCATTTTGTAATAATTCAGATAATTGGGTTTATCGGCATCAAGGTATACCAAATCCCAGGTTTCATCCAGTTGGGGGATAATTTCCATGGCATTGCCGATGTGCAGTATGATGTGCTGATCCATCCCGGCTTCATGAATATAACGTCTGATGATTTCCTCCTGCTCGGGATCTACTTCAATGGTGTGTACCCGGGGAAGTGTAACCATGCTCCCCTCCCCTTCAGGGGAGGGGCTGGGGGTGGGGTGATTCAAACCCAGGGCCAGATTAATCGCAGAATACCCCGTAAATGTGCCCAGTTCCAGAATCCTCTCCGGTCTGATCATATAACTGATCATGCGAAGCAGCATGCCCTGGAGAGGTCCGGCCATCATGCGCGGGTAGACCCGTGTAAGATGGGTTTCCCTGTTCAGCTTCTCCAGAACCGGTAACTCAGGCGAAGTATGTAATTCGGCATAGGCAATATATTCCGGATTCATGATTTTATTTTTTAAAAATAAAATAGACCGCAAGGACCAGAAAAACAAAACCCAGCAAATGATTCCAGCGGAAAGACTCGCTCTTAAATAAAAACAGAGAAAAAATAACGAAAACCACTAGGGTGATCACTTCCTGGATCACTTTGAGTTCCACAAGGGAAAAGGGTCCTCCCATGGCTTTAAATCCTATCCTGTTAGCCGGAACCTGAAAACAATATTCAAAAAAAGCGACCCCCCAGCTAAAAAGTATGATCGCAAACAAACCAAGTTTTGAAAACCAGTTCATCTCGCTTAATCGTAAGTGGCCATACCAGGCAAAAGTCATAAAAGCATTGGAAACAACCAATAAAAAAATAGTCTGGACTCCTTTGATCATAGGCTGATTATTTTGGAAGAAAGGTGAGAAATGAAAGTGTTGAAGGATGAAAGATATCATTTGAAATATCCAGTAATACCTCTGAAGTAACGGCTTCAATCTTTTTTACAACGTTCTCTATCGGGTCAAAGCTGTTCTGCAACAGGTAACTCTTACCCATGGCTAGCATGGCAGACAGCTTAGATTCCTGGGCGATGGCAAGTTGCCCGATCAATTGTTTCTGAACAGTATGTAACTGAACCTTACTCAATTTCTCCGTTCTCAGCCGTTTCAATTCCTTGCTGATAATTTCCATGGCCTTGGCATAGTGCAGGGGATCAGTACCAAAATAAATACTGATAATCCCGGAATCGGAATAGGGTGTATAGTTGGATTCATTGTGATAAGTCAGTCCATTGCGTTCGCGCAGGGCAAGCGACAACCTTGAATTCATGACCGGGCCGCCCAGCATATTGTTCAGTAAAGCAAGGGGTATCCGGCGTTCATCGCTGAAACGATAGGCAGGAAAACCCAGGATACAATGAACCTGAAAAGTTTTTTTCTTCAGTTGCTTTTGAAAGGAATAATACGTCGTGACCGGTTTCCGGATCAGGGAGCAGTTTCTTTCAGGCTGCTCACTGAAATATTTTATTGCCAGTTTGATCAGCCGGGCAAACGGGATATTCCCGACAGAAGCAATCACGATTTCCTTCATCTGATATTTCCTGAGGATGAATTGCAGGATATTTTCCCGCTTGATCTTTTTCAGGCTTTTGGCTGAACCGAGTATGTTTTTCCCCAAAGGATGACCCTGAAAGAAAAAATCTTCAAAATCATCAAAAATTTGTTCGGAAGGAGTGTCCAGGTATGATTGAATTTCATCCAATACGACCTGTTTTTCTTTTTCAATTTCTTTTTCCGGAAAAACGGCATGGAAAAAAATATCCTGGAAAAGTTCCAGTGTCCGCTCATAATATTGATTCAGAAAACTGGCATAGATACAGGTGTCTTCTTTCCCGGTAAAGGCATTCATATCCGCCCCGATATTTTCGAGGCGGTTGAGTATCTGAAAAACATTGCGTTTGGTGGTTCTTTTAAAAACGGTATGCTCAATGAGGTGGGCGATTCCGTGCTCATCTTCCATTTCATCCCGGCTACCCGCATTAATAAAAATTCCGCAATGGGATACTTTGCCTGTAACAGAACGATGCACCAACCTGATTCCGTTAGCAAGCATGAACGTCTGAATTTCCATCAGGACTTCCGGCTTTCAATAAGAATTTCAAGTAATTTAATCCCTGCCTCCGGAATTACCGTACCCGGGCCAAAAATTGCCACTGCCCCTGACTGATAAAGAAAATCATAATCCTGGGGAGGGATGACTCCGCCAACGATGACGAGAATATCCTCTCTTCCCAGTTTTTTTAATTCCTCAATAACTTGCGGGACCAGCGTTTTATGACCGGCAGCCAGACTAGAAACACCCAAAATATGGACATCGTTTTCAACGGCCTGTTTGGCAGCTTCAGCCGGGGTTTGAAACAAGGGACCGATATCGACATCAAATCCGATATCTGCATATCCTGTTGCAACGACCTTAGCGCCACGGTCATGGCCATCCTGACCCATTTTAGCAATCATGATACGGGGCCTTCGGCCTTCCATTTCTGCAAATTTATCCGCCATTTCCCTGGCTTTTAGGAATCGATCGTTATCCCCGGTTTCCGAGGAATATATCCCTGAAATACTTCTTATCACCGCTTTGTATCTCCCATAAATTTTTTCCAATGCAAATGAAATTTCACCCAGGGTAGCACGTTTTCTGGCAGCATCAATAGCCAGTGCCAGAAGGTTATCCTTCCCCGATTCTGCTGTTTCTGTCAAAGCATCCAATGATTTTTGAACCGATTCAATATCCCGGCTTGACTTGATTTGTTTTAACCTTTGAATCTGGGATTCTCTAACCGCTGCATTATCCACATCCAGAATCTCAATGGGATCTTCCTTTTCAAGACGATAAAGATTCACTCCGATGATTTTATCCTTACCCGAATCTATTCTGGCCTGTTTCCTGGCCGAAGCTTCCTCAATCCTCATTTTAGGGATACCTGTTTCAATGGCCTTAGCCATTCCCCCCAATGCCTCTACCTCTTCAATCAATTGCCATGCTTTGTGTGCAATTTCATGGGTAAGGCTTTCCACATAATAGGAACCGGCCCAGGGATCGACGGAGCGACAAATCTGTGTCTCTTCCTGAAGATAAATCTGTGTATTACGGGCAATTCTGGCTGAAAAATCAGTAGGAAGGGCAATGGCTTCATCCAGGGAATTGGTGTGCAGCGACTGGGTATGTCCCAGGGCGGCCGCCATGGCTTCTATGCAGGTACGTGCCACATTATTGAAAGGATCCTGCTCGGTAAGACTCCAGCCTGAAGTCTGACTGTGTGTTCTTAACGCCATGGATTTAGGATTCTTCGGATCAAACTGTTTTACAATCTTTGCCCATAACAAGCGAGCGGCCCTCATCTTTGCTATTTCCATGAAATGATTCATCCCTACAGCCCAGAAAAAAGAAAGCCTGGGAGCAAAAGTATCGATATCCATTCCGGCATTAATCCCGGCCCGGAGATATTCAAGTCCGTCAGCCAGGGTATAGGCAAGTTCAATGCTGTCGGTTGCTCCTGCTTCCTGCATATGATATCCGCTGATACTGATAGAATTGAATTTAGGCATGTTTTTCGCGGTAAACTCAAAAATATCGGCTATGATTTTCATGGAGGGTGAAGGGGGGTAAATGTAGGTGTTTCTCACCATAAATTCTTTCAGAATGTCATTCTGAATGGTCCCCGTAAGCGATTCCATTGGTACTCCCTGCTCCTCGGCAGCAACAATATAAAAAGCCAGGATTGGGAGAACGGCTCCGTTCATGGTCATGGAAACCGACATTTTCCCAAGCGGAATCTGGTCAAACAAAATCTTCATGTCTTCTACGGAGTCAATGGCCACTCCCGCTTTGCCGACATCGCCAACCACCCTTTCATGATCAGAATCATATCCCCTGTGTGTGGCCAGATCAAAAGCCACCGATAAGCCTTTTTGTCCGGCCTTCAGGTTTCTCCTGTAAAACGCATTGGACTCCTCTGCAGTTGAAAACCCGGCATACTGTCGAATGGTCCAGGGACTCATTAAGTACATGGTAGAATATGGTCCGCGAAAGAAAGGAGGTAATCCCGCTGCATAATTCAAATGCTCCATGCCCTGAAGATCACTGTCGCCATAAACCGGTTTCACCGGAATCTGTTCAGGAGTCAGCCAGTCCTTCAGGATACCATTCTGTTTTTCCCATTCACTAAAACTCATGCTGCCTGCTTTGGGCTTTCTAAAATCAACATCTTTGAAATTTGGTCTCATCGTTAATCTGGTAGTTGTCGTTTATAATGAAAATCCGAAGACAAAAAATATACTTTGTGCCTGAGGATTGGTGATCAGCGAAGCCTGAACCGGTATGGTAAAAACCTTGGTAACGGGAATTTCTTTCTTGACTGTCAGACCAAGGTTGACAATTCCTCCATGGTTACCATACCAGGAACTCCCAAAGGGAATGCCACCGATAAATGGTTTTAATTCGATACCTAAAACATTAAATCTGTAAGAAGCTTCTATATAAGTGGAATAATTGTTTCTATTCCCATACCCATAGGTTCCCGTGCTATCTTGATCTTTATCATCGCCATAAACCAGGGTTCCCACCATGACCTGCAATGGAAATTTTTCAGGACCATTAAAAGTAAGCGAAACCTCAAGGCCATGACCTGTTGTTTCGTTTTTATAATTGAAATAATTCACCTTATAATTTGGATCAATGGGATTGGGCACAAAAAAATCAAAAACCATAAGGGTAAACCATTTATAGGTATAGGATATATATAAATCAAATTCAGCATAATTGCCAGCATCCACCATGGTCGAATCATTAATCTGAACCGAATGATGTGCAAAGCCATATGAACCCCAGGCTCCGATAGAAAACCCTCCAGCTGAGAAATTCAGGTTGGGCTGTATGGCCGGTGAGTTTCCGTAATCAGATCCCCTCCAGATATACCTACTCATAAAATCAGCTCCAAAACTCAGGCTAATCGGTGTCTTCTTAGATTGCTGAATATCATCCAAGGCTTTTTCTTCCTGGGAAAAAATCTGAATGCTGCTGAAAATCAACATTAAAAAAAATAAATATCGTAGTCTGACCATGAGCATTTGTTTCCTCTCAGTTCATGAATAATGCCCTTGACATTTCTGCCTGACGGAATGGTTTGCTGATATAATCATCCATCCCCGACTCCAGGCATCTTGCTTTATCATCAGTTGTCGAATGGGCGGTAAGTGCAACAATTTTTACCCTCTTCCCTTCTCCTTCCTGATTTCTTTTTTCTTCTTCCATCCTCCTGATCTCCCGAGTGGCTTCAATGCCATCCATTTCAGGCATTTCAAGGTCCATCATGATCAGGTCGTAACCATGTTCCAGAAATTTTCGAACCGCTTCTTTCCCATTTTCGGCAACATCTACTTTGTGACCGAAACTTTCCAGTGTTTTTACCGCAACCTTCTGATTGATTTTGTTGTCTTCCGCCAGTAAAATATTAAGCACCCTGGTTCCACGCAGACGAATTCTGTTGGAATACTTTTCGATGATCCGGATGAGTTCTTCCGGTTGGAATGGCTTAGCGATATAGTCGTCCATTCCGGCCTCCAGGAATTTTTCCCGGTCGCCTTCCACCGCATAAGCAGTAAAAGCAACAATGAAAGCCGGAATGCGCTTCGGATCATTTCTTTCCAGTTCACGGATCTTTTCGGTACATTCCAGTCCATCCATTACCGGCATCCGAATATCCATCAATACAATATGATATTCCTTGTCTTTCATCATCTTAACGGCAACTTTGCCGTTTTCGGCAATATCGAGGTTATGGTAACCATCTCTTGCTAAAGAAGTTTTTGCGACTTTCTGGCTGATATAATTATCCTCTACCAGTAAGATCGCCAGTGATTTTGCCAGTTTTTTCTTTTCTTCTTCCTGAATTTTATCGGCTTCTGATTTGATCACGAGGTCAAAAAGCGCAGTAAACCAAAAGGTTGAACCCTTCCCTTCTTCACTTTCCACGCCGATTTCACCATTCATCAAGCGGGCAAGATCTTTAGAAATTTTCAATCCCAGTCCTGTTCCTCCGAACTTTCGAGTAGTTGAGGCATCTGTCTGGGAAAATTCCTTAAAAAGTTTTTCTTTGCCACTATCGGAAATTCCCATTCCTGTATCCACCACACGACATTTCAGCATCACTTTCTGGTCTTTCAGCCAAAGCTGATCTACATAAATGGTTATACTCCCTTCTGAGGTGAATTTGATTGCATTATTGGTGAGGTTAAGAATGATTTGTTTAAATCTTACGGGATCCCCTTTGATCAAATCCGGTGCTTCCGGAGAAATACTGAAGAAGAGTTTCAGGCCTTTCCCTTCTGCTCGGCTATGGAGAATTTTCGCGACTTCCTCAACCTGTTGTTTAAGATCAAAAGGTATGCTTTCCAACTCCACCTGTCCGGCTTCAATCTTTGAAAAGTCGAGAATATCATTGATGATCGAAAGCAAATTATTTCCTGAAATTTCTATAATATCAAGGTATTCACGTTGTTCGGGATTGAGTTCTGTGTCTTTCAGGATATTGGCCATTCCGATCACGCCGTTCATTGGTGTCCGGATCTCGTGGCTCATATTGGCCAGAAACATGGATTTTGCCCGGCTTTCCTTGATGGCCAGTTCTCTTGCTTTATGGAGTTCCAGTTCCATGTTATTTTTCTTGGCAATTTCCTCTTCCAATTGTTCGGTTCTGGATTTAATGATTGCCTCAAGGTTGACTTTGTATTCCTGAAGATTGTGTTCGGCTTGTTTCTTTTCAGCTATTTCCCTGGTCAGTTTTTCCGAATTTTTCCGGTAAAAATTCCTTATGGCAATAAAAATGGGAATGATAATGATCAAAAAGAACAATGCCATCAGCAAGATAGAAGGGATGCGTTCCATGATTTCTCCCCTGATAAAACCTATATCCATATCGGCTCCGACAATGTATTTATTGCCCCCCGGGGAAGTTTCACAGATCAGTACCGTTTCGAAAGTTCCCCATCTGTCTTCGGCAGTCTGGAAAATAATCCCTTCCGGTATATCACAAGCTTTTTTTAAGTTGTTGGTTGCCTCAGTAAACTCCTGCCAGTAGAAAGGAAGGTACTTTGTTTGAAAATCTTTTTGTGTGGCGCTTGAAGAAGTAAAATAGACTATCCCGTCCCTGACGACCATGGTATAAAGGTAGGTGAGTCCGGCTGTGTTCGCAAATTTACTCAGGAGCAGAATATTCCGATAATTTTCTGTATCGCTGATGGAGGTTTTATCCAGGGCCCGGTCATGAAAATCCGGAGGAAGAATGTCCTTCACTGTTTTGGCCGCGATGACCAAACGTGATTTGACATCATCAATGATATGATTTCTTTCTGTATAACTCATCCACAGAACATATACCAAAACAAAGACAAGGTAAATAATCAGGGGAAACAGAAAGGGTTTGAAGGAAAATACCTTGTTTTCCTTTTTCATACAGTTTATGTATTAAGTATTTTATTCAACTCTTCTATATCGACCGGTTTGTTGAGATAATAATCCATGCCGGCTTCAAAAAATTTACTTCGGTCATCTTCAAACGCGTTGGCTGTAATGGCCACAATTTTAACCTTGGAGGCAGCATCGGGGATTGTTTCCTGTTCTATTTTACGGATTTCCTTGGTAGCGGTCAAACCATCCATAACAGGCATCATAATGTCCATCAGGATGACATCGTATTTCTTTTCCCTGAATTTGACCAGCGCTGCAGCACCATCCATGGCTGAATCCACATGGTGGCCACCCCTGGTCAGGGCCGCCGTAATCAGGCGAAGATTAATGGCATTGTCTTCAACGACAAGAATGGAAAGGGGTTTTAGGTTCATAACATTCCCAGTTTTTGTTGATAAGCCTGCAATGCGGCAAGCAGATTACTCCGGACATGAATAAAATCGTCAATTCCTGATGCTTTAAACGTATCGATCATTTCTTTGGGGTAGCCGGCCACTAAAACCATCAGGGAAGGCCGGGCTGTTTTTAGTCTGGTACAAATCTCGGGCACAATCTGAGCATATTCTTCATCTGAACTACAGATCACTACAATTTCAGCATTTGAACTCAGGGCTTCGTCAAGCCCTTCATGGATGCTTTGAAAACCCGGGTTATCAATAATGTCAAACCCGGCACATCCAAAGAAATTGGTTGCAAACCCAGCCCTGGCCCTCAGCATAGAAAGATTCCCCATGGTAAACAAAAACACCGCCGGTTTTTTATTCCCCTTGGCTACATAATTTTCAGTTGCCAGACGGATTTTCTCAAAGGGTTCTGATCCCCGGAAAGGTTTCAGTTTTTTATATGTGGTTTCCTTTTCATGGATCTCCCCTGCTTGTAATTTCTGTTTATCCTTCATCACTTCCAGAAGATTGGGATACTGATTGGTCCCGATCACGACCATTTTTCGCTGGGCTATATCCATTTCTTTCTGCTGTCTGCTATGATTTATCTCATCCTGAATGAAACCTGCTTTAATACATGCCAGCATTCCTCCCTTTTCTTCTATTTCCCTGAAGAGTGTCCAGGCGTGATGGGCAATGGAATCCGTAAGGTTTTCAAGGTAATAAGATCCAGCGGCTGGATCGACGATTTTATTCAGGTAAGACTCTTCTTTCAGGATCAATTGCTGGTTACGCGCAATTCTGGTAGAAAAATCATCCGGATCCTGAAAAACAGCATCAAAGGGATGAATCGTTATCGAGTCGGCATTTCCAATGGCGGCAGACATGCCTTCAGTTGTGGTCCTGAGCATATTTACGTAGGGGTCGTACAGGGTTTTATTCCAGAAAGCAGTATTGGAATGAATGAATGCTTTGGATGACTCATTGGAAACAGGATGATAGGCATTGACGATGGAGGCCCATAACAGTCTTGCAGCCCTGAGTTTAGCGATTTCCATGAAATAATTGGCTCCTGTGGAAAAAGAAAACATGATCCGGGGGGAAAGCATATCCACGCTTAATCCTTTGTCGGTGAGTCCCGCCAGGTATTCATTGGCTGCGGCCAGGCTGAAAGCCAGCTCCTGCACCAGAGTCGAACCTGCATCCTGAAAATAATGCCCGTTGATGGTGAGTACTTTGAGATGAGGTAATCGCTTCTGGACTGTATTCAAAAGATATTCTGCCTCTTCCAGATTATGCATCCAGTTCATATAAAAATCCCCGTGCAACAACAGGTATCCAAGGGGGTCGAAATTCAGTGACCCATTGATCAGTTCAGTATCGGAAGCCCTGTGCGATATTTCATAGATAAAAAGTTCCAGGGTAAGCGGATAAGAGCGGGAAGCAAAAAAATTGATATCGATTCCTGAAAGGTCAATATTGGCAAGCAACTGGTTGATCTCTTTATGGGTTGTAACCTCAGTCGCATCAAACCCCAGTGAATCTGCTCCCCTTGCAATGGCATCCAGGGCAAGACGGTTAGCTTCCCTGATATCCTTTGTCATAATATCCTGACGAACCAGCCAATCATTGCGCTTTGCATCAATTCCCCTGACATAGGGATATTCATCCGGGAGGGTATTCAGGTATTCCAGACCGGCTAAGTCCTCTGATCTGTAATAAGGCCTGACAGGAAACCCTTCCGCTGTTTGCCAGATTAATTTTTTCTCATAATCCGCCCCTTTAAGATCCGTCTGTATCTTAGCCTCCCATTCCTCTGTCGTGACTGCTGGGAATTCGGAAAACAATTTTTTTTGATCGGTATTATCCATCTCTGATCGCTTGAATTTTTCAGTTAGTTTAGTGTTGTTGTTGCAAATGTAATCAAAATTAAATGAATATCTTTACAGAAAAACAGGAATTATGGTCGTATCAATCAGCGGAGCCTCGGGTTTTATCGGACAGGCTTTGATCCGAAAATTCAGAAACTCGGGCTGGAAGATCCGTATCATTGACCGGGATGCTCTTTCTCTAACGGATGAGGAATTCAGAACACAGAAAATCGAAGGCAGTAAGGTAGTGATCAACCTGGCAGGAGCGCCTGTCTCGGCAAAATGGACAGAAGCTTATAAAAAGGAATTAATGATCAGCCGTGTCAACACAACGCAGAAAATCACGGAGAACATCAATGCCAGTGAAAAGAAACCAGAGCTTTTCATTTCCGCCTCTGCCATCGGAATTTATGATTCAACCCATACCCATACCGAAGAAAGCCAAGATTACGGATATTCATATCTGACAACCCTATGCCGGAATTGGGAAGATGCGGCCAGTCAGATTAATCCCGGGACACGGCTTGTCATTCTTCGACTGGGGGTGGTGTTGGGAGAAAACGGAGGAATCCTGGAAAAGCTTTCTTTTCCTTTCAGCATCGGTCTGGGAGCTAAAATTGGGAAAGGTGATCAGCCCTTTTCATTCATTCATATGGATGATCTTCTGGAAGCAATTATTTTCATCATCGGGCAACCCATGATCAAAGGGATCGTCAATGCAGTTTCTCCACACCCGACAACCAATGCAGAATTTACTGAAAAACTGGGGAAAGTATTCAAACAGTCTGCCTTTCTAACGATTCCTGCATTTGTCATGAAATTAAAATTCGGCGAGGGAGCTCAAACCATGCTCGAAGGACAAAGGGTGTTACCGGAAAAACTGATCAGGGCTGGTTTCCGTTTTAAATACCCTAGTGTTCAGAATGTCCTGGTACAGCTTTTTGGATCAACCATCTGATTACTCCCCGTTAATGAATGATTTTCATCTCCCTGATCAACCGCCGGGCTCCGGCATATTTATCCATGATGAAAAGGCAGTACCTGATATCTAAAGAAATGTTACGGCATTGGTCAGGATCATAAACCAGATCACTCATGGTTCCTTCCCAGTTCCGGTCGAAATTGATCCCGATCAGATGTCCTTCTGCATTGAGCAAAGGACTCCCTGAATTTCCTCCCGTCGTATGATTGCTGGCGATGAAAGCGACATGAATACTGCTGTCACGGTCAGCATATGGCCCAAAATCACGGTCATCATAAAGTGCTTTTAACTTTGCCTCAACGCCATAATCATAAATCAGTGAATCTTCCTTTTCCATAACCCCTTTGAGTGTTGTGAAATATCCATAGGTAATGGCATCAGCTGGTTTGTAATCCGCAATTTTCCCATAGGAGATTCGCAGACTGGAGTTGGCATCAGGATAAAACCTGCGGTTTTTTTCCATTTCCATTTGCCCGGCCATATAGATCCTTTGAAGGCTATCAATACAAAAATTGAATTTCTGGGTCAAAGGCAGGATTTCCTTTTCGTACTTGGTATAAATACTGTTCATCAGTCGGTAAAGCGGATCCTTTTCCAGTTTTTTATATCCATTGGATTTGTAGTTATCGAGGAAATCCATGACAGACATCGAATCAAGGAGGAAAGAACGGGATAACACATCCCTGGCATAAGCCTCAGTATTTCCGGAAAACTTCTTATCAATCTCTGAAAAAATATCCGGGCGGTATTGAGCTTCCATTTCCTTTCCCATCACTTTCAGCAATTCGGCCATGATTCCGATATCAATCCCGACATTGTAACTTTGAAAAAAATCCCGGCTCGATCTTTTCAGGTTATCTCTTGCTTTGATCAGTTCCTCATTCTGCGTTGTCTGAATTTTGGACAACCTGACAAGCTCCCTGAACCCGGAAGAAAATCTGACCGACTCTATCGCCTGCCCCCCTTCAGTGATATATACAGCTGATACGTTGACCGGGAAAAAACCCAGGTAAGTATCATTAAATGCCCTTAGCAGAGAACCATACACGGCCCTTCGCTGAGGTATGGCGTCGGCCCAGTGTTGAAATATTCCTTCATATTCTCTTTTTTTCTCTATGGTGTTAAGGCGAAGAATGCCTCTGGTTTCTCCGATCATTTTTTTCCAGAAGTTGGCAATCCCATTCACTTTTGCCGAGTATTGTATCCGGACAAGACGGTCCTTATCCATGGCCGCATTGATAAGGTCAATTCTTTTTTGTCGTAATTTAATGCGCAATGGATTTTCCTTCAGTGCAATCTGCTCCACACCATACGAACTCAGGTATTCCCTGGTTGTACCCGGATACCCGAAAATAAAGGTAAAATCATCCTTTTGGTAACCCTTGAGAGAGATCGGGAAAAAATGTTTTGGGGTATATGGAACATTGGATTTTGAATAGGTTGCCGCTTTGTTATCTTTATCTGCATAAATACGGAAAATCGAAAAATCACCAGTATGTCTTGGCCACATCCAGTTATCCGTATCTCCTCCGAATTTTCCGATACGGGAAGAAGGAGAGCCGACCAGCCTGATATCACGGAACACCTCGTTGATAAAAAGATAATATTGGTTCCCGTAGAAGAACGACCTCACCCTGGCTTCATAATTGTTCCCTGTCATGGCCTCTTTTTCAATGTCACGAATGTTTTGCCTGATCCTTTCATTACGCTGGAGTTGACCCATTCCGGGCTCGATGCCAAGAAGAACCCTGTCGGTCACGTCTTCCATGCTGACCAGAAGTGTAGCTGTAATTCCCGGGTTTGGCAACTCTTCCTCCAACGATTGTGCCCAGAAACCCAAATCAAGATAATCATGACTCAGGGAACTGTGCTTCTGAATGGCTCCGATTCCGCAATGGTAATTGGTAAGGATTAATCCCTGGCTGGAAATAATTTCAGCGGTGCAGCCTCCGCCAAATTGAACGACGGCATCTTTCAGACTGCTATGGTTCACACTGTAAATATCTTCTGCGCTCAACTTTAACCCCATGTCCTGCATCTGACTGATATTCAATTTCTCCAGTAAAACCGGTATCCACATGCCTTCCTCAGCTAAAAGAAAGGATGAAGAAAATATAAAGAATAAAAAAAGTGAGGTCAGTTTTTTCATAGTTCTTTGAGTTGAAAGCGTAAATAACCTATTTTTTTTCCTATCTCCAGCCATCTGGATTCATAAAAGGTCCTGACCCTGGTCACATCATCGGTGATGCTTGCCTGATAAAGGTCATCTGTTGACCATAGTAAACGATGATGATATTCCCTTATGATGTCGAGGGTGTATTGAAAAAACTCCCTGTCATCGGTTTTAAGATGAATGACTCCGTCCGGGATAAGGATATGGTGATATTTTTCCAGAAAAACAGGAGAAGTTAGTCGTCTGTGTTCCTTCTTGGGTTGAGGGTCGGGAAAAGTGATCCAGATTTCACTGACTTCATGCTTACCAAAAAGTAATTCCACATGATCTACCAGTGTCCTGACAAATCCAGCATTTTTAAGCTTTTTTTCTTCGACCGATTTACATCCCCGCCAAAGCCGTGCACCTTTATTGTCGATCCCTAAAAAATTCTTTTCAGGGTAAAGTTCTGCCAAACCGACCGTATATTCTCCTTTCCCACAGCCCAGCTCAAGGACAATAGGATAATCATGATTAAAGAAATTGTTGTTCCAATTACCCCGGAGAGGAAATCCCGACATCAATTCCTTAAAAAAAGGTTGAAGTAAATGTGGAAAAAGCAGATTCTCCTGGAAATGGATCAGTTTTTTCTTAGGCACGATAAACAGTTATTTTGCCAGCAGCCAGGCCCCGGAGAATTCACCGGATTTCACTTGGGCGAGTATTTGTTCGGCCTCACTCCGGTTGCTGCAGGTAGTCAAGGCAACGCGGTACAGACCTGTTTTCGAACGGTCAAAAATCGAAGCAGATTTTCCTTCGGCAGTCAGGGTGCTGACAAATTTTTCAGCATTGTCTTTAACCTTGAATGCACCGACAATAATGGCAAATGAATTGCCAGGAACAATGGGTGGAGGTGTTTCTATCAATTTATCCTCAGGAAAAACCCTGGATTTTGTTTTAGCCAGGTTTTCTCCCGTTGTCTGAAGATCCGGCTCAACCTGCTCTTCTTCAGGCAAAGCATCAAAAACCGAAGGGGTAGGTTGATATGTGTATGGATCATCTGCAGGGGTCTTAGGGGCTTCCTTTTTTTCCACAAGGGCAGTAGATGAGAAGCGTGAAAAAACAGCACTCAGGATTCCGGCATTGTTTTCCGAATAATTTTGTAACTTATCGTACTGTGTCAGTCCAAGCACTGTGGCAATAGCCACTGGGACAGCAAAAGCAGCCGCCCATTTTAAGGGGCGGGGGAAAGAAGTTTTCTTTTCTCCTTGTTTAATGGCAGCATTGTTGAGACTTCTCTCCAGTATGGTCTGGTATGAGTTTCTCAGAACAGGCGGAGAAATAAACGTGGACAGTCCAAAAGCCTCAGGAAGGAGGTTTGCTTTTTTATCCTGTTCAAATTGGATATTTCCCTCACGGCTGGTAAAAAGTCTTCCCACTTCGGGGATCACAAATGATTGACCGGATTTCAGTGCATGCCGGCATTCATCCAGCATTTCTTCGATAAGCTGGCAGGCGGTCGCATAATCCAGCCCTTCCACATCAGCAATGCGGTTGGCAAGTAACCCGTCATTCTGTTTAAGGTTGACATTAAACAGCAGTTTTTTGAAGGGAGGGGAAAAAGTATGATGCACCGGATCAATATGGGCCGGTGCATAATTTCCAATGAATCCACCGAAACCGGGAAGAATCACGCAGTCGTGTACGGTCAGAAGGCCGGAAATGCATTTTCTGATATCCATAACCATTGATATTTACCTCAAATGCGAAGATACATTTTTATAGGCAAAAACCTTAGCTTCTGTTGGTAATTTTTAATAAATCTGAAGGGGAATCGATACTGATGCTTTCAAATTCTGTTTCTTGGGTAAAAATCCTGAATCCATTTTCCAGCCACCTGAGTTGCTCCAGAGATTCTGACTGCTCCAAAGGGGTTGGAGCTAAATGGATAAGTTCCTTCAATACCGCTGCGCGATAACCGTAAATGCCAATATGTTGAAAATATATTTTGGCATTAAGCCATGACTGTTCTTCACTTCCCCTTGGAAATGGGATAGTGGAACGACTGAAATATAAGGCCCGGTTGTTAAGATCTTTAACAACTTTCACCAGGTTGGGATTCTTCAGGTCTTCCCTGTCGGTGATCCTCCTGATCAGGGTAGCAATCTGAACTTCCGGATCAGTGAAGCAATCCGTCAGCTGCCTGATCTGTTCCGGATGGATGAAAGGTTCATCCCCCTGGATATTGATGACTACATCAAAACTTGTTCCTTGTTCCCCCAGAGCTTCAACCACTTCTGCACATCGTTCAGTTCCGCTAAGATGGTTTTCAGAGGTCATGAGGACCTCTCCCCCAAAAGAGGCAACCTGGTTCTGAATAGCTTCATGATCGGTGGCAACGATCACCTTGTTTAATGACTTGCACTTGAGTGCCTGCTCATAAACTCGACGGATCATTGTCTTCCCATCGATCATGATCAGCGGTTTTCCCGGGAAACGGGTGGAAGCATATCTTGCCGGAATAACGCCGAGTGTCGTCATAATACCTGTACTCAGTTACTGATCAGAATAATCCATGCAGTTCTGCATTGATTTTGTCTATGACCAATCCCAGGTCTTCTGCACTTTCATTGACTTTCAGGTTATCCACCTCGATGATCAACAATTTGCCCAGGGTGTAGTTATTAATCCACTCCTCATAACGTTCATTCAGGTTTTTCAGGTAATCCAGGCGAATGGCATTTTCATAATCCCTTCCCCTTTTCTGAATCTGGTTGACCAGGGTCGGGACGCTGGCTCGAAGATATATCAATAAATCGGGAGGTTGGATAAAAGAACTCATGAGTTCGAAAAGGGAGATATAATTGTCAAAATCCCTGGTGCTCATAAGGTTCATCGAATGAAGGTTGGGCGCAAAAATATGGGCATCTTCATAAATGGTTCGGTCCTGAACCACCGTTTTACCGGATTTTCTGATGGCGACGACCTGACGAAAACGGCTATTAAGAAAATAGATCTGAAGATTGAACGACCAGCGTTGCATGTCTTCATAAAAACTGTTCAGATAAGGATTGGTATCTACATCCTCATAATGGGGTTCCCAACCAAAGTGCTTGGCCAGTAAGCCGCTCAGGGTCGTTTTACCGGATCCGATATTTCCCGCAATGGCAATGTGCATGATTTTTATTTTATACCCAAAGATACAAAAACGATCAACTCTGATTCATCATCTGTAGTATTTCTTCAATATATTTTCGGTTGTTGAATAGCCTGGGTACTTTGTGTTGACCACCTAATTTCCCTTTCGATCTGAGCCAGGTATAAAAAGTATTCTCCGGAACCATCCTGATGATAGGTTCGCCAAGAATCAGGTTATGGTATCTTTTTGCTTCATAGTCGGAATTGAGCGACTTTAAAGCATTATCCAGAATATTTGCAAAAAACGCAAGATCAGAGGGTGGTTTTTCAAATTCAATTAACCATTCATGGGCTCCTTTTTGTGCTCCGTCAGAATAAACCGGTGCAGCCGTATATTCAGTAATGATGGCGTGGCATCGTTCACACGCTATGGAGATTGCTCTTTCTGCATTGTCTACAATCATTTCTTCCCCGAAAGCATTGATAAAATTCCTGGTCCGGCCGCTTATCCTGATCCTGTATGGATTCAGGGAGGTAAACTGTACGGTATCCCCGATCAAGTAGCGCCATAAACCGGCATTGGTGGTAATGACCAGGGCATAATTGACATTTATTTCCACCTGATCAAGCCCCAGGCTTTTTGGATGATCCGCTTCAAGCTGGTCCATGGGAACAAACTCGTAAAAAATTCCATAGTCAAGCATTAACAACATATCATCTGCTTCATCTCTGTCTTGAATGCCAAAGAATCCTTCTGAAGCATTATAGGTTTCAAGGTAATTGACCTGATGTGAAGGAAAGAGCAGGGAAAATTGCTCGCGATAAGGGGCAAAGTTAACCCCTCCATGAATGAACAGCTCAAACCCTGGCCAGACTTCCAGCAAATTTGATTTGCCGGTAATTTCAAGTACCCGTTTAAAAAGCAGAAGCGTCCAGGAAGGTACACCGGAGATATTGGTGACATTATGCGGAATCGTGGCTCTTGCCATTTTTTCAATTTTACTCTCCCACTCATCCATCAGGGCAATAGATAAATTCGGAGTGCGTAAAAACTCAACCCAGGCAGGAAGATTTTGAATCAGGATGGCAGAAAGATCTCCCTGATAATAAAATGACTCATTACTGATTTCCATGATCTGATGGGAACCTCCCATGGCAATTGCTTTTCCGTCGAAAAGCTGGGTGTTGGGATTGTTATTGCAATAGATCGATAAAAGATCTTTCCCTCCTTTAAAATGACATTCTTCCAGGGCTTCCTGGCTCACTGGTATAAACTTACTTTTATCGTTGGTAGTTCCGGAAGATTTTGCAAACCACTTGATCTCAGATGGCCAAAGAAGGTTCTGTTCGCCCGTTCTGAGACGTTCAATATAGGGTTTAAGGCTTTCATAATCCTGTATGGGAACCCGCTCACGATATTGATCCGGGTTCAAAATGGATTGGAAATGAAATTGCTTCCCAAAATCAGTATTTTTTGCTTGGGAAAGTAATTTTTTTAACCATTCCGTCTGAACCTCATAGGGATATTTCATGAACAGTTCTATCTGATGAATACGTTTTTTCATCAGCCAAGAAACGACTGTATTAATCAATGCCATGAATAAGAGGTCAATTAAAAACCAAAAATACAATTAAAAATTGAACTGACCTCAAGCCCGGTGTTTTTGTGAAAATTGTCCATATAATGACCATAACCCCAAGAAAAAAAAATTTCCATAACCCTTGAATTTATGACAATATTCTTTATCTTTGCTCACCCTAACATACTGATAATTTTGTTATACACCTTATATAAAAAATTCTTTTGCAAATGAAAATTCTCGTGTTAAATTGTGGCAGCTCGTCAATCAAGTACCAGCTCATTGAAGTTAAAGAAGAAGCCAGGCTTTTATCCAAGGGATTGCTTGACAGGATTGGATTGGAAAAAAGCGAACTTGTACATCAGGTTCCTTCCAAACCAAAATATAAAATCAATCAGGAAGTGCCCAACCATCAGGTTGGAATAAACCTTATTCTGAAGACCCTTAAAGATCCTATTCAAGGGGTGATCACCGATGAAAAGGAAATTGCTGCCGTCGGCCATAGGGTTGCGCATGGAGGGGAAAATTTCAAAACCAGCGTTAGAATCACAGAGGCCGTCAAGAAAGACATTGAAAAATGCATTGAACTGGCACCGCTTCATAACCCCGCAAACCTGAAAGGAATCCTTTCGATGGAAGCCATTCTTCCAGACATTCCTCAGGTAGCTGTATTCGACACTTCTTTCCACCAGACCATGCCTGCTTACTCCTATTTATATGCCATTCCTTATGAATACTATGAAAATTACAAAATTCGCAGATACGGTTTTCATGGAACTTCTCATCAGTATATTGCCCGTAAAGCCTGCAAATTCCTGGGAAAAGATTATCATCATATAAATATCATCACCTGCCATCTGGGCAATGGGTCTTCTGTGGCCGCCATTCAAAATGAAAAATCCATCGACACTTCCATGGGCTTTACGCCACTGGAAGGATTAATGATGGGAACCCGAAGCGGAGATGTTGATCTAGGCGTCCTGCTATACCTTGCCGAAAAAGAAAACCTGAGTATCAAAGACACTAATGCCCTGTTCAATAAAAAAAGCGGGGTTTTTGGAATTTCTGGCATATCTTATGATATGCGTGACGTTGAAAAAGCAGCCAGTGAAGGTGTTGAACGGGCACAGCTTGCCCTTGACATGTATGCCTACCGGGTAAAAAAATATATTGGCGCCTATGCGGCCGCAATGAAGGGGGTTGACCTCATCATTCTTTCTGGTGGAATAGGCGAAAATGATCCCGATACCCGAAAAAGGATCCTTGATGGAATGGAATTCCTGGGCATTGATTTTGATCCGGCCCGGAATGATCAGATAAAAGGCAGGGAAGTCATACTGACCAAACCCGGGTCAAAAGTTGTGGCCATGGTGATGCCAACCAATGAAGAACTGGTAATTGCCATTGACACTTATAATATCATTAACCATGCAGATTTCCGCATTTAACTTTAAAACACATATCTTATGGCGCCAATAAGCTTATACATCGTTGAGGATGAACTGATCATCGCCCACGATCTGAGATCAAAACTCATTGCTTTCGGTTACGAAGTAATGGGAATTGATACCAAGGGTGAACACGCGGTAGAAAATATTGCAGCACTTAAAGAAAATGACAAAGAGCCGGATATTGTCATCATGGATGTCCGTCTCGCAGGCAAAATGGATGGCATTGAAGCGGCGCGTATCCTGACCGAAAACTATAACTGCGGAATCATCTTTCTGACCTCCATGAATAAAAGCGAAGTCTTCCTGAAATCTTTCTCGCTTAAACCTTATGCTTACCTGTTCAAGCCCGTGGACATTGACCAGATCCGTGCAGCCATTGAAGTCGCCAACTATCAGCGTAACCTGGAAATTACCAACGAAAGAATCATTTCCGAGTTAAAATCAGAAATCGAAAACCGGGAAAAAGCGGAAAAAGAAAGAAATCAACGACTTCAGGAACGGATCAAAGCTGAACAAAAAGTCAACCAGCTTTTAAAACAAAAACATCAGATGGAATTAGACCTCATCAACCGTGAACTGGCTACTTCCTCTATTTTTATTTCCCAGAAAAACAAGATCATTGGGTTGATAAAAAAAGATATTAATCGCTTGCTGAAAGTGGAGAAGAACATCAACCGTAACGATATTGCAAGAGTGCTTAAAACCATCGATGAAAACATCAAGTTCGATAACGACTGGTACAGGATCAAAGCCCATTTTGAAAAAATACACCCAGGATTCTTTGACCGTCTGAGAAAAAAATATCCGCAACTGACCCCCAATGACCATAAATTATGTGCCTTGCTGCGAATGAATCTAAACACAAAAGAAATTTCACATATTCTGAAGATCACCTCACCAAGTACAGAAATTTCACGGATTAGGCTCAGAAAAAAACTTGAATTACACAAAGGAATTAACCTCACGCAATATATCTGCGAGGTTTAAAGCTTTTCTGCCATTTCATCGGTGATGTTCAGATTGTGAAAAACATTCTGAACATCTTCATCCTCTTCGATGATGTCAACCAATTTCAATACTTTACGGGTGGCATCTTCATCAAGGGTAATCGTGGTTTTTGGAATTCTCTGAAGGGAAGCACTCTCGGGTTCAACTTTTAGTTGTTCGAGCTTCTTAATCATGCTTCCAAAATCTTCCATGGCAGTGGTTATAGTAAAAATCCCCTCCTCCAGACTAAGGTCTTCCGCCCCGGCATCAATCACCTCCATCTCAAATTCATCCTGCTGAAGATCACCCTGGGGAACAATAAAAACACCTTTACGGTCAAATAAATAGTTCAGCATTCCATTTTGACCCAATTCTCCGCCATGTTTGTTGAAATATGCCCGAATATTGGAAACCGTACGCTGAAGGTTATCCGTGGTGCATTCAACGAAGATAGCAATACCATGGGGACCTTTGCCCTCATAAGTGGTTTCAATCAGCGCTGCGGCTTCTTTGTCAGATCCTTTATTGATGGCCCGCTGGATGTTATCCTTAGGCATGGAAGCCCCTTTGGCATTGGCAATGGCCAGCCGCAGACGGGGATTCCCATCCGGATCCGCACCCCCCTCTTTTACCGCAATGGTAATATCCTTGATGATTTTGGAAAATATTTTTGAGCGCTTGGCATCCAGTGCCCCCTTTTTACGCTTGATTGTTGACCACTTATTATGCCCTGACATAAACCATTTGTTATTAGTTAACCATGTAAAATTATAAAAAAAAAGGTTCTCTTATTAAAACGATTGGTAAATTTGACCATTCAAACTTCAAGTAAAACATATCCTGTGTCCTGCAAAAGACTCATTTTCTTCCTTTCCTTTCTGTTGATCACCTCCCTTTGCTTATTTCGTTGCGCCAATCCGGTCAGCCCGGAAGGTGGACCTAAAGACATCAAACCACCACACATAAAAGCATGTGCTCCACCTAATTCATCTGCCCTTTTTAAAGGCAATACCATCAGGATAGATTTCGATGAATTCATCAACCTGAAAAACCCATTGAATGAAATTATATTCTCTCCTCTCCTCAATAAATTACCAGACTACCGCCTGAGGGGGAAATCACTGATCATAAAACTGGAAGACAGCCTCCGGGCAAATACAACCTATTCCATAAATTTTGGCAATGCCATTAACGACATTACGGAAAATAACGTGCTGAACGGATTTACCTATGTGTTTTCCACAGGAAAATATGTTGATTCACTCAGCATTCATGGAAAAGTTGTCAGTGCCTTTGATCTTCAACCCCAGAAAGAGGTTTTTGCGGTCCTATATCTGAATAATTGTGATACGCTTCCGTTTGATTCTCTGCCCTTCAGACTGCCCCCGTTTTACCTTACAAAAACCAACGAGAAGGGAGAATTTCATCTGGCCAACCTTAGGAAAGCGGATTATATGCTGTTAGCCGTAGTCGACCAGAATAATGATTATATCTTTAACCAGCCCGCTGAAAAAATCGGATTCCTCGACAGTCTTGTCCAGGCAAGCTATATCCTTACTGCTGACTCTATGAAAAGTGATACTTCAAAAACAGTAAAAAAGGATAGCCTGATAACAGTCAAACCCACCTTCCCTGTTTATGAATTACATCTTTTTGATGAACCGGATTCCATCCAGCGTATATTAAAAATCAATGTACCCCGGAGGGGTATGATCATGATTTTGTTTAAATACCCGGTCAGGTCACTTCAATTAGACCCTTTAAACCTAGACTCCATCACTTCTTGGTGCAGGGAAGAGTATTCAACAAAAAAAGACAGCCTTACCCTGTGGCTGATGAATCCGGAAAAAGACTCGCTGATCCTGTCCATCATGGATCGGGATAGTATTCTGGATACTGTACGGATCGATTTGAAAATAAAAACCCCGAAAAGGAAAAGTGATAAAAAAGAAACAGGAGCTGATAGACTTGGAATAAGTTCAAATGCCGGTTCTAACGCGTTTAACCAATTCAAAAGCAACCTCAGTCTTCAATTTTCTTACCCATTATCCCAATGGGATTTTTCAAAAGTTTTGCTTATTGACGGGAAAGATACCCTGAATCCCAAAATCAATTTTTCAGACAGCATCCTCAGGAAAATCCAAATCCATTATCACTGGAAGGAAGAAAAATCATATACCCTGTTTATCCCTGATTCCTGTTTCTTCGGGATCAACCAACTTACCAACGACACTTTGATCCAGACTTTTAAAACCAAAGCGGCCAAGGAGTATGGATCTCTTGTCCTCACCATGGCATTTAAGGATCAATCTCAACAGTACCTTGTTCAATTATTGACAGAGAAGGAAAGCCTGGTGGAGGAAAAAATTGTGAATCAATCAGGAAAGGTAAAATTTGAATATCTTAATCCTGGTAAATTCAAAATTAAAGTAATCTCCGATCGTAACCGGAATCAGCGATGGGATACAGGAAACTATCGAAAAAAACTTCAACCTGAAAAGGTAAATTACTTCTTTAAACCAATTGAAATCCGTGCCAATTGGGATGTTGAAGAAAGCTGGGAGATGTAAACCATCCAGGCTTAAGCCATCACGCACTGGTTAATACAATCAATCACGTTGGACAATACCTGGAGCTTCAGGGAATAATAAATCATTTTCCCATTGCGCTTTGACTCAAGTAATCCTTTGTTTTTTAATATATTCAGGTGATGGGAGGCGGAGGCCTGTTCAATATTCAAATGCTCATAAATCTGGGTGACGGTGAGTTTTTTGTTTTCAGTCAGCAGATCAATGATGGCGATACGCATGGGATGAGCAATGGCCCGTAACTTACTGGCTGCCATTTCCAATTTCTGGAGATCAAGGGTGTTTTTTTTCTTCATTGTAATATGGTTTTTAACAGTACAAATATATAAAAATATATCATACAAATAAATACATACATGTTTCTTTATTTTTCAAAGATATCCGTAAAACTAAACCGTGTTCCATCAAATAATCCCTTATCGCTTAATTTCAGAGCAGGGATCACCAGCAGAGCCATAAAAGAGAGGGTCATGTAAGGAGCGGACAGGGTACAACCCATCTCCTTGGTTTTTTTATCCATCCAGTCGTATTTCTTTGCCACCAAATAACCATTGTCCCCTGACATAATACCAGCATAAGGCAGAGGGAGAATAATTTCATGTAATCCATCCACGAGTGAAATTCCACCCCTGGATTCAATGATCAGGTTAATGGCTCTAAAAATTGAGTCATCATCCGCCCCCATGGCAAGGATATTATGGCTGTCATGGGCTACACATGAAGCCAGCGCTCCCCTTTTCAGTCCAATATTCCCGATAAAACCGATGGCTGCAGGGGCTTCATCATAACGGTTTTTAACCACAAGCTTTAAAATATCTCTGTCAGGATCGCTGACTACATTATCCAGGATGATTTTTGGTTCAGCTAGAATCATCTCTGTGATGAGTTGCCCTTCCAATGCTTTTTGAACCTTTATGGTTGACCCACCCGGTTTTAATATCAGTTCATTTCTATTCATCAACCCGATATTAAAATTGTTACAGGCTTCGGCTTGCACTGATTGAATGCAGGTATGTTCGCCCTCCGCAACTTTTTCTCCCGCTATAAATGATGCCTTTATCCTGAAATCTTTTAAATTATCCACAACCATAAAATCAGCAGGATCCCCTTTCTGCAGTAAGCCTACTTCCAGTCCGTAATGTCGGACCGGATTAAATGTACAGCACCTCAAAACTTTCATAAGGTCATAACCTTTATTAAGCGCACGGATGATTAATTCGTTGATATGTCCGAGAGCCAGGTCATTCGGATGTTTATCATCGGAGCAAAGCATTACCATATCCGGATATTCTTCGATCAGGCTGCTAAGTGCTTCAAAGTTTTTTGCCGCACTGCCTTCTCTGATCAGGATTTTCATCCCATATCTGATTTTTTCAAGGGCTTCTTCTTTGGTATAGCATTCATGATCGGTACTTATCCCGGCCAGGATATATTTTTTTGCATCCTCACCCCTAACTCCTGGGGCATGTCCATCAATGGGTTTAGCGATTTTTTTTGCCAGCTCCAGTTTTGCCATGACTTCTTTATCCTGGAACAGGACGCCTGGGAAATTCATCATCTCTGAAAGGTATTTGACTTCTTTCATCCGGAGCAGCTCCTTCACTTCTTCAACCCCCAAACGTGCTCCGGCTGTTTCGAAAGATGTTGCCGGGACACAGGAAGGAGCGCCGAAGAAAAATTTAAAGGGGACACTTTCCCCATTTTCGATCATGAATTTAACCCCTTCAATGCCCAAAACATTCGCGATCTCATGAGGATCGGATACGGTGGCGACAGTTCCATGAACAGAGGCCAAACGAGCAAATTCAGAAGGAATCAGCATGGAGCTTTCAATATGAATGTGAGCATCCACCAGCCCGGGGGCAATATATTGATCTGAATGGACTGGTTCTTCCCGAATATCGGTAATTTTACCTTCATTGATGACCAGGGTTCCCTGGTAAATACGCTGTCCCACCACATCGATGACATGGCCTGAAACCTCATAGGATCTTTTTTTCATATTCGATTGTATTTAATAGAATCATTCATTGATCTGCCGAAAGCTGACCGCAGGCTGCGTCAATATCTTTACCACGGCTTCTGCGGATATTGACAACCAGGTTTTTTTTCTCTAAAAAACCGGCAAACGCTTTGATTTTTTCCGGTTCTGTGCCCCTGAATCCGGAATTGCTAACCGGATTATATTCAATGATGTTGATCTTGACCGGAAAACTTTTACAGAATATTGCCAATTCTTGTGCGTCTTCCAAAGAATCATTCACACCGCCAAACAGAACAAACTCAATGGTAAACCTTTTTTTTGTCTTTGTATGATAATATTTCAGGGCATCCGTAAGCATAGATAATGGATGCTTAAGACTGAAGGGAATAAGCTGGTTACGTTTAAGATCCGAGGCAGCATGCAGGGAGAGGGCAAAGTGATATTTTGGGTCATCATCGGCCATCTGTCTGATCATTTTGGGGATGCCGATACTGGAAACGGTAATCCGCTGAGGCGACATACCCAACCCTTCCTCATGGGTAAGCTTTTCAATTGATTTCACTACATTGTCATAGTTCATGAAGGGTTCACCCATACCCATATATACGATATTCGACAAGGCTCTTGATTTCAGATTCTTTCCCGGTAATGGATTTTCTTCAGCCAACTTTGAAAGATAAACCACCTGATCAAAAATTTCTCCACAACTCAGATTCCTGTGAAACCCTTGTTTTCCCGTGGCACAAAAAAAACAACCAAGGGCACAGCCAGCTTGAGAAGAAATGCAGGCCGTATATCTGCCATCACCGGGAATAAGTACTCCTTCCACCATCAAGCCGTCAAATAAGCGGAAACCCACTTTAATCGTTCCATCCCTGCTGATCCGTTTGATCTCCGGTTGTGCAATATGAAAGGTGAAGTGCTCGGCCATCAGCTGATGTAAAGTTTTGGGAAGGCTGGTCATTGCTTCAAAGGAGGTACATGCTTTTTGCCAGAGCCACAAGTAAGCCTGTCCTCCCCTGAATCCTTTTTCATGATGCTTAAGAAAAAAGCTTAACAGTTCGTCCCTGGAAGTCTCACGGATATCCGGTAAATGATTACCATTCATCTTTTTTAATTACGGTTGGCTTCATTTTTTCTTTCAACGTCGAAACCAGTCTTTGTATGGTAGTGTCCACCTGATTCAGGTAGGCATCCCAGTTTGGGTTGTGGGCAGGATCAGCAGTATTCATCCATCTTTCAACCGGAAAACGTGAAGCTGCTTTGAGGTTGAAGTCTGTAATGGTATATCGGAATTTGTTTTCCTTGAATTCAAGTTTCAGGTTATAGATCACCAAGCCTCCTTCCATACGAACGCCGGATTTGGTATCGGTGTAATATATTTTCATTCGCCCTGTCCCTTCAATTTTTCCGTTGACTTTATCCTGAACCGTATATACTGCTGTGGGGTTAGGATAATAATAGCTGAACCATTCCACTGCCTTATCATATAAATAGGAAGGGCTTCCTTCCTGTTCAATCACGGCGCGGTACATGATTTTTTTTGTATCAGGGTCAAGGGGGAGATTCGGGCTTACCTGCTGGGCCTTGAGCAAGGGCATGTATCCCCAGAACATCGTAAGAATAAAAACCAGTGGTTTCATATTAACGTATTTTGATACTTGCAATATATAAAAAAATCAATAAAAAAGCCCTGAGAGTTCAGGGCTTTTTTGAACAGATCTTTCAACTGTTAGTACATCCCGTCCATTCCGCCCATTCCGGGATTCATCGGGGGCATAGCGGGTTTTTCTTCTTTATGAGTAGCCAAAACACATTCGGTGGTCAGTAACATGCTGGCAATCGAAGCAGCGTTTTCAAGTGCCACCCTGGCCACTTTGGTGGGATCGATAACACCGGCTTTATAAAGGCCTTCAAAAACTTCAGTGCGGGCATTGAACCCAAAATCATCTTTCCCTTCTTTTACTTTTTGTATGATTACGGAACCTTCGAGTCCGGCGTTTTCAACAATCTGACGGAGTGGTTCTTCCAATGCCCGTCTGATGATGGCGATACCAGTGGTTTCGTCTTCGTTTTCCCCCTTCATTTTTTCAATCACTTTCTGGGCACGCAGGTAAGCGACACCTCCACCAGGAATAATACCTTCCTCAATGGCAGCACGGGTAGCATGTAAAGCATCGTCAAAACGATCTTTCTTTTCTTTCATTTCAATTTCAGAAGCAGCACCAACGTATATAACTGCAACACCGCCAGCTAATTTAGCCAGACGTTCCTGAAGTTTTTCCCTGTCATAATCAGAAGTTGTCGTTCCGATCTGGGTCTTGATCTGGTTAATCCTACCGGTAATATCGGCTTTTTTACCACTTCCGTTAATGATGGTTGTATTTTCTTTATCAATGGTAACTTTTTCTGCTTGGCCAAGATACTGAAGGGTAGCATCTTCAAGTTTGAATCCCTTTTCTTCACTGATAACGGTACCACCAGTAAGTACTGCAATATCTTCCAGCATTTCCTTGCGACGGTCGCCGAAACCAGGAGCTTTAACTGCTGCAACTTTCAGTGTTCCACGGATCTTATTGACTACAAGAGTGGCCAATGCTTCTCCTTCCACATCTTCAGAAACGATGATTAGCGGACGACCGGTCTGAACCACTTTTTCCAAAACCGGAAGGAGATCCTTCATGACACTAACTTTTTTGTCATAAATAAGGATATAGGGGGTTTCATAAACTGCTTCCATTTTGTCAGTATCTGTGACAAAGTATGGACTGATATAACCGCGGTCAAACTGCATCCCTTCCACAACCTTAACAGTGGTTTCAATACCTTTTGCTTCTTCTATGGTGATGACGCCTTCCTTTTTAACCTTGTTCATGGCTTCAGCAATCATCTTTCCGATGAAACTATCATTGTTGGCAGAAATAGAGGCAATCTGTTCAATTTTCTCCATGGAATCACCAACCTGTTTGGTTTGTGCTTTCAAAGATTTGATGACTTCCAGAACGGCTTTATCTATGCCTCGTTTCAGATCCATTGGATTAGCTCCGGCAGTTACATTTTTCAATCCTGTGGTAAAAATAGACTGAGCCAAAACGGTGGCTGTGGTAGTTCCATCACCGGCAATATCGCTGGTCTTTGAAGCCACTTCCTTCACCATCTGGGCGCCCATATTTTCCACGGCATCTTTTAACTCCACTTCTTTGGCCACGGTTACTCCGTCTTTCGTCACCATGGGTGAACCATAAGATTTGTCTATAATGACATTACGGCCTTTGGGGCCAAGGGTCACTTTAACTGCATTGGAAAGTTCGTCAACTCCCTTCTTTAACGCTTCTCTTGCTCTGATGCTAAATATAATATCTTTTGCCATAATTTTTCGTTTTTATTTGTTTTTAATAATTCTTAATGCACATCGATGGTTAAATTACAGCGACGATATCAGATTCGCGCATAATTAAGTAATTCACACTATCAATGGTGATTTCGGTTCCGGCATATTTACCATAGAGCACCGTTTCACCAACTTTAACCGTCATGGGTTCATCTTTTTTGCCTGGTCCAACGGCAACAACGGTTCCTTTCATGGGTTTTTCTTTTGCTGTGTCAGGAATAATAATACCTCCTGCTGTTTTTTCTTCAGCAGCAGCCGGTTCCACTAAAACGCGGTCTGCCAGGGGCCTAATTTTCAATTTTGCCATTTCGTTATATTTTAAAGTTTAACATTAAGATTTTTACTTTTAGGTAAGTATGACATACTATGTCATATTTTATGCCAAATAAAAAATAAGCAATGGAAAGGGACAATTTTGCAGATTCTCATAAATATTGAAAAAAAAATGTCAGCATTTATGACAATCTGACATTTTCCCTAAGACAACAAACGCAAGGACACAATCCGGAAACACATTAATTACTTCTTCTGTGCCGGAGGAGCTTGAAAATCCTTAATCGGAGCAGTTTTTGATTCATCGATCTGTTTCTGTATCTCGCTCTGCTGTACTGCAGCCTCACCCTGATTTTTGGGAATGACAAAAATGGAAAAAAGACTCAGGACAAGTAAAATAATTGCTAACGTCCAGGTGGTTTTCTCTAAGAAATCAGCGGTTTTCCTTACCCCCATAAACTGATTGGAAGAAGCAAAGTTAGATGCCAGGCCTCCTCCCTTGGAATTTTGTACCAGCACAACAAGGATCATCAGCACACAAGTGATCAGGATCAGAACAGAAATCAGAATATATAGTCCCATTTTTATTTATGATTTTAAATTTTCAATTTGGGCGGCAAAGTAACGACTTTTTTCTTGATTTAACAAGGATAATTTCTCATAAATATGAATGGCTTTCTGTATGTTTCCCTGATTGGCATATAAACGGGCCAATGTCTCGCTGATGATCTCTTCTTCATCTACATTGCTCTGAGAGGCGCTTGCAGATGGATTAAAAAATGAAGCTTTGGGCGGCGAGATGCGGGGTTCCTCAATGATAAATTTTTCAATCAGCTTATTTTTGGTCAGACCTTCCTTTTCTTTTTCTTGGGGCGTATGATACCCTGTTTCTATTTCCATCAGTCTTTTCCGGACAATATCAAGCAAGGCTTTCCTTGTTAACCTGTCATCTGATGGTGAAATTTGATGTGATATTTCAGGCTCGGCCCTTTCTGCTTTCTGGGGTGGACAAACAATTGTCCTGATCCTGAGGTCAGGATGAGGTTGAAAGAAAAGTTCTTTTAACTTTTTCCGGTCACCGGAATAGGCTGCAGCTTTCTTTAATTGTTCAGGGTACTGTAAATTGTTTTCTTTGAAAAGATTGTAAGTGTACAGCATTTGTCCTGACTGACAACAGGGGTATCGTTTGACCAGTTCTTCCAGCAATTTCAGACTTTGACTATCCGCAAGTCCGGGATTTTTTACAAATGTTGCAAATTGCTGACGGTTCATGGTCAAATTCGAGCTTAATTTACCAATTAACGACGGATTTATTAAAAATATCCTGAACAAGCTGCTCGGTAATCCCCGCGATAATAACGTCCTGGTTGGCAGGGGTCAATCCGGGAACACTGGGAAAATCCAGGTACCTTGAAAAAGAAGTTTCCCAGTTTTGTTTTTCATTGGTTTTATTCGTAAATTTTATATTGACGGTAATGGTCAGTCTTGACATGGCCGCTGTTTCATTTCCCTGGATGGCCACAGGCTGTACTGCATAATTGGTGATACTTCCTTCCAGATTCAGATCTCCATTGCGATCCACAACATCAAGGTTGGTTTGAGAGGTAAAATAATCCTGAAGGGAATTGGTCAGGGTACCGGCGAGGGTTGGAACCACGAAAGGGGCGCTGTTGACAAGCCGGGGAATGGCTACAGTTTTAACATTGGGTGATATGGAAGCGCCGGTAAAAGAATAACTCATACGGCAAGCCTGAAATAGCAAAACTATGATTAGAAAGGATAATTGTTCCGTTGCACGCCATATGGTTCTGTTCTGATTCATTCGAGATGGTATTCTTTGATTTTTCGGTACAATGTCCGTTCCGATATCCCCAATTCAATGGCTGCATCCTTACGTTTCCCTGCATGTTTGTCAAGTGCACGCTTGATAAAGTCGATTTCCTTTTTCTCTAAAGAGAGGGATTCTTCAACTTCTTCAGGTAACTGTATGGGTTCATCAATATTTTTTTCTGCAGGACGGATAATTAAACTTTGGACAGGGTCTTTATATTCCTGAATATCCTTATATAGGCGGTTGATCAGATGGGTATTTTCTCCCAGTTCATCGCTGATTGATGATTCATTTTTAAGGAGGTTTACAACAAGCTGTTTAAGATCATTCATGTCTTTTTTCATGTCAAACAGCACCTTATATAAAATCTCTCTTTCGTTGAACTTGGAAGTGTCTTCACCTTTATACAGGACAGGGAGATCGCTGAAATGACCCTGAGGTAAATATTTCAGCAAAATTTTTGCATCAATTTCACGGTTCTTTTCAATAATGGAAATTTGCTCTGTAAGGTTCTTTAATTGCCTGATATTTCCAGGCCAACGGTAATTTTTCAAAACCATTTGAGCCTCCTCGTCCAGATGGATGGCAGGCATACGGTATTTTTCTGCAGCATCTGAGGCGAATTTTCGGAATAACAGGTTAACATCCTCCTGTCTTTCTCTGAGTGGCGGGACATTGATCGGTACGGTACTCAGGCGGTAATAAAGATCCTGACGGAATTTTCCCGAACTGATGGCATCGGGGATATTCACATTTGTAGCGCCCACTACCCTGACATTTGTTTTTAGCACCTTTGAAGAACCAACGCGAATAAATTCCCCGCTTTCGAGCACCCGTAGAAGACGAACCTGAGTCCCCAGCGGTAATTCGGCCACTTCATCCAGGAAGATAGTGCCTCCGTCAACCACTTCAAAATATCCCTTCCGGGCTTCATGAGCACCGGTAAAAGAACCTTTTTCATGACCGAATAATTCGGAATCTATGGTCCCTTCAGGAATGGCGCCACAATTAACGGCAATATAGGGACCATGTTTCCGGGCACTTAACTGATGTATTATTTTAGGAAAAAATTCCTTTCCGGTACCGCTTTCACCATTAATTAAAACGGTTATGTCAGTGGCTGAAACCTGGCGGGCAATGTCGATGGCCCGGTCGAGCAAGGGAGAATTGCCAATGATTCCAAATCGCTGCTTGATGGACAAAATATCCATTTAATTCATTGTTTTTCAAATGCAAAGTTACAAATAACCACTTAATATTTTCTGACTTCCCTTTTCAGCCTTGCCAGATGACCACGACCCAGGGCTTTCACTTCACATCCCAGTTCAAAATATCGGCAGATTTTTTCATCCGTCAGAATGCCAAAGGCATCCACGACAGCGATGGGACCGCCAGCCCACTTCACAATATCATCAGGATTGAGGTCCAGGTATTCGGAATGCGGAACGGCAAGGATCATCACCTCCACGCCCTTTAATGCCTTTTTCAAATCTTTCTGAACTACAGCATTTTTAAGATTATCCTGGTTGCGGAAAAACCTTTTCCAGGAATGACCGGGAGCAGGATATTCTTCCTGGTCTTCAAGTTCATACCAATGATCCACATAGGGATCATGCACCCTGATCTCTGCACTCATCTCCGACAGTTTACGTACAACCATTTCACTGCCGCTGTATCGGGTATCTCCAACATCCTGCCGATAAGAAGCGCCACAGATCAGCACTTCAGCCCCGGCGATATAGCGCCCCATATTGCGCAGCGCATCGCGGGTCAGCTCAGCGACATGAAGTCCGCGGGTGTCATTGATATCAATGGCTGCGGGAGTTAATTTAAATATCTTGTCTCCATCTTCAAATCCCAGGATATGCTTATATGACCAATAACCCAATCCACCATCTTTCGGCAAACAATAACCTCCGATTCCCGGTCCCGGAAAGATAATATTACTATGGGTCGGACGCATTTTTATGGCCTTGATCACCTTGATAAGGTCCACTCCGTTTCGCTCTGAAAAAAGGCTCCATTCATTCAAAAAGGCAAGAATAGTTGCACGGTAAGAATTTTCTATGATCTTGGTTGTTTCTGATTCAATAGGCCGATCCATGACAGTAAGTGGAAAATCTTTTGTATTCAGTACTTCATGAAGGAATTTTTCAACTCTGCTTCTTGCCTCTGTGTCACATCCTGAGCAAACCCTCCAGAAATCACGAATTGAGGCTACATAATCCTTCCCCGGCATTACCCTTTCAAAACTATGAGCAAGAAGCGGAGTCTTCTTAATCCCTCGTTTACTGAAAGCTTTTTTCAGGATCGGCCAGGCTACAAATTCCGTAGTCCCCGGAGCCACAGTGGTTTCAATCAATACAAGACATTCTGGTGGGATTTTATCCCCTATGGTCTTCATGGTATCCTCCAGGGCAGCCATATCGGCTTCCCCCGACTTCATATTTCCAAGTTGCTTTTTGGAAAAATCACATTGTACGTCTACTACCACACAATCGGCAAATTTCAGACAATCGCTGTTATACGTTGCCACTAGGGTTTTAGACTTAGTCACACATCGATTAATCAAGACATCAACTTCAGGATCTTCAGCTTTAACAGGAGATTCCCCCTTATTGATCATTTCAATTTTCCAGTAACTCCTGATACTGGGGCGCTGGCATCCGATTACCAGTTTGCTGTTTTTCCCTTTTTTATCTTTCGTATCGGCCACGATGGCAGCCATGACTGCGCCCACAAAACCAAGGCCCATCACCACCACTATTTCTTTCTTTTCTTTCCTGGCCTGCACGACCAGTTTTTCAATGCGCTTTAATTCTTTCGAATACGCTGCCGGGGCAGGAAGGATGAATTTTTCTCCATTCGGACCGATGGAACACCTGATTTCATTTTTTGTTGTCATAATTAGATTCGGATTTGTTTATCTGATTTGTACGTTGAGCTTCTCTGTCAGCCCTTGAATTATTTTTTGAATGACTTTTTCAATTTCTTTATCCGTTAATGTTTTTGCCTCATCCTGCAGCATCAAGTGGATGGCATAAGATTTCTTCCCTGCATCAATTTTCTCTCCTTCATAAACATCAAACAAACCGACCTTTTTTAGCACTTTCCTTTCTGCCTCAAAAACTGTCTGTTTAATCTGGTTAAAAGACACGGACTGATCAACCAGCAGGGCCAGATCACGCCTGACTTCGGGAAATTTAGGTAATTCCCTGAAGCGCAGCACTTTCTTTGGTAATTGACCGAGTACTTTATCCCAGTTAAACTCAGCATAGAGTACAGGCTGTCGACAATCAAATAGTTTCAGGACAGATTCCGAAAGGAAACCGCAAAAAATAAGTTTTTCCTCGCCAGATGAAAAACTTAAACCCTCAGGGATCATTGAAGACCGGAAATCATCTATGACCAAGTTTTCCATGACTATGCCGAGTTTGGCCAGAATAGCCTGGATATATCCTTTAAGCAGGAAAAAATCAATGTTTTCGGGTGTAGTATTCCAACTTTCTGCCTTTGCCAAACCGGTTAAAAACAAAGCCAGATGTTTTTCCTCATGATAGGCTGGTAAGCAATTATCTTCATCCCCTGAAATCGATTTACGGTAAACATTCCCAAATTCGAATAAACTAAGATTCTCTGCTTTCCTGTTCTGATTATATAAGATGGTCTCCAGTCCGCCAAATAAAAGAGTCTGGCGTAAAACATCAAGATCACGACTGATGGGATTCAGGATATTCACACATAAATTCAATTGATAACATTCATTTCCGTTATAGTAAGAGGAAGGATTGAGAGAATTGTTCATAATCTCCATAAAACCGTTTCCAACCAGATATTCTGAAACCAGATTTTGAATTTTATCCGGATCCGGTTTCCTTGAATAAGAAATGGAAGATCGTATTTCCGATGAAATTTCAATATTATTGTAGCCATAAATTCGCAAAATTTCTTCTATCAGATCAGCTTCACGGGTCACATCTGTCTTATAAGTAGGAATGCTTACCCATATGGAAGATGACGCCTGCCATCCGGCAGGACAAGGATAGTGAATCTCAGTGGATGAATCAAAGGCTGTTTGTACCTTCATGCCAAGATCATGAAGGATATCGACCACCACCCTTGGTTCGAGTTTCTTACCAATCAGGTGATCCAGATGATCAAAAAAAAGTTCAACCTTTTTTGGTAAAACAGGCTGAGGATATACATCCACCATATCGGATGAGATCATGCCTCCGGCAATCTCCTTAATCAACAATGCAGCACGTTGAAGGGCAAAAAGGGTAATCTCGGGATCGGTTCCCCGTTCGAAGCGAAAGGAAGCGTCAGTTTGTAGGCCATGGTGGCGGGCTGTCCTGCGAATGCCTGTGGGAAAGAAGTATGCGCTTTCGAGGAAGATATCCTTTGTTTCAAAAACAACTCCGGATTTGGTCCCGCCGAAAACTCCGGCAATGCACATGGGTTCTTGGATATTGCAGATCATCAGATCATTTCCGGTAAGTTCCCGCTCATTATCATCCAAGGTAGTAAATTTTGTGCCTTCCGGACATTTTTTTACAATCACCTTGTCTCCTGCGATCTTATCCGCATCGAAAGCATGAAGTGGTTGTCCTGTTTCCATCAGCACATAATTGGTCACATCAACAATATTGTTGATGGGGCGGAGTCCAACCGAAAGGAGTTTGTTTTTCAGCCAGTTTGGTGATTCTTTAACTGTTACTCCGGTGAGCGTCAAACCTGAATATCTGGGGCAGGAGGCTGTATCTTCTATCTGAATAGAAATTTTTCTGGCCTGAGTATCCCGCTTGAATTCAGAAATATCGGGAAGAATTAAAGATTTCCGTTTTCCGGCCTGTGGTTCTGAACAGCCGAAATTATTAAGCACTGCTACAAGATCTCTGGCTACTCCAATATGGGAAGTGGCATCAGCGCGGTTTGGAGTTAATCCGATAGAAAATACTGCATCTTCCAGGATGTTGAAATAAGCAGCAGCAGGCATACCAACTTTTGCCTCAGGATCAAGGATCATGATTCCCTCATGGGAAGCACCAAGTCCAAGTTCATCTTCGGCACAAATCATACCTTCAGAAATCTCACCCCGGATTTTCGTTTTTTGTAGTGTGATTTCCTTTTCTTTAAAATACAGTGTAGTTCCAATTGTGGCTACAGCAACTTTCTGACCAATGGCAACATTGGATGCCCCACAAACAATTTTCAATGGTTCTTCTTTCCCGATGTTGACCAGTGTTAAACTCAAATGATCGGAATTCGGGTGTTTTTCACAATGAATGACTTCGCCGACCACAACTCCTTCCAATCCTCCTTTTACCGACTGGAAAGTTTCTACTCCTTCAACTTCCAATCCGCAGCCCGTAAGCAATTCACTGATTTCTTCAGGGGATTGATCAAGGTGGACATACTGTTTAAGCCAACTTAAGGCAATTTTCATTTGTTAGTGAAATTTAAGGGGCAAATGTAGTAAAATATCGCGATCAAACTAAGAGATAAGCCCCCAATTTTGCTGATGCTTATCCATGCTTTGTAGATGGCATCGCAGGACAAGGTTGGTTTGGTCATGAAGATATGGATCAGACTGGATGATCTCATCGGCAAGTTTTCGGGCAAATTTCAGGATTTTTTCATCTTCCACAATATCAGCAATACGTAAATCGAGTATTCCGCTTTGCTGGGTTCCCTGAAGATCTCCTGGTCCCCGTAACCGGAGATCCGCCTCGGCTATTTCGAATCCGTCGTGTGTTTTCACCATTGTGGAGATACGTTTTCTTGCATCATTCCCGATATTTTCTGATGACATCAGAATGCAATAAGACTGGTCGCTTCCTCTTCCCACTCTTCCGCGTAACTGATGAAGTTGAGAAAGGCCAAAACGTTCTGCGTTTTCAATCAGCATTACCGAAGCATTCGGCACATCAACACCGACTTCAATGACTGTAGTGGCAACCATGATATGGGCTTCATGGTGAAGAAATCGTTGCATGCCTTCATTTTTTTCGCGGGGTTTCATCTTACCATGCACCATGCAAACCGCATATTCCGGAGGGGGAAATTCTTTAATGATTTGAGTATATCCTTCCTTGAGATTTTTAAGGTCCAGGGTTTCTGATTCCATGATCAGGGGGTAAACAATGTATATCTGGCGGCCTTCTTTTATTTTCTGACGGATAAAACCATACACTTTCAAGCGATCTTGTTCCGCGGCATAACGGGTGATGATTCCCTTTCTTCCGGGAGGCATTTCGTCAATAATGGAAACATCAAGATCCCCATAAAGGGTCATGGCGAGGGTTCGAGGGATAGGTGTTGCGGTCATTACCAGAACATGTGGAGCCATGATGTTTTTTTTCCACAGCTTTGCCCTTTGTGCCACTCCGAATCGGTGTTGCTCATCTATGACCACCAATCCAAGATGCCTGAATCTGACCGGATCTTCAATCAAGGCATGGGTTCCGATCAGAATCTGAAGAACACCGTTCCTCAAGTTTTCTGTGATCGTTTGCCTGGTTTGGGGCTTTGTCGCTCCGGTCAGCAGTCCAGGGACGATGTTCATTCCGGACAGCAGCCCCGAAATCGTATTGAAATGTTGCTGTGCCAGTATTTCCGTCGGTGCCATCAAGCAGGCCTGGTATCCATTGTCAAGAGCAATCAGCATGGTCATCAGGGCAACCAGTGTTTTGCCGCTTCCCACATCTCCCTGAAGCAAACGGTTCATCTGGGTTCCCGAACCAAGATCATGGCGGATCTCTTTGATCACCCTTTTTTGTGCATTGGTGAGATCGAACGTAAGATGTTGTCGATAAAAATGATTGAGATAATCTCCTACATTTGAAAACACATGTCCTGATTTCTTTTCCAGGCGGCCATAACGATGTTTCATCAGTCGCAACTGAATGAAAAATAATTCTTCAAATTTAAGTCTTGCTTGAGCACGCTTTAAAGTTTCCGGGCTGGAAGGAAAATGAATATTGATAAAAGCCTCCTGACGACTCATCAGATTCAAATCCTTCAGGATTTTTGCCGTAAGATTTTCAGGCACATTGAATTTCTCATTCAACATTAGGGTTTTCAGCAACTTCCACAAGCCTTTATAATCCAATCCCCTGGATTTTAATTTTTCCGTAGAACGGTAGATGGGACGCATGGTTTCGTTCAGGGGAATCGGTTCATCGGTGGGGGCTTCAATTTCAGGATGAGGGATGTTCCAATGACCATTAAAGAAAGTCGGTTTCCCAAATACAATATATTCTTTACCGATGATAAGTCTATCGGAAATCCACTTCCCTCCCTGGAACCATACCAGTTCAACCGTTCCGCTCTCATCCCTCACCGTTGCGATCAGTCGTTGTGCATGCAGTTTCCCGACTGACTGTTTATTTTCGAGCTTAACTTTCAGTTGAATATAGGTGGACTCATCCCTGATGGCGGAAATCAGGTAAAATTTGCTCCGGTCGACATAACGAAATGGGAAAAAAGTAAGAAGGTCCGCGAAGGTAAAGACACGGACCTCTGATTTTAACACTTCGGCTCTGGCTGGGCCAACCCCTTTGAGGTATTCTATCGGAGTTTCAAGAAATAGGGACGACATGGGCTCCGGGAGAGAAAATTAGTACTCCCAGAGATTTTGTTCCCACTCAAAAAGGTTTGTTTTTGCTTTTTCTGCTTCAAGCAGGGCGTCAACACCGGTGGCATATTCAACGATGGCGCGATCATAAACATTTTCTTCCTTATAGATATAACTGGAGAACATTCTTTTCATGAACACATCATCATAACTCAGTCTGCCGGCTGAACCATTTTTCAGGTTAAACATTTCGCTGCGTGCAAAAAGCTGACGGCATTCGGGAAAATAAATCCAGAATAGGGTTTTCTCAAAACGCTTTTCTCCTGTAATTTTATCATTGACATCGATCACCGGACCTATCCCAAGTATTCTGACTTCAAAAACAGATCTTTGTTTGTCAAAATAGAAATCCTCTTTTATCCTGAATTTCTTAACATTTGCAGATTCAAACTCCGTTTTGATGACTGTATCATACATAATATCCGGATTATCTGGTCTGGGAAGTTTTACAGAATCAACACTACTGAGCTTATCCATCACTTCATTGGGGGTTAGTGGATAAAGGAATTGATCTGATTCGGAAGAATACGCGGTGATCACACCTTCTTTTAAGCCATCGATGATAATCTGGACAAAACTGCGCCAGTTGTTCTGTGCCCGTTCGGGAAAGTAGAATGGTTGATTCATTTTCTCCCGCATATCCAGAACACGCCAGATTCTTTTGGTCCAGACAATATCAGCTTCCCTGAGATAGGGGTACGGAATAGGCTGAACCTGGGTAATGGCAGTTTTATCATAAACTCCATCCCTTGGTGGTCCTTCCAGAACCTGGGAATAAGACGTTAGTTTGATACCCGTTAAAAAAACGAATACTAAAACCAAGAACAGTGCATTTTTCATATTGCCTCCGATTGGATATTATCAGTTTAATTTCAAACTGAGGTTTGTATTAACTTTACGGGAGCCATCCGGGCCTTTGACATAGATTTCATCAAACCAAATCCTCTGATTCCTCCTGGCATTGTTAATAATCTTCAATATTTCCGGGGTTAGCCGGTTCCCCTGAACTTTTATATCATTTCCTTCACCCGCGGACGTGGCAGTTGAAAACACAAAAGAAGTGACATGGTATTGCAGGTCAAAATCAAATCCCGGGGGCATGGTAGGAACAAGGATAGGACTTGCTGCGACAAGACTTTTGGAAATGAATCCTTCATTTTTCCCGGCAATTTTAATAATGGGATCAGGAACAGTTTTTAGTCTGAATGAGTAGGTTCCCATTTTTTTTGATTTGCCCGAAAAAATGGCGTTAACCGTAATTACAGCTTCCCTGGCAGAATTCGGCAGGCCTGACACCAGCCAATCCTTCCCATCCTGACGGATATTGCCTACTGAAATAGTTGGCAGGACCTTTTCCGGGCTTCCGGGAACACTGATGGCGACAGGATTGTCAACCCCGATATAAAATACGTTCATTTTGGTCGGGGAAATGGTAATGGCCGGTTTTGCAACGATAAATTCATCTTTAAAATGGAAAGACATGGTATCTCCTAAAGGGCTTACAATTTTAATGATACCTGCAAACCGTTTCAGGCCCTCGCCATTGGCACCCATCTTAAGGGTCACAACGCCCTGTGAGCCTTCCAGCCTTGTAGCATTTTTGAAATTTGCCGGGGTCAGTGTATCTGCTCCGAAGGCGTAACGGACATCCGGATTTTGCTTGGTATCATAGGCGGCAACCAGAATTTCAGCCTGATATTCATCACCCATAAATACATAAGCGCTTTTAGGGATAACCTTTGCCCGGATCACATCAAATTTCCAGTCTTCCGCTGAAATCGTAGACAACAGGTTGTTAATCACATCAAATTCAGCATTGTAGATCTCAGCTTCAATTTTATTCAGGATGGTGACTGTAGCAACCAGAATGGTGCGATAAAAATTATGCATCTCCCAGTTCTGTTTTTGATCGTCAGCATCATAGAAAGGACCTTTGGTATCCATCCCTATTTTGATGGTAGATTTATACTTGTCATCCACCAGTTCAATCATCTGTTTTTTATAGGTTTCAATTTTCTCCCTCAGAATTTTCGATTCTCCGGCTGAACCATCCGTGGAGCTGCCGATGAAAAAGCGGGTAGGGATGTCATAGTTGTCTTTCCGTTTGACATTTTGCAGATTTAGTTTTTTTGCATCCTCCAGGGTGGGAAGTTTTTCTGTACGCTGAATCACAACATACTTAATACTATCCACATAATTTACAAGATCCCTTGATAATTTCTGGGCTCTTTGGGCTTTTTCCCAGTAAGGTCCAACTTTATTCGGATTTAACTGATACTGAATTTTAAATTTGGCATAAGAATTGTCAAGCTTTTTAGAAAAGTTTACATTGGTTGTTTCCATGCTCTCATTTACGACCACGAATGCATCCAAGATTTGTTTCGAGACATTCAATGCGAGCAATGCAGTTAAAACGAGATACATCATCCCAATCATCTTCTGCCTCGGTGTCTCTTTATATCCAGCCATTTAAATTGCGGTTTTACAAGTGAATAATGCAGACTTTAACTTCGTTATTTGGTAACATTCATTGCGGATAGCATATTGCCATAAACCTTGTTCAGGGCAATAATGTTTTTCGTCAGAGTGTCAACTTCTTCTTTAAATTTAATGGTATTGGCCATTGAATCGTTGAGGTTTGAAGAGAATTTCGCTAAAACATCATTGAATTTAGCCGAAGTTTCCATCTGGGTGTTGGATCCTTGAAGATGAAGTTCATATAAAGCATTAAGTGCAGAAAGATTAGAAGAAATCCGCTGTAGTTGCTGGTTGTAATTATTCCCTTCAGAAGCAGAGGCAGTAAGCGTTTCAGCTGTTTTCGATAACAGGTTTGCCGATTCATTGTATTTTTCCACGAATTGATTAGCGGAGGCAATGGCATTATTCATACTGGAAGAAAAGGCCTTATTGGCATGAATGTCTTCTTTCAGGGACTCTGAAACCTCCGTAAACATTTGGGTAAGTGTGGCAGCGCTTTTTGAAGATGCCTGTATGTTTTTAAGTTGTTCTTCCGAGGCCATAACACCCTGTTCAAGGGTACGTGCAGTTTTCCGGTAAGTATCGGTCAGTTGTCCGGCAGACTCTGTGGCATTTTTTAAAGTGTTTACATATTGATCGTTGGCCACGGAAACATTGGCAACGTTGGATATTTTAGAAGTGGTATCTGTCAGTGTTCTTAATCCATCTCCAAGACTTTGAATGAGTTCAGGACCAATTTTTGCTTTCTCTAGCATCTTGTCCAGTTCCTGGGTTACGGTCTCTCCTTTTGAGATAGCTTTATTGGGATCCATTTCTCCATTATGGTACATTCCTGCCAACTGCGGATAAACAAGGCTCCAGTCGGGTTCAACATGCGGAGGTTCGAAGGCTGAGAAAAAGAAGATGATGGATTCAGTTCCCAACCCGATAATTAGCATGATATCCGCTCCGGTATAATGATTGATTTTAAATAATGCACCAATGATTACCACTGCTGCTCCCCAGCCATACAATTTGGCCATAAAATTCCGGTATTGTTTTGTCCGAACTAAATCGAGTAAACCCATGTTGATGAAGAATTAAGTGATTATGAACAATTGATTAATTGACAGATTATATAGTTAGAACGATTAACGGTAAACTTTGGATGCACGTGCAGGGTTATCATCTTTTTGTCTTCCCAGAAAACTTTGAACACAGCGGAAACCAATATAACATTTGGCTGTATCCTGAAATTCATACGACCTGGTAGAAACCCTCAGAAAATAAGATACATCTTTCCAGGAACCTCCGCGTATCACCTTACGTTTCAAGGTAGAAGGATCCGTATCCTTGGCATTGTATTTATAATCGGGATTTAAATCCCAGGTAAAGTTATAGGATGAAGTATGGAAGGCAGAACTTGTCCATTCGGAAACGTTACCAGCCATATCATACAATCCAAAATCATTGGCCGGATAATGTGCAACGATCACGGTAATGGCACCTCCGTCATCGATATAATTACCTCTCATTGGTTTAAAATTAGCCAGGAAACAGCCTTTGTCATTCCTTGTATAGGGTCCGCCCCAGGGATAAGGATTGCCATCATAACCACCACGAGCAGCCCATTCCCATTCTCCTTCTGTTGGCAAACGGAATTCCGAAATAAAGGTTTCACCCTTTTTCCCATACAGACTGCTGTTTTTTAAATTGGTCCGCCAGATACAGAAGGCATTGGCCTGCTTCCAGTTCACTCCAACCACAGGATAATGATCATAGGCAGGATGCCAGAAATACTTCTCTGTGCTGGGATCATTGAAAGAATAGGCAAAATCATGAATCCAGCAGAGGGTATCAGGATAGACACTAATGATTTCTTTGCGTACATATACCGAACGGTCTTTCATGCCCTGGGGGCGGTTGGCAAGGCCGGCATCTTTGGGATCAGACTGCCCGCTATAGTCCTTTCTGGCCGCGGCTTTCAAATCAACAAAATAATATTCGTAATAAAGCTTACGGGTATCGATTTCCTTGCGCCTGAAATAGCGCTCATTTTCCGGCAGGTACATTTGTGCCAAAGCATCGCGCATATCTTGCTCTTCTGGGTTCCATGAAAGCTTGGTCTGCCAGTTCAGGAAGGGGGGATCAAAAGTTTCCCCTGTTTTTTTATTTTCAGTGATGAAATACAATTCCGGTTTAATCTCACCCAGAATACGTCTTGCAATGGAATCCCGCACCCAGTAAACGAATTGCCTGTACTGATTGTTGGTTATCTCTGTCTGGTCCATATAAAAAGCCTGGACGGTAACCGTTTTTGGATTATTTAACTGGGCATATGGCACATCTTCATCGCTCACACCCATGGTATAAGAGCCCATGGGTACGTAAACCATGCCAAATGGATCAGGTTGGTAGTATCGCTTCCGGTTTTTCACGCCTGTAAGCTCACCATTTCCTGAATTACCACAACTGGCCAGGAATATGAGCAAGGCTGAATAAATGAGCAGTTTTTTCATTTTTTGGCCGATTAATGATGAAAAATAACGCTACTTGTTAATGATTATTATATTTAAGCCTAACAATTGAAAAATTAAGGTGCAAATTTACAATATATTTTATTACAGGAAACGTGTGTTCCGGTAACTTTTTCTAAATTTATCGGTATCTATTTTAAAACAGTATCCCAGCATAACTTCAATACTGCCACTATTATATTTGCTCAATTTAGAGGTATTAATGTCGTATGCAAGCCCTACCCTGAAACTCTTGATGGATAAACCGGCAAGAATAGAAACCGCATCCTGATAACGATACGACAACCCACCATAGAATTTATTGTTATACCAGACCAGGCCACTCAGGTTGAACTGAAATACAGCCCCATCGTACATCAATAGCAGTGATGGCTGAAGTTCGAATAAGGGATGATTGGGGATAACCCATTGATATCCTGATGCCAGATAGAAGTGCCGCTTAAGCTGATAATTAGTATTCCTCCCTTTTGATTGAAGTAATTGATCTCCGGATAACCCGACCCAGAATTTATCCTGTATCTTGTAAAATAATCCCGCCGACAGATCAAACATCATGTCCGTCTCGCTGGATTTTCCATTGATCAGTTCATCATCAGAGTCAACAGGTTTGAATTTTGAAAAGTCCAGTTTGGTATTCTGGAAATCCAGTTGAAGCCCGATCGACAAGTCGCCCTGACCCAATCCCATGATATAGGCATAACCCAGTTTTACTGCTATATTACTGAAAAATCCGAGTTTATCCTGAGAGATACTTCCGCCAATTCCCCCATGCAGAATCCGGATGGGTGCATCCACGGTCAGCAAAAAAGTTTCTGGGGCTATCGTGTTCCCGTCTTCATCTTTAAAACCAATCCATTGTTCACGTACCAGACCTTTGACACAGATTCCCCCACTGCTCCCCGCATAGGCAGGATTAAACGCCATATTATTGAACATATACTGGGTAATGAGCGTATTCTGCTGCGAGAAGACCAATGGCCAACCCCAAGATAGAAATACCACCAGTATAAAAAATCTCTTCATTCTGTTAACCGGTGAACAAATGTTACGGAGCAGGATCAAAAATAGTGTTGTTATAGCTTCTAAAACTGCGATAAAAGTACAATTTTTTTGTTAATACAATAACTGTTTTTTTGAAATTCAATTGTTCAATAACAAATATCTTTGCATTTAATCTGATATTCAAAAATCTAATGTATGGCATTTTTTTTAATTAAAGAAAAACCATTTACCCGTAAATGGTTTATTTCCCATGGTCTGATCATCATCGGGTCCTTCATTCTTGCAAGCGGTTTTGTACTCTTCATCACCCCTTATAAAATTGTCCCAGGCGGTGTTTACGGTATCTCCATTGTACTTCACTACCTTTTTGGCACACCCGTGGGACTGGTTGCCTTATGTTTTGATATTCCCCTGACCCTGATCGGGATAAAGTTTCTTGGGCCGAGATTTGGCTATAAAACCGTCCTTGGATTCTCACTGACCGCCATATTTACGGATACCCTCACATTTTTCTGGGGCTTTAACCCCCTGGTTGAAGGAGATGCGCTTCTTTCCTCTGTGTTCGGGGGGGTACTGACGGGATTGGGATTGGGTTTGATCTTCAGATCCAAGGCGACTTCAGGCGGAAGTGATATCATTGCCATGATCATCGCCAAATATACAAGGCTTCCTCTGGGAATGCTTATGATCTATGTGGACTCTGTCATCGTACTGATCGGTTTGGTCGTATTCCAGGACTGGAAAATTCCATTATACTCCTGGATCGTAATCTTTATCACAGGGAAGGTAATCGACATTGTGCTTGAAGGCGTAAGTTATGATAAAAGCGTATTTATTATTTCAGAAAAGCATGAAGAAATCAGGGATAAAATCATCAACAACCTTGACCGCGGCGGAACTTTTATCGATGGTAAAGGCATGTATAATAATGCCGAGAGACGGATAATTTTTACAGTTATCAGCCGGCGGGAATTAGGCATGCTGGAAGAATTCATCCACGAAATTGATCCAAAAGCATTTCTGACCGTGACGGATGCCACCGAAATTCTCGGGGAAGGATTTAAATCGCTGAGGGAAAAGGTTTCAGAATAAGTCCATTACCTGAATAGTTTAACAATGTCATTCCCATTGGCAAAGATAAGAAGTCCAAAAAGGATAGCCATTCCCGCATATTGGGCATATTCCATGAATTTATCACTTGGTTTTTTTCGGAAAATAATTTCATAAAACAGAAACATCACATGCCCGCCATCCAGTGCCGGAATGGGTAAAACATTCAGAATGGCCAGCATAATCGATAAGAATGCAGTCAACGACCAGAATGCCTGCCAATCCCAGGTTGAAGGAAAAATACTTCCGATGGTGATAAATCCACCAACCGATTCATAGGCTTTCTCCTGTGAAAAAAGTAGTTTGATCGATTTTAGATAATTGCCGACCCCGTTCCATGTTTTTGTGACACCCGCCGGAATTGCAGTGATCAACGAATATTTTTTTTCTTTCAGGCTGAAATAATTCGTTGGACCCTTGGGATAAACACCGATCAGGCCTTCCTGAGGAACCATGACCGGAATTTGCAGGGTATCGCTTCCGCGCAGCACGTGGATGCTGACCTCCCTGTTTTTAAAACGACCGATCATCGCCCGAAACTGATCAAAATAACCAAGCAGGCTGTCGTTGATACCAATGATCCTGTCGTTGATGGCCAATCCGGCTTGCCTGGCTGGAGAGTTTTTCGTAAAATCACCTACTTCAAAAGGAATACGATAAGAAATAAAATCCGGGGTTTTTCTTTTGATCAACTGACTGATCGCTCCTTTGGGGATTGAAATTTCCGTTACCTGATCCCCTCTGAGTACCTGAATAGTTTTGGCTTCCTCCAGAATGATTACCTTTGGAATGGAAGCAAAATCATCTACCATCTTATGGTCTATAGATAAAATTTTATCTCCGTTTCTGAGCCCCATCTGATATCCCAGAGAATCCACTGTAATTCCGTATTTTAATTCCGAAGCAGGAAGGTATTGCTCTCCCCAGGCAAACAACATAACAATATAAATTCCAATGGCCAGAAGGATATTTACCGTGACTCCGCCCAGCATGATGATCAGCCGTTGCCAGGCAGGTTTCGACCTGAATTCCCAGGCTTGGGGGGCTTGTTTCATTTGCTCCACATCCATGGATTCATCAATCATTCCCGATATTTTCACATATCCTCCAAGAGGAATCCATCCCAACCCATATTCTGTTTCACCTTTTTTAAACTTAAACAGCGAAAACCAGGGGTTGAAAAACAAATAGAATTTTTCCACCCTGGTTTTGAATATTCTGGCCGTAATGTAATGACCGAATTCATGAAAAATTACCAGTATGGAAAGGCTCAGCAATAATTGTGTAATCTTGACAACGATCTCCATCATTTAAATGATTTAGTTAATTTGTTTTTATTTTTCGTATAAATTCTTCGGCTTTAATCATGGTCTCCCTGTGTGAACGCACGTAATCCTCATCAGAGGGCACAGGAATGAAAGGCAAGGTGTGCATACAACGTTCAATGACCTCAGGTATCTGAAGGAATCCAATCCTGTCATTCAGAAACGCGGCTACTGCACTTTCATTGGCTGCATTTACAATGCAGGCAAGGTTGCCTCCTTTTTCCAGAGCGGAATAAGCCAACAATAAGCAAGGGAATACCGAGACATCGGGTGCAGTAAATGTCATCTGGGGATAATCCGGAAAACTGAAGCGTGGGAAAGTTGACCTAATCCGCTCAGGATAAGCCAATGCGAAAAGGATGGGAAGTTTCATATCAGGTCTTCCCATCTGCGCTTTCATGGATCCATCATGGAACTGTACAATGGAATGAATGACTGACTGAGGGTGGATGATGACATCGATCTGTTCAGGTTTAAGGTTGAAAAGCCAACGGGCTTCAATCACCTCAAGCCCTTTATTCATCATCGTTGCCGAATCAATGGTGATTTTACTCCCCATTTTCCAGTTAGGATGGTTTAATGCAGCCTCCCTGCTTACCCCTTTGAGCTGATCTCGGGAATATCCGAGAAAAGGGCCGCCTGAAGCCGTGAGATATATTTTTTCTACGGTAGAACTCTGTTCGCCGATCAGACACTGAAAAATTGCAGAATGTTCTGAATCAACAGGAAGGATCCATGAATGGTGAAGAGCAGCCTGTTCCATGACCATTTTCCCTGCAACCACCAGTGTTTCCTTATTGGCCAGGGCAATATTTTTCCCATGCCTGATGGCATTCAATGTGGGTTGAAATCCAGAAAACCCAACCTGGGCGTTTAATACCAGGTCAATACTTTCCATTTCCACGATCTGATTGATTGCCTCTTCTCCAGCAAAGACTTTGATCGGGTCAGAGGCCAAGGCATCTTTAACCTTACTATAACTGTTTTTATTTCCGATCACCACCGCATTCGGCTTGAATTCTATTGCCTGGTGGATAAGAAGATCGCAATTATTCTGGGCGGACAGCACCTCAACAGTAAAATATTCAGCATGCAACCGGATAACTTCCAGTGCCTGAGTGCCTATGGATCCAGTTGAGCCGAGTATTGCAATTCTTTTTTTCAAAGTAGCATATTCAACATTAAAAAGTAATATAATCCTTTGGGTTTATAGGGTATCCATCATTCCAAAGCTCAAAATGAAGATGAGGACCTGTGGCCAGTTCACCACTATTCCCGATAATCGCAATGGGTTCACCGGCTTTGACCAGATCCCCTGATTTTTTCAGGATCGCGGAGTTATGTTTATAAATGGAAACAATGTTATGAGGATGCTGAACAGCAATGACATAACCGGTCTCAAGTGTCCAGTTAGTGAAGAGGACTGTGCCATCCAGTACGGATTTTATGGCCTCATTCTCTTTGGCCACAATATCCACACCGTAATGTTGTTTCGAACGATTAAATTCATTGGTTATTATCCCTTTGAGCGGATTAAAAAACAAAAAGGTTCCGATGGTTGATTTTTTCTGCCCCTGGTTTTCAAAGGTTTCCATCTTAAAAAGACGATATTTCGATTGATTTTCAACCTGCATTCTCAGTAAAGAATCATCTTCCGAGCGTTTTAGCTTTATATTCTTGTAACGGGCAAGGGTATCTCTGACCAATGGAATATTTTCTGATAAATCCCTGCCATTAATGATATCCTTCAGGTTTTTAATGAATTTATCTTTCCTTTGCAAATCCTTTTCAATGGAGTCTGTTTTTAATTGCAATTCATACAGCTTTTTCTGAAGACCGACATTGGTATACCCCGGAATATATTCTTTTAAAGGAGTAAAAGCAATGAGGATAATGGTCAGAATAATCAAAAGAATGGTCAGGGTGCCAAGGGCGACAAAAACATTTAAACGGGAAAGCCGGAATGTTAAACGTTCCTCCATGTTTTCATCATTCATGAATACCAGTCGGTATTTGTTTCTCAATTTACTAACCCAAGGGCGCTTTTTCTTTTCCTTCTTAACTGAGGCCATGAATGGATGATATTTCCTATAAACACTGCAAAGATCGGAAAAATATGTCAACCGACAAATGTTCTAGGTTTTCAGCGCTATATCGAAAAATTAAAATATTTTTGTAAAAATTCTGTTTATTAAGAACAATAGGCTTACTCCATTTGAAATATATGAAGTTTTTTTCCATTGCCGGGTTGGTTTTTGTTACCTCTTTCATCATTTTTGGCAGCAGTTGTTCTACCAAGAAAAACACCTTTATCCGACGGACTTATCATAACCTTACTTCCCATTATAATGTATACTGGAATGGGATGGATAACATGAGGCAGGGGAAAAAAGAATTTGAGACCGGATTGACAGATAATTATTCCCTGATACTGCCTGTTTACAATTTCGGAGATAAAACCAGTAGCGGAAAAATTTCTCAATACGCTGATATCGCGATTAAAAAGGCTTCCAAGACCATTCAGAAACACTCCATGGTGTTTAACCGCAAGGAATACGTGAAATGGATAGATGACTCCTATCTGCTGATCGGTAAAGCATATTTTTATAAGCAGGATTATCCCATGGCTCGCCGGACTTTTGAGTTTGTTATAAAAACATACAATGAAAATGAAATCAAGTATGAAGCCATGCTTTGGCAGGCACTCTCAAATATCCAACTCGGTGATTTTACCCGGGCTGAACCCATGCTTGACATGCTTCAGAGTAAGATCAAACAGGGTCAGGCGCCACAAAAGCTTGAAACAGGTATGAATCTTGCTTACGGACAATCCTACATTCTTCAAAAACAATATACTTCCGCTTCTCCTTTTATTGAGAGAGCCCTTGAATTAAACCCCGACCGGAATATGCGGACACGATGCTATTTCATCCTGGGACAGATACATCAACTGAACGGAGAACTCGACAATGCATCCCGCTATTATGAAAAAGTGATCAAACGCAATCCCCAGTTTGAAATGGAATTCAATGCCAAAATTAACCTGGCACAATGCTATGACACAAAAAGCGGAAACAGGGAGTATATCATTAAGAAACTGACCCGGATGTTGAAGGATGATAAAAACAAGGATCTGAAGGATCAGATTTATTATTCACTGGCCCAGATCACCCTTAGGGATAAAGATACTACCACCACTATAAAATACCTTGAAAAATCCGTCTCTTTAAGCACCAAAAACAACTATCAGAAAGCTATTTCTTCCTTACTCATGGCGGATCTCTGTTTTGCCCGTTCTGATTATCCAGGTGCACAAGCTTATTATGACAGCACCATGCAGTTCCTCCCAAAAGATTATCCCGGATATCAGGATCTTCAGAAAAAAACAACAGTCTTAACGGACCTGGTGACCAATCTGAACATGATCAGCCTCCAGGACAGTCTGCAAAAACTGGCTTCAATGCCGGACGAGGAGAGAAATCTCATTTTCGACAAAATCATCAACAAATTAATTGCAGAAGAAATCAAAAAACGGGAAGAGGAACAGGAGAAAGCCGAAAACCTGAATATATTCGGGGTCAATGCTGACCAGCAATCCTCCGTGGCATCTGTTGGACGATGGTATTTTTACAACCCGACCACCATGGCCAACGGGTTTACCAATTTCTCCAGAAAATGGGGACGACGAAAACTGGAAGATAACTGGTTTCTGAGCGATAAGAACATCATGGCGATGAATACTACGGAAACTAATGATACCCTCACCCCTTCTCCCGGCACTGATTCTATCCTGCAAACCAGGGGAATAAAGCCAAGATCCAGCAATCCCAAAGACCGGAATTATTATAACCAGAATATTCCATTTTCCAAAGAACAAAAGGATGCCTCAGATGAAAAAATAATCCAGGCCTATTACAAGACCGGCTTCATCTATTATGAAGGTTTAGGCGATTATGGCCGTTCAATAAACACCTTTGAGACACTGCAGGAACGTTTTCCCATGAATACTTACCACGTACAGGCCAATTATATGCTACATATCCTTTACCGTGAACTCGATAACAAACCTAAAAGCGATTACTATAAAAACCTTATCCTGAATAATTTTCCGGAAACCGATTATGCCAAATTACTCAACAACCCCAATTTCTATAAAGAAATCAACGACCGAAGATCCGATGCTTCCCGCCTTTACGAAGACACCTATAAAGCCTTTGAAAATCAGCAATATTATATGGTGATCAACAATGCTGACCTGGCCAGAAACCAATACCGATCAGATTCTGTACTCATGCCCAGATTTGATTACCTCCGTGGGCTGGCCTTGGGGAAAATTGAAGTTGTCGACTCCCTGGCAGCATCCATGTATCAGATCATCAAAGACTATCCAAAAAGCGAAGTCAAAGCATTGGCACAAGAGGTTCTGAACTTCCTTGGTAAACAAAGAAATTCACAGGGAGAGCCCATTGTCAATGATTCTTCTGTCCTTTTTGATCCCGGTTTAAAAATGTACCACTTTACTCCCGAAGCAGTACATTTCTATGTATTGGTGGTTGATGGAAATAACGTGGATGTGGAAGCACTGAAAGTAAAAATTTCTGACTTCAACCAGAAATTCCATGACCTGGAAAACCTGAAGATAAACAACCTGTTGCTGGATAATGACCGGCAAATGATAACGGTCAATAATTTTGACAATGCAGAAAAAGCCCTGAATTATCTGATCAACATCCGTAACAGTAAATATATCTTTACCAAGCTAGAAAATACCGGAGGTTATTCTGATTTTGCTATTTCGGCTGAAAATTATCCTGTTTTTTACCGTAACAAAGATATTTCTCAGTATCTTCGTTTCTTTGAAAAATATTACCCGCTTAATAAATAATGTTATGGCCAAGAACAAAGAACCGGAATTACCCGTCATCAATCTGTTGGGTGCCGGAACAATCGTTAAGGGAGAGATCAATGTCAATGGCGATTTTCGGATTGACGGAACCCTGGTAGGAAACATACACTGCAAGGGAAAGATTGTTGTTGGAACAACAGGCTCCATTGAGGGTGAAATCCGTTGTCAGAATGCTGATTTTTCTGGAGATTTAAAAGCCAGCGTGAAAGTAGCAGAATTGCTGACCCTGAAGGAAAGTGCCAAATTCAGCGGGGATATCATTACAGGAAAATTGGCCATTGAACCCGGTGCAAAATTCTCAGGGACCTGTACCATGGAAAACACCCCAACAGGTTTCCCTCACCTCAGCCCACTACCAGATGATCCCCGACCCAAAGAAAAGCCTTAACGCTTATGCCCGGTATTCCAGCATGGCTATTCAAATGCTGGTGATCATCCTGGCTGGTGTTTTCGGCGGTTTTAAACTGGATCAGTGGTTACAAACAAAACCTGTTTTTACTGTTATTTTTTCTGTTGCCGCCGTAATACTATCAATTTATTTTATTATCCGGGACCTGGTGAAAAAGTAAACCAATATCACTTTATCTTAATAACATGAATTCTCCTTACCTCAGATTCCTCAAACGACTGTTGCTCTTTTCTTTGATTCTTGGCTTGATCACTGTCCTATTCGTTTTTTTTCTTCCCAAAATATTCATCTCCCCCGCCCTTCCCTTTCTTTTCTTCTTTTTCATCGCGTCCAGCCTCCTTTCCTATTATTACCTGCTGAAATCCATGAAGAAAAAATTTATACGGTTTACAAATACTTTTCTTCTGATTACCGCCATAAAACTCCTTTTATATGTAGCAGTCATGGTGATATATGTGCTGATTCACCGGGAAGATGCTGTTCCCTTTTTACTTAGTTTTTTCATCCTCTACCTATGCTATACGGTATTTGAAGTAGTAATTCTGTTGAAAAAAACGGGAGATCTTTCCGGTAAAAGCACAGATTAACCCATTTGTTGAACTGACGAAAAGTCATGCGCTTCACAGGTCTCCATATGAAAAAGAAAAATAATAACTTTGCGGTATAATTCACATTCATGGTGGACATTATCCGCAGGGAACATTTCAGTGCAGCCCATCGCTTATTTCTTCCGGAATATGATGATGAAGAAAATTTCAAGATTTTTGGGAAATGTTCAAATCCAAACTGGCACGGGCATAATTATATCCTTTATGTCACCATAAGGGGCGAGATAGACCCACGGACAGGTTTGGTTATTCACCTTCGCCATATAAGCCAGCTCATAGAGGATAAAATATTAAAAAAACTGGATCATAAGAACCTGAACCTGGAAGTTGATTTTCTTTGTGGAAAAGTACCCACAAGCGAAAATGTCGCCATGGGAATCTGGAATGAACTGCATGAGGAAATTCATATGCTGGGAGCTGAACTGCAATGCATAAGGCTGGAACAATCAGAAAACAATATTGTCGAATATTATGGAGATAAATAAAGACCAACATGCCTAAACCCCAAAAACTAAATTACGAAAAATTTGAAGAATTCGATCCCAAGACGACCGAAGAACTTGCCAGGCATTACAAAGAAATCCTTAGGCTGATAGGAGAAAATGTAAATCGTGAAGGATTGGAGAAAACGCCTTTGAGGGTAGCCAAAGCCCTGCAATATCTTACCCAGGGTTATGCCCTTGATCCCAAGGAAATTCTAAGTTCTGCCAAATTCAGGGAAGATTACCGTGAAATGGTCATTGTCAAAGATATTGAAATATATTCCATGTGCGAACATCACATGATTCCGTTTATTGGCAAAGCCCATGTGGCCTATATACCGGATAAGTACATTACGGGTTTGAGTAAAATTGCCAGGGTAGTGGATATCTATGCCCGTCGCCTTCAGGTTCAGGAGCGCCTCACCATGCAGATTAAAGATGCCATCAATGACACTTTGAAACCGCTTGGTGTTGCAGTAGTGATCGAGGCACAACATTTGTGTATGTCAATGCGTGGGGTTCAAAAACAAAATTCTGTCACAACGACATCCGATTTCGTCGGAGCTTTTGAGCGGGATAAAACCAGGGCCGAATTTTTGCACCTCATCGGGACTAAACTACATTAACGAACTGAATGAAAAAAGAATAAATCTATAGATACAATTGCATTAATGCGTTAAACAAATCATACGAAAAGGAGATTTTAACATGTTTGAACAATCTAATCACAGAGGTCTTTTTACGGCACAACCCGCCAGCCAGGATGCCAGTGTCGCAAAATCTTTCATGACCCAGGTGTTTGGCTGGATGACCCTGGCCATGGTGGTTACAGCCATTACGGCATTTTGGTTCGCAGGTTCTGATGAATTAAGAAGCAGCCTGATTAATCCGGAAACCATGGGATTAAGTATGCTCGGCTGGGTTGTCACCCTTGCGCCCATTGGTTTTGTCTTATTGATGTCACTCGGATTCCAGAAACTATCCCCTGCCGTTTTGACACTTTTATTCCTGACCTTTTCCATTTTAATGGGAATGAGCCTTAGCTTTATTTTACTCACTTATACAGCTGCTTCCGTTTATAAAACTTTTGCAGTCGCTGCCGCCATGTTTGGCATCATGGCCATAACGGGTTATACCACCAAAACCGACCTGACCAAATTCGGCAGTATCATGATGATGGGGTTGATCGGTATTTTAATCGCTATGCTGGTCAATTATTTTATGCACAGCAGTACCATGGATTACCTCATCAGTGTCATCGGCGTGCTTGTATTCACAGGATTGACGGCATACGATGTACAGCGCCTGAAAAGAATAGGTGGCGGGGCCGGTGAAATGGGAGAAGTCAATGTCCGTAAACTCAGCATTCTTGGTGCACTGACCTTGTATCTTGACTTTATCAACCTTTTTCTTTTCCTTTTAAGATTTCTTGGAGACAGAAAATAAAATCAAATGATGAAAACAGCCTATGTATTTCCCGGACAGGGTGCGCAGTATGTGGGGATGGGTAAAGACCTTTACGATCATTCACAAAAAGCCAGAGAACTTTTTGAAAATGCAAATGAAATCCTTGGCTTTCGTATTACTGACCTGATGTTTTCCGGAACTGACGAAGATCTGAGACAGACAAAAGTGACCCAGCCAGCTATTTTTCTTCATTCTGTCATTCTGGCATTGAATCTTGGAGAAAAGTTTGTACCGGACATGGTTGCCGGTCATTCTCTGGGTGAGTTTTCTGCCCTTGTTGCAAACCGGGTTCTGAATTTCGAGGATGGCCTGAAACTGGTTGCCTCACGAGCTTATGCCATGCAAAAAGCCTGCGACAAGGAAGCCTCCACCATGGCAGCCATCCTTGGATTGGAAGATCATAAGGTGGAAGAAATCTGCAAATCCTGTGATGAAATTGTGGTCCCGGCTAATTATAACAGTCCCGGCCAGCTTGTGATTTCGGGAAGCTTCAAGGGAATTGAAATAGCCTGTGAAAAGCTGAAAGCAGCCGGTGCCCGAAGAGCCTTGCCTTTAAAAGTCGGGGGTGCTTTCCATTCTCCACTTATGGAACCTGCCCGTGTTGAACTTGCCGAGGCCATCCATGCGACCCAGTTCAGTACCCCCATTTGTCCCATTTATCAAAATGCTACTGCTCAAAAGGTTACTGACCCGAAGATCATTAAAGATAACCTTGTGGCCCAGCTAACCGCTCCGGTTTTATGGACACAGATAATCCAGCATATGATCTCAGACGGAGCCCAGTCGTTTATAGAAGTTGGCCCCGGTAATGTTTTACAGGGATTGATTGCGAAGATCGGAAAGGAGGTCAGTGTTTCTGGCCTTTAGTCAACGCTGCTCATATTGGGTTTCATAGTACTTCTGATAGTCCCCTGAGGTGACATTGTTTAGCCATTCCTCATTGAATAGGTACCAGTCAACGGTTTTTTCTAGTCCTTCCGCAAACTGGAGACTGGGTTTCCAGCCCAGTTCCGACTGAATCTTCCCTGAATGTATAGCATACCTCAGGTCATGGCCGGCGCGATCTTTAACAAAAGTGATCAGTCCTGCAGATGTTCCGGGTTGACGCTTGAGTTTGCGATCCATGATCTCACACAATAAAGAGATAAGGTCGATGTTTTTCCATTCATTTTGACCACCGATATTATAGGTTTCTCCGATTTTCCCCTTGTGAAAAATCAGGTCAATGGCTGCTGCATGATCCTCAACAAAAAGCCAGTCGCGGATATTCTCCCCTTTCCCGTAAACAGGAATAGGTTTGTTGTGCTTGATGTTATGAATGCTGAGCGGAATCAATTTTTCAGGGAACTGAAAAGGTCCGTAATTATTGGAACAATTTGAAATTACTACCGGTAACCCGTATGTATGATAATAAGCCCTGACCAGGTGATCGGAGCTGGCTTTGGAAGCTGAATAGGGGCTTCTCGGATCATAGGCGGTATTTTCATAAAAAAATCCGGTCTCACCTAGTGATCCGTAAACCTCATCGGTGGAAATATGATAGAATCTTTTCCCTTCCTGATGATCCCAGATAAGCCGTGCGGCATTGAGCAGGTTAACCGTCCCTATAATATTGGCAAAAATGAACTCCATGGGACTTGAAATCGACCGGTCAACATGGGATTCGGCAGCCAGGTGAAGGACTTTTTCGAATTTGTATTTCTCAAAGATCGTCTTCATCTGCTCACCATCAATAATATCTGCTTTAATAAACTCGTAATTGGGAGCATTCTCAATATCTCTGAGGTTAGCCAGGTTACCGGCATAGGTAAGCTTATCCAGATTCACGATATGGTATTCCGGATATCTATTCACAAACCGCCGGACCACATGGCTTCCAATGAACCCGGCCCCGCCGGTAATAAGGATTGTTTTCATGTGTTAATGATTATATATTTCATTTGTCAAATGGAATACCCATTATTATCATTCGCGGATTTCATGAACGGTATTTGTATGGATATTTCATGGTTTTATGTTTTTTTGCGCCAGGGCTTTTTCCCATTTCCAGGCAGAGTGTGTCATTTCATCGAGGGATTTTTCGGCTTTCCATCCCAATTCACTATTTGCAAAGTTGGTGTCTGCCCAAACCTTTTCTACATCTCCTGGCCTGCGATCCATAATCCGATAATCCAATTTGACTCCAGAGGTTCGTTCAAATGAGCGGATGACTTCAAGAACAGAAAATCCATATCCGGTACCCAGATTAAAAACTTCAACTTTCATTTTGGTTTTTCCTTTAATCATTCGTTCAACGGCTATAACATGGGCCTTAGCCAGATCAACAACATGAATATAATCACGAATCGCTGTCCCGTCTGGAGTTTTGTAATCACTCCCCCAGACCCTCAGATAAGGACGTTTGCCAATGGCTGTCTGAGTGATATAGGGCATCAGGCAATTGGGGACCCCAAGGGGCAATTCACCGATGATGGCAGATTCATGCGCTCCGATCGGGTTGAAATACCTCAGTAGTATTGCTTGAATGTCAGCATTTACAGCCGTATCGGTGATCATTTCCTCGGAAATTTGTTTGGTATTCCCATAAGGTGATGCCGCTTTCTGGATGGGTGTATCTTCTCTTGCCGGTAATTTTTCCGGTTGTCCATAAACAGTACAGGAGGAAGAAAAAACAATATCCCGTATGCCATTATCAGTCATTCCCTGCAATATATTGATCAGTGAAATAAGGTTATTACGGTAATAAATCAGGGGAAATTCCACCGACTCTCCCACCGCCTTGAAGGCGGCAAAATGAATAACCGCCTTAATGTCATTATGCAGAGAAAAAAAGGCAGCAGTTCTTTCAGGATCAGTCAGGTCAAACTTTTCAAACAAAGGTTTCTTTCCCGTAATCTTCGCAATATTGTCCAGAACCTCGATAGAGGAATTGGAAAGATTATCCACGATGATGACTTCAAAACCCTTTTCCTGTAACTCAACAACGGTATGGGAGCCGATATAGCCTGTACCACCGGTAACCAGAATTTTCATCTCTCTTATTTTATAATATTTTTCAATAGCGGATGATAATCGCCTTTCAAGCCCAGGGGTTTAGCATTTCTGATATGATACACAATATTTACGCTGTGTTTTGAATCAGATAAACGGAAACCTCTCCCGGCAAGAATTTCCAGGTAAGTTGCTGTGTGAAGATCAGTAAATCCATCACTGAATTCGATCTCTCTGCCGTCCATATTCAGGCTGCGATAAGTTCTTTTTCCTTGCTGCTTTATTTTTTCAGGGATATCATCGTAATCAAGACTCAGCAACCATCGTACCCTGGCTTTGTCCAGTCGAAGGAAACCTGCTGCCCTATTTGTTTCGAGCACGTGAACTTTGTTGTCCCTGACTTCGCCGAAAATCCAGCCCAGCATATCAAAGAAATGAATGCCTATGTTGGTCCCTATTCCCCCTGATTTGGAAATATCACCTTTCCATGCCCTGTAATACCACTTTCCCCTTGAAGTTATGTAGGTAAGATCAAGGTCGTAAATTTTATCTTTTGGTCCCTTTTCAATCTCTTCTTTCAGCGCAATGATGGCAGGGTGGAGACGAAGCTGCAAAACGGTGTAAACATTTTTCCCTGTTTCTTTTTCAATGATCTTCAATGCATCCACATTCCAGGGATTCAGGACAATGGGTTTTTCACAAATGGCGTGTGCATCGTTACGTAAAGCGAGCCGGATATGTGAATCATGCATATAATTCGGTGAACAGATGCTGACAAAGTCAATTTTCATGTCATCAAGGCGCTTTCTTGAATTAGCCATGCGGCGCAGTTTATCCAGGTGGCGGTCAAACCTTTCAGGTTCAATAAAAAAATCAGCATCCGGGAAAAAACTATCCATGATTCCGACACCATCATAGGGATCGAGTGCGGTAATCAGCAGGTTACCTGTCTCCTTGATGGCTTTCATATGGCGTGGAGCGATGTAGCCAGCCGCACCAATCAAGGCAAAATTCTTTTTTTTTGAGGAGGGGGTCATTGTTTTCTTTCTTGTTTTATTACTTTTCCTTCAGTGGTCAAGCGATATGATTCCTTACTTTCAGGGCAAACCGCCCATCCCTCCTGATCAAAATACAAACGATGACCATATTCACTCATCCATCCCGTTTGTCGTCCAGGATTTCCAACGATCAGGGCATAGGCAGGAACATCCCGGGTAACCACACTACCTGCACCGATGAAGGCAAATTCACCGATTTCATGACCGCACACGATGGTGGCATTGGCTCCAATAGAAGCACCTTTTTTGACAAGTGTTTTCTGATACTGATCACGGCGGAGGATCCGACTGCGTGGATTGATAACATTGGTAAATACCATGGAGGGCCCCAGGAATACATCATCCTCACAAATTACACCGGTATAAATGGATACGTTATTCTGGACCTTTACATTATTTCCCAGTCTGACATGTGGGGATACCACAACATTCTGACCAAAACTGCAATGATCTCCAATTTCACAATGGCTCATAATGTGGGTAAAATGCCATATTTTTGTTCCAATGCCTATCTGACAATCAGGGTCAATAATAGCCGTCTCATGAGCAAAATAATCTTTTTCCATATCAACGATTAACAAATTCAAGTACTGATCCGGTGATATAATTCAATTGTTCATCATCCAATTCCGTATGCATGGGTAAAGAAACTACTCTTTCGGACAAATGTTCTGTGACAGGAAAATCACCAGGTTTATACCGTGGATCAAGATAGGCTTTCTGAAGATGCAAAGGCACCGGATAATAGATCATGGCCGGTATTCCTTTTGAGGCCAAATGTTCTATCAGGGCATTCCGGTCAAGATCACGGGTAACCAAAGTATATTGGTGGAAGACGTGGGTGGATTTAGAGTAGCGGGAGGGGATCTTTAATTTTGTATGTTTCCCAAAGGCAATATCGTAAAAATCAGCAACTTTCCGGCGTTTTGCCGCATATTCATCAAGATGAGGCAGTTTTGCTTTCAGTACAGCTGCCTGAATGCTGTCGAGTCTGGAATTCACCCCGATATAATCATGATAATAACGAACTGTCATGCCATGATTGACAACAACCCTCATCTGTTTTGCAAGATCATCATCATGGGTAAAAATTGCACCACCATCCCCATAGCATCCAAGGTTCTTGGAAGGGAAGAATGAAGTGCAGCCAATCTGGCCTATGGTTCCTGCTTTTTGACGGCGGCCATCCCTGAAAATATAATCAGAACCTATGGCCTGGCAATTATCTTCAATCACAAACAGTTTATATCTGTTCGCCAGTTCCATGATCTCCTCCATGGGCGCCGACTGCCCGAAAAGGTGAACAGGTACAATGGCCCTGGTTCGTGAAGTGATGGCTTTTTCAATGGCTTTGGGATCAATGTTGAATGTGTCGGGGTCAACATCAACCAGGACAGGTTTCAGTTGAAGCAAGGCGATCACTTCTGCCGTGGCGATAAAAGTAAAAGAAGTCGTAATTACTTCATCCCCGGGTTTAAGACCCATTGCCATCATGGAAACCTGAAGAGCGTCTGTGCCATTGGCACAGGGTATGACGTGCTTTACCTGTAAATAATTTTCAAGATCCTCCTGGAATTGTTTGACAACCGGGCCATTGATAAAGAAACAGGAATCGATCACCTGCTGTATCCCAGAATCAATTTCGTCTTTAATCTTCAGGTATTGACCTTTCAGGTCAACCATTTGAATTTTTTGCATCAACAATCAATTTAATATGATAAAAATACTTAACTTTTTCCTTTATAAGTCTTAAGGAATGCTTTTTTATAAATATCTGCAAATTTATAATTAATGCACGTCAAGGACTAATTTTTTTTAATTTTAACACCCGGATAAAAGTATAAAATCAAATAAAAACCATGAAAATATGAAAAAATTTGCCGTTATATTAGCTGGTTGTGGGGTTTATGATGGGGCAGAAATCCAGGAAGCTGTCCTGACCCTTCTAGCCATTGACCGAAATGGGGCATCTTATCAATGTTTTGCCCCTGACGTCATGCAATATCATGTGATTGATCACCTCAGCGGAAAGGAAACTGCAGAAAAACGCAATGTTTTAATGGAATCGGCAAGGATTGCAAGGGGAAACATCAAGCCCCTGAGCATTTTTTACGAAAAAGACTATGATGCCCTGATTTTTCCGGGCGGGTTCGGATGTGCCAAAAACCTCTGTAACTGGGCGATAGATGGGGATAAATGCCAGGTCAATCCAGAAGTTGAAAAAGCCGTTCGGGCTATGTTTGAAGCAAAAAAACCCATTGGGGCAATGTGTATTGCGCCGGTTATTCTGGGAAAACTTTTCAAAGGCAGTAATTTTACTACCGGTAAAGATCCGGCTTCAAAGGGGTTTATTGAAAAGATGGGAAACCGTTATACTCCTGCCAATCACGGAGAAGTAATCACAGACAAGATCAGGAAACTTTACACTACTCCATGTTACATGCTGGATGCCAGCATCAGTCAGATTGCTGAAGGCACTGACAATATTGTAAAGGCAATGATCTCAGCCATATAGCTTGACGGATAATTCTCCCCGGATTACCATCAGGGCATTGATGGCCAGCGCTCGCATTTCATCCTCTCCAGGAAAAACATGAACAGGTGACAGTTTATAGATCCTTTCCTGTATCCATCCTACAAAGCGTTTATCATATGCGATTCCGCCTGTGATTAAAATGGCATCCACTTCACATCTCAGTACGGTGTACATTTCCCCAATGGCCTTTGCTACCTGATAAGCCATGGCATGATATATCAGCGCAGCAGTTTGATCACCTGAATCCACCATTTTTTCAACATCAACAGCATTGTTGGTAGAAAGATAGGCCACCAAGCCGCCTTCACCTTTAATCATTTTTTGTACTTCCTTCAGGCTGTATTTTCCGCTAAAACAAAGTTTTACCAATTGCCCCACCGGTAAGGTTCCGCTTCTTTCAGGGCTGAAAGGTCCCTCTCCGTCTAGGGCCTGGTTGACATCAATCACCCTGCCTTTATGATGGGCCCCTACAGAAATTCCGCCGCCGAGATGGACAACGATCAGATTAAGGTCCTCATAATTCTTGTTGGTCGATTTGGCAAATTCACGCGCTACTGCTTTTTGATTCAGTGCATGAAAAATAGAAATCCTTTCGAACAAAGGATGGCCAGCAATGCGTGCAATATCATCCAATTCATCCACCACTACCGGATCAGCAATAAACGCCCTGGCCCTGGGCATGGATTGGATCATGTCTTTAGCGATCAAACCGCCGAGATTACTGGCATGTTCTCCAAGCGGACTGTTCACCATATCGTGGATCATGGCCTCGTTGACTTCATAGACGCCGGATGGAATGGGTTTTAATAATCCTCCGCGTCCGACCACTGCATGGATAGAATCAAGGTCGATTTCTGCTTCTTTAATCTGTCTGATGATAATGTCTTTACGAAACTCAAACTGGTCGGTTATTCTTGGAAAAGGCGAAAGTTCCTCGGCACTGTGCTTGATATTTTTTAAAAATATCGGTTCCGTATTCTGAAAAACCGCAATTTTTGTAGAGGTCGAGCCAGGGTTTATAGCAATGATACGGACATTTTTCATACCTGTTTTTTTAGTGACGATTATTCAACTTCCTCAGTTTACTTTTTTTTATCCCATAAGCAAAATATATCACTAGTCCAAGTGCCATCCAGATGATAAGGCGGAGCCAGGTATCCAGTGGCAGAGAGACCATCTGCACCAGACAGAATCCCGCTCCAAGGATGGGGATTAAAGGGACCAGAGGGGTCCTGAATGGCCTGGGGATATCCGGCTTTTTCACACGGAGAAAAATGATGCTGATGCAAACAATGGTAAAGGCAAGTAAAGTTCCAATGGAAACCAGTTCTCCCAATATACTGATCGGGAGTATTCCGGCCAGAATCATGGCCACAAAACCAGTTAAAATTGTACTGATATAAGGAGTTTTAAACTGAGGATGTATTTTGCTAAACACCTCCGGCAGCAATCCGTCTTTCGACATGGAATAAAAAATCCTCGGCTGCCCCATCAGCATCACCAGGATTACTGAGCTTAAACCGGCAATAGCAGCGATCTTCACGATAGGACGAAGCCAGAAAAGACCCTGTCCCATAGCGTTGACCCCAACCGCAACAGGGTCAGGAACCAGTAGTTCGGGATAAGCAATGATGCCCGTAAGGACAATGGCCACCAGAATGTATAAAATGGTCGATACAGTCAAAGAACCGAGTATCCCAATGGGCATATGCTTCTGGGGATTTTTCGCCTCCTGTGCTGCGGTTGAAACCGCATCGAATCCGATATAGGCGAAAAAAATGACCCCTGCCGCTCGGAAAATTCCTGACCATCCAAAATGCCCCCATTCACCCGTGTTTTTGGGGATAAAGGGATGCCAATTAATGCTTTTGACAAAGAAAAATCCGATCACGATAAATAAAATGATCACCCCCACCTTAGTAATCACCATCACATTATTAAATCCGGCTGATTCCCTGATTCCGATGATCAGTAAAAGGGTTATCATCCCAATCACGAACATTGCAGGAACATTTAAGATGGCGTCGGATTGGGGGAAATCCACCGGGCTCAATCCTTTACTGATCAAATGCCGGATCAGGTCAGGTGTTTTCTGTACCCAGCCGATATCCGGGAGCTGGATCAGGTCAGTCCCGGTTGCATAGCATAAGGCGGTTGGAAGGTTGATCCCGAAATCCTTCAGAAAACTGACAACATAACCCGACCAACCCACGCTGACGGTCGAGGCTGCAAAAAGATATTCCAGGATCAGGTCCCAGCCAATAATCCATGCTAAAAATTCCCCTAAAGTAGTATAAGCATAGGTATAAGCACTGCCGGCAATGGGGATCATCGAAGCAAATTCGGCATAACATAAACCGGCAAATGCGCAGGCAATTCCTGAGATAAGGAAAGAGATCACGATGGCAGGCCCGGCATATTGGGCTGCTGCCTGTCCGGTAAGGACAAAAATCCCGGCGCCGATGATTGCCCCGATTCCCAGGGTGGTGAGATTGGTCGCTGTCAGCGTTTTTTTGAAGCCGTTTTTCGGATCTGCGGCTTCATCAAGAAGCGCTTGCAGGGATTTTGTCTGAAAAAGTCTATTGGCCATGATGCCTAAATTAATTGATCGCGGCTGCCATAATGATGGAAGCCTGTTTGGACTCCTCAGTATCGGAACGGGAAGTGAGCACAATTGGGGCAGCCGCTCCGAGAACACAGGCTGCGAGTTTGGCATTGGCCGAAAACCCAAAAGCTTTATATAAAATATTACCGGCTTCAATATCGGGAACAATCAGCAAATCGGCATCTCCTGCCACCTCGCTGACAATTCCTTTATGTTTTGCACTGGCTGCGCTGACAGCGTTATCATAGGCCAGGGGACCATCGATAATGCAATTTTTAATTTGCCCTCTTTGGTTCATTTTTGATAAAAGCGCTGCATCCAGGGTAGCTGGCATGGCTTCATTAACCATTTCAACTGCAGCGAGAACAGCAACCTTAGGTCTGGTATACCCAAGCTTATTCATAAATTCCACAGCATTGTTGATGATGGCTATTTTAGTTTTGAAATCCGGATTTGGTATCATCGCGGCATCACTTAAACCCAACAACTTATGATAAGTTGGCACTTCAAACAAAGCGAAATGTGAAAGAACATCACCCTTACGCAACCCGACTTCCTTGTCCAATACTCCCCTCAGAAAGACTGCCGTTGGCACATTCCCTTTCATCAGCACATCCGCCTCCTTTTCCCTCACCATCTTAACGGCAATTTTTACCGAATTGGCATCCGTTTCCTCATGGATAATGGTCATCCCATGGACATCGAGCTGAAGCCTGGCAGCAATTTCTTTGATCTTTTTTTCATTCCCGACCAGGATGGCCTCAACCAAACCCATTTTATCCACGGCACAAATGGCCTCAAGGCAATGTTCATCATGGGCCACCGCTACGGCTAACTTTTTTTTCCGTGATTTTTTTGCCCGTTCATAAAGGTCTGTTAACTTCGTCAGGGAAGCATTTTCACTTCCTACTGTTGCTGCAGTCATGGTATTTATCCTCCTAAAATTTAATTGATATTATAATAACAATGGATTCGCAAATGGCAAACCTACAGGAATTTTACCAATTTGACAAGGTGTTATGAAAAATTTTTGGTTAAAAAAATTTTCTACCTTTGTTGATAACAACCAATCCTCAAGACATGGAATTACCCTTTGCTGAGTCATTCAAAATCAAGATGGTGGAATCTATCCGTAAAAGCAGCCGCCAGGAACGCGAACAGTGGATAAAGGAAGCCAAATATAACCTCTTCAGATTGAAAAGTGAACAGGTTTTTATTGACCTTTTAACGGATTCCGGAACCGGAGCTATGAGCGATCATCAATGGTCGGAACTGATGCTGGGAGATGAAAGTTATGCCGGAGCTTCTTCCTATTTTAAAATGAAGGAAGCCATTGCGAATATTTTCGGATTTGGATATTTTCTTCCCACACATCAGGGAAGAGCTGCTGAAAATGTGTTATTTTCAGTACTGGTCAAAGAAGGAGATATAATTCCTGGTAATTCCCATTTCGATACCACTAAAGGCCATATCGAATTCCGTAAAGCCATTACCGTGGATTGCACCATCGATGAGGCTTTTGATACTACCCTGGATCATCCTTTCAAAGGGAACGTAGATCCTGAAAAACTTGAAAAAGTGCTGAAGGAAAATACAGCGCACATTCCCTTTATCATCATGACGGTGACCTGTAATTCTTCCGGGGGACAGCCTGTTTCAATGGAAAATCTGAAAATGGTCCGCGAAATGGCAAGGCGATATAATAAACCCATTTTATTTGATGCTGCACGTTTTGCTGAAAATGCTTATTTCATTAAAATTCGCGAAAAGGGTTTTACTGATAAATCTATCCGGGAAATCGTCAGGGAGATGTTTTTAAATGCCGACATGATGACCATGAGTGCAAAGAAAGATGCCATCGTCAACATGGGTGGTTTCATTGCCATGCATGATCCGGAACTTCACCGTAAAGCCAGTGTGTACAACATCCTGTTTGAAGGTTACATAACCTATGGCGGAATGTCAGGACGGGATATGAATGCTTTATCCCAAGGCTTATATGAAGGGACAGAGTTCTCCTACCTGGAATCCAGGATCAGGCAAGTGGAATATCTTGGCAAGCGGCTGATGGATTTCAACATACCCATTCAACAACCCATTGGCGGACATGCCGTTTTTGTGGATGCCAAACGGTTCATCCCGCATGTTCCGAAGGAAGAATTTCCGGCCCAGATCCTTGCCGTTGAACTTTACCGCGAAGCCGGTGTGAGGGGCGTTGAAATCGGCGCACTACTCGCTGACCGTGACCCGCTGACCCGCGAAAATCGATATCCTGCCCTGGAATTATTGCGTCTGGCTATTCCCAGAAGAGTTTACACAAACAACCATATGGATGTGGTGGCCGTCGCTCTGAAAAACATATCTGGTCGAAGAGATGACATCAAACATGGCCTTAAAATCGTAAATGAAGCTCCCATTATGCGTCATTTTACTATTGAACTGGATTTAGCCTGATGTAAATGAGTCTACTGGAGATTTTTTTAATTGCCCTTGGACTCTCCATGGATTGTTTTGCCGTTTCATTAAGTTTCGGCACTTCCCAAAAACTCCACTGGAAAGAAACTTTCAGGATCGCCTTGTTCTTCGGGGTTTTTCAAGGACTGATGCCATTGATGGGATGGTTTATCGGGAAAAGCCTACTGGTATTTATTTCAAGTATAGATCATTGGTTTGCATTCGGGATCTTATCCTTTATCGGATTGAAAATGATTTTCCAGTCTTTTAAAAACCCTGACGAAAAAAAAATTGTGGATATCCGGAAAATCACTGTTTTACTCAGCCTTTCTGTCGCAACAAGCATTGATGCCCTGATCATGGGCATATCCTTTGGATTTATCCGGGTAAACATTCTATTCGCCGTGATCGTGATCACTCTGACAACTTTCCTTGTCTCATTTTTAGGGTCAAAAATCGGAGGTAAAACAACCTTTCTTCCTGTCCGCTGGGCTGAAAGATTTGGTGGATTGGTGCTCATTGTAATCGGGTTGAAAATCCTTATCGAACATATCCTAATTCATTAATTTTCATTTCACTTTCATTATCAAATCTATAACTTTACGTCATGAATGTTCAACCAATCATCCGGGTCACAAAGGAATTCCGGTTTGAAGCAGCCCATGCCCTGAAGGGTTATGACGGCCCGTGTAAAAATATTCACGGTCATTCCTATGCTTTATCTGTTACCGTTACGGGAAATCCGTTAAACGAAGCGGGTTCTTCCAAACTTGGTATGGTGATGGACTTCAGCGACCTGAAAAAACTGATCAAACAACACATTGTCGATCCACTGGACCATGCCCTGATGATCTGCTCGGATGATTCGATTGAATCGTTAAAAGACACCAGGGAGCCTTTCTGCAACATCATTTCATTGCCCTATCAGCCAACCAGTGAAAACCTGTTGATCGATTTTGCCAACCGTATCACTAAAATATTACCTATGGGGGTAAAGCTCCACCATATGAAGTTACGTGAAACCTCAACTTCTTATGCTGAATGGTATGCCTCTGATAACGACTAATTTTACCAAATTGTCCTAATGGCGGGGCAAAAGATGAACATCAACGGTCATATCCGAGCTTTCGACGTGGATTACCTGAGCTGAATCCGGAGCAATCTGCTGGTCGTACCAGGAGGGGTGAAATTTTTTATGGCCCTCGGTATTCCTCATGGGAGCAACCCTGACGAGGTATTTCCCGGGTTCAATCCGTGAAAATTCATAATATCCTTGTTCATCGATATCAGATGACCTGATGTTCTTCAGTGAATCAAAGGGCTTTGCTTTATCTTCAACCTTAAACAGGTAAGCTGTTCCCCTGCATAATCTCAGTTCTCCCGAATAGGCATGTCCACGTAAGGCAAAATGCTCACCCGAAGAAAACCACACCAAGCCAAGGAGCAATCCTGTGATAAGTATGACGAATCCGGCAGAAAGCCTGAAAATCCGGGGTGAAGTCACCGGAAGCTGAGTTATCCATGACCAGAACCCTTCATTCCGAGGTTCCGCATGCAAATGATTCTTCAAACGAACCCATCCCCTTTCTGGGGGTGAAGGGTCAAAATCGGAAAACATTTCCCGGAATTTTGTTGCGATATCGTTATTTTCTTCCATCTGGATTTCCCTTAGCCTGATTTTAAGAGTTCTTTCTGAATCGACTGTTTTGCCCGGAATAATTGTGATTTAGATGTATTCTCTGATATCCCGAGCTTCAATCCTATCTCTTTGTGATTATATCCTTCTATAACATACAGGTTAAAAACGGTACGATAGCCTACCGGCAAACGTTGTATCATCATTAATAATTCTTCTACTGATAATTTAGACAAGACATCCTCGGTTATCGTTGCACAATCGGAGGCGAGTTCGATATTGACTTCCATTCTTTGATGCCTGATCTGCTTTTTAACAAAATTAATCGCCGTATTCACGATGATCCTCCTCAGCCAGCCTTCAAGAGATCCCTCAAAACGGAATTGGTATAGATTATTGAATGCCCTGATAAACCCCTCCTGCAGAATGTCTTCAGCTTCCATATAATCAGAAGCAAACCTCAGGCAAACCCCGAACATCTTACCTGCAAAACGCCGGTAAAAAACCTCCTGGGCATGAACATCATGTTGAAGACATCCCCGGATCAGGTCCTGATCAGATATCATATCTTCCTGAACATATTGAGAATGTAAATATACTTTTTTTTAAAATTCCCCGCTAATCCGAAGCAAGTTTAAACTTCCCAAAATTATTTTCGAAATAAATCCTTCCTTTATGACTTAATATTCCCTGAAGATGATATATATATATTTCGTGGAAGACCTTGAAAGAAGTAAGCTCGTCTTGAGAAAAGAAATCGTTATCAATCAGGTTTTCGATAGAAAAAACATGAAATTTAACAAGGATTCCGGAATTCATTTCATTTCTGTATAATCCTTCCTTTTTCCCTTTATTCAGGTTTTTCTGTACCGCATCAACCATCCTTTTTCTTCTGATTTCTTTGATTTGAAAAGACAAACCGGGGTAGTATTTCCTGATGTCATATTCCATAGCAGGATTATATTCCCTGAATATTCCATTGATCATTTTATGCACTTCGAATAATTCATCAATCGCATTCAGATTTTTCTTTTCAATTTCACTGAAAAAATCACAACGTTTTTCGTCTTCATGCCTCATGACTTGTCGGATGAGGTCTTCTTTGTCTTTAAAATGAGCATACAAGGTTTTTTTCGAAATATTCAAACTTTGAGCTACATCATCCATTGTGACACTTTTAATGCCATATCTCTGGTATAGTTTTCTGACCTGCTCAAGAATGGCCATGGTTTTTGACTCCATTTTTCTGATGTTTATGGTTTTAGTATCTTTTTCACTGCAAAAGATCCTCTTTCCAGAAAAAGAATAAAATAGACTCCGGACGAATAATTCGAAAAATCAATCTTTCTGATACCATTACCCGATAGTATCACTTCACCAAGACAAGAAATCAGCTTGATTTCAAATTCCACGGTCTGATTCCGGGGTTCAATAAATAATATATCGTCAACGGGATTAGGGAAAATATTGAAATAGTCAGAAGTAATGTTGACTGTGCCTTGAGGTGAAAAATTACGATACAAGGAACCATCTGTTCCTATTATAAAGCATTTATTTTCGCCAAAAACCCTGACATATTTAAGGTTCTTTTCTGATGGAAATTCTACAGCATGACAATCAATACCCAGTGATGATATTTTCATGGAGATTAATAGGCCATTGTTACCGGCAATATATCCAAGACTATCCTTATAAAAAAAAACCGAATTGAGATGTTGTGTCCAGGGAATCTGGATTTTCTTCCAGGCAGATCCTTGATCACAAGTAATGTATATGGTCGCATTATCCCCAATAGCTATGGCCATTGTATCATTGACAAAACAAAAATCACGGAATTTATTCAGGGAATCCATAAGAACTTCCATCCACGATAATCCTGAATCCCGAGTACGGAGAATGACATGTCCACCTAGTGAATCATCACAAAGTATAAAACCCAGAACATCTGACTTGAAGAAAATCACCGGTTGCTTAAATACATATTGATGCGTTTCTAAAACAGGACGGATAATTCCATTCTCATATTTCCTGAGATAACTGTAATTGGACCCTTCCGGATAAAAACAATAATATCCCAAATTTTCGTTTAAAAAAAACATTCTAAAATTTGAAACGTTTCCGTCTCCTGATAATTTTTGCCAGTGCCCCCCACCGTCCATTGTTTTAAAAAATGAAGGAAATCCTTTATCAGATTCTGCTATAAATCCAAGCGTATCATTACAAAAGAAAAGTCCGGCCAAATAGACCCCGCCGAGGTCTCCATAATTAGATTTAATGGCTGCAAAACTGCTCATTCCATCGATAGATTTATAAAGGGTATATTTATTTCCGTGGGATCCTATACTTTCATCTAAACAGCTGAATCCTACGTTTTCAGAAACTACCGCAAGCGGCGATGCATATTGTGGAATTTTATACCAATTTGTCTGGGAAAAAGCAGAAAAAGCTGTCATTAAACTTACTGACAAGCATATCACTACCCGATGTCTTTTCATTTTTACCATGATATACTTTTCATAAAGAAAAAAATAAAGATACAAAAAAAGCAATAAACGAACACATGGAAACGATTTTCGCCTAAAAAGTTTTTTACCTGCCCTGGAAATTTCTATCTTTGCGTTCCAAAACATTTCTCCTATGAAAAATTTATTTTTTTTTGTTGGGCTTGTTTTTTTTCTTCTTTCCTGCGGAAGTAAGGAAGGGGATAAAAAGCTCAGGCTGGAACAACTGAAAAAGGAAAGGAATAATATAACCCAGGAAATTCTGAAGCTGGAAAAGGAGCTTCATCCGATGGGTTCGGTATCTGCCACCAGGGTTATCGTTGAGCCGATTAAAAAGCAATCATTTCAGCATTACATTGAAGTTCAGGGGAGAATTGATGGCAATGAAAACATCGGTGTCAGTCCAAGAAACCAGGGTGGTGTCGTCACAAAAATTCTTGTCAAAGAAGGCGATTACGTAACCAAAGGACAGGTGTTGGCTGAATTGGATGCCGATGTGCTGAAACAGCAACTCAAGGATCTTCAAAACAAACTGGCATTTCTTACGGATATTTATGAACGGCAGAAGACCCTCTGGGATCAGAAAATAGGTTCTGAGGTTCAATATCTCAAAGCCAAGAACGACATGGAATCTGCTCAAAACGGCATCAACACTTTACAGGATCAGATCAAGATGTCGGTTATCACCTCCCCCATTGATGGAAATGTGGAAGATATCCCGATTAAAGTCGGGCAGATGGCTTCCTCTGCATCCCCCATTCCCGCGTTCAGGATCGTGAATTTTTCCAAGGCAAAAGCACTTGCCGATGTCGGTGAGGCCTATTCCGCCAAAATAAAGACAGGGGCGCCGGTTAAAGTTTATTTACCGGATTTTAATCAGGAGCTGGATCAGAAGGTTACTTTTGCGAGCAAATACATCAATCCGACCAATCGTACTTTTTTGGTAGAAGTTGAACTTCCGGTTAACAATATTACTTTTCGTGCCAATATGATCGCCGTTTTGCGTATTAAGGATTATGACAATCCTTCTACGGTAGCTATTCCTCAGAATTTTATACAGAATTCAAGAAATGATGGGCAATACGTTTTTGTCGCTTCAGAAGAGAACGGGAAAAAACTGGCTCGTAAAAAAACCGTGATCTCGTTTATTTCATTCAATGGGCTGACAGAGATTGTGAGCGGACTCAACGAAGGAGATAAAATCATTACTGCTGGTTATAAAGATCTTTATGATGGACAGCCCATCGAGTTTTAATGAAATTAGCATGAAAAACAAGAAGAATAAGGTCAAAGAATTCTTTGCAACCAGTTGGGCCATCGACAACAAGGTGAGCATCTATGTGCTGACCATCATCATTACCACCCTGGGATTGCTTTCATATTTCAGTATTCCCAAAGAACAATTGCCGGAAATTGTCATTCCTACCATCCTGGTGAATACCGTTTATCCCGGCACCTCTCCCGAGGATATGGAAAATCTCGTAACCCGACCCATTGAGAAACAATGCAAATCACTGGCCGATGTCAAGAAAATCACCAGCAATTCGATACAGGATTTTTCCACCATAGTGGTAGAATTCAACCCCGGGATTGAAATTTCCGAAGCCAAGCAAAGGGTCAGGGATGCTGTTGACAAGTCCAAGACAGATCTTCCCAATAACCTTCCCAAGGATCCGGATATTAAAGAAATTGATCTTTCGGAAATTCCGATTATGAATATTAACCTTGCCGGGGATTACGATCTTCAGCGTTTGAAAAATTATGCAGAAGATGCCCAGGATAAAATCGAAACCCTGAAGGAAATTACCCGTGTTGACATTGTCGGAGCCCTTGAACGTGAAATCCAGGTGGATGTTGATATGTATAAAATGCAGGCCGCCAGCGTGTCCTTCCGTGATATTGAATCAGCCATTTCGGCTGAAAATGTGACTATTTCTGCCGGCACCATCACTTCTTTCGGAACAAAATACACCATTCGCCTGGCTGGTCAGTTTTCAAACCCTGATCAGATCAAAACCATCATGCTGAAATCAGCCAGCGGAGCCATCGTGTATATTCAGGACATCGCGGAAGTAAAAGACGCATTTAAAGACCAGGAGAGTTTTGCCCGTTTTGACGGAAAAAACGTGATCACCCTTAACGTCATAAAAAAAAGCGGAGAAAATCTGATCAAGGCTTCGGATGAGATCAAGGATATCATCAGGGATCTGAAAAAGGACAATTACCCGCCTGATCTGAAAGTAACGATCACCGGCGACCAGTCCCGTTTCACCAAAAGCACCCTTGAAGAACTGAATAATACCATCATTATCGGATTCATCATGGTGGTGATCGTACTGATGTTCTTCATGGGATTCAATAACGCTTTCTTTGTTGCCTTATCAGTACCACTTTCCATGTTTGTTGCCTACCTTTTCATGCCCAGTCTTGGGTTTACCATGAACATGATCGTGATGTTTGGGTTCATCTTTGCACTGGGTATCATCGTAGATGATGCCATAGTCGTGATAGAAAATACACACCGGCTACACCGGGATGAGCCTGATATTGTCAAGGCGGCCAAACATGCAGCCGGAGAAGTATTTCTGCCTATTCTCTCAGGGACCCTTACCACCCTGGCGCCCTTCTTTCCATTGGCTTTCTGGCCCGGAATCGTCGGAAAATTCATGCATTATCTTCCGGTTACTTTGATTCTGACTTTATTCGCTTCACTCTTTGTGGCTTATATTATCAATCCAGTCTTTGCCGTGACTTTTATGAAACATGAATACGATGAGGTTGAACATAAAGCCAATAAGAAAAAACTCCTGATCCATAGTGCGGTTTTGCTGGTTATGGCCATCATCAGTTATATCGCCGGAGGATTTGCCATCGGGAATATTTTGATTCTGGCCTTGATTCTTAATGCCTTCTATCGGCTGATCCTTAAAGATGCCATTGCAAAATTCCAGACCAGAACATGGCCATGGATGATGAAGATGTATGAGAGAACCCTTTTATTCTTTATGAGAGGAAGAAATCCCTGGTATTTGTTTTATGCTGTAATCGTATTATTTTTTGTCGCCATTTTTATCACCGGATTGACAAAGCCCAAGGTTCTTTTCTTCCCGAACAACATGCCATCGAGCGTGATTGTATATATTAAATTACCTGAAGGAACTGATCAAAGCATTACAGACTCTGTAACCAAACTGGTTGAACAAAGGGTTTATGCCGTTCTGGGCAATAACAATCCCATCGTTGAATCCGTTATTTCCAACGTCGGTTTTGGTGCCGGTGAAGGGATGTTCGATCGTTCGGTTTCGTCCAACAAGGGAAAAATCACGGTAAATTTTATTGAAAGCAAATTCCGGAATAATGTTTCCACTCAAAAATACATGGATGAAGTTCGTGATAATCTGAACAACATACCCGGTGTCACGATCAGCGTGGAAAAAAATAAAATGGGTCCGCCGACAGGAAAGCCAATTAACATTGAGATCAGCGGTGAAAATCTGGATGAGTTAATTCCCACTGCCAATGCATTTAAGAGTTTTCTGGATTCCATTCACATTCCCGGGATTGAAAAACTAAAAAGTGATTTCGACAACAATAAGCCTGAGATCATCATCAACATTGACAGGGTTCGTGCCAACCGTGAGGGTTTATCTCTTGGTCAGATCGGGATGGAATTACGAACTGGGATTTATGGAAAAGAGGTTTCTAAATATAAGGAAGATGAGGACGAATATCCTATCCAGCTCAGGTATTCCGAGAAGGAAAGAAAAAGCATCAACCAGGTCATCAATGCGAAGATCACTTACCGCGATATGAATTCCGGACAGTTACGCCAGATTCCGATTTCTTCAGTAGCTAGCATACAGTACAAAGATACTTACGGGGGGATCCACAGGAAAAATCTAAAGCGGGTGATTACTATCTCCTCAGAAGTCCTTTCTGGCTATACTGCGAATGAAATTGTCGCCACGATCAACAAAATACTTCCTTCTTTTGAAAAACCAAAGGGTGTGGAAATTACCCTTACGGGCGAAAGAGAGGATCAGGCTGAAACCATGCTTTTCCTGACAAAAGCAATGATGATTGCCATTGGTCTGATCTTTTTCATCCTTATCACCCAATTTGGATCCCTCAGCAAATCACTGATCATACTCAGCGAGGTCATTTTCAGTATCATCGGCGTCCTTCTGGGAATCGCTATCTTTCATATGCCGATCAGTGTGATCATGACCGGCCTCGGGATCGTGGCATTGGGAGGTATCGTGGTCAGAAACGGGATACTGATTGTTGAGTTCGCTGATGAATTGAAATCTAGGGGATTAAGAACAAAAGAAGCCATTATTCAGGCAGGAAAAACCAGGGTTACCCCGGTAGTGCTTACGGCTACTGCGACCATGTTGGGTCTTGTACCTCTGGCCTTGGGCATGAATATCAACTTCATCACCCTCTTTACGGAACTCAATCCTCATTTATATTTCGGGGGAGATAATGTTTTATTCTGGGGTCCGCTATCCTGGACCATCATTTTCGGATTGAGTTTTGCCACCTTCCTCACCTTGGTCTTTGTTCCGGCCTTATTATTGATCGATGTGCGTATGACTATCTGGCTGAAACGGAGAAAATCCAACAGGAGATCCGCGAAAAGATAATCAGAATTTTTCGAGGAGTTTATTCAGTTTGATTTTGCTGCTCAGTACCGTGTACATGGACTGCATATAATCACTATTGGCTTGAAGAAACTGGGTGTATCGCTGATTTAAATCAGTGCTGGAAGAAACCCCCAGATTGTACTTTGTCATGGTTTTCTGATATATTTTCAGTGCTGTTTCAAACCCTTTCATCTTGTTTTTGTATACAAAATAGGCATTGCTGAAATCTTTTTTTGCCGTCTCAACCTGTAATTCAAGTCCAACCCTGAGTTTTTCATCGCTTACCTTTGTTTTCTCCACATTCAGTCTGGCCTGATCCACTGAATATTTCCGGCTTCCGCTACTCCAGATCGGAATGCTAAGGGATAAACCCCAGTTTGTCGTGCGATACCAGGGTTCATTTGATTTAAAGAAATTCCAGGAATTGCGTTGAGCATTTTCCGAAATACCAATGAATCCAGCCAGGGTGGGATGATAAGCGGTTTTGGCCAGTTTATACTGCATCAGAATCAGGTAATCCGATTTTTTCAGCAACAGGTAATCAATGTTCCTTTCATAATCAAACGGTTGATTGATCAACGCATCCCGGTCAACCTGGGCAAGAAAATAATCCAGTTTATCGGATAAAGTAATCGGTTGGTTGTCTTTCAATCCAATTAGAAATTTCAACATTGCATAAGCAACATTACGGTTGCTTTGGAGATCAGCCAACTGGGCCTCAAGATTAGAACGGTTCAGGTCGGCCTGATCCACATCGATATCTTCAATCAAGCCCTGCTGATAACTCTTTTTAGCTTCATCCACTAGTCTGCTGACAACGATATAAGTCGAATCCAGAATGGCCAGGCTTTGCTCAATGACCAGAACCCTGATATAAGCGTCAGCCACAAGATCCCTGACATCAACTTTATCCTTCAGATTTTTCTCCCTGACCGTTTCCAGGTATGCTTTAGCCGTCTGCAAACCAACAAGGTATTGCCCGCTATAAACCAACTGGGTAAGCGTAGCCTTGAATGTCGCATTATATTTTGTACCAAATTGAACAGGGATCTCGGTTCCCGGTTTTCCGAAGAATTCACCAGGCAGCAAGGAGGTCGGACGATCAATAAAATCATTGTATTCAATATTGCCATTTATCTGAGGCAAGCCAATGGCCGTATTTTGCTTTACCATTTTTCGCGCGATCTCGACATCAAAAGCAGAATTTTTCAGATCATAATTATGCTCATACGCATAATCCTGAGCCTGTTGCATCGAAAAAGTCATCCCCGGAACTGCGTCACTCTCCTGCTGCGCCAGGCCTGTATGAAAAAACAGAAAACAGAAAAACAAAACAAGGAGAATGCGATATCTGATCATTGATAAAATTTTTTTAAATTCACTTTCCGTTTCTGCTTTTCATAATACTTTGTCCCTTCTTCATTGGCAATTCCACGGATGAAATTATCGAACATGACATCGAAAAGGGTTTGAAATGAAAACTTATCCGCGGGGAAAAATTCAGGGTTATGCAGATCTATTAAGCGACGAATGTACAAACGTGCGACCAGTTCAACACTTAAATCATCACGATACATCCCCTGTCTGATTCCTTTCTGGATATTCAGCTTGATATTCTGATAAACGAACTCTATTCTGCTTTCAATATGATGATGATAGATATCCGGGTAATATTTTTTCAGATCGAAAGTCATGGAAGGGCTTACATCTTTGAAACGGTCTCCCACGTCATGACTGACGATCAATAAGACATCAATAGCGTTGACCCCGTCAAAATTGTTTTTTTCAAAAATAATTTCAAAATTTTCTCTTTCCAGTTCCAACAATTTCTCAACCAGTTCATTTTTACTATGAACAAACCGATATAGTTTCTTTTTTGAAATGCCAATATCCCGGCATATATCATCCATTGATATACTCCTAACCCCGTATTTGAAAAAAAGTTCCCGAACCCTTTCCAGAATGTCCACCAAAGAACTATCCATAATCATTGCCTGAATGAAATATCGAGGTACAAAGATAGAAAAAATAAATACGGCGAAACAAAACCGAGGTAAAAAGTTTCTTCAATCCGATGAAAAGAAAGAAGCCAGCGGTTCCACATTTACCGGACTGAAATTTCAGTTTTCCCTTCAATGATAAGGCCAATTTGCCGCGCATGAATACAACCGCGGCCTTGCAGTTCATCGAGCATTGCATCAGCCTGGTCAACCGGTAAGGTAATCAGTAATCCTCCTGAAGTCTGGGCATCCGCGAGGATAAGCCGGAGAATTTCCGGGACACTGCTTTCCCAGTGTGTTATCGTTTTTGTAAATTCCAGATTATTCCATGTTCCTCCGGGTATTGTCCCGGCTGCAGCATTTTCCCAACTACCATTCAAAACGGGAACTTTTAATGCATCAATTACAGCACCCAATCCAGCGCCTTCAAGGATTTCCTTCAGGTGTCCCAACAATCCGAACCCTGTCACATCCGTGCAGGCATTCACCGGATAACTTCTCATCACCCTGGCAGCAACCTGATTGAGTTCAATCATAGAGGCAATGGCAGCGTGAATATGTTCCGGATCGGCCAGTCCCCGTTTCATTGCTGTCGTAAGGATTCCTGTCCCAAGGGGTTTGGTCAGAATCAGGGCATCACCGGGCTTGGCTGTGGAATTTCTTAAGATCTTTTCAGGGTGAACTTTCCCGGTAATCACCATGCCAAATTTCAGTCCGGGATCTTCAAGGCTATGCCCTCCAATGATTCTGATCCCTGCCTCAGCGGCTTTATCCTCCCCTCCTTTCAAAATTCTCCGGAGAATCTCTGTTGGGAGCCTTTTTTCCGGAAATGCCAAAATACTCAGGGCAAAAATCGGTTCTGCCCCCATGGCATAAATATCACTGAGCGCATTGGCTGCTGCAATTGCTCCATAAGTGTAGGGATCATCTACAACCGGAGGAATAACATCCACTGTTTCCACCAAAGCGCTCTCATCATTGATCCGGTAAACTGCTGCATCATCACTGGTAAGATGATCAACAAGGACATCAGCATCAGGATAAGAAGAAAGATCGCTAAGGATATTTTTTAAGCGTTGGGGAGATGTTTTACATGCACAGCCCAAGGAATGGGAATACTCTGTCAATCTCACAGAACCTGGCTGTCCGACCTTTCCATTCCGGTCATTTCCCTTTAGCCTATGATAGGATTCAACGATCGCTGAAATGGCCTGTTTAATTTCTTCATCTGTCGTCATTCTTCCCAGCGAAAAACGGAGCGTTCCCAGGGCATATTCAGGGCTAACCTGCATGGCAGAGAGCACACCCGACACTTTTTCATCTTCCGAATGGCATGCAGCTCCGGCTGAAGCAGCAATATTTTTCATTTCATTGAGAAAAATGCCGGCCTCAACACCGGGAAATCCAATACTCAGCGTATTCGGAAGCCGGTCGTCAGGATCTCCGTTTAATCTGACATTGGGAATTTCTGCAAGAATTCCATGATAAAGCTGATCGCGCAATATTTTCAAATCCAGCGTATCATATTCATCGCAAATGTCTGCAGCCACCCCCAAACCCACAATTTGCATTACATTTTCCGTGCCCGCCCTGAGGTTGGATTCATGATCAGCCCCATGAGTTTGTTTTTCCAGACGAACACCCCTGCGGATGTACAGGGCACCGATCCCTTTGGGTGCATAGAATTTATGACCGGCCACGGAAAGCAAATCCACCTTTAGTTCACTTACCTTTACCGGAATTTTTCCAATGGTTTGGGCGGCATCAGTATGCATAAGAATATTCCGCTGATGAGCAATTTCAGCAATTTCAGTTATGGGTTGAATCGTACCCACTTCATTGTTGGCATGCATTATGGAGATCAGAATGGTTTCCGGCCGGATACTTTTTTCCACCTCTGAAGGGTTCACTTTACCCATCACATCAACCGGCAAATAGGTGATCTGAAAGCCCTGTGTTTCAAGGAACCTGCAGACTTCAATCACAGCAGGATGTTCAATGGATGAAGTAATGATATGGTTTCCTCTCCCTTTCAGTGAGAAGGCTACCCCTTTAATGGCAAGGTTATTTGCTTCTGTTCCCCCGCTGGTAAAAATAATTTCATCCGGATGAGCATGCAGAAGAAGAGCTATTTTTCTCCTGGCATTTTCTATTGCTTTTTTAGCTTCCAGTCCATAAGCATGCGTACTGGAAGGGTTTCCAAAAACATCGTTGAAAAAGGGAAGCATCGCTGTGATGACTTCCTTTGCCATTGGCGTTGTGGCATTATAGTCGAGGTAAATGGATTTCATAAAAATAATATTTTTCTGGCCAGGAGAATCAATTTCTTTGCCTCTTTTTCCATGTTTTCCGATGACAGTATCACTGGAATGATTTTATCCTGAACTCTCTTTTTCCTGGCAAACCTGTAAGTCTTATCATAATGAGCCAGAAGGATTTCTGCAACCGTTTCAAAATTTTCCGATTTCAGCTCGATCAGCGCTTGTTTTGTATTCCTGTTTCCTAATCTTTCCTTTAGTTTAACAATGGCTTCTTGGAGAAGCAGCATGTCAAAATCTGCATAATCCTTTACCAATCGCTTTACCCTGGCGGATACCGGAACTTCCAGATCTATCAGGACAGCTTCCGACATTTGCCGGACTAACGGATCCGGTAGGTCAAGATTCCCTATCCTCCGGCTTTCATCTTCTATCCAGATTGGTCGGGAGAGATCAAATTCCGACCATTTATGATAGAGATCGTTTTCAAATTGCTGGTTGGTCGGTTGTGGAGCTTGTCCCAGAGCGCCAAAAACAGAGCCTTTGTGATGGGCTGATTTCTCCAGGTCAATGACCTGTTCTCCCTGATCAGCAATATGTTTCAGCAGTTGGGTTTTCCCGCTACCCGTAAAGCCTCCCAAGACCAGCATAACCGCTTTATTCGAAAAACCGTTGCGGATTTGCTTACGGTATGCCTGATATCCACCGTTTAAAATAAAAATTGGATGCCCGGCTTTAGAGAATACCTCAGCCATAAGCGTACTTCTCATTCCACCCCGCCAGCAATAAATCAATACTTTTCGCTTGCTGCTGATTATCGATAGTGGTTTGAGGTAATCCTTTATTTTGGGCAGACAGATATCCAAACCCCGGATGATGGCTGGTCCTTTCCCAAGTTTTTGGTACATCGTACCAATTGTTACTCTTTCAGAATCGGTAAAAAGTGGAATATTCATTGATCCGGGAATATGACCTTTCTGATATTCCAGGGGAGATCTGACATCCAGGATCTGAAAGTCTTTGATTCTGCTCAGGATGTTAACTACCTCAATCCTTTCAATCATTTTGAGCGAATAGACCTGCAAAAATAAGAATAATCATTCATGGATAACGGCCGGATCAGATATTGTTCTTTAATGGATCAAAGATTCAGCTTTATGAAAAAGAACTATCTTTGTGCTGTATCAGATATCTTTTTCTGCATGAGCGACTTCATCCATCATGAATGTGGCATTGCTTTTATACGACTCCTTAAACCACTTGAGTTCTATCTTGCCAAATACGGAACTGCTTTTTACGGCCTGAACAAACTTCACCTCCTCATGCAAAAACAGCATAACCGGGGACAGGATGGTGCGGGAGTTGCTGTCATCAAATTTGATCTGGAACCAGGGAATCGTTTTATTAACAGGATGCGTTCCAATGCGGATGCTCCAATCCGGGACATTTTTTCGAAAATCGCCCTGAAGCTTAAAGATATTGAAGACCGTTATCCACAGCGGTTAAAAGATGTCGACTGGTTGAAATACCATGTAGATCTTTTGGGAGAGATTTACCTTGGACATTTGAGATATGGCACTTATGGAAAAAATACCCTCCTGAGTCTTCATCCTTTCGTAAGAGAGAATAACTGGATGACGAAGAACTTAGTTCTGGCAGGGAATTTCAACCTGACCAATGTGGATGAACTGTTTGAAAAATTGATTGATCTGGGTCAATATCCGGTGGAAACATCCGACACCATCACAATTCTTGAAAAAATAGGACATTTTCTGGATGAAGAAAATGAAGAATTATATCGGAAATTCAAATTGCAAGGCTATCAGAAAAGAGAAATCACTTTCCAGATTGCCAACCATCTGAATATTCAGAAGATTTTAAAACGCTCAGCCAAAACATGGGATGGGGGTTATGTGATTGCAGGCCTTTTTGGACACGGGGATGCTTTTACCATGCGCGATCCTTCAGGGATTAGGCCAGCATACTTTTACCGTAATGACGAGGTTGTTGTCGTAGCATCAGAGCGACCTGTCATTCAAACTGCTTTCAGGGTGGGGCATGAACTCATTCATGAAATCAAACCAGGACATGCCCTCATTATCAAAAAGAACGGAAAAATCAGTGAACTGCCTTTTTGTAAACCCAGAGAAAAAAGATCCTGTTCTTTTGAACGCATTTATTTTTCAAGAGGAAGTGATATTGAAATCTATCAGGAGAGAAAACGACTGGGAAAATTTTTAGCCCAACCCATCCTTCAGGCGATTGACTATGACCTTGAAAACACCGTATTTTCTTATATTCCCAACACCGCTATTGATGCTTATTATGGCCTCATCGAAGAAGTTGCCAATTTCTGCGACCGGATTAAGATTGAAAAGATATTCCATACGAGGAATGAACTTACAACGGAAAAGTTAAATGCCATCTTTCAATTTAAACCCAGGGTTGAAAAGGTAGCTGTTAAAGATTTAAAATTAAGAACTTTTATCACCCAGGACTCCCAAAGGGATGATCTTGCTACCCATGTTTATGACATCACTTATGGAAGCATCCGTCAGGGAATAGATACCCTCGTGGTGCTGGATGATTCTATTGTCAGGGGAACAACATTAAAACAAAGCATTTTACGCATTCTGGACCGTCTCGGACCTAAGAAAATTATTATCGTTTCTTCCGCTCCTCAAATCCGTTATCCCGATTGTTACGGAATAGACATGTCGAAATTGACTGATTTCATTGCTTTTAAAGCAGCCATTGCATTATTGAAAGAAACGCATCAGGAACACATTATCAATGAGGTTTACAAGAAATCCAAGCTTCAGGAAAAATATGACAAAGAAAAAATTGTCAACTTTGTCAGAGAAATCTATACCCCATTTTCTCCACAAAGAATTTCGGAAAAAATAACAGAATTACTAACGCCTGATGGTTGTCGCGCCAAGGTTCAGATTATTTTCCAAACGATTGAGGATCTTCATGCAGCCTGTCCGGATCATAAAGGAGATTGGTATTTTACAGGAGATTATCCAACTCCCGGGGGGAATAAAGTAGTCAACAGAGCTTTTCTTAATTATATTGAGGGACAGAACATCAGAGCCTATTGACAATGGTTCTTACCATTTCATCATTTTCCTGAAAACTTACCCTTTTATTTCAGCGGATATTTTTTCAGCAATGATCTTAAATTCTTCAGGTGAAAAGGATAATTTTGGTCTTTTGAAATCCATGTCATATATACTTTTCAGTGGGATCAGATGGATATGGGCATGAGGAACTTCAAGCCCGATGACGGTAATTCCCATCCGCTGACAAGGAACAACCGTTTCAATTGCTTTTCCGACCTTTTTGGCGAAATTCCACAATCCAGCAAAAAGTTCGTCATCCATGTCGAAGATATAATCAATTTCATTTTTGGGGATGACTAAAGTGTGACCTTCCCGCAACGGATTAATATCAAGAAACGCGAGGTAGTTTTCATCCTCAGCGATTTTATAACAGGGAATTTCTCCCTTTACGATTTTCGCAAAAATACTTGACATCTATCTTGATATTTCAATGATTTCCAAAAATACTTTTCCTGCCGGTACGACAATTTCCACTTTATCGCCGATTGTTTTTCCAAGTATCCCTTTTGCAATAGGTGAATTCACCGAGATTTTGCCTGTTTTTACATTGGCTTCATTTTCAGGCACGAGGGTATAAGTCACCAAGTTTCCATTTTGCGTATTTTTCAATTTGATCGTTGAAAAGATCAACACCTTAGTAAAATCAAGTTTTGATTCATCGATTAGCCGGGCATTGCTGACCATGGTCTGCAGCTTTGAAATTTTTATTTCAAGCAAGCCCTGGGCTTCTTTGGCCGCATGATATTCAGCATTTTCCGATAAATCACCTTTATCTCTTGCTTCAGCGATCTGTTTGCTTATATTCGGACGTTCCTCGGTGATCAACAGGTTCAATTCGTCTTTAAGCTTATTTAAGCCTTCTGGGGTATAATACTTAAGCTCCGACATTACAAAAAAGTTAAAAATGATTTTTATAATAAGGCAAAAGACCCTTTTTGAAAGGGTCCTTATACCAATAAAATAATTAGGTTATGAAATCTTCTACCCGAAGGATTAAAAGTTAAGTTTTAAACCAATACTATGTGTTCCTGAGAAAGGATTGGTTGCCCTGTAAGAATAATCGATAGCGATGCCTGTTTCTTTTTCCTTATTAAACGGAACAGACACGGTAAAACCGGCACTTGGACCTGTAAAAACCGTGCCTCTTTCTGCAACACTGCTGTTGAACATTCCTCCCTGGTAGGTATAACCAGCACGTATCTGGAAATAATATTTGAGCGCATATTCCAGGCCCAGGCTAAATTGATCTTTTGTAAAAGAGTTGGAAGTAAAGTTACCAGCCAGAGTGATGCGGTTCATTTCTCCGATCAGGAAATCATAGGAAGCGCCAATGCGTAATGTTGCCGGAAGTTCATAACGAGCAGAGCGTTGTTCAACAGTAAATAAGTCATTATCATTCCCATGTCCAGGAATAATTCCACGGAAAGACAAACCATCTCCGCTGAACTTCATAGGTGCTCCAACGTTTTTCAATGCGATTCCAAACTTGATCTGGTCTTTTTCACCTGTCACATATTGAATCCCTGCATCAAGGGCGATGCCGATAGCACTGGCATCCGAGATGGATTCAGAAATGATCTTGATGGCTAAGCCTCCATAAATACTATTTGAGAATGCTTTGGCATAAGCCAGATTGATATTTAGATAACTGGGTTTAAATGTTCCAATTCCTCCTTCCGGGGAGTTGGTGGTCGTAATATCAATTTCACCAAATGACATAGACATAACGGCTGCAGTCAATACTCCTCCGCTGGAACCAAGTTTCTGGCTCAGCCCAAAGGACATGATATTAACCCCTGAACCTTGTAGCCAGTTGGTATAGGAAAAAATTATTTCTGTTCCCTTGGTAAAACCCGTGCCGGCCACGTTGGTAAAGATTGCCTCCAGTCCCTGTGTACATGAAGTCCCCACGGAACCCCAGCCTGAACTTCTTGCCCACGGGTTGATGAGCAATTCCGAGGCTCCCGCCTGCCCCGATCGGTCTTTATTTCCTGCTGTCGCATTGCCCAGGGGAATAATGACCAATCCCATCAAGAATATTGCCAATAAGCAGCTATAGATATTTTTCATAATCCTGAAATTTTTCGTTGTTTTCATTTTTTATCATGTTGGCCATTACAGTGAATTCAAGTCAACCGGGCGTAAGATTCCAAACCATTTGAGTGTCCGTTCACCCAGGTTGTCTGCTTTGACATGAATCAGGTAAACGCCTCCTGAAATAGGAATTCCAGCAAAATTCTTAAGATCCCAATCGATGGATGTTTTTGCATCTGTATTTATTCCTGCCGTTGAAGATCTTGGCATAGCAATACCTGATTTATCTACGATAAACTGCCGGATCAACGTTCCGCTCAAATCAAAGATCGTCACAGTACATTTTGAAGGCAGGTTCACGATCTTGATGCGGTTATCCAGCTGATTTCTCTCATAATCATCATATGCATAGTATGGATTCGGCACAACATTGATCAGATTAAGATCATTGGAAGCTTTATCTTGATTATTCTTCTTTGTCGCAATGGAAGAGGTGTTGAAGTAATAAACCGGATAATTCCGATTCACAGTATCCATGAGGCTGTCAGGGAGGGCTAAAGAATAATACCGCTGATACGGTTTCGTAACTCTGATTTTGATGGTCACTGTATTGCTTAGCCATGTTTTTCCTGATATGGAAAGAGGCATTCCTGTGTACATTGCGCTTGCGTAGCAATAGGTGCCCCAGTCAATGGTAGCCTGAGCTTCTGAATGTGTTTTTTTCAGGTGAGATCTCAGATAAGCACCAGCATCGTATGCAGGGAAGAAGAATTTATTGTTTCCACCCTCCATATTGATATGATTCATGATATAAACGTAATGCTGCCCCCCAAATACAGGGCTACCTGCGGCATCCACAACACGCGAACTCGGATTCCAGATCATATCCCGTCCATTATCGGCAACCAGCCATGAGTTTTCCGCGAACATGATATTCAGACGTTCTCCGGTTTCAAGGTTAATGGCATAACCGGGGAACCATCCCATTCCGGTTGAACTGATATAATTGGAATTAAACATCGGGTCTGCACTGCTGACGCCAGCTTCCCCATCCACATTGACGGAGGGAGCATTCCGGAGATAGTATTGTCTGGCTCTCCCTTGCGCGAGGTTGGTGTCGGGACACATCTCCACAACGACACAACGGGTCCATTTGGTTTTATCCGGAGTAATCACAATATCCACGCTGGCAATATCAGCAAGTAATGCTGTTTTCCGTTTTGAATATTCATTGATCGCAGGACCCATCGAATTTTGCCTTTTATAAGCAGTCATAAAATAAGGAGCCCAGGTTCCGTTTTGAATTTTCTGGTAATTTTTATTCGGATCCCAGGGATTATTCTGATCCATATCCCAGTCATAATTTTTGGTACTTTGGGCGTTATCGAGTTGCTTATAGGTTCCTGAACGGATCCAGTTCAGTACTGAAGCCGGCACATCAGAGTCAGGGACGCCGGATAACCAAATTTTTGTACTGTCATCATAAATGGCAGCAGGAGCCCATAATAATCCGTTTTCACTATACACATTTCCCTTGGTAGTATCTTTTGTATCACCTGGATAAGGTACCTGATTAATGGTGAGTGCCAATCCAAGATCGACCCAAAGCTGCTCCTGCTGATCCCAGAAACGAAGTTGTTCATAAGGATATATGGTTGACGTATCAGCCCTGTAAACTTTTCCGCTCTTTTTATCTGTCAATGTCCATTTACCAAATTTAATCAGTGTGTTGTGGAAGGGATTCTTCACTCCCACTGGGATCGTCATCGAATCGAAAGACACCATATATTCTCCGTTGACGACATTCAGGGGATCTATTACTTTAACCTGTAATGGACCCTGTGATTGCAGATAAGTCGGGTTATAAGAGATCGGATAATCAGGATGTCCGTATGTACGTTTTACTGAGTCTGCCGGTGGTTTTGATAAAATTTCGGCGATGGTTTCCTGCGACATTTCAATGATCATTCCTCCGTTTCCCTGTCCCTGAATTCTTGTAATAATGGGACCATTTCCGTAATTCGCGTAAGTAACATCAGCCAAGGGAATATGCGGAATTGCCGTATAAGTTTGTATGGGCTTTCCGCTGGCATTTTTGCGGCCTCTCAGATAGGGCAGTTTCTGACCATCAAGGGCGGAGGGATCGCTTTGATTATATGTTTTATAATTATTGTAAGCATAAGCCACAGCCATATAATAATATTGTTTATGGTTGATCAGACGTACATCTCCTGTGGCAAATTTATCCTCAGTAATGACAAATGAATGTCTGATTCCTTTATCCTCGCCATCAACCATAATGGCACCAACATTTCCACCCAGATTTTGATCATAAGACCAATTAACCAATTTGGTCACGCCGTTTTGAATGTCGCATTGGGCAACCAGTCTTGCTTTTCCGGGGTCATCAATATCAGCGGCTGAAACCGTAGCATCTTTCACCTGAAAGATCTGATATCCTTCAAAACGGTAGAGGGAGTCATTGCGTTGATTATGCGGTAAAGATTCAGGATTGGGGATATTCGGATCGTATTCAATATATTTTTCACCAAAGTTATTTCCGGCATCATTGCTTCTACGGTTGGAAATATAAAGAATCAACTGTTTATCCATTTCTTCGATCGCAATATCCGGGGAATTAGGTCCATTAAGGACGGCAAAGCAGTTATCAAAAAGAGTCTGGCATTTATCGTCAACAATCTGCAATAATTTTACTGATTCCCATGGTGTTCCGGAAATTGAACGTGCCCATGGAATACCCACCGTAATATAGTTACATGCACCCGGTTGCAAGGTAAAAGGGCCGGCAGATTGCATGAAACGACGATCGGATGGATTATTTTTTGCTGTTTCTTCAGTCCAAATTTTCGGTCCGTTGGGTGGTTGTCCTCCCGTACCCCAGTCGCAGGGATCAGAATCATTCGGGAACATAAAATCGCAAGCGGGGCCATAACCACCAGCTGAAACATGGGCATTGCCACCATACTGCATTTTTGAACCATCTTTCCAGATACCTCTCAGGAATTGATAATACTGAGGGGCATAATCAGGATCCTGCATATAGGCAGGAACCCCGGAAAGATTATTGTTATGATAAACAAAGCGGCGCATTCCAAAACGCTCATTGTCCACAATACCATCGCCAAAATTAACACCGTTAATAGCCATCTGATCCAGCGGATATTCGCTGGTAATAATGGAACAATCTCCGGTAAATCTAGGGTTATCCCTCTTGTCTTGATCCATATAAGGTCCCTGGAAAAAGTCAACCCCGATGGCTGGCGGGTGAGCCCCGTAAGCTTCAACCTGTCCGGTTCCGTCCACCGGTTTTCCGTTATAACAGTAACCCAATCCACGTTTTACGTCACAACCCACATAGTCATCCTGGGCGTAACCCAGATCAGGGTCAACCCATTGGCTGAAATATGTGCCCGTCAGGGTATATGTTGAACGGTTTACCAATTCATAAGAATAAAAAGTCATGTTATTGATTTCGTCATTGGTCGCAAACGCGAAGTATTGGGCACGAATTTCCATTCCGATCGGTTCTCCCTGTGTTTCAGAGTGGAAGTTCCCTTTGTCATTATATACACTCCAGAGGGTCTGGTCGCCTTTCAACACCTGGTCCACCAGGATTCCAAGTGTGTCGTCTGGTTCTCCGTTTCTGACTTTGGCCCAAGCAGTATCACCGGGTTTACGGTTCGTCGGACAAAGCTTATTTGATAAATCATAATAAGGGTAGTCGCCTTTTTGGGGGTCATAAAAACCATCATGGTCAACATCCATAAAGGGGGCAAGGTAACGTGCCTGTCCTTTGGAAGTATTGCCATGGGCCGGCCATTCCAGGATGGATTGGGGAATCTGATAGTTGGGGAACTCCGACTTGTTCTCATTATAGGCAATAAACTCCTGAACTTCCGCACGTGTCATTGGGAAAAGCTTGTCGAATTTGGAGCAGGTTTCAGCATCAACAGCTGCGGTGCCATCCACTGTCAAAGGTCCGGGCCAGAAATCATTTTTAGTGTGTGCTGAGGCAGTTGTCGGTCCCTGTCCATAACGGTAAGCGGCAAGTTTAAGGTTATTATTGATATCGATTCCACCGACCCATAAGGAGAAAGAGAACATCGACATCTTTCGTGATCCTTTTGGGATTTCATATTCGGCATTTTCCAGGAACCATCCATTCCCATATGAGTACATCAGGGTTCTGACATTGTTGATGTCAAGGTACTTATAGTTGGACCCTGATTCGCATCCGGCCGCTGTTTGTTTTATGGTTCCTGTGCTTTTGGTACCACTAAGCTTGTGAAATTCCTCTGCAAAAACGGAATTAATGATCAACATACAGCAGAGTGCCGTCACAAAATAGCGAAGTATATTTTTCATAGTTGCATTGTTTTTAACGATAGCAATATTATTTCTCTTAACCATAGCCTTCACTTTTAGAAGTTAAACATAACACCCAGACGAATTGTACGCGGTGAACTGAAATTGTAAGGACTATTCATCTGAATAGAATATAAATCCCGGTATGCTTGGGGGTCAACCTGCTGGCTAATGGCATTCTGGTATTCAGGTGCGGAAAGATATCCGTCATCACTCGGATCACCGGTGGCCGGATATAAGTATGTAACATTCTTGGTATTCAGGATATTGTTGACTTCAAGATAAACATTAATCGTACCCATATTTTTTTTATTCAGGGCAAAGTTGAAATCTTTATCCAGACGTCCATTGATCAGGAACTGCCAGGGTAAGCGGGCGCCGTTCACAGAGCCTTTGATGGGTCCCATCTGGCCATAAGGCATAATTTTGCTTGATTTCGTATAAGGTGTTCCGGATCCCCCTGTAATGGTCAGGTTTGCTCCAAAATTAGACAGGAACTGAACGGGTGATTTTCCGCTTTTTTTCCGGTTGATGACTGGGCCGTTATAATCTTTTCCACTGCCCCAACGGTAGTCAATGCTGATATTGAACTGGTGACGACGGTCAAAATTCAATGGATTCAATGTACGCAGGTTAGGTTGGTCAGAGCGGACGATAGTGGAGGCAGCATTGGGATCTGAACCGGTTCCATCGGCGAACTGAAGGGTATAGTTAAAACGAACCCGGGCATTGCTTGTCCTTCTCAGATCATAGGTCAGGGTTAAGCCTTTGACGGTGCCAAAGTCAATGTTCGTATAAGAATAATACGTTTTGGGATAAGCGCCGGATAAGCGATATTGCTGGATCTGGTCACGCATTTCACGATAGAAAACGGATAATTTCAGAGAGGATGCATTGTTGATTTTCTGTTGGAATCCCAACTCATAATCAATGGTTTTTTCAGGTTTCAGGTTTGGGTTATTGAGCGTACCTGAACTTCCTGTCACCCCAATAAAATAATAAGCAACCGGGGAAATCTGAATTTCCGCTGTGGAAGGACGCTGGGTCAGAATGTCATAATGGGCATAAAACAAAGCATCATCCGAAATGGGGAAAGAGAAAGAAATACGAGGCATGAAGTTGGTCTGTGGTTCATAATCCTTGAATACGATGGGGGAAATACTATTGTATCCGGGAATGAGATATGGTTTCACGCCTTTGGGGTCAATGATTCTGGGGTCGGTAACCGGGCTGCCTTCTTTATTGTACCAGTTATTATTACTCCGGTAACCCGTGATGGAGGTTGGATTGCTCGCATCATCCACATAAACCACATAATCACTCCCGATGCCGGAAGGATGATAAACATTCTGACCGTTTAAAATTTTAACTTCACTGGCTGTATATGCGGGATAGAACAGATAAGGATCTTTCAATACCATCTGGTTGGCATCAAAACGGTCGACACGTAACCCAATATTGAAGATCAGGTCTTTAAATGCGAATTTATCCTGGATATATCCCGCCATATAAATGGGTTCATAGGCGCCAATGGGTCGGGTAAGATTCCCAGCAGCATCCCGGGCAGTGAAGAAATCGTCAAAGCTCGGTCGTCCTTTGATTTTATTTCCCATATAATCATATCCGGCATAACCGACAAGCGGGGCCCCGTTATTCAATAATTCATCAGCGCTGAACATATCTACAGAAAAAATCTGCTGATCAATTGAAATGGTATGTAATTGCATATACTTATCATAATAATTGATCGTATTCTTTCCAAAATCATAGGAAAACAGGTCAATCCAGTCGGTACCGTCAACCGGTAAACCAAGCTTTTTACGCAGGTTGATATCGAAATTACGCTGTAACAGGGGAACGTATTTCCGGAAATAATTGATGGTATCCATAAATACACCATCCCTGTAAACTTCCTGGGGATTTGCCAGGTCCAGATCCTGAAGTTGTGCATTGGTGAGCCCTCTCATCGTTTCCCACAATAATGATGCACCTCCGAAATTATAGGCAGATGATTTACGTTGCTGATACTGCAAACCCAGTTGGATTTCATGATGGCCGAAATCGGCGGCAAAGGATGCATTCACTGCAATCTGATCACTTGTGCTTTTAGCATAACCGTTGGAACGGTTTCCGATATTGGTCCACATGCTATAGGGGGCATCTGGTTCCATTCCGTTCACGAGTCCCTTACCGGCAATGATCTGGCTGATGTTTTCATAATGTCCGGTGGGATCATCGAAGAAACTGTAATACTGAGAAGTCAGATTTGAAGATTCCGGATTAACATTGGAAGGATTGAAAAGAACGATGGTATCCCGGGTCCCGTTTTGCAGATGAGCCCACTTCTTGGCTACTGAATCATAGGACATTTCAGGAGTATAGGCCCTGATGGTATGGGTAGCAAAACTGCCCACATAGGAATATTCGAACAGGTTATCTTTGTGCCAAGGGTCTTCTGTTTTGGCCACGCTGCGGGTGAAGTCGGCACCGATGGAATAATAAATATTTTTAACAAAGGATTTACTATCGGCAGCCGTAGGGAAACGCTGGGTAAATCTTCCGTTTACGCGCCAGGTATAACCACTTGAATGCGAGTTGTAATTCCAGTTAAGCAGAGAATTTCCAAAAGAGAAGTTATTCTGGTCATACCATTGGAAAGTACCGCCAAAAGAAACATTAATGGTAGGAGAGATACGGAAATCAAGTTTACCGGAAACATTGATATTATACCCATCACTATTCAGGGTGTGTTTGGTTTTCTCCATATCATTATACGTAAGAAACTCGGCATTATAGAACACTGCCTGGCTTTGACCATACTGACGTAAAGGATTGGTTTTCAGAAAATCAAGTTTATCATTTTTGACCTTATAAAGGGGAAATGCAGCAGGAGCTCCATCTTTCTGATAAATAAGATCACCGGCAATAAAGAAGCCCATTATGGGAGTCTTGGTGCCACGAAGCGTATCTTTCTTGGAAATGAGCGGTCCTGTGAAATTCAATCCCAGACGGTTATAGCCAAAAGCATCGAGGTACTGGGAAGTCTGTAAGTCAACCCCTCCTGAAAACTCCCTTGAAGGGCCTTTGGTTGTAACACTGATGATACCTCCCGTGGCATCTCCATAAGCAGCAGGGGTTCCCCCCAGGATTACTTCAACCTGTTCGATGGCCGACTGGGGTAAAGCATTTCCTCCAACCACACGCATCCCGTCGATGTAATAAACCGTACCTGAAGAACGCTGACCACGCATACTCGTGATATTCCCATTGGCATCAGTAGTCACACCCCCTACCGTCGTAGCAACGGCAGAAGCGGATTTATTGGCCATTTTGGAAATTTCATCCGAAGTAACAGTACCTCCAGAAGTAGTCTGGTCTTTGGAAATAAGAGGCACCTTGTAATCGACAATTTCAATTTCGTTCAGGTTAGTCGTTGACATTTCCAGTTCGACATTCTGGAATGTGATTTTATCCGGGGATACCACAATTCCTTTGACCATGTATGGTTTATAACCAACATAACTCGCCTTTAAATCTATTTTCCCGGGAGGAACCGGTTTAATCTGGAAATTGCCGTCAAAATCGGTAGTAGCTCCACCTACCTGAACACCACCCACTTCAGCGACAATATTTGCAAAAGCGATGGGTTCCTTCGTTATCTTATCTGTAATTTTCCCTTTAAGGGTTCCAGATCCGGTTTGTGAAAATACTAACACGTTTGCTGCTAGTACTAATCCAATAGTTAACAGTAAATGTCTTAACATACCATATAATTTTATGTTAGATTATAATTGCGCAGTAAAAAGGTGGTAAAAGTAATAATTATTTAAAACTAAATTCAAAAATTTTTAAATCCCTGTACAAATATATAACCATTCTAAATTATGATGCACACTATTATATGACTAAGCAAATGCGATCGTTCATTTTATAAAAATTTCAGGTAAAATCTCTTTCTCAGGGGCGTATAGGGGTTGCTTTTTTCGCTTCCTTTTTGGTTTGCTTCATCCGCTCCCTCGTTTCTTTTGATTGCATCCGTTGATGTCTTTTAATCGCTGCATCATACTTTTTTTGTTCCTGCCTTTTCTTCTTTTCCCTTTCCCGCTCAATTTGCTTTTGATTGGTCTTAGCTTTTTGCGGAGTAAAACCATAAGTAAAAGAAACAAAGGATATTAAGGTGATCACCCATATTTTAACTGCCAGATTTTTAAATAGATTCATGATCCTATTGCTTAAAAATAATATTATGATGAATGAATCGTTAAATGTATGAACTTTGTGGCATGAAATTGCAAAAAAATACGGCCGTGAAGCCAATTTATATCATAGCGATCTTAGCATGCTTCTTTTTATCCTGTAAAAAAGAAGAACAGGCTCCTGAGATTCCCTATGTTTACGTCAACTTTCAGATAAATCCGAACTCCACGGAGTATATTCATCTGAACGCTGCCGGGGGCTGGGAAACTGTCTATGGAGGCTATCAGGGCATCCTGATCTACCGCATGTCTGTCAATGAATTTGTGGCTTTCGAACGTGCCTGCCCCTATGATCCATTGGTGACGGGAGCTCAAATCAGGGTGGATGAATCAAGTATCACCTGCACCTGTCCCATTTGTGGCTCAAAATTCATCATGACCGATGGAACTCCTTATGCCGGTCCCTCTCATTTTCCGCTTAAGCAATATCAAGCCATCTATGACGGGGTGATGCTTTATATCACAAATTAGTGGTTAGACTGTTAGTATCTGTAATGTTCAGGCTTATACGGCCCGTCTTTTGATATGCCAAGATATTCTGCCTGCTCGGTTGTAAGTTTTGTCAATTTAACGCCTAATTGCTCCAGGTGGAGCCGTGCAACTTCCTCATCCAGTTTTTTGGACAGACGATAAACACCTATTTCGTAATCATTTTTCCAAAGATCAAGCTGGGCAAGGGTTTGGTTGGTAAATGAATTGGACATGACAAAAGAAGGATGTCCGGTGGCACAACCCAGGTTTACCAGACGTCCTTCAGCCAACAGATAAATCGCCTTTCCATTGGGATAAATATACTTATCAACCTGGGGTTTTATGTTGACCTTTTGTATCCCTTGCCAATGATTAAGCTGGTCAACCTGAATTTCATTATCGAAATGACCAATATTGCAAACAATGGATTCATCTTTCATTTTCGACAGGTGTTCCGCCGTGATCACATCCTTGTTTCCTGTAGTAGTCACAAAAATATTCCCTTCGGGAAGAGCTTCTTCCAGGGTTATCACCTCAAACCCTTCCATGGCGGCCTGCAAGGCGCAGATCGGGTCAATTTCAGTAACAATTACCCTTGCGCCATAGGATTTCATTGATTTGGCACAGCCTTTTCCAACATCCCCGTAACCAAGAACAACCACGACTTTCCCGGCAATCATAACATCCGTGGCACGTTTAATGCCATCGGCCAGTGATTCCCTGCAGCCATAAAGGTTGTCGAATTTTGACTTGGTCACTGAATCATTGACATTGATGGCCGGAACAAGCAATTCTCCCTTCTCCATCATCTGATATAAACGATGGACCCCGGTGGTGGTCTCTTCAGAAACTCCTTTCCATTCCTTAACCGTCCGTTGCCAGCGGGTTTTATCCTCAACATAAATAGCCTGAAGCTGTTTTATGAATGCTTTTTCATCAGCATTTTCCGTAGGTTGATTTAACATTTCGGGATTTTTCTCGGCCTGATATCCACGGTGAACCATAAGGGTGGCATCTCCTCCATCGTCAACAATAAGGTTGGGACCCTTATGACCGGGAAAAGCCAGTGCCATAGAAGTACACCACCAATATTCTTCCAGGGATTCTCCTTTCCAGGCAAAAACAGGAATTCCTTTGGCTGCAATGGCTGCTGCCGCATGATCCTGGGTTGAAAAAATATTGCAGGAAGCCCAGCGAACATCAGCGCCCAGCTCTTTCAGGGTCTCGATAAGCACGGCTGTCTGAATGGTCATATGGAGAGATCCACTGATCCGTGCTCCAAGAAGGGGCTTTTCTTTGGCATATTTTTTCCGGATCGACATCAATCCCGGCATCTCTTTTTCAGCAATATCTATTTCTTTTCTACCCCATTCAGCAAGGGTAAGATCTGCGACTTTGTATTTCAGGTCATTTTCCATAATCATGTTTTGCATCATTTTCAATCCTTTTTATCAGCTTGCAAAATTAACAATAATCTCTCATTACACAAATCAGGGAATATTGTACTTTTGATTGCTTCATCACAGATAACTGTTTATTCCATGCCCATCGTCCTCGACATCCTGCTTCAACCAGAAATCAGGCTTGGCGTATGGCAGGTCGCGGAAACCGAAGATCATCTCCTTTCGTTAATCTCGCTTAACTCAGCGGATGCTCAGCGCCACCACAAGATGAAAAATGAAAATCGCCGTAAACAATGGCTTGCCTGCCGCCTATTGCTCGCCAGGTTTCATGGTCACTCATCCCTGAACATCAACTATCAAGAATATGGTAAACCCTATTTCACCGATACCAGTGAACTCGTTTTTTCTGTCAGTCATTCCGGGCCTTATGCTGCCATAATCCTGGCTAAAAACAGGCTGGTAGGGATTGATATTGAGAAGATCACCCCACGGTTGTTAAAAGTTAAAGATCGTTTTCTTTCTGAAGCCGAATCTGAAGCGTTTTATCCGGAAGTGAACCTTGAAAAACTAAGTGTTTACTGGTGTGGAAAGGAAGCCCTGTACAAAGTTTATGGCATCCCTGAAGTGGACATTAAAAATGATATCATTATCCATTCCTTTGATTATATTTGCATAACGACAGGAGTATGTAAGGCAACGCTAAACAAATCCGGCCGTCCGAAGATCTTTACCCTCTGGTACATGAAACTTGATGACTATATGTTAGCCTTTACTTATGACTAAAGATATTTACAGGGAAATCAAGCAACGCATTTTGGTACTGGATGGTGCAATGGGAACCATGATTCAGGCTTACGGACTGGATGAAGCGGATTACCGGGGAGACCGTTTTCAGAATTTCCCATTTTATCTGAAAGGGAACAACGACCTGTTGGTTCTCACACAACCAGGTATTATTCGTGAAATCCATGAACAATACCTTCAGGCCGGCGCTGACCTCATTGAAACAAACACTTTTAATGCCAACCGTATTTCCCTGGCCGATTATCACCTGGAAGATGTTGCTTATGAGCTCAATGTTGCGGCAGCAAAGCTGGCCCGTGAGGCAGTCGATCAATTCACAAGACTCGATACAGATAAACCACGTTGGGTGGCAGGGTCTTTGGGACCGACCAATAAAACTGCATCCCTTTCACCGGATGTCCAGGACCCTGCTTACCGGGCAGTTTCTTTTGATGATCTTTATCAGGCCTACCGGGAACAAGCCAGGGGTTTGCTCGATGGAGGGGTTGATCTGTTGATCGTGGAAACCATCTTTGATACGCTGAATGCCAAAGCAGCCCTCATTGCTATCTTTGATGAAATGGAAGGACACGAAATTCCCGTCATTGCTTCTGTTACAATTTCGGATTCCTCCGGACGCACCCTTTCAGGTCAAACCCTTGATGCTTTCCTCTGTTCGGTTTCCCACTTCAATCTTTTTGCCATCGGATTGAACTGTTCTCTGGGTGCCAAAGAGCTGCGCCCCTATATTGAGGATTTATCCCGGAAAGCTGCTTTTCCTGTGATCGCTTATCCGAATGCCGGTCTTCCCAACCAATTCGGGGAGTATGACCAATCTCCTGAGGTGATGGCCGGATTCATTAGTGAATTCCTCAATCACGGTTTTCTGAATATGGTGGGAGGTTGTTGCGGAACGAATCCGGAGCACATCCGTAAATTCGCGATGCTGGCAGAAACGGCCAAAGTCAGAAAAATTCCCGAAAAAAGTCATGCGCTCAGGTTAAGCGGACTGGAACCCCTGACGATCTATAAAGGCAGTAATTTCATCAATATCGGAGAACGAACCAATGTCAGCGGATCAAGGAAATTTGCCCGGCTTATCAAAGAAGAAAAATATGAGGAAGCCCTTTTGATTGCCCGACAACAGGTTGAAAGCGGCGCCCAGATTATCGACATCAGCATGGATGAAGCCATGCTTGACGCAGAGAAAGCCATGGTCAATTTTCTCCACATGTTAGCGTCAGATCCGGATGTTGCAAAGGTGCCTGTCATGATTGATTCTTCCAGATTTTCTGTCATCGCCTCCGCCCTGAAATGTATACAGGGAAAACCCATTGTTAATTCCATCAGCCTGAAAGAAGGAGAGGAATCATTTAAAAAACAAGCTGTTTACCTTCGGAAATTCGGAGCGGCCACAGTCATCATGGCATTTGACGAAGAAGGGCAGGCTACTTCTTTTGAACGCCGAATCGCCATTGCCCGTCGCGCCTATACCATCCTTACACAGGAAATTCAATTCCCTCCTGAAGACATTATTTTTGATCCAAATATTCTGACCGTAGCTACCGGCATCGAAGAGCATAACCATTATGCAGTGGATTTTATCCGGACTACCAAATGGATCAAGGAAAACCTTCCGCACGCCCGGGTTAGCGGGGGGATCAGCAACCTGTCGTTTTCTTTCCGGGGAAATGATGCCTTGCGGGAAACCATGCATGCTGTTTTCCTTTATCATGCCATCCAGGCAGGTCTTGATATGGGTATTGTCAATGCCGGCCAGCTTCCGGTCTATGATGAGATCCCAAAAGATCTATTAAGGCTGGTTGAAGATGTGATTCTGAATAGACGGAAAGATTCCACGGAAAGATTACTGGCCTTTGCAGATCAGGTCAAAGACAGCGGGAAAAAGGAGGAGACTGAGGCTGAATGGCGTACCTATCCTGTAAAACAGCGTCTGCAGCATGCCTTGGTTAAAGGAATCACTGAATTTATTGACACAGATATAGACCAGGCCATGCCTTTTTATGATACCGCTCTGAAGATGATCGAGGGACCTCTGATGGATGGGATGAATCAGGTGGGGGATCTGTTTGGCAGCGGGAAAATGTTCCTTCCCCAAGTCGTGAAGAGTGCAAGGGTAATGAAAAAAGCAGTCGCCCGCCTGGCCCCCAGGCTGGAAGCGGAAAAGGCAGCAAACAAAAACCAGCCTTCTTCCATGGCCAGGATACTTCTGGCAACAGTAAAAGGCGATGTGCACGATATCGGAAAAAATATTGTCGGCGTAGTGCTGGCTTGCAATAATTATACGGTGATCGACATGGGAGTCATGGTTCCGGCCGATAAAATCCTGCAGGAAGCCATTCAACAAAAAGCCGATATCATCGGATTGAGCGGCCTGATCACTCCTTCCCTGGAAGAAATGGTTCATGTCGCCAAAGAAATGGAACGACAGAAGTTCAGCATCCCCCTGTTAATCGGTGGAGCAACAACATCGGAAGTCCATACGGCGGTAAAAATCGAACCGGAATATTCGCATGCCGTGATTCATGTTAAAGATGCCTCCAAAGCAGTCGGTATAATTGCAAATCTGCTGTCGACAGAGGCTCAAAAAAATTATATGGAAGGAATAAAGAAGAAATATCAGGAGGTACGTCAAGGTTACGATAAGAAAGCAAATCAGCATTATATCACCCTGGGTGAAGCCAGGAAAAACCGCTTGAAAATTGAATGGAAAAATTCGAAAATAACCAAACCCCAGTTAATTGGGAATAAAGTGTTTTTTGATTATTCGCTGGAAGAGATATATCCCTATATTGACTGGACTTTCTTTTTTCACGCCTGGAAAATGAATGGGAAATATCCTGGCATATTGCAGGATCCGGTTAAAGGGAAAGAAGCAAGAAAACTTTTTGAAGATGCACAATTGGCGCTCAGGGATATCATCCGGAAAAAAATGTTGATTGCCCGCGCTGTCATTGGTTTTTATCCCTGTAATTCCAACGGTGATGATGTGGATGTTTATGCCGATGAAAGCCGCAGCAACGTATTGACAACCTTTCACTTTCTGCGCAATCAGCAAGAGAAAGATCCTGGTCAGCCCAACCTCTGTCTGGGGGACTATATTGCTCCCCGCGAGAGCGATATGATCGATTATATTGGAGGTTTTGTTGTCACTGCAGGTTTAGGCGTGGAGGAATGGGCCATGAATTATGAAAAAGAACTTGATGATTATAATGCCATTCTGATTAAAATACTTGCCGACAGGCTGGCGGAAGCTTTCGCTGAAAGAATGCATGAAAGGGTAAGAAAGGAATTCTGGGGTTATGCCAGGGATGAGCGCCTTGAAGTCCCTGCCATGATCCGGGAGAATTACACCGGAATCCGTCCGGCTCCAGGCTATCCCGCCTGTCCTGAACATTCCGAAAAACGCATTCTATTTGATTTACTTGAAGCAGATAAACAAATTGATGTCCATCTTACAGAAACCTTTGCCATGTACCCGGGCGCTTCCGTTTCTGGGTTCTATTTTGCTCATCCCCAAGCCCGGTATTTCAACTTGGGACGCATCAGTAAAGACCAGGTAACCGACTATGCCAAACGGAAAAATTTATCATTTGAAAAAGCAGAAAAATTATTAAATCCCAACCTAAACTATTAATTCATGCGTGTCATTGACCTGATCAATAAATCCGGGCATACCTTGTTTTCTTTTGAACTGCTGCCTCCTTTGAGGGGACACAATATCAGTTTCATTTATCGGACCATTGATCCCCTGATGGAATTCAATCCTTCATTTATCAATGTGACTTACCACCAGGAAGAGGTGATCTATAAAAAACATCCCAGTGGATTATTGGAAAAGAAGACCATTAAAAAACGACCCGGAACGGTTGCGATTTCGGCTGCCATTAAGTACAAATATCCCCAGGTGGAAGTCGTCCCCCATCTGATCTGCGGGGGTTTTACCAGAGAAGAAACCGAATATGCCCTCATTGATTTCCACTATCTCGGGATTGACAATATTCTGGCTTTGCGCGGCGATCCTCCGAAAAACCAGCGCAGCTTCACACCCGAAGAGAATGGTCACGCTTACGCGGCGGATTTGGTCAAACAAATCACGGCGCTGAACCATGGAAAATACCTGGATGAAGAAATGCAAAATACGTTTTCAACCAATTTCTGTGTTGGTGTTGCCGGATACCCTGAAAAACATATCGAATCGCCCAACCTCCCCTGCGATCTCCACCACCTCAAGGCCAAAATAGATGCAGGAGCAGAATTTATCGTCACCCAGATGTTTTTTGATAACCAGAAGTATTTTGATTTTGTAAGAGCATGCCGTAACGAAGGAATTAACACCCCCATCATTCCCGGACTGAAGCCCATTGTTTCCATGAAAGAAATCAATATCCTTCCCCAGGTATTTAATATCGATATCCCGGAAGACCTCGTCAAAGCAGTTCAGCAATGCAAGTCAAATGAGGAAGCCTTCCAGGTAGGCATTGAATGGGGAATCCAACAATCCAAAGAACTGATCAGTTTCGGAGTACCGGTATTGCATTATTTTACCATTGGTATTTCCGAGAATATTCGTCAAATAGCAAAAGCTGTATTATAAGCCTATGGAAATCTATTCAACCATCCTTTCAGGTAGAAAAAAGGGAAAGAAAAGATTCGCTGTTCTGATCGATCCCGATAAGGTCAGCCTGCCTTCATTAAAAAATATCGTTACCCTTTCCATTAAAGCGGGCGTTGACTTTTTCTTTTTCGGAGGCAGTCTTCTGACCAGGAATACCCAGGATCAAGGGGTTAAATTCCTGAAGGAAAATTCAGCGATTCCCGTGGTTCTGTTCCCAGGAAACAGCCTGCAACTCAATGCCAGCGCCGATGGTATTTTATTGCTTTCTCTGATATCCGGCCGAAACCCCGATATGCTTATAGGGAAACATGTTATCTCAGCTCCCTTTTTAAAAGCCAGTAAGCTTGAAATCATCCCAACCGGCTATATGCTTGTGGACAGCAGACGGATGACGACAGTTACGTATATGAGCAATACCACCCCTATCCCCCGGGATAAACCGGAGATTGCAGTGTGTACGGCCATGGCGGGCGAGATGCTTGGATTAAAACTTATCTATATGGATGCCGGCAGCGGAGCTGAATCAACCATCCCGGAGAAGATGATTGAACTTGTGAAATCCGCTGTCAGCATTCCCCTGATCATCGGAGGAGGCATTGATACCCCCCGGAAAGCCGGAACCATACTGAAAGCAGGTGCAGATCTTATAGTCATCGGCAATGCCATCGAAAAAGATCCGCAAATGATCCTCAGATTAGCAGAAAAGATTCATTGAAAAAAACTGGTGAGCCGACCTGGCACACATAAACTTAAGAATTGAGAATATTAATCCTTTAACCCTCAAATCGCTTTCTATGTTCCGTTTGCATTTTCCATTTATCCTCGGGCTTTTCCTGCCCCTGTTCCTGGCTGCACAAACAAAAACCCTGACTGTAAGCGAGGCAAGCTATATGAATCCAAAGCTGAATGCGGCCAATCTCAGTCAGCTGAAATGGATGGGCAAATCCGATTACTGCAGTTACCTTGCAAAAAATGCCTTGATCTGTTACCATCCTGTTCTGGCAAACCGGGATACCATTCTGAATCTGGCGACACTTAATGCAGCATTCAAAGAACTCCTTACAGAACCATTAAAAACCTTCCCCGTTTTCACTTATCTGAATGAAAAAAAAATTCTTCTCTGGGTAGGTACAAAATACTTTCTTTACGACCTTTCCTCCGGAATGAAAAGGCTGTTGAACCGATGCGATACATCAGCCGGGAACATAGATATTGACAAATCATCTTATAAAATCGCCTATACCAAAGGGAACAACCTGTTCATTGCTTTCAGGGATACAACCCTTGCCCTGACAAACGAAACTAAGCCTGGTATTGTTTATGGTTCAGAAAGGGTGCATCGCAATGAATTCGGTATCGACAAAGGAACCTTCTGGTCACCAAAAGGCAACTTCCTCGCTTTTTACCGGATGGATGAAACCCGGGTCACAGATTATCCCCTTGTGGATATAACCAAACGGATCGCGGAAGTAACCCCCGTTAAATATCCCATGGCAGGCATGTCCAGTCATAAAGCCACCCTGGGGATTTATAATGTCAATAACGGATTCATCCATTACCTGAACACGGACTCCACGGATATCCGGTTTCCGGTGTCCGATATCGAATATCTTACGAATGTAACCTGGTCGCCTGATGAAAAATATATTTACATTGCTTGTCTGAACCGCGATCAGAACCATTTGCTGCTCAACAAATATGATGCATCAACGGGAGATTTCATTCATACTCTTTTTGAGGAAAAAAGTGAGAAATATGTCGAACCTCTTCATGGACCTGAATTCCTCAATGATGATCCGACCCGCTTCATATGGCAAAGCCAAAGGGACGGATTCAACCACCTTTATCTTTATGATTCCGGGGGGCAACTCATCCGGCAGCTTACCTCAGGGAGCTGGGTGGTTCAGGATTATCTTGCCTGTGATGAAAAAAATACCAAAATCTGGTTTTACTGCAATAAAGATCATCCCCTCGACAGACAATTATATGGAGTCCATCTGAAAAAAGGAGATCCCTACCCGCTGACTAAAAAACCCGGTACCCATTCGGTTCAGGTTTCGGCAAGCGGAAAGTATTTCCTTGATAGTTACCAAAACACTCATGTTGCCCGTCAAATTGAAATCCTTGGAGAAACAGGAAAAACCCTGAAAGTGTTGCTCGAAAACGATAACCCCCTGAAGGATTACAAGACAGGTGACATGACCATTTTCACCATTAAAAATGAAGAAAACATTGACCTTTACTGTCGGTTGATTAAACCAGTCGGGTTTGATTCCACCAAAAAATATCCGGTCATCATTTATGTTTACGGTGGTCCGCATTCTCAGATGATCACCAATTCGTGGCTGGGCGGAGCCGGACTTTTTCTCAATTACATTGCCAGCGAAGGATATGTTGTGTTTACGCTCGACAACAGGGGAACGACAAACAGAGGAAGAGATTTTGAACAAGCGATACATCGTCAGCTTGGCGTTGCCGAACTGGCCGATCAGATGGTCGGAGTCCGCTACCTGAAATCACTTCCATGGATTGATTCTACAAGGATAGGAATCAACGGATGGAGTTATGGAGGCTTCATGACCATCACGATGATGTTGAAACATCCGGAGACTTTCAAGGTCGGAGTATGCGGAGGTCCGGTTATCGACTGGAAATATTATGAAGTGATGTACGGTGAACGCTATATGGACACACCGGAATCGAATCCTGAGGGTTACAAGAACGCCAGCCTTCTGAATTATGTCAAAGACTTGAAAGGAAAACTCCTGATCATTCATGACTATCAGGATGAAACAGTGGTACCCCAGAACAGTCTTGTATTCCTTAAGAAATGTGTGGACGAAGGCAAACAACTCGACTTTTTCATCTATCCCGGGCATGAACATAATGTCCGCGGCAAAGACAGGGTTCATCTTAACCAGAAAATGGTTCAATACTTCAAAGATTACCTGTAATGGGTAATTGGCTGTTCGGTCATTGAACAGTATCAGATTCTGATTTTCCGATTTTTTCTTATCGAGAAATTACCGCGGTTTATCGGGTTTAAGCCTTCAGCCATCGATTTTTATTAGAATGAGTCTAAATTAACCTTAGTTTTGCACGATAATATTTTCGAAATCAATTATTTGTTAAACAAATGTTAAATCAATAAATACCTGTAACTAATCTGATAGAGCTCCGTCTTATGGACATTAAATGAAAACAAAATCACTAAACAATAAAAACATCAAGACAATGATAACCATGAAAACCTTATATATTCTGATCGCGATCATCACCTTACAGTTTAACAGTTTGTTAACTTCCGGGAATGAGGAATTGGGGATGAACACTCCAAGCAATGACATCGTCAACCTTTTAAAACTGGCCCCTCTGACCCCCAAGGAAGCTGACTTCAACGATGAAAACACGGCCATGGAGATAAATATTAAATTACTTGCGCCTGTAACTCCGAAGGAAGCTGATTTCAACGATGCTTTATAACCAATATATTTTCCGCTCATCATTTGAAAAGAAGGTTTACCAAAAGGTTGCCTTCTTTTTTTTATGATAAAATGCTTGGGATTATTTTTGGCTTTTTCTTATTTTTACAAAAAAAATAAAACCATGGGAAAAGAAAAGAGTCCAACGAAAGAAAAGAAAAAGGAACCAACCAAGAACCTGAAAGAAAAGCGGGCTGCCAAGAAAGAAAAGAAAGCAGCAAAAAAATAGTCCGCGCAACGGACTTTCTGTAAATCCTGAGCCACTCAGGGGACT
>CAZSDU010000002.1:119404-238530 GCA_964605775.1 uncultured Prolixibacteraceae bacterium | reverse complement strand
CGAAAAGCACAAAAATCGGGGTCTTTTTAAGAGTTAAGTAATTGATTATCAGTAGGGAGTTTTTGTCTATAAACTCTCGTCCCCGCTACAAAAACACCCACAAATTATTGTTCATCAATATACTGTGGGTGTTTTTATATTGAATTGCGACAAAACCGGATCCTAAATCCCTGGTTTTGACCTGAACAACTAATTCCTCCCCAAGATGACGGGTGTTTTTATTTAACAAGCCAATTCAACCTTTTGGAGCGTATTCATCACGCTGGTATTTCGGAAAATGGTGACAAGATTTTTTGCTTTCAAATTATGGTCATGCATTAAGGAGAGGAGTAATTCGATGGAATTTTTCCCGTTAAGGGCAGAATGTTCAGCATCCCACTTCTCAATCAATAACGTGAGCAGTTCGATCTCATCTCCGGAATCCTTAATGTTTTCATTGCTTTCCAGAAGATCCTCAAGCGCTTTAAGATAGGTATTATACTTGGATTCGGATTTTATAACGGTATATTTTAAGATCTTCATATCCAAAAGATAAACATTTCCTAAAATTATTCGTTTGAGAACCTACTCCGTTAAAATAAATAGCATCGTCATTTGAACCGAACTCATCTCAACCGGTCGATGAAACTTATGGAACGTTGTAATATCCACCGTAAACAAACTGATAGGCCTGATTGAAAGATATGCTGGCAGAAACGGCACTCGCGAGATTGGCTGTTTGGTAGTAATACTGAACGCCCGGCTGGTAACTGGTATTTGGTTGCAGGTTCTGGGAGGCTCCAAATCCCTGGTTCAGGACGCCCTGCAGGTCATGAAAATTAGTCCTTACCACATCACCGCCAACGGTGTAATAGTCATCACCTGTCCAACTGTAATGATTTTCTTTCGGACGGGTTGTACCGATATTAACCGTTAGATCAACACCGCCACTGCCTTGCATACTATAAAGAACGTTATAGGAAGCCCACCCCTGAATGTTTCCACCAACCGTAGGCAATTCACTTCCGGTTGTCACACCAATCCAGTTGCCATCGACGATGACATAATAATTATTCGTTTTAGCCGTGGTCCCTTTTGCCTGCATGCTTCCGCTTGTTGTATTTGGATAAGTAAATGAAATACCACTCGTCTGGTAACTAAGATTCGCGCCTTTACCGGATGCAGCAAACGGGACACCCATGGTACTTCCCACCAAGGAACTATTGAAGGATTCAAAATCAAAAGCACCGCCATCGCTTGTCTTTTTCCATCCCGATTGCGTCGTAGAGTTTGAGAGAAGGAGGTAACCCCATTGCCAATTGGCAGAAAAATAGGCAAACTCAATCGTACATTCAGTGGTTTGTATTGTGGAAGTTTGGTTTGGATTCTTTGGGTTATAGTAAAGTGGTGTGATGCTGCCCTTTATGGGTACATAATGTACCCAGGGCGTCTGACCACCGACATTACTGATCACGAGGGGCTGATTTCCGGTAGGCCAGCCCGGATCAGGGATTCCAAGATTGCCATAACGGTATGAATTCCATGTCTGGTCAGGATGGCAGGTTGTATTGTCCCAATAGGTATAGGGCAACTGGCTTAATACCTGGTCAGGAATAGCGGTTATGGTTTTTGATCCTATGGTTACAGAAAGCGATCCTGTTGGATCATTCCCATAATTGTATGGTGTCAGGATATGACCGCACATTACCGGGTACGAGAGGCCCATCGCATCGTACAACAGGTTGGCAATAAACTGTGAACGTGCCAGGACATGAATAAAAATGTTGTCCGGGGCAAGACCTGCATTCGCATACTGCATATCGCTTATAAACCGTGCCTGGTTCCTGTATTCTCCTATATTAGCAACCAGATAATCAACTGCTGAGATAAAAACACCGACTTCCTGTGTGATTGGGGGGATAACATCACTATTCAGAAAAGATGTATCGTAGCCGAGAATTCCGGTTGGATCCAATAAATTACAAGCGTTTGACATGACTGTGGCGGCCTGTAACTGGTAATTTATAACGGTGAGAAAGTAGCTTTCAATCAACAGATATGCATTCATGGCATCCGTTGAGTCGTGTATTTTTCCGTTGGTTAAGGAGACCACTGTTTTGGCGTAGGCCATCAATGCATTATCATCGGCCGACCCCAAGGGCGGGCACAAATCTTTTCTCATCTGGTTAATGATATTTACCATTGAATTTCCTGTCTGGTCATGATATACGGCAGTTGCGTATGTATGCACATAGCTTCTGGCCGAGTCCATTTGAACAATCAAGGCGGGATTCAAAGAATCAGCCTCCCACGCTGCTCCGAGCTTCGGGTAATACATGAACTGATCTTCTGTACCTGCCTCCATGGCAGTGGTCACATAACTAATCTGCGTATTGAGATCCCCTGTGGAGATAAATGCCATGAGGTCGTCAATCTGAATACTCAGGTGCTGGCCCATACTGTTTATGGTATTCATTAAAATGGTTATCTGGTTTGTCAGGTTTGTCAAAGCATGGTTAATTTCCGCAAATTCATGCTCAGTATGCTTATAGTCATAGATTTCCAGGAGGGTCTCGCCAACGTCTTTAAAGGGATTTTCCGGGTCCGGATCCTCGCCACCGACAAGACCTTTCCCAAGCCGGTGAATGATGTGCCCAGGAAAGTCAGCCTGATTGGCAATTTCATAATCCGACAACATGCGAATTGGCTTATTGGTAAATACATTTGGTGTGGCAGGGGGGTTAGGTCCAGGTGGTACAGGAATGTAGTCAGTGTCTTTTTTCCTGCAGGAAACGACGACGATCACGATCAGCATCAGCGGCAGGGCCAACAAAATGATTTTTTTTAACAGATTGTTTGTTTTCATAGCTAATGGTTTTTATCTATGTGGATTAGTGGGCTTCATTGCACAATCTTTTACAAAGCTAATTATTTTTCAAAAATGTTCAGTTGAACAGTCATTTGGTCCGCTAATTACCTGCAAAGCATAAGAATAGCCAAAGTCAACAAAAGAACAACAACAGTATTCAAGGTGAAAAGAAAAAATCATAATGACATGATTCAATTCTGACCCCGATAGAAAGTCAAATCAAAGATGGGAAAATGTCAATTTTTTATTTTCCATCTTATCATTCAAATGAAGAAATCCGATTCGAGGTTTTTATTTCAATTATCCACCGGTCATGAGTTTGTATTTCGCCAATTTGATCCGAAACTGGCAATGCGCATCAATCAGGTTATCCTTCGCCTGCTGAACGATGGCCTCTGCTTCAAGCAGGTCTGAGATTCCGATGAGGCCGGACTTATATTGATCCTGACTTATGCGAAGGTTTTCTATAGCTTGTTCGACCGATACCTGCGAAACTCCAATTTGGTAATGCGTTTCCTCTACTTCATTGGCAGCCTGCCGGATCTGTAGCACAAGCATTTCAGTATTTTCCTGCAAGGAACTTTCGGCCTGCTCAACTTCGATTTGCTGCCGCTTGATCTTATGGCTTCCTGCCCACCAATCGGAGATGGGAATGCTGAGGTTAATCATCCCCAATGCATTGTTGGTGGTTTTATTCATGATATCATAAGTCAGACCAGCACCAACCAATGAAAGTTGTGGAAGGAATTCACCAACTGCAAGTTTCTTTTGAACCTGTTTAACTTCCACCGCTTTATTGAGTAAAAGGTATTCGTTACGATTTTTAACCATCTGCTCAGGTTCCTGAAAAACAAGGAAAGCAAATTGCGAATCCAATGGAGCAGTGAAGCACAGAGAACTGTCATAGACGAGTCCGATTTGCTGACACAATGCCCTCTTTGTGAGGTTTATTCCGTTCTTCAGCTTCAGCAGACTTATCTTCAGCTCGTTCTGCTTAAGATGGACTTTAAGCACATCGTTCTGTTGAGCAAGTCCAGCATTACTGTAATTACTTACATCACGATAAAGGGAATCTAGCAGCAGCTTGTAACTTTTTATGGTCATTTCCTTTTGGCTGAGAGACTGCAATGTCCAGAATAAATCCTCAGTTCTTGAAAGTACTTCTTCACGGGTCATTGCTTTACGGTATACATTGACCTCCTCGCCCAGTTTGGCAAGTTTGTAGCCCCTCCTGATTCTTCCTCCTGTATAAACTGGCATAGCCACAGTAACTGCTGCAGTATTCATATAATCAAGCAAGCCGAACGAGAGTGCTGGAAAATAGGCAAACTGAGTCGGATTCACGAGCTGACCTGGGTTTTTACCATCCCAAACCGGAAGATTCATCTGTGGTGTCTCAAGTTTCATCAGGTAATCAGATGAACGTAAGGCAAAAGCTATAACACTAACTTTCGGAAAAAAATTAGTAAAGACTTCCAGTTTCTGTTGCCGCGATGCCTGTAATTGTAATTCTGCATCTTTGATCCTGTGGTTGTTTTGCAGGGCCAGTTTTTTACATGAATCCAGGGAAACGGTCTGTGCCTGGCTTGTGCTCATCAGCAGGGGAACCGCTACCATCAATATAATGATAGACATTTTAGCATTTCTCGGCATGCGCCAAAACAGGAATTTTCTTTCATTATCGCCATATGACAGTGAATACAATACAGGGAGAATGTAAAGTGTAAGAACCATTGAAAACAGCAATCCAAAGCAGATCACCGTACCCAAAGGTCCCCACAGTGGAGAACGACTGAGAATCATGGGTATAACCCCTACCGCGGCTGCAGCAGAGGTCAAAAAAATCGGCCTCATCCTTCTTTTACCAGCGGCAATAGCTGCTTCCTTCGTAGTCATTCCCTGGTTCTCTTTTAATTCTCGGGCATAATCGATCAGGATGATGCCATTACGCACAACCATCCCACATAAACTGGTGATCCCGATAAAAGCAGTCACGCTGAAAGGATATCCCATCACCCACAAACCAAAGACAGCCCCAGGCAGGGTTAGAAGCATCCCACTCATAATCAGCAAGGATATCTTTGCCTTTTTAAACTGAATCAGCAGGATAACAAAGATGAACAAGATGCTGACCATCAAGGCTATCCCCATGGGGACAAACACCTCCTCCTGAGCTTCATAATCCCCGCCATAAGAAATGGATGTACCTTCAGGTAAGTTTAGGTTATCTATCTGGGGTTTGAGCTTGTTGAAAATGGCTGATGCGGTTATTTCAGATGAATTATCAACCTGAATCATCAGGGTGGGAACCCCGTTTCGTCTTACGATGGTTCCCTCCGACCATTCCGGGGTAAAAGTGGCTATGGATCTCAGGGGAATGGCCGAAAAATTCAAAGGTGAGGTGATGTACTGATCTTCGAGGGTCTTCATCAGGTTAGCCGATGTTTGTTCCTGAGTAAGGACGACATCTACAGGGTAATCACCTTCCCATATTGTTGTCAGGGGGATCCCGTCCAGCCCGATCATCACAGAAGTTGCTACCAGACTTTTATAGTAACCCAGGCGGTTGGCTTTGTCACGATCGAGGTTCACACTGATACTTTGCCGGGGTTGGTCCCAGTCGTTGCGCACCCATGCCAGTCCTTGGGTACCGGCAAGAATAGCATTCACTTTTCCTTCGGCTTGGCGGATATCCTTTACCGAATCGGAAGATATTCTTATTTCGATGGGCGACTTGCTGGGTTGTAGGGCAAGAATCTTCCATTTTACATATGCATTGATAAAACTATCGGAATATCTTGGCGCATAATCGTTCACAATCTCTCGCGTTGCCTTGTCCGATATCGTATTGACCAGCAATTGTCCGTAGTTGGAAGCAGGCATATGGGGGGCATAGGCTGCATGGAATCGGGGGGAGCTGGTTCCGATGAAACAAGTGACCGTAATCACTCGCTTATCTTTTAACAGGATGGATTCCAGGCTGTCAACAACTTTTTGGGTAGATTCAAGTGAAGAACCTGTTGGCAGATTAATCTCGACAGCGAATTGGTTTCGGTCCATTTCGGGAAATAGCTCCTGGTCAGTAAAGGAAAAAAGGACAATCGCGAGGGCGACCAGGACAATTCCGGCGCCAAGGATTAGTTTCTTATGATTAAAGGCATGATCAAGCGAACGGTCGAACCATTTCTGTAAAATATCCAGAAAAGATTTCCTTCCCGGTTTATTCCGGGTCTTCAAGCCTTTTTTAATAAAAACGAAATTGAGATAAGGGACCAGCAACATGGCAACCAGAATTGAAACCACAAGAGCGATGGTTACAACCCAGGGTATTGTATTCATGAACTCACCTGCCGTTCCCGGAACCATGAATCCCAGGGGGATGTATGCCGCCAGGATAGCAAGGGTGGCAACGATGATCGGCGCCCTCAGTTCCATGGCACTTTTTATGGCTGAATGCCAGGGGGAAAGGCCCTGGTCAATTTTGGTGAGATGGTTATCAATGACGACGATAGAATTGTCGACAATCATCCCCAAAACCAGAATCAGTGATGCAAGGGAGACCGTATGCAGTTCAATGCCCACAAAGTAAAGGATGGCAAGGGTTATCATGACTGAAATGGGAACGGTTATTCCGGCTACAGAGGCAACACGTAGCGGAAGCAGAATCATGGTCACCAGGATTACTGCAATGATGGCAATGAGAAATTCCTTTAGAAAGTCATTTACCGAATCACTCACGTATTTCGGCAGTTCCGAGATCGTAGCCACTTCTATGCCTTTCGGACAATGCTTTTTAAATTTGTCCATGGCATTGTTTACATCCTTCCCATACTCCACGATATTGTTTCCGGGCTGCATTTCAAGTGAAAGCAATATCGTTTTTTTTTCGTTCTGCCGAATGAAATTCTCAGGTTTATCATATTTCCGTTCAATGGTGGCTATGTTCTTTAGTCTTACGACGTTGCCACTCGGATCAGAATAAACAATTTGTTCGGCCAGGTCCTTTTCCGATTCAAAACTGGACGGAAAATGGATTGGCATCACAGTGGTACCGTCATCCAGCTTACCCGCATAGCTCATCATCCCGTTGACCTGATAAGAGCCCAGTAATGACAATGATTTGATATTGTATTCGTTCAGCAGCTCGGGTTTCACATTTACAAAGATCTTCTCTCTCTGCAAACCAAAGTGCTTCACTTTTGAGGTAGCCGGGATTCTCCGGATCTCAGTTTCAAGCTTTTTTAATTGTGCCTCAAGTTCTTTATAGCTCCGGATATCTGACGACAGCGTGATCAGCAGCGCCGAAGTATCCCCGAAATCGGTATTGGCAATCAGGGCCAAAACTCCTGATGGCAGGGTCATCTTTAGCTCCGACAGCCCGTGTTTTAATTTCGACCAGAACTGATCGGCATTTTTGACATTATCGTTCAATTCTACGAAGATGTACATGATCCCCTCCCTGGAATAGGAATAGGTCTTAGCCTTTTTCACTTCCTGATAACCGAAAATATAATTCTCGACTATGGTAGTCAACTGTTTTTCAACTTCTTCAGAGCTTGCACCGGGATATACTCCCACGATTACACCCTGACGGATGGTGAAGGTTGGAAACTCATTTCGGGGCATTTTGATCAGGGCAACAATCCCAACAATAATAATTGCTAAGGTAATGATCACAACAATGTTGTTGTTCCTCATCATCTTTTCTATCACACAGAATTTGTTCTTCCTTTCCATATTACCAGGTGATTAAACTATTGTCAGACAATTTTTCTTTCCCCCCATTCACAATGACCTGCCCCGGTTTAAGCCCTGAGATCACCTCCAGGCCTTCATCCTGGTACTTCCCGGTTTGAATGACCTGTTTCTTTGCCCTTTTTGCAGCTTCATCAACCAGGAATACAAAGGCATGGTTTTCACTATCCTTAGTCACGCTTTGATAAGGAATAAGAATCATTTCTTTTTCCATGTTCGCTGCTATTTTCACATCGCAAACCATACCTGGTTTTATGGTCATACCGGGGTTGGGTACAAGTATCTTCACTTCATAGGTTCGGGAGAAACGGTCGGCGACCGGGCTTATGATGGCCACTTTCCCTTTGAATTCCATACCATTCAAAGCAGAGATAGTGAAAATTGCGCTCATTCCCTTGATCATTTTAGCCACTTCGTTCTCAGGAACAGAAATTTTGACATAAACCTGCCTGATATCCACCAGTTCCAGGGGTGCCGAGGTGATGGAGAGAGACGACATTCCCGGCTCAATGTTGCGTCGGCCAACTAACCCATTTACTGTAGCATACAGATTACATTTGTCAAGATTATTTTTCGCCAGGTTGAGTGAAGACTGAGCCTGTTCTAGTTTAGACTCCATTTCCACCCATTTGATTTCAGGCAGGCTTCCCTGGTGGTGAACCGACTTTAGTCTATCATAGGCATCTTTTGCCTGCTGGTACTGTGAAAGCGTGATCTCGTACATGCTCTTAGCATCGGTTTGGTTGATGGTGGCCAACAATTGTTCTTTATGTACAACATCTCCCACGTCCACCAGAACATCCTGTACTGTTCCGGTTGTTTGAAAATTAAGTGGAATACTCTGATAAGCCTCGACGGTTCCGCTGTAGCGCAAAGCGTTCACAACCCCTTCACTTTTTACGATGACTGTTGTCACCGGAATGGGTTTCGTTTTGGAAAAATTGTCCTTGTTTTCTTTGGTATTACATGCAACAAGCAAACTCAGTGCCATCGCTGAAATGATCATCTTTTTCATATTGCTGTGATATTATTGCTACTTTTTTTGTTAAAATACTGAACGATTGGTATGTTTTATCATAAAAAAAATTACTTTCTCAGCAAGTAGTATAACTGATTAAGCTGGTCTTTCATTGATTTTATAGCCGATCCCACTGAACTGGTCCTGATAAGGTCACCAGCAAGGCCAACACTCAGCGAAAAGTACTGAAGGGCTACGACTTCAACGTTGATATCGCTACGTATTTCCCCTCTTTTAATTGCATTCCTCAGAATGACCTCCACATCTTTAACAGAATTATCAATAACCTTTGCTTTACTTTCTGCAAACCCTTCATAATGCCTGAAACAATCGGCAATCAGTGAAAGGTAATTAACAGGGAAGAAAATCTCCTCACTTCCGAATATAGCGATCAGTATTTTATGGATATGGTCGATACAAAGACGGGTATATTCCTCCATGCTGATATTATTCACGTCGACGGTGAGGCCGGAAATGGGAAAATGTTTGTCGATCACGGCACGGTACAACTCTTCCTTATTCCTGAAATGATGGTAAAGGGCTCCCTTTGTCAAACCGATGGCTTCGCTTATCAGGCTGATAGAAACGGCCTCATAGCTATGGTTGAGGAACAGTTTGTATGCCTCGTCGATGATAAACTCTCTTGTGTCTTTCATAATAAAGATACTGAACGATCGGTATGCAAAATTAGTACTTTATCGATACAAAAAAAAATTCTGAATTTTTCATTTGCAGGATGAAACTACAATCGGAAATGGATTAAAAAATATTTTTAACTTGCGCTGTCAGAAAAGCGATAGGCGATGAGCGATAAGCGATAGGCGATAGGCGATTTGTCATCTGCAATCTGTAATCTGCAATCTATGTTTCATGAAAAGTGAACAAACCTTTAAAAAAAGTCTGAATTTATTCGATTCCACGGCCATTGTTGCGGGGTCGATGATCGGTTCTGGAATTTTCATTGTCAGCGCTGATGTTTCCCGTCAACTGGGTTCTCCTGGTTGGCTGATGATTGCCTGGCTGCTTGCCGGTTTCCTGACCATTTGTGCTGCCTTAAGCTATGGAGAACTGGCAGCCATGTTCCCGAAAGCCGGAGGACAGTATGTTTTTCTTAAGGAAGCCTACAATCCGCTCATCGGTTTTCTTTTCGGCTGGACCATGTTCCTGGTTATACAAACCGGTACCATTGCCGCAGTGGGTATGGCTTTTGCCAAATTTTTCGGAGTGCTACTTCCCTGGGTTTCGGAGGATGTGATCTGGTTTAAAGCCGGTTTTTTCAAATTCGGTCCGGTTCAGATCGTAGCCATCGCCTCCATTGCTATCCTTACCTGGATCAACTCCAGGGGTATCCAGGAAGGGAAGCGTGTTCAGAATGCCTTTACCACGGGTAAAGTTTTACTGTTACTGGGATTCATCATTATCGGGCTTGGTTTTGCAACCAATTCCGGAGCCATCCATATCAATGAAAAAATATTCTGGCAACCCATGCAGGAAGGTCCGGGTGGACTGGACATCCCCATTTCAGGTTTTTCATTGATTGCGGCATTGGGCATGGCCATGGTCGGAACCTTGTTTTCTTCAGATGCATGGAACAATATCACTTTTACTGCCGGTGAAGTGATAAATCCCAAAAGAAACATCCCTTTAAGTCTGGCATTCGGAACCATTCTTGTTACCGTACTGTATATACTGGCAAACGTAGTTTACCTTACAGTGCTTCCGCTCAGGGGAGAGCCTATGGGAGAAGATTTCACGGCCAGAGGCATGCAATATGCCCTGAACGACCGGCTTGGGACTGCCGCCATTTCAGGCCTTTTCGGTAATTATGCTGCCATCATTATGGCTATCTTCATCGTTATATCCACCTTCGGATGCAACAATGGGCTAATTTTATCCGGTGCACGAATCTATTATTCCATGGCCAATGACAATTTGTTCTTTAAAAAAGCAGGGCAATTGAATTCCAAGGGAGTTCCGGCCTATGGACTCTTCGTTCAGGCCATCTGGGCAAGTTTACTATGCCTTTCGGGAACCTATGGTCAATTGCTGGATTATGTTGTCTTTGCCGTGCTGATCTTCTATGTATTAACCATTTCCGGGATATTTGTATTGAGAAAAAATAGACCTGAAATAGAAAGGCCTTACAAGGCCTTTGGGTATCCCTTCATACCTGCCATTTATATTGTTCTGGCTTCTCTGATCATGTTGATATTATTAATTTTTAAACCGATTTATACCTGGCCGGGTTTTATCATCGTTATACTGGGTATACCCGTATTCTTTTTATGGAATAAAAGTCAAGCTGGGAAGCAATGACGATCTGAAACCAATGCAATGAGATATATACTTACACTTTTAGGAATTTTCATCACGCTGATTATACAAGCTCAATGTTTTACCGGCAATGATGCTTTTGGTGAAGGAGAGGAAATTTCCTATACTGTTTCCTACAACTGGGGACCTGTATGGGTCGATGCCGGCCTGGTGACCTTCTCCGCCGGAAAAGAAATATTTCTTGGCAAGCCTGCCTGGCATCTGAAAAGTACCGGAAAAACGTTCAGAACATATGATCTTTTATTTAAAGTCAGGGATTATTATGATTCATGGGTGGATCCTGATACTTTTCAATCAGTAGCCTTTCGCCGGTATATCTATGAAGGAGGATATACCTTATTGAATACCCTTAAATATGACAGGCAAAATCAAAAGGTGTACTCCAATACTAAAACGAACAATAATCCCCAAAGAACGGATACGCTGAAAATTCTGCCCTGTAGTTTTGATATGCTGGCTGCCGTCTATTATACCCGAACCTTGGATTTACCCAATCTCAGCAAGGATTTTAAAAAACAGATTACGGTCCTGATAGATGATGCTTATTATAATATTTACATCCGTCCGATCGGAAAGGAGATCATTGAGAACACAGATGGTCAGAAATATCGTTGCACAAAATTTGCCGCAAAAATGGTGGAAGGTACCATATTCCGAGGGGATGAAGATGTGCTGGTCTGGGTTACCGATGATGCCAATAAAGTACCCATCTATATTGAAGCAAAAATCATTATCGGGACTGTCAAGGCATACCTGAAAGAAGCAAAGGGATTGAAAAACAAGGAGACAGCATTAATTAAATGAGGAATTGGGAATGAAGAGTTAATCATAAAAGGATGATGAAATTGATTGCCGACAGCGGATCTACCAAAACCACCTGGGTATTAACAGAAGACGGCCAGATAAAAGACCGGATAATTACGGCTGGCTTGAATCCGTATTTTCATACTTCTGACAGTGTGGGATCCTTATTGTCGATTGAATTACTCCCATTCCTGATTCCCGACCAAATACAGGAAATCCACTTTTACGGTGCAGGTTGTTCGACAGAAAACAACCATGCGATGATTGGTGATGCCCTTGCAATATTTTTCCGGAAAGCAGAAATCTCTATTTCTCACGACATTCTCGGAGCTGCCAGATCATTGTTTGGTCACGGAGAGGGCATTGCAGCCATCTTAGGTACTGGTTGCAATTCCTGCTATTATGATGGGCGACATTGCTTTTCAAAGGTTGATTCTCTAGGTTATCTTTTCGGAGATGAAGGAAGCGGTTCCTATCTGGGAAAAACATTACTGGGTAATTTTTTGAGAAAGGAACTCCCAGAGGACTTGCACAATGCTTTTGTGAAAGCCTATCCTTCAACCCTGGAAGACATTCTGAACTCCGTTTACAACCGCCCTTTTCCTAACAGGTACCTGGCCGGCTTCAGTCAGTTCCTAGAACCACTTCAGCAACATCCCTTCGTGTATCAACTGGTTAGGAATTCATTCCTTGCCTTCTTTGATGCTCAGATAAAGCAGTATAATAATTACCGGGAACTGAAAATCAGCTTTGTGGGTTCTATTGCTTATTACTTTAAGAATATTTTACTTGAGACTGCTAAAGCGGAAGGAATTCATCCCGGGATCATCCACAAATCCCCGATCGACGGCTTGATCACTTTCCATAACAATTCCTGATTCTTCATTCCTCATTCTTAATTAGTTTAAATATGTCTGCTTCCTGTTGAGGTGAAAACCAATTGATCTCCGGTTCTTTTCTCAGCCAGGTCATCTGACGCTTGGCAAAATGACGGGTATTTTGTTTGATCTTTTCAATGGCAGACTCCAAGGTAATTTTCCCTTCAAAATAACGAAATAGTTCTTGATACCCCACCGTATTTAACGCATTGAGATGACGGAAAGGGTATAGTTGACGAGCTTCATCCACCAATCCCAGCTTAATCATTTCATCTGTTCTGAGGTTTATCTTATGGTATAATTCCTCTCTGGGCAGCTCCAGTCCGATCATGATCGTTCTGAATCTTCGTTCAGCAGGTTTATTCTTTCTGACTGAAGAATATGTGGAAGCGGTGGTGATGCAAACTTCCAGTGCACGGATCAAGCGTACAGGATTATTGAGATCAACCATATCATAATATTCGGGATCCAGTTTTTTAAGTCTTTCCCTGAGCACCGCTATCCCTTCTTCTTTCAGCTGTCGCTGCAGCTCGCATCGTATTGCTGCATTCTTCTCCGGCATCGGATCAATTCCATGGCAGACAGCACGGATGTACAATCCGGAGCCACCCACCATGAGTGCAAAGCGTGATTTCAGAAAAAGCTCATCCAGCTGTGCCAATACATCCTTTTCGTACAACCCGATGTTATAATTTTCGTGAATGGAAAGGTGACGGACGAAATGATGAGGTACGGCAGCCAATTGTCCGGGTGACGGGCAAGCGGTTCCGATGTTCATTTCCCTGAAAAACTGACGGGAATCAGCAGAGATGATTTCGGCAGAAAGGGATTGGGCAAGTCTTATGGCCAGGGATGTTTTACCTACAGCCGTGGGGCCTGACAATACAATTAAAACCGGTAGATCAGAAATCATCGGAGGAAGGGTCAAAGCCGGAAAATTGTCTTTCCAGATTGTCCAAATCTTCATAATCTTCGATCTGTTTCATTTCTCCTTCTTCATTAAAAGCAGACTGATTCATCTCGTTTTCCAAAAAAATTTCCTGTGAATCGAAGATTGGAGCCTCTTCTTCCTGGAGTTTTTCCATTTCGTTTTCAATGGCCGCAATCTCAACTTCATCTTCCTGAACAGGTTCAGAAGGTCTCGACACTTCAGGTATCGGAAGGGGAATTTTCGGGATTACATTTTTTTTAACCGGGACTTCTTTCAGAGCAACAGACGGAATTTCCGGCCTTTTGGGCAAATCACCTGACTGCTTATGGCATCGGGGGTAACTATATATTCCTTCAGATTGTACAATTTTGAACAATTCCAAATGGAAAAGAATAAATTCCTTGCCATGAAATTCATAGATCATTCTTTGGTGGGGATCTTCAATATAATTTTTCAGCTTTGAAGATTTCATCACAGGAAGGGTTACGGGAACACTGACAATCTGGTCCAGGTCATCGTTATATTTCCGGATCTGGCGCTTTTCCGTTTTCAGGGTGATTTCCTGATGCTTTTTAAATATTTTATCCGTTATGAAAAAAGAAGCGCGCTGGCAGTATATTAAATCAGCAGTTTCGATGATAATGGAATGAAAATCGAGAAAAGTCTGACCTGGCAGGATATCAATCTCCCTGAGGAAACCCTCATGCTCTTCCGACGTCATCCGAAAACGGTAAACCAACATATTTTCTATATCTTTTTATGAAATCAAAATTAAAAAAATTATGAATGCTTTGTTTTCAATCCGAGTTTTTTCCCTTCCAGCAACATTCGTTCGTAGGCAGCTTCATATTCGTTGGGGATTTCTCCTTCCAGTATGGCTTCTTTAATGGTCTCTTTGATAATTCCCACCTCTTTTGAGGGCGGAATTCCAAATGCCTCCATGATCAATTCACCGGATACCGGAGGCTGCCAGTTCCTCAGCCGGTCCTTCTCTTCAATTTCTTTGAGTTTCTGGCGGACGATTTCAAAGTTCTCCAGAAATCGTTTGACTTTACTTTGGTTTTTTGAAGTGATGTCTGCTTCACAAAGCAACATCAGATCATCGATCTCATCGCCAGCTTCAAAAAGAAGCCGTCTGACAGCTGCATCTGTGACAACATCTTCGGCAAGCACAATGGGTCGTAAATGAAGCAATACCATCTTGGCTACATACTTCATTTTATCATTCAATGGGAGTTTAAGTTTTTTAAATATCCCGGGAACCATTTTATACCCCTTGAATTCATGGGTATAGAATGTCCATCCTGTTCCTGGAATGAATTTCTTTGTCTGGGGTTTGGCAATGTCATGTAGCAATGCGGCCCAACGAAGCCAAAGGTTTTCGCTGTGGGCTGCAACGTTATCCAGTACCGCCAGTGTGTGATAGAAATTATCTTTATGTCCTTTCCCATCGATTACTTCCGATCCTTTAAGCGCGATAATCTCAGGAAAGATGATTTGAAGCAGTCCGGTTTCGTCAAGCATGATAAATCCCCTGGATGGAACAGAGGATTGAATAATCAGGTTGAGTTCATCAATAATGCGTTCAGGGGAGACGATACTGATTCTTTCTGCATTTTCACAAATAGCCTGATAGCATTCCGGCAGAATACTGAATTTCAGCTGTGTGGCAAAGCGTATGGCACGCATCATCCGCAGGGGATCATCAGAGAAGGTGATCAGGGGGTCAAGGGGTGTCCGGATGATTTTCTGAGCTAAATCATTCATTCCATTGAAAGGATCCAGCAGATTACCATATCCTGACGGACTCAGGTCTATCGCCATGGCATTGATGGTAAAATCACGGCGGTTCTGATCATCTTCCAGGGTTCCGTTTTCGACCAGAGGTTTGCGGGAATTCCGGCGATAGGATTCCTTTCGTGCACCAACAAATTCAATTTTATAACCATGAAAGGAAAGCATCGCGGTACCGAAATTCTGGTAGTATTTTACTGCAGTCTCTCCCCCTATTTTCCTGGCCACTTCATGTGCAAAATCAATGCCGCTTCCCAGTACCAGAATATCAATGTCCTGCTTATTATCGCGTTTCAAAAACAGATCACGCACAAAGCCGCCAATCACAAATGCCCTCATCCCGAGTTCTTCACTGACTTCTGAAATGAGACTGAATATGGGATGGATTAAATGTTTTTTCAATGGATGACAGGGTAACAAGGTGACAAAGCGACAGAGTAACAATGTGACAAAGTAAACGATATTATTTTTGCAAAAGTAAGGAAAGGAAGGAGAAATTTTCGGAAAATTTTCATGCCGGATATTGGAGATCGGGCACGGTATTGTATCTTTGATGCCGGAATAGAGCAAAATTGAACCAACCCTTAACAAGTAATTTTATGGCAAAAAGAACCATTGTTGCGATGCCCGGAGATGGCATCGGAAAAGTTGTGCTGAACGAAGCAATCCGTGTGCTTGAGGCTGCAGGCTTTAATGCAGAATACGTTCATGGGGATATTGGATGGGAATTCTGGTGCAAGGAAGGAGATCCATTTCCTTTACGCACCCAGAAACTACTCGAAGAACATAAAATTGGGCTGTTTGGTGCCATCACCTCAAAACCCAAAGATAAGGCAGAAGCTGAGCTGGGATCTGAACTCTGGGGAAAGGGATTTACTTATTACAGCCCCATCGTGTCCATGCGCCAGAAATATGATCTCGATATTTGTATGCGTCCTTGCAAAACCTTTAAAGGAAATCCGCTTAACTTCATCCGGCGTGGATTCGGAGGGGTAGTAGAGGAACCCCTGATAGATACGATGATTTTCCGTCAGAATACTGAAGGATTATATGGTGGCGTTGAATGGACGAATCCTCCTGATCAGGTTTATGATGCCCTGATGTCCCATAAAAAATTCAGGGATAATTTTGCCTGGTGCCCCCGTCCTGAACTCGCTGTTTCTACGCGTATTTTTACAAAAAAATACACTTCCCGTATCGTCAGGGCAGCACTGGAATATGCCAAGTCGAAAGGGTTTGAATCCATCACGGTTTGCGAAAAACCCAATGTTATTCGTGAAACCTCAGGAATGATGCTGAAGGTTGCCCAGGAAATGGCCAGGAATGAATTTCCGGGGATCAAAGTACAGGATACCAATATAGATGCCCAGATGATGTGGCTCACCAAAAATCCCGAGATCTATCATGTGATTGTTGCCGGAAACATGTTCGGAGATATCGTTTCTGATGGTTTTGCAGGTTTGATCGGAGGTCTGGGCTTTGCCTGCAGCGCCAATATCGGCCCTGAAATTGCTGTTTTTGAACCCACCCATGGATCGGCTCCAAAATATGCTGAATTTAATCCTTCCATCGTCAATCCGATCGCAATGGTTCTCTCCGCCGTACTGATGCTTGAGCATATCGGAGAAAATGAAATAGCGGCAAAAATCAGTAAAGCTGTCGCAGATGTCATTGAAGAAGGAAAAGTCAAAACCTACGACATGATGAAACTATCAGGCACTCCTGATGTATTCGGCAAAGGAGCTGCCAATACTCAGCAGATGGGTGATGCAATTATTAGCAAATTGAAATAAACTCTGTTTATATGACTGAAGAAATTAAAGCCCTGTGGCCGGAGTTAATGTGGATTGAAGATCCAGACCTCCGTGAGAAAACAGCAAAAACCTGGGAAATCGCCCTGGGAAAAAGTGTCCTTACCCCGGAAGATTTGAACCGGATTCCATTTACCCTCCTTGCCGGACCAGACCTGAAAGTTTCGTTTATGGCACACAAAAGGTGCGTGGTTCATGTAGCCCGTGATGCAGGTAATAAAATGAACGAATTCTTTAAAAATGATTTGCCTGTCAACATGGACATCCTGATCGCGGGAGCCATCCTTGCCGATGTCGGTAAATTGCTGGAATATGAGATGAAGGATGGGAAGTCAATACAGGGAATGTACGGTAAATATCTCCGTCATCCGTTTTCTGGTGTTTCCCTTGCCGAGCAGTGTGGTGTTCCTGCCGCTGTATGCCATATCATTGCCACCCATGCCGGAGAGGGTGATATGGTCAAACGGACAGTGGAAGCATATATCGTTCATCATGCTGATTTTATGACCTTTGAACCATTCAGGGAACGATTGAAATAAATGCAGGAATGCAAGAATGCAGGAATGCAAGGAATGAAAAGAATGCAAAAAAATGATATATTTAAAATATTTTTGCATTGACTGCATTGATGCATTGATACATTGATGCATTGACTGCATTCAATAATTAAAACATAACCGTATGAATATCATTGAAAAAATATTAGCCGCACATTCCAATCAAACGGTTGTAAAACCTGGCGACATTGTGGATGTTATGATCGATACCCGTGCCGCCCGTGACTTTGGCGGGGCGAATGTAGTGAAAAACATAGTTGACAACGGTTTGACGGTTGCAGATGTTTCCAAAACCATTTTCACCTTTGATTGCAATCCCGGAGGGTCAGATCAGAAATATGCCGCCAACCAGCAGTATTGTCGGCAATTTGCCCGTGAAAACAACATCCGGGTATATGATGTGGATGCAGGCATTGGAACTCATCTTGCCATTGATCAAGGCCTAGCCTGGCCAGGAAGCACTTTTGTTTCCACTGATTCCCATGCCAATATCATGGGAGCCATTGCTTCTTTCGGACAAGGTATGGGTGACCAGGATATTGCTGCCGCATGGGCCAAGGGTTTCGTTTGGTTTAAAGTCCCTTCCACGGTAAAAATAAATTTTAACGGGAAAAGACCCTTCAACGTTTCTGCTAAGGATATTGCACTTAACCTGCTATCCATTTTTGGGGCCAATAAACTTTTAGGATATGCCGTGGAGTTCTCTGGCAAGGAAGTTGAGCATCTCAGCCTTGCAGATCGCATTACGATTGCCTCCATGGGTACAGAAATGGGTGCCATTATTTTATTCTTCCCTACTACCCCCTCTCTCTTGTCGGAATTAAAAAACCTGACGGGCCGGGATTTCCAGGGAATGACGGCAGACACGGATGCCTTATACGAAAAAACCTTTGATATTGACCTCGGGAGTTTTGTTCCAATGGTCGCTAAACCCGGTCATCCGCATGATAACATTGCCATTGACAAAGTCATCAAACAGAAAATTGATTCCGGTTTTATCGGTAGTTGTACCAATGGCCGTATTGAAGATCTCCGGATTGCTGCCGGTATTTTAAAAGGCAGAAAAATCGCCCCCGGGGTTGTTCTGAAAATCGTTCCTTCCACGAATGATATATGGAACCAGGCCATGGATGAAGGACTGATCAAGATTTTCAAAGATTCAGGAGCCATGGTTTCCAATGCAGGTTGCGCAGGTTGTGCAGCCGGACAGGTTGGGCAGAATGGCCCGGGAGAGGTAACCATCAGCACAGGGAATAGAAACTTTGAAGGAAAACAGGGGAAAGGATTGGTCTACCTTGCCTCGCCTGCCGTGGTAGCAGCCTCTGCCATAGCCGGGTTCATTACTACTCCTGACCAGATTCCGGAATCCCCTGCTTTATTCGGACCTTCAGGTAATATCAGGCAGACGGTCATTGCTCATCAGGAGAAATCACGATCCGAAAAACCAACCCTTGTTGAAGGAAGGGTATGGATTGTTCCCAAAGATGATATTGATACCGATATGATCTTTCATAACCGCTATCTGACCATCACCGACATCAGGGAAATGGGACAATACACTTTCGACAACCTGAAAGGATTCGAGGATTTTGCAAAAAAAGCCAAAAAAGGCGACATCGTCATCACCCAGAAAAATTTCGGGGCAGGAAGTTCACGGCAACAAGCTGTGGATTGCTTCCTTTCGCTAGGTATTTCCTGTATCCTTGCCGAATCTTACGGAGCCATTTATGAACGCAACGCCATCAATGCCGCCCTGCCTATCCTGACTTATCAACCTGAAATGCTCACCCTTATCGACCTGAAAGACGGGGATACGATCAGGGTGGATTTTATCACCGGAGAACTGACGAATCTGAGGAATAAGCTAACTACCAGCATCAATAAATTTTATGGAGCACAGTTGGCCATTTATCAGAATGGAGGACTGTTGTAAGGTGGTGAGTTAGTGGGTTGGAGGGCGTTTGAGTTTCCAGCGGCGGTGTGACCAAAGATAGCTCGAAGGGTTTTCTTTAATTTTTTCTTCCAGCGTTCCCATATATTTTCTTGTAATTTCTCCTGCTTCAGCGCCTGACGGGTCAATGACAAGGGGAATAAAAGTCACGGTATAATACCCTCTTTGCACTTTCTGTACATCTGCATAAAAAACAGGAAAATTGGACAATCGGGCATACTTTTCCGGACCATGCAGCACCGCAGTTTCCTGGTTAAGAAACTTAATCCAGTAGGCCAATCTTGAACTTGACGGACTCTGGTCGGCAACCATATAAATAATCACCGGTTCACCGTAATCGGTCTTAAACACTTCCGCTGTTCTTGTAATGGGGACCAGGATTGCCCTGCCTTTTGCCCTTACTCTTCTTACATAGGCATCGGTCAGTTTGTTTGTCAATGGCTGGTAAAAGCCAATGGGTTTCAGAGATACCTGGTGGTCGGCTGCAATCCCTGCCCATTCCCAATTATTAAAATGCCCGGCCACACATATAACGCTTTGATTTTTCTTATGATAATCATCCAAAATACCTGCATTGACGAACTGATAGCGAGGAACAACCGACTGCTCAGTCATCGTAAAAGCTTTCATACTTTCTGTGACCACATCGAACAGATGTTTATAAAATTCCCTGGCGATAATTTTTATTTCCTCTTCGGATTTTTCAGGAAATGAATGTGTAAGGTTTTCAAAAACAATCTTCTTCCGGTATTTTACAATCCGGTAAAAGAAAAAACAGAGAACATCCGAAAAGAAATATAATTGTCTGAAAGAAAACAATGAAAACAATCCGACAAAAAAACGAAAAACGAAATAAACCAGCCTTTCCATAACGTGCATCAAAAGTACATTTAATCAGTGTTTTTTCAAAGAATGATTTATTTTTGCGCAAAATTGAAAATCATGCTGATTATCAAAAGAAATAATACTGATCCTTATTGCAACCTGGCAATGGAAGAATATGTGCTGAAACATTTTTCTGAAGATTCCTTCATGCTGTGGAGAAATTCTCCTTCCATTATTGTTGGTAAACACCAGAATACCCTGGCTGAGATCAATCTTGACTATGTTAAACAGCATAACATCAGGGTAGTTCGCCGTCTTTCAGGCGGAGGAGCGGTTTTTCACGATCTGGGAAACCTGAATTTCACCTTTATCAAATCAGGACAGGAAGAAAGTCTGATTGATTTCAGAAAATACACTGAACCCATTCTGGAGGTTCTTCGTTCATTGGGAATAGATGCACGTTTTGAAGGAAGAAACGATCTGACCATAGAGGGAAAAAAATTTTCCGGTAATGCTGAACATATATGGAAAAACAAGGTGCTTCATCATGGAACATTGCTGTTTTCAGCGCATATGGCAGATCTTAGTAAAGCTTTGAATGTAGATCCCTTGAAATTCAAAGATAAAGCCGTCAAATCTGTCCGAAGCCGGGTGACCAATATCAGTGAGCATCTGAAACACCCAATGGATGTTCTGGAATTTGCCGAGACCATCCAGCGTCACATGGTATCGAAATATCCTGATGCCAGGTTTTATGAACTTTCCGATGAAGATCATGAAAACATCCATGAACTCGTGAGAAGCAAATACAGTACCTGGGAGTGGAATTTCGGTTATTCCCCGAAATATAATTTCAGGAGGATGCTCAGAACAGAAAAAAGCGGGACCATTGAGATAGATCTTGATGTCAAAAATGGGATCATTTTGCATGCCAGGATCTTCGGAGATTATTTCGGAAAATATGACACTGAGGAAATCGAACTTTCCCTCACCGGATTAAGCCATGAAGAATCTGCCATCAGGCAGGCATTAAAGAAATTCCGGATTGAGGATTATTTCTCCAATCTGACATTGGAAGAATTGATGACCGGCTTATTTTAAGGCATCAAACACCTGAGGGTACTGTAAACGAAAAAGTACTGCCTTTTCCTTCTATGCTGCTCACCTGTATGCTGCCATGATTTTTTTCAATAAAATCCTTGCAAAGGATCAAACCCAATCCCGTTCCGATCTCATTGCGCGTACCCTTGGCCGACAGTCTCGAATCGATTTTAAATAGTTTTCCCAACACCTGTGCCGACATCCCGCAGCCATAGTCTTTAACTGATATTTCAACGGTTTTGGGGTCTTTCACTTGTATCAAGATCTCCACTTTTCCTCCGGGGTAAGTGTATTTTATGGCATTGGAAAAAAGGTTACGGATAATGGTGTTCAGCATATTCCGGTCGGCCCTGACAATAAGATGCTCCTCACCGTTTTTTAACAGGCTGATCTTTTTCGCATGAGCGGAAGGTTCCATCAGGGTCAGGTTCTCATCCACCAGATCTGAAATTTTTATATTCTCCGGGATAATAGGAAGAAGTCCTTTCTGAGAACGTGCCCAGGTCAGCAAGTTGTCCAGGAGATTGATGGTTCTTACAGAAGCATTCTTCAGTTTGAGTAACATCTCCTTTTTTTCATTCTCTGAATACTCATCATAATCCCGGTTTAAAATATCCAGCATTCCCAGAATGACATTGAAGGGGCTTTTCAGGTCATGAGCAATGATGGAGAAAAAATTATCTTTGGCTGCATTACTCTCAGACAATTCTGCCGTACGGAGGGCGACCATGTGCTCCAGTTTTACATTGTACCGGTTGACCAGAATAAACCTCCCTGTCAATCCTGTCAAGAGGATCAATAACAGCAAAACAGGCAACAGAAACCACCATTGAAAATAAAAGGGTTGGGGAATTCTGAAATATCCTGAAACCACCGGTTCGGTCCATATGCCAAGAGCATTACAGGCTTTTAACTGTAACCGATAATTTCCCGGCGGTAAATTGTTAAAACGGATTTTATCATCAACAAAATGTATTTTTTCCGACCAGGAGGTATCGAGGTTTTCAAGCTTATATTTGTAAAAGACCTGTTTTTCATCGATCAGTGATATGACGCGAAAAGTAAACACCAAATTATTCTGATTGTTAGCCAGTAATCTATCCTGATTCGGGTTAAGGGAGTCGACTCCTGCATCAAGCGATAAAATTTTAATGATGGGTGGAGGAATGGCTGTCATATCATAATCAAATTCCGGTTGAAAAACCGTCAGGCCGTTGTTGGTCCCGAACCAGATATGATTTTTCTGATCCATAAAGGACGCATCACGGTTTATTTCCAATCCTGACAACCCATCCTTTGTGGCAAAATGTTCAAGGTTTGAGCCATCCCATCGATAAAGTCCATGGTCTGTACCAAACCAAAGCCTCCATGAACGGTCTTCAATGATAAGATATACAGGACGATCAATGCTCAAGCCCCCCTCGTCAACCTTAACCAAAGCCTTATCTTTGATCATGTACAGACCGGCAGCAGTCCCCACCAACTTACGGTTTTCCCTGTCTGCCAGAAAGGAAAAGGCATTTGTCGCCAGGGAGTTGTCAGATGGCATATAAACCGTGGACAGGCCATTTTCATAATGGATCAACCCGTTACTCATCGTGGCCAGGTAGAGTGAATTATCCGGTCCCGGAATTATTTTTCTGACTCCAGTCTGATCAAGACCATCCAGCTTCAATGGAATAAACTCCTCCCCATTGCATTGAAACAAGCCAAAAGAGGTTCCCGCAAAAACCTTCCCATCAGAAGTATGAGTAACAGCGTAGGAAATTCCTTTCAACCCGTTATTCTCCCCGAACCATTTTATTTTTCCCGACTGATCAAGTCTGGCAAGACCCAAGCCGCTAACCGCACACCATAGATTACCGGATAAATCCTGATCAAGGTCAAGTACTCTGTTTTCGAAGCTGGCAACAGCATTAGGATGAACAAGATTTTTTTTTGAAAATCCTTTCCCATTAAAAAAAGAAAGGCCTCCTTCATGACCAAAAACATAATCCGACTGCCCTCTCATGATTGCGGAAGCCACTTCATTACTGAATAAACCATCCGCTTGTGAGTAATTCACAAAACGTTTTGAGCTGATCTTGGTAATACCCCGATGCCCTGTAAACCATAGGTTCTGCTCCCGGTCAACCAAGACTGAAGTGCCTCCTTCAGAAATCAAGCCGTTGTTTCTTCCAAAGGCCTCTAAGGTTTTGAATTCCCGTGAATAACAGTATACTAAAGAAGGGTTTCCAAAATAGATATTCCCTCTGCCGTCAGGATAGAGAAAGCAAGAGTTCCATAAAATATTGGACGGCAGGTTAAAACCGGTATTCATCAGCTCAAATTTCCCTTCCTTAAGATAACCAAGCCAGTTACTTCCAAGCAGCCATAATCCATTCCCATCTTGGGCAAGTCCGAGTATTGTCCTGGAAGGAAATGAGGATTGACAGGGAGGATTATTTTCGATGATGTTCTTTCTTATGATGGATAAGCCTTTATCAGTAGCGATATAAATAACACCGTTCAGGCATCTGACAGAGAAAATATTATTGCTAATGAGTCCATTATCTCTGCCAAACCTGCTCCATCTTCCGTTCCGGTTGATAAAAACTCCATCCCGGGTAGTCCCGATAAAAAAAACAGGCTTTCCATCGGAATAACAAACCTCAAAAGAAGAATACTTGGTTCCCACACTTGTCCGGAGACCAGATTGACCGGCGAAGGCCTCCCATTTCTTTCCGTTAAAAGTGGTCACCATCAAATTGGTTGCCTCAGGTAAGGCCCATATTTTTCCCTTTTCATCAATCGTTATAAAAGTATAAGTAGTTGCCCTCAAGCCATCATTGACATTGTAATTGGTGAAAGAAGTGCCATCGTAAGAAGAAATACCTGACCTGCGGGCAATCCAGATAATGCCAGAGGAATCCTGGACAATACCATAGACCATGGAAGCTGCCAGCCCATCCGTTTCGGTGTATGTCCGCGACAAATATCGCTGGGCAAAGCAAGTCGAGGCTTCCAGAAAAAAAAGAACTCCAAAAAGGAAAATTCTAAAAAAAATGGAAAAGCAGGGCGATGCGTTCATAAAAATAAAAAATCCCGATCTGTTATGGAGAATTCCTTATCAAAAGTAAGGATTTCTTTATTAGTCAACTAAAAAATGACCATTTTCTTCCTTTAACCATGGAAAATGGAAGGTCCTTTTCGTTATTTTTGAAAAAAATAAAACCCATGACACTTCCAGATATATTGAACAGGCTTTGGGTGGATTACACAACGAAAAATCCGGTCACGAAAAAAGTTTTTGATCTGTTTGTGTCGGAAGGGGAAACAGTGGTCAACGATCATGACGGCAGTTTGTACAGTGGTTTTATTGCTAAAACCGCTGATAAGATATTTGAATCCACAAATTTCTATAAAAAGTGAGATTTATTTATACATTATCCCTGTTCTGTTCAATTTCCCTGTTTTACCCCTCTTGTTTATCGAATGCCAGCAAGAATGGAAAGGAAAGCAGGGATCATCCCCAGCCGGGGAAAGTATATGCTGCTATTCCCTGTGCTGCTGACACCACCATCACCTATGCGCTGTTTATTCCGAAAACCCTCCCTCCGGAAAAAGGTTTTCCTTTGATTCTAGCTTTCGATCCCCATGCATCAGGTTTACTACCGGTTGAAAAATACAAAGACCTGGCCAGGCAGTACGGTTTTATTCTTGCAGCGTCAAATAATTCAAAAAACGGACAAAGTACGGAAGCAACCCAGCAAATGTATCAAACCCTGATGACTGATCTTGGCGAATCCTTGTCTTTCGATAAAAGCAGGGTTTACCTCTTGGGATTTTCTGGAGGGGCCAGGGTATCCATTATGATGGCTTTGATTCATCCGGGGATACGTGGTGTGATTGCCTGTGGGGCCGGGCTTCCGGGTTTGAATTCCATTCCTACCCTGACATTTGAACTATTCGGTATTTCAGGTCTAGGCGATTTCAATCTGAATGAAATGCTGCAGTTGGACCGGATGCTGGATCAGACCGCAGTAAGACATTTTTTTACGACTTTCGAAGGCGCTCATGAATGGCCTCCCGAAGATGTGATCAAAGAAGCCATCCAATGGATCAACCTGGAAGGCAACCCTGGTTTGAGTCCTGTTGAAAAGCATGCTTTATTACTGAAGCAAGCCCCTGCTTTTTCGAAACATCAGCAGTATCGTGAGAAAGTTCTTCAGAAAGAGGATGCAGAACGTCAGCTGCTGATGGATGCCTTAGTGTCCAAAGACCTTAGCTGGTGGACTGAAAAAATATCCGCACTGCAGACTGGAACAGGAAACGTGAAAGACCAGGAAATGACATGGATGAACAAACGACTGCTGTCTTTTCTCAGTATTTATTGTTATTCACAGATTAATTCGGCATTGAATCAGGATGCAAGGGATCTGGCTGAAAAATGGATCAGGATCTATGCTATGGCTGATGCAGAGAATCCTGAACCCATGTATTTGCAATCCGTCCTGGATTTAAGGAACCATGATACAATTGCCTACATGCAGCATTACCGTCAAGCCATCGACAAAGGGTATAAGGAAAAAGAATAAGATTATGCATGAACTTAAACGTCTTTTGGAAGGAGATCTCTATTTCGATACAGCCTCACGCCTGATGTATGCCACAGATGCATCGGCATACCGTGAAGTTCCGCTTGCTGTAGCACGTCCAAAAACGATCAATGATATCCGTATCCTGATCGGATATGCCGGTCAGCATAACATACCCCTGATTCCACGTACCGCGGGTACTTCTCTCGCCGGCCAGGTGGTCGGTTCCGGTATGATCGTGGATGTTTCAAAATATCTGACACAAATCATCGAAATCAATCAAGAAGATCACTGGGTCCGTGTTCAACCCGGGGTTATCCTTGACGAATTAAATAAAACCCTTGAGCCCCTTGGTTTATATTTCGGACCGGAAACATCGACCTCCAGCCGTTGTATGATCGGGGGTATGGTCGGCAATAATTCCTGTGGAGCGCATTCAATCATTTATGGAAGTACACGTGATCATGTTCTCTCGGTAAAAGGATTTTTAAGCGATGGATCAGAAGTGGAATTCAGTGATTTGACAGTCCCGGAATTTCAGGCCAAAACATTGGGAGACACCTTGGAAAATAAGATTTACCGACAAATATCAGACCTACTTTCCGACCCTGAGAACCAAAAAGAGATACGCAAAGAATTTCCGGAACCATCACTTCACAGAAGGAATACCGGCTACGCCATCGACCTGCTACTGGAAACCTCTCCTTTTCACCCACTCACCCATGCATCCATTCCACCCTTTAATTTTTCGAAACTCATTGCAGGCTCCGAGGGTACCCTAATGTTCATTACCGAAATCAAACTAAATCTGGTTCCTCTGCCCCCCAAAGCGAAAGCATTAATCTGTGTCCATTGTCATTCCGTTGAGGAATCCCTGAAAGCCAACCTGATCGCCCTGAATTACCACCCGGGATCCGTGGAATTAATGGATAAAGCCATCATGGATTGTACCCGTGACAACCCTACCCAGCGTAAAAACAGATTTTTTATTGAAGGGGATCCGGCAGCCATCCTGATCATTGAATTTGCGAGAGATACCCGGGAAGAAATCCTGAACATAGCTGCTGACATGGAAACCGAGATGCGTGCTTCGGGGTTGGGATATCATTTTCCCATCGTTTTCCCTCCGGAACTGAAAAGGGTCTGGGAGCTCAGGAAGGCCGGACTCGGAGTGCTTTCCAACTATCCTGGCGACCGAAAACCAGTGCCAGTTACTGAAGATACTGCCGTCAGTCCGGAAGTGCTGCCCGAGTATATCAGGGAGTTCAACGAATTGATTTCAGGATTGGGACTTAACTGTGTCTACTATGCTCATGTCGGGTCAGGAGAATTACATTTACGACCGGTTCTCAACCTGAAAGATCCTGGAGATGTATCACTTTTCCATACAGTAGCGTTAGAAACAGCCAAACTCGTTAAAAAATTCAGAGGGTCCCTCAGCGGTGAGCATGGAGACGGGCGTCTGAGGGGTGAATTTATCCCCCTGATGATCGGGGAACGGAATTATTCCCTGCTCAAAGCGATAAAAAATACCTGGGACCCAGCACATATCTTCAATCCCCATAAGATTGTCGATACCCCGAAAATGAATACCAGTCTGAGATTCGAAGTTGGTCAGAAAGCCAGAAAGATTGACACTTTTTTTGATTTTTCTGTGAATCATGGAATACTGAGGGCAGCAGAGCAATGCAATGGATCGGGTGACTGCCGCAATACGGTATTGACGGGTCGATGGATGTGCCCTTCTTATATGGCTTTAAAGGATGAAAATACGACAACCAGGGCCAGAGCCAATATTCTCAGAGAATTTCTGACCCATTCGGAGAAGCTTAACCCGTTTGATCACCGGGAGATCTATGAAATAATGGATCTTTGTCTTTCCTGCAAAGCCTGTAAATCAGAATGTCCTTCCAACGTTGATATCGCGAAACTAAAGGCAGAATTTCTTCAGCATTACTATGATGCCAATGGGATTCCACTGCGTTCAAGGCTCATTGCACACATCACGAAAATTAATGCATTGGGAAGCTTAATGCCGGGATTATTTAATTTTTTTCAACGTAATGCCATGATTTCAGGTATTACGAAAAGAATCCTTGGATTTGCTCCTGCCAGGAACATCCCTTTACTCTATGCAACCACGTTACGGCATTGGGCAAGTCGTCAGCAACCTCATCTTGCTCCTGAGAGTCAGGTGGTTTATCTTTTTGCGGATGAGTTTAGCAATTTCAATGACGTTGAAATCGGGATCAAAGCGATTAAATTACTGAATGCCCTGGGCTATACTGTCATCCTTCCCAACCATCTGGAAAGTGGCAGGACTTACCTGTCAAAAGGCCTGATCAGGAAAGCAAAAAAAATCATCAATACCAATGTAAGATTGCTCGAAGGACTGATCACCGAAAAATCACCTCTTATCGGAATCGAACCTTCAGCCATCCTGAGTTTCAGGGATGAATATCCTGAGCTTGTTGATTCTTCCCAGAAAGAAGCGGCCAAACGACTTGCTGCCAATGCCTTGTTATTCGAAGAATTCATTATACATAAAGCGGAGCCCAGGATGCAGGGGGAGGGAAAATCGCTCCAGCAATTCTTCACAAAGGATTCAAGGATCATTAAATTGCACGGGCATTGTCATCAAAAAGCGCTTGCTTCCATGGAACCAACAAAAAAAATGCTGTCTTTACCCGTTAATTACAAGGTCGAAGAAATCGAATCTGGTTGCTGCGGGATGGCTGGCGCTTTCGGATATGAAAAAGAACATTATGAAGTTTCCATGAAGGTCGGCGAACTGGTATTGTTTCCAGAAATCAGGAAAACAGATCCCGAAGTGATCATTGCTGCTCCAGGGACTTCCTGCCGTCAACAGATCCAGGATGGCACGGGACGTAAAGCCAAGCATCCCATTGAGGTCCTTTATGACGCCCTGTTTTAACTTCTTTGTTTTTTTTGTATATTTGGTTGGAAATTCGCCTATATGTTACGGAAAATCATACTTTTTCTGTTCCTGATGGCTGTCGTTAAAGGCTTGCAGGCACAATTAAATGTTGTTCAGGGATCTTCCATGAACATGACTCCCCTTCAACTGGTACAAAACTTCATTGTTGGCGCAGGGGTCACGGTAAGCAATGCAACCTATAATGGATCTTCAGCCTCGATTACTTCTGATCAGTTGGGCACCTTTATTGCCTCCGGGCAGGCTGCAACCCAACTGGGAATTGCTTCAGGAGTATTAATGACGACAGGGAAAGCAAATTTCGCCATTGGTCCCAACAATGTAGGCAACAAGGGATTTAATACCCAGGGGGGTGGAGATCCTGACCTGAATGCCATTGCCGGCACCTCGACTCATGATAAAGCAATCATTGAATTTGATTTCGTTCCTGAGTTTGACACCATTAGATTCCGTTACGTTTTTGGTTCAGAAGAATTTTTTGAATACTGCAACCAGTTTAATGATGCTTTTGGTTTCTTTCTCAGTGGCCCGCTGATCAATGGAACCTTTTCGAACAACAGTGTAAACATTGCATTAATGCCGGGTTCGGCGACCAATTATGTAACCATCAACAACATCTGCTCAAGCCCTTCTTCTCACTGGAATAACAGCGGTGGGTTATATTATCAATATGATGGGCTGACCCATGTTTTCACAGCCTTTCATATTGTCAAGCCCTGCTCAACCTATCACATCAAACTTTCTATAGGCGATGCAGTGGACCATATTTATGATTCCGGGGTTTTCCTGGAAAAAAACAGTTTTTCCAGCCCTGGTGTCAACCTGAGTACAAGCAATTCCATTCCTCCGCTTGGAAAAAAAGCCGTGGAAGGATGCAGCGATGTTGCCATGGGCTTTAAACTGACTACCCGTATGCACAATGGCTATACTGTGCATTATGACATACTGGGTACAGCAGTAAATGGTGTGGACTATGCTCCCATTCCCAATCATATTACCTTCCCCCCCGGTCATGATACTGTTTCATTGATCATCCATCCCTATTGGGATACTATAAATGAAGGAGAAAAGACTGTTATCATCAAAATCAATCAGATATCCTGTGATGGGACCATTGAAAGTGATACCGCTTTCATCGAAGACTATGTTCCCCTTTCCATCGAACCAGCAAACGATACGACAGTTTGTGCAGGAAGTCCCGTTCAGCTTTCAACAGATATTTCAGGGGGGTATCCACCCCTTGCATATCAGTGGAATCTCCCCAATGCTTATGATAGCACCATTACTGTAACTCCACCCGTTGGACAGAGTACTTATACCGTAAAAGTTACGGATGTTTGTATGCACTATGTGGCAGATACCATCACCATCATGGTTCACCCGGTTCCGACAGCCCATGCCGGGCAGAATGTAACCATTCAAAATGGTACAAGTACTACCCTGCATGGTTCAGCCACAGGTGGCTATGGTAATTACGCTTATTCCTGGTCTTCAAATCCTCCCGGGTTTACATCCACGGAACAAAATCCGTCCACGGGAAATCTTAGTCATTCAACGATCTTTCTCCTTGTTGTTACCGACCTCCAAAGCAACTGTCAGAGCGAAGTTTCCCAGGTTTCTGTCTTTGTCGAAGGTGGCGCCCTTTCGACTCTGCCTGTGGCACAGCCTCCTGTGGTCTGTTTCAATGATACTGTACATCTGTACGCCATGCCCGGTGGTGGTTCAGGAATCTATTCCTATAACTGGAGTTCCAATCCTCCCGGTTTTTCATCCAATGAAAAAGATCCATTGGTCGTACCGATAGTCACTACTACTTATCTTGTCAGTATAAACGATGGGTATAACCTTGTTAACGGAAGCACAACTGTAGAAGTCAACCCTGTTCCCAGTATTAATGTAGGTTATTCGGATACTGCTGTTTGTGTCTTCGACTTCCTCAGGCTGGATGCAGGAAATCCAGGCTGTACCTATCTTTGGTCAAACGGAGCTACCACCCGTGAAATAACGGTAGGGACAACCGGACTTGGTTACGACAGCCAGACCTATCACGTATTAGTCACCAATGCATATGGGTGTACTGACTTCGATTCCATCACCGTAATTTTTTCCTTCGATGCCTGTCTTGGCATCAATGAAAAACCGGTTCCCCTTGTATTTCGCTTGTATCCCAATCCGGCCAGTCATTCGGTCATTATTGAAACTGAAGATCAGGGGGATGATTACTTCTTCGCGATCTGGTCAACCCTTGGAAAAGAGATTTATACCAAAAAACTGGAAAGCAAGTCAGGCAAAACAATCCGACAAGAGATCAATCTGTCGGAATTGCCAAGAGGAATCTATCTCGTAAGACTATCGAACACAAAAAGTACAGGAACTCAAAAACTCATCCTTTACTGAGCTCAGATCAATCCAATCCTCGGTTTTTCAACAAAGCCTGGATTCCGGGTTCATGCCCACGGAAGTCGATATACATCTGCATGGCATCTTTAGATCCGCCTTTTTCCAGAATACAACTGCGAAATTTTCTGGCCGTCGCCTGATCAAAGATATTTCCTGTTTCCTTAAACGCTTGAAAGGCATCGGCGTCGAGTACTTCTGCCCAGATGTAGCTGTAATATCCAGCGGTATATCCACCAGTCATACTATGCTGAAAATAGGTCGAACGATAGCGGGGTGGAATCTGTGATATAAGTCCTATCCGTTTCATAGAAGCTTCTTCAAAAGAAGGAACATCAATTTCCGGGATGGGAATGTCAGCCCATTTAGCTTCAACCGAAATGGCCACTACACTGGTCTGAGAAGAGGAGGATTCAGCTTTTTCGGGAACTCCTGCTTCGGTCATGTTTGAATGATAATCCATATCAAGATAGGAGGCAGCAAGATACTCTGTTGTTTTAAAACCCTGGCCAAATTTTCCACTCTTTTCTATTTTATCGACCAAGTCCTGGGGGATGACCATACCGGTTTGATAATGCTTTGCATATACCTTCAGCACTTCAGGTTCAAATGCCCAATGTTCCATAATCTGTGACGGAAGTTCAACAAAATCCCTAGGCACCCGGTCCAAACCGTTATATTTTACATTGCTGAAGAGACCATGCAAGGCATGTCCGAATTCATGAAAGAACGTTTCAGCCTCATCTGGTGTCAGCAAGGCAGGTTTATCGCCGGAAGGCATTGAAAAATTACATACGATAGTGACGACAGGTGGAATTTTTATCCCGTTTTTATACGACTGGGAACGATAACTTCCGCACCAGGCTCCTCCCCTTTTGCTTTCCCTGGGAAAAAAATCCATATAAAGAACACCCAAATGGGTACCATTGGCTTCTTTACATTCATACAAAGTGACGTCTTTGTGATAGACGGGCGCATTTTTAACCTCTGTAAAGGTAATCCCGTAAAGTTTGTTGCAGACATAGAAAATCCCATCCCTGACATTTTCCAGTTTAAAATAGGGGCGCAAGGATTCCTCATCAAGCTGAAAGCGTTGTTTCATCACTTTCTCATTATAAAATCTCCAGTCCCAAGCTTCCAGGCTGAATTTCTCATCTTGTTGGTTTATCATTTCCTGGAACTCGGCAGCTTCCATTTTTGCCATTTCCAGGGCAGGTTTCCATATTTTATCCAGCAAATGATAAACATTTTCAGGTTTCTTTGCCATACGGTCTTCCAGCGCAAAGGCGGCGAATGAGGAATAGCCCATCAACCTGGCTTTTTCAGCCCTGAGTTTCACCAGTTTGGTGATCAGTTCTTTGTTATCCTTTTCGTTGTTATGGTTACAACGGTTAATGTAGGCGTTAAAAATGGATTCTCTGAGCGCCCTTTGATCAGAAAACTGCAGAAAAGGCATGACACTGGGGTTATGCAGGGTAAATACCCATTTCCCTTTTGTCTCAGCATCCTTATTGGCAACATCCGCTGCAGTTTGTATCATGTCATCAGGCAATCCGGCCAGTTCATCCTCCTTTTCAATGATTAGTTTATAGGTATTGTTCTCTGCCAGCAGGTTTTGTCCGAAGGTGAGCTGAAGCATTGCAATTTCTTTATTTAATGCCCTTAACTTTTCCTGCTGTTCAGGTTTCAGGTCAGCCCCACCTCTCACAAAGTCTTTATACGTTTCTTCAACCAGTCTTTTCTGATCTGGGGTAAGGTTTAGTTTATTACGCTGCTCATAAACCATCTTGATCTTTTTAAACAATCCTGCATTCAGGTTAATATCATCCCGATGCTGTGACATCAGAGGGGATACTTTCCTTGCAATACCCTGCATTTCATCGTTTGTATTGGCGCTATTCAGCGCATAGAAAACATTACTGACCTTTTCGAGCAAAGCTCCGCTCTGATCCAGCGCCTGAATTGTGTTCTTAAAAGTCGGTGGGGCTTTTCGTAAAATGATCGAATCGATCTCCGCTTTTTGCTGTTTCATCCCTTCAAGGAAGGCAGGGAGATAGTGATCATTTTTGATCTGTTCAAAAGGTGGAACCTGAAATGGCGTTTTCCACTTCTCAAAAAATGGATTTGGCGTTTGAGCTGATAAAGCACCCATAATAAATAATAAAATAGTACAAGTTAGGATCATTCTTTTCATAATCATAATGAATTTAATATTTTACAAAGTTAAGAAATCATGGATTAACACCAATTGACGATTCAGTAAAGGGGATCATTTATTGTCAGAGCTCCAGCCTCACGCCCTCTTCTGCGGCATAGGTTTCAGGGAAAACAGCTCTGGACTCTTTTACCAGGGGTTCCACATCTCCGTACCTGGCTGAGAAATGCCCGATTAACAGTTTATTTACACCGGCTTTCAATGCGATGGATGCTGCCTGTGAAGCCGTGGAGTGCATTTTTTCAGCGGCGGCAGATGCCAATGAGGCAGCGAATGTCGCCTCGTGATAAAGCAATCCAGTATTGGAGATCCATGGAATGATCTGCTCATCATAGACCGTGTCGCTGCAATAGGCCACCGACCGGGCTACCGCCACCTTCCTGGGTGGATTCTTTTCCCTGAAAACGAATCCCCAGGTTGGGATACTGTGTTTCAGCGGAAAGCTGTGCACTTCAATATGTTTTTCTTCCATTACAGCATGGTAACCATCGGGTCTGAGCAAATTATAATGAACCGGATATTTCAGCCGGGTTTGAGCGGCATCCAATTGCATATCGATGATTTCCCTGAGCTGAGGGGGGCAGTGCACAAAAAGTTCCTCCGACCGTCCCAGCAGATGCATGGTATTAAGCAGTCCGACCAAGCCGAAATAGTGATCGCCATGCAGGTGACTGATGTAGATGTGCCGGATCCGCATGATGGAGAAGTGGTATTTCCGTAACTGGAACTGGGTACCCTCCCCACAGTCGATCAAATGAAAGCGCTCATTTGCGTTGAGCAAATGAGCGCTTAGATTCCGGTCATTTGCCGCGACAGCTGCACTGCTGCCCAGCACCGTGAATGAGAATGTCATGGTCTATTCTTCCTTCGGCTCTTCCTCAGGGGTGTCAGTATCCATTTTGAGCGGATCCTTCACGGGCTTTGGTTCGCGGGCCAGATTTTCGGCTTTGACCATATCAGCCTTCAGGTTGGCCAGGGCATCAATATCGCCAAGGGTTGTTTTTTCCAGGTTATCCTTAATCTTCTTGACCGCTTTTTTGGTGTCTTTTTCCTTTTTCAGACTAAGTTTGGATTCTTTGTTTTTCTCGGTACCCTGTGCATCCTGATAAATTTTACTATGGGAAAGAATGATTTTCTTATTTTCCTTTGAAAATTCAATCACTTTGAAATCCAGGGATTCTTCTTCCTTGCACTGGCTTCCATCATCCTTGTTTAAATGACGCAGGGGGGCAAATCCTTCCACTCCATAGGGAAGGGCGATAATTGCACCCTTATCACTCAGGCTGACAATGGTTCCTTTATGAACCGAGCCGACTGAAAATACGCTTTCAAAAACATCCCAGGGATTTTCTTCCAGTTGTTTATGGCCAAGGCTAAGACGGCGATTATCCACATCCACATCGAGCACCATAACTTCAATGCTCTCGCCGATTTTGGTGAATTCAGCCGGATGTTTGATTTTTTTCGACCAGCTCAGGTCAGAAATATGAATTAATCCGTCCACACCTTCTTCAAGTTCCACAAAGATCCCGAAGTTGGTAAAGTTGCGAACGATGGCGTGATGTTTCGACTTCAGAGGATATTTTTCCTTGATGTTTGCCCAGGGATCCGGGATAAGTTGCTTGATGCCCATTGACATTTTGCGTTCTTCACGATCCAAGGTAAGGATCACCGCTTCCACTTCCTGTCCGACTTTAAGGAAATCGTGAGCAGTACGGAGATGCTGTGACCACGACATTTCGGAAACATGAATAAGTCCTTCAACGCCGGTCGTAATTTCAACGAAAGCGCCGTAATCAGCAATAACCACCACTTTACCTTTGACTTTATCGCCTATCTTCAGGTTTTGATCAAGCGAATCCCATGGGTGAGGAGTGAGTTGTTTCAGACCCAAGGCAATGCGTTTCTTGTTATCATCAAAATCAAGGATAACGACTTTGATTTTCTGATCCAGTTTCACAATTTCTTCCGGATGGTTGATTCGTCCCCAGCTCAGATCGGTAATATGAATTAATCCGTCCACTCCTCCAAGATCAACAAACACGCCATAACTGGTGATATTTTTCACCGTGCCCTCAAGGATTTGACCCTTTTCAAGTTTTTTAATGATTTCTGCTTTCTGGGCTTCGAGTTCATCTTCGATCAAGGCCTTATGAGAAACGACCACATTTTTGTATTCGTGGTTGATTTTAACTACTTTGAATTCCATGACTTTATCCACAAAGACATCGTAATCACGGATAGGCTTAACATCGATCTGTGAACCCGGGAGAAAAGCTTCTATCCCGAAGATATCCACAATTAAACCACCCTTGGTGCGGGATTTTACATAACCTTTAATGATCTCCTGTTTTTCAAAGGCGTCATTGATGCGTTCCCATGATTTGAGAATACGTGCCTTTTTATGAGAAAGCAATAACTGACCTGTAGTGTCTTCCTGATTTTCCACATAAACCTCAACCTTATCCCCTATCTTGAGATCAGGATTATACCGGAATTCGTTCAGCATGATGACGCCGTCGGATTTGAATCCGATATTCACCACCACCTCGCGGTTGGTCATGGTGACTACGGTGCCTTCTATGACTTCGTGGTCCTGGATGGCACGTAAAGTCTGATCATATACATCTTCCAGCCTGAGGCGTTCATCCTGGGAATACAATTCATGTTTTTTTCCGATGGAATCCCAGTCAAAGTCCTTCAGGCTTTCCCTGGTTACTTTCTCTTTTCTGGTTTTTTCAGTAAGGACATTTGTTTGTGGATCTTCCATGACAGTCTCTGTGGCAATGGGTTCTTCTTCCTTGGTGCTTTCTTCTGTCAGGGTGGTTTCAACCATTGTTTCTTCTACCGCATCAACTTTTTCCTCGGTTACGGTCTCATCGGTTACGGGGACCTCGGGATTTTGTTCAATATTCAATTTGTCAGATTGCTCCAATTCATTGTTGACATTCATTTCTTCAGGAGTCATTCAATTTTTCTTTATGGAGGTGAAAAACATTCACCTTCCGGGTTTAACTTCGGGTTAATTTTACGGGAGACATTGATAAAGAACGCTTTTACCTTTTTCACTCCCCTTGAAAACGGGGTGCAAAGGTAGAAAAAAGAATTTTAAATGACAAAGTTCAGGCGATAAGTATTTGAATGTTCAGAAGCGATGATGTACTTTTGCAGGCAAAGAAATATTTTATGCCATTGAAATGCGGGATCATCGGTCTTTCAGGTTCTGGAAAAACCACTTTGTTTAATTGTATTTCCGGTAATCGGGCAGAAGTTCACCAGGCTGCCTTTACGAGTTCAAAATCAAACCTGGGGATAGTCAATGTACCTGATCCCCGCTTATTTGCAATTGATGCCCTGATCAAATCCGCCCGTGTCGTTCCCGCTACCATGGAAATGGTGGATATTCCTGGGCTTTCAAAAGGAGGTAGCCATACGGAGGGCAATAAATTTCTTTCTGATATCCGGAATGTGGATGCCCTTATCCATGTGATCCGTTGCTTTGATGACCCCTTACTTCCTCATATCGAAGGCAGTGTAGATCCGGTCAGGGATAAAGAGGTAGTTGATCTTGAGCTACAGATCAAGGACCTTGAATCGGTAGAAAAAAAGCTCATCCGGACAGAAAAACAGCTCAAGGCCGGGGATAAAGAAGCCAAGCATTGCCAGGAGGTATTGCAAGTCTTTAAAAACCATTTTGAATCCTTTCAACCGGCCCGTACTGCTCCGGTCACGGAAGATGACCGCCGATACGTGTCTGATCTCTTCCTGCTGACCGATAAACCCGTAATGTATGTATGTAATGTGGATGAATCCTCTGCCATTCAAGGGAATGAATACAGCAAACAATTTTCAGCAAGCATTCAGGCTGAAAATGCAGAAATATTGACCATTGCCGGAAAGCTGGAATCAGACATCGCCGAACTGGAATCGGAAGAAGATCGAAACGCTTTCCTGAATGATGCAGGCTTGTCTGAACCCGGCGTAAACCGTCTCATCCGCTCCGCTTTCCGTTTACTTGACCTGGAAATATTCTTTACTGCGGGTCCGAAAGAAGTCAGGGCATGGACCATCCATAAAGGCATGACAGCCCCCCAGGCAGCAGGTGTCATTCATAGCGACCTGGAAAGGGGCTTCATCCGGGCTGAGGTGATGAAGTTCGATGATTTTATCCGCTTGAAAAGCGAACATGCCTGCAAAGAAGCAGGAAAACTGTCAATCGAAGGAAAAAATTATATTGTGGAGGACGGGGATATCCTCCATATCCGCTTTAATGTTTAGACAAAGCGGGCAAAATTCTTAAGTTTTTCAATGAAATCTGCTTTTTTCCTCACGGAAACCTCTACCTCTGTATTGTCTTCCATGATCACCGAACCGCCCTTACCTTTTATATATCGCTTGATATACATCAGGTTGATCAGGTGTTTGCTATGTACTCTTGAGAAGGGAAGGTCTTCAAGAATTCGCTCGTAATTATTCAAAGGTTTGGAGGCCACAAAGCGTTTCCCATCCGTCATATAAAACATGGTATACACATCATCTGCCTCCAGTCTGACAATATCACCAAGCTTAACAATATTCAAGCCATCAGTGGAAGGAATAATAATTTTCTCATTTTTATTCTTCAGGGTGTCCTTTAAAATGCTCAGCTTATTGTTGATATTTTCATCCTTGTTATCTTTGTAACGTTCAATGGCTGCCTTAATCCCGGCATGGGTAATGGGTTTAACAAGATAATGTAAAGCAGAAAATTCAAATGCCCTGACTGCGTATTTATCAAAAGCAGTAATAAAAATAACCTGAAAATTATGGAAAGAAACTTTTTCGATCACGTCGAATCCCTCACCATCAGGCATATTGATATCCAGAAAAACCAATTCGGGATGCACTGCATCGATCAGGGATACCCCTTCGGCAACGGTGGTACCGGTTCCCAGGATCTTGACTTTTGGAAAATGACTTTCCAGCATGGTTTTCAATGCCAGGATACTAGATTTATCATCATCAATCAGCACAGTTTTAATCAATTCTTCCATAGATTTTTCTATTTTTGCAGCCTTATAATACCGATACATTTCCTGAGCTAATATATTAACTTTTATTATCCTTTAAGCATGTCGGTTGAAAATATTTTACAAAAAGATTATTTTTTGCGGGATGATATCATTCTTCTGCTCAATGCCAATGTTGAAGATACGCAGAAAATTTTTCAAAAAGCCCAGGAAATCAAAGCCGAATATGTGGGCAGGAAGGTATATTTCAGGGGACTGATTGAATATTCCAATTACTGTACAAAAAATTGTTTTTATTGTGGTATCCGTGCCGGAAATAAAAGCTATTTGCGATATGAACTGAGCGATGAGGAAGTGTATGAAGCTGCTAAATTTGCCTATGAAAACCAATATGCGTCCATTGTCATTCAGTCGGGGGAGCGGAAAACAAAGAAATTCATTGCTGATATCGCGCGTCAATTAAAAGAAATTCGAAGATTCACAGAAGGCAGATTACACATTACACTTTCCCTCGGGGAACAGACTGAAGATACCTACCGCCGCTGGTTTGAAGCTGGCGCTCACCGTTATCTTCTGAGAATTGAGGTATCCAATCCTGAACTTTATCAAAAACTCCATCCCGTTAACCAGAAGCATGATTTTAACAAACGGATTGAATCCCTACATGTGTTAAGAAAAGTTGGATTTCAGGTTGGGACAGGGGTCATGATCGGACTCCCCTTCCAGACCATTAGCGACCTGGCCGATGACCTGATTTTTTTCAGGGATTTTGATGTCGATATGGTAGGGATGGGTCCCTATATTGAACATGAGGGAACTCCGCTCTACCAGTTCAGGAACCAACTCATACCCCTTCAGGAACGTTTCAGGTATTCCCTGAAGATGGTGTCCATACTCAGAATCATGATGAAAGACATAAACATTGCCGCCACTACGGCCATGCAAACCATCGATCCCCAGGGAAGAGAAAAAGCCCTGATGGTCGGCGCCAATGTGATCATGCCCAACCTGACACCGGTCAAATACAGGAATAATTACCTCCTGTATGAGAATAAACCCTGTCTGGATGAAGAAGCCTCGGAATGCATGCATTGCCTCGAAATGAGGATAGCCCTGGCGGGGGATGAAATCGGCTACGGAGAATGGGGTGATTCCCTGCATTTTGGAAAAAGAACAGGGAGTAAGCATAAAGATTCATGAAAAGTAAAAATTCCCTGTTTCCCATTTATGAAAAGGTGGAAATCCTCGATGTCGGTTCCGACGGAAAGGCAGTCGCCAGGGTCAACGACCTGGTAATCTTTGTTCCATTTGCCATTCCCGGCGATATCGCAGATATCCAGATAGTAAAACGGAAACGATCCTATCGTGAAGGAAAAATCATCAGGTTCCATCATTATGCTGATCAAAGAGTCACGGCTTTTTGCCCGCATTTCGGAATATGCGGCGGATGCCGCTGGCAAAACCTGAAATATGAAGCCCAGCTTTTTTACAAGCACAAGCAGGTGGCTGAAAACCTGAAACGCATCGGGAAATTCCAGGAGGCTTTGGTGCTTCCCATACTGGCTTCACCTTTGCAGCAAGAATATCGTAATAAGCTGGAGTACACTTTTTCCAACCGCCGGTGGTTCACCGAGCCTTTAAAGGAAGGCAATGAGATGGAAGCGGACAGGAATGCGCTGGGTTTTCATATTCCCACGCTCTTCGACCGGGTACTCGATATCGGACATTGTTCACTACAGCCGGAACCAACCAATGAAATCCGCTTGTTTCTCAGAGCATATGCCATACGGAACCGCTTGAGCTTTTATGATGTAAGGAACTGGACCGGACTGCTGCGTAACCTGATTATCCGGAACACGACTCAGGGAGAATGGATGATCATGGTGGTGTTCAGGGAGGATGAAAAAACAATTATCCGTGAACTGATGAATGCCTTATCCGACTCATTCCCGGAAATAAGCTCGCTGTATTATGTCATCAATCCCAAAAAAAATGATGTCATCAATGATCTGAAACCTGTCCTTTTCAAAGGCAATTCTTATATTACCGAGAGATTTCCTTCCTTTTCCGGGATGGGAAAGGAAATGGAATTCCGTATCGGGCCAGTTTCTTTTTTTCAGACCAATCCCTATCAGGCGATCAATCTCTATCGCAAAGTAGCTGAATATGGGGAATTCAAAGGCAATGAAACCGTTTTCGATCTCTATACCGGCACGGGTACCATTGCCAATTATATCGCCCCCCATGTCAGGCAGGTCATTGGTATTGAATCCGTAGAGGCAGCCATCGCTGATGCCCTCACCAATGCCAGGATCAACGGGATTGAAAACATTCAGTTTTATGCCGGAGAAGCTGAACAACTGCTGACTCCTGATTTTATCGCCAGGAATGGATCCCCGGATGTCGTGATCACGGATCCACCACGTTCCGGTATGCATGAAAAAGTGATCCTTTCCATTCTGGCAATGGCCGCGGAGAAAATCATCTATGTCAGTTGTAATCCTGCCACCCAGGCACGCGACCTGGCTCTGCTTTCAGGACAATATGAACTGATCCTGTCGCAACCCCTGGATATGTTCCCCCATACCCAACATGTGGAGAATATTGCGCTCTTAAAAAGAAAGGCTTAAATCGGAAGCTTGATTTTTTATCCGGTAAATCAGAGACTTTAATTCATCTTTTTCCATATCCAAAAAAAAACCAGCCTGAAGGTAATATCTTTCCCGCTCTTCAAGATGCTTCTGAACATAACACTCCAGCTCCCGTCCTTCCATTTCTCCGATCACAGGACGCTTTTTTCTGACCTGATTTAACCTTTTAGCCAGTATGGCAGCTTTCCAATAAAGATAAACTGAAATGCCATGATGAAGGATGAAGTCCATGTTATCAAAAAAACAAGGAGTTCCCCCTCCGGTAGCAATCACCGTATTATCAAACCCGGCAGTTGAATGAAGCAATTGCCGTTCAATAAGCCTGAAATTTTCTTCTCCGTACTTATGAAAAAAATCAGGAATACTGATATGATAACGCTCTTCAAACATTTCGTCCAGATCCAGAAAACCATAATCAAGATCATCTGCAAGCGTTCTGCCCGTTTTTGATTTCCCGGAAGCCATATATCCGACAAGATAGACCCTCATAACGTGTAAAATTAACATAATATATGTTTAAAAAATCGTACTTTTGCAGCAAAAAAAAAATTCCTCATGTTCCTGAGACAAATGCTCTTCTTTTTTGTTATGGCGTTCGGGTTAACACTCTTTTCATGCAACCCGGGTTCAGAGAATGAACAGGAAAAAATCTCTTCAGATCTCGTGAATAACCCCAATACTGCCAGCGGGAAGACTGATCAAAGCATTCTCCCCATATTTCAGTTTGAGGAAACGGAACATAATTTTGGTAAAATTCTTGAAGGAGAGACCGTTGCGTATAATTTTAAATTTAAAAACATTGGCAAATCCGACATGATCATTACTGAAGTGAGCACTTCCTGCGGATGTACGGTTCCCTCTTTCTCAAAAACGCCCATCCGACCCGGAGAAGAAGGTGTTATCAGAATTGCCTTTAACAGCCAAGGGCGAAGGGGTTTTCAATCAAAGAACATTCTGGTTGTCGCCAATACACAACCCAATACAACTGTACTCCATATCAAAGCCCAGGTGACTGTTGCGGGAGGGCAGAAATAATAATAGAACTGTTAAACCGAAAAATAAACTATAAATAAAATCAAATCGTAAATCGTAAATCGTAAATCGTAAATCGTAAATTATGGTAAATCTCTTGAATATTCTTCTCATGTCCCCACAGGGACAGGGATCGCAGCAAAGCGGATGGATTTCTTTCCTGCCTTTATTATTGATCATCGTTGTGTTCTATTTCTTTTTTATCCGGCCTCAGATGAAACGGTCGAAGGATCAGAAGAAATTCCGTGAATCCCTGGAAAAAGGACAGAAAGTGATCACGATTGGTGGCATTCATGGACGGATTGTCGAAATCCAGGAAACATCGGTCACCATTGAAGTTGAAAATCAGGTCAGGCTGCGCGTTGAAAAATCAGCCATCGCTTTAGACAGCAGTCAGACCATAGAGAATAAATAACGCTGAAAACATCATTACCATGAAGTCTGAATTCTTTGAATTCATTGGTAATGCCAGAAAAAAAAGAAGCGATAAATTTCAGCACCAGCTTTATATTTTTATCGTCTGCCTGATCATTTCTTCTTTTATCTGGGCATTGATCAGGCTTTCGAAGGACTATTATTATACGCTGCATTACCGTCTGAATTATACGCAAATCCCTGCAAATTTAAAGATGGTCAGCGCCTCAGATACCATGCTCACCATAAAAATCAGACTACAGGGTTTTGGATTTTTCTCAGAACAGTTTTTCTTTCCTTCTGTCCGTTCCCATGATGTAAGCCTTGAAAACATCAAGCTCAGGTACCATGATTCAAAAATTACCGGGATGATGCTAACTCATGCCATAGGAAAGGAAATCGCCACAGAGACGAATTTCCCGAGTGAGGTATATTTTGTTACTCCCGACACCCTCTCCTTTGTATTTAACCGTTCGCATTCTTCCAGTTCAAAAAAGTACTGAACCCATGTTTAAAGTTGGTCTGACCGGTAATATCGGGAGTGGGAAGAGCACTGTTTGCAGCATTTTCTCCCTTTTGGGAATAAAAGTTTATCATGCTGATTCAGCATCGAAGAAATTTCTCGGTAACGGGGAGGTAATCCATGAACTAATTCATCATTTTGGCAAAGGGATTCTCTCCTCAGAGGGAAAAATTGATCGTGGGAAACTGGCTTCCATCGTATTTTCAGATGAATTCTCACTGAAACTTTTGAACAGCATTCTTCATCCGCTTGTGAAGCAGGATTTTTATGAATTTATCGCTCAAAATCAATCAGAGCCATATATCCTGCATGAAGCTGCCATATTGTATGAAAGTGGATTCGCCAAGGAATTCGACCGTATCATCCATGTTTTCTGTCCCAGAGAAATGGCCATCCAAAGGGTCATAAAACGGGACCTGATGGATGGCCAGATGGTACTCAAGCGGATGGGGTTTCAGATGGATAATGAAAGAAAAGCGGAGCTTTCTGATTTTGTCATCCGTAACGATGGCAGCCTTCTGGTCATTCCTCAGGTTCTTTCCATCCATCAGACCTTGTTACAGATTGGCACGCAGCGCAACGATAATATTCCGTCCGGGGCTGCTAATGCCTGAAGCAAATTTCCGGTAATGCTCATCCAGGATATTTTCCATTCCCAGCTCAACATTCACATGCTTTTCGATCTGATAACTTAATTTCAGGTTCAGGGTGTACCAGGATGGCATACCGTAGGGGGTAGCATACACCTGATTATCTTCGCCACCCTGACTGTATTGGCTGATCCGTTTCCATCCGTTATAGACCACATAGAAATCACCTTTAAACTTACTCAGCTCAAGGCGGAAAGATGTCATACCATATACCGGAGGGATATGATCCAGGGGAGCTCCAACACTTTCGTTATAACCATACGTATACGTCAGATTACTGACAATGGAGAAAGAATTGGTTACCTGAGCCAGTAAGTTGCCCTGGAAACCACAGATATATGCTCTTCCTGCATTGGTCTGTGCCAGGGTCTGGTATTTTTCTCCATCCATTACAATGGAATCCTGTCCGTTATAAGGAAATGGTAAGATATAAAGGGCATCACGCAGCCAGTTATAAAAGGCAGTCCCTTCAAGCCTTACTTTTCCCAGTATGGTTTTCGACACGGAGAACTCGATATTGTATGCATATTCAGGTTTAAGATCCGGGTTGGGTACGATGACGGTTTGTCCGGTCACCACGTTCAATTTGGTGAGGTCGTCAATGTTAGGCGCCCTGAAACCTGTAGAGCCCACCAAGGCGAATTTCCACTCCCTGCCGGGAGTGGCAACCAATCCCAGATAACCGTTCAGGGAAGCATTTTTCTGAGCAATATCCGGATTAAAGGGAATTTTCATAATTTTCACCATGGTGTCGGAATAAGCTGCATTCAGGGTAACATAACTGAACCGCAGTCCTTGTGAGAACGCAAGGACTTGATTGATATTCCAGTTATTTGAGCAATAGGCTGAGAGGTACATCATATTGGCCTTTTGATCCGGATAACGGGTTGCCCTGTCATCGGTTATGATTCCGGTTTTGATGTTTTCATTATACGCCTTTGAATTCACTTGGTTATACTGAAGTTCAAACCCATAGCGAAGATTATCCTTTTTGGACAGTTTTTTATTCAAATCGGCATTGAATGAAATCACACCGATGGCTTCAAGATTGTACTTCTTTTTAGAACTTCCGAAATCACGCTGAATGCGGTCCTCATGTGTATTCTGATAAGCGAGGATGAAAGCGGCATGATCAAAAATCACGGCATTCAGGTCATATTCTGCTTTCAGTGAAGTCAGTAAGCGGCTTTGAGGTCCATAATACCATTCAGCATATTTCATGGTACTGTCATTTTTCATCTCGGTAAGCCGGTCGTAACGCGGAATATTGCTGGAATTGGAATACTGTACATTCAGCACATACCTGCTTTTTGAACCAGGTCGAAACAACACCTTCCCCAGGAAATTATATTGAGAATACGCGGACTGTTTCTGTATCCAAGGTTTTTTGTTAACCAGGGTGGAGTCCTTATCGTTAATCCTTTCAGCATAAAACAATCGTTCGCCAAAGGTGCCATAGGCAGGATTGCGTACCTTCCCTTCATGGAGATCATCGAAATCACTATAGGAAAAATTCAAGAGCACACCCAGTTTCTTCCATCCGAGGTTCAGGTTTATTCCTCCCATTTTTTCAAGGTTGGCAGAAGAAAAACGACCTAACAGATTTCCGCGGACCAGAAATTTTCCATTGGTCGACAGCAGGGGATTATTGGTCATAAAACTGATCACGCCACCCAAGGCATCACTGCCGTAAATGGTGGACCCCGGCCCATAAAGTATTTCCGTGGATCCCAATCCGAAAGGATCAACCGTGATGACACTTTGCAAATGCCCGGCTCGGTATATGGCATTGTTCATACGCACCCCGTCCACGACCAACAGCACCTTATTGGCTTCATACCCGCGCAACACAGGGCTACCCCCTCCCATCTGACTTTGCTGAACAAAAACTTCACCGCTCTGTTCCAGCATGGTTGCAGCGGTCTGCGGATTCCTAAACTGGATTTCTTTAGCCTGGATCACTTCGATTTTATATGGAAGACCTGATTTTTTTTCCTCGGTTCGGTTTGCGGAAAATACAAATTCATCCAGTTTGATGATGTTTTCCGTCAAATACACCTTCATTGGTTTTCCACTGATATTTGCCTTTTTTATACTGACTGACTGAAAAGCCAAATGGGAAAATGTCAGCATGGAGGTATCGGCAAAAGATGACAGTTCCGCCATACCAGTGGCATCAGTAACAACCATAACTGTTTTCTGCAAATTGGAAATGGTCACCTGACCAATGGGTTGAAGATCTGATTTATCAAGAACTTTAACCTGCTGACCATATCCTGCGGATAACATGAAAATAAAACAAAATGTAAAAATTAAACCATATTTCATAACGTAATGATTTTAAGAAACAGTTGAATTAAATACGTTAACACCTTTGCTCAGGGCAGGTATCCATAATTTGACAAGGCAATACCCTCAACTGAGAAAGAAGCCCTTTGAAAATACATAAGAATTATGTTTCAGGTGGTGGGCTAAAAGGAGAAAGGTAGAAAGGCAGGAAGTGGATTAGAATTCTTGGGTAGTTAATTTTTTTTACAAACACATCCGGAATTTCCAAAGAAGGTTTTGTGATGGCAATTTTAATCACATGGTCCAGCAAATGCTGGCTGAACCTACTTTTAACCATCCGTTTGAAGCCTGCGATCAGCAATTCTTCCTTGACATCATGCTTACAGAAGAACCAGGTTTCACCTCCTTTTTTAACTTCCAGAAGCACATCATACAACTTCCCCTGATAAATGATCTCTTTTTTTTCGACCCTTGAAAAATCCGGATGATGGTCGGGATCAACAATTTTTAGAAGGCTTAAGGGTTCCTTTGTCACCAAGAGGAGCGCCTGCATTTCTTTCTTTACGAGGAATTTATTTAATTCAAATACCACATAATACCCCATGGAATTAAACAAAAACAACAATAATACCGTGTAAGTTATAGGTTTTTTCAAAGGAATTCTATCAAATGGTACAAAGATAAAGAAATGAAATTAAGTCAGAGAACAGATTTTCCCGTTATTTTTGCAAAGAAAGAACAATCATGAAGGAATTGAAAATTGCTGCTGTATCTTACCTGAATACCTTTCCTTTTGTATTCGGGCTGACGGAATCAGGCATATTAGAACATTCCAAACTTGAGCTCGACGTCCCTTCAATTTGTGCTGATAAATTAAAAAGCGGAGCCGTCGACATTGCCCTTGTTCCGGTCGGGGCATTAGCTGATTTTGACACTTACCATGTTGTTTCCGATTTATGTATTGGGGCGAAAGGAAAAGTAAAAACGGTACTGCTTCTTTCCAGGGTTCCTCTAGAGAAGATAAGCCATGTAAACCTTGATTTCGATTCACGGACTTCCGTAATTCTTGTCAGGATATTAGCTGGAAAATTCTGGCATATTCAACCTGTTTGGAAACAGCTTAAACAGGAGGAAGCCAATCATGCAGTGTCGATGGAATCCCTGGTTGCGATAGGTGATAAAACCTTTGAAATCAGGCAACACTATCCTTATGTTTATGATCTGGCAGAAGAATGGTATACATTCACGGGCTTACCCTTTGTATTTGCAGTCTGGATTTCCAAGAAAGAACTTCCGGAAAGCATTTTATCGCCCTTTCGCCGGGCTTTGGCCTGGGGAGTTGAACATAAGGCCGAGTGCCTGGACTTTTTCAAAGCTAGACTTCCAGCCCATGAAGATTGTCTCTCCTACCTGGAAGAAAACATCTCTTACCCACTTGATGAAAAAAAGCAACAGGCGCTTGCGCTATTCCTGAAATACATGAAGCAACTGACAATTGACGAGTGACGATTGTACCTTTCCAATCGTAAATCGTAAATCGTAAATCGTAAATCGTAAATTACTTTTTTACGGGATATCCTCGTTTCTTCGCCATATCCTCGAGGCGTTTTTGGAACCCTGATTTTTTTACTACTTTCTTCTTGTTGGCTTCAATCTGCGCATGAAGTTTTTTCTCATCAATGGTGGCCCGGATAATATAGATCTGTGCGAATGTCAGCAGATTAGCAAGCAGATAATAATAACTGAGGCCGGAGGAATAATCATTGAACCAGAAAAGGAACATCACCGGCATCAGGTACATCATGGTTTTCATCCCTGGCATTTGTTGTTGGGAAGAACCCATCATCTGGTCGTTGATGCGTGTATAGAAGATACTGGATATGGTCATCAGCAAAGCAAACAGGCTCACATGGTCGCCATAATACGGAATGGAAAATCCGCCGGGGAAGGTCCATATGGAATCATAGGAAGAAAGGTCGGTGGCCCATAGAAAACCCTGTTGACGCAGTTCTATGGAGGAGGGGAAGAAGCGGAACATAGCGATCAGGATGGGCATCTGTAGCAATAGCGGGATACAACCGGCCATCGGGTTAACCCCTGCTTTTTTATAAAGCTCCATGGTCGCCTGCTGCTTTTTCAAGGCATCTTCCTTCTTTGTGAATTTTTTCGTCAGTTCATCGATTTCGGGTTTTAGCACCCTCATCTTGGCTGATGATTTATAGGTTTTAAAAGCAATGGGAAATAATAAAATCTTAAGCAGAATGGTCAGGATAAGGATGATAATTCCATAATTCCAGCCGAAATTACCGAAAAAAGTAAAAACCGGGATCACCGCATAAATATTGATCCAGGCTAACAGGAAAAAGCCCCATCCGAGCGGGATCTGTTTTTCAAGGTCAAGTTTGTACTTTTTTAGGGTATAGAATTTATTCGGACCAAAAAACATGCGCATGGAAATATGGTTGCTTTCCTTGGGATCAAACGGAATGCCTACTTCGGCAAACATGGACTTCAGGTAATGATTACCCCCCGGAAGGGTCTGGGTGCGTAACCTGGGTTCGGAGAAGAAATGCTCAGCAATCAATACACCGGAAAAAAATTGCTGCTTAAAAGAAATCCATTGAATGCGTTCATTTTTCAAATATTTTTCTTCATCCTTGGTTTCTGACAGATAATCCACTTCATCTTCAAAATATTTAAAATAAACCGTGGAATTCATGCGCTCCATGTTGACCGATTTTTCCTGCCTTTTCAGATGATCATTCCAGTTCAGGATTAAAAATCTTGTGGATGGATCCATCACTCCGGCCATTCCGACAAAATTGACCTGATATCCAAGCATGTACTCATTCCCTTTCAGGGTATAGATAAACTCAATGTACTTTTCTTCATCGAATGTAGTGTCGCTGGCATTAACGAACAATCTCAGGCCAAATCGGAGGGAATCCTGACCACTGACTTTAAGGGAGGGATGACTGTTCTGCCCGTCGGGCCAGAAGGGTTGAAAATATAAATGATTGGTCCGTATGATACGGTTATTGGCAAAAAAGGCTAATCCGAAAACTGAGGAATCCTTACCCATCAGCGACATGGGGCGCTTGTCCCAAGTGAGGTAATGTTTGAGTTCGACATTAGAAATTTTACCTCCCAAAGTAGAGATGTGGAGTTTAAATACATCGTTCTCAAGAATAAAGGTAGAATCTTTACCGTAGGAAGCGTTAGAAAAAACCCCTAATTCATCTTTCATAGACAAACGTTGCAGGGTCGCTGAATCCACTACCTTGCCCTCTGCCATGATTTTTTGTTTTTCAAGGGCGGCAGCGATCGCGCGTTCCCTTGCCCTGACAATGATCAGGGAATCACGACTTGCTTTATTGGCAAGATAAATGGAATCGGATCTGTGTTTTTGTTCAAGCAATTGCTCCTGGGAGGGACTCATCAGGTAGCTGTAGATAATGAAGATGGCAAAGATCAGCACTAAGCCGATGATGGTATTTCTGTTCATGAAAAGGTTAATTGGCCTGCGAAATTACAAAAAACTTATGATCCGGCGGCGCGTTTCTTGGCTGCTTTCACAAAACTTACAAAAAGCGGATGGGGTCGGGCAACGGTACTCTGGTATTCGGGATGAAACTGAACGCCGATAAACCAGGGATGATCCCTTAATTCCATGATCTCAACCAGGTCGTCTTTTTCATTCCTGCCTGCAGCAACAAAACCCTTCTGCTGATAAGCGTCCAGGTATGCGTTATTGAATTCATAGCGATGACGGTGACGCTCGATGATGTTATCCTGCTGATAGATCGCATAAGCCATAGAATTCCTGTCCAGGCTGCAGGGATAACCGCCCAGTCTCATCGTACCGCCCAGTCCGGAAATTTTTTTCTGCATTTCCATCATATCGATGACAGGGTATGGAGTTGATTTATTAAATTCTGTAGAATGAGCCGTCTTGTACCCAAGCACATGTCTTCCAAATTCGATGACCGCGCATTGCATTCCAAGACAAATCCCGAAGAATGGAATTTGATTTTCACGGGCATAACGTATGGCGCTGATCTTGCCTTCTATTCCTCTTTCCCCGAACCCGGGTGCGACCAGTATCCCGTCCAGCTCTCCCAGTTTCTCTGCAACATTCTGATCATCAAGATATTCAGATTGAAAAGTTTTCACCCTCACCTTGCATTCATTGGCGGCACCGGCATGAACAAACGACTCGTTGATCGATTTGTAAGCGTCCTTGAGTTCAACATATTTGCCGACCAGGCCGATGTTAACTTCACCGGCAGGGTGTTTCAGGGTATAAAGAAATTTCTCCCAGTCCCTGAGGTCGGGTTCTACATCGTAAGGCATCTGCGTTTTTTTCAGGATCTCCAGATCCAGATTTTCTGCCCGCATCAATACAGGAACATCATAAATCGTTTCCACATCGATACATTCAATCACAGAAGAAGGGGAAACATTGCAAAACAATCCTATTTTATTGCGAAGGCTTTCGTTAAGGTGTTTTTCGGTGCGACAGACGATGATATCCGGCTGTACTCCTGATTCAAGTAAGGTCTTTACCGAATGCTGGGTAGGTTTTGTTTTCAACTCCCCGGCGGCAGCAAGGTAAGGAACGAGGGTAAGATGTACCACCACACAGTTCCTGCCCAGTTCCCAGCGCATTTGACGAACCGCTTCGATAAATGGAAGGGATTCGATATCCCCTACCGTTCCTCCGATCTCCGTAATCACAAAATCATAGTCGCCCTTTTCGGCAAGTAGTTTAATTCGGCTTTTGATCTCATCTGTGATATGCGGAATAACCTGAACCGTTTCACCCAGAAATTCTCCTTGACGCTCTTTGGTGATCACCGACTGATAAACCACTCCGGTAGTGACATTATTGGCCTGAGAGGTGGGGACGTTGGAAAACCTTTCATAATGACCCAGGTCAAGATCGGTCTCGGCACCATCTTCAGTCACAAAACATTCGCCGTGTTCATAGGGATTCAGGGTGCCTGGATCAATGTTGATATACGGATCCAGTTTCTGGATGGTAACGGTAAAACCCCGGGCTACCAGGAGTTTGGCGATAGATGAGGAGATGATCCCTTTTCCGAGAGAAGAAGTGACACCACCTGTTACGAAAATGTATTTTGTCTTTGACATGGGATTCAGCTTGATTTGTCAAAGCGAACAAAGATATACTTTTTTTTTTAACCCTGGATCATTCTCCGCTTGATTGCAAGAATTTCTGAGGCAATTTCCTCAATGGGTTTATTGGTCACCTGAACCACGGGCCAATCATGCTGATTAAAAATATGCTGTGCATAATTCAGCTCACGTCTCACCTGTTCGAGGGAGGAATAATCTCCTGCATTTCCCCCAAGGTATTGCTGTCTGACGGTTCGCAGGGAGGACAGGTCATGGGGTTGGGTCATCAATCCGAACACATGACCATATGGAAGTTTTTCAAGTTCTTCAGGGATTTCCACTCCAAAAACAACCGGGTAATTGGCCACAAACCAACCCTTGAAGGCCAGATAAATGCTGAGTGGTGTTTTAAACGTCCTGGAAACGCCAACCAATACAATTTCAGCCCTTTCATAATCGGAAATCCTTTGTCCGTCATCATGGGTAAAGGCAAATTGCATGGAATCAATACGTTTAAAATATTCCTTATTCAGGCGGAAGAAAAGACCGGGTTCTTCTGTGGGTGAGTTGGCCAGGTGGTGAGTAAGGCGTGATAAGAGTGGCCCCATCAGATCAATGGCGTCAACATTATGGATACGGCTGATCCTCAAAATGCTTTCCCTCAGGGATTCGGAGACAAGCGTATGAACAATAAACCCTTTGTTCTCACTCACTTCCTGAATGATTGCCTGTATTTGTTCCTCCGTCCTGACTTCCTGTTTCATGATGATGTCAACACTGACCCGGGGAAACTGGGTCATGGCTGCCATCAGCGCCTGTTCTGCAGTACGTCCGGTACCATCGGAAATCACATATATTTTTTGCATAAACAATCAGATTTGTGGCCTAAATCTACTCTTTTTTTTTGAATTTCAAATATTTTTCCAATGATTCTGCCCGCGTGATTTTTATCCTTATTTTTGAAGGTTATTAATTTAATTCATCAATGATAAATATTTAAGTTATGGGAAACATTAAAGTTGGAATCAATGGGTTCGGCCGGATCGGACGCCTTACCTTCCGGGCGCTGCTCAAGAAAAGTGATGTTGAGGTTGTGGCATTGAATGACCTCACGGATGCAAAAACGCTTGCACATCTGTTAAAATATGATTCTGTTCATGGGAAATTTCCCGGTGATGTTGCCATTGAGGGTGACTTCCTGATTGTGAACGGAAAAAAAATAAAAGTCATGGCAGAAAAGGATCCTGCCAACCTGCCATGGGGGAAACTTGGCGTAGATATTGTATTGGAATGTACCGGTATCTTCCGTACCCGTGAAAAAATGAGCAAACATCTTGCTGCAGGAGCAAAAAAAGTTTTGCTTTCTGTCCCTGCAGACACTAAAGAGGATGTGGATGCCACCATTGTACTGGGCGTAAATGAAAGTACCCTTACGCCCGACATGAAGCTGATTTCAAATGCCTCTTGCACCACCAACTGCCTGGCACCCATCGCCAAGGTGCTGAATGATAGTTTCGGGATCAAAAAAGGGTTAATGAACACCATCCATTCCTATACCAACGACCAGATCATTCTTGACGCCCCCCATAAGGATCTGCGCCGTGCCCGGGCTGCTGCTGTTTCCATCATTCCAACCAAAACGGGAGCAGCCAAGGCAATTGGCCTCGTTATCCCCGCCTTGGAAGGGAAACTGGATGGTTTTGCCGTACGTGTGCCCACTCCGGATGGATCTCTGGTTGACCTTACCTGTGAACTTAACAGGGAAGTCACCAAAGAAGAAATCCATGCCGCCATGAAAGTCGCTGCCGAAGGACCCATGAAAGGTGTTCTTGAATACCTCGATGAGCCCCTGGTAAGCTGCGACATTATCGGCAATACACATTCCTCCATCTACGATTCAGGATTGACAAAAGTGCTGGGCGGTAACATGGTTAAGGTCATTTCCTGGTACGACAACGAGTATGGATATTCCTGCCGTCTGGCCGATTTGGTTACAAAAATGAGTTGATATGAGTCATCTTTTCCGCAACAGGGAATTGGAAGGATACATCATGGTCGTGGAAGATTCCAACATCGAAGCGACCATGGTGAAATCCCTCATCAAGGAACATGGTTATAAAGTCAAGGTATTCAGTTCCGGGAATGAAGCATTTACTGCTGCATTGGAAAGTTGTCCCATGCTGATCATCAGCGATGTGATGATGCCGGGGATGGACGGATACGAATTCTGCGAGCAATTAAAATCGACACCGGAACTTTACGAAATCCCTGTTATCCTGTTGACTTCTCTTCAGGATCCATTGGATATCATCAGGGGATTACAGGCCGGCGCCGATAATTTTATCACTAAGCCTTTCGAAGCAAAGTATCTCCTATCCCGAATAAATTACCTACTGGCCAACCGTGAATTACGCAGTGCAGGTAACACGGATATGGTGCTTGAAATCATGTTCAAAGGAAGTAAATATGCCATTAATTCTGAGCGGAAACAAATCCTTGACCTGCTTTTATCCGTTTACGAAACTTCCATTGAGCAAAACAAGGCGTTGATTGAAGCCCAGCATCAACTACAGCAATCCAATGAACACCTGACAACTGCCAACCGCGATCTTGAAGCTTTTTCCTATACCATTTCCCACGATCTCAGGACACCGCTGAACCACATCAGTGTGAGCACACAATTGCTTAAACAAAAGCATGAAGCAACATTCTCTGAAGAAGACAATTCTTACCTGAATACCATTCTCACTACGATCCATTCCATGACTGACATGATCAATGACCTGCTTCAGTTCTCCCGTTCAGGCAACATTGATTTTCTTGAAAAAGAAGTGGATCTTTCGGAAATCACAAAGCAGGTGCTGGAATGGATTCAGCAGGACAATCCTGACCGTATAGTCAAAGTGAGCATTGAAGAGGACCTCATCGTCAAGGGTGATTCCAGCCTGCTGATGGTCGTGATGAAAAACCTCCTGGGGAATGCATGGAAATATACCTCAAAAACACCCCATCCTGAAATCCATGTGGGGAAGATGAAAAAAGACAATCAGACCATGATCTATGTTAAAGATAACGGCGCCGGATTTAATCCTTACCTGGCAGGAAACTTATTCACTGCCTTTGTCCGGCTTCATTCCCAGGATGAATTTCCGGGAACCGGTGTAGGGCTGGCAACCAGCCGTCGTATCATTGATCGTCACGGAGGAAAGATCTGGGCTGAAGCTGAAGTGGACAAAGGCGCTACTTTTTTCTTCACCCTTCCCACGATGGAATGATGCGGATGGAGACGATAAAGGAAATATATAAAATAGGATTCGGACCCTCCAGCAGTCACACCATGGGTCCGAGAAAAGCCGCTGAATTTTTTAAAAAGAAAAACCCTGATAGTAATAGAATCAGGGTTGTGTTATACGGAAGTCTTGCAGCCACAGGAAAAGGTCATATGACCGATAAAGTCCTCCAGGAGGAGCTATCCCCAATTTCCTCAGAAATAGTGTGGCAATCAGACGTTGCTCTCCCTCTTCACCCCAATGGAATGAAATTTGAAGCCCTCGACCTTAACGGAGAAGTCAGGACAGAGTGGATTACATACAGCATCGGAGGAGGCGACATTAGCGATACCGGGCAGAGAGATCCTTCAAAAAAAATCTATTCCCTGACTAAAATGGCCGAGATTCTTCGCTGGTGTGAGGAATATGGAAGAACTTTATGGGAATTCGTGGAAATGCATGAAGATCCTGACCTCTGGGATTACCTCTCGGAAGTATGGAAAGTCATGCAGGAAGCAGTCGAACGCGGGATTGAAAACGAAGGCGTCCTCCCGGGCCGGCTAAACCTCCCGCGAAAAGCATCTTCATATTACACCAAAGCCAAAAGTTTCAAAGGGACATTGTCACGCCGAGCATTTACTTTTGCATTTGCCCTGGCAGTTGCTGAAGAAAATGCAGCGGGAGGAAAAATCGTAACAGCGCCTACCTGCGGATCTTGCGGAGTGATGCCGGCAGTTCTTTATTTGCTGAAGACACAGTATGATTTCAATGATAAGAAAATCCTCAGGGGCCTGGCTACTGCTGGCTTAATCGGAAATCTGATCAAGACCAATGCCTCCATCTCAGGCGCTGAAGTTGGCTGTCAGGGTGAAGTCGGCACCGCCAGCTCAATGGCAGCAGCCGCAGCAGAACAAATGTTCGGTGGCACCCCAAGACAGGTTGAATATGCTGCAAGTATGGCAATGGAACATTTCCTGGGACTCACCTGTGATCCTGTTTTTGGACTGGTTCAGATCCCCTGCATCGAACGCAATGCCTTTGGCGCTGCCCGTGCACTTGACGCCAATATGTACGCCCTGTTATCCGACGGACAGCATATGGTCAGTTTCGATAAAGTGATGCAGGCCATGATGCAAACCGGTCATGACCTTCCAAGGATATATAAGGAAACTGCCGAAGGCGGTTTGGCTATATCTGGAATCAAATAAAACCACTACTGAAGAAATAATGCCATGGACAACAAGGTTCAGATTCTTATTTTCCAGTTAAACGATCAGAAATATGCCATTGCCCTTTCATCTGTTATCCGTGTTCTCCGTGCAGCGGCAGTGACACCGCTTCCCCAGGCGCCTTTGATCATTCACGGAATTCTTGATCTGGGGGGTGAAATAATTCCGGTAATCAATATGCGAAGACGACTTTCCTGCCCCGAACTACCCATTCGTCCGGATGACCGTTTTATCCTGTCACGAACATCCAGAAGAAACATTATTCTTGCCGTGGATACTGTGCTCGGGGTGGAAATGGCGGATGAAAGTGATTTCACTGAAGCTGCATCCGTCCTTAAAGGAATTGAAATAGAAGGAATTTTAAAACGGAATGATGGCTTAATCCTGATTTATGACATTGATAAATTTCTGCCTCTGGAAGATGATCTTTTACTTAGTGAGGTTTTATTGAAACTTAAACCTGGTGAATGATCCCATTACCATCAGAAATCCTGCAACAACTTAATGCCGCCCTCAACCGTAGATTTGGTTTGAATTACCCTCCTGAGCGATGGAAGGAAATGCAGAAAATTCTGATGGCCGCTGCATCTGAGGCGAATATTCCGGAAGACCCAGAGTTCTTGCTTCAATCTATTGAGACCAACTCCCTCTCACCGGAAGCTACCGATACCATGATTAGCCATCTGACCATTGGGGAAACATACTTTTTCCGGGAGAAAGCAACATTAAAAGTATTTCAAAATATCATTCTCCCAGAAATCATTCAAGAAAAAAAAGATAAAGACCATAAAATCCGAATCTGGAGCGCGGGTTGCTGCACAGGCGAGGAGCCTTACACCATAGCCATGCTGATGAAAGCCTCCATGCCTGATATCCTGAATTGGGATATCCGTATTCTGGCTACCGATCTTAACCGGAAATTTCTTAAAAAAGCTGTTTCCGGAAGATATTCCGCATGGTCCTTTCGAGAAACACCCTCTGATTGCATTCAGCAATATTTTAAACCTGTGAACCGGGAATTTCAGATTATAGAAGAAATTCAAAAGATGGTCAGGTTTGAATATCTGAACCTGGCCAATGATATTTTCCCATCTCATACTACTCCATTTCATGATATTAATGTTGTTTTCTGCAGAAATGTTCTGATGTATTTTGCGAAGGAACAAGCTGCAAAGATTGGAAAACAATTTTTTCAGACCATCACAGAGAAAGGTTGGCTGATCACAAGCCCTGTGGAAGTTTCCAGTGTGTATTTTGAATTGTTTACCCAGGTAAATATTCAGGATGCAATTGTATATCAGAAAATTTCTGAGAAAAAATCAACCCTCCAACTCACCCATTCACCATCTCCCCAACTCGCCACCTCACAAACTCCTTCAGTCAGGGATAGAAAAAAAAACCGTGTTCTTCAAAAAAGTGAACATCCCAAGCTTTTAATACGCAATGAAAAAAAATCCTCACCTCCACCCCTGGAAACTGCCAAATCGTTTGCTAACCACGGGAAATTGAAGGAGGCCAGGCTTTGCCTGGAACCCCTGATCGACACTGAACCCATGAATACAAAGGCCATTTATTTTTATGCCCATGTGCTGATGGAGTCAAATGAACTTCAACTGGCTGAAAATATGTTGAAACGATTGATTTACCTTGAACCCGGTCATATCATGGCGCATTACCAGATGGGCAACCTGGCTCGATTAAAAAACCAGCAAAAAATGGCTGTCAAACATTTCCGGAATGTCATTGAAATATTAAAAAGTATGCCTAATGAGGAAATTGTGAATGATTCTGAAGGGATAACTGCTGGAAGAATGATAGAATTTTGTAACTTGCTCATAAAAAACCAGTATAAATAATGATGGATAGGGAAATTACCCCAAATAAGCAAGACCAGATCCTTCGTCTTAGGGCTAGGGAATTATCGAAAATTCGTGATGTCAATAAGGGACAGAAGGAAGCATCATTGTTACTGGTGAAATTTTTACTGTCCAGGGAGCTGTATGGCATAGAAACACGGTTTGTGAAGGAAGTTCTATCCTTGAAAGAACTTACCCTCGTCCCTGGCACTCTCGCTTTCATCATGGGAGTCATTAATGTCAGGGGGAAAATATTTCCGGTGATTGATCCAAAAAAGTTTTTCAATTTGCCGGAACGTGGCATTACCGAATTCAATAAAGTTATTTTATTTGATTATCAGAACATACGGTTTGGATTCGTTACGGATGAAATTCTGGGTACTGTTACCATACCCCTCTCAGCAATAAACCCGACCCCATTCCCAATCTCAGGTATCGGAACAGAATACATTCATGGCATTACAAAGGAAGGACTCATAATACTTCAGGGTGAGACCTTAATCAAAAGTAAACAAATCCAGGTCGATCAATAAAAAATAGTTCTTATGTTTATTAATTTGGAGGATCTTATATGAAAGCATCACAAGGTAGTACCCGTAAAAGGCTTTTTTTTGGTTTTGGATTGATTTTCATATTAATGCTTATTGTGGTATTAACCGCCTTTTTGAGTTTAAAAAACATTATCCAAACACAACAACACCTCATTGAATCTTTTCAGATTACGGAAACGATCATGGAAACCAAGGCAAACCAGAACAGGAATCGCACCCTGATGATGGAAATGATGATGACGAATAATGTTGAGATGAAGCAACAAGCTGAGTTTGATATAAAAGCCATGGCCAAAGAAAATGATGTTTTATTCTCAGAACTTTTTGAGTATTTCAACAATTATCCTGAAGACCGGGAAAAAATCAATGAAGCAAAGACCCTGCTTGACTCTTACAGAATCAACAGGATTAAGCAAATCGACCTGATTCACCAAGGAAAAATTGAAGAGGCAAGACTGCTCAGCAGTGGCATTCAGAATGAATTATTTGAGAAATTCCGTAACATTTTTGATCACCTTGGCAAGAAGGAAAAAGAAATATCAAACCAGGCTGCTCTGAACTCACATAACATGGCAAGTCGCATCAACCTGACGATACTGCTATTGGGTGGGTCTTCCCTGCTTATTTGCCTTTTCATGGTTTTCTGGATAATCAGCATGTTTCGTCAGCTCAGCCGGGAAATTCAGGAGGGAATTAGTATTCTTACCACCTCAGCCAGTGAAATTCTAACCACCGCAACGGAGGTTTCCACTGGGGCCACCGAAACGTCAACGGCTGTAACAGAAACCACGACTACTATAGAAGAAGTAAGGCAAACAGCCCAAATGACCAGCCAAAAAGCCAACAAATTGCTCGAAAATGCACAAAAAGCTGCTGCTGCAGCACAGGACGGACAAACTTCTGTAACGGAAACCATTGAAGGAATGATGCGGATCAATCATCAGATGGAACTTGTTTCTGAAAGTGTAGTCAAGCTATCGGAACAAAGCCGTATGATCGGAGAAATTACTTCATCCGTGAATGATATTGCTGATCAATCAAACCTTCTCGCCGTAAATGCCGCCATCGAAGCTGCCAAGGCAGGAGACCACGGACGTGGATTTGCTATTGTTGCCCAGGAAATCAGGAGCCTTGCTGAACAATCCAAACAAGCGACCAACCAGGTCAAAGAAATCCTGAATGATATTCAGAAAGCAGTCAGCCAGGCTGTAATGGCTACTGAACAAGGGGCGAAAGCCGTTGAAGCAGGAAGTAAATTAGCGGAACAAAGCGGAGATGCAATCGGATCACTTACTGAAACCGTCAATGAAGCTGCTGAGTCTGCCCTTCAGATTTCCTCCTCAAGTCAACAACAAATGGCCGGGATGAATCAGATCGTACCTGCTATGGAAAACATCAAACAAGCAAGCGAGCAGAACGTAATCGGGACAAAACAAACCCAGATGGCAGCAGACAACCTTAATGAATTAGGAAAGAATCTGAAAAAAATTGCAGAAAAATTCAATATTTAATTCAAGGCTATGAGTAAGAAACAGGAAGAGTTTTTAAAAGAGCTCCTCGCTGATTTCAGGGTTGAAGCCGCAGAACATAAGCTGGCTATCACCAATGGACTTATCGAGCTGGAAAAAAATCCTGCAACCCATGAACATCAGTCCCTGATAGAAATGATTTTCAGGGAAACTCATAGTTTCAAAGGAGCTGCCAGGGCTGTTGGCTTTTTTGATATTGAACGAGTATGCCAAACCATGGAAACCGGATTTTCATTGTTAAAAACCCAGTCCATCCAGCTGTCCAAATTGTTTTTTGATAAAATGCATGCCTCTGTTAATCTCCTGGATCGACTGATGGAGGATTCAGTTTCTGGTAATAAAACGGTAAATGCTGATCAGATTGCAATGCTGATCAAAGAACTCAATGATCTTTTTGGAAAAAGAATTTCCACACAAACTGAGCCTATACGAACGACAACTCAAATTCAGTTTAATAAGGAAAGTACCTTCCCCGAACCATCATCTGATAAACGCGTAAATATTGATACGATTAGGGTTTCCACCCATAAACTAGATGAAATCCTGCTTCAGACTGAAGAACTGATTACCGTAAAGAATACCCTGACTCATTTTTTAAATGAAATAAAAAGAATCTCTAATCATGGAAAAAATATTACGGACAGCAATCTGGCCATCGAAAACCTGAAAAAAATAAAAAATGAATTAAACCATCTCATTAAACCGATGGATCAACTGGACCGGATCATGACCCGGACCGTCGATGATTTGCTGTTGGGAATTAAGAGCAGCTTGCTGCTACCCTTCTCTTCTGTGCTTGATATCTTCCCAATACTGATCAGAGATCTGAGCGCTTCTCAGAAGAAAGAAATCAATTTTTCTATGCTAGGGAGCGAAACAGAAATCGACCGGAGGATTTTGGAAGAAATTAAGGATCCTTTGATTCACCTTGTCCGGAACTCCATAGACCATGGAATTGAATCTGCTGACCATAGAATATCAGTGGGAAAAGCAGCAAAAGGTTCATTGAGCATTGAAATAAAAAAAACAGACAAACGGGAAGTGATTATTGAAATATCCGATGACGGGAATGGGATCAGCAGAAAAAAAGTCCTTGAGTCTGCCGTGAAAAACGGAATCATCATTCAGGAAAATACAGAAAATTTAACCGACCAGGAGGTGTATAACCTGATTTTTCATTCAGGTCTGTCAACCAGTCCCTATATAACTGATATTTCAGGGAGAGGACTGGGACTGGCTATTGTAGCAGAAAAAGTTTCCCGGCTCGGAGGGAGTATCATGGTTGATTCTAAACCGGGGAAAGGATGTACCTTTAAGCTCTGCTTACCATTAACGATTGCCACTTTCCGGGGGATACTGGTGAAGGTTTCTGAACAATCGCTGATCATCCCGACCAATGTGATAGAAAGAGTAATTCGTATCGTTTTTTCTGACATCAAAACCGTCGAAAGCCAGGACACCTTAACCATTGATGATAAGGTTGTTGGATTGATGAGACTCGGTGATGTGATTGGCATTCCGGAAAAAACAACAAAAAGAATGCTTCAGGAGAGGGTTCCTGTATTGATCCTCAATACGGGTCAAAGAAGGATGGCATTCATGGTGGATGAAATTATTGATGAACAAGAAGGGATTGCAAAAATGTTTGGTTCCCAAATGAATCACGTGCAAAATATCACTGCAGTAACTGTGCTTGGTAATGGAAAAATAGTTCCTATCCTGAATGTAACTGAGCTCCTGGAATCTGCCAAAAATGTAAAGAAAAGTATTGTCAGTGCACAGGATTCAATGGTCAATCCCGAAGAAGAAACAGAGAAGAAGTCTGTTCTTGTGGCTGAAGACTCAATTACCGCACGATCATTGTTACGCAATATTATCGAATCCGCCGGCTATCAGGTAAAAACAGCCGTAGATGGCATGGAGGCTTACCATTTGCTCCAGAGCGAATCTTTCGATCTGGTCGTTTCCGACATTGAAATGCCCAGAATGAATGGATTTGAGTTGACAACCCGGATTCGCAATGATAAGAAATTGGAAGAATTACCGCTTATCCTTGTCACCGCACTGGATTCTTCAGAAGACCGGCAAAGAGGTATGGAATGTGGAGCTAATGCCTACATTGTCAAGAGCAGTTTTGAACAAAGCAACCTGCTGGAAGTTATCAAACGCCTGATCTGACATGGAACTGAAGAAAACAAATGTACTGATTGTTGATGATTCCCCGCTGATCAGAAACTTCCTTGTTAATATACTCAGACAGGACCCTCAGTTTGAAGAAATCCTTACTGCCACCAATGGGCAGGAAGCCATTGAGATGGTAAAAAAGAAAAGACCGGATGTCATTACCATGGATATTCATATGCCGGGAATCGATGGATTTGAAACAACCCGGCAGATCATGCAGACATATCCTGTTCCGGTTGTTATCGTCAGCGGATTTTATAATCCTTCCGAAGTAGCCGTTGCCTTCAAAGCCATAGAAGCGGGGGCTGTCACTATCATGGCCAGACCGGATGGCCCGGAATCACCCGACTTTAAGAAATCTTCCCAGAAGTTTATTCAGACGATTAAATTAATGTCTGAAGTAAAAGTCGTCAGACGATATTCAAAACCTTCCTTCAACAAAGTAATTCCTGCTGTTTCAGAATCATCTATTCACGGATCCTTGCAAAGCGGTAGTATTCGCAAACAGCTGGTAGTGATAGGGGCCTCTGCCGGAGGGCCTCAGGTGCTTCAGAAGATATTAAAGGAGCTACCTGATCATTTTCCTTTACCCATACTTCTTGTCCAACATATAGACTCCGGTTTTGCACAAGGGTTTGCAGCCTGGCTCCAGGATGTTAGTGGAAAAAAAGTGACCCTGGCTACCCATCACACTGAACCTCTGCCGGGAGGTATCTATCTACCTCCCGGTGACTGCCACATGGGAATCTCTGCTGAAGGGAAGATCATGCTCACACAGGATGCTGCAGAAAATGGACTAAGGCCTTCCGTAGCATACCTGTTCCGCAGTGCACTTAGGGTTTATGGCAATCGTGTAGTAGCTATTCTTTTATCCGGAATGGGTAAAGATGGGGCTTTGGAAATGAAAATGCTGAAAGATTCAGGAAGCATTACCATTGCACAGGATGCCGAGAGTTCCATGATCCATGGCATGCCCGGGGAGGCCATCCGTTTAGGTGGTGTAAACATGGTGCTTTCACCCGAACAAATCATCGCTTACCTGACCAATAATTTATTCTAAAATTATCAATATGAACCAGTTTTTTATTAATAAAAAAGATGGCCGCAAGCTGATGATTGCTGAAGACTCCAGTGTTCAGGCAAAAAAACTAAAATTTCTACTGGAGGAAAATGGTTTCGAAGTGGAAGTATATTCCAATGGAATCGACGCTTATAATAGTCTGGAAAAGGTCAAACCCATCCTCATCATCAGCGATATAGTAATGCCGGAAATGGATGGATATGAATTTTGTACAAAAATTAAAGCCAATGCAGCTTTCCGTGAAATCCCCGTCATCCTGCTGACTTCTCTCCGTGATCCCCTGGATATCATTAAAGGCTTACAGGCAGGAGCAGATAATTTCATCACCAAACCTTATGAGGAAAATTATCTCATGTCTCGCATCCAGTATTTGCTGGCCAACCGGAATATCAGGCAATCCGGAGGAGCTGAGATGGTCATTGAAATTATGTTCAAAGGGAATATCTATGCCATCAATTCCGAAAAGAAACAGATTCTGGATCTCTTACTTTCTGTTTATGAAGCAGCGATCCAGCGGAATGATGAATTGATACAGGCACAATCACAACTGGAAGCTGCCAATGAAGACCTCATTGCTGCCAACCACGAACTTGAAGCTTTCGCCCAGACTGTTTCTCATGATCTTCGGGCCCCGCTTCATCTGATCAAAGGATATACACAGTTACTTGAAAGTGATTATTCAACCGTTCTGGATGAGTCCGCCTTACACTTTTTGCAAATAATTGATAAATCTGTCAATTCAATGGCCAGGCTGGTAGAGGATCTGCTTAACTTTTCACGGTCTGCCCGGGCTGAAATGGAAATACAAAACGTCGATATCGCCGGGCTTTGCAAATCAATTTTGTCCAATTTTATGCTAAGTTCACCTGAACGAAAGGTCCAGTTTGAAATTGACCCCGGTATGATGGTTTCAGCAGATGCCGGTCTTATCGAAATTGTACTGGAAAACCTGTTAAGTAATGCATGGAAATACACAGGTAATAAACCTGATGCAGTCATTTCAGTGGGTCAGGCCAGCCAAGATAATAAAACCATATTTTTTGTAAAAGATAATGGAGACGGGTTTGACATGGTCAATGTCCAGAAGTTATTTAATCCCTTTCAGCGACTGCATACCAACCAGGAATTTCAGGGAACCGGAGTAGGATTAGCCACAGTAAAAAGAATTATTGAGCGACATGGCGGGAGCATCTGGGCAGAAGGGGAAAAAGGAAGAGGAGCCGCTTTTTACTGGACGATCCCGGGAAAGGACTAAAAGGCTATTTCCTGCTGCGCTTGCGTTCAATTTCATCCAGGATGATCTTCCTCAATCTGATGGATTTAGGCGTCACTTCAACATATTCATCACACTGAATGTACTCCATGGCTTCTTCCAGCGAAAATTTTATGGCCGGAACGATCACCGCCTTATCATCTGAACCACTTGCCCTTACATTGGAAAGCTTCTTGGTCTTTGTCAGGTTGATCACAATATCATCTCCCCGGGTACTTTCCCCTACTACCTGTCCGGCATAAATAGGCTCTCCAGGTTCGATAAAAAACTTACCGCGATCCTGCAATTTGTCTATGCTGTATGTAATGGCAGAACCGGCTTCCATGGCAATGAGTGAACCGTTTATCCGGCTTTGGAGTTCACCTTTCCAGGGTTCAAAGGCTTTAAAACGATGCGCCATCACCGCCTCACCTTCTGTTGCGGTAAGAATGGGATTCCTCAGTCCGATCAGCCCCCTGGCCGGAATATGAAATTCAAGTACGACGCGGTCGTTTTTCTGTTCAATATGGATGATCTCTCCCCTTCTCCTGGTGACGATCTCGATGACCTTGCCTGAAAACGCATCAGGAACCTGGACTTTAAGCAATTCCACCGGCTCACAGGTCTGTCCTTCAATTTCCTTGATCAGCACTTTTGGCTGTCCTAACTGGAATTCGTATCCTTCCCTACGCATAGTTTCTACCAGAATGGCGAGATGCAGGATTCCCCGGCCAAAAACCAGGAATTTATCCGAAGAACCTGTTTCCTCCACCCTTAAGGCCAGATTCTTTTCCGTTTCGTGAAAAAGTCTTTCTCTCAGGTGTCTGGAAGTCACAAAAGTTCCTTCTTTACCAGCAAAAGGAGAATTATTGATGGTGAAGATCATGCTCATGGTCGGTTCATCCACACTGATCCTTGACATTCCCTCAGGGTACTCGAAATCTGCAATGGTATCCCCGATATCAAAATTTTCAGGCCCCAGCACGGCACAGATCTCTCCTGCTTCCACATCCCGCTTCACTTTTTCTTTTCCAAGCCCTTCAAAAAGATACAATTCCTTGATAACCGATTTCAGGATCGTCCCGTCATTTTTGACCAGTGAAACCTGATTCCCTGCCTTGATTGATCCACGGGTAATACGGCCGACAGCAATACGTCCCACATAGGAAGAATAATCCAGAGAACTGATCTGCAACTGAAGGGTCCCAGGCAACTGAACCGGGGGCGGAATATGTTCAAGTATGGTATCCAGCAGGTAATGGATATCCTTGGTGGGCTTGCGCCAGTCATCAGACATCCATCCTTGTTTAGAAGAACCATAAATGGTAGGAAAATTCAACTGATCTTCACTGGCATCCAGACTGAACATCAGCTCGAACATGGCTTCATGAACCTCATCAGGAGAACAATTGGGTTTATCCACTTTATTGATTACCACTATGGGTTTCTTTCCGAGCTCAAGCGCCTTCTGCAACACAAACCTTGTCTGGGGCATGGGTCCTTCAAACGCATCGACCAGGATCAATACACCATCGGCCATATTCAGAACGCGTTCCACTTCACCCCCGAAATCAGAGTGTCCAGGCGTATCGATAATGTTAATCTTAACTCCTTTATACCGAACCGATACATTCTTTGAAAGAATGGTAATTCCCCTCTCCCTCTCCAGATCATTGGAATCAAGGATCAGCTCCCTGACTTCCTGGTTCTCCCGGAATAATTTCACCTGGTACAAAATCCTGTCCACCAAAGTGGTTTTTCCATGATCAACATGGGCAATGATGGCAACATTCCTGATCTCCTGCATGTAATAAATATAAAATTCTATATATGAAAAGAATTTGCAAAGGTACGCTTATTTCAGGATGATTTCTTAAGTTTGCAGCGCTAAAATCAAACTCATGATAAAAAAACTACTCGCCAGGCAAATGGTGAAACGTACGAAAAGTAAGCAGTTCCCGGTAGACTTCCTGGAGCAAAAACACGTAGACCAGTCACAGCCTTACCCGAACGATAGTTCCTATTTTTACGGAAGCGACAAGGAAGGAAATGCTTTCATTACCCGTATGGCATTCCGCAGTCCGAAAAGAAAAAATGAATTCTGGTTCGACTTTTTTCTTAAAGATCACGGGTATTTTGGACTCACTCTGGACCCCGGTGCTGAAGGAGAAGGATTTCAACAGGGAAACCTGAAGTACGAACCCATCGAAATCGGGAAAATCTGGAGGGTGTTATATGAAGGAAATGTACATGATAAAGAAGGAAAATCGCATTTTTGTAAGCTGAACCTGGTATTCACCGGGGAACATCCCATTTATGATTATGCAAAAAGTTCTGATCAGCAACTTATTGCAGATGCCATTGCCAATGAAAAATGGAACAGGGAATTCTTTCATCATATGAAAGATACCCACCAGGTTCATTATGAGCAAACTGGCAACTTCAAAGGCAGCCTTATCCTCGATGATAAAACCTTTACGCTTAACATGCGGGCATCCCGGGATCATTCCTTTGGCTCGCGAAACTGGCTTACCTGGGACCGGCATTACTGGATCACCGGGATTTCCGATTCTGGTTACCACTGGACAGTGACCACCATCAAATGGCAATTTCTGGGAAGACTTACAGCCGGATTTATCACAGCGCCTGATGGATCAACCGATGCCATCGTGGAATGCACTGACCTGGAAACGGTTTCCCGGGAAAAGTTATTGCCTGATCATGGATTCATAAAGATTCACACACGGGGCGGGAAAACTCATCAATTGGAATTCTGGCGCAAGGGAGAGTTCCCTTACCTCCACGACGGAAAATACATGATGAAAGAAGGGATAGGCACTTACAGATTTGATGGAGTGGATGGAATCGGTATGGTGGAATTCGGATTTCATGCCGACAGATATAAAGGGATTTGAAGATTTGAAGAGGAGCTACAGAGGTTGATCAAATTTATCCAAGATATAAAAGACGAGCCGGTCGGAGGGAAAGCCAAAGGATTAAAAATACTTCAGGAAATCGGTCTGAAAGTTCCTGATGCTTTTGTGCTGATCCATCCAGGGATGGAACAACTCGACGAGGACCAGCTTTTGAAATATCTTCAGTCGCTGGGCGAAGGATTAAAAGCGGTAAGGTCATCGGCAGTTAGCGAGGATGGACATACTGCTTCCTTTGCCGGTCAGTTTGAAACCTTTCTCAACCTTAAAACCTTTTCTGAGATCAAATCAGCGATACGGAAGTGTATCGAAGCATCTGGTGCCGACCGGGTGAAGACCTATTCCGGTAAGCTGTTCAATGAAGCCGACCTGAGGATTTCTGTGATCCTGCAGAACATGGTGGATGCCAGGGTCGCAGGCGTAGTTTTTTCCGCAAATCCTGTCAACAATCGCCGGGATAAAATCCTGATCAATGCAGTGATGGGACAGGGGGAAGAACTGGTCAGCGGGTTGAAAGATGCGCATCATTACGAATTGTTCAGAAGCGGTTCAAACCTGGAAGCTGAAGCCGGTAAAAACGGTCATCTGCTGACCGGAAAACTCCTCCGTGAGATCCTCGAGGGAACCAAAAAAGCCGAAATGCACCTGGGTAAACCGGTTGACATGGAATGGGCCATTGATCACCATGGCATACTTCACTGGCTGCAGGTGAGGCCGATCACCACCCTCGATGAGGTCCATTATAATGAATTCGATGCCGTCAAAGGAGAAAGTAATGACATCTGGACCCTGGGAAATATCGGAGAGATGATGCCGGGTGTGGCCACTCCCCTGACCTACTCTGTCAGCGCTGAGGCCATCGATTACGGCATGACGATGCTGGCCGAAAAAGCCGGGGCATACAAACTCAAAGACCGTACTTCTCCGCGCTATATTCAGATGTTTTATAACCGCTTGTTCATCAATATGAGCAATATGATGGACTACCCCAAGCGGACATGGCTGAATACCGCCGCTGATGTTCAGTTTGCCCTCAGCGGTAAAGTCTTTCCGGGAATCGAGGCAAAACCCGAAATTGCTTTACCGCTCAGGATGTTAAATTTTTTGCGCCAACTCAGGAATACAGCCAGGGCTAAAAAACACCTGAAAGACCTAAAAAAGCTGGAATCCGGATTCACGATCGACACCAAGGGCACCAATCAGGAAATCCACCACCGGCTAGAAGAAGCACGATTAAAACTGGGGCTTGGATTTGGTCATCATCTCATGACCTCTGCGCAATCCGGTACCCTCTACGCTGCATTCATGCGCATCATGACCGATGACAAACGTTTCCCTTCAGCTCAGGATCATCATATTGCCACCCTAATGTTGCTCGACATTCCAGAGATTGAAAGCGCTGATGCGGTAAAGTCACTGGAGCGCTTCGCCACCCTCATCCGCGATGAAAAAGCCTTTGCAGATAAATTTATCACTTCAGCCCCGGCCGATGCCCTGAAATTGATTCAACGGCATGCGCCAGAGGAAATCTCCCGGGCATTTTCCGCCTTCCTTGAACGTCACGGTCATCGCTGTGTGAGGGAATCAGAACTCCGGGAAAAAACCTGGGAAGAAAACCCGCAACAATTGATCCAGACCCTTCAGACAAAAGTAAAGGTGGGGAATATCAAACATGTTCGCCATGATTTAAAAAAAGAGATCCGTCAAGCATTACAACCCCTTCCCCTCTTCAAACGTATGATCCTGAAGATGCTTATTGCCACTGCACGCAAAGCAGTCGCCCGCCGTGAAATTTCCAAAGCTTCTTCCATTAAAATGATCAGCATCATCAGGAAAGTCTATCAGTTCCTGGCTATTAGGCTCGTTCATGAAGGTTTGATTGATGACCCTGACCAGATCTTTTTCCTCACCCAGGAAGAGATTGGTCAGTTGATCGCAGATCACAAGCCTGAATGGAAAATAAAAGCCAATAAACGTAGGGAGATTTTACCCGAACTTGATAAATTGGTTTTCGAAGAAGTCAGTTTTGGTATCCCTGAACCCTTGGAACAGGAAGTGGAAATTGAGCTCCACGAAGGACAATTAAAAGGAATCCCCGTCAGCAGCGGAGTCGTGGAGGGCCGGGCACGTATCATTCACAGCCTGACTGAAGCGGAACAACTGAAGGAAGGAGAGATCATGGTGGCTTCTTTTACCGATATCGGATGGACTCCCTATTTCAGCATCATTGCCGGACTCATCACAGAAATCGGCAGTCCCCTCTCCCATGGCGCCGTGGTGGCCCGTGAATACGGTATCCCCGCCGTGGTCGGAGCCAAAGGCGCCAAACGTTTTCTTCACGATGGCGACCTGGTCAGGCTTGACGGCGACAGAGGAATCATTGAAAAAGTGAAAAGTGAAAAGTGAAAAGTAAAGACGAAAAAGTGGATTAATTTTTATCTAAATATTTTTCCCTGAGTCTGTCCACGTTAGCTTCCAGGATATTCCTGACATAATGATCCAGGCCCCCGTAGTTCAGATCGATTTCAACCAGGGCGGATTGCAGATACTCCCGTCGGACTTCAAGCAACGGCCGGAGAATACTTCCGTTCTGCCCGGATTCATTGACCTTTTTAATGATCTTTTCCACAAAAGCAGCCGTTTTCGTGTTGGTTTCCATATAGTCCTTCCAGATGGCATCCGGGTCAGCGCCAAGAGCATGAAGCAGAAATACCGTAGCCAAGCCGGTGCGGTCCTTCCCGGCTGCACAATGATAAACAAGAGGAAGGTTCAAGGTATGGGTCAGGATATTCAGAAAGCGTTTAAAGTCCTCCTGGTGATCCTTGACCATCCTGCGGTAATCACCGATCAGAACAGCCTCCAGCCCGGTCTCATCCTGGCTTGCAAAAAACTTTTCTGCCTCGTCTCTGGCTGTATCATGGATCTCAAGGTGAACTATTTCCTTCACTGATGAGACAGGCTGATCGGGTCTGCGGATGATCTCGCGTTCAGCCCTGAGGTCAATGATCATAGACAGGTTTATGCTTTCAAGCGTAGCAATATCTTCATCGGAAAGGGAGAAAAGATCCCCGGATCGAAACAACAACCCGGATTTGATCATCCTGCCATCAGCCGTGAGAATTCCCCCGATATCCCTGAAGTTCAATTGATTTTTTAACTGTGGATTCAACGCCATGGAATTGAATTTAAAGCGCAAAGATAGCATTTCACTTCCTTGTAATGATGATAGAAAAAAGAAGTCTGACTAAACAGCTTTATTAACTTTACAGTCATTTTCTGCTCCTATGATACTAAGGTTCAATTTGTGCTTTTTCCTTTTCATATTCTTCATGCAGCTTACCCTTGCACAGCAAAAAATCATCGGTGGCGACAGCATTGTCATTGTTGAACAAGTATTGAAAAAGATGAACAAGAATATGAACTTTGTTGTGGTCCCTGGTCCCGCTTACAATTCGTCGAGCAATCTCGGTTTCGCCATCCTACCGATGGTGACCTATAACCTGAACAAAACCGACAGCCTGTCACCCCCCTCCTCCACCTCCGCGTTGATCTACTTTGATTTTTACGGGAGCTGGTTTCTTGCGGCACGACAGAACCTGTATTTCAAGGACAACAAATGGAGGATGATCTCCAGTATGGGCTATGGAAATTTGAGGTCCAAATTTTTCGGAATCGGGCGGGATACTGCCGTGGTCAAAAATAATCAATATGTGTATATTTCCCAGAAAACATTCTTTTTTATGTTGAGTGGATACAGGCAAATCTTTTCACATTTTTATGGTGGCCTGGAATATTCCTACCTGAATGTTGACATACAGGGATCAGATTCATCTGCTTCCGAAGTGATAAAAAAAGCTGAAGTATCCAACGGAACTCATGTAGAAAGCCAGCTCTCACCAAGTTTTGTCTGGGACAACCGGGATGACATTTTCTGGTCATCAAAGGGTTTTTATGCTACCTTGAACATGCACCTGGCTAACCATGTATTCTTTGGCGACCACGACTATTTTCTAATTAATGCATTTGTCAATGGTTATCATTGCCTCTTACCCTCCTCGAAAAAATTGATTCTGGCCTGGAGGTTATACTTCCAGGGAAGCTGGGGAAATGTACCCTATTTCCAACTTGCCGATTACAGTAAAGGAGATGGTTACCGGGGATATACTCCCGGGAAATATGTCAACCGTTCAGAAGTGAATGCACAGCTAGAAATCCGTTATGATGTCTGGAAATTTATCTGCATTACTGGATTTATTGGCAATGGTAAAATTTTCAAAGATCTGAGTACTTTCGGACATTCTATCTGGCTGCCTTCAGGGGGAGTAGGTTTATACCTGACCCTGATTGCCTCACGCAACATCAGAATGGGATTGAATTTCGCCGTCTCCCGTCATGATTATGGAATATATGTCGGCTTAAATCAGGCATTTTAAAAAAATGCAAAAAAAAATGAACTCAGCATTATTTTTTTATTACTTTTGTGCCACACTGTTATGGTTCTTTTTCTGAAGACCTTCAGAAAAAGTAAAAGGGAATCCGGTGTAGAACCGGAGCTGTTCCCGCAGCTGTAAGCTCATTGATCGTCTTACGTACGCTCCTGGTCACTGCCACACTTTATCGTGGTGGGAAGACATCGTAAGACTGAGTAAGCCAGAAGACCTGCCAGATTCAGTAGCCAATGCTTTCGGGATAAAAGCAAGGAAGGAAGCTAACATTAATTTTTTATTCATTAATCGTATGAAAAATTTGAAATCAATCGTTGCATTAGCAATCGTGATTGCCATGAACATTGCGGTATGCGCTTACGGGCAAAACATTTCCTGGGTAAAACAAGTCCTGACGGCCAATAGCGGGAAATTTGAGTTTTCTCCTCCCTACCAGGATTTTGTCAGCCTACAGACCTTCAATCCCCTGACCCAGACAAGCAACGATTTTGGAACCATCTTCACTCAATCTGCTCAAGACATCTGCGTTTCAAATCATTTCGCCTATGTGGCAGCCCAGGATTCCATTCTCAAATATGACCTGAATACCTTATCAAGAGTGGCTGCCGTGGCCGACTCAGGCTTGAACAAATTGCTGGTCATGGGGAATAAACTACTTGTTTCCAAGCAATATCCGACAGTGACCAACTTTTTCGAAGTACTCGACACCACAGATCTCAGCCTGATTGCTCAGGTTGAAGGCATTTCAGGTGATTGCGGCGGAATTGTCGTCCTCAATGATACCGTTTATGTTGCTGTCAATGGAGGATGGATGGGCACAGAGGGTAAGCTGGCCATCATTGAAACCTCCGGATGGACCCTTGTGAGGGAAGTCAGTTTTGGAACGGAAGCCATCGGTATCATGCAGATTTATCCATATGGAGACAGGATTGTCACCGTGAACAAATCACCTTATTCCACTCCTGACCAGGGAAGTATAACAATCTATGATCCGGCCCACGATAGTTTCGTCAATACCGTATTGAATGTAAACGTGGGTAACGGCACAGGAATTAAAGGCAACCTACTCTACCTTTGTCTGAATTACGGAATAGGCAGCATCGATCTGGATGCTCTTGCCATTGCTGATACGACCATCATTGCCGACCCGGGTTCTGCTTTTTTCACTTATATCACTTCCTCTGCAATCGATACGATAAACCACCGCTTATATGTCAACATCGGAGATTATTTTTCCAATGGCGTTTGCATGATTACCTCACTCGGTGGCGATTCAATCACTTCTTATGCCACCGGGATCAGCAGCGATGCTGTGGTCATGGATTACCGTGAATCTCCAGCCGGCATTCCGGGAATCGAGATTGAATCAGGCTTGCTCACTGTTTATCCAAACCCCGCCACTGATCGCATCACCATCCTTTCCCTTGACCCAAAAGGAATCAAGGAGATAATCATTACAGATGTTATGGGAAAAACGGTTTATCAAAAAAATCAGGACAATATGCATACGCAGGTTATTCCCGTCCGTCATCTTTCTTCCGGGATCTATTGTGTGATCGTCAAAACACAAAATAAATCCCTGCTGAAGAAATTTATCAAACAATAAGATCTTTCATCCGAATGGTCAGCCCATTCCAACCAGCAGTACTGAATAAGCTGGGCTGAACCCTCTTCCAGGCCGGAAGAAAATTGAACGGCAAATTTCTATTGACACCATCAATAGGTAATGCAATAACCTTTCATTGTTGAATCCGCTGAAATCAACCCAGATAAGCTTTAAGCAATTTACTCCTGGAAGAATGTTTCAGGCGGCGTAGCGCCTTTTCCTTGATTTGCCTGACCCTCTCACGCGAAAGATCGATCTTGGACCCAATCTCATCAAGTGTATAGCTATGGGGAACTCCGATCCCGTAAAACAAATTGATGATCTCCCTTTCATTGTCTGTAAGGGTAGCCAGTGACCGCTGAACTTCCCTGGCAAGGGATTCACGGATCAGGAATTCATCGGTTGGGGGTGTATCTTCCGATTCAAAAACGTCTAAAAGTTTCATATCCTCATCCTGATCAAGGGGCGCATCCATGGAAATCGTTCTGCTGGAAATTTTCATGGTCTCAGCCACTTTTTGTTCAGAAATTTCAAGTTCCTCAGCCAGTTCTTCAACAGAGGGCGGGCGCTCAAACCGCTGTTCAAGTTTAACGGAAGCTTTCGACATCTTGCTCAGAGAGCCAACCTGGTTCAGGGGAAGGCGAACGATCCTTGATTGCTCAGCCAAGGCCTGAAGAATGGATTGGCGGATCCACCAGACTGCATAGGAAATGAATTTAAACCCACGGGTTTCATCAAATCGCCGGGCCGCTTTAATCAATCCCAGGTTGCCTTCGTTGATCAGATCAGGCAGGCTTAATCCCTGGTTTTGATACTGTTTGGCTACTGAAACCACAAAGCGCAGGTTGGCCTTGCAAAGTTTTTCCAGTGCATCCTGGTCCCCGGCCCGGATCCGCTGGGCAAGCATGACTTCTTCTTCCGTGGTTATCAGTTCCTCCCGGCCAATATCAGAAAGGTATTTATCGAGGGAAGCCGTTTCACGGTTGGTGATTGATTTCGATATTTTTAATTGTCTCATAATCCTATTCCATAATATGCCCTGAGGCCGTTGGGATAAACGCCTTCAATCAGCACTCCCCCGTCACGGCTGGTCAGCGCTTCTCTGAGTTCCGAAGTAGAACGTATCGGTTTACGATCCACGGTAAGCAGGATGAACCCCGACTGAATACCCGCACTTTTTAACTTCCCGCTTTCAATCCTCGCAACCTTAAACCCTCCATCCAGGTTCATTTTTTTCTTTTCATCCGCTGATAAAGGTTCAAACGTTGCTCCATGGATAATTATTTTACTCTCCTTCACACTGACCATATTCTGATTTTCACTGATAAAAGTCAGGGGCAGGTCATATTCTTTTCCGTTTCTGACAACAGTAACGGTGACCTTATCCCCGGGATTATGCTGCCCCACAAATTCCATCAATTCCGATTTACCATTGACCGGATTATTCTGCAGTCGAACGATCACATCTCCCTTCTTGATTCCAGCCTTTTCGGCTGCCCCCCCTTCAATGACATCATCCACATAAACCCCTCTGAAATCAGCAATACCCTTTTCCTTGGATAACTGCTCATCAATTTCCCGATAATAAAGTCCCAGGTAAGCACGCTGGATTTTTCCAAACTTCATAAAATCATTCATAACTTTTCTGACAATATTTACCGGGATGGCAAATGAATAACCAGTATAAAATCCTGTCCCCGAAGCAATGGCAGCATTGATTCCAATCAGTTCCCCCCTGGTGTTTACCAAAGCCCCACCGCTGTTACCCGGATTGATGGCTGCATCCGTCTGAATAAAGGATTCTATCGCTCCCTGGGAACCCAGGATATTGATGTTTCTTGCTTTCGCAGAAACAATGCCAGCCGTAACTGTTGAGGTAAGGTTAAACGGATTGCCCACCGCAAGCACCCATTCCCCGATTTTTACGTCATCGGAATTTCCATAAGCCATAAAAGGAAGATCCTTCTCATCAATTTTAATCAGGGCGAGATCGGAACTGGGATCTGTTCCAATGATGCTGGCAGAATACACCCGTTTATCATTCAGGGTGACAACAATATTCATGGCTTCCTGTACCACATGATTGTTGGTGACAATATATCCGTCAGGAGAAATGATCACCCCTGACCCCATGGCTGAATAGGGTGAAATATACTCCCTCGGAGTGGGACGTTGTCTGAAATTAAAAAATTCAAAAAAGTCATCGTAAACGAGACTTTTTTTCTGAAATTCGGATTTTATATGAACCACCGCATGAATTGAACGTTCAGCAGCAGCCTCAAAATCCGGAAGGTTATATGCGGAAGACGGATGATAACTAACTTTTTGAACGGGTAAGGTATCCGGCCGGTAGTAATAATAGGACGGTTTCTTTTCAAATGCCTTGTAAAGTCCTAAGGATACAGCGCCACCGGCGATCGCAATCAAAAAAATTCCAATGATCCTTTTCATAAGCTGTCAAATTAAAAATTAATTTTTAAACGATTGTGTTCATGCTATATTTTTAATGCCCTGTTAATTATTGTTAAACCACCTGTTAAAAATTCGTTAAAAAAACTCATTTTTTTTGTATTACCTTTTTTATCCAATCCTGATTAAGCAGCAGCATCATCCAAGATGCCAGGTCACCTTTCACTTTTCATATGAAAACATTGATTATCATACTCATTGCAATTATCTTCATGCCCTGGTCTGCCGCTCAGGTTTCAGGCAAAACATCATTGTTGAATCCCATCGAAAATTGTGCCAATTTAGATTCAATCCAAAAAGAAAGTCAAAATGTCAGGGTGGTTTTCTGGAATGTGGAAAATCTGTATGACATTTATGATGACACTACCCGTCAGGATGAGGAATTCACCTCCTCCGGAATGAAACACTGGAATTATTCAAGGTTCATCCTGAAAATTAATCACCTCGCTAAAACCTTATTGTCCATTGGTTGCTGGGAACCACCAGCAATTGTCGGGATGTGTGAAGTGGAAAACCTGAATGTCTTAAAAAAGCTTGTCTATCAAAGTCCCTTGAAGTCTTTCAAATACAGGATCGTCCATTTTGATTCGCCGGATCTAAGAGGGGTGGATGTCGCCCTTCTCTACCGCCCTGATCAATTTGAGTTCATCAGCAGCCGGAAAATTTCAGTCCGTTTCCCTTTCGACACCCTGGTCAAAACCAGGGATATCCTGATGGTCGAGGGTAGACTGTTCAGGCATGACACCCTGATTCTTTTCGTTAACCACTGGCCTTCCCGAAGAGGCGGAGCCCTGGCCTCCCAACCAAGAAGAAACCATGTTGCCGGTATGCTGTATCATCTTACAGATTCCATCCTGACCCATGACCCGATGTCAAATATTCTGATCATGGGAGATTTCAACGATGAACCAGACTGTGTGAGCATCATCAGCCATTTACATGCGCGTAATGATACTTCAGGACTTAATAACCTTGATCTGATCAACCTGATGTTTCCCAAAATGCATCATGAAGGAACCCATAAATTCCGTGGCCACTGGGCTATTCTTGATCAGTTCATTGTATCCGCCAGCCTGTTCATGGGTAGAAATTCACTGAAAACCGATTATCAATCCGTTCAGATATACAAAGGGCGGTATTTATTGAAGGAAGATACGAAATTCTTTGGGGATACGCCTGCCAGAACATATACAGGACCCAAGCATACCGGAGGATTTTCGGATCATCTGCCGATATTTTTAGACATCCGTCAACTGATCATAAACCCTGACTTACGCCCAAACTCCGGCGATCTTTGTCCCGCAAAAACCACACTTCCCTAATTTCAAATGATTTTTAAGGATGGTGAATCCTTTTCTCTCCAGAACCACCTTTTTACATGCCGGGCAATAAGTGTTTTCCGCAGGACTACCAGGAACATTACCGATATAAACATATTTCATCCCGGACTTAAGGGCTATTTCTCTTGCTTTTTCCAGTATGGCCAAAGGGGTAAACGGCAAGCTGGTCAGCTTATATAAAGGGAAAAACCTGCTGAAATGCAGCGGATAATCTGAAAAACCCTGATTGTAAAGCCAATCGCACATTGCTTTGATCATGTCTGTTTTATCTGTCCAACCCGGTACGATAAGATTGGTAATTTCAAGCCAAACTCCTTCTTCTTTTAATATTTTAAGCGTTTGTAAAACAGGTTGAAGACTTCCTCCGTTAAGGCGTGAATAGACTTCGTCGCTGAAGGATTTCAGGTTGATATTGGCAGCATCGATGTATTTTGCCAGATCGCGCATAGGGCGTTCGTTAATGTATCCATTGGAGATCATCAGGTTTTTAATTCCTCTGGAACGGGCTATACGAGCCGTTTCATAAGTATACTCATAAAATGCAATGGGTTCTGCATACGTATAGGCGATGGATTGACACCGGAGATCAATCGCTTTGGAGACGACCTGAGCAGGGAATAATTCTTCATTCCGGGTATTTCTCGGACTTTCCTGGGAAATCTCCCAATTCTGACAGTTCAGGCAGGCCAGGTTACATCCTGCAGTAGCAATGGAAAAGCTTTGTGAGGTCGGTAGAAAATGAAACAGGGGTTTCTTTTCAATGGGGTCAACATGTACGGAGCAGGGATTGCCATAAGCGATGGTAAACAGTTTTTTTTCTTTCACGGTATGGGTACGGCAGATGCTTTCCTGTCCCTCTCTGAGAAGGCAGTAATTGGGACAAATCTGACATTTTACCCCCCTAGGGACAACCACATAATAAGGTGATTCTTTACTGTATTTTCCCAAAATACCATCCGGGGAATGAAGCGAGGTTTTCATATGCTTAAAAGTATTGGCCATCACAGACAGGTTTTTCATGCCCAGGGCTGCAGCGCCCATGAATCCAAAACTGTAACGAAGGAAATCTCGTTTTGTGATTTTTTTCTTCACTGATCTGTTTTTGAAATGCGACTTACCGCTTGATCATCTACAAAGATAATAAATTGCCGATAAAACCTGAACCAAAACAGCCGTCTTTCTCTTCCTTCAACCCAGCTTTTTTCGATGGAAATACAGGAGTATCAAGCTAAAAATGTTGAGAGAAAATAGAATGAATCCAGTAGGGATCAGACCGAGCAGGGGAAAAAGAAAAACACTCGTCAGAAAAGCGCCCAAGGCAGCGCCAAACAGGTCTGCAGCATAATTTTTCGCCACCGCATCAACAGATGAGGACCTACTCAGTTGCAGGGCAAGACCATATTCTGCTCCAACCAATAGGGAAACCAGAAATGCTGAAAGAAATAAAAATAACTGCAGCATTCCTTCAGCCAAAGATAAATGATTGATCCAAAGCAGGAAAAATGTAAGGACCAAGGAAAAAACGGCCAGGATTATTTGCAGGAACAGATAGGTCTTCAGCAGACGAACCCGGGTAATCTTCAGAGAGATGATTGCACCCGTTGCCAAACCAAGCATGATGATCATAATGACCATCCCTACCCATTGATAAATATATCCCAGAAAAACCTGAAGGGCCAGGATCAGTATCATTTCAAGCGATGCAAGGGTAAAACCACCTGTGAACAGGCCTGCATTGACGGGGTTCAGACTGATCAGGACAAGAAATGCAATGACCATAAAAATGATCATCAAGGGCAATGGTTTGCCAGAAAAAATCTGCAAGGACCACAGTAAATGATAAACCATGGTCACCGGGTGAAAATCATAGTTAATGGAAACATCCTGTGGTAAACCAGCCTGAAGTTTATCTGATCTTTCCCGGATTTGCCTGGTATCCATGTAATAGGGATTGACAAAAACCGTAGGAATTCCTTTTTGTACAATCAGCGCTGGAATATCAATCTGAAGCAATGAATCGGAACAAAGGAAATAATTACGGTCAACAGTAACAATCATTACATGCCTGAACGACTTTCGCAAAGTGTAAAAAAGACTTGCATTCAGCCGCCCGGCATGCTCGCTGACATACTCACCGGTTGCGGGCAGGGGGAGCGATAAGATTGCACCTGGATTTAACTTTTTTTTCAGCTCAGAGAAAAACTCATCCGAATACAAACGGTTAACCTGAAGGGTTGAGGGTTCCGGTAAATCCATCAGAACTACATCATATTGAATGGGAACCTGACGGATAAACCTTCTGACATCCATATGATGGGTATGGATGCGGGAATCTTTTATGGCCTCAGAAAACAGGGAAGCTATTCTGATCAGGGAAGGATTCATTTCCACATAATCTATCCTGGAGGGATGGTATTTCAGAATTTCTGAAGTGGAACCGGAAAACCCCCCGGAAACCTGAAGAATATTCACTGGTGAGGGATGCTGGATCATCGCAAAATGGACGCTCTGTTCATTTTGCATTTCATTGCCTGAAGAGCAAAGCAGTATGCCGTTTTCATATATATTAAGCTGATTTTCGTTTTCTGTGATTACCACCTGACCATAGGGGGTGCTACGGTTGAACAGAATTTGCTGATCAGGAAAGCGAAGGTTATCAGAAAAGCCCTGATAACCGAATAGAAAAAATATTCCAATGGAAATGGCTGAGAAAAATAATGCAAGGATAAACTGCCGACGGTTATGATAAAAAAAAGCAAAGAACAGAACCATGATCAAGGTCACAGCCATAATCATGGTCAATCCCTGCCATGTACTGAAAAGCCATAAAAAAACAAGGTTCACAAGAGCCCCGGCACACATACTTCCGATCGATTCAATGGAATAGGCGGTGATCCTTTGAGCCGAAGCAAACAGCCGGCTAAGCAAAGGAAACAGCAATCCGTTGATCAAACAAAAGGGGAGCAGCAGAAGGATGCTCATCAAGTTCATTTTCCATATATCCACAATGCTTCCATAAGGAAAAAACCATGCCTTTGCCATATCCATCGCCACCAGCATGATTGCAGGCAATACTGACAACGCTAACAGAAGGATCAGCAGAAAACCTTTTTGACTGGCGGTATTTTTAAAAAATCTTGCCAGGTAGGCGCCACATCCGGTCAGCAGCATCCATTCCGACAATACACAACCCACAAGGAGTTCATTGCCATAAAACAGATTAAATAGTTCCCGGATGAGATAGATCTGGCTGCCGATGGAAAGAAAACCCAAACCAAAAAGCGCAAAACGGATTGCAATTTTATCGCGCATTTAGTACCTTTATGCTGAATTTCTCAAAGATAATAAAACTATGCAGAAACTTATTACATGGGGGTTGCTTATGGGTTTTACAATGAATTTCAGTCAGGGATGCTCTTCCCAGGGAAGTCACAACCCGAAGATTGACCGGCAACCGGCAGTTGCCGGTCAGTTCTATCCGGCCGATTCGGTTAGCCTCCGCGCCACGCTTGCCGACCTCTTTTCAAAAGCCCTGCCAGGAAAATCAGAAGACGTCAGGGCGATCATCAGTCCCCATGCCGGCTATGTCTATTCCGGGATAGTGGCAGCCAGCAGCTTTAATCAAATAGACCCGAACCGGAAATACGATAATATCTTCATCCTTGCATCCAGTCATCAGTTCAGTTTTTTCGGGGCCTCCATCTATAATCAGGGAGATTATATCACACCCCTTGGCAAGGTTAAGGTTAATCTGGATATCGCCCATCAGCTTATCCGTGAAAATAAGGCAATTTTCAGTTTTCAGCAGGAAGCCGACCGAAGAGAGCACAGCCTGGAAGTCCAGCTTCCATTTCTTCAGTTCCATATGAAAACTGATTTTAAAATCGTTCCGGTTCTCCTGGGAACTCAGTCAGATCAAACCTGTAGCTTGATTGCTTCAGCCCTGAAACCCTATTTTACTGATAAAAACCTGTTTATAATCAGTACAGATTTTTCGCATTATCCGTCCTATCAGGATGCCCAGATAGCCGATAAAGCAACCTGTGACGCCATCCTTTCCAACCTCCCGGAAAATCTGAAGAATGTCATGGAACAATACAAGGGTAAAAATATACCCAACCTGGCTACCAATATCTGCGGCTGGACATCCGCCATGACCTTGTTATACATCACTGCCGACAATGCCCTGATCAAATATAAACCGGTACAATACCTGAATTCGGGTGACTCCAAATTCGGGGATAAAACCCAGGTGGTAGGGTACTGGTCCATAGTGGTGGAAAGCCTTCAATGGGATGAAAAAACAAAGGGACTTTTTCAAATGGATAATGCTGAAAAGCTTGCCCTGCTCAAAATTGCAAGGAATACACTCAAAGCATATATCCCCGGGCGAAAGAAAGCGGACATAGATACCACAGGCTTTACTGAAAAATTAAAAATGCACGCCGGGGCCTTTGTTACCCTAAAAGAAAAAGGAAATTTACGGGGTTGTATCGGACGTTTTACTGCTGACATCCCACTCTACAGGATCATACAGGAAATGACCATCGCCTCCTCCACCCAGGATAGCCGATTTGACCCGGTTTCTCCGGGAGAAGTCGATCAACTGGAAATCGAAATTTCCGTGCTTTCTCCCATGCAGAAAATCAAATCGATCGATGAAATTATCCTCGGACGACATGGAATTTACCTCAAAAAAAATTGGAATTCCGGTACTTTCCTGCCTCAGGTTGCACTTGAAACAGGTTGGACCAAGGAAGAATTTCTCGGACATTGTGCCCGGGATAAAGCAGGGATAGGTTGGGATGGATGGAAAACAGCCGAAATTTATACTTATGAAGCCTGTGTTTTTTCTGAACACGACTTCAGCGGCCGCAAATATTAATATAAGGACAATACCGGCAACACTCACGATCTTCTGTCTGAATGAAGGGCAAGCTGATATCAAATATTTCCGTGATCAGATTCTTCAGGACATGCTCAACATTCATTAATTCCCCTACTCCAAGTATTTCCACCGGCTTCCCGTCTTTTTCGCCGGGAACCTGAATCATCATGGCCCCGTCACCTGGTTTCCTCAATGATAAAATCCCTGCTGAGACTGCCGCCTTGGGTTGTCTTCCGGACAGTAGCCAGGCATAGGTAAGTAATTGAAACCCCTTATCCAGTTTAGGGTCATGAAGCAGGTCTTCCCAGGAAGAAATCATCAGCTCTTTTTTTTCGCTTATTCCGGTCTTGTAATCCAATACCCTTGATCCACTGCCGTCATGATCGATCCGGTCAATCACCCCTTTGACCACCACCTCCATCATTTTTTTTTCTGAACAAACAGAAATATTTTTCCTGAGGTGATGTTCGAGAAACTTTACAGTCAGCGACCTGCCTGAATCTGAAAATGCTTTCATCCTCATGATCTCTGTCTTCAGAAAATTCCTGATCATGATGGAAGCAACCTGAACGAGTAAAAGATTTTTTCCATAAGTGATGGCAGAACCATCCAGGAAATTTGTAAAGGCCGTCCTGACGTTTTCATCCGTCATACGCATCATGGCGGTAAGATCCTTTTCCGATAATACCTGATTTTGATATGGAAGATAGAACTGATACAATACCTGATGTACAATACTACCAAGAGTTCTGGTGTCAATCTCATCCGTTGTCGTCTCCCGTTCACGCAATCCGGCGATCTCACTGAAATAAAACCGAAGTGAGCATTTTCTGAACGCATTGAGGGAACTCGGAGCAAATCCAACTTCGGATTTCTTGAACAACATTTCAAGTACATTCCCATCTTTCCGGATTTCGATCACAGGAGCATTCATCCCTTTTGGCAAAGGAGAATTCAGTATTCTTTCCCTGATGCTGATCGAGGGGTTGTAGGAAGGAAGTTCATGACATATTTGCCGTAAGAACCGGCTCTTTTCACCCCCGCCGAGAGGTTCAGCATCTGTGGAATACAAAAGCCAAACCTTTTTTGCCCTCTGCAGCAGCCGGTAAAAATGATAGGAATACACGGCGTCTTTATGGATATAGGTTGGAAGGCCAAATTCCCTTTTGATATCGAATGGAATGAATGAATGCATTGCCCTGGCTGATGGAAGCTTCCCTTCATTGCAGGAAAGAAGGATGACATGGTCAAAATCCAGGGTACGTGTTTCCAGCATACCCATGATTTGAATTCCCTTCAGTGGTTCACCATAAAATGGCAGGGTGGTGCTTTCCACCTGTTGCCTGAAAAACTTATACAATGTTGGCCAGGAAAAACTCAAAGGATATTGCCGCAGCATCTCGGTCATCTGTTGCAGAAGACGTGCCAGGGCATATGCATATTCGGCTTCAACAGGGAAGGTGTCGCCCCTACTCACCGTACTTAATACCAGATCAACCACTTTTCGGAGATCACGCAAGGCATCTGAAAATCCTTGCCATGGACTGAAAAAAGCATCAAAAAAACCAAGGTCAAATAATCCATTCCCCAGGAGATCCGATTTTCTGAAAAAAACCTGTTTCACTGAATTGATCCGGGCACAAAGGTCTTCCATGATAAATTGATTCCCATCTGTATGCCGGGCAGCAATCCTTGAAGTATAGGGATGCAAAAGAACGCTGAGCACATCACGGTAGTAAAAACTGCCGAGGCCGGATTTGTTCTGGCTTATTTCGGGAGCATGCAGATGCATCTGAAAAACCAGATCGAGAAGATCAGCAAGAGGAGTTTGTTTCAGGGGAAGCCCCATGGTGATATTCAGGTTTTCCACCGACTCGGGAAGTGAATTAAGCAAAGGCAAAAGGAGCTTTTCATCTGCCAATACTATGGCGGTCTGCTCTCCTGTAAGAAATTCATTTTCCGACAGTAACTCCCCGCAATATTTTACTTGACCAATAATGTCGGCTACTCCGATAATTTCAATGGTTTTCCCTGCATTCAGGTAATCCTTACTGATCCAGTTCTTTTCTTGCAAAGGCCATTGCGAAAACCATTTTCTGAGAAAATCTCCGGCTTCCTGCTCTCTGGCATCAACATAATAATGGTCTGCATCAAAGAGTAATTCGGCTTTCCCCTCCTGATAAAAGTGCTGCATGATCTTTTCTTCTGCAGCAGTCAGCGCATTGAATCCGGTAAATATGATCTTCTTGCAGGGTAGCTTGATCAATTGCTGAAAAAGGCGATGACAGGCCTGACGAAAAATTAGCCCCTGGTAACCCTCGCCACGGGCGATGAGACATTCGCTCAGTCTGGTATAGTACTCAAATAAGGACTGATAAAATTTCAGGTATTTTTTCTGAAATTCAGAAAGCGGTGTCTGGTCAGGATTCCATAAATTGATCGCCCTGACCTCGTCAAGGTAACTGAATAAGTAACGGGCATCAGCCAGGTGACGGTCTATTTCATTGAAATCGGCAATCAGTTGGGGACCCCAGCTAAGGAATTCCTCGAATGACTGGGCTTCTTCCCGCTCTATCAACTTATGAATTTCATACAATTCCAACAACAAAAATACCGGTTCTGCTTCCTTCAGACCGGATAGCAAGGTCATGAAATCCTCAATGGGAAAAAACTGAGGTGACCACACAGGCTTGCTTATCCTCAGCGCAAAAAATTTCCTCAGGAAAAGTCCTGCACGGCGGTTAGGTAAAACGATATATATCTCAGATAAATCCGAGCCATATCGGTCGATGAGGTGAAACGCTGTTTTTTCCAGAAAAGAGGCCATGGTCAATAGGTGTGGTTAATTTTACCTCCATCCATCCAGAAGGAAGATTCATCCAGATAACCAGAAATAGTATGGTTACCCGACAATCTGATGTAAAGTTCCGTCAGTGAAAATCTTCCGATTTCAGTGATCAGGGGAAAAATCGCCGGATCGACCATTTGTATTCCGCTGAAAGCAAGCGACTGATATGAACTGCACTGACGGGTAACAATGCTTTCAAGAGTCTTACGGTTTTCCCAGCCCGATAGCCTTAATTGTTCATCAAACAGAAAGTAACGGGAGGAATCCCTTTGCTTTACAGCAAGCGTTGCAATGGCAGGATTCCGCTGATGATGACGAAACAATTCAATCAGGTCAAGATCAGACAGCACATCAGCATTCCTGACCAGAAACGGAAGCCCGTCATTGAAGAACCATGCCGCTTTTTTCATTCCTCCGCCTGTTTCTAGCAGTTCATCTGATTCATCAGAGATCGTAATCTCAAGGCCAAAATTCTTATGTTCTTTTAGAAAACCGAGGATCATTCCAGGAAAATGATGAACATTGACGATCACTTCTTTTATCCCGTTCCTTTTTACGTGATCCAGGGCATGCTCCAGCAAGGGCTTTCCCTTGACTTCAATCAATGCTTTTGGCAATTTTTCTGTCAAGGGAAGCAACCTGGTACCGAGTCCGGCGGCAAGAATAAGGGCTTTCACTGGATCATGGTTTTTCAGTTATTTCAGTATGGCTAACATCTACCCTTAACCCCTGTCGGTTTTTCAGGTGACCGGCAAGCGCTTCCGCACAATAAACAGAACGGTGTTGTCCTCCTGTACATCCGAAGCTCACCATCAGTCTGGAAAAATGACGTTCCTGATAATTCTCGACACTTTGATCAATCAAGGAAAACACATTTTTCAAAAAGTGCTGAACCTGATCTGACTGTCGTAAGAAATCAATGACAGGCTGATCTTTCCCGTTCAAAGATTTATAAGCATCCTCACGTCCCGGATTCGGAAGTGCCCGGCAATCAAAAACGAAGCCTCCTCCGTCTGGGGATGGATCACGGGGTGTCGCATGCTTATAGGAGAAGCTATGGATCATTACCCTCAGCATCTCTTCTCCCGCGGAAGACATCTCCGGTTGCAGATTGGTGGGAAGGTGTGATGACGTAATCATCTTATGGATAAGCTGCTGAAGTTCCGGAAATGCATTCAACAGATTCTCCCTGATCAGTACTTTTAAATTATTCAGGGCAAAAGGAATACTCTGTAAAAAATGAGGTTTTTTTTCATAATACCCCCTGAAACCATAGGCACCCATCGCCTGAAATATCCTGATCAGCACGAATCCCGGAAAATACCTAAGGTATTCTTCCCGTTTCACCGGTATCAGTCTCGATAATGAATCAAGGTAAGACTCCAGCAATTCCACCCTGATGGTTTCCGGTAGGTCGGCTTTGGCATCATATAGCAAAGAGGCGACATCATATTGCAGCGCCCCCCTTCTTCCACCCTGATAATCGATAAACCAAGGCTGACCTTCAACAAGCATGATATTCCGCGACTGAAAATCACGGTACATGAAATAGTCTGCAGGGGCTTCCAGCAGAAAGGACGTGAAGGACTCAAAGTCATCCTCCAAAGCCTGTTCATCGAATGAAATTCCGGCGAGTTTCAGATAATAGTATTTAAAATAATTCAGATCCCACAACATGGATTGACGATCAAATGAAGCCCTTGGATAACACTGAGAAAAATCCGGGGCAGATGATCCCTGAAAACGGGGAAGCCATTCCAAAATCATTTTATAGATCGGAATCATATCTTCAGGAAAAGACTTATCCTTGCCACGTTTTTCCTGAAGTAAGCCATATAAAGTCTTATCCCCAAGATCCTGCAAGAGATAGCACATACCCCCGCTGCTTTCAGCAAGAATTTCGGGTACAGGTAATCCCTCCCGACGGAAACTTTTCGAAAAAGATAAAAAAGCCCTGTTCTCCCTGACATCCTGATGAAAAGCCCCGATAACCGTATGTCCGGACCTCCCTAACCGGAAATACTGCCTGCATGACCCCGAAGCCTGAACCGGGATACAAATCTCCGGATTGAAACCCAACAGCTCAGAATAAAGACTTTTTACACCATCCTCCGCATTCATTTTCATTTTTTCATCATTAGGATACAACATCAGCTCATCAGTATCACTTCCGGCTCCTCATGCAAGTATACCAAATATTTTTTCACACTTTCATAACCCATAGAAATCAAAAGTTTCTCATACTGAGCAAGCTGAAGGATATGCTTGTCATCTTTCTGCCCGGTTTTATATTCAACGATGATCATCTGCCCTTTGAGGAAGACCACACGATCAGGACGAAACACACTTCCGTCAGGCACCAATATTTCGGGTTCTGTTTTGACCATGACCTGATCAGAATATAGCACGCCAAGTTCGGGATGGTCGATAAGTGAGAGAATCATAGCTGTGATTTTCTCAACTTCTTCAGGAAGGATCAATGTTTTACTGACTGCATTCCGGATTGCCGGTTCCACGTCTTCGCGGGTATTAATTGCTGACAACACGGCATGCACCTGATTGCCAAAATTGATCTTCCCCATTGGATTCTCCATATTCCAGATTTCCGGCGCCCGGTTTCTGATCTTTATTTTTGTCCGCCAGTCACGGGAAAGAAAGGAATTCAATAGCAGTGGATCTTCGGCCTTTTCAACCGGTCTTTTTTTCCGGGGTCTCCGCTGTCCCGACTGATATTCATGCATTCCCTCAGACCAGCCGCCTTCAGTCCTGAGGAATTCGGAAAAAAAACCAGACAGTGAACGGATATCCCCTGATTTTTGAACCTGATTGGAAGTCAGAATATATAGTCTTTCCTCCGGCCGGGTCATAACGACATACAAGAGGTTGATCAGATCCAGCATGGATTTTTTATCTTCCTCCTCGTACTGCGCTTTAAACACCGTTCTGCCCATGGCTGCTTCGGTCTTGATAAGGGCAGTATGAAATCCACTGAAATGCTGGTCACGTAGGTCCACCCATAGGTAATCACGGGTCAGGCGTTTACTCTCGGTGGCAAAGGGAAATATGACCATCGGAAATTGCAGCCCCTTGGATTTGTGGATGGTCATGATCCTGACGGCATCAATCCCTTCGGGAACTACCAGAGAAAGACTGGACTTTTTCTTCTCCCACCATTCCAGAAAATCCATGTTGCCTTGTCGGTCATTGTTTGAAAACGCAAGAATTGCATCGAGAAAAAACTGAAGATACGGATTTACGGTCGCATTCAAGGCAAAGATCCGGATCAGGGATTCAGAGAGATCATAAAGGGGAAGGGAAAGTAATTCATCTTTCAGGAATAACCAGCCATGATCCTGCATCAGTTTGATCAGTCCTTCGCCATTTCTGTTGTCAGAAGTGATCTGACGCAGCGCCTGATGCAAGCTGATTCCTTTCAGACGTCCGGTCTGAAGGAGATAAGCAGCCAGACCAGCCTGATTGATGAGGTTTTCCGGATCGGAAAGGAAAGTCATCAGCGAGATGAGAAAATTTACTTCAGGTGATTGTGAAAGGAGCAGGGATTCTGAGGATATGACTTCTATCCCTGCTTGCATCATATCGCGCGCCAAGGCGCTTGCCTGGGAATTTTTCCGGCAGAGAATGGCCATGTCACCACGTGAATATCCATCCTTGGATGCATCTTCAATGATATCCAGGATTTCTTTTAAATTCCAGGCTTCAAAGGAAACCTCCTGTGATGCTTCAGAAAAAAACCGAATATTGATCAATCCACCGGTTTTACCAGTATCGGCTTCCTGTTCCATTCCCCTGTAAACAGCCTGGCCGGATTCGTCAAGAAAACCAGTCAGGAAGCGAAAAAACCGGTTATTGAATGCGACAATTTCATGGCAGGATCTGAAATTTTTTTTCAGTGATTTTTCTGCATAATGATTGACAAGAACCTGCTGCCTTTGGCGAATAATAGGGTTCTGTGCGCTTCCTTCCAAAGCAGGAAGCTGAGTGAACTGGCTGACATCTCCGTTTCTCCAACGATAAATGGCCTGTTTCCCATCTCCGACAACGAGATTGAAATACCCTCCTGCAAGGGCATTTTCGATCAGGGGAACAAAATTATGCCACTGAAGCCGGGAAGTATCCTGGAATTCATCGATCATGATATGATGATACCGCTCCCCTATCCTTTCATAGATAAAAGGAACCGGTTCATGCATGACGATGGATGCAATCCGGCGGTTGAATTCGGAAATGTGGACAAGGTTGTGCTGTTTTTTAAACGCGGTCAGGGTCTTATCAATCTCATTCAAAACCGCCAGTGGAAATATCGTTTTTGCAAGCAATTTATTCAGCTCATAACTTTGCTGGTATTGATCCGTATATCGGGTGATTTCATCGAATAATCCGATCAGCTTCGGCTTCAGGCTTTCTATCTGTGACTTTTCCATTGGCGTTGCTTTTGCGCTTTCCCATTTATCCTCAGCAATTGTTTTCAGCACATAAGCATTCGGTTGAATTTTATCGAACCGACCTGAAAATAAGTTCTCAAAATATTTATAAATTCCTTTATTCCCCTGGTAGAAACACTCTGCTTCAAGACCGGATTGTTGAAGAAGATAAAAAGCCTCTCCTCCTGCCCTTCTGATCGATTCCTCGAAACCATTGATCTTTTTAAAAAGATCTCCTGCAATACGCGAAAAATCCTCCAGGCTCAGCGCCCTGAGCTCCCTGATTTTCGCCTGGCCTTCTTCATCCAGCAAAGCGCCAGCAAAAGCAAGCAGGATACGGTCAATATTCCAGTCACGGTCATCATCCATCCTGGATTCAAGAAATTTCCCCAGAAAGGTTGTAAGCTCCTTATCCTGGCCAACCCTGTCGAGCAACAGATCAACTGCTTTAATCAGCAATTCTTCGGAATCAAGTTCCACGTTGAACTGTACAGGTAAACCGAAATCATGGGCAAAGGAACGGATGATCCTATGAGAAAAACTATCCATGGTTCCAATGGCAAAATCAGCATAATGATGAAGGATTATTTTCAGCACCCTGGTTGCCCTGTCTGAAATTTCTGATTCTGTAAGACCTGTTTCCTTCATCAGTTGAGGCAAGAGATTGCGGCTGATCTTGTCATCATTAGCATCCGGAATAAGAGAAAGTTGCCTCAGGGCATGCAACACCCTGTCTTTCATCTCTGCAGCCGCCTTATTGGTAAATGTAATGGCCAGGATATGCCTAACAGCCGTTGGTTCCAGAAGGATGATCTTCAGGTATTCCCTGACCAGGGTAAAGGTTTTCCCCGACCCTGCCGAAGATCTGTAGACATTGAAATTCCCGGTCACTTTATTTTCTTCTTGGATGACTTGAATATTTCCCAGAAATTCGTGAAATCACGCTGATAGGTAATTCCAACCCCCTGAGTATATTGGGAGTTATTATTCAATATCGTCAGCGTATTGGTCCTGTTGAAAGCATGAACACGCCAGCGACGGTTCTTTGTCAGCAGGTATTCAATGTTGATATCCCCAACGATGGTACTGGATTGTCTATAAGATTGGTTGTTGTATGAATTCATTCCAAAGGTGCCATCGATCAGCAGGCGATCATCAAATAACTGGGTGGATAAAGCCACATTGAATTCCTGGCTGGTCGTGGAAGTTCCCGGCCGGTAATTCACCCCCACATTGACATTCTGGGAAATCTGGGAAAGCCAGCTATTGATCTGGTTTGTGACCAGCGACATGGACGTTGAACCCACATCAATGGATGGTCCCGAGCTGGATACGACCGGTTTAAATTGATTCATCACCATCAGATAAACCACCTGCTGGGTCATTTCTGAAGTATTGTTCGTGTCAATGATGCTGAATACCATGGTTCGGAAATTTTCTTCAACATTTGGCAAGCTCATCCCAAAAGAAATATCCGGGTTCATCAGTTTGCCTGTCAGACGGATGATGCATTCTACGGGTATCCTGATACCTTCTTCGGCAGGATCTGAAGTCAAGCCTCTCAGGGGCGCCTTGGTCTTATATATTGCCGCCACTGAAATATTGGCATCAGCAGGATCCCCCGTCCATGAAATCTGACTGCCTTCCTTGATCGACATGGGCAACCTGAGCAAATTCTGAAGGGTAAATAAAAATGAACCCTTTTTAATGAAATAGATCCCCGACAGGGTAAATGGGGTGACAGGTGTCATATCCATCTGAAGATTACCGTTGCCGGTAGCTTTAAGATTTCCCAACTGGTTGGGGAAATACACTTCAACTTCGGCATTGGGACTGACACGGAGCCCCAGGTCGAGGGTAATGCCATTGGGATTATTTTTCTTAAGGTTTTCCTTTTTCAAAGCTTCATTGTCCTTCTGAACATAAATAATATAATCATTCTGCCCGACCGACTGGGTCAGGTTGATGGGGATCACAACATGTGTATTGCTGCCGGTCTGAGCTTTCACCCTGATGGCAATATTTTCAACCGGCCCTTCAATGCTGACACTTCCTGACCCTCTTGCTACCCCGTAAAAAATATTATTCTGGGCAAGGGTATTGTTAAAAGCGCTGAAGTCATTCAGATCGAGCTTCAGGTCAAGCCTCAGGTCGCTGAAATAACGATGCGAAATTTTTCCGTTTAAGGTAGCTTTGTTTCCAAGCGAATCGAATACCAGAATATTGTTAAAATGGAAAGCGGTCGAATCAATATCCACCACATCACTCAAGGTATATGGCACATTCAGATAATTGATCTTAAACTCGGTTCGCATTAATTTAATGCGTCCGCTAAGAACAGGTTTATCCAATGGACCTGTAATTTTCACCTGACCTGAAGCAAAACCATCCACATTCGACATAAAGCTGGAAACAAATGGCCTGACCATTCTGAGATTCAGGCTTTTTAAACCCATAAGAAAATCCAGACGGGAATTCTCCCCGTCAAGATAGTAACTCCCGTTGAGGGTGAAAGGGATGTTGGTCCCTATATTTCCGGTGTAAAGAATGCGTGACTGAACATCAAACCTGGAGGCCATTGCATTGTATTTAACGGAAAAATCCACATCACCAAGCAACTCTCGATTGAATTTAAAATTTTTCACCCTGAGGTCGGCAAGAACAGAAGGGTTGCCATAAAGGTCGTGTAGTTTAATATTTCCGCTCAGTATGCCATCCACGTCAAGGGTCTTGGAAAACAACAGACGATCTGCTTCGGAAATATCCAACTTGTTGAATAACACATTCAGGGTGTCTTCTTTATGGCTTGAAATATGGCCGTGGATTTTGAGAAATTGCTGTTCATTGTAAAAACTCAGATCCTTGATAATAATACGGGAAGTATCCAGAATAATATAGTTCATCGTATCCAATTTCCAGTATTTGGAATCGACATAAACTTCGAAATTACCCAGTTTTAGCTCAATCTTCGGACTGTTGAGAAAACTTGCAAATCCATCGAATTCGCTTTTAATACCCTGTTCCGACCAGGAAAAATCATATTTGACCGTATCCTGTTGAACATTTGCGAAAAGCAGCAGAGAATCGACTTTTAGCTCGAGTGAATCCCCCGGTTTACTGTTCTTCAGATAAAATGCAGAACATCCTGTCCGTAACTGAAGTCTATCAGAAAGGGATTCCGCATCGAGAAACCATTCAGAAAATTTCATTCCGAAAATATCCAATTCAGATGCTCCCCCCTGCATCACCATTATTCCCTTCACTTCATCATAAAAACCTTCAAGAAAAGAACTATCCGCCACATGGAGAAATGGGAGAAAGACGGCCATGACTTCATCCGTATCTTTTAACCGGATCCGGTAATTCATTCTTTGATCCGTCATGGGGTGACGATTGATCATGGAATCCCTGAGGGTAAATGAAGCCAGGTAGTTTTGAATGAAAACTGTCATGGAGGGGATCAGATCCCTGAAAAAGAATTTACCATTAAAGTCGGCATCGACAAAATCAGAACGTAACTGGTAGTTTTTTCCAGACAATTTATCCTGTACGGTAAACAAGGCCAGATGATCCATGGTTATGACTTTGTCTCCTTCAACATAGCGGGTATCTTCCACAATGATTGAGCCATCAATGTTATCCAGGTTGGATCCCGTTGCATTGACTTTGAGTCGGGTGGAAATATCGAGGATGGAATCCCGTTCGAAAAGATGAAGATCGAAAAGCTTGGCCCTTTGAATATTGGAGGTGAAATTAAAAACGGGGATGGTGTCGCTCATATCAACAAGCCCCCTGAAGTCAAAGACAAGGTTGGGGTCCTTTACCATCAGAGTTCCGGTAAATTTTTTCTCAGCCAGGGTTCCGGTCACCTCCAGGTTGCTGTAATTGTATTCAAGCAATCTGATGGAATCGACTTGAACTTTCATGACCAGATCTGCATCTTTAAAACTGAATCCTTTCCCATTGATATCTGCCCTTGCAGTTACCCTTCCAAAACTTTCCTGATTCCCGAACAATTTCCCCACATCAAATTGTCCTATATCCACTTGTCCATTATATCCGATCAGCGTGGAATTTTTCTGTTTCCTGAGGGTAAGGTCCGTACGAATATTACCAAGATTGGTGCGTAAACGCGCATTGGACACAAAATCATTGTAAAATCCCGTAAAATTTCCCCTGAGGCTGACTACTCCTATATTTTCGAAAATCGAAGGAAGCGCTATCTTTTGATCATCGGTAGGGATTAAAAACGACTCGATATCGGTTTTATTCGTCTCCATCGATTTGATGTTGAGATCGATAAAAGTTTCTTCGACATTGGGGAGACCCAGGGCGCTGATGTTTCCGTAGAAATAGGTGTTCAGGCCGTAAGCTATTCTGAAATTCCTGGCTTTAAAATTGCTTACACTGCCTTTTATATCGCCGGCAATCCGGCAACGGTTCTTCATCACCAGCAATTCAGGAGCAAAATAACCGATGTCGTGAAGATCCAGGTATGAAGGTTCAATCTTCGCCTGAATGGTAACATCATTCAGGAAATCATTGTAAGCCGACCAGCAAGGGTATAAAAAATCGAAGCTCAGGTCAAGATCAGAATGATCCGTCAAGATTTTCAGGTGGCGGGCTTTCAGGAATGCCGGACTAACCTGGAACTGCCCGCTCAAGGAACGAAGGATAAAACCACTGCGCTCTGTAGCGGAAAGGTGACGGATATTACAATGAATCGTATCCCCGTCAAAGCTGATATTGGACATATCCAGATTGATTCCCGAGACATCAATATTGGTATAATCCATCCCCACAGTTACTGGCGGATTATTTTTATCCTGAAAATGAAAATGAGTGTTTTTCAACACTAAGTTAGAGACACTGATGTTCCATCCCTTTGTTATTACGGTATCTTTTGTCTTTGGAGTAATTTCTTTTGAAGCAAAATAATCGATGAAAAATTGAAGATTCAGTGAACTGTCCCCTTGATGGGTGAGCAACTGAATGTGGGCATCCTCCAATAAGACCCTGTGCATATTGAATTGATGCTTCATCAGGCTGAACCGGCCCGGCTGCAAGCCGATTTCATGGGCAGAAAGAAGTACCTCCCCATGCCTGTCTTTGATCAGGATATCCTCGATGATCAATCCTTTGCTGATGGAAATGCTAAAACTTCTGATACGGATATCGGTTTTCATCCCCTTTGAAAAATAATCGGCTGTCAGTCTGGCCAGGAGTGTTTGTGTTCCTGGACTCCGGAAAACCGAATACAAGGTAATCAGCAAAGAAAAAATGACCACCGTAGGATAAATCAGTATTTTTGCGAGTCTTTTTATGATATTTTTGCCTTATGCAAGTTTACATACTGGGTATAGAATCATCCTGTGATGATACTGCAGCGGCAGTGGTTAAAAATGATATCATCCTTTCAAATGTTACGGCCGGACAGGATATTCATCAAAACTACGGAGGCGTTGTCCCTGAATTGGCCTCTCGTGCCCACCAGCAAAACATTATCCCTGTCGTGGAAACTGCCCTGCGATCAGCAAATATAACTAAAAATCAACTTTCCGCCATCGCTTTCACGAAAGGACCGGGACTATTGGGTTCACTCCTCGTCGGCACCTCGTTTGCCAAAGCCATGGCCTTAGGCCTCTCTGTCCCCCTGATTGAAGTGGATCATCTTCAGGCACATATCCTTGCACATTTCATTCGCAAGCCTGACAGCCCCGATAACACTCCCGGATTCCCCTTCCTCTGCCTGACGGTCTCCGGAGGTCATACCCAGATCGTCAAGGTGAATGATTATTTTGACATGGAAATCATCGGCCAGACCATTGATGATGCTGCCGGAGAAACATTCGACAAAGCAGCAAAAATAATGGGACTGCCCTACCCCGGGGGACCTGTGATCGACAGCCTGGCAAGGGAAGGGGATGCCCGTAGCTTCAGGTTTTCCAAACCCAATATTCCCGGGTTGGACTTCAGTTTCAGCGGATTAAAAACCTCAATTCTTTATTTTATCCGGGATAAGATAAAAGAGAATCCCGATTTTATTGCTCAGCATAAAGCCGACTTATGTGCCTCTATCCAGCAAACCATCGTGGACATTCTGATGACTAAACTCAGGCTCGCCGCTGATGCCACGGGAATTTATGAAATAGCTATTGCGGGCGGGGTTTCAGCCAATTCAGGATTACGCCAGGCCATGCAATCGGAAGCGGGAAAATCCGGATGGAACATATATATTCCACCTGTTTCCTATGCCACAGATAATGCCGCCATGATTGCCATCACCGGCTATTTAAAGTATCTGTTGAAAGATTATGCTGATCAGACGGCTGCGCCCTATGCCCGAAGCAGGCCATAGTTACCGGAGTCCGAGAATCTGGAAACGGTCATCTTCGACAGGAGTAACATAGTTGCGGCGACGGTCATAATGATAATAAAAACACATGTTTTCCCCCTCGGGCAAGCGGGTTGCCACATATTGGTTCAGGAAATAATCAAAAAGGTAGCTCGCATGCTTCTTCCCTAAATAAGCAGCCATATCATAGATTTCATTGACTTTTAAGGTATCAATGTGGTACTTGTACCTGACATTCCTTGTCCATGGATCAACTATAAACTGACCTGTAAAATCGTCATATATGGTATGGGAAGAATAGAGCATGGTCTTTTTTACCCTTGCCGTGCCGGCCTTATTGAGTTCCAACCAGGTGCTGAAATCCACGGCATTTAGATCGAAGGATTTATAATAGAGGGTATCATCAAATTCCTGTTCATCCTCCAGGGGATAATGATACTCATCCAATTGGATCTGCGCTAAATTGACAATATAGGATTGGGGCATCTCCTTGATAAACGAATCCATGGAGGAAGGCAGATAAACGCTGAACCCCAGCGCCCTTAATTCATCGATGAAATGATTGATGTACTTTTCCAACAGGATGGAATCGTTGAGGTATTGAGTATAACGGCTGTTTACCCATAGCGCCGAATCCTGCTGGGCATTATTGAGCGAGTCGAAGCCGGGGATGCTCTCCCCCTTGTGATTGAATTTATAAAAATAATCCGGCGGAAATACCAGCACACTGATCCCTGCAGGATTTCCGGCAAACTGCATGGCCAGTTTTCTTTCTGGCAAACAGGAAGGAGTAGTCAGGATCAGTACTGACAATGCAAACAATAGGAGATAAGAAAAGTTTTTTTGTTTCATGGTAAAATGCACTCCTGCCAGCTTATAAATTAATTCCTTTCATTTAATATCCGGGTTCATGACGGATTTCGACTCCAGCAGTCTGCTTCCGAAATTCAAGCCATAATCGATACTTTTTTGCAAACCATCTTCATGCGGAGTAAATTTCAGCATTAAGCCCTCATCCATCACTTTCAATTTCAGGTTTTGCATGACTGCATTCATGATTTTTACCCCTTCACCGCTCCATCCGTAAGACCCGAAAGAGGCGGCAAGCTTATTGCGGTCCCTGATGGGATTGATCAAGGCGAAAAGCTGGTAAACCGGGAGTAAAATATTCTGGTTGAAGGTCGGACATCCGATGATGATAGCCGATGCCTGAATTATTTTTTGTTCCAGTACAGGGAGTTCCATTTTTTCAATGTCGCAAAGATCAACCTCAATGGCAGCGGCCTGACGGATCCCTTCCGCGATTTTCCCCGCAATGGAAGCCGTATTGTGGTATGCGGATACATAGGCAATCAATACCCGGTCAGGTTTGGGATTGTCAACCGCTTCAAGGGCATATTGTTTTGTCAGATCCATATATCTTTTCCAGTGGCTGCGAAGGATGGCCCCGTGACCGGGACAGATGGCTGCAATCTCCAGGTCGCGGATACGGTCAATGGCCTGAAGCATAAATTTGCTGAAAGGCCTCATGATGACATCGAAATAATAGCGAAAAGCATCTTCAAAATCAGGAAGAAGATCATCGAAAATATCCTCATGGCAAAAATGTTCCCCGAAAATATCACAGGTAAATAACAGTTGATCCTCCTGAAGATAGGTCATCATGGTATCCGGCCAGTGAAGGTTGGGGGCCGCGATCACCCTCAGTTTTTTATTGCCCAGGTCAACAATATCGCCATCTTTAACCACCCGGTTCGGGAAACTGAAACCCAGTAAATCGTTGAGGTACCTGATGGCATTGCCAGTGCCGATCACCTGTGCCCGGGGAGCAATGTTCAACAAATGTGCCAGGCATCCGGAATGATCAGGCTCAGTATGACTGATCACGATGTATTCGATTTCCGAAGGGTCAACCACCTGCTTCAATTTCGCGAGATAAGTATCCCAGAATTTCTCTTTCACGGTCTCTACCACGGTCTTTCGATCAGCATCAATAAAGTAGGCATTGTAGGTCGTCCCAAATTTTGTCTCCATCACCACATCAAAGGTCACGATGTCACGGTCAAGAACTCCTATCCAACGAACATCCTCTGTTACCTTCAAAATTTTATGATCTACCATATGTTTATCATTAATTCACTATTTATAACGGCAATTCCATCTGTAAGGTATCTGTCGTTTCTTCTTTTGGCTTTTCTTCATCCGCCAAGTCCTTTCCAACCGACGGATCAGGTTTTACATCTGTTATGCTGACAATTTCAGGTTCTTCAGCCTTTTCCTGTCCGTTATCCTGCATGGGGATCGGGTCTGTTTCAGGAAGGTGGATCCAGTCAATCTTTTTCACCGGGTAATTGGAGATCCGTTTCCCTTTTGCTTTATATCCTTTGACAGCGATGAATTCAGCCACATTAATTTCCTCATGGTCGGCACCCCTGGCTTTTTGTTTCATATCAAAGAGCACTTCAAGCTTAGGACTGGCATGATCTGTGAGGAGGAACAGGGAATTTCCCTCTTCCAGAAAATCGGTTTTCTTATCGCTTAATTCCGGTTTAAACCGTTTGAGATAATATTGTTTTGACTGATTCTCAAGATAAACGACCGTGAAAACCTTTTGCTCGTCATATTTTTCAATCCTGATCATGTCTTCATCAAAATGGGTAGACAAGTCGAAAGAGGTCAAACGGTAATATCCCGTTTGCATGATGGTCAGAACGCGGTCGGATCCTGAAAAAGCTCCAAGCAGGATACCGCGGTTATCGGTATTCAGTCGCTGCACGGTTTCATCATACCAGATATTTAAAGACCCCAGGGTTGAGATCCCTTCCTGACGTTTCTCAATTCTTTTAATGGCAAATTTGGTAAGGGTATTGCCCATGGAATTTCTTCCTTTGATGGCGATACTTGCGAAATCGAAGTCGAAACTGGTCTTTTTCAGTCTCGGTTTCGGCCGTAAATCCACCCTTACCATTTCCGCTTCCCCATTAGGATTGGCTGAAAAATAGAGAATTCTGGAATCCTTTGTCCCTTTGGTAACGGTATATTCTTTGTCTCTGGTCACTCCCAGAACGCAAAAGCGTTTAACCATTATTTTCCCGTTCTTTCCGTCACGGTAAACCAGGTTATAAACGGTACGGTTATCGTTTTTCGAAAAAATGTTGATGTGAATCACATTCTGTCCGACAAAGGTTTTATCTGAAACCTTTGTCACCAGGAAAGTACCGTCATCCCTGAATACGATGATATCGTCGAGGTCGGAACATTCGCAGACAAATTCATCTTTTTTCAAAGCAGTTCCCGCGAAACCCTCTTCCCGGTTTACATATAGTTTTTCGTTGGCGGCAGCGACTTTCACCGCCTCAATGGTGTCGAAATTCCTGAGTTCTGTCTTTCGTTCCCGTCCTTTTCCATATTTTTTCCGGATTTGTCTGAAATACTCAATGGCGTAATCGATCAGGTGGGAAAGATGATTATCCACTTCTTCCATATCCAGATGAATGCCTGTGATGACTTCATTGGCCTTATCGGAATTGTATTTTGAGATTCGTTCGACAGGAATTTTCCGCAGGCGGTGAATATCTTCACCGGAAAGTGGGCGAACAAGTTGTTTCAGAAAGGGTTTCAGCCCCTTCCTGATGGCCGTATCAATTTCTTCATTGGACCTGCATTTCTTAATCCCTTCGTAGATTTCATGCTCGATGAATATTTTTTCTAGAGAAGCATAGTGCAGGTTATCCTTAAGCTCCTCCTGACGGATATTCAATTCCATGCGCAGAAGGTCGACCGTATGCCGGGTGTTGATTTTCAGAATTTCAGAAACCCCTATGAATTTTGGTTTCCCGTCTTCGATCACACAGGAATTCGGAGAAATAGACACCTCACATTCGGTAAACGCATAAAGGGCATCCATGGTGGTATCAGGAGAAACGCCAGGGGCGAGGTAAATCATGATCTCCACATGCGCTGCTGTATTGTCATCGATCTTGCGGATTTTGATCTTTCCTTTATCGTTGGCAGAAAGGATGGAATCAATGATAGAACCGGTAGTGGTTCCATAGGGAATTTCCGTGATGACCAGTGTTTTTTTATCGAATTGGGAAATCTTTGCCCTTACCCTGACCTTTCCTCCCCTGATGCCATCGTTATAGCGGGAAACATCCGCCAGGCCTCCGGTAAGAAAATCGGGAAAGATCTCGAAATCTTTTTCCTGGAGTATTTTAATGGAAGCATCAATTAATTCAAGAAAATTATGGGGTAAAATTTTTGAAGCCAGTCCAACGGCTATCCCTTCCACACCCTGAGCCAGCAGAAGCGGAAATTTGGCAGGAAGGGTGACCGCTTCCTTATTTCTTCCATCGTAGGAAGACTTCCATGTGGTTGTTTTGGCATTGAACAACACCTCCAATGCAAATTTCGAGAGGCGGGCTTCAATGTATCTCGGGGCTGCAGCGCTATCACCCGTCAGGATATTGCCCCAGTTCCCCTGGGTATCGATGAGCAGGTCTTTCTGACCCAGTTGTACCAATGCATCCCCGATGGAGGCATCTCCATGGGGATGATATTTCATCGTATGACCAATGATGTTGGCCACTTTATTATACCTGCCGTCATCCAGGTCTTTCATGGAATGTAGAATCCGGCGCTGAACCGGTTTCAGTCCATCGATCATTTCCGGGACAGCTCTTTCCAGGATCACATAGGAAGCATAATCCAGGAACCAGCTTTGGTACATTCCCGAGAGGTGGATGGTTTCCGCCAGGTTTCCGGATTCAAGTTCGGGATTTTCGCCGTTATTAATTTCTTCAAAAGTCACTGCAGTATATTTAAAAGCTTATGCTCGCCGGGGATTGATCAAACTTTCATTTCACAAGTCTTGAAATGGCTTTAAACTCATCCGTTCCTGAGTACCTCAGCAGTTCAAACAGGATGGATTCATAGGTTGTAATATAAGCGCCTTCCTGTCGCATACGTTCCAAGGCGTTTTTTTTATCGCTCTCCTTGCGGGAGGAGATACAGTCTTCAACTACCACGGGGTGATAGCCATGACCGATCAGATCGATCACGGTCTGGAGCACGCAAACATGGCTTTCTATTCCCGTAATGATCACGTTTTCTATGGCCGCAGAGGCCAGGTCAAGCATGAACTTAGGTTCATCACAGCAACTGAAGGTTGATTTTTCAATGCGTTCAGTATCCTGAAGGCAATCTGCTATCGTTTGCACGGTAGCGCCAAGACCTTTTACATATTGCTCGGTGACAAACAGGGGAATATCAAGAATTTTCAAGCCTTTCAGCAGTATGGGCACATTTTTAAGAAGGAGTTCATGATCATGGATATGGGGGAAAAGCACTAGCTGGAAATCAATGACCAGGGCAGCAGTTTTATCACGAAGAATCCTCATCATTCAATGGATTAAATTAAAAATGCAAGAATGTCAGGAAAGCCAGAAGGCAGATTTTCCATTCTTGCAAATTTAAGATTTCCTCTGCAACCCGCGTTTTTTTGTTAAAAACTTAAACGTATTACTGAAAATCAATGGATGAGCCTGGCTGAATGATCAACACATCAGCCAAATAGTGTTAAACGGGAAGATTATCGTATCCAGGGTATTCTGTTTATGTGCAGGGTTTTGAAGGGGAAACCTTAGGTTGCAGTATGTTTGCAGCAAGGTTAAAAAAAGGTAATCTATTTGGCTGGAATAAAAATACATTGTAACTTTACATGGGTTAAGGCATTTTATGCGGAGCCTACCATTTATACCTAGCCCGTGGGATGATTTAAAGCGCACATTTGACTTCCGCCTTCGACAGCATGGCACAAATAACAAAAAAAATAACACGCTACCTTTACTCACTGTTTGCTCCAGAAATTATGAATGCAGAGATGGGTTATCATTCAACAATTATTTTTTCGCCTGATATGACAGAAGCTTATTGGAGCCCAATGGACAAGGGGCCTTGTATGATGTATTCGAAAAGAATAGATGGGGTTTGGTCAACTCCTGAAAAAATTGACTTTGGGTTGAAAATGGGGACTGGTGAACCTGCTTTTTCATACAATGGAGAAAAACTCTATTTTCTATCTTTTCAACCTCCAATACCTGGGGATACTGAAAGAGAGAGAATATGGTTTGTTGATCGCAATGATGACGGATGGTCGGAACCAAAGCTTATTGATGAGATTATATTAAAACATCCTACCCATTGGACTTTTTCGTTTGCTGCTAATGGAAATCTATATTTCACATCAGAAATTAATGGTGTTCGAGGGGAACAGGATATTTATCTCGCTCAATTTGACGGCGAAAAATATTCGGAACCCATTGACCTTGGTGAAATGATAAATACCGATGGCAAAGAATTGGCTCCATGTATTGCACCGGATGAAAGCTTCATTGTTTTTACGAGAGTTGGATCTGGTACAAAAAAAGCCGATTTATATGTCAGTTTTAAAAAAGATGATGGAAATTGGACACAAGGAATTGAAATAGGGTCGTCAATCAATACTGAGAAAAATGACCTTTGTGTTTCACTGACTCATGATGGGAAGTATCTGTTTTTTTTAAGTCAAAGAGATGGATTGTGTAGGATATACTGGGTTTCTGCAAAAATTATTGAAGAATTAAAACAGAAATCTTTTAAGGATTGAAATAAATGCGTTTGGTAATCGAGTAGGCGGCCGGTGAGCAATTTGCACACCGGTGCACCTCTCACACCACTCCCGCCGGTGGCGGGATAAACTCACGTTCGGGTCACGAATACGACGGTTCGAACATCATCAACGAATTTCAAGATAATATTCCAGGAAAGATTTGTAACCTCTGCTTCTCAGTTCTTTCACACCCAAACCCACACCCACACCCACACCCTCTTCCACCCTCTGGAAAATTATACCCGTCTTTGTATTCCGCTAAAAGAAATTTGTATTTTTGATCTTTTTGCAGAGCTTCCGGACGGGTGTGCTCCGCTCATGTGGGGCACACACAAGCCAGCAGCCGAGGCCAGGCGAGGTAAGTGATTCAAAGTAAACGGAAGGAAAATAAATGAAATTAAAACGAATACAAAAACCAACCCAGGTAACACCCGCCCGTCGGCTGCTGGCGGCACTTTGGTGGTAATTATAAAATAAAAATCTTTTACCCAATAGCTATGAAAACCTTATTTCTATTAATTTATTTTTTTGTTGCCTTGCCGTGTTTTATGCTAGGTCAGACATATTACTGGGTTATAAATTTTGATGATGGTCAGAATTTAAACTTATTAAACATAGATCATTCACTTCCCTCTAATATCTGGCAAATAGGGAATCCACAAAAGATCTTTTTTAATACATCTTTTTCATCTCCAAATGCTATGGTGACTGATACTATTTCTCCCTATCCCAATAATAATCTATCAAGATTTTATCTTTATGTACCTGCTCCTGAGGAAAGTCTTGGCCAAGAATTGTATTTCAAGTATAAAATATTTACGGATACCTTGTCTGATAATGGAATGATAGAATTTTCATTCGATAAAGGATTGACCTGGAATAATTTCATAGCACAGGCGATTGCGCACCTATTGAATTGGGATGTAAAACTAGCATATTATCCTTATACAACCCTTTATACAACCAATGATTCTCTTAATCCATTTACTGGAAAAAGTTCAGGATGGTATAATTTCCATATGTCTTTCCCCGCACCTACACTCCCATGGATTACGGATACAGTATATTTTCGATTTACATTCCAAAGTAATGAAATACAAACAAATAAAGATGGCTGGATGCTGGATGATATAATATTTGGAAACCTATTTGAAGGATTGGAGGAGAACGACATAGAAAATCTTGTTGAAATATCTCCAAACCCATTTTATGATTCTTTCACTATAAACTTAGCGAATAACGCTACGAGACATACAAATCAGCATTTTACATATGAGATCTATTCACTACAGGGTAAAATCATTGAAACAAATACTTTTGATGGGAAAACAATTCAAATTACGGACTTAAACAACTATAGTTCGGGCATTTACATGTTAAAAATACTTACAGCTTCGAAAACTTTATGCGTAAAAAAAATCATTAAAAATTAACAAATATTGAAATTTCAATATGTCGTGGTCCCCGCTCATGCGGGGCACACAAGACATATAGCCAATGGCAGGAGAAGGGTTAGCTTAAAGCATTCTGCCCCATATCAGGGTTTGTAATTATGGAGAGTGGAAAAGCCTCCAAACCGCCATTGCTAAATTGCCAACGTTATATTTAACCATTCGAAAATAAAAAATCGTAAAAAATAGAGTTTGATAAAAAAATATTAAAAAAAACATGGGTTTTGCCGACAGAGTTAACCATAAACGAGTGGGAAATAATCTACAGCCATTGGTCGTTTACTAATCCATCTATAGTTTAATAAAACATTCACCTATTCGATACCTATGGATAAAATATTGACATTTGCTGATCGACAAGCCTTTCGGGAATGGCTTGGCAAGTATGGGACAAAAAGCGATGGGATATGGTTACGCTTTGGTAAAAAAGGGAAAATTGTCACACTCTCTGCTGCCGAGGCATTGGAAGAGGCGCTTTGTCACGGATGGATAGATGGACAAATGCAATCTCTTGACAATAATGCTTACAAAAAATATTTTGCGCGACGTTTACCAAAAAGCAAATGGTCTGTTAAAAACAAAGATCTGGCACAAACTCTTATGGAAAAGGGTTTAATGACCCAGCATGGTTTAGACGCCATAGAACGCGCCAGGAAAAACGGTTCATGGGATAATGCTCAACGTATCCTTATTAACGATGAACAAATAGAGACCTTTAAAGAAATAATTCAGCCATATGAGCCTGCTTATACCCATTTTCTGGCCATGTCGCATTCGATACAACGTACATATACTGGATTTTATCTTGATGCCAAATCCGAAAAAACCCGTCAAGACCGATTGGAAAAAATTATTGACAGACTTGATAAAAATTTGAAACCCATGTGATGTCAGTATTTTTAAAGACGATTTTTAAGAAGAGAAAGAATCATAAAATATACCAATGCGGTGGTTCGACCCCCATCAACGGCTTGTCCCGAAACCTCGGGATGTTTCAAGATAATATTCCAGGAAAGATTTGTAACCTCTGCTTTTCAGTTCTTTCACACCCACACCCACACCCAAACTCACACCCTCTTCCACCCTCTGGAAAATTATACCCGTCTTTGTATTCCGCTAAAAGAAATTTGTATTTTTGATCTTTTTGCAGAGCTTCCGGACGGGTGTACTCCGCTCATGTGAGGCACACACATGCAGCTAATCCCAATGCTTCGATCTACCGGGATCGCTCTCGCGATCCCAAAGGCAACCGCACTGGGCTTAGCTGCGAAACGTTAGCTGCAACCGCAAATGAAAAAAAGTACTCATGGAACCTAAAAATTTTTATTACGTTTATGTTTACATTGATCCGAGAAACTTTGAAGAATTTTATTTTGGGAAAGGTAAAGGAAAAAGGAAATATGCTCATCTTAGTGATGATGGTAACTCTGAGAAAGCAAAAAGAATTAGAGCAATTAAAAAATCCAAACTTGAGCCAATAATTAAAGTTATTGCGAGAAACCTTACCGAAAAGGAAGCTTACTTAATAGAAAAGACCCTAATCTGGAAACTTGGACAATCATTGACAAATGTATCATCAGGGCAATTTGCAGAAAAATTCCGACCACATAATTCATTTCATCTTGATCATCCAGGTTTTGACTATAATAATGGGATTTATTATGTTAATGTAGGTCAAAGTAAACACAGATGTTGGGCAGATTGCAAGGAATATGGATTTTTATCATCATGTTAAAAGAGTACTATAAAATAAAAGACCAATGCAGGGAAAAACTCAGTCAGCATCTTGCTCAGGTAATCTCCTGTATTCCCAATACCAACCCCTGCGAGATACTTGATATTGGTTGTGGAACAGGAGTCCCGACTTTTTTTTTAGCCCAACATTATTCAGGCACGATAACCGCCATAGATATAAATAAAAATGCCCTTGACCTCCTTCAGGATAAGATAACCGAAGGAAACCACCCTGGCAGAGTAACCATCCAAAATGTTTCATTCCTTGATTTTCAGGCTGAACCCGGTACTTTCGATATCATTCTTGCCGAAGGATTTTTAAACGTTGTGGGTTTTGAAACTGGATTTCCAAAGATCGTTGAATTGCTAAAACCCGGTGGCTATATCATTATTCATGATGAGTTTAAAGACCATGAAAAAAAGATGGAGTATATTGCATCACATAACTGCCATTTGTTGAATACCCTTTACCTCGATGAGGCCATCTGGTGGAATGATTATTATGATCTGCTCAACAAAAGAATTAAGGAAGTTAATCATGCAGAATTGATTCGGTATTTTAACAGTGATATACAAGAGATTGACTGTTATAGGATTAGTCCTGAGCAATTCAGGTCAATTTATTATCTGATTTCCAAGGACAAAAATAAACCATGAAAGTAAAAATTCCAGCAAGCCATAGTTGTAATTCAGGTTTGAGTGGTCGCTTTTCTTAACCTAATATAAAACCCTGTTTAACGACATTTTTATAGAAAAAAATAATTATCCAACAGAAATAAAACGGTAAAAAAAATGACAATGTCAAAATCGATCGAAGAAATTACCAGATACACTTTAGGGATTTTACTACTTTTTCTCGCAATCAACGCATTTGCCGGAGGATATTATGGAATGTCAGGAGCCAAGGGTATTCCTCTTGAGTGGCTGAAAGGCAGCCCGTTCCATAACTTTTTTCTACCAAGTCTGATCCTCTTTATATGTGTCGGGGGTTCAGCACTTGCTGCTGCCATACTTGTATTCAGACAACACCACCTGGCGCGAAAAGCTACATTTCTTTTTGTCCTTATTGTTCTTGTATGGCTGATTGTGCAAGTAGGAATTATTGGATACGTTTCTTGGATGCAGCCGACAACGGCAACTGCCGCTATCCTGATTCTTATACTAAATTGGAAACTGTGCAAGTCAAGCACAAATTCCCGGGTGATCACAGACTGAACTGTTAATTGTCATTCCAGTGAGTATTCGACCATTAAAGGCCGTTAGAAGTCGTCTGAACTTGTAAAGAAAGTGCTTCGAAATCAGCGAATAACTCTGTTTCCAATCCTTGCGAGCAATGGAAATGAACCTCACTACAATAAATTATGCTTATATTTGAGATCTAGATGAATACATGACGCTAACAACAGAGAACATATTATTGATCGGTTCAATTCTCTTGTTTATTTCTTTACTTGCGGGAAAAACATCCTCCAAATTTGGTGTTCCGGTTCTGATATTATTTTTAGGTATAGGCATGTTAGCCGGTTCAGATGGCATTGGAGGCATCTATTTTAATAATCCTAAAACGGCCCAATTTATTGGCATTGTAGCATTAAATTTTATCTTATTTTCAGGTGGGATTGATACTGGTTGGCAATCTGTAAGACCTGTTCTTTGGCAGGGAATAATGCTTTCAACCCTGGGTGTATTACTAACTGCTTTTTCCGTCGGTTTGTTCGTGTGGTTAATCACAGATTTTACCATTTTTGAAGGATTATTGCTGGGTTCGATTGTATCTTCAACTGATTCAGCAGCAGTATTCTCGATCTTACGGTCTAAAAGTCTTGCGTTAAAAGGTAATTTGCGTCCAACGCTTGAATTAGAGAGTGGAAGTAATGACCCGATGGCCTATATCTTAACCATCGTTTTCACAGCATTGGTAGTCAACCAAAATACAAGTTTTATGATGATCTTGCCAATGTTTCTGAGACAATTGCTGCTTGGCGGACTTTTGGGTATTGCTTTCGGAAAGATTGGTTCAATAGTAATCAACAGAATTAGACTCGATTATGAAGGATTATATATTGTACTTGTAATCGCAATCATGTTTTTTACTTTTTCTGCAACTGATTTTATGGGTGGTAATGGATTTCTTGCCATATATATTGCAGCTGTATTTTTAGGTAATCAGGAATTAATTCATAAGAAAAAAATATTAAAATCCTTTGACAGCTTTGCATGGCTTATGCAGATTATTTTATTTCTAACCCTGGGTTTATTGGTTTTCCCTGAACAAATTGTACCCGTATTCGGCATCGGATTAATAATTTCCATGTTTCTGATCATTGTTGCTCGGCCGTTAAGTGTATTCATTAGCCTTATACCCTTTAAGATTCAGCAACGTTGTCGCTTATTTATATCCTGGGTTGGATTGAGGGGAGCTGTACCTATTGTTTTTGCCACCTATCCTTTACTTGCTGGTGCAGAAAAAGCAAATATGATTTTCAATATTGTATTCTTCATATCCATTACCTCCGTTTTAATTCAAGGGACTACACTTACTGTCGTTGCCAAATGGCTTCATCTTACTTTACCTGAAAAACTTAAACAACGAACGCAAACCGATATCGTTTTAAATGATGGAATAATGTCAAATCTGACAGAGATCATAATACCTGATAATTGTTCAATCATTGGGAAACGGGTTGTTCAGCTTGGATTACCAATAACTACTACGATTTCTTTTATTCAACGTAATAATAAATACTTTACTCCAACAGGCTCAACAATTTTAATGAGTGGTGACAAATTAAACGTTTTGTCAGAAAATGAAGATTCATTGACAAAAGTGTTTGAATGCCTTACAATAAAGAAAAAATAAAGACCAATTTCCCATGAAAACTATGCTGAGATTATTAAGTACATTCTTTGTGATTATATTCTTAAGTGGATTTGCATCATACGACAAGTCAGATCCTACAGATTCTGAAATAGACCCATTTAGCAATGGCGGGAAGGAGAGGAATATGATCGTTGTTATCAGCGATTTGCATCTTGGGGCAGACCTTGATTATGCCGAATGCAAGAATAACCTTCCACCTCTTGAAAAATTGCTTAACCAGATAAAAGCAGCTCCAAATGTCAGGGAACTTGTTATCGCGGGAGATCTAATCGATGAATGGTTTGTGCCCGCTACAACAGATACTTATCAGGGGAAAGATCAGAATGATTTTGTCAGGCGCATTGCAAAAGCCAACAAAGGCGTATTTGATGCCATAAACAGCATCATTCAGGAAGGAAAAATTCTGGTTACCTATGTACCCGGAAATCATGATTTAACGATTACGCCAGCAAATATTGAAAGTGTTCTTCCGGGGATAAACCAGGCGCGTGATGCAGTATTGGGTTTAGGCACATACTGCCCCGCGAACTATCCCAAAATTGCTATTGAGCATGGTCACCGCTATAATTTCTTCTGTGCACCTGACCCGATTTCAAACCAGGAAATTGCTCCGGGTAATATATTGCCTCCCGGTTACTTTTTTACAAGAATAGCCACCCTCTATGTGATACAAAATCGCCCAAAGCCAATGGATACGCTTCCGGTTATTACCCAAAATATTTCAGGGGATGAAAGCCAGGATTTGCTATTCCGGTATTGGAAGAAATGGGCATTAACCATGAAGATGTTCCCTTTAAAAAACAGATTTGATGAGGCCATTATTCAAACAAATATAAATGGATTCACAGGAAATTATTCAGTAAATGACCTTGTTCCTTATCAAAACACTCCTGGCGGATGGATCCAGGTGAATCTCTATAATGGCATTCAGGATCATTGGGAGACACGGCAAACCCTCAATAATGTTCCAATTCATATTACAACTGCTGAAGCAATCGATTCGGTTATTTCAAGTACAGAAACTGACCATCAGGCTGTTTTGCAATACTTTATGAACCCTGCCTCAGATAAGAGAATTGTTGTTTTTGGTCATACGCATGAACCGAAAATGCTTGCCTCCAAAAATTTTTTAAATAAGAAATGTATTTATGCGAATTCAGGAACCTGGATTGATCATAATCCAGGAAAAACTACCATGAATTTTGTAGTGATCACCGTCCAGGGCGATGAGGTTTCTTCTCAAACCCTGGTTAAGCTTTACAACTTTGAAAATGAAATGGTAACAAAAATGGCTGAAGATTCATTGCGTTATTAAACACAAGCGTAAGATGTTAAAAAAATCCATGATTAAACCAATTGAAGAAAGCGGGTATTAAAAATGTTAATTATGGGTATTCCATGTGACCAATAACAAACAAATGATTACACCCATGAAACATCAGGATAAATTAACCAGAGAGCAATGGCATGCATATCATAAAGAAGATATCTTCAATCAATTACAAACTTCTGAAAAAGGCATCACAGAAGAGGAGGTAAGGGAAAGGTTGCGATTTTACGGGGAGAATAAACTGCCCGAAGGTAAAAAAGTCACCCTGCTGCAGATTATCCTTCACCAGTTATTGAATCCCTTAATTTTTATCCTTCTGGCTGCCGCTGCAGCATCGGTGGCCATTGGCGAGGGGAAAGATGCCATATTCATCTTTCTGGTCATTTTCATCAACAGCGCATTAGGCACCTATCAGGAATACAATGCCGAGAAAAGCGCCAGCAGCTTGCAGAAATTGATGAAAATCAAAGCAAGGGTAAGAAGGGAGGGTAAGGAAGCGGAAATTTTCTCAGAAATGATTGTGCCTGGCGATATCGTGCTGCTCGAATCGGGCATGAAAGTGCCAGCTGATATGCGTTTACTCGAAGTATCCGGATTGGAAATTGATGAAAGTTTCCTGACCGGCGAATCCATAGCAGCAAAAAAGCAAACCGGGATATTGCAAAAAAGCCTTGGTGTTGCCGAAAGAACTAATATGGCTTTTGCCGGCGCTACGGTGATGAAAGGAAGAGGTCTGGGTGTGGTTGTATGCACAGGTATAGATACCCAGGTAGGGAAAATTTCCCAGGATGTTACCGTATCAGCTTCTGCAAAACCGCCACTGGTTCAGCGGATGGAAAAATTCATCAGGCAAATCAGCATTTTTATTGTTGCCCTCAGCGTGCTTCTGGCAGTCATACTCCGAATCCAGGGAATGGATCTGACTGCAATATTCTTTTTTGTGGTAGCATTAGCGGTTTCGGCCATTCCCGAAGGGCTGCCGGTGGCCCTGACGGTAGCCTTGTCCATTGCGACCAAAAGAATGGCAAAGCGAAATGTAATTGTCCGTAAGCTTACTTCTGTAGAGAGCCTGGGTAGTTGTACCGTAATTGCCAGTGATAAAACCGGAACATTAACGGTTAACGAACAAACAGCCAAAATTATTCAATTGCCCGATGGAACGCGATTTACCATTAGCGGTGAAGGCTATAACGGAGTTGGCTCAGTAACCCATTCCGATGGTAAGACATTGACATTTTCTGAAAATGAAGAAATATTAAAAATCACCCGTATCGCTGTTTTCGCCAACGAAGGTTCTTTGATAAAAGAAAGCGATCGATGGTCGCATCATGGCGACGCGATGGATGTTGCTTTGCTGGGCATGAGCCACAAGCTTGGAGTAGATCCCGAAAAATGGCAGACTGAGGAAAAACCGATTGGCAAAATTCCTTACGAGTCGGACCGAAAATTCTCTGCCACATTTTGCGATGTAAATAACTCGGTTTATATTGGTGTAAAAGGAGCCGTTGAAACCATACTCGGTTTTTGCGCCTTCATGTCCATCAATGGCGAGATAAAAGAAATCGATAAAGATAAAATCCTAGCCGATGCGGAAATAATCGCTAAAAGCGGCTACCGGATTTTAGCCTTTGCCAGCGGAGAATATAAAGCATATGTAAAAAAGGAAGTATATGAAAATGAAGATATTCCTGTCCTGACCTTTTACGGACTGGTGGGATTTATTGATCCGCTTAGACCTGAAGCTAAAATATCCGTTGAACAATGCCATGGAGCAGGAATTAAAGTCATGATGATCACCGGCGACCATCCTGAAACCGCCGGAACCATTGCCCGTGAATTGGGTATCGCGGATGCAACCACAACCGTGATAACCGGGCAAATGCTGGCCGAATCGGGGGCATATGACAGCCCGGCATATGAAAAGCTGGTAGCCTCAACAACAGTATTTGCAAGGGTTTCACCAACGCAGAAACTGGAAATTGTAGATGTCCTTATCCGTAAGGGAGAATTCGTCGCTGTAACAGGCGATGGCGTGAATGATGCCCCTGCACTTAAACGCGCCAATATCGGCGTGGCCATGGGTTCAGGCACTGATGTGGCCAAAGAAGTGGGTTCCATGATTGTGGTGGACGATAATTTCTCTTCTATTGTAGCAGGAGTGGAAGAGGGCCGCTTTGCGTATGACAATGTACGTAAAGTAATTTACTTGTTAATTTCAACCGGAGCTGCTGAAATTATCCTTTTCCTGGCCTCTATTTTTGTCGGCTTGCCATTGCCCCTTCTCGCGGTTCAATTGTTATGGCTGAACTTAGTCACCAATGGTATCCAGGATGTAGCCCTTGCATTTGAAGGCGGTGAACATGGAGCCATGAAACAACCTCCGCGCAGTCCCTCTGAGAAAATCTTCAACCCTCGCATGATTAACCAAACCATAACGGCGGGAGCAACAATGGGAATCGTCGTTTTCGGATTATGGTATTATCTGAACAACTTTACCTCAATGAACGAAATACATGCACGAGACCTTATCTTATTGCTGATGGTGTTTATGCAGAATTTCCATGTATTCAATTGCCGATCAGAAAGGGTTTCTGCATTTAAGGTGCCATTGAAAAGAAATATTATCCTTGTAATAGGGGTTATTGCAGCGCAAGGGATCCATGTTTTAAGTATGCAAATTCCTTTTATGCAAAACATCTTACGCATTGAACCGATCACCTTCAATGAATGGTTGTATGTATTGGCACTGGCTGTGCCGATGATACTGGTCATGGAAGTGTTTAAATTTTTCAATAAACCACCAAGGGGAGTTTAGTCTCTGTTTTGTTACGGACTGTCTCAAACAGATTTGTACCTATAATATACCATTAACGGATTCCAACATTAAACTGCAATCTATATGAGAATCTGGTCCATACACCCAAAGTATCTTGACTCCAAGGGGTTGGTTGCACTCTGGCGTGAAACGCTGTTGGCCAAGAAAGTTTTAGAAGGCAACACCATAGGTTATCGCCATCATCCACAACTTGACCGTTTCAAAAATGCCAAATATCCACTTGATGCAATTAACCAATATTTAATCAGTGTTTATGAAGAATCGGTTAACAGACACTTCACTTTTGACTGTAGTAAATTCAGCCATCCCATTGAACCTACATTCCTTACAGTAAATGAAAGTCAAATCATTTTCGAATTCGAACATTTATTGGGCAAATTGAAAGTAAGGGAAATAAATCTGTATCATCAACTTAAAGATACAAAAACCATTATCCCTCACCCGATGTTTATTATAAATTTGGGGGAATAATCCTCTACTTGTATTGCATGCGTTTCCCTTAAAGTTAACGCCTGCATCCATGATTTGCATAAATATACCCAGTCTGAATTTGGAAAACAGATATAAAATATTTATCTTTGTCCAATATGTTTCAAAATGATAAATGTCTATATCATCGATGACCATCCTGCCGTGATTGAAGGTCTTTCTTTTATGATCTCAAATCATGATGAAGATAACATATTCGTCGTCGGATCAGCCCTGAACATGTCGCAGGCGCTGGAAACCATCCCTAAGCTCGATATTCAGGTGATCATCCTTGACCTCTTTATCGGCAAGGATCTTCCTCTCAACAACTTCAACCTGTTGAAAAATATCTGCCCCGATGCCGCCGTGATGATCTATTCGGCTGAAGATTCCGTCCAATGGAAATACTGCATGTTTAAAGCCGGGGTTAACGCCTATCTCGGAAAATGCGAATCCCCTGACCTCATCATTCCAATCATCAAAAGAATTGCAGACGGATCTGTATACCAGTCTGCCCCCGATAGCATAAATCTCAGCGCCTGGAAGAAAATGGAAAAACCCATGTTCTGCCATGAGTTATAAAACTCCTGCAGCTTACAATGCTGTTTGAATACTTTTATCAGTACTTTTGTATCCAATCAAATCCACCTCATGTCTGATCTCATCCTTGTGCTCATCACCCTGCTGGTCATTGGCGGGATTATGCTGATGATTTTCCTCTTTCGAAAAAGCGTCAACAAGCATGCCGATGGCGAAATTTCACAACTCAAGGATCAGCTTCTGAAAGCCCAACTGAAGATCGATGAGAAAGACGCTGTCATCCTTGAACTGAATAAGGAAGTCACTGCAAGAACAACTGAACTCCACCATATTCAGCAAAAAATAGCTGAAAACAAATCGGAAATGGATGAAATCCAGGAAAAATTCCGGACAGAGTTCAAGAATCTTGCCAACGAAATCCTCGAAGAAAAAACAAAGAAATTCACCGAACAGAATACAACCAGGCTGGATGAAATTTTAAAACCCCTGGGGGAAAAGATCCGGGAATTTGAGAAAAAAGTGGAGGACACTTATGATAAGGAGTCCAAACAGCGATTCTCACTGGAAAAGGAGATCAGGAACCTGGCTGAGCTTAACCAGCAGATCAGCGCCGATGCAAAAAATCTAACCACCGCCCTGAAGATGGATACCAAAAAGCAGGGAAACTGGGGGGAACTGGTTCTTGAAAAAGTGCTGGAAAGCTCAGGACTGGTCAAAGGTCAGGAATATGTACGTGAGTTCTCAACCCGTACCGATCAGGGTGATGTTTACCGTCCCGATGTGATTGTAAACCTCCCCGACAACAAGCACATCATTATCGATTCCAAGGTTTCTCTGCTTGCCTATAATGATTTTATCGCCGCTGACAGCATGGAGGAAAAAGAAAAACAGATGAAACTCCACCTGTACTCCATCCGAAACCACGTAAAGATGCTGAGTGAAAAAAATTACCACAACCTCTCAGCCTTCGACACCCCTGATTACGTCCTGTTGTTCATTCCCATCGAATCCTCCTTCAGCCTGGCTGTTCAGTCTGATGCCGAACTGTTTTCTTATGCCTGGGAGAGAAATGTGGTGATTGTGAGTCCGACCACCTTGCTGGCTACCCTGAAAACGGTTGCTTCGATCTGGAAACACGAAAAACAGACCCAGAATGCCATCGAAATTGCACGCCAGGGTGGCATGCTCTATGATAAATTTGTTTCTTTCCTGACCGATCTTGATAAGCTCGGCAGTCAACTCGACACGGTACAAAGAACCTACGGAGAAGCCCATAAAAAACTCTCTTCAGGGGCCGGTAACCTGATCGGGAAAGTGGAGAAACTTAAGGAACTCGGAGCCAAGGCCTCCAAAGAAATACCCAGATCGTTGCTTGATCAGGCAGTTGACAGGGATGAGAAGAGTGACGAATGACAAGTATGATATGAAAAAAGAATCCTACATATATGGCATCAGGCCGGCCATTGAAGCGATCAAGGCAGGCAAGGAAATCGAAAAAATCCTACTGCAAAACGGACTTAAGGGAGAAGGTTTCAGAGAACTTTTCGGATTCATTAAGGAAGTCGAGATTCCTTACCAGTTTGTCCCCATAGAAAAGCTGAACCGGCTAAGCCGCCAGAACCATCAGGGGGTCGTCACCTTTCTTTCAGAAATCCCATATCAGAAGCTGGAAGACCTCATTCCCATGGTATATGAGAAAGGACGGATGCCTCTATTCCTCCTCCTTGACCGTATTACCGATGTGCGTAACCTCGGCGCTATTGCCCGCACCGCGGAATGTGCAGGGGTTGACGGACTGGTGATTCCCTCACGGGGGTCGGCCATGATTAATTCAGATGCCATCAAGACCTCTGCAGGAGCCTTATACAAACTTCCTGTCATCCGCAGCGAAAACCTTAAAGAGGCTATTGTTTTCCTGAAAAACAGCGGTCTTTCCATCATCGCGGCCACCGAGAAGTCAAGCCATACTTACACAACGGTTGACATGAACAAGCCCCTGGCGCTGATCCTGGGTTCAGAAGGCGAAGGAATCTCGGAAGAATACCTTAAACTTTGCGATCACACGCTCCGCGTTCCAGTTTCAGGAGAAATTGATTCCCTGAATGTTTCAGTGGCCTGCGGAGTCATCTTATATGAAACCATCAGGCAGAGAAATATCATAGTATGAACAAGCGTATTTTTATCCTGAAGATACAGGGCACAAAAAAAATTCCTGATTATATCCAGATCCGTGATGAAGATTTCACCCTGATCGCTTATTTTAAAGTGAATAGTCCGAAAACAGCGCTATCCCGTTGCCACTTGCTGGATAACAAGGATGATATCCAGCAGGTGATAAGGGAATTGCCATACGGAAAAATGAAGGCGCTTAACATATCATGAGTATCGTTTAACCTTGACTCAATAATGCAATGGAACCCATTACAGGCGAACGTATCATAGAACTCGAGAAAGTATCGGTTTATCACAATGAAAACCTGATCCTGGCCAATGTTACCATGAGTATTCATGCCGGTGAATTTGTTTACCTGATCGGAAAAACAGGGAGCGGAAAAAGCAGCCTGCTGAAAACCATCTATGCCGAATTACCGGTGAGAATAGGTGCAGCCAGGGTCGCCGGTTATGACCTGCGCAGGCTGAGGATCAAAGACGTTCCCTTCCTCAGGCGTAAACTCGGTATCGTTTTTCAGGATTTTCAGCTCCTGATGGACCGTTCAGTGAATGATAACCTCCTGTTTGTAATGCATGCCACAGGTTGGAAAGACAAGCGGCAAATGCAGAAACGTCTGCTGGAAGTACTCGCTAAAGTGAACCTTGGGAACAAAGGTCCTAAAATGCCCCATCAGCTCTCAGGCGGAGAGCAGCAGCGTGTTGCCATTGCCAGGGCATTGGTCAACGACCCTGAAGTCATACTGGCCGATGAACCTACAGGAAACCTGGACCCGGAAAGTTCAGAAGGTATTATCAGCCTGTTGATGGACATCTCCAAAACAGGCCGGGCTGTAATGACAGCAACGCATAACTATACGTTTTTCGACAAGTATCCGGCCCGGACTTTAATGTGTGAAAAAGGAAAAATTATGCCTGTAACTACGCGCCCAATGTAGCTACCATTACAGCTTTGATGGTGTGCAGACGGTTTTCGGCTTCATCAAACACAACAGAAGACGGGGATTCAAATACTTCTTCAGTCACTTCCAACCCGTCCAGTTTATATTTTTTATAAATCCCTAGCCCGACTTCAGTATCTTTGTTGTGAAAAGACGGAAGGCAATGTAAAAACTTGACCTTGGGATTGCCGGTTTTTTTCATCAGGGCAGCATTCACCTGATATGGAAGCATTTCCCGTATGCGTTCATCCCAAAGTTCCTTGGCTTCACCCATTGAAAGCCAGACATCGGTATAAATAAAATCGACGCCCTTAACCCCTTCTGCAGCTTTTTCAGTAAAGGTGATTTTGGCCCCAGTTTCTTTAGCAATTTTTTTACAGGTATCCACAAGGTTTTGTTCAGGCCAATATTTTTTCGGAGCACAGGCACGAAAATCCATCCCCATCTTAGCAGCACCCACCATGAGGGAATTTCCCATATTGTTGCGGGCATCACCACAATAAGCAAAGGACACCTGATGCAGTGGTTTGTCAGAATGCTCCATCATAGTCATAAAGTCAGCCAGAACCTGGGTGGGATGAAATTCATTGGTCAGTCCATTCCATACCGGAACACCGGCATATTTGCCCAATTCTTCGACGATGGCCTGTCCAAATCCGCGGTATTCAATGCCATCATACATCCTTCCCAGAACACGGGCTGTGTCCTTCATGGTTTCTTTTTTGCCGATATGGGAACCTTCAGGTCCAAGATAAGTTATCCTTGCCCCCTGATCGTAGGCAGCCGTTTCAAAAGCACAACGGGTCCGTGTGGACGCCTTTTCAAAGATCAGGGCAATATTTTTTCCCTTCAGCATGGGCTGTTCCGTTCCTGCATACTTAGCCCTCTTCAGATCAATGGCCAGATCCAGGAAAAATTTAATTTCCTGTGGCGTGAAATCCAGCAGTTTAAGAAAATTTCGGTTTCTCAGATTGAAAGACATAAAATAAGGTTTTAGATTTACGATTGATATTATTTTGCAAAATTATGATTTTATTAAACGGTTCTCACTGAGGGCCGCTGATAAGCAAAAAGTCCAAAAACAGGAAGCGTGGCGTAAATATATTCGAACAAGCGTGATTGGAAATTTTCAAACTGCTCCCAATCAGGAGGAATATAAAAAGCATAGATTTCCAAAGGCAATCCATTTTCAGAAGGTTGAAGCTCTCGTATCATCAGGGTGACTTTATTGTTGATTTCCGGAATTGCTCTCAAATAATGGTATAGATACAGTCTGAAAAGTCCGAGATTGGTCTTCACGTCATTTGTTTTAAGCAGTTCATCCACGGGGATGTCAGACTTCCTTAGATTTTCCATCATCTCCGTATCGTGAAAACGGATGGAAGTGATATCGATCAGCAGGGAGCGTTTCAACCGGCGGCCACCGGCTTCACCCATACTTCTCCAGTTTTGAAACGAATCGGACACCAGGGTATAGGTCGGAATACAACTCACGGAATTATCGAAATTCCGTATTTTCACCGTAACCAGAGAAATATCAATGACCGTTCCGTCGGTATTGTATTTCGGCATACTGATCCAATCCCCTATGTTCACCATTTTATTGCTTGAAAGTTGTACCCCGGCGACAAAACCCAGAATGCTGTCTTTGAAAATCAGCATGATCACTGCCGACATTGCGCCCAGTCCGGCCAATAAAGTCAGGGGTGACTGTCCGATCAACACGGATACCATGGCAATCCCTCCTACCACGCTGGCAATGATCTTTCCGATCTGAACATAACCCTTGATGGGCTTGGAATCTGCCACTTCAAGTTCCCCGTAAATACGATAAACAGCATTCAGGAATGAAATGATAACAAGCAGAATAATGAAAATGATATAGAGGTGAAGTCCAAGCTCAATATATTTGATTGCCTCGGGATATTTTGAAATACTGGAAGTCAGCGTAACCCGAAGCACCAATGCAGGTAAGAGCATCACCAGGCGGGTGAATACTTTTTGCTCATACAGGTGGTCATCCCACTTGCTGTTCGATCTTTTAACCAGTCGCTTTAAAAAATGATTGATTAAAAGTTTGGCCATGTAATAGACCACCACAGAGGAAATCAGAATGATGATCAGGGTCGAAAAATCGACCAGATAGCCGGCGAAAATGTCAGAAAAACCCCAGTCGGTCAGGGTCGATTTTAGTCCGGTACTGAAGTTCCGGGCGGTAAGTTCATGCATGGGCATTTATAATTCCTTTTGGTTTTATGATGCAGGATCCATGATGCAAGATAAAAGATGCAAGATAATAAATTTTATTCAACTCAATCCTGCATCCTGTATCCTGTATCTTGAATCGGGAGCGCAGCGACCTTGCATCTTGAATCGGGAGCGCAGCGACCT
>CAZSDU010000002.1:0-119304 GCA_964605775.1 uncultured Prolixibacteraceae bacterium | reverse complement strand
ATCTTGAATCGGGAGCGCAGCGACCTTGCATCTTGAATCGGGAGCGCAGCGACCTTGCATCTTAAATCGGGAGCGAAGCGACTCAGGGTATCAGCACATTCAGCGACAAGGGATTGATTTTCATGGTGAAATTTTTTCCGATCTGCATCGGATCCCCGTCAAGATGGATCCCTTTACCCTTTTTCCGTTTGACCTTTACTTCCCTGGCCCGGATGATCTCAACATAGCGTGTCTGATCAAATTTTTTTATAAAAAGTAAGGGAGCAAGGAAAATAGTCTTCCAGTAAGGGATCTTACCCACTATGCAGACATCAATAAATCCGTCATCCACGCTTGCGCCCGGATCAATGGAAGTATTATTCCCAAACTGACTTGAATTGGCAAAACTCACCAATAAAGCCCTCCGTTTGATGGTTACTCCATCAATCACCAGAGTATATTTTCTGGGACGGTAATCCTTATAGGAATCAGTAGTGATTTTCAGATAACTGGCAAAACCCCGCTTTCCTGATTTTGCAAATTTTTTAGCTACTGAAGCATCAAAGCCGACCCCAGCTACATTTACAAACACAAGATCATTAATGGTGGCTGTGTCCATTTTCATGATTTTTCCACGGTTAATGACCTCCATGGCCCGTTTCAGGTTCATGGGAATTTTCAGGTGGCGCGACAATCCATTCCCGGATCCTGTAGGGATGATGCCCAGCGTAGTCTTTGTCCCCACCAATCCGGTAGCTATTTCATTCACGGTTCCGTCTCCGCCAACGGCTATCACAAATTCCATGCCTTCCTCTGCCGCTTTTTTACTGATTTCAGTGGCATGACCAGGGCTTTCCGTGAACATGATCCGATAATCGTATTTCTCCTTGTCAAGGTGAAGGTTGATCAACCGCTCAATATCTTTCCGCTTCCCTGCCCCGGAGATCGGATTCACCAGAAACAGTATTTTCTTTCTCTCGTCTAACATTCGTCAATCGTCAATTATCAATAAGAAGCCTGTTCTCAATCACCCTGTTGTTATATTGCTGAATAAAGGCTTTGATGAATAATTCGAGTTTTTCTTTTTCCTGCTTCCTGGTCTGGATTACATTCCTGGTTTGCATGGGGTCATCTTTCAGGTCAAACAATTGAGTGGAGCTGAGGCCATCGAATTCCAGATAATGATCATCCTTGATCAGGCCATATATCCCGCTGATGAAATGAATGGAAAAACGCATGGATGTGGAATCAAAAAGATCATTGCCAAAAGCCAGGTAATTTTTGTCATATCCCAGGTAGTTGAGCACGGTAGGCATCACATCCGTCTGCTGGGCAATTGCTTTTGATTTCCCTTTCAAGTCGGTACCCGGTCGAAAAAAGAGCAACGGAATCGCATATTGCCCTGTTCCGGACTGATAAAAAGGATAATAGCCCTCAGAAGTATGATCGGCAGTGATGACGAAAAGGGTATTCCGATACCAGGACATATTCCTGATCGTATGAAAGAACCTGGCCAGGGAATGATCCGTGTACATGATACTCTGCTGGATGGGCAGCTTTCCTTTTCTGAAAATATTGACATATTTCCCCGGAACATAATAAGGATGGTGAGAAGAAAGTGAGAACAGGGAAACCACAAAGGGTTGTTTCAGGTTATTCATTTTCCTGGCTGTGAATTGCATAAATTCCTCATCTCTGATTCCCCATTTGCCATCATAATCTTTCTCGTTATTATATTCATTCCTTCCGAAATAATGATCGAATCCAACCAAACGGGTATAAGCGTCAAAACCCATGGTGCCATTGGTGCCGCCATGAAAAAAAGCAGAAGTGTATCCCCTGGGTTTCAGTAATCCGGCAATACTGGTGAAATTCCCTGCAGCATAATTGGACTGAATGAAGGATTCATTCATCAGGGAGGGAATGGATGAAAGGATGGCAGGGATGCCCTGAATGGAAGTTTTCCCGTTGGCATAGGCATCGAAATAGTAACCCTGGCGAATCAGGGAATCCATAAAAGGAGTGAATCCCTGATAGCGTCCGTTCTCGAAGTTTGAATTCAACGACCCGATATGTTCCCTTGAAAAACTTTCCAGAATGATGATCATGACATTCAGTTTCCGTGATTCATTTGGCCGGACTTTATGGATTGGAGAATATATTTTGGCGAGTTCACTCTCCTTATGAATATAAACCACCGGTTTAAGCACTTCATGGTGAAAGGTTTTGGCAATGGCAAAAGGAGTATTCAATAATAAAGGAATATTTTTGGCGGCAGTGTATTTCCCGGCCGTGACCATACTGATCGGCCTGAGCTGAAATCCCCCGCGAATACCGATCACGGCAAGCCCCATAGTAATAATGAACAGAATGCTATGGATAAAGTAAAACTGAAAACTTTTTTGCCTTGACTTATTTTTGGAAGCCAAAGGGTAAAAACGACTGGACAGAAAAACGAGCAGGGCAATAAAAACCAGCCAGATGATCAGGATATACCAGAAATCTTTCAGGAATTGTGGAATAAGTTTATTAAAATCCCCTCCCACCCCAAGATATTGAAAGATATCAGCAGTAGTGCGTTTAAGCGTAAAACGAAAATAAATGGTATCCACAAAATTGGCCATCAAGGCAATAATGTTGAAAAAATAATAAAACGCATTGGCGAAACCCTGGTAAACCCTGTTGAATTTGAATCTGATCGGGGCTGCATTCATCAGGATAAAGGGGATGTTGAAGATCAGCAGGGCGGAAACATCAAAACGAAGGCCCAGTAGGAAAATATACAGGGCTTTGCTGAAACCCAGATCGGAATAATATCCCAGGTTAAACAGGTAAAAAAGGATACGGGAAAGAAACATCAGCAACAGTATCACCAGCAGTTTAAAAAACATGACCAGATAGATGTTTCCCTGAAACCATTTACCCTTCTTAGTTGATCCGGAATGCCTGCCGCTTGCCTTGGATGATGAACTTTTTATGCTTGAACGCCTGGCTGATGATTTACGCTTCATGATGCACAAATGAAAACGATACAAAGATAGGAAATGGATCGAAAAATTAATGCCCATCTTCGTATTCATAAAATTGCCTGTCCATTATTTATTGGTTTTTTCTACCTTTGATCACTCAAACCGAATCATCGTCTATGGCACAAACAGCTACTGCCGGGAACAAAGGTAAGGGGGTACGCTCCGACTGCTTTGTCACCCTTGAACTCACTGAAAACAGTGGAATTGATCTCCACATTGAATCCAAGGTAGGGGTTATGTATGGAGAAGATATCAGGAAAGAGACCCTGGGCATTCTCGATTTTTTCGGAATCCAAAACGCCCATGTTAACATTGAAGATTCTGGCGCTTTATCTCTGGTGATCGCAGCACGCCTGGAAGCGGCCATAAAAAAGCTGATGCCCACCGAAAAAGAATTTCTTCCCTCGATGCTGGAGGAGAACCGTTATTCCACCTCAAAGGACCGTAACCGATTTTCCCGCTTATATCTTCCCGGAAATTCTCCGAGCCTGATGATCAATTCCGGGATCCATAAACCCGATGGCATCATCCTCGACCTGGAAGATGCCGTTGCTCCGGATAAAAAAGATGAAGCCAGATTCCTGGTTCGTAATGCCCTCAGGTCCATCAATTTCTACGGAGCAGAACGAATGGTCAGGATCAACCAAGGTCAGCGTGGTCTCGAAGATCTTGATTATATCATTCCTCACCATGTAAACCTGATCCTGCTTCCCAAATGCGAACATCCTGAACAAATCCTGGAGGTCAATAAAAAAATCCACGAAATCGTAAATCATAAATCTGAAATCGTAAATCCCGTCTGGATTATGCCCATCATTGAAAGCGCCATGGGGGTGATCAATGCGTATGCCATTGCCAGCGCTGCTGAGAATGTTGTGGCCATTGCCATCGGTCTGGAAGATTATACCGCCGACCTGGGAACGAGGAGAACCCATGAAGGAACGGAATCCTTTTTCGCCCGTAGCATGATAGTCAATGCAGCCAGGGCGTCAGGTATTCAACCCATCGACTCCGTCTTTTCTGATGTTGGCGACATGGATGGGTTAAAGCAGAACGTGCTTAGATCCAAAGCCCTTGGCTTTGACGGAATGGGTTGTATCCATCCAAGGCAAATCGTGGTCATCCATGAAACTTTTGCCCCCTCAACGGAAGAAATCGAAAAGGCAAAAAAAATTGTCTCTGCTTTCCATAAAGCCGGGGAACAGGGTCTCGGAGTGGTCGCCCTGGGGAGTAAGATGATTGATCCGCCTGTGGTTAAAAGAGCCCTGAACACCATTAACCTTGCCGTAAAAATGAATAAACTCGATGAAAACTGGAGGGAATCCTATGAGCAAATATGATAAACTTGTGACCAATGCTGCCGGCCGTGTTGTACCCACCATCATCAATGGACAACCTGCTGTTGCCTATAAAGGAATCGGGAAACACAAACCGGAAGGAAACAGGGCAGCCCCGAAACTGACCAGCTGCGCCGACTACCCTGCTGATGGCAATAAAGTAGTGGAAAACCTGAAGGAAGCGCTGTTGAAGTCTGGTCTCCGCGATGGGATCACCATCTCCACCCATCATCACTTTCGTAACGGGGATCTAGTGGCTACGCAGATCTTCGACATTGCCCATGAACTGGGCATCAAAGACCTGATGTGGTTCCCTTCAGCCTCCTTCCCCTGTCATGAACCCATGACCAAATACCTGGAAGATGGTACCATACACCACATCGAAGGGAGTATGAATGGGGCACTTGGACGGTTCACCTCTGATGGAAAAATGAAAGGACTCGGTATACTTCGTTCTCATGGCGGACGTTACCAAGCCGTTCAGGATGGAGAAGTGCATATCGATATCGCTGTCATTGCTGCACCCACTGCCGATCCCTTCGGCGATGCCAATGGCGTCCATGGTTCTGCTGCTTGTGGCCCCCTGGGTTTTGCTTTAGCCGATTCACAGTTTGCCGATAAGGTCATTATCGTCACCGACAACCTTATTCCCTTCCCCTGCATTCCCTGGCAAATTAATGGAAATTATGTGGATTTCGTGGTCGTCATGGATAAAATAGGAATACCGGAAAAAATTGTCAGCGGAACTACTGAAATTACAAAAAGCCCCGACCGTCTGCTTCTTGCTGAGTGGTCGGCTAAATTCTGTGACGAGGCAGGGCTGATTTACGATGGATTCTCATTCCAGGCCGGAGCAGGTGGCACCGCTTTGTCGATCGGGATCTATTTTTCTGAAATTCTCCGGGAAAGAGGCTGGAAAGCACGTTTTGCAAGAGGAGGCAGCAATAAGTATCTCGTGAAAATGTTGGAAGATGGATTGGTTGAATATATTCTCGACGGACAAACCTTTGACCTTGACGGCGTCAGTTCCATGCGCGATAACCCCCATCATACCTGGACAAGCCCCTTTACCAGCTACAATTACCACAGCAAGGGGAACTTCTCCTCTATGGTTGATATTGTCATACTCGGAGCTACTGAAGTGGATGTCAACTTCAATGCCAATGTCGTCACTCATTCTGACGGATACCTGCTCCATGGTATAGGGGGTTGGCAAAATACCCTGTTCGGGAAATGCGTGATCCTTCCCATTCCCCTTTTTCGTGACCGTATGCCGGTCATCCGCGATGAAGTGACTACCCTTTGCGGACCCGGAGAACTCATCGATGTAATTGTTACGGAAAGAGGTATTGCCATCAACCCGCTCAGAACCGATCTGATCGAAAAGATGAAAAATTCCGCTTTACCCATCAAAACCATTGAAGCACTGAAAGCAGAAGCAGAAAAAATCTGCGGAGTTCCTGCCAAACCCAAATTTACCGACGAAATAGTTGCCGTCGTGAAATGGGTGGATGGAACCGTGCTGGATGCAATCTGGCGTGTGGAGAGATAAACGATTTACGGTTTACGATTTACGGTTTACGATTTACATTTACGATTTTGGAGCTTAAGGGTATTTGTTTTTGCAGTCTTTAAGCTTGCTACAATTATTGATAAAATTTGATTTGTTTCTTCCTTCAGAGGAGATAATTTCGACAGATTGAATATTTCCGACTTTTCAATAAGCTCCAACCAGTATATGGTTTCATCAGCTTCCTCTTCAACAATTTTTAGTTTATTGATGAAATCTTTCTTCGATTTTGCCCTGCAGCAAGCCCTGTAATTCGCACCAATTGATGTTGCTGACCGCAGTAATTGATCCCCAAGCACCCTTGTAACTTTTGTAGCAGGCATTCTCTCTGTCATTCTGATAACCCTTAAGGCCAGACCTTGTGTCCTGCATTTCAATTCCTTCTGATCCATGTTTTTTTAATTGCTTAATCCATTATCTCATAAAAAAGTAATACGTTTGTTATTAACTTTTCAATCGTAAATCGTAAATCGTAAATCGTAAATCCAGGTGACTCTCCATCAAATATTACTGAAATACTGGGGTTACTCCTCCTTCCGCCCCCTTCAGGAAGAGATCATCCGGTCCGTTCTCGATGGGAACGACACCCTGGCATTGCTGCCAACCGGCGGGGGGAAATCCATATGTTTCCATGTCCCGGCCATGGCGCTGGAAGGCTTATGCCTGGTCATTACACCCCTGATCGCCTTAATGAAAGACCAGGTGGATAACCTGAAGAAAAAAGGGATATCAGCTGAAGCCATCCATTCGGGCATGCATCCCGGAGAAATTGAAAGAATCATCGGGAATTGTCAGTACGGGAATGTGAAGCTTCTCTATCTTTCTCCGGAAAGGCTTGCGACACAAAACATGCGGGAAGCCATACGGAAAATGAAGATCAGCCTGCTTGCCGTAGATGAAGCCCATTGCATTTCCCAGTGGGGATATGATTTCCGTCCCCCTTATCTTCATATTGCCGAAATACGGCAATTTTTACCTGGAGTTCCTGTACTGGCACTGACGGCAACTGCAACTCCCGGGGTCGTCAGGGATATTCAGAAAAAACTTGAATTCCGAAAAGAAAATGTTTTCAGCAAGAGTTTTGAAAGAAAAAACCTGACGTATATGGTAATCAAAGAAGAGGATAAGTTTAACCGGCTTCTTAAAATTATCCGTAAAGTCAGGGGTGTTGGCATTGTCTATGTGAGAAATAGGCGTCAGACAAAAGAAATCGCGGAATTCCTGAACAGGAATAAAATAGCTGCCGGGTTTTATCATGCCGGTCTGGATCAGAAGACCAGGGAACAAAGGCAAAACGAATGGATCAGGGAAGAAAAAAAGATCATGGTGGCTACCAATGCCTTCGGAATGGGAATCGATAAACCCAATGTTCGGCTGGTCGTTCATCTTGACCTTCCGGAAAGTATCGAAGCCTACTTCCAGGAAGCCGGAAGGGGTGGACGCGATGAAAAACAGGCTTATGCCGTTTTGTTATATGAAAACACCGATATCCTGGATGCCCGTCATAACCTGTCGGTTACCTTCCCGGAGCCGAAAGTAATTCGGAATATCTACCAATCCTTAGGAAATTATTTCCAGATCCCGGTGGGGGGAGGAAAAGAACTGCAACTGGAATTCCAGCTTACGGCATTTGCAGATCAATATCAACTGTCGACAGTCATTGTTTTCAATGCCCTGAAATTTCTTGAGAAAGAAGGTTACATAATGCTGACCGATGCCCTGTATCAACCCTCAAGGATCATGATACGGGCCGATAAGGAAAGCCTTTACCGGTTTCAGGTTGCCAATGAGTTTTATGACCACTTCCTGAAGACCATTTTAAGATCATATAGCGGTGTCTTCAGTGATTTCATCAGGATCAGCGAAGCTGAAATTGCTAAACGGATGAACTTAAAAACAGATGCGGTCAAAACCCATCTGAAACGTCTGGAACAAATGAAAATCCTTGACTATGCTCCCCAATCTGAACAACCAAAACTGATATATCTTACTGAAAGGCTGGATGCTAAAGATATTCAGATCTCTCAGGAAAACTACAACGACCGTCTGAAGGATGCAAGCAGGCGACTGGAAGCCATGATTGAATATGCTGAATTCTCTACCAAATGCAGAAGCCAGATCCTGCTTTCCTATTTCGGAGAAGGAAAAGCAAAACGCTGCGGAAAATGCGATGTTTGTATCCAACTCAATAAAGTCAGTCTGAATGAAATGGAATTTGATGACTTCGTCAAAAAAATCAAGCCCATGCTTCAGCAATCCCCATTGAGCCTGGAAGAAATCATGGAAACTGCATCACCCATGGCTGAAGAAAAAGTCATCAGGATAATCCGGTGGCTGACCGACAATGAAAAAATAAAACAAGATAAATCCCATAAATACTGTTGGAAATCCTAAATCCTATGTCCCCACTCCCTATCCTCCCCTACCTTTATGATGAGCTGCCCTTATGGTCAGCCCCATTCGGACTCACCCTCCTCGACACGGTAAACATGAAGAAAGGAATGAAGGTCCTCGATATCGGCAGCGGCAGTGGGTTTCCCATGATTGAACTGGCGGAACGCCTGGGTCCAGCTTCCATGATTTATGGTGTTGACCCTTCGGCCGACTCATGTCAACTGGTCAGCGAAAAAATTGCACAAAAAGGAATCAGCAATGCAGAAATCGTTCAGGCCTGTGCAGAAGCATTACCATTCCCGGATGCTTTCTTTGATCTGATCATCTCAAACAACGGAATGAACAACGTTACTGACCTTAAAAAAACACTGTCCTCCTGTTACCGCGTAGGGAAACCCAATGCACAAATGGTGATGACCATGAACCTTCCGGAAACCATGATGGAATTTTATCGGATTTTTGAAGAAACGCTGGCGAAATCAGGCAGGTACCAGGAAATTGATAAGCTGAAAGCACATATTTTTGAAAAACGGAAACCCATTGAATTTCTTTTACCCCTGATTGAATCTTCCGGCTTTGCGATCAAATCCGTGAAAACAGATGAATTTAAACTCAGGTTCTATGACGGGACTTCCTTTCTGAATCATTACTTCATCCGAACTGCCTTCAAACCATCATGGGTATCTGTTGTTTCCGGATCATCTGTTTCAGAAATTTTTGATCAGATGGAAACAAAACTGAATGTTCTGGCAAAACAAAATGGCGAACTGCTGCTTACGGTTCCCTATATTTGTATTGATTGTAATAGAAAACAGTAAAAATAATCCGATGTACACCCTGATTCTATTTACAGCCCTGAACCTGATTCATTTTCAGGATAAACCAGTAAACAAAGACTGCTTGTGCAGGGAATTTAAGCTTTATGGAAAAATCAAGATCGTGAATGATTTCCCGGATCTGAAAGTCCAGGTCGTGGAGAATTTTCCTGATTTAAAAGTGCAGATCGTCGAAAATTTCCCGGATAAATGTGGTAAATGGAAATTTGTCAACGACTTCCCGGATCTGAAAATCAAGTTCGTGGAGCATTTTCCTGATCTTAAAATCAAGTTTGTGGAAAATTTCCCCGGTCTGCCCTAAATCGTCAATCGTCAATCGTCAATCGTCAATCGTAATGCTTCTCCCCCCATCCTTCTACCTTCGCACTGATGTTGTTCAGATAGCCCGTGAATTGCTGGGTAAACATCTGTTCACTCACATTGACGGAGCCATCACTTCAGGGATAATCTGTGAAACTGAGGCCTATGCCGGTATCTCCGACCGTGCTTCACATGCCTATCATAACAAGAGGACCCCAAGGACGGAAATCATGTACCGTCAGGGAGGAACTGCTTATGTATATCTCTGTTACGGGATGCATTCCCTGTTCAATGTGGTAACCAATCAGAAGGATATACCCCATGCGGTGTTGATCCGGGGGATCCTCCCCGACGAAGGGAAAGAGATCATGCTTCAGCGTGCAGGAAAATCCTCCCTCACCCCGGATTTCGGGACAGGACCAGGGAAGGTCTCGAAGATCCTGGGTATTCATTATTCCCATACCGGGCTTGACCTGACCGTTAAATGTAATAATCCACCTTGTATCTGGATAGAGGACAGGGGTTACCGAATCAGGCCGGATCAAATCCTGACCGGCACCCGTATCGGTATCGATTACGCCGGGAAAGATGCTTTGCTGCCATACCGGTTTCAGTTGGTGAGTTGGTGAGTTAGTGGTTGGCAATGCTTTCTTCAGCCATCAGGACAGGAATGTAATCAGGACTGGGATTGCCGCTCCCGCTGTCAAGGTTGTACTGGAATAATGAAACCACATCAAGATCAGAACCGGTCCATGCTCCCGGCCTGATCACCAGGAAAGTCCTGACCGGGTGACTGGATATTTCCGCATTGACCCATGAACCGGTGTTCGCATAAATACCGGTATATTGATTCCCTTCGGGATAGACTTTCAGCATGGGATTATGGGTATGCCCGAAAGCCACTATTTTAAATCGGTTTGGAGCGGCAGATCCAATGTATTCGTAGAAGGCTGAAAAGGAAAGATCCGTATTTCCATTCACGATGGCCATCAGGGCAGGCATGGAAACCGGCATGGCATTGACGACTTCGGTAGAAAGCCATACATCTTCAATATTGACGGCATACATATCCCTCACCCCATTGAAGCTGAGTAAATTGTTGTAGCCATCAATGCCTCCCATCCTGATATTTGCCGAATCCGCTGCAACGGTGAGATTATAATGAATCTTAAGGTATTCATAGGCTGCCGTCCATGCTGCCATGAATTCCACATCACCATTGCCGTTTTTAAGCATTTGATGGCTGCTGCTGCCTTTTTCCATCAGCCCTTCCGCATCCAGCCTGGAAATAAAATATCCCGGGGGAAGCATATGCCCCTGATTTGAAAGGGGTTGGGGACAATTGAAAAAATCATACCGATGCCCATGCTCCATGATGATTTCATTCAGGGGGGAATAATGACCAAGTCCTTTCGAATCTCCCTGCCAGATTATGTCAGGGATAATCTCCTGAAGAACTTCCTCTGTCAGCAACATGTCGTGGTTCCCTGGAATATAGATCAACTGAATGCTGCCGCTCGAGGCAATGGCTTTCAGCTTGCTGATCACTTGCTGATTGACAGGATTACTGGCGATTGACAGGAAATACATACGGGAATCAGTAATTCCGTTGGCGGAATCAAATGGAGCCATACGATAAGGAACCACCCATTCATCGAAAAGATCGCCAAGAATAACCAACTGCCTGACCTGAGCGCTGTGGAGCGCCATATCAAGCAAACTTTCGAGGGCGCTGGCATTCTTGCTGAACCAGCAATATCCATTGGTTATGGCTCTCTGATCCCCCATATGGATATCACTGATGCACACCACGGCATTCCGCCCGCTGGTATCGTTCGACAGAAATAAATGCTTCGTGCTGGTCCGTATTTCGATGGTGGTATTAGTAGGCAGCGTGATACCTGATGTTGACCTCAGCCCGGTAGTAATGTTGATCTGATACCTCCAGCCGTCCTGTAACTGAAACCCATACTGAAAAGCAATGATTGCTTTTCTTCCATAAGAAACCACCTTGTATAACGAATCCGAGATGCCGGATTTACACGAAAATGAAATATTCCCTTCAATGGTGGCAGCATCCAGTGGCTGGCTAAAATCAAGTTCAATGGATCGTTCCAGATAATTCAAGGAATAATATACGTCATGCTGCAGGTTGGATTTAGGTAAATCAACACTCAGATACAAAGGTTGAGGTTGGGTCTCTGATTTTTTACATGAAATCATGAGAACATAGAAACCAACAAACATGAACAACAGGAAAAAAACACGACAAGGCTTCATGACATAGGTTTTATCCCAGCAAGTTAAGAAAAAACAATGCAAAAAGGTTTTGGAATGTGACTATTATATCCTATTTTTGAGAAATTATTTGGTAATTTTTCGGAAAACAATTGAAAATATCATAAAGCGGTTACCGAAAAGCTTTAATAGAGTAGGTGCAAATTAAATCTCATGAGTATGAAAAAGTTCTTTATTACATTGATTTGCTTGTTTTTTCTTGGAGGCTTTTCTGCCTTTTCTCAGGTCACGGTTGATAATGTTGACATCAATAAATTAGACATCAAATTTTGCGAGCTGGTTGCAAAATCTGCATTGTTCAGCATGAAAGTTGTGGTTGTAATTGATTATGGACAGGATTTTTCCTGGAAAGTACAAACGATAAAAGGAACCGATGGAAAAGACATGAAATTTAATAGTGTGATTGCCGCTTTAAATTTCATGTATTTAAACGGCTGGGATTATGCCAATAATTTTGTAGTTTCTGATAAAGATGGGAGCGTTTATCATTACCTGTTAAAGAAAAAGGATTAGTAAAAAGATATTGGCCGAATCAAACGGCGTATTGCAGTATGTGCGCATCCAGCCGTCGTATAAATGTAAACCACTTTGTTACTCATGACATGGGTTTTACCCCGGCATGTTAATGAGAAACAAATATCCAGGAAATTCCTAACGTTTTTGTCAGGGGATATTTTTCCGGTAATTCTTACCGGAAAAATATCCTGTGCCAGTCGAAAATTTATCAACAATTGATTAACAACCAACTGTCTAATTTTTTGACACTTTGAGAATTATTCATTTTCATATCTCGCTGAATGATATGTGATTAAGTTTGGTATGGTTTTTGTTATATCAAAAAACAGCCGAAATCGTCAAAACTATTCACATTCATACATTTGACATCCGCTTAATCCCTCCTTATCTTTGTTATTTCAAGCGGTTTTATTTCCCCGGAATTTAATTGCAAAACCGCTTGGCAGGTTTTCTACCATGATCATAAAAACGAATTTTTGTTTAGACCTTAAAAATATCATTATGAGATTAACTGCAATGATTGCATTTGCCATGCTTTCCCTGGTCTTCGCCCGCGACCTGAACGCTCAGATTTCCAGGGATAAACCCTTGCTTCCGGTTCCGACAAACAGATCACCCCTGTTCGGAAAAGATATTGTCATCCATGACATGCCGGATCGTGATCAGCGAAACGTGGCTGTATGTTCTGCTTTTAATGGATGGCTTTATGCCGTGTACTCATACAACAATGGGAATACGCCTTATATCACATGTTTAAGATCAACTGATAAAGGAATTACTTGGAATGTTTTAATGGACGTTATGAGTTGTACTGCTAATCTAATCATAACAAAATTAGACATTATAGCTTGCGGGAATAGCATTTCAAATTTAAAAATATTTATTGCAGAAGCATATATGATGGAAGCTACTGTGCCCTTTCTGTCATTTGGAGCAGTTACTGTTTGCCGCTATCAAGGCGAACCTTTTATCGGGGAAGAACCAATTTTGGAAAACAATACTGGTTTGTACAAAGATATTGCATTAGCTTGTGACCAGGACTATCCGGCAAATAATGCTAATCCTTTTAGCATTGCTATAGTATTCTCAAAAACTTTCATAAAAGATTCTGTTCTCTTCTATTCATCAAGTAATGGAGGGTTATCTTTTGATAACAGGCAGGTTGTTGCATACTCAAACAATCTCATGGAGAGTGTTGCCATCTCATATGGCAGATCTTTTTCAAAAGACCAAGGTAGATATTTTGTAGCATGGGAGGAGAACGACACACAAAATGCAAAAATCGGCCATATCTTTACATCTCATTCAGAACCTAATTTTAACAGCCCATTTACAACACCTGTATGTATTGATAGCTTAAATCCATCTTTAATAAATAAAGTTCGTAATCCCATTCTTTCATGTCAGGCAAGTAATTTCGATAACGACAGTACGAATTTAACTGAAGTACTTCTTTTTGAGAAATATATTGAAGGAACCAATTCCTGGGATGTAACGGGATTTTATAACCTTCAAGCTACAGCCACAAGTTATTTCAAGGATATGTCGATTTCTCCCTCTTCATCAAACAATAACATACAACCTGATATCAGTTTTAATTCCTTTGATTCAACCTTCATGGTAACCTATTTTGATTCCACGGATAAAAGATTACCTTTTTTATCTAACAATATAAATATGAAAACACCTGACTCATGGGAAACTGTTTCCTCAGGATATAATGATAGTCAAAGTATCTCAAGGCCAAAACCGAAGGTCAAGCTTAATCTATTGGAACAACAAGGAAGCAATGTCTGGATAAAAGAACAAAACAATGGAAAAGGTATTGCCATGTTCGATGCCACATATAGTACATTTACCGAGGTTGAACAAATAAAACACTTCGAAAAAAATATCATTTTTGGATCTTATCCAAATCCCTGCTCAAATGAAGTAACAATATGGTTTGAATCAAAAAAGATGGAGGATTTAAATCTGACACTTTATGACATTTCCGGAAAACCCATTGATTCCTTTATAATTAAAGCAACTTCTTCTAATAAAAATTCAGTGAAAATTGACATTTCGTACTTGCCTTCTGGAAGTTATTTATATTCATTGACATCTAATACTTTCTCCCTTTCAAACAAAATTATAATTATTAAATAAAATTATCCTCAATTTTTGTTAAGAATATTTAACTCAATAAATTATGAAAAATCAAATAAAATCAGGAGTATTGTATATTTTCCTCTTCATTTTTTGTAACATATTATTAATCAATAATATAAATGCTCAATATTTGCAAAAATTAGGAGGGTCTTCAAAAGTTTATGAGTACGGTAACACAGATTCGGCAAAAATTGGCATCGGACTCATTAATCCAACGGCAAAATTCCAAATTAAAACCAACATAAACGATAATGTACCTTTTAAAATTGATGCAAAAATTACGAGAAATAATTTACCCTATGATTTCGGCTCTATTGAATGTTTTGCGACTACTGATAATTTAGTTTATGGCATATATCAAACAGCAACATCAGAAAATACAGTATTGAATTATTTCCAAAGTCCAACGAAATTTAACAAGATAACTTTAGGAGCTTATCAGAATCATGCAGGTATGAATATGGACATAGGTATAAGTGATTTTACTTTTTCAATGAAAGAGGCACCAACTGGTCCAACTATCATTCCTTTACAAATTAGTACTAATGGAATTTCTGTTGCTGGAAAAGTAAGAACAGGTGAGTTTCAATTGTTGACTGACCCGGGTAAAGGCAAGGTTTTAGTTTGTGATGAGAGTGGAAATGGCAGCTGGACCGACGCCTCCTCTTTTCATGATGATGACTGGCTTGAAACAAGAGAATTCGACGATAAAATTGATCCGCCTCCTTCGGCACAGAAATCGCTATACCTGAACCCCATTTATTGGAATGTCGGCATTGGCACAGACAATCCAAAAAGCATGCTGCATGTTGTTGATGGTAACATAATGATTTCCCGCAGTCCATCAAAGGCTTCGGGAAGTAAAAACGGCAGTATTCTTTTCGGGGAAGTAATTACCGATCTGTGCCCGAGAGGAGAATGGGGAATTGAGTATTATAGTCCGGATAGTACAAGTAATATAGATAGTACATACTCCAGCGGTGGATTAAATTTCTGGAAAGTCTATACTGAAGGTCATGATAATCATGGATTCAACTATGCCCTTTACTTAAGAAATGACGGTAATGTGGGTATAGGAACCCCTGTTACATATGGTTATAAACTTGCAGTTACCGGAAAAGTGTTATGCGAGGAATTGAAAGTTAAATTAGTCACCCAGTGGCCCGATTATGTCTTAAGCCCCGGGCATAAACTTCTTTCCTTAAATGAGCTGGATCATTTTATCAAAGAGAACAACCATTTGCCCGACCTTCCATCAGCAAAGGAGGTTGAAGAAAAGGGTATTAATGTTGGCGAGATGAATGGTGTGCTTCTTAAGAAGATAGAAGAGCTGACCATTTATATCATTGCCATGCAAAAGGAAATGGACCAACTGAAAGCTAAAATTTCCGGACAATAATTACACCCTTGCTCATTATGAAAAGATATTTCGCTATGAAATCGGGCTTAGTTCTGACATTGGCGCTTCTTTTGAGAACCAATGCCTATACTCAGATAGTTTTCTCCGATTGGGTTGTGGTACATGAGATTGGGCATACTGGCGGGCTCATACACCCTTGGGAGTTTGATAGTAAGCACGCATTTGTTAATGGGAATCCTGCACCAACAAATGAACAGAGTTATTATAATTCAGCCAATAGTCCGGAAGTTGAAAGCAACTTCATGAATTATACAAGTAAAGCCGTAGAGAATTATTATAATCCATTTTCTACTATGGATTTTACTAAGTATTTTAATGATAATGTTGGCAAAGCAACTCAAGGGCAAGAACAACAGATTATCAATAACCTTTATAATGGCAATTTAAATTATGACGACATTCCAAAGAAATAATATAATTGTTACCTTATGCTTATTAGTAATATCCTGTAGCCACAATAAAGACTACAGCGCAACAAAATCATGTAATTGTAAGCCTCCCCGAACTTCGGCCATTTAAAAGTAGAGAAAATTAAAAAAGGATTAACTTTAAATGGCAAAAAAATTCTATGAAAAAGTCTCGGTTTTCAGAAGCACAGATTGTGTTGATTCTGAAGAAACATGAGGTGGGGATGAAAACAATGGATCTCTGCCGGGAGTATGGCATTAGTGAACAAACATTCTACAACTGGAAGGCCAAATACGGGGGCATGACCGTTAGAGAGCTTAAACGACTTAAAGACCTTGAAGCCGAAAACGCCAGGTTAAAGAAGATGTTCGCTGACATAAGCCTTGAAAATTATGCGCTTAAAGACCTGATCTCAAAAAAATTGTAACGCCTGATGATCGAAGAGAAGCAGCTTGTTTTTTAGTTGAAGACCACAAGCTAAGCGTTCGTCAGGCATGTAAAGCAGTAAAATTGCCAAGAAGTTCATACCAATACCAACCAAAACCGAAAGATGATACGGTCATTATCAATGCCTTGGATGAAATGGTGACCAAGCATCCCTCCATCGGATTTGATAAGAGCTTTAAGCGGTTAAGGCTGCAGGGACACACCTGGAACCACAAAAAGGTATATCGCGTGTACACAGAGATGAAACTCAATATCCGCCGCAGGGCAAAGAGAAGATTGCCAGCGAGGGCAAAACAAGCACTGTTCCAGCCCACTTCAGTAAATCAGGTATGGAGTATCGATTTTATGTCCGATAGTCTGTGGGATGGTCGCAAATACCGATTATTGAACATTATTGATGACTTTAACAGAGAGGTCCTGGCTATCGAAGTTGATACATCTCTGCCTTCCTCACGGGTTATCCGTACGCTTGAACAGATCAGTCTTTACAGAACTCTTCCCAGGATGATCCGGGTGGATAATGGCCCGGAATTTATCTCAGACAAATTTGATCAGTGGTGCAAGCTCCAACACATCCAGCTTGTTTTCATACAGCCAGGAAAACCGATGCAGAACGGTTTTGTTGAAAGATTTAACGGAAGTATACGGCGGGAACTGCTGAATGCCTATGTTTTCAGGTCATTATCCGAAGTGAAACAAATGGTCAAGGAATTTACTATCGATTACAACTATCATCGTCCTCACGACTCACTGGGTGATAAAACACCTGGTCAGCTTTGGGCAGAAACACAAGAAAAAAACTCTAATTTTGAATGGCCCGAAAAATAGGGGGGCTTACAACAACCTTCCATCTGCCATGGTTGTTTCGTATACCTTCAACCCTCAGGTTGGAATGATCTCCAAAACAGATGCTGCCGGAATAAAAACCAGGTTTGAATACGATTCGTCCGGAAGATTAGCATTTATCAGGGATAACAAAGGAAACATCATGAAAAAGTATCAGTATCATTATGCCGGTCAGGATTAAAGCATATTGCTCTGAAATGCTTTTTTTCTTTATCAGTTTCAAGAGTTAACTGATTCGACAATAAACCATAAAAAAGAGGACGACCTTTTGGGACGCCCTCTTTTTCGTGAAGTAATCGTTTGACAAATTACTTTACTTTCTTTCCAAGTTCTGCACCTGCCTTGAATTTCACAACTTTCTTGGCGGGAATCTTGATTTCCTTACCATTCTGAGGATTGCGTCCCTTGCGGGCTGCCCTCTTGGAAACGGAGAAAGAACCAAAACCGACTAAGGCAACTCTTTCGCCTTTGCCCAGTGCCTTGGTGACAGCAGTGATAACAGCTTCCAGCGCCCTTTTGGCTTCAGCTTTGGTCATCTTTGCATCATTGGCGACTGCTTCAATTAATTGAGCCTTGTTCATTTTTGTTTTAATTTAGTTAATACTTAAGTTAAAAACCTTGCAAATATAAGCGATCTGCAAAATTTGTCAAGTATTTTTTACTCAAAACCATTGAAAATGTTGATAAATCGGGATTTTTGTTAATAACTGCGTTTCGGAAAAGGTTAAACAACAAGGGTTTCAGATAAACCAATGTCCTGTGCCACGAAGAAAGTCCCCGGTAAGCATGGGTTTTCTGCCTTGCAGTTGCAATTCCTGAACTTCGATATAGCCATTCTTAGCTGCAAATCTTATAAACGTTTTTCCATCGGAGATCAAGGATCCGGCAGTGTGCACGGGTAGTTCTGTTACAGGGACTCCGCGGAAGACCTTCAAGGTCTGTAAGGAACCATCCTTTCCCCGGATTTCAGTGAATGCACCGGGGTACGGACTTAATCCGCGGATCAGGTTATAGATCGCTTCAACATCCTGATTCCATGATATCCGGCAGTCTTCCCGGAAGATTTTCGGAGCTGTCTTAAGCGGCATGTTTTCCGGAAGCAAAGAATCCTGGGGAACATCTTTCAGATCGCCCCGGATAATGCCTTGCAGCGTTCTAACCACGAGATCAGCCCCGGTCCGCATCAAGCGGTCATGCAATTCACCGGCATTCTCCATAGAACCGATTTCAAGCTTTTCTGACAATAAGATCCTCCCTTCATCGATTTTTTCATTTAGCATGAAAGTGGTCACCCCGGTTATCTTTTCACCGTTGATGATTGCATGATTAACCGGAGCAGCACCACGATACTGGGGCAACAGGGAGGCATGAAGATTGAACGTGCCCAATGGGGGTAATTTCCAGACAGCCTCAGGAAGCATACGGAATGCAATCACTACCTGCAGATCAGGCCTGAAGGAAGACAATTCATTTAAAAATTCAGGACTTTTTAAATTGACAGGTTGTAATAAGGGGATTCCTGTAAAAACTGCCATCTCTTTGACCTCAGATGCCCTGGGCTTTAATCCACGGCCGGAAGGTTTATCCGGAGCCGTAACTACCGCCACAACCTGATACCCGGAATCCAGCATCTTACGCAAGGAACAGGCTGCAAATTCAGGGGTGCCAAAGAATATAATCCGTGGGGAAGTCATTGATTTACGATTTACGATTTACGATTTACGATTTACGATTTACGATTTACGATTTACGGTTTTATTTCATCGTAATTTTGAAATCTAAAATCTGAAATCAAAAATCGTAAGTCGTAAATTATTTTTTCAGCAGTCCTTCTGTATACGAAATATACTTATCAATGTCCCTGCCTTCATTCGATCTCGGAAATTCTTCCTTGATTCTTTTATATAATGAAAGCGCTTTCCCGAAATCAGCCAATTCCTCATAGGCCCATGCAGCTTTCATCAAAAACAAAGGAGAAGTGAAATCATTTTTCCGCATATCGGCAGCTTTCAGGTATAATTCAGCTGCCTTTTCCGTTTGCTTCAATTCCAAATAAGCATCACCCATCGCACCCTTGGCCATGGGGCCAACAAATTGATCATCTGATGAAAACTTCTTTAAATACGTCAGGGCATTTTCAAATTGACCCATCTTGAGGTAACACAGACCGGTATAATAATGCGCCAGATTAGCCGATTTAGTGATTCCGTACTCATCAATGATAGCAAGAAATCCAAGATATTGTCCATCCCCGTTTAAGGCTTTCTTGAGGGAATCCTGTTCGAAATATTTCTCAGCCATGAACATCTGCCCCTGGGCTTCTTTTTCCTGAGGAGCTAAATAAAACTTACGGAATCCGAAAAATCCAAGGACTACCACCACGATGGCAGCAACAACAATGATGATGACCGTCTGGTGCTTTTCAATAAATTGTTCTGTTTTACTGAATGCTTCTTCTACAGCAACAATACGTTCTTCGGTCTTGTCGACTTTTTTCTCAGGTTTATTTGACATGATCATTGAATTTTGGAGGTGCAAAGTTAAATTTTTTCCCGACATCCCTGCATTCTGCCTCATTTTTTTTAAATTTGTCAGCAATGTAATCCTTCATCCATGACTTCTCCGTCCAGCCCTGAAGCAGATGGCCGACAATCCCTGCTGGAATATATGTCAGGTTTTATCACTGAAGAAAGGAAGCATAAATTCCTGACCAACCTCGATGCCAGGACCCGTTACCTGACCATTGTTCTGGAAGACATTTACCAGCCCCACAATGCCAGCGCCGTGCTTCGTAGCTGCGACTGTTTCGGGATACAGGATATTCACATCATCGAAAACCGCAATAAATACCGGGTCAACCCTGATGTGGCCCTGGGCGCCTCCAAATGGCTTTCCCTCGAAAAATACAATGAATTGGAAAACAATACCGTTTCCTGTATCGGACAGTTAAAAAATAAAGGCTACAGGATCATTGCCACCAGTCCGCATGAACATGATTTCACTCCCGAAACCCTTCCGCTTGAGTCTCCCCTCGCTTTGGTTTTCGGTAACGAAATGGCCGGACTTTCCAGGGAAGCATTGTCACTGGCCGATGGTTTCATTAAAATTCCCATGGTCGGGTTTACCGAAAGTCTTAATATCAGTGTTTCAGCCGCCATTCTGATGCATACCCTAAGCGAAAGATTGAGAGCATCCTCCATCCCATGGCAGCTTACTGAAAAAGAAAAAAAAGATATCCTCCTGACATGGCTGAATCATTCCATCAAAAAGCCTGAATTTCTGATGGAGGAATTTGAAAAACGAAAATAAATTCATCCCGTATATAGTCAATATTTTGTACTTTTGCGGAAATCAGAAATTAAACATCAAGGATATGGGTAAAGGAGATAAAAAGTCGAAAAGAGGCAAGATCATCATCGGCTCTTACGGCGTAAGAAGACGCAAAAAAAAGACCGTCAGGGTGGTGATTAAGAAAAAACCTGAGACCAAAACCAAAGAAGAAAAAAAGGTAAAACCCGTTGAACCGCTTATTGAACCTCAGCTTGAAGTTGTTGCAGAGGAGAAAGTGACAAAGAAAACCACGGCTAAAAAAGCCGCAACAAAGAAAGTTGCAAAAGTCACTGAGCAAAAAGAAACAAAACCCAAAACAACAAAATCAAAGAAAAAGGCAGAACCTGCAGGTGATTTAAATCCTGTTGTGATCGATGAGCCAAAACAGGATTGACCTAATTCTCAAATATTTTCCCAAGCTGACCCCTGCCCAGCTCAGTCAGTTTGAACAACTCGGTTTCCTCTATCCCGAATGGAATACCAGAATTAATGTTATTTCAAGGAAGGATATCGGACAGTTGTACCTTCATCATCTCTTACATTCTCTATCCATCGCCAGGATCGTCCGCTTCAAACCGGGAACTTCCATCATGGATGCCGGCACGGGCGGAGGATTCCCCGGAATTCCCCTGGCTGTTTTCTTCCCGGAAACACAATTCACCCTGGTTGACTCCATTGCAAAAAAAATCAAGGTGGTGGAAGCCATAGCAGGGGATCTTAATTTAAATAATGTCATAACACTGTGCTCCAGGAATGAAAACATTACTTCCGCTTTTGACTTTGTTACAGGCAGAGCCGTCACAGATTTAAAGAATTTCTTTCAAGTGGTCAGGAAAAATGTCAAAAAAAAAGGGATCAATGATATTCCCAATGGTATTCTATACCTGAAAGGGGGTGAACTTGACGATGAAATCCGTTCCTTGCCGGCATCCACAGTTACTTATCAATTATCTGAATATTTCACTGAAGATTTTTTCCAGACAAAAAAACTGGTTCACATCCATAACTTTTAAATCTTGCATTGCGGATTCAGCATATTTTTGTTATTTAGCAAACCAATTTTCAAATTTTAACCTATAAACTGGAGGATTTATGGCCGAAAAAAAGAAGTTTATTCCCTTTGTCTCCCCTGAGACAAACATGAAAGAATTTACCATCAGAGCGCTCATCATCGGACTCTTCTTTGCTGTCATCCTTGGAGCTGCCAACGCTTATCTCGGATTAAAAGCAGGGATGACCATTGCCGCCACCTATCCCGCTGCCGTGCTGGGGATGGCCATCTTAAGACTGATGAAGGGGTCGATCCTGGAAGAGAACTTCACGCGTACCGTTGGTTCTATTGGTGAATCCGTCGCTGCAGGCGCTATTTTCACCCTCCCTGCCTTCTTTGTATCCGGAATATGGTCAGAGTTTTTCACTTATGGTCATTATATCACTTCCACGCTTATCCTGATTGCAGGCGGCATTCTTGGGATCATGTTTGTCGCCTTGCTCCGCCGGGTCATGGTGGAAGATGCCGAGCTTCCTTTCCCTGAATCCACTGCTGCTGCCGAAATTCATAAAGCCGGCCAGGGCAGTTCAGGGGGATCGAAATTCCTCTTTTGGGCCATGGGGCTTGGGGGATTGATCAAGATCCTTGGCGAATTAAAGCTGTTTCAATATTTATGGGAAAAATTTGTGACCTTCGGTAACCAGGTTATCACCGGCACTGTTTTTAAAGGTGAAGGAGGAATGTTACTCAGTTCGCCCGGGGTATCTCCTGCCTATATGGGCGTGGGTTACATTATCGGACCGAAACTGGGCGCTCTTAACTTCAGCGGGGGTATCATTGCCTGGGGTTTGATGGCCCCCATGATCATGTATTTCCTGATCCCGAGCATCAATCTCTCTGAATGGGCTGCCTTCCTTATGGCCAAAGACACCACGCTTTCCCCTGAGGTGGCCCTGGCAAAAGTAAGCGACCCCACTTACCAGATCAACCAGATATGGAAATTTATCGTGAGACCAATCGCCATCGGAGGGATGCTGGTCAGCGCCGGATTCACCCTCTTTAAAATGAGGAAGAGCCTGTCAACCGGGATCGCTCGCTCCGTTAAGGATGTTAAAAAAGCAGCCACAGGCATTGAAACGCATGTTCCAAGAAATGAGAAAGACATCAGCTTCAGTTGGATCATGCTGGGCATTGTTGCCGTTGCTGTTCTGACTTTCTGCATTACCTTCTTTATTTTTGACACCAATCTTCTTATCGCCATTGTTGCCTCTACGGTCATGATCATCCTGGCTTTCTTCTTTGCCTCCGTATCCGGTTATCTTGTCGGGATCATGGGTTCCAGCAATAACCCGATCAGTGGGCTGACGCTTACCGCCCTGGTGGTTACTGCTTTAATCCTGGTGGCTTTAGGTGTTCAGGGTGATTCGGGTGTTGCCACCGTGCTTGGAGTTGCCGCCATCGTCTGTGTTTCCGCTGCTGTCGCCGGAGAAATGCTTCAGGACCTGAAAGCCGGTCATATCCTCGGCGGTACCCCCTGGCGAATGCAGGTGGGAGATATTCTCGGGGTGATCCTTGCCGGCGCTGTAATGTTCGTAGTCCTTGCCTTCCTCAATGACGGGGATATTGCCAGCGGGAAAAACCTGGGTTACCAGGGTGGTTTTGGCAGCAAGAATCTTTCAGCCCCCCAGGCCAGCCTGATGGCCATTCTTTCCCGTGGGATCGTCCAGGGACAAATGGCATGGCCGCTGATCATTGCCGGGATGCTGATGGGCGTTGCCTTTATCCTCATGCAGGTGAAAAGCCCGATGCTGGTCAGCGTCGGCATGTACCTTCCCATTGAAACCACTTTTGCCATATTCATTGGTGGCTTGATCAAGGGAGCAGTAGATCTCTACAACGAGAAAAGGAAACATAATGAAGCCCAGAAAGTCAGGGTCGAAAATACAGGTGTTCTGCTTGCGTCCGGTTTGATCGCGGGAGAAGCGCTGATGGGACTCGTAATCGCCATCCTTGCAGTGTTCAACATCTTCCTCTACCAATACTTTGTGTTTTTTGAAAACCCGACTTTCCTTCTCAGTTTTGTTATCCTGGCGATCATTGCTTACGTATTAATCCGTATCCCCCTGAAAAATGCAGGGAAACCTGATGAACCCGCCCCTCCGGCTTCAGGGATGTAGCTTTTATGAATTTCTTTCTGAGAAGAAAAATATTACGAAAAGCAAATTTTCTTGACCTCACCCCTGTCAGGTTATTGGAACATCAATCCGGAGATAATGGAAAAATAAACCTGCTGATGCCGAGGTTTAAAAATAAATACTGGGCAAGGATGCTCCAGCCCCGGTCAAAAGGAGACTTCATTCATATCAAGCTGGATGAAGCAGGTTCAAACACCTGGCTGCTGATCGACGGGCGTTCAAGGGTGCAGGATATTTGCCTGAAGCTAACGGAATATTTCCCGGAAAAGCCGAGTCCTGCTGACGAAATTGAAGAAAGAGTCACCCGATTCATGACTTTCCTATACCACCAGCGATATATTACTTTCCGCGAAATTCAGTGATCCGGCATGATAATTTTTACTACATTTGAAATCTTTAACAATAAAATCAAAAATCACTATCAACCATGAGTAAAGATATCTTAAACCTCGAGCCCAAAGCCCTGTGGAAAAATTTTCACAGCCTGACCCAGATTCCCAGACCTTCCAAACACGAAGATAAAATCCGTGACTTTGCCGCCGATTTTGGAAAAAAACTCGGACTTGAAACCCTTGTTGACGAAGTCGGCAATGTCATCATCCGTAAACCGGCAACTCCCGGAATGGAAAACCGTAAAGGAGTTATTCTCCAGGGACACCTTGATATGGTACCCCAGAAAAACAGTGATAAAATCCATGATTTCGAGAAAGATCCAATTGAAACCATCGTGGATGGCGAATGGGTCAGGGCCAACGGTACTACCCTGGGTGCCGACAACGGAATGGGTGTAGCCGCCGCCATGGCCATCCTGGAATCGAAAGACATACCCCATGGACCCATCGAAGCCCTTTTTACTACTGATGAGGAAACAGGAATGACAGGCGCAAACGGTCTGAAACCCGGAGTCATGAAAGGTGAAATTCTGATCAATATGGACTCTGAAGATGAAGGAGAGCTTTATATCGGATGCGCTGGCGGTACCAATGGGAATTTTAAATTCAGGTACACCGAAGTTTCTGTTCCTGCCAGTCACCTGGCCTTCAAAATCAGTCTCACCGGTATGAAAGGAGGACATAGCGGAGTGGATATTCACCTGGGCAGAGGCAATGCCAATAAAGTGATGATCCGCTTCTTCTGGCATGCTGCCCGTAAGCACGGTTTACGCCTATCCAGCATCGACGGGGGCAGTCTCCGAAATGCCATCCCCAGGGAAGCTTTTGCAGTGGTAACCCTGCCGGCAGAAAACAAAGATGCATTTTTGAAATGTCTTGAAGAATATACCCAAACCGTCAGAAAGGAATTATCAGCCGTGGAACCCGATCTGAAAATTGAAGCTGCCGGCATTGAAGTTCCGAAATATTTGATGGATGAAAAAACACAGCAAAACCTGTTCAACGCGCTTTACGCTTGTCCGAATGGTGTAATCAGAATGAGCAACGACATGATCGGCCTCGTCGAGACATCCACCAACCTGGCCATCGTAAAATCGGTTGATGGAGAGATTAAAATTCAGTGCCTGCTGAGAAGCTCCGTGGATTCTGCGAAAACCGATCTCGAGCAAATGATGCAATGCGTTTTTGAAATGGCCGGAGCCGAGATCAGATTCGACGGTCAATACCCGGGCTGGAAACCAAATCCCACATCCCCGATTCTTAAAACCATGCAGGGCGTGTATCAAAATAAATACGGCAACATTCCCGAAATCAAAGCCATTCATGCCGGACTGGAATGTGGAATCCTCGGTGGCGCTTATCCCGACTGGGACATGATCTCTTTCGGGCCAACCATTCGATTTCCCCATTCTCCTGATGAGAAAGTGAACATTGCCACTGTTCAGAAATTCTATGATTTCCTGGTGGCGACACTGAAGAATATTCCGGTTAGATAGATATTTCAAACAAATTCAAAAAGGCTGTCCATTCATTGGACAGCTTTTTTTTTATTGACTTTTTATCTTTTTTAAATTACTTTTGTAATGTTACTGTTGCGACCCTTTTAATATTCCTTGAATGAGAACATTATCTATTATTCTGATTACTGTTTTGATGCAGATGATCTCATTGATATCATTTTCACAACAAAAGAATAACATCATTGTCTTGCAACCTGGTCCATCCCAAGGCACTGATGCTGATATCCGAACTGACCTTCCAAACACCCCGAATGGATCCAGTTATGATTTTATTGCTAATGCCTGGACTGCTCAGGGTAACTACTTTAATCAGCGAAGTCTGCTGAAATTCGATCTTTCAGAGATTCCACCAGATGCCATTATCCTGAATGCAACATTATACTTATATACCAACCTGAATACTGGCCACTACCAGCTTGATTCCGGGGCTAATGCCTCCTATTTACTGCGAGCCATCGAAGCCTGGGATGAAAATACGGTTGACTGGGAAAACCAGCCTCAGGTAGATTTTAACAATCCGATAATAATTCCTCCATCAACAAGTAATACTGAGAATTATGAGCTGGACATTACTGCTCATATTACAGATATGGTCCTGTACCCGGAATCAAATCATGGCTGGTCTTTCCGCTTGCAGACTGAAGAAATGTATCGTTGCATGGTTTTCGCTTCAAGTGACAACCCCATGGAAGCATGGCGGCCAAAATTAATTGTTCAGTATATCACTTGCTTCCCTCCTAAAGCGAGATTCTCCTATTCGGCTTCGTCTCTTGATGTCAGTTTTACAGACCTATCCGACACAGTCAATTTCTGGCTCTGGGATTTTGGCGATGAAACTTACTCAACGATGCAAAATCCAGTTCACACCTATTCTTTTCCCGGAAAGTATCTGGTGTGCCTGTCTATTGGAGATAGTTGCGGGACATCATCTTTTTGCGATACAGTAATGGTGGACTGTGCTCTGCCCAAGGTCGGATTCACCTATACAATAAATTCCTATACCGTTTCTTTTTCAGATACTTCCCAGGTTTTAAATCCATTATCCAGGCTATGGGATTTTAATGATGGGACAATATCCACTGAACAAAATCCAACTCATAAATTTGTACCGGGTCACACCTATAATGTATGTCTTTATCTTACCAATGAATGCGGTAAAGGCAGTGATTGTGACTCTATCCAAATATTCGAGCCTTTGAAACTTAACTATACCTCTTCTCAAAATGAGTCTGAAAATTTGGAGGTAGCGTTTACCAATAAAACTACAGGTGCAAGCTGGTGGCATTGGGACTTCGGTGATGGTGAAACCGCTGCAATATGTAACCCCGTTCATGTCTTTAAGGCCTATGGTGCTTATAACATATGTCTGACTGCTGGAAACGCATCTGAACAAGTCATGGAATGCAATGACTTGGTCATAAAAAAAATCAGTATCCTTGCAAATGACAAAAACATTACTATTTATCCAAACCCATGCAACAGGAGTGAAAGTATATCCTTCATCCTTTTCGAAGACTATGATTTAGTTGAGATAAAGACAATTGACCATACCGGAAGAATCTTAACATCACAAAATTTCAGCAATGTTAAAAGTAATGAGCCTGTTGAAATTGATTTATCAAGGTTGAGAGGGGGGGCTTATTTTCTTAAATGTACTTTCGGTAATTATACAAGAATGATGAAAGTTATTCTTTTTTGACAACAATCACACCAACTCAAAAGCGCAGAAATAATAATTGTTTGCTGCTCCTATCAGATCAAATTTCAAATAAAAACTGGAAGTGAATATCTGAAAGGCCAGAAATTCATGCATAGGAACATTGAACTGGTCAAACAGTATGATGTCTCCTTTTTTCAGATAAGGGGCAATGGTTGTCAGGACATATAGTGTTGAGGTGAACATATCCGCATCCATCAGAATCACTTTTCGATGATTCACATCAAGATTTTTAATAAATCCGGGTAAAGTCTCCTGAAAAAGTCCCTTGTAAAATGACACCCTTTTATCGTCAATTACAGGTATATCGGCCGACATTGCACCTTGTCGAAACCCACCCCAGTCCTCCGGTAATCCTTCAAAGGTATCAAACCCGGAAAAAGTCGAATCTGGATGATTATTCTTTTTAACCCACCAGGTAAAAGAATGTCCTCCAGAAACACCAAATTCCAGGTAAGTTATTGTTTGATCAAGTTGATAGTTCCTAAATATGTTATCATACAAACCATAACGCTTATTATAATCCCAATGGGGTGAATAAAAATCATTAAAGGAAATTTTCCTGTTTTTATCTATCCATACTGATACTTTTGAGAGGTAAGCAAGATTTAATAACAAACCGGAAAAGGGTTCAACGAGAATATGCAGTTTGTAACGGCAGAATAGCCATTTTGTCTTTCGGATCAGATTTATTTTGAATGACATAAAAACCAATTTTTTCGCTTCTGGGCAAAAGTAAAGAAAATTTATAGAATAAAGATATCTCTCCGGAACATGACCATCGGAAAGAAATTCATTAAAATATGATCCAAATTTTTGTGATTAGCAAAAAAAACGTAAATTTGCACTCCCAAAAATAAATAACGATGACAAAGAGAACATACCAGCCGTCGAACAGGAAAAGGAAAAACAAGCACGGTTTCAGGGAAAGAATGGCGACTGCCAATGGCCGCAGGGTACTTGCTGCCAGAAGAGCCAAAGGAAGAAAAAAACTGACCGTTTCTGACGAAAAATTAGATAAGGAATAAATATTCGCGTTTTGATTCAAAAACCGGATTTTTTTTTACAACTTTGTAGTGAAAAGAAGATAACATCAGTTATCTTCTTTTTTTATTTCTGCTAACGTCAACCTATAAGCATTTCCCATGAAAAAAATTGACCTTAAAAAAGCTTTTCCCTATTTCATCGCCATCCTTGTCTTCCTGCTTATTACCCTGGCCTATTTCAGCCCCCTGCTGGAAGGGAAAAAGATGTTTCAAAGCGATATTGTCAACCATCAGGGCGCCTCAAAAGAAATTGCTGATTTCAGGGCGCAAACAGGACAGGAAGCCTTATGGACCAATTCCATGTTCGGAGGAATGCCTGCTTACCAGATCTCTGTTAAATATAAAACAAACCTGATCGGATATCTCGACAACATCCTTACCCTGGGACTTCCTCACCCGGCTAACCTGGTTTTCCTATACTTCCTTGGATTTTTTATCCTCCTGCTGGTCATGAAAGCAGATCCCTGGCTATCCCTGGTCGGCGCCATCGCCTTCGCCATGTCATCCTATTTCTTTATCATCATTGATGCCGGACATAACTCCAAGGCCCATGCCATTGGTTATATGGCTCCTGTCATCGCCGGCATCATCCTTTCCTTCCGAGGTAAATATATCTGGGGAGGCATACTAACGGCAATCGCACTTTCCCTGGAAATCAAAACCAACCATCCACAGATTACCTATTATCTGGGACTGATGATTCTGATTCTTGGGTTCTTTAAACTGTTATATGCTATAAGGGAGAAACAGTTCTCGCCTTTTCTAAAGACAGCCGGCGTTTTACTGCTTGCCCTTGTTTTTGCCGTTCTGACCAACCTGACCAGCCTCTGGGCCACCTATGAATATGGGAAATATACCATCCGTGGAAAGTCAGAACTGACTACTGATCAGCATAACAGAACGACAGGCTTGGATAAAACTTACGTCACACAGTGGAGTTATGGCATAGGGGAAACCTTGACCCTGCTGATCCCTGATTTTTACGGTGGATCTTCAAGCGCCAAATTTGGAAAAAATTCAAAAGTCGCGGAGGCCATGAAAGCCAATGGCCTGGATGAAAATTCCATCCGGTCTTTCACCAGCCAGTCGTTACCCTTCCTGTACTGGGGAGATCAGCCTTTTACCAGCGGACCGGTATATGTCGGCGCCCTCATCTTCTTTCTTTTCATCTTGGGTTTGATGGTTGTGAAAGGACCCGTCAAATGGTGGCTGCTGAGCGCTACCCTGTTGTCGATACTGCTGTCGTGGGGACATAACTTCATGGGGCTCACGGATCTGTTTCTCACTTACCTGCCGGGTTATAATAAATTCAGGGCTGTTTCCATGATCCTCGTGATCGCGGAATTCACCATGCCCTTGCTTGGCATACTTGCCCTGAAAGTCATTGTGGATGGACAAACCGAAACAAAAACACTTTTTAAATACCTGAAAATTTCTTTTGGAATCGTAGCGGGAATCTGTCTGCTGTTCATTCTTTTACCAGGCGCATTCCTCGATTTCTCCGGGGCAGGAGACGCTTCTTTCCAGAAACAATACCAGTTTCCCGACTGGCTGATGCAAGCCATCAGGGATGAAAGGCTGAGATTGGTTAAAATGGATGCCCTGCGTTCTTTCATTTTTATCTGTCTTGGAGCCGTCTTGACCTGGGCGCTGATCTTCCGGAAAATAAAAAAGGAATATGCCTGGATTGCGCTGGTCGTTTTGATTCTCGCAGATATGTATATGGTGAATAAACGTTATGTGAATAATGATAGTTTTACCTCCAAATCCAGGGTGGTCAATCCATTTGAACCCAGTGCGGCAGACAACCAGATCCTGGAGGATAAAGACCCCGATTTCAGGGTACTGAATCTGACAGGTGATCCCATGCGGGATGCCGGTACTTCTTATTTTCATAAATCCATTGGGGGATATCACGGCGCTAAACTGAGGAGGTATCAGGAACTCTATGATCATCATATCTCCAGGAACAACATGGCGGTCCTGAATATGCTCAATACCCGCTACATCATCATTCCTGATCAAAACCGCAATCCTGTGGCCCAGTACAACCCTCAGGCGCTGGGTAATGCATGGTTTGTCAGTGGGTACAAACTGGTCGACAATGCAGATGCAGAACTTGAAGCGCTCACCGGGTTTAAACCCGATTCACTCGCCATTGTTGACCAACAATTTGCCGGTCTGATCAATGGCTTTCAACCGCACAGGGATAGCCTCGATTTTATCAGACTGGATCAGTACGCTCCCAATACTTTGACTTACAGTTATAAGTCAAAGAATACCTCCCTGGCTGTATTTTCCGAAATTTATTATCCGAAAGGCTGGAATGCTTATGTTGATGGACAACCTACCCCTCATTTCAGGGCAGATTATGTCCTGCGTGCCATGATTCTGCCTGCAGGAGAACACAAAGTCGTCTTTAAATTCGAGCCCAGGGTTTACGCTGTGGGCGAGACGATAGCCCTCATCAGCTCCATCGTCCTCATTCTGCTGATCCTGATACTGGCTTTTATGGGATTCAGGAAAGCAAGGCGAAAAACGACATGAAGCGTGTCCTGATCATCACCTATTACTGGCCCCCCAGCGGAGGAGCCGGCGTTCAACGCTGGCTTAAGTTTGTCAAATACCTGGGAAAATTCGGCTGGGAACCGGTCATTTACACACCGTCCAATCCGGAATATCCCGAAACAGACCACTCCCTGGAAAAAGACATCCCGCAAGGCATCGAAACCATCCGCCAACCCATTTGGGAGCCCTATGCGAGTTATAAGTTACTCCAGGGTCAGAAAAAAGAAGAAAAAATCAATGCCGCTTTTCTATCGGAAAAGAAGAAAAATCCGTTTCTTGAAAAGCTGTCGGTTTGGATACGGGGAAATTTCTTTATTCCCGATGCCAGAAAATTCTGGATTAAACCTTCTGTCAAATACCTTACCTCCTATCTGAAAGCACATCCTGTCGATGTCCTGGTATCTACCGGGCCTCCCCATAGCATGCATTTGATTGCCATGCCTTTAGCCCATCACTTTAAAATCCCCTGGCTTGCCGATTTTCGTGATCCCTGGACCAATATCGATTTTTATAAGGATCTGAAGCTGATGGCATGGGCAGATAAAAAACACCGTAAACTGGAATCAAAAGTATTGAAAACAGCCAGCCTGGTCACAGTGATCAGTCAAACCATGGCCAGCGATATGCGAACCATCTGTCAGAGAAAATATGAAGTGATCACCAATGGTTATGATGAGGAAGACATGCTGGCAGAAAAACCGGTCCTGGACCGTAAGTTCTCCATTGCCCATATCGGCACCCTGGTCAGTTCGAGAAACCCATTTGTCTTATGGGATACCCTGAAGTCATTCATTGACGAAATCCCGGGATTCGCCCAGGACCTTGAAATCAAGCTGGTGGGAAAAGTTGATATTTCCGTCACTGAGACCCTGCGCACAAAAGGCCTAGAAAAATACCTGCACAAAATCGATTATCTGACTCATGATGCCGTGTTAACATGCCAGCGGCAATCCCAATTGCTGCTATTGATTATCAACGACACTCCAAATGCAAAGATGATCCTGACCGGGAAATTTTTTGAATACCTTGCCGCTCACCGCCCAATATTGGCCCTCGGGCCCGTTGATGGAGATGCCGCCATGATACTCAACGAAACCCATGCAGGAAAAATTTCTGGATTTCATGATACAGCAAGCATACGAGAACATCTCCTGCATTACTATTCTTTATATAAAGCCGAAAATCTGGAGGTGGATAGTAAAAACATAGAAAGATATTCCCGAGAAAAACTTACGGAAAGCTTATCGCTTGCACTAAAGAAGGTTATTTCGTCCTGAGTTCATTCTATCCGCTGACCCTGGGCATTGTATTTTACCACCGCTTTTTTCTTCCACCTTCCAGAAAGATAATACAGGTAATTCAGCAACATACCCGAAAACCATCCGATGGGGATGGACCACCAGATCCCGTGAACACCGATTTCCGGATTTCTTGAAAGAAAATAGGCTACGGGAATCCTTAACAGCCATAGGGATACCAGACTGAAAAACATCGGAACCAGCGTATCTCCTGCTCCTCTTAAGACACCGCTGATGATAAACATAATGGAGAAAAAAATGTAAAAGGAACCAATGATCATGAGATAACTCCGACCAATTTCTATGACTACTGGATCGTTGGTGAACATTTTCATCAGGAATCGGGCAAAAAATACAATGATACAGGATGTCACCACCGTGAGTACGGAAATCATGATCAGGGTGGCCCTGAATCCGGCTTTGATCCTGTCGGGACGGTTGGCGCCAAGATTCTGTCCCACAAAAGTGGACAAAGCCACTGCAAAACTCATGGCAGGCATGGATGCAAAACTGTCAATTCTTCCTGCCGCACTGTATGCGGCATTGGCATCCACACCGAATTGATTGACAATCCAATACAAAGCAACCATCCCTGCGGCAACGAAAGTCTGCTGAAACCCGGTTGGTAATCCGATACGGATACTTTTAACAAAAATATCATGATCAAATTTCAGATCATGAAAAGAAAATTTCACCACCTTGTGATACCTGTTCAGATAAATGACCTGGAAAATAAAAGCCATGGCCTCTGAGATGATCGTAGCAACAGCAACACTGCCCACTCCCCAGTGAAAGACCAGAACGAAAATCAGATCAAGGATGATATTTAAAACGATAGAACCGATCAGAAAATATACAGGGGTCTTGGAATCCCCTAAACCCCTAAGTATGGCGCTTGTTCCATTGTACAAAAATAAAAACACCAGTCCGGAAAGAAATATATTTAAAAACAATACAGCCTGAGGAAAAATCTCAGGAGACAGGTCAATCATCCGGAAAATCGGACCGCTCAGCATGATTCCAAGGATACTGATCAAAATCGAAGTATAAAAAAGAAAGATATAAAGGGTATTGATTGCTTTTTTCACCCTGATCATATCTCCGGCGCCGAAATACTGAGAAACCACAATCGTAAAACCCATGGTAATCCCTATGACAAAAGAGACAAGTAAAAATATGATGGGAGAGGAGGTGCCTACTGCAGCCAGTGCTGTTTTACCGATAAATTTCCCGACCACCACACTGTCAACCACATGATACATCTGTTGAAATACATTCCCGAGCAACATGGGAATGGCAAATTTCAAGATCAGCTTTCCTTCATTGCCGTAACTCAGATCTTTCATGGCGGCAAAGGTAGTTAGAATCAAAGATTTTTTATACTTTTGCTGTAACAACAGTTCGTTTTGTCGCTGCGCTTCAGGCGTAGAGGAAAGTCGGGACAACACAGAGCACCATGCTTCCTAACGGGAAGGATCCCGGTGTAAACGGGATACAGCCAGTGCCACAGAAAATAACTACCCCGGTAATCCGGGGAAAAGGTGAAAACGCGGTGTAAGAGACCACGATCCCGATGGGCAACCACCGGGAGGGGTAAACCTCATGGGTTGAAAGACCAAGTATATCCCGGTTTTCATTGAAATATGAATCCTTGTGGTTCCTTTTCTTTGAAAATCCTGCTGCTCGCGGGAATGACCGTAAGGGAAACCGGGAAGGGTAGGTCGCTAAAGCCTGCTGGTGACAGTAGGTTCAGATAAATGACAAATTAAAACAGAATCCCGCTTACGGAACTGTTGTTTTTATTTTTCTGCTTATGAAAATCGTTACCATTGTTGGAGCCCGACCCCAGTTTATCAAAGCTGCCACCGTTTCAAGGCTTATCCGGGATACGCAAGGACTCAAAGAAATCCTTGTACATACCGGCCAGCATTACGATGAAAATATGTCCGAAATCTTCTTCCGTGAACTCGAAATCCCAACTCCCGATTACAACCTGGAAATAGGCTCTGCCAGTCATGCGGTGCAAACCGGAGAAATGCTGAAAGGAATTGAAACATTGCTGGTCAGGGAAAGCCCTGACCTGACACTGGTTTACGGTGACACCAATTCCACCCTTTCCGGCGCCCTGGCTGCAGCCAAACTTCATATTCCTGTCGCCCATGTTGAAGCAGGCTTAAGAAGTTTCAACCGAATCATGCCTGAAGAAATCAACCGTATCGCTACCGACCACATTTCCAACCTCCTCTTTGTCCCCACCCAAACTGCTATGGATAACCTTAAAAAAGAAGGTTTAGCAGATATCTCATGTTTCTCGGGTGATGTGATGCTCGATTCCATACTTTTCTACAGGGATAAAATAGAAAAATGCCCTGAAAAGTACATGACTAAAGGTGTTCCTGAAAAATATCTCCTTGCTACCATTCACCGGGCTGAAAATACCGACAACCCCGATCATCTGAAAAATATCTTCAGGGCATTCAGCCAGCTGGGTGATGAAATACTGCTACCTATCCATCCCCGGACAAAGAAGAAACTGGATGAAACCGGAATCATTCCCGGCAATGTACATATCATCCCTCCTGTCGGATACCTGGAAATGCTGAAACTTATCCTGGATTCCCTCAAAGTACTGACAGACTCGGGAGGATTACAAAAAGAAGCCTATTTCCTGGGAAAACAATGCATCACCCTGCGTACCGAAACCGAATGGATAGAAACCCTCCACGATAACTGGAACATGATCACGGCGACCAGGTATGAAGAGATCCTCAGGGCAGTATCATCCCCCCTGCCCACTAGCCCTCAAAAAAGCAGTTTTGGAAACGGGAAAGCTGCAGCCATTATTGTTCAAAAATTCGCCTGATTTCTTAACCGGATTTTGTTAATAAAATCCTTGATTTTCCTGATGTTTTCTTTGATCAGTGCATCCATTTTTTTCCTACCTTTGTTAACTTAATGCTTAAATATAATTGATTGATTATGACAGACATAGAAAAAGAAGTTGCCAGCCAGAATTACACTGCAGAAAACATACAGGTTTTAGAGGGTCTGGAAGCGGTCAGAAAAAGGCCGGCAATGTACATCGGTGATGTTAATGTAAAAGGTCTTCATCACCTCGTTTATGAAGTTGTGGACAATTCCATTGATGAAGCGCTGGCAGGCTATTGTAACAGGATTGAAGTCGTAATTCATGAAAATAACGCCATCACCGTAAGGGATAATGGCAGGGGAATACCCACCGATTTTCATGAAAAAGAACAAAAATCAGCCCTTGAAGTCGTTATGACCGTACTCCATGCAGGCGGGAAATTCGACAAGGACAGCTATAAGGTCTCCGGTGGACTTCACGGGGTCGGAGTATCTGTTGTGAATGCACTCTCCAAACATCTAAATGTAGTGATTCACCGGAATGGCACCATTTACCAGCAGGAATACGAATTCGGAAAGCCGGTTTATGCCGTAAAAACCATCGGTGAAACAGATAAAAACGGAACGCATATTACTTTCCTTCCGGATAACAGCATTTTCATTGTTGAGAAATACGATTATGAAATTCTATCATCACGCCTTAGGGAACTTGCTTATCTAAATAAAGGAATTACTCTGACCATAACCGATGAAAGGGAGAAGAATGATAAGGGCGAGTTTATCAACGACACTTTTCTCTCCATCAACGGATTGCGCGATTTCATCAATTACTTGGATGCCAACCGGGAGAAGCTGATTCCCGAGCCGATTTCCATGGAAGGAGAAAGAAGCAATATACCATTGGAGATCTCCATGCAATACAACACCTCTTTTTCTGAGAATATCCATGCTTATGTAAATAATATTAATACCCATGAAGGGGGTACTCATCTGGCAGGATTCCGTCGTGCACTGACCCGTACCCTGAAAAGTTATGCCGACAAAACGGGTATGCTTGCGAAGCTTAAGTTCGATATCAACGGGGATGACTTCCGCGAAGGACTGACTGCCATCATTTCCGTCAAAGTACAGGAGCCTCAGTTTGAAGGACAAACAAAAACAAAGCTTGGGAACAATGAGGTCATGGGTGTGGTGGATCAATTGACCAGTGAAATGCTCACCAATTACCTGGAAGAAAATCCGAAAGAAGCCAGAATCATTGTCAATAAAGTGATTCTTGCAGCTACAGCCCGGCATGCTGCCCGGAAAGCCAGAGAACTGGTGCAAAGAAAAAATGTCCTCTCCGGCTCCGGACTACCGGGGAAACTGGCCGATTGCTCTGAAAATGACCCGGCCCAATGCGAAATATATCTGGTCGAGGGAGACTCTGCAGGCGGTACAGCTAAACAGGGACGCGACAGAAAATTCCAGGCTATCCTTCCCCTCAGGGGAAAAATTTTGAATGTGGAAAAAGCTATGCAATATAAGATTTTCGATAGCGAAGAAATCAAGAACATTTTCACCGCCCTCGGTGTTTCTATCGGTACTGAAGATGACAGCAAAGCACTAAATCTCGATAAGCTCCGTTATCATAAAATTATCATCATGACGGATGCCGATGTGGATGGAAGCCACATTGCCACCCTGATCCTGACGTTTTTCTTCCGGTATATGAAAGAACTGATTGAAAACGGACATGTTTATATCGCTACCCCGCCGCTTTATCTGATAAAAAAAGGGAATACCCAGAAATATTGCTGGTCGGAAGATGAACGCCTCATGCTAACGGCTGAACTTGCCGGCTCAGGGAAAGACACCGGAGTTCACATTCAACGATACAAAGGTCTTGGGGAAATGAATGCCGAGCAATTATGGTTAACCACCATGAATCCAGAATTCCGGACCTTACGTCAGGTAACCATTGAAAACGGTACGGAAGCCGACCGGATATTCTCCATGCTGATGGGTGACGATGTCCCGCCACGCAGGGAATTCATTGAGAAAAATGCACGCTACGCCAATATTGATATTTAATACGTTTTCATACCATAAGTCTTTTTTATGATGCGAAAAAAATCCCTGATGATTATTGCGGGAATTCTGATCCTGGCAGTAATCGCCTATTTTTTCTTTTCAAAAACAGATAAGAATCAACAGATCACCGCCAGGGTCAAAAAGGGCAATTTCCCTATTGAAGTGACCACTACCGGAGAACTGATCGCCAAAAGTTCAGAAAAAATTTATGGGCCTCAGGGCTTAAGACAAATCCAGATCTGGCAGGTTAAAATTCAGGATATCATCGCCGACGGAACCGTGGTGGATTCGGGCCAATACGTGGCCACCCTTGACAGGACAGAGATCTCGAATAAAATGAAAGACGAGGAAACCAATCTTGAAAAGCTGGAATCCCAGATGACCAAAACCCGACTCGATACTTCCCTCGAACTTCGCAACGCCCGTGATGAACTGATCAACCTTCAATATGCGCTGGAAGAAAAAAAAATTACCCTGGAACAATCCGTTTATGAACCCCCCGCTACCATCCGCCAGGTTCAGATCGACCTCGAAAAATCACAACGCGCTTTTGAACAGGCTGAAAAAAACTACAAATTACGTTACCAGAAAGCAGTAGCCAATATGCAGGAGGTCTCCGCTTCCTATAATCAGGCAAAGCGCAAACTGGAACAAATGATGGACGTCCTCAAGCAATTTACTGTTCAGGCACCCAAAGCCGGAATGGTGATCTATAAAAGAAACTGGGACGGCAGTAAAATGGGTATCGGGGCAACCGTCAATGCCTGGGATAATGTCGTGGCTGAACTACCCGACCTCTCTGAAATGATTTCCAAAACTTATATCAACGAGATCGATATCAGTAAAATTAAAACCGGTCAGCAGGTTATGATCGGAATCGATGCTTTCCCGGAGAAAAAATTTACCGGAAAAGTCGTTGAAGTGGCCAATATCGGAGAACAACTTCAGAACACCAATGCCAAAGTCTATGAGGTCAGAATTGTGGTCAATGAATTCGATTCCATCCTCCGGCCTGCCATGACGACAAAAAACACCATTCTGACCAATGTCATCGACAGTGTACTCTTTATCCCCATAGAAGCCATCTTCAATACCGATAGCGTGACCTATGTTTATAAAAAAGACGGAGGATCAGTCACACGACAACAGGTCATCGTCGGATCCAGCAATGATAATGAAATCATTATCCGGGAAGGATTACTTGATCAGGATGAAGTATTGCTCGTCCCCCCTGAAAAAGCCGACAAAATCAAACTGACTCCACTGGATGAAAAAATCCTCCGGAAATATCAGGCAAAACCCTTACCCTCCAAAAACAAAAAAAAATAAACCTTTGTTAGAACGTTATAAATATATTTTCAGCATCGCCCTGGAAGCTGTTTTTCTGAATAAAATAAGATCCGTGCTTACCATGTTGGGAATTATCTTTGGAGTAGCAGCTGTCATTACCATGATGGCAATCGGGAACGGGGCAAAAAAGGAAATCATCGACCAGATGAAACTGGTGGGCGTCAACAATATCATTATTACACCCAAACAGGAAAAAAGTAAATCCCGATCAAATCAGGACAATAATCAGGAAAGCCAGCAGGAAAACCAAAACAATGAAAAAAATAAAGGCAAGTATTCTCCTGGCTTGAGTCTGAAAGATGCTGAAAGTATTAAATTGGTCATCCCCACCGTTCAAACCGTAAGCCCGGAAATCATCTATGAAACCGATGTAGTGAAAGATGCTGTGAAAACAAGTACAAAACTGACCGGGGTAACCCCTGACTTTTTCTCGATCTTCAACCTCGATATTGAGGAAGGAGAAATGTTTAACATGGAACAACTGCGGGAAGGAAAAGCAGTCTGCATCATTGGCCCGACCATCAAATCAAAATTTTTCTCGACGGAAAACCCCATCGGCAAAGAGATCAAATGCGGACAGATTTGGTTCCGTGTTACCGGTGTGCTGAAGAAAAGGGAAGTTAGCCAGGGAAGCATTGATAACTTAGGGATTTCCGATTATAACAATTCCATTTATACCCCCATACAAACCCTGCTCAGAAGGGTGAAAGACCGTACCCTTGTCACTTCCGCTTCACTTAAAGGCGGAACAATGTACTCCGACGGTTGGAGTTCCATGTGGGTTGATCAGCAAAGCGAGTTCGGAAAGAATCAGATCGATAAGATTGTTGTACAGGTGAAAGAAAGCAGTCAAATCGGACCCACAACCGAAATCCTGAAAAAAATGATCCTTCGCCGGCATTCCGGAGTGGAAGACGTGGAAATCAAAGTCCCGGAACTCCTGCTCAAACAGGAACAACGCACCAAGGACATTTTCAATATTGTGCTGGGCGCCATCGCGAGTATTTCCCTGCTGGTGGGCGGGATAGGGATCATGAACATCATGCTGGCCTCAGTGATGGAAAGAATCAAAGAAATCGGAATACGCCAGGCCATAGGCGCCACGAAAAGAGACATCAAGGCGCAGTTCCTTTCCGAAGCTACCCTGCTGAGTATCACCGGGGGACTGATCGGAATCATTCTCGGACTTATTTTATCCAAAATGATCACGGAAATTACAGGCATCCTGACCATCGTTTCCCTGATGTCAATTTTAATCTCCTTTGGCGTTTCAGCCTCGGTCGGAATTATTTTCGGCTATATGCCGGCACAACGCGCCTCGCAACAAAACCCTGTCGAATCACTGAGATACGAATAAGCTGAATCTGATATGCCATGAAAGCCCTGACTCCGTTGTTAATTTTTTCATTTCTTGTATCCTCTTCCGTCATCATGGCACAAAATACCATACGCCAGCTCAGACTTGAAGATGCCATTGAGATTGCCAAACAACAATCCCCGGATGCGTTTAACTCCAAACAGCAATTCCGGTCAAGCTACTGGGAATTCCGCTCCTACCGGGCCTCCAACCTGCCTATGCTGAACCTGAGTGCCACCCTTCCCAATATACAGCAAAGCCTCTCCCCCTACCTCAACTCCGACGGGACACAAAGCTACATCCGCCAGCAATATATGAGTGCATCAGCCAACCTTGCCCTTTCCCAGCAAATCGGCATTACCGGAGGAACGATCTATCTCAGCTCAGGGTTACAGGGAGTTAACAATTTTAAATCAACCAACCCGATTTCCTATATGAGCACCCCGGTCAATATCGGGTTCAAACAACCAATCTTTGCTTATAACCCCTACCGCTGGAACAGGAAAATTCAACCCCTGAAATACCTTCAGGCAAAACAAAAGTATCTTGAAGATATTGAACAAATCGCCATCACGACCACCAATTACTTTTTCAACCTGCTGGAAGCACAAATTCAGAAAAAGATCGCCCTCACCAATATGCATAATTATGACACGCTTTTTCATATTGCCAAAGGACGCTACCAACTGGGAAAAATCGCTGAAAATGATCTGCTTCAACTGGAACTGAATTATCTCAAAGCTCAGGCCGCTGTTGAAAATGCTGACTTGTCACTGGATAATGCACAGTTCCGTTTTAAATCCTATCTCCGGATCAAAGATGAAGTGAGAATCGAACTTATCCCCCCTTCCGACATCAACTTTTTTAAAATCGATCCCCTGAATGCTGTGGAACTGGCCTATAAAAATTCAGCCACATCCATGGATTTCAATAAAAGACTACTTGAAGCGGCAAGAGACGTTAACCGGGCACGACTGGAAGGAAGATTCGATGCCGAATTTAATGCCGTAGTCGGACTTACCCAAACCGGAATGACAGTGCCTGATGCCTACTATAACCCGCTCGACCAACGCCAGGTCTCCCTGGGTCTGAACATCCCTATCCTTGATTGGGGCGTGGCCAGAGGGAAAATAAAAATGGCTCAGTCACAGGAAGAGATTGTCAAGAATTCAGTGGAACAAGAAATCATTGACTTTAAACGAAACGTTTACCTGAAAGTGCTGCAATTCAACATGCAGCAAAACCAGTTGAAAATTGCCGCTAAAGCCGATACAGTAGCGAAAAAAAGCTTTGAGGTCACAAAGGGAAGATACCTGATCGGGAAAATTAACAGCATCCTTGACCTGAACAACGCCCAGATCGAAACGGACAGTGCTGAAAAAGCATATTACGATGCACTTCTCATGTTCTGGAGAAGTTACTATGAGATCAGGAAACTGACCCTTTTCGATTTCCAGAAAAACGAGCAGCTTATGTTCAATTTCATCGATATAAAATAAATTTTATTCATACTGTTTCTAAATAATACTTATCTTTGCAAAAAAAGATTGTATTCATTTAAAATTATAACATTATGTCAGTTTTAGTTGGAAAAAAAGCGCCTGCTTTTGAAGCAGAAGCCGTTGTAAACGGCGGGGAATTCGTTGAAAAATTTTCCCTCTCTCAGTATATCGGAAAAAAACATGTGGTCTTTTTCTTTTATCCCCTGGATTTTACCTTTGTTTGCCCTACGGAACTCATTGCTTTTCAGGATAAAATAGAAGAATTTGAAAAACGAAATGTGGCCGTGGTAGGTTGTTCCATCGATTCAAAATTTTCCCATTGGGCATGGTTAAATACGGAACGCAATAAAGGAGGGATCAAAGGGGTAAAATATCCTATCGTTTCTGATCTTTCGAAAACAATCTCGGCAAACTACGATGTCCTGGCCGGAGAATACCTTTACAATGAAGATGGAAGCATGGAATTTGAAGGCGGAGCAGTAGCCTACCGCGGATTATTCCTGATCGATAAGCAGGGTATCGTCCGCCATCAGGTCGTCAACGACCTACCCCTGGGAAGAAGTGTCGAAGAAACACTCCGTATGGTTGATGCACTCCAATTTTTCGAAGACAACGGGGAAGTTTGTCCGGCTAACTGGCACAAAGGCCAGGAAGGCATGAAGGCCACCGCCGATGGGGTGGCAGACTACCTCAGTAAACATTGAGTTTTATTCTTTCTTTTTCGCTTCATTCCAGTAAATATCCATCTCGGCTAAATCCATCTCATGGATGGATTTACCGATGGCTTTAGCCTGGTCTTCAAGATGCTGGAATCTTTTGATGAATTTCCGGTTTGTACGTTCCAGTGCATCTTCAGGATTGACTTCTATGAAGCGGGCATAATTGATAATCGCAAACAGCAGATCACCCAGTTCAAGTTCAATGTGCTGGTGTTCTGATTTGCCATCTACTGCTTCTTTAAGTTCACTCAATTCTTCCATGACCTTTTCCCAGACCTGTTCCGGCTTATCCCAGTCAAAGCCCACGCCGCTGGCTTTTTCCTGGATCCGATAGGCTTTAACCATGGCCGGGAGGGAAGCAGGGACACCGGAGAGCACTGATTTATTGCCCTTTTCAAGCAACTTGATCTTTTCCCAGTTATCATGAACCTCCTTGGCTGTGGTGGCCTGAACATTCCCGAAAATATGGGGATGACGGTTAATTAATTTCTCTATGATACTGTTCAGTACATCCTTGATATCAAAGGCTTGGGTTTCAGCAGCAATCCTTGAATAAAAGACCAGATGAAGCATCAGATCTCCCAGTTCCTTCTTGATGTCATCCATATTCCTCCCAAGAATGGCATCCGAAAGCTCATAAGTTTCTTCGATGGTCAAATATCGAAGGCTTTCCAGCGTTTGTTTTTTATCCCAGGGGCATTTCAACCTGAGTTCATCCATGATCTGAAGTAATTTCTGAAACAATGCCGCACTTTCTTCCATCCAGTAATTTTTTGGCAAATGTAAGCATTATGGCTATTTCATAATAAATTTGTGAACGGAAACCCTTTGCTTTGAAGACCCTATCTGAAAACCGGAAAAAATTGCATATCCTTGGCTTAGTGTTGCTGCTCTCGCTCATGTCCTTTAATGTAATGGGGCAGTTCGAACACAAGCTGTTCTACTCAAACCTTTTAATTGAAACAAAATTTCATTATGGCTTCCTTTATGCCCATCATCTGGAACTGGAGATTTTTAATGCTCATTTTCCTGCCTTTGAACTGAGCATACAGCAGCTTACCTATGGGAAACATAAATGGGAAAGAGCTTTCAATTACCCGATTATCGGAATCACCATGTTTTATTCGGGACTTGGTTACCATCCCATGCTGGGACAAGCTTATGCCCTTATGCCCTTTATCAATTTCCCTTTATACAAGTACAAAAAGTTTACTTTCGGCTTCAGGTTTGCTTTGGGATTGGGTTACCTGACCAAAAAATTCGACCGGCTTGAAAACTATAAGAACCTGGCGATCGGCTCCCATTTTAATGCTGCGGTCAATCTCATGCTGGAAGCCAGATATAAAATAACTTATGCACTGACCATGAGTGCAGGAATCAGTTTGCAACATTTTTCCAACGGTTCCTTGAAATTACCAAACTACGGCATCAATGCCCCATTTCTGAACATCGGCATGGCTTACCGCCCTTTCAAAGAAAACAGGGAACTGGGCGATCGTTTTTACGCACCTGTTGAGCCTTATGAAGCCATTGTAAGAAAAACCATGGAATTGTATTTCGGAGTCTCTGTGGGATGGAAAAACATGCAAGCCCTGGTCGGAGAAAACTTTTTGGTTTACCATATTTATCAAAATACGCTTTTCCCCATTTCCAGGAAAAGTAAAGTCGGGTTCGGACTTGATCTTTCTTATGATAATTCCCATATCAAGTTACTGGAAATGCGAGGAGAAGTTGTTGAAAATAAGCTGAAAATTCTGAGGCCCGGCATTAATGTGGCTTATGAACTGATGATGTCGCGTCTTGGTTTTATCCTGAACCTGGGATATTATCTCGGCGGTATGGAAAAAACTAATGGGCCCTTCTATGAAAAAATCGGGGTACAATATAATTTTACCAAACATTTTTATGCTAACATCATGCTTAAAGTTCATTGGGGGAGAGCAGATTATATCGGTTGGGGACTGGGTTACAATCTGGATGTATTATATGGAAAGAAAACCGTTAAATAAATTAAGGTCATTCCTGGGTTTTAGCATCCCTGGCCTGCTTTTACTGTTACTTGTTTTTCCATCCTGTAATAAGGATGGAGGAGTGTGTGTGAGTAATACGGGAAAAATCATTCTACAGGAGCGCCAGGTAGGAGATTTCGACAGCATCAGCATGAACGATAATGTCAATCTGATCCTGACCCAGGATTCAGTCAATAAAGTCGTGGTAGAAGCCGGAGAAAAAATCATACAAGGCATTACAACAGATGTAAAAAACCACCTTTTGATTATCGGGAACCAGAATTCATGCAACTGGCTCAGGAGTTATAACAACCCGATTAATGTTCATGTTTCCGTGAAAAACCTATGGAAGGTAATTTATCAATCTTCAGGGGATCTTACTTCCACCAATGCAATTTCTTCTGATATCTTTATGGTTGATGCATGGGGTGGTTGCGGAACCATAGATATTCAATTAAATATTCAGGAAGGATTTTTCCTTCAGCACATGGGAACAGCCAATTTTATCCTGCGCGGACTCTGTAAAATCAACTCCATCTATGCCGGCGATTTTGGGTCCTTTCAATGCAAGGATCTGAATACAGGTTATACTTTTATTAAGAATTACGGCTTAAATGAATGCTGGGTGAATGCGACCCGTTACCTTGACGCTACCATCGGTTCTGTCGGAAATATTTATTACCGGGGAGAACCCGATACCGTGATGACACATATTCATGGTTCCGGGCAGGTAATTCCGTTTTAATACTAATACGCCCTTGCAAAAACCACCCGCTGGCCTGAAGGTTTACCGGAATAAACACATTTTCCTGTCTCTCCGGGATTATTCAGCGGGATCACCCGGATGGTAGCCTTGGTCTCTTCCTTAATTTTTTCTTCTGTCTCCTGAGTACCGTCCCAATGGGCATAAATAAATCCCCCTTTGGTTTCGATTACTGTTTTGAATTCCTCCCAGGTATCCACCCTGTATGTATTATTCTCACGGAAAGACAAAGCGCGATCATAAAGGTTTTTCTGAATCTGATCCAAAAGGTGAATGACCTTATTTTCAATATCCTTCATTTGAAGTACATCTTTCTCAAGGGTATCACGCCTCGCGATCTCCACAGTACCCTGCTCAATGTCCCTGAGGCCGATGGTAATTCTTAAAGGAACCCCCCGAAATTCATACTCTGAAAATTTCCATCCCGGTTTATGGGTGTCGCGGTTATCAAACTTCACTGACACTCCCTTTGACTCCAGGGATTCTTTAATCGGAATGACTTTTTGTGAGATGAGAGATAACTGATCAGCATTTTTAAAAACCGGGACGATGACCACCTGGATCGGCGCCAGGCGGGGAGGCAGTACAAGCCCGTGATCATCTGAATGCGCCATGATCAAAGCTCCCATCAGACGGGTAGAAACACCCCAGGAAGTTGCCCAGACGTAATCAAGCTGATTTTCCCTGTTCAAAAATTTAACATCAAAAGCCCGGGCAAAATTCTGACCGAGAAAATGAGATGTCCCGGTTTGCAATGCTTTTCCATCCTGCATCAGGGCTTCAATGGCATAGGTTTCCACGGCACCTGCAAACCGTTCTCCGACAGACTTGGTCCCTTTTAATACGGGAAGAGCCATATAGTTTTCAGCAAAATCTGTGTACACCCCGAGCATGGTCTCAGCTTCTTTAAGTGCTTCTTCCATCGTGGCATGAGCAGTATGCCCTTCCTGCCAAAGAAACTCTGCGGTGCGGAGAAACAATCGGGTACGCATTTCCCATCTCACAACATTGGCCCATTGGTTGATTAAAACAGGAAGATCACGATAAGATTGAATCCAGTTTCTATAAGTGTCCCAGATAATGGTTTCTGATGTTGGACGGACGATCAGCTCTTCCTCCAGTTTTGCTTCCTCATCTACAATAATACCCTTGCCGTCAGGAGAATTCTTCAGTCTGTAATGCGTTACAACGGCACATTCCTTGGCAAAACCTTCCACATGGCTGGCTTCTTTACTAAAAAAAGACTTCGGAATAAAAATCGGGAAATAGGCGTTCGAATGACCGGTATCTTTGAACTTTTTATCGAGGATGGCCTGAATCTTTTCCCAGATAGCATAGCCATAGGGTTTTATCACCATACATCCCCTGACTGCGGAATTCTCAGCGAGATCGGCTTTAATAACCAAATCATTGTACCATTGAGAATAATTTTCAGCCCGTGTGGGAAAATCTTTAGCCATAATGTTTTTTTGGTACGAAATTTGTTGTAAAAGAGTCCTATTATTTGAATACACAAAAGTAATAAAATATACCGAAAGGAGATTAAGCCATGAAAAAAGCAACCATCCTCATCGCAATTGTCAGTTTGATGATTACTGCCTGTAAAAGCTCCCAGCAGATTTCATCCAGTAACAATGATGACGTTTATTATACTTCATCAAAAAAAATAAAATCTGCCCCCGAAGCTCAACAGATCAGCTCCGAAAATCCCCGCATCATTGCCTCCCCCGACAGTTCATCCACGGTAAAATCAGGTACTGCTGCATGGGCTGACGATTATAATGATTATGCCTATTCGGCAAGGATTAAGAGATTCAGCTCAACAGACAGCAAAAAGAGTTATTATGATGAAGCCTATGCTTCTTCATCCGGTCATGATACGACCATTTATATCGAGCAGGAACCCAATGTGAATATCTATGTTGGGGCAGGGAATACCTGGGACAGCTGGTACGGACCATCCTTTTCCTTCGGATGGGGATGGGGATGGGGATACGATCCATGGTACTGGGGATGGGGATACCCATATTATTCATGGCCATACTGGGGAGGATACGGATATTGGAACGGATACTGGAATGGCTACTGGAACGGTTATTGGGACGGTTATTACGGCTATCCTCCGTATTATGATTATGCCTACAACAACTATTATTACGGTCCGAGAACGGCCCTTGCCTCAGATGCCGGAACCCGTTCAGACAGGAGCATGAGAACCACAAACTCCACGGGTGTTCATGATATGACCAGAAATGAAAGAACCATAACACCTGAAAGAAATACCCGTTCGACGCTGGATCCTAGCAGCACCCGCAATGTTACACAAACACAACCGGCTTCAAACCGTTTGCCGGTTAATCAGGAGAAATATCGCTATGCAAAACCTTCTGCCGAAAGGCAAACAGCCATGGAACGTTCATCCACCCAGAATCAGAGACAAAAAGAACAACCTTCTCCTAGATACACCCGGCCTGAAGTATCTAGCCAGTCACAACGGACTACCCCCACTCAGAGTTATTCCTCCCCGGCTTACCGCCAGCCAAAGTCAAGCCAGGAATACATCAATCCCCGTTCCCAGAACCCCGGTGTATCAACCAGCAACAGAACTTCTACTGAAACAAGAAATTATACACCCTCCAGAAGCAATGAACAACGTCGTGTTGCAGCACCCGGTACCCAGATAAGGTCAAATAAAAATCAAATAAGCTCTCCGGGTAATTCCACCAGGACCTATACCCCTTCTTCGACCCCTGCCCGTACCTCAGAACGCAGTTATTCCACTCCATCAAGATCAAGCGGCAGCGGCACTTACTCTGCACCCTCCAGATCTAGTGGCGGAAGTTATTCCGCACCCTCCAGGTCAGGTGGCGGAAGTTCATCACCTTCATCGGGAGGCGGAAGACATAGATAACATACCGTAAAAAATCATATCGCTATGAAAAAACTATTCATCACAAGTTTTCTGGTAATACTCCTGACCCCCGTCATATTTAGCCAGACTGCACAGGATGCCCTTAGATTCTCCAGGATCTATTACGGGGGAACAGCACGCTTCCAGGGACTAAGCGGAGCTTACGGGGCCGTTGGTGCGGATTTTTCTTCCCTGGCCACCAATCCTGCAGGGATAGGTTTTTATAAGAGCTCTGAACTTAGTATAACCTTATCCCCAACCATAAACTACACGAAAACAGATTTCTATGGAGATCAATCCACTGATTATAAAGTCAATTTTGCCATGGGAAATATGGGCTTTATCTTTTCAATTAACCCAGGTATTAAAAATTCCGGAAATGTGTTGAAAAATTTTAATATTGGTTTTGGGGTCAACCGCCAAAATGATTTTAATAACCGGATCTATATTGCAGGTGTGAATCCCAATAGTTCCATGATGCAAAGCTATGTCAATGAGCTGAATGCTGTGCAGGAACCACCAAACAATGTAACCCTTGATTATCCCTTTGATTATGGTTTGGCCTATGGAACCAACCTTGTAAACTGGGACTCGGCTGGCAGCACGTATTGGTGTGATGCTCAGTATGGAGGCGTGTTACAAAGTAAACAGATAAATAGTTGGGGATCTATCAATGAAATGAATATTGCTTTCGGAGGAAATCTTATGGACAAGCTTTATTTCGGCTTTACTGTTGGAATTCCCTTTCTCCGCTATTTTGAAAGCAGCCTCTACCGTGAGCAGGATTATGCAGATACCATTCCGGAATTTAACTTCCTAAATTATCGATATCACCTCCAAACCACGGGAACCGGTGTAAATTTAAAGATCGGACTCATCTATCGTCCTGTGGATTGGGTCAGGGTCGGAGTCAGCGTACACACCCCAACCTGGTACTCGAATATGCGGGATGAATGGTACAGCAGCATGGAATCCAATTTCACCACCAGTCAATGGGATGCTGTAGCTAACTCTCCAATCGGAAATTTCAACTACAGGCTGACGACTCCTTTCCGTGCCATCGGCAGTTTAGCTTTCATTCTTGGACCTTATGGCTTAATCAGCGCTGATTATGAATATGTTGATTACGGTCAGGCCAGGTTTAATTCCAACGATTACGATTACCGGACAGAAAATAATGAGATTAAAGACACTTACAAGTCCTGGGGTAATGTCCGTGTCGGGACGGAATGGAGGATTCAAAATTTCCGGTTACGCGGAGGTTTTGGTTATTACAGCAATCCTTACCGTTCCGGGATTAACAACAGTGAACGCTATCAGGCATCCGGAGGAATAGGCTACAGGGGGAAACTGTTTTTCGCTGACCTGACGTATACCTGGACCAAGATGAAGGAAAACTATTTTCTATATGATGCAAGCATGGTAGAACCATCAAGGAATACCTTGGTAACAAATACCATCTCAACAACTATCGGGATACGATTTTAGTAAGTCATCTTTTTGAGCCTGTTCAGACCAGCTTTAGCCTTTTGGTTAAGGCTGGTTTTATATTCGGTGTTTTGCATCGAAATACACAGCCGGTAAACACTATCGGCCTTTTTATATTCCCGCCTGTCTTCATAAATCAAACCCATCTGAAAAGATGCAGCGGCGGCAAAATAAAAAGCTTCGTTTTTTCCCAATTCCGTGGTTTGACGGTAATGATACAGGGCTTTGTCGGTATTTCCGCGTTCATGATAGACCCGGGCCAGCCGATATCCATATTCAATGAAATCTTTCTTAGAATTTATATAGGTTTTAAGCGGTGTACCAAGCAGGTCATTCAGGGCATGATCATAATACCCTCCGTCAAAAAGGAGCCGGGCTTTCAATAATACTTTATTCGGAAAAATGCCTTTTTCAGCCTCATAGAGGGCTTGTTTATCTTCATCCACGATGGTATTTCCAACTCTTTTCACCCTTTCATAATACTTTAGACAAGCGGTGGAATCTCCCTTTAGCCAACTAATCCAGGCCAGCTTCTGATATGCCGATTTGATATAATTTATCCCCTTGAACGATGTGAGGTATTTTTGAAAACAAATACCCGCTGTCAGGTCAAGCTTGCGAAGCCGGGTAAGTCCGTCAAGGTAATCCAGGTAATTAAAAGGAAGGGCATGGGGATCCACAGTCCTTGATTCGAGAACCTGCCGGGCTTCATCATTTTTTCCATTTTTCATTAAAATATTCACACGGACAAAAGTAAATAATGGGCTCCCCTCAAGGCTGTCAGCACTCAGATTATCCTCCATATTCAGTACCGTTCTCAAGGCAGTGGATTTATCTTTTGAGAGGCTGGTCGTGGCAATGGAAAGATAGAATCCAGCCTGATGCCTGAACATCCTGAAAATCCTGTCATCTCCTTTATAGGATACCATCTGTTGCAATTCGGATAATCCATTTTCCACAGAACCATCCACCCCGGCCAGTCTGGCGACCCATCGGAAATTTTCAGGGATCAGTCCGGCCATGATATGAATGATTCCCAACCCAAGACGATTGGGAAGAAAATCCGGAAAAATCCTTTGATTCTCTGAAAAGAGCTGATATGCTTTTCTGATTTTTAGTGCTGATGAGGTGTATTCCTCAAATTTTAAACCACCCAAAGCCCATTGAAGATTGACTTCGGCTTGGGTAAACAGGAATAAAGGTGAATTCGGATCACCCTGTTCAAGTTTTTTAATCCTGCTGTGAAAAAAACTTTTCTGCTTTTCATAAATGCCTTTTTCCTCCCCAATAAACAAGGTTAAAAAATCGATGTAATTTTCAAGGTAAACAGAAAAAGTATTGCCAGGATGTTCTGATTTTTCAAGTTCGATCAGTGATCTGGCATCCTGAAAACGAAGCAGCATGATTTGGCGGTAGGCGTTGAAACAACGATCATTCAGCGCATACTGAGCCTGGGAAAAAAGACATAAAAAAAGAAAGGCAACCAAGGCTATACAGGGCCTCCAATGTGTTGCCTTTCTGATATTTTCTAAAGGAAACATCAATTCATGAGGTTGACGATACCTTCGTCAACCAGAATTCTTCCGCAGTATTCACACACAATGATCTTTTTATGCATTCGGATATCAAGCTGATGCTGTGGGGGGATTTTATTAAAGCAACCACCGCAGGCATCGCGTTCAATCTGAACCACTGCCAGGCCGTTACGGGCATTTCTCCGGATACGGGTGTAGGCGGTCAAAAGACGTTCCTCAATATATCTTCTGTTTTCTTCAGAACGGGTGATCAGATCAGACTCTTCCTTTTCAGTCTCGGCAATGATATCGTCCAGCTCATTCTTTTTAACTTCGAGGTCATTCTTTCTGTCCTGAAGTAACTTTTGGTATTGCTCTATTTCAGCTGTTTTGGCATCAAGTCCTGACTGGAATTCCCTGATTCTTTTTTCCGCCAGTTGGATTTCGAGATTTTGGAATTCAATTTCTTTGGTCAATGAATCATATTCACGGTTATTGCGAACATTCATTTGTTGATCTTCATATTTTTTAATCAGCACATGACAATCCTTGATTACATTCTTTTTGTCGGCAATGGATTTTTCGTGCCCCATTGTTTCCTGAATATAATTATCGATTCGCGTTTCCAAGCCGGCAATTTCATCCTCCAAATCCTGAACCTCCAGGGGCAGTTCACCCCGGATAATCCGGATTTTATCAATTTGTGAATCAATCTGCTGAAGGCTGTAGAGGGCAATGAGTCTTTTTTCAATCGTGACTTCTCCCTTGTCTTCTTCCACTTCAGGCTTGGTCTTACGGGTTGATTTGGCATCCACTTTCACTGACTTCGCTTTTTCAGTTTTTTCATCTTTATTAACTGCTTCTTTCTTAGTAACTGGACTTTTTTCATCCGGTTTTTTAGCCAATTTTGAAGGTTTGGAAGTGGCGACAGGTTTACTCGTTGATTTGGCCATAAATGCTGTTTTAGAAGTAATTTACGGGGTTGGTATTAATTTCTGAAATAAGGACTGCAAAATTAGGAAATTTTTCAATAAGTACAGCATAAAGCCATTCTTTCACCCACTGTTCGCTCTCATAATGTCCGATATCGGCCAGAATAAACCGATCATCGGGTAAAAAGAAATCGTGATATTTTAAATCTCCGGATAAAAAGACATCCGCCCCGGCAAGCCTGACCTCCTGCATTAAAAAACTACCTGAGCCGCTGCAAATGGCTATCCGCTTGACCGGCTGCCCACGGAATCTTGTATGACGGATGAAGGGAATTTGAAAAATTTCTTTTATCTTCTTAAAAAAACTGTCCTCTGACATATCATCGGGAAGGTCACCCACGGCTCCGGCGCCAACTTTCTCAAAATTATTCTGCAATGCGTAAATATCATAGGCCACTTCCTCATATGGATGATTATTCAGTAAAGTATTTACCACTGTTTTTTGCAGGTGTAGCGGAAAAATCACCTCAAGTTTGATCTCATCTTCATAATGAAGTTGATTTTTTTCTCCGACGAAAGGATTGGCCTTTTCGGATGCGCGGAACGACCCCTTGCCGGCGACATTGAAACTACACTGGTCATAATTCCCGATATGCCCGGCCCCGGCCTGGAAAAGGGCTGTTCTCACCCGATCTGCATGGGCTGAAGGACAAAAAGTGGCCAGTTTAGCCAATAAACCCGGTTTTGGAGACAAAACCCTAAAAGATGAAATACCGATTTTTTTCATCAGCATTCCGTTGATCCCTTCAAGGCTGTTATCAAGATTGGTATGGATGGCATAAACTGAAATATCGTTTTTGATGGCTGAGGTAAGGATATCAGCATGCGGATCTCCGGTCAGAATTTTAGTTACCCCTTTGAAAATAAGCGGGTGATGCGAAATGATGAGGTTACAGTCTCTGGCAATGGCTTCCTCCATCACTTCTCTGGTAAGGTCAAGACAAAGCAGGACCTTGCTGACCAGATTGTCCGGATGACCCAGAATCAGTCCTGAATTATCATAGGATTCCTGATAACTGAGCGGAGCAATGGTTTCAAGGTAACTGCATATTTCATTTACCTTCATGCTGATGTTTTTCATCTGAGCTCAAAGGTAAACAATTCCCGTCAATACACGCCCCGACACTGTTAGTAAGTTGTTTAAAAAGTCTGAAAAACATATGAATAATGTATCTAAAAAAGGTCAAAATTTGAATTTTGAAATATTCATCTTCTATTTCTATGGAAAACGCAAAATGTCCGGTCATCTTTGTCATTGACCGAAATCCCATTCACAGCAGCCTCATAAAGTATCATTTGAATATAAATAGATTTTTAAGTGTTCAGGTTTTCAGATCCGGTGAAGAATATTTATCCCGTCTCCAAAAAAATATTTTTTCTGACTTTCTGATTTCAGATTTTGATATTGGTGATATGGATGGTTTCGAACTGATGGAGAAAACCATCGAAAAAGCTCCTGAAACCCGGATCATTTTCTTCTCCTCCCGCGATGATTCCACCCTAGCCATCAGGTTGCTTGAAGCAGGGGCTACTGATTATATTTTGAAAACCAGCAAACTAGATATCGGAATTGGAGAAATGATAAAAAATGTTAAGTATCTTTGCCAGGAGGCCAACCAGGCAAGAAAGATATATTAACAACATGCATTTAATACGGCTCCTTTTATATCCCGTTTCTTTATTGTATGGTTTAATCATGTTTTTCCGGAATCTGTTATTTGATATCCGGATGTTTTCATCCTTGGAATTTTCTCTTCCCGTGATCGGAATCGGGAATCTTTCCTGTGGAGGGACAGGCAAGACCCCTCACACAGAATATCTCGTCAAGCTATTATCTCCCACATTTTTCATTGGCATCCTGAGCAGAGGCTATGGGAGGAAGACCAAGGGTTTTCTCATGGTTTCTAAGCGTTCACAGGCAAAATTCGTTGGGGATGAACCCCTGCAGTATGCAAGGAAGTTTGACAACATCAAAGTGGCCGTGGACGAAAAAAGGAAACACGGGATACAAGCCCTGTTGCAACATTATCCCAACCTGGATCTGCTGATCTTAGACGATGCCTTTCAGCACCGCTATGTCAAACCGGGATTATCCATACTTCTGACAGATTATCATCATCTTTATACAGAAGATCAAATGTTACCGACAGGGACGCTGAGGGAGTTTCGTTGCGGGGCCAAAAGGGCAGATTTGATCCTCGTCACGAAAACCCCTAAAATATTTTCACCCATTACACGCAGAAGAATTCTCGAAGACCTTCATCCCGGCAAACATCAGGTGGTTCTTTTTTCCTATTTGAAATACGGAGACCCCATACCAGTATTCGACCCGCAACTCACCTATCCACAAAAAACAAAGGTGATCCTACTAATCACCGGTATTGCGTATGATGATCCCCTGCGCGAACATCTTCAAAGGTACTGCAGTGAACTGATCGTTATGAAATTTCCGGATCATTACCTGTTTGAGGAAAAAGATGTCGAGCTCATGCGTAGCCGGTATCAGGGTATCTTAACTAAACAAAAAGTCATCATGACCACTGAAAAAGATGTCATGCGTTTAAAAACACCCCTTCTGAGTAATTTCTTCAAAAACCTTCCGTTATTTTACCTTTCTGTTGAGGTAGAATTCCACAAAGAAGATAAAAATGTTTTTAATCATTATATTTTAAATTATGTTGAACAAAATCAAAGAAACCATAGCCTTTCTTGAGACGAGGGTTAAACATAAACCGGAAATCGGGATTATTTTAGGAACGGGTTTAGGGAAGCTGGTCAGTGAAATTGAAATCCATGAGAAGATCCCTTATGCATCCATTCCCAATTTTCAGCATTCGACGGTTGCCGGGCATAGCGGACAAATGATCTTCGGGAGAATGAGTGGACGAAATATTATGGCCATGCAGGGCAGGATTCATTACTATGAAGGCTATTCCATGCAGGAAATTGCCTTCCCTATCCGTGTCATGAAGTTCCTGGGAATTAAGCTGCTGATTCTTTCAAATGCCAGCGGAGGGGTCAATCCGGAATTTGAAGTGGGAGATATCATGTTGATCGATGATCATATTAATCTGATGAAAGACAATCCCCTGATCGGGAAGAATGAAGATGAAATAGGAACCCGTTTTCCAGATATGGGTGAAGCGTATGACAAGGAGCTTATCAACCAGGCTTTAAACATTGCAAATGAAGCTAAAATCAAGCTTCAAAGGGGTGTATATGCAGCCGTTTCCGGCCCTACATTTGAAACCCCCGCTGAATACCGATATATACGCATCATCGGGGCAGATGCTGTAGGAATGTCAACTGTACCTGAAGTGATCGCAGCCCGTCACATGGGATTGAAATGCTTTGCCATTTCGGTGATATCCGATCTGGGAGTCCCAGGGAAGATTGTCGAGATTTCGCATAAGCATGTGATCGATGCCGCCAGTGCAACAGAACCGACCATGACGAAAATCATCAAAGAATTGATTGCCAGAATAGATTAAATTAATAAAGGTCGATATTCAAAGCCTTTATTTTCCATCGGTATCCGATCTTACAACGTTTCTGTGACAGGGAAAAGGAAATCAGGCTAGCGCCCAAAAATGATCCGGAGATGATCAACATATCCGGTGTAAACACCTGTTCATTGTTTATCAGGTGATTGGTCACCATAACGGCAAATATTCCCACTCCGAAAGCAGCCAGATAGGCGCTGAGTTTTCTGGGAAAAGTATACCGTTTGTAGATGGAACCGATATCCTTCAGTTTTACGTCGAAAGGTCTTAGTTCAGAGACAGAGATGACGGTATCGCCAATATCCCATAGTTTTCCTTTGAGCAGGGTATCCCGGTCGGAAACCCTGAGTTTCATATAATCCCCTATATGGTAATAGAATTTTCTTGTCGTTCCGATTTTTTCCACCATCAGGGTTTTCTGTGCATGAATATGAAGGGGGAACAAGACCGGCAGCAAAATGAAATAAGGCATAAGGTATTTCCTTACCTTTGTATTCCTGATGAAAAGAAGCTTCATTCTGATATTCTGTTTATTCATCCTTGGTTATTGTCATGATAAAGAGGATAAAACACTAAAGCTATCCCAAACGCTTCATCATCCTGTTTTAATGCCCGGGCAAAAGGCTGAATATAATGCCAAAAATAATAATAAAACAGTTGAGTTTCGTAAAAAGTCTAGGAAAACCGGGAAATCGAAAACCGGACCAGGAACACTCGGGCTTTCACCCCAGCTGATCACTGAACATGTTGAGCAGGACTCAGTGGTGGTCAGAAAAATTAATTTTCTCAGGTCCAGGGAAGACGATCTTGATATGAACGAACCCATGGTCAGGAATTTTTTACATTCAGGACTGCCAGCGGTGCATTTCCCGCCCGAACTTGTTGTTAGCCGGGAGTGCTTTATCAAAATCAATTTCGACAATGACATCCTTGATTACACCGACCGTTTTTATACCAACGGCTTACGCTTTGACCTGATCAGCCCGGCCATAGCCGGGAATCCGGCCAATAAGCTGCTGCTTCCCTATTGGAGTGCCGGAACCAATTATTACGGACTCTCACTGGTTCAGAATTTGTATACTCCTTCAACGACTAAAACCGGTGGGATTTTATATGGCGACCGTCCTTATGCCGCTTATCTTTTTTTGGGTTGTTTTAAAATCACCAATGATCCCGTTCATAAATTCCGTCAGACCAGTGAACTAGATTTAGGAATTATTGGTCCATGGTCATTCGGAGAATGGGTTCAACGATCTTTTCATCAGGCTGTTCCAAGCAACAATGAACCCCTGGGATGGGAATTCCAAATTAAAAATGATGTAGTCCTCAATTACTCCGCTGTCTTGGAAAAAGGAGTCTGGAATACGCGGGGAGTGGATTTCAACCTGATAACGGCCGCTTCCTTAGGCACCTTATACACCCATATAAGCGGTGGATTTTTATTCCGGACAGGATGGATGAATCCGTATTTTTCCAATCTTGGGATAGCAAGGCGTGGTAGTCTTGCACGGGCAGGTTTAAAAAAAATGCAATGTATCTTCTTTTTTAAAGGCAGTGGGAAACTGATTGGTTATGATGCCACCCTTGAAGGCGGGATGATCAACCGCTCCAGTACATATACCCTGAGTCCGGATGAGATCACACGCATGGTATTTCAGACGTCAGCCGGGATTTCCCTTACCCTCAATGGATTCAGGATCGACGCCGAACAATTTATCCTTAGTCCTGAATTCAAGCATGGGTTCTGGCACAAATGGGTGCATATCGGTCTGACTTTTTGCTTGTGATGTTGATAAATAAAAAGGAGAGTGTTTGATTTTTTCAAGGGGATATATCCTAATTTTGGCAGATGGAAAACAGTGAACAAACCAAAAGCAGCAATAAAAAACGAGCGAGGAATTCGTCCCTTGCTGGGTTATTCCAGGAACAGGGTAAAATCCCTCCACAGGCAACAGACCTGGAAGAAGCCGTCCTCGGTGCCATGATGCTTGAAAACGACCGCTTGGCAGAAGTCATTGAAGTGCTGAAACCGGAAGCATTTTATAAGGAGAATCACAACATCATTTTTCAATCCATTCAGCGTCTTTTCGGGAAAAATCAGCCGGTTGACATTTTAACGGTAACTGAAGAATTAAGGCAGTCGGGAGAGCTTGAAATCGTGGGTGGCCCCTATTATATTACGATGCTCACCAACCGTGTGGCATCAGCAGCAAACATTGAGTTTCACTCCAGGATCATTTTACAGAAATACATTCAGCGCGAGCTGATCAGGGTCTCCTCAGAGATCATCCATGATGCCTATGAAGACACCACTGATGTTTTCGATTTGCTGGACAAGGCAGAAACCGGACTATTTTCCATCAGTGAAAGCAGCATCGGAAAATCTTATATGGATATGCAATCCATTATTAAGGAAGCCATCAAAGAAATTGCGGCCGGACGTGAACATGAAGGCCAGCTCAAGGGGGTGGGTTCCGGTTTTAGCGAGTTGGACAGAATCACCTCAGGATGGCAGAAATCAGACCTCATCATCATCGCTTCCCGCCCGGGGATGGGAAAAACTGCTTTTGCACTGACCATGGCCAGGAATGCCGCCGTTGATTTTAAAAAGCCCATCGCGGTTTTTTCCCTTGAAATGTCGTCTATCCAACTCGTAACGAGGCTGATTTCAAGTGAAACAGAAATTCCTCAGGACAAACTCCGCAAAGGGAACATGGCTGATTTTGAGTGGGAACAGTTAAATTCCAAGATCACAAGCCTGGTCAATGCCCCTCTCTTCATTGACGACACTGCAGCCCTATCCATTTTCGACCTTCGTGCCAAATGCAGAAGATTAAAGGCCAGGCACGACATTCAGTTGATCATTGTTGATTATTTGCAACTGATGCAGGGAAGTCAGGATGCGAAAGGAAACCGGGAGCAGGAAATCAGTAGTATTTCAAGGGCTTTGAAAAGCCTGGCCAAGGAACTGAATGTTCCGGTCATTGCACTTTCCCAGCTCAGCCGGGCACCTGAAAAACGTTCAGCCGCTGCCAAACCCATACTTTCCGACCTGAGGGAATCCGGTTCCATTGAGCAGGATGCCGACATGGTATTGTTCATCTACAGGCCGGAATATTATAAAATTGATGTGGATGAAAACAATGAATCTACATCCGGAATGGCTGAAGTCAGCATTGCCAAAAACAGAAATGGCCCTCTGAAGGATGTCAAGCTGAAGTTTATTTCCAAATTCGCCAAGTTCGTTGACCTTGAAATGGAATATTCTCATCCCAACCCCATTCCGGCCAATTCAACATTTGATGGTTCAGTACGGACCCGTACCATAATGTCAAAAATGAATGATGACGATCCATCAGAGGTACCCTTTTAAACTCAGTCAGATTCTTCTGACCCTCACTTTTTTTCTCTTCTTTCATTCATCCTGGGCGGCATATATCTTCATTCCGATGGATGAAACGCAGAAAAATCATCTGAAAGCTTATGGGATTGCATACTGGGTGCTGCAACACGAAGTGACGGTTGACTGGCTGTTAAACTACCGGGGAGGGAGTTTTATGTTTCCCTATTTAAAAATGATAGAAGAGGAATGCAATATCCGGGGGGTTAGTTATCAGCTAATTGCCGATGCGCAATCGGCTGCCATCCTGGTAGAAATATCCGACCCTCAGGTAAACATGGACAATATCAAACTCCATAAAGCTCCTAAAATTGCGGTATATTCCCCCAAGAATAAACAACCCTGGGATGATGCGGTAACCCTCGTGCTGACTTATGCGGAAATCCCTTACCAGGTGGTCTATGATGAAGAAATCCTCTCAGGAGTACTCCCGCTCTATGACTGGCTACATCTCCACCATGAAGATTTCACCGGGCAATATGGAAAATTCTGGGCGGCCTACCGAACCTATGCCTGGTACCAGGAGGATGTCAGAATCAATGAAGGAAATGCCTTAAAACTCGGTTTCAGTAAAGTTTCAGAAATGAAGTTGGCGGTGGCAAAAAAGATCCGTGATTTTGTTGTCGGGGGGGGATATATGTTTGCCATGTGTTCAGCTCCTGACAGTTACGATGTTGCCCTGGCAGCCGATGGAATTGACATCTGCGATGTGATGTTCGATGGGGATCCACAGGATCCTGAGGCCCAGCAAAAACTTAATTATACAAAATGTTTTGCATTCGAAAAATTCACCCTCATCAATAATCCTTACGCATACGAGATCTCATCCATAGACGTAACCGAAAACCGGCCAAGGAGCATCACCAGGGAAAACGACTTCTTCCTGCTATTCGATTTTTCGGCCAAATGGGATCCTGTTCCCACCATGCTCTGTCAGGATCATGAATCCCTGATCCGAGGTTTTATGGGACAAACCACTGCATTTAATAAGAAATATATCAAGCCGAATGTACTGATACTGGGAGAAAACAAATCCTTAGGAGAAGCAAGATATATTCATGGAGATTATGGTAAGGGAACCTGGACCTTCCTGGGCGGGCATGACCCTGAGGATTACCAGCACCTTGTCGGAGATCCGCCCACTGACCTTAACCTCTACCCCAATTCACCCGGGTACCGGCTCATTTTGAATAATGTGCTGTTTCCGGCAGCGAAAAAAGAAAAACGGAAAACCTGAATTCACTCTTTCAAATATTTTTCGCTGACCCAACGATGATATAACCTGCCTTCAAGATCATAATCGACCCGGTTATTGCATATTGATTTACCCATGAATTCAATACTCCCGGAAGTGACGTCACCTTCGGATAACACGACTCTGATCATCCCATCGTGATACCAGGGGCAAAGGAGGGAATCTTTCAGCGGATCCATGATCAAAAATTGAAAAGGATATCCCATTGAACTTACTCCTGAACCTGCTCCAAGCGTGGTGATCAATATTTTCACGGGATTGTTCCTGCCAGAAAATGGCGTTAGCTGATAGACCATATTTCCTGACCAGTGGATATTCCGGATACTGTCTTTGGTAACCAGAGCGCTATCTATCAGGCTGATGAATTCTGTTATTCCCTCCTCATTGATACCCGTATTCCTGATAGAAAAATCGCCTTGTACCCGATGATAATCTTCCTGGTAAGCATTGAAAGAAAACAAGGCACAAGCCCCGGTTATCAAAAAACCGGTATCCAGTGAAGCAGTGAATGACCCGTAACGGACAACACTGTCCTGACCTGTATTACCAACGAAAAAAAAGGTCAGCGTTTTCGCATCAGGATCTAGGGTGACATAAGCTCCATCGATCATTGAATGAAGATCTTTAATCAGTACTGAATCTAAACTGGCCTTGACCAGCATAAGAAAAGCATAATGATAGGGGCGCTGGGAAAGAAGGTTGTCATTTACTGCATTGAGTATGGGGTGCAGGTCAAATTGTTTGTTTTTCCTGCATCCCTGAATGGATATCAGAAGGCATAATCCAATAAGTACCGGATACAAACATTTCATGGGAATTATTTTAACCGGTCATAAATCAAAAAGGAATAAGAAAAATCAAGATCTTTTTCAGGGATACAAACCTCTTCTTTAATCAATACCCATTGACTGAAGTCGATTTCGGGAAAAAAGACATCTCCATCCAATCTTTTATGAATCCGGGTCAGGTAGAGGCGGTCGGTATGGGGCAGGAACTGCCGGTAAACCGAAGCTCCGCCTATGATGAAATGTTCGTCTGAAGGATTACATTTCTGAAGCGCCTCCTGAATGGAGTAGGCCATCTCACATCCCGGAATCTGCTCCCCTGCGATATCCGTAACCACAATATTTCTCCGGTCGGGGAGCGGACGTTTGGGCAGGGATTCATAGGTTCTTTTCCCCATGATGACCGTATGCCCTTTGGTAATTGCCTTAAACCGTTTCAGGTCATCAGGGATATGACAAAGGAGATCGTTATTCTTACCGATGGCCATGTTTTCTGTAATGGCGACAATGATTGAAATCATAATATGGTATTATACAGCTATATCCCCCTTGATATGAGGATGCGCCTGATAATTCTGCAAGGTAAAATCATCAAACCTGAAATGAAAAAGATTCGTTATTAAAGGGTTCAGTTTCATCTCAGGCAAAGGAAACGGATTACGTGTGAGCTGAAGTTTAACCTGATCCAAATGATTCAGATAAATATGGGCATCGCCAAGGGTATGGATAAAAACTCCTGGTTTAAGACCGGTCACCTGAGCCATCATAAGGGTAAGCAAAGCATAGGAAGCAATATTAAAAGGCACCCCGAGAAAAATGTCACAGCTTCGCTGATACATCATGCAGGACAGTTCTCCATTGGCTACATAGAATTGGAACAGCAAATGGCAGGGAGGCAGAGCCATTTTATCCAGTTCGCCCACATTCCAGGCGCTTACAATATGACGTCTTGAATCCGGCTGATGTTTAATGGAGTCTATCACCTGTGTAATCTGATCTACGGATGTACCATTTGCTTTTGGCCAGGATCTCCATTGGTACCCGTAGATCGGTCCGAGATTGCCTTCAGGGTCGGCCCATTCATCCCAGATCGTGACTTTATGATCATGAAGATAACGGGTATTTGTTGCGCCCTGAAGAAACCAAAGCAATTCATGAATAATTGACCTCAGATGTAATTTTTTAGTGGTTACCAGGGGGAACCCATCCTTGAGGTTAAACCGCATCTGATATCCAAAAGTACTGATGGTCCCCGTTCCCGTGCGATCGGATTTTTCGACACCGTTTTTCAGAACATGGTCAAGAAGATTGAGGTATTGCTGCATGATGGTAGCGGAAAAAGGTTAATGCATCTGTTTTGACGAAAAGTCCCCGGGATTGTGTTTGTGTTTAAAGAACAGGGCAAACATCAAGGTGATGATCAGGGAATAGATGGTGAAACTCATCCATATCCCACTCCAGTCACTATCACCGTTATGCCTGAAGAAACGATCAATCACGATTCCGCTGAGCATACTTCCGAAAATAGCCCCGAAACCATTGGTCATCATCATAAACAAACCCTGTGAGCTGGCCTTTATTTCCGGTTTGCTCTGGGATTCAACGAACAGAGAGCCGGAGATATTGAAAAAGTCGAAAGCCATCCCATAAATGATGCAGGAAAGAATAATCATCCAGAGTCCTTCTGCAGGATTGCCAAAAGAGAACAGACCAAATCTCAGCACCCAGGCAATCATGCTTAAAAGCATCACTTTCTTGATCCCGAAACGTTTCATGAAGAAGGGAATGGTCAGAATAAAAAGGGTTTCCGATATCTGGGAAATAGACATGATGATTTCTGGATATTTTACTGCTACCAGGTTTTTATAAATATCCAGTTTGGCAAAATCATCAAGAAAATTAGCGCCATAGGCGTTGGTCAGTTGAAGTGAAGCCCCTAAGAACATAGCAAAGATGAAGAATATGGCCATTTTTGAATTTTTAAAAAGGGAAAAAGCATTGAGGCCAAGGGATTCTATCACTGAACTTTTATGACCTTTTCCGAGCGGAGGACATTTGGGCAAGGTCATGGCATAAATACCCAGGAAAAGAGAGGCCGCTGAGGCTACGTAAAATTGTCCAGCCAGGGCTCCCAATCCGGTCAAACTGACTGTCCAAAGCGCGGCGATAAAACCAATGGTTCCCCAAACCCGTATCGGCGGGTAATCTTTGACGATATCCATATTTCTTCCCTTGAGGCTTGTATAGGCCACTGTAATTGAAAGAGAAATGGTGGGCATATAAAAAACCATGTTCAGCAACATCACCCAGAACATGGTAACGGGATCATCAATAAAAGGAACCATGAAGAGGATGAGGGCAGCGATAATATGAAATATTCCGTATAGTTTTTCCGCATTGATCCAACGGTCGGCAATAATACCGGCGATCGCAGGCATAAGGAGGGAAGAAATACCCATGGTTGAAAAGATAGCGCCGAATTCGGTATAAGACCATTGCATGGTATTGTCACAGTATTTGCCAATGGTCAGCAGCCAGGAGCCCCAGATAAAGAACTGTAAAAAGTTCATGATAACAAGCCGAAGTTTTAATTCCATGTCTGCTTTTTTATTTACGTTTATTGATTTCATCCCTTATCTGGGAAGCTTTCTCATATTCCTCGTTTTCAATTGCCGACTGAAGCATTTCTTTCAACTCGGGAATGGCATAGGAGTTGTACTCCGTTTGATTCGAAACCGAATTTTCATTACTGACCGAAGCGTTTTTTTCATCCTGATCATCTTCGATCTGAATGCCAGCCGATACCATGATGTTTTCATAGGTATAAATGGGGCAATGAAACCGTAAGGCAATGGCGATGGCATCGGAAGTACGCGAATCAACTTCTGTTACCGTAACTCCATCGGAACAAACCAGCATGGCATAAAAAATCCCTTCGACAAATTTATTGATCACGACTTCTTTGACTTCTATCTTAAATGAATCCGCAAAAGTTTTAAATAAATCATGGGTCAGTGGCCTTGGGGTCTTGATTTTTTCAATTTCAATGGCAATGGCCTGAGCCTCAAACCCGCCAATGATGATTGGCAAACGCCGGTTACCTTCATGTTCAGCAAGGATGAGGGCATAAGCCCCGTTTTGCGACTGACTGTATGACATACCGATGATGTCAAGCCGGATTTTCTCCATCTTTGATCCAGAATTACTGCATACAAACCTAAATGATTTTTTAATACCAGCCTGATGACTGTGGAAAAAAACCCTTGGATTTTGAAAAATACTTTTTACATTTGTACAAAGTCAAAATAACTAAATACGTTCATATGAAAAAAATTAACACCTTGATGATGGCTCTTCTCATGCCATTCTTAACTTTTGCGAGTGAGGCTGATCTGGCCATTCCCGATCTGACTTCCAGTCAAAACAACCTCTTGTTGTTTGGCTTTCTGGTCTGTTTTCTTGGTCTTCTTTTCGGGCTTTATCAATTTCAGAAAGTAAGAAAACTGAGGGCACATCAATCCATGCTGGATGTTTCCAAAATTATTTTTGAAACCTGTAAGACTTATCTCATTCAGCAAGGGAAATTCCTGGTCATTCTTTTTCTCATTATTGGCTTGTGTATTGCTTTTTATTTCGGTTTTTTACAGGCAATGCCTTTCGGAGGAGTCCTGTTAATTCTGGGCTGGACTGTAATCGGCATTTTAGGTTCCTATAGTGTTGCCTGGTTTGGGATTCGTATGAACACTTTAGCCAACAGCCGTATGGCCTTTGCCTCTCTGGAACGGAAACCCATCAAATTATTGAACATTCCACTGGATGCCGGGATGAGTATTGGGGTAATGCTGATTTGTGTGGAACTGATCATGATGTTGATCATTCTGTTATTTGTTCCCAGGGAATTTGCAGGCGCCAGTTTTATCGGCTTTGCCATTGGCGAATCGCTTGGTGCTGCTGCCTTACGTATTGCCGGAGGAATCTTCACCAAGATTGCAGATATTGGTTCTGATCTGATGAAAGTCGTGTTTAAAATCAAAGAAGATGATCCCCGAAATCCAGGGGTTATCGCGGATTGTACGGGCGATAATGCAGGCGACAGCGTAGGACCGACGGCCGATGGGTTTGAGACCTACGGGGTAACCGGAGTAGCCTTAATCGCGTTTATTGTTCTTGCAGTCGGAACCGTTGAAAATCAAGCACAACTACTCACCTGGATATTCGTTATGCGCATCCTGATGGTTATCACTTCCATCGTTGCCTTTTATCTGAATAAAGCTTTTTCAAAAGCCTTGTTCGGGAATAAAGACGACCTTGATTTTGAGCGTCCCCTGACCAACCTGGTATGGATCACTTCCATTCTGTCGATTATTGTCACTTTTGCTGCCAGTTATGTGATGATTGGCGACCTTGCCCATAACCTCTGGATCACCCTCTCGATCATCATCAGTTGCGGCACATTAGGCGCAGCCCTGATTCCTGAATTCACAAAAATATTCACAAGTCCCAAATCCAGGCATGTCAATGAAGTGGTAACAGCTTCCCGGGAAGGGGGCGCTTCACTGAACATTCTTTCAGGGCTTGTGGCTGGAAATTTCAGCGCTTTCTGGCAGGGAATGGTCTTTCTGGTCCTTATGTTTTTAGCATATATCACAAGCACCTATGGACTTCATGAATTCATGATCTATCCTGCAATTTTTGCTTTCGGCCTGGTGGCATTCGGATTCCTGGGTATGGGGCCGGTGACGATAGCGGTAGACAGTTATGGTCCGGTGACCGATAATGCCCAATCGATTTATGAGCTCTCCCTGATTGAAGAGGATAAGGAAAAAGCCATTCAGGATATTGAAAAAGATTTCGGATTCAAACCGGATTTTGAGAAGGCCAAACATTACCTGGAAGCCAACGATGGGGCAGGAAACACTTTTAAAGCCACGGCCAAACCCGTCTTGATCGGAACGGCGGTGGTGGGAGCCACCACCATGATCTTCTCCCTGATCCTGGTCATTAAAAAGCAATTCCACATCGAACCCGAAGCAATTCTCAATATCCTTAACCCGTATACCATTCTGGGATTCCTGATGGGCGGCGCCGTGATCTACTGGTTCACCGGAGCTTCCATCCAGGCTGTAACCACGGGAGCTTACCGGGCTGTGGAATACATCAAGAAAAATATCCGCCTGGATGAGCATGCTGACCGAAAAGCTTCTGTGGAAACTTCCAAGGAAGTGGTGAAAATTTGTACCCAATATGCGCAAACCGGAATGTTTAACATATTCATTGCCATTTTCTCTTTTGCCATAGGCATTGCTTTCCTTTCCGGTTATCGAGATATTACTTCAGAGCTTCCGTCTGTCAGGTTTGCGGCCGCCTCTTTCTTTGTGGCTTACCTGATTTCCATTGCTTTCTTCGGGCTATTTCAGGCGCTTTTCATGGCCAATGCAGGAGGAGCATGGGACAATGCCAAGAAAGTTGTCGAGGTTGACCTGAAGGAAAAAGGTACGGCCTTACATGATGCTTCCATAGTGGGTGACACCGTAGGCGATCCATTCAAAGATACTTCATCGGTTGCCCTGAACCCCATCATCAAATTTACCACCCTCTTCGGTTTGCTAGCCATGGAAATTGCCATTGCTGAAAACTTCTTTTTCGTTGCACCATATGTAGGAATTGCTTTCTTCGCCATTGCTTTGTATTTTGTGTACCGTTCATTTTACAAGATGCGGATTACAAAGAAAGCCTGATCAACCTGATGGTCTGCATCAGGATAAAAAAGCCTTCTGAATCGGGAGGCTTTTTTTTTGTTTTCTTCTTTAAACTTGATACTTTTGTGGCTCCATAAAAATTCCTGAAAAATCTAATTCACATGATAACCAATAATTTTGCAAGACGACACAATGGCCCCTACGGCGATGAAATCGGAAAGATGCTTGAAAAAACCGGAGTCACTTCTCTTGAACAACTAATAGATCAGACTGTTCCCCAAAGTATCCGGATGAAAGCCCCACTGGATCTCCCAAAAGGAATGAATGAGTATCAGTACCTCAACCATATTAAAGATATTGGTTCCAGAAATAAACTTTATAAAACCTTTATCGGGATGGGTTATTACAATACCATCACCCCCGGTGTTATTCTTCGGAATATTTTGGAAAATCCGGGCTGGTATACGGCTTATACACCCTACCAGGCTGAAATTTCCCAGGGACGTCTTGAAGCGTTATTGAATTTCCAAACCATGATTGCTGACCTTACCGGTTTGCCGATTGCCAATGCGTCCTTACTGGATGAAGGAACGGCTGCAGCAGAAGCCATGATTATGTTTTTTAACAGCCGAACAAGGGATGCTGTGAAAAGGAATGCCAACCAGTTCTTTGTTTCGACTGATCTCTTTCCCCAGACCATTGATGTCATCAAAACCAGGGCCCTGCCCCTTGGCATTGAACTTGTTTTCGGAAAGCATACTGAATTTTTATTTAAGGATAAGGTTTTCGGCGCCATCCTTCAGTATCCAGATCAGAAAGGTCAGGTTAATGACTACAGGGAATGGGTTGAAAAAGCACATCAGAACGATACGGCGATAGCGGTTGCCGCTGACCTGCTCAGCCTGACCTTGCTCACCCCTCCGGGTGAATGGGGGGCCGATGTTGTTTTGGGTTCCAGTCAACGTTTTGGTATCCCCATGGGATACGGGGGTCCTCATGCCGCTTTCTTTGCCGCAAAAGAGGATTATAAACGACAGATACCCGGCCGTATTATCGGTATCTCCGTGGATGCCAATGGCAACCGTGCTTTAAGAATGGCTTTACAAACCAGAGAGCAACATATTAAAAGGGAAAAAGCAACATCGAATATCTGCACGTCTCAGGTACTTCTGGCCGTGATGGCAGGAATGTACGCGGTATATCATGGGCCGAAAGGAATCCGGCAGATAGCAAGACATATTAACATTCTTGCGGGAGTTTTAGCTCAGGAAGTCGTGAAATATGGATACCGTCAGGAGAACAGTCAATTTTTCGATACTGTTCTGATCGAAGTACCCGGAAATGTTTCCCTTGAAAACATCCGGAAATCAGCCTTGGAAAATAAAATGAACCTGCGCTATGTTGATTCGAAGCATATTGGCATCAGTGTGGATGAAACCACAGAATTAGCCGACATCAATATCCTGATCGGGATGCTGGCCAAAGCAAACGGGAAAACCTATTCAGAATTCATCTGCGATCCAAAAGAATGTGAGCAAATCACGACGATTCCTGTCGCACTGAAACGGAAATCAGATTATCTCAAACATAAGGTTTTCAACAGTTATCATTCGGAAACGGACATGATGCGTTACATCAAAAAGCTGGAGATCAAGGATTTGTCACTAAACCGTTCCATGATACCCTTGGGATCCTGCACGATGAAACTGAATGCCGCCTCCGAACTTTTTGCCCTGAGTTATCCTGAATTCGGTGGCATTCATCCCTTTGTACCGAAAGACCAGGCAGAAGGCTACCAATGCATGATCCGTAATCTGGAATCCGATCTGTGTACAATCACCGGTTTTGATGCAGTATCTTTTATGCCGAATTCGGGTGCAGCAGGAGAATATGCCGGTTTGCTGGTGATCCGGCAGTATCATATCAGCCGTGGTGATCCCCACCGGGATGTTTGCATTATTCCTTCTTCAGCCCACGGCACCAACCCGGCCAGTGCAGCCATGTGCGGTATGAAGGTGGTCGTGGTGAAATGCGATGAAAAAGGGAATATTGATGTAAACGACTTAAATGAAAAAGCAATTCAGCATAAAGATACGCTGGCTGCCCTCATGGTCACCTATCCTTCCACCCATGGCGTTTTCGAGGAAGAAATCCTTGAGATCATCAGGATCATCCATGAAAACGGCGGACAGGTATATATGGATGGTGCCAACATGAATGCCCAGGTTGGACTGACTAACCCAGGCCTTATCGGAGCCGATGTATGTCATTTAAATTTACATAAAACCTTTGCCATACCTCATGGCGGAGGGGGGCCAGGAGAAGGTCCGATTGCAGTTGCCAAACACCTGAGTCCATTCCTTCCTCAACATGTTGAAGTCGAAACAGGTGGTGAACAAGGCATTACGGCAGTTGCTTCAGGACCATACGGAAGCGCCCTTATTCTGACTATTTCCTATGCCTATATCAAACTTATGGGCGGAGAAGGCCTTACGGAAGCAACTAAAATGGCTATTCTCAATGCCAATTATATCAAATCGTGCCTGGAACCCTATTATCCCATTCTGTATTCTGGAAAAAATGGACGTTGTGCCCATGAAATGATCGTGGATTGCAACGGGATTTCGCGACAAACCGGGATCGGGGCAATCGATATCGCAAAAAGACTGATGGATTATGGTTTCCATGCACCAACCGTAGCTTTTCCTGTCCATGGGACCCTGATGGTCGAACCCACGGAAAGCGAACCATTTTATGAACTGAACCGTTTCATTGAAGCAATGATATCGATTAAAGGAGAAATTGATGAAATTGTTTCAGGGAAAGCGGATAAGCTGGTCAATGTCATCATGAAAGCCCCGCATACGGTACAAATGATCTCCGCCGATACCTGGGAACTTCCCTATTCAAGACAGAAAGCTGCTTTTCCCATGCCCTGGTCAGCAGAAGATAAATACTGGCCAACAGTTACAAGAATAGATGATGCTTTTGGAGACAGGAATCTGACTTGTACAGCTTGATATTAAGTTGGTGAGTTGAATTGAATTTGTTTAATTCACTGTTTTTTTAATCCAGGTGGATATTTCCCCAATTGCTGTTTTTGCCTGTTTAAGAATTCCAATGTAGCTAAGGAAACCATGAATCATGTCTTCATAAACAGATAGTTTAACCGTAACCCCGGCTTCATCCAAGCGTCGGGCATAGGCAATCCCTTCATCTTTCAGGGGGTCATACCCGGTAACAATGATCAAGGCCGGTGGAAGGCCGGAAAGGTTTTCTGCCAGCAAAGGAATGGCATAGGGATTGGTTTTATCCTCTTCCTGGTCAAGATATTTTTCCCAGAACCAGAACATGGCTTCCCTGGTCAGGCCGTAACCTTCAGAAAATTCATGATAAGAAGCCTTTTCCGGTTGAGTGTAATCGGTTACCGGGTAAATCAGCACCTGACCGGATAAAGCCGGGCCACCTTCATCACGGATTCTCAGGGCAGTAACGGTTGCCAGGTTACCCCCGGCGCTGTCGCCTGCAAGGATGATCCTGTCAGGATCTATCTTCCATTCCCAGGCATGAGCTGCCATCCATTTTGTGGCTGCAAGGCAATCGTCTGTAGCAGCCGGAAATTTATATTCGGGAGCAAGGCGGTAATCCACAGATACCACAATACACTCTGAAGCCTGGCAAAGATGGGTGCATATGGGATCATAAGCATCAAGGTGAAAAAACACCCATCCCCCTCCATGAAAAAAAAGCAAGAGGGGCAAATTTTCCTTATCCGAAGGGTAATATATCCGGGCCGGAAGATTTCCAGCGGGACCGGGTATAAGGATATCAATGTTCGAATGCACCTTTTGCGAAGGTATTTTCATCCTGGCATAACCCTTCTCTACCTGTTCCCTGGCCAGGGATAAGGGAATTTTATCAATAGCGGGATCTCCCGCAACGGCAATCGCCGTCAGCAAGGCTTTGGCTTTGGGATCGAGAGGCATGAGAAGTTACATCTGGTCAAGACAGGATTTGATTTTCAACCAGCTATCTTCAATATCATTGTCAAGACCTACCGAAAAGCGGACAAGACCTTCCGACAAGCCCATTTCACGTTGAATTCCTTCCGGAACTTCCGAAGAAGTGCTTTTCCCTGAGTTGCTGAAAAGGGTCTTGAAATAACCAAGACTTACCGCCAGATAACCTACTCCGGCTTTTTCCATCATTTCCATCAATTTTGCAGCCCTTTCGGAAGTGTCCATATCAATGGCGATCAATCCGCTAAAGCCGAATTCCGGATTCATCATCTCCTTTAATTTCGCATGGCCATGATGCTCAGGAAGACCGGGATAATTAATCTTTAGCCCGTATTCCTTAAATTTTTCCGCAAGAAAAAGGGCATTTTTACTATGTTGTTTCATGCGGATATGCAAGGTGTGCAAGTTTTTCAGAATACCGGAAGAGCGAAGTGGATCAAGGGCAGGGCCCAACAGCATGGCGGTACCATCATTGACATTACTCAAGTCATCTACAAATTCCTTCGAAGCACAGATGGCGCCGGCCACGCAATCATTCTTGCCATTGATGAATTTGGTCATGGAATAAACCACCACATGAGCTCCGAATTTAGCCGGAGCCACTACCATAGGGGTAAAAGTATTGTCCACTACGAGTTTAAGATTGTTTTCTTCCGAAATTTTCGCCAGGGCGGGAAGATCCGAGATCTGCAGAAGCGGGTTAGTCATCGTTTCGGTATAGATCATCTTAGTATTCGGCCGGATCGCTTTTTTCACCTCATCGAGACGGGTAATATCGACAAAGGACACTTCAATATTGAATTTTTTTATATAGTTAGACAGGAAGGCAAAGGTACCACCATAAGTGGTCATACTGCTAACGATATGGTCTCCGCTGCTGCATATCTGCAGTATGGAACAGGTTATGGCGGCCATGCCGGAAGCCGTTACCCAGGCCGATTCAGTGCCTTCCATGGCGGCCAAAGCATCAGCCAGGTATTTATTGCTGGGATTCCAGTGGCGGGAGTACAGGAAACAGCCTTCAGCCTCTCCCTGGAATGTATCGAGCATCGTTTTGGCCTGCATAAAAGTGAAAGTGGCCGAATCGCAGACTGAAGGGTTAACATCTCCGTATTCTCCGAATTGCAGCAGCTCAAAAATCTTTGTTGAGGGATCCGTTTTCATAAAGTTGTTTTAATGGTTGATATGCTCTGCAAAAATACCACTTTGGGATGAAAGTATCACCTTAATCTCTTCATAATTATGGGTAACAGGAAATCGGGGATAGTCATCAATAACCTTCTGAGGAGGCCGAAATAATATTCCCTGGTCGGATTGATTGAGCATGGAAATATCATTATAAGAGTCGCCCATAGCGATTACCTTATAGTTCAGGCTTTGCAAAGCCTCCACCGTGCGCCGTTTCGGATCCGGCTGACGAAGCTTATAATCAACAATCCTGTTGTTTTCATCCATGATCAGAGAATGACAAAACAAAGTGGGTCGTTCAAGTTGTGTCATCAGGGGATCGGCAAACTGAATAAACGTATCGGAAACAACAACCAATTGTGTTCTTTCCTTGATCCAGTGAATGAATTCAAGTGCTCCGGGAAGAGGCTTAATCTGGGCAATCACCTGCTGAATGTCATGAAGTTTCAAACCATGTTCGTCCAGAATTTTCAGCCGGTAGCGCATCAATTTATCATAGTCAGGCTCATCGCGGGTAGTTCGCTTTAACTCCGGGATGCCTGTTTTTTCGGCCACATTGATCCACACTTCGGGAACAAAGACCCCTTCAAGGTCGGAACAGATAATATACATACAATGACAGGTTAAGATTTACAACTGAAGGTTTTTATGAGATAATCTTTAAAGTCGGGATAAGCATTGGGTAATATTTCATAAGATTCCTTTTTCCCGTCCAGTCCATCCAAGCTTTTCGGCAGAATGGGATCCAGGTCGATGAGTCTGTGAATTTCCTCCGGGAATTTGGCCGGATGTGCAGTTTCGAGTGAAACGCAAAGCTGGTCATGGTTGTCATATTCCGGGTATAGCCTGAGAAATTCCATCAATCCGGCCCAACCCACAGCCCCGTGAGGTTCCAGAATCAAATTAAAATTCCGATAGGCTTCCGAAATGGTTTTCCGGGTTTGGTCATCATTGATGCTCAGGGCAAATAACTCTTGTTTCATTTGGTCCAGGCTGGCCTGTCGGTGGATTTTTCCCGTTTCATCAATTACCCCACCATATAATGAAAGCAGACGTGCAAGGTTACTGGGATGGCCCACGTTCATGGCACTTGAAATGCAGTTCCTTGAAGGTTCTATTTTATGGTAATCACCCGTTTCCATATAGCGGGGGAATTCATCATTTTCATTCGTGGCAATAATCAACCGTTCGACCGGAAGTCCCATTTTCATCGCCATTACGCCCCCCATCATATCTCCGAAATTACCAGATGGAACTGAAAAGATGATCTTTTCAGTTCTCCCTTCCTTTTTCAGTTTTGCATAGGCATAAAAATAATACACGATCTGTGGGATCAGCCTGCCAATATTTATGGAGTTGGCTGAGGATAGCTTAAGCCTATTCAGATCGGGATCAGCAAAGGCCTGTTTCACCAATGCCTGACAATCATCGAATTTGGCATCCAGGGCCAGGACGTGTACATTTTCACCCAGTGTGGTCATTTGTTTCCGCTGGCGACCGGTGACTTCCGATCGCGGAAATAAAACAACCACCTGAATAAAATCAAGTTTGTGAAAGGCACTGGCCACAGCACTTCCCGTGTCACCAGAAGTTGCTGTCAGGATAAGCAGTTGACCTTGGTCTTTTGGTAAATGGTATTGCATCAGTCGTGCCATCATGCGGGCTGCAAAATCCTTGAAAGAAGCGGTGGGACCCTGATCCAGCCGCATGACATATTTACGTTCCAGGACAGGTTCAAGCGGAATCTTAAAATCATAAGCATCTCTGACAATTTTCATCAGGTCTTCGTCAGCTATTTCGCCAATAAGAAATTTACGGCTTACTTCATAGGCTATTTCATAATAGGGTCTGGAGGTAAATGAGGTAATGTCTTCCAAGGAGAACTGTGGGATGATCACAGGCATATAAAGCCCTTTATCCGGTGCCTGACCTTGAAGTAAAGCCTGGCTGAAAGTCACTTTCCCTGCTTTCAGGTTAGTTGAATAAAACAATAGTGGTTTATCCATTAATCATTCCTTTCTTAACCTTGCTGAAGAAGCTCCCCCAGCAGCGTACTCCGGTGCTGTAACCTTGATTACTTTACCATCCAGGACCGCCAACGCCTGGTCCAGATCCCTGATGATATCATCAGCATGTTCGACCCCTACGCAAAGCCTGATCAGATTGGATGGAATTCCGGCAAGCTTTCTTCCCTCTTCACCTTGCTGGGAATGGGTGGAGATGGCAGGGATGGTAGCTACGGATTTAATTCTTCCAAGGTCGGTGGCCCGCCATATTCTGGTAAAGGAATCAAAGACATCACGGGTTTGTTTCGCGTCTCCTTTGATGTTAAAGGACATAAGATGGCCATAGCGATTCACTTTGGATCGGTAAAGATCATCAAACTCCGAATCTACGAGAAACATATATTCCGAGGCAAGATGGTGCAATGGATGGTTAGTCAATCCGAGGTAATCCACTTTTTCTACATGCTTATGCCCTGACAAGAAATCTGCCACCTTCATGGTCGTGCGGCTCATATGGTCCATTCTCATCCGAAGGGTACGGATATCATTCAGTGCCATGACGGCATTCATGGGAGAGACATTGGGACCATTATCCCGGTTAGGCAAGAGCTTAAGATAGGTGGCAAAATCGGCTTTCATGTCAGGATTACCGATTTTCGACACCAGGTTTTTACGGGAGATGATGGCTCCGCAAATGCCAAATCCGCTGGTTGAAAGCGATTTTGTCACCGACTGAACCACAATGTCAGCGCCATGTTCAATGGGCCGTAATAAGGCAGGAGTAGCCACTGTCGAATCAATGATCAACGGGATTCCGTATTGATGGGCGAGCGCGGCCACCTTTTTCAGGTCAAAAAATGCCTGCCCGGGATTGCTTGGCATCTCTCCATATAGAAAGCGGGTGTTTTCATCGATCAGAGATTCCCATTCTGACAAATCGTTGGAATGAACGACTTTCCTCCACTCCACGCTTCTTTCCCTATGTTTTCTTACGGAAAACTGCTGAAAAGTGCCTCCGTACACCTGGGTTGTGGCCACAAAGTTCATGGGTGCTTTCGGATTTTTCGGATCTACCACTAAAAACGGGTCAACTGCACTTTGAATGGCCGCCATCCCTGAAGAAGTGGCAATGCATGATGTTTCCGCTGCTGTTCCATAGCCATCCAATAAGGCAAGGACGCCTTCCAGGTAAAACATGCTGGGATTGGCAATACGGGAATAGCACCAGGTTGGTACCAGATAGCCAAGGGCAGCTTCCATTTCATCCGAATCACGATAAGCCTGGGAAGTGGACATATAAATGGGCTCAATAATCGAACCCTGATTAAAATCAAGGGCTTCCTGCATGGAGTAAATCCCATGCGTCGCGATCGTATCGAAACGACAGGACTTCATTTGCCTGAGATATTCCTTATGCCACTTCATGGCTCTTTCCGCTGCCTCAAGGTAATGACTCATTCCGTTATTATTCATAGGTCATGGATTTTAAAACTAACAGTACCTGATACCCCCTCTGCCAAAATCCAAATTTAAAAAAGAAAACAGACAGAATCCATTTCCCCGACAATATTTCCTGAAATAATTAAAAAGTCATCCTTTTTGCTGATGAGAACACCCCGTTCCAGACTTGCAGTCAAAGGAGATTTTTATACCTTTGTGACATAAAACAGAAATGATGAACTACGATATTATTGTGATCGGCAGCGGTCCGGGTGGATACGTTGCCGCTATCCGCGCGGCCCAGCTGGGGTTTTCGGTTGGGGTGGTGGAAAAAGCTGAATTGGGAGGGATCTGCCTGAACTGGGGTTGTATCCCGACCAAAGCATTGTTAAAAAGCGCCCAGGTTTTTCAATATATTCAGCATGCCAATGATTACGGGGTCACCGCCACTGAGGCGAAAGCTGATTTCCCTGCCATGATCAGAAGAAGCCGTGATGTGGCAGAATCCATGAGCAAAGGGATACAATTTTTATTTAAAAAAAATAAAATCGAGCATATCAGAGGCTTTGGCAAAGTAAAACCGGGTAAAATCGTCGAGGTTACTGATGAAGCCGGTGACATTACAACCTATACTGCCAGTCATATCATCCTGGCCACGGGAGCACGATCAAAGGAGCTTCCAAACCTCCAACAGGATGGTAAAAAGATCATCGGTTACCGGGAAGCCATGACCCTACCTCAGCAGCCAAAAAGCATGGTGGTTGTCGGTTCCGGCGCCATCGGTTCCGAATTCGCCTACTTCTATCATTCCATCGGTACCAAAGTGACCCTTGTTGAAGTATTGCCTAACATTGTACCTGTTGAAGATGAAGAAATATCCAAGAACCTCGAACGTTCCTTCAAAAAGTCGGGGATGAAAGTATTAACAGGTGTTTCAGTGGAATCTGTTGATACCCAAGGGGAAGGATGCAAAGTGATGGTTAAGACCAAGAAAGGTGATGAGGTAATTGAATGCGATCTCGTGCTTTCCGCAGTGGGTATCGCCACCAACCTGGAGGGACTCGGACTCGAAGAAACCGGAATTCTGACAGAACGAGGCAAGGTAGTCGTTGATGATTATTATAAAACCAATATTGAAGGCTATTATGCCATCGGGGATATTGTTAAAGGTCCTGCGCTCGCCCATGTTGCTTCTCATGAAGGAATTATCTGCATTGAAAAAATTACAGGCATGCCTGTGGAACCCCTCGATTACAGCAATATCCCAGGCTGCACTTACACCCATCCCGAAATTGCTTCTGTTGGTATGACAGAAAAAGCCGCCCGTGATGCAGGATACGAGGTGCTGGTTGGCAAATTCCCCTTCACAGCTTCAGGAAAAGCTACAGCAGCCGGATCCCGCGATGGATTCATCAAGGTGATCTTTGATAGCCGTTATGGGGAATGGCTGGGTGCCCATATGATCGGTGAAAATGTAACGGAAATGATCGCAGAAGTGGTCGTGGCCCGTAAACTGGAAACCACCGGCAGGGAAATCATCGAGGCCGTTCATCCCCATCCGACCATGAGCGAAGCCATTATGGAAGCAGTAGCTCAGGCGTATCATGAGTGCATCCACCTTTAAATGCAAGAATGAAAGAATGAAAGAATGCAAGAATGCAAGAGTGTATCAATGCATGAATAGAAAAGATTTTCTATGGAAATTATAAAGACAAAACTGGAGGGGTTGTGGATCATCAAACCAGCGGTATTTGAGGATGAACGCGGGTATTTTTTTGAATCCTTCAATCAGGAAAAATTCATACAGGTCGGGATTGATGTGAAGTTCCTCCAGGATAATGAATCCAAATCACGTAAAGGGGTCCTCAGGGGATTACATTTCCAGAATCCACCTTATGCCCAGGGCAAACTGGTCAGGGTCATGCGGGGTTCCGTACTGGATGTAGCCGTGGATATCCGAACCCAATCACCCACTTATGGCCAATGGGAATCCATCGTGCTCTCAGGTCAGAATAAATGGATGTACTGGATTCCCCCAGGTTTCGCCCACGGATTTGTGACCCTGGAAGACGAAACCATCTTTTTTTATAAATGCACCAACGTTTACAATAAATCATCCGAAGGCAGTATTATCTGGAATGATCCCGATCTGACGATCGACTGGGGCGTGCAAAACCCTGTGATCTCTGAGAAAGATAAAACAGGTCCCATGTTCCGGGATTTTATCAGCAAATTCTGATTGCCTGTTTTTACAGTCCTGTTTACCAACTTTACCCTTATGCAGAAAAAAAAACGCCTTACCATATTCGGGATCGGTTTTACCCTGATTACAGTGACCGGAATACTGGCATTCGTTGAAACAAACAACAACAACAAGGAATATCAGCAGCTTTTTATGCGTTATACCAAAACTTTCTCGCCTGAAGTGCCGCCAATGGCTGATTTTGCCGGAGAAAAAGTCCCGATAGATCTGTTTTATGTTAGGGAAGGATTGGAAAGAGAGATCATGGCTGCAACTTTCATGCATTCCTCCACAAACCTGATGTTCAAACGCTCCTACCGCTGGTTTCCGGTTATTGAACCCATTTTAAAAAAGAACAATATTCCCAATGATTTTAAATTCATAGCAGCCATCGAAAGCAATTTTGCCAACGTCACTTCCCCATCCGGAGCAGTGGGCTTCTGGCAGTTTTTAAAGGCCACCGGCCAGAAATACGGATTGGAAATCAATGCCGAGGTGGATGAACGCTATCATCTGGAAAAAGCTACGGAAGCAGCTTGCAAATATTTTAAGGATGCTTATAAGATCTATAAAAATTGGACACTGGTCGCCGCTTCCTATAACCGTGGGATGGACGGAATATCCAAAGCCTTAGCCAAACAAAGGGTGAATTCATATTACGATCTTTACCTAAACGATGAAACCTCCCGGTATATCTTTCGGATACTGGCGTTTAAAGAGGTATATAACCATCCCCTGCGTTTTGGTTTTTACCTCCGTGAAAAAGATTTGTATCCACCAATCCCCTGCTCATCGCTGTCCATCGACAGCAGCATCACCAATATACCCGAATTGGCAAAGAAATTGAAAATCAATTACCGTATTCTGAAGGAATTAAATCCCTGGATACTGGGTTATACCTTACCCAATAAAATGAAAAAGAATTATGTTTTTCTTCTTCCTAAAGAGGGAGGGATGAGTTACGAGAACCTGTGGAAAAAATTCCCGGTAAAGGAATCATTCTATCGAGATAGTCTAAAATTGAACGAAGTCCGTTGAACCAGTTGAACTACCCTTTATAGTGGAAGAGAATCTCGAAGTTTTTGGCGCAAGGGTTCATAATCTGAAAAATATTGACCTGGTGATTCCCCGCAACAAGCTTGTGGTATTTACCGGTTTAAGCGGCAGCGGGAAGTCGTCGCTGGCCTTTGACACCATTTATGCCGAAGGTCAACGCCGTTATATGGAAACGTTTTCGGCTTATGCCCGTCAGTTTATCGGCAACCTCGAACGGCCGGATGTCGATAAAATCAGCGGACTTAGTCCGGTCATTTCCATCGAACAAAAATCAACCAACCGTAACCCTCGATCCACTGTAGGAACGATTACCGAGATCTATGATTTCATTCGGCTGCTTTTTGCCCGTGTGGCAGATGCTTATTCCTCTGCCACAGGAGAAAAGATGGTCAGGTACAATGAGCAGCAAATCAATGATCTTATTCTGTCGCAATGCATGGGTAAAACCATTATCATCCTTGCGCCCGTTGTCAAAGGAAGGAAAGGTCATTACCGAGAATTATTTGAACAAATCAGGAAACAGGGATTTCTGAATGTCAGAATCGATGGGGAGATCCACGAAATTTCCCATGGTTTACAGTTGGATCGATACAAAGTCCACGATGTGGAAATCGTGATTGACCAGCTTACCATAAAAGCAGATAACGGTCAGCGGCTTTCAGGTTCAGTCAACCTGGCCATGCAGCACGGCAAAGGCATGCTGATGATCATCGATACTTCCAACGCTCAGCTCAGGCATTACAGCCGGATGCTCATGTGCCCGACTACGGGGATATCATATGACGAACCTGAACCCAATACTTTCTCCTTCAACTCCCCCTATGGCGCCTGTCCAAGATGTAACGGACTGGGGGCTATTTCGGAAATCGACATCGGAAAGATCATCCCTGATCGCTCCTTAAGCATCAAAAAAGGAGGCATAGTCCCTCTTGGGGAATATAAAAACACCTGGATATTCAAGCAGATGGAAGCCATCGGTGAAAAATATGGATTCACTTTAACCAGCCCGATCAAAGAAATCCCCGAACAAGCCATCAATGTCATTCTGTATGGATCAGATGAGATTTTTAAAGTGAAGAATGATTACCTCGGGATCACCTCAACCTATTCTCTTAATTTTGAAGGCATAGTCAGTTTCATCAATGCCCAGCATGCCGAATCTGCTCCGGCCGGGATCATGAAATGGGTGGGCAGTTTCATGAACAAACTTCCCTGTCCGGAATGTCAGGGTAACCGTCTGAAAAAGGAATCCCTCCAATTTAAAATCCATCATCAAACCATTGCAGATCTAGCCAATACCGACCTGGCCAAATTATCAGCATGGTTTGAAGCGCTTCCTAGTCACCTGGATGATCGTAAGCAGCGCATTGCATTCGAGGTCATCAGGGAAATCAGAAACCGAATCGGATTCCTGCTCGATGTTGGGATCGGTTACCTGACCCTGAACCGGACTGCCCGTAGCCTGTCGGGAGGAGAAAGCCAGAGGATCCGTCTGGCCACACAGATTGGTTCCAGGCTTGTAGGAGTGCTTTACATCCTTGATGAGCCCAGTATCGGGTTGCACCAGCATGACAACCTGAGGCTGATCAAAGCATTGAAAGCCCTCAGGGATACCGGAAACTCAGTAATCGTGGTGGAACATGACCAGGAAACCATTTTATCGGCCGACCATGTGATTGATATCGGACCAGGCGCCGGAAACCACGGTGGACGGATCGTAGCCCAGGGTACACCGCTTGAAATCATGCAGAATGATCATCTTACCGGCCAATACCTGAGGGGTAAAAAGAAAATAGACATCCCTGAAAAAAGACGTCCGGGAAACGGAAAATTCCTTAGGGTCAACGGTGCAAGCGGCAATAATCTGAAATCTGTAGATCTTATTCTGCCTTTGGGAAAATTTATCTGTATCACCGGCCTTTCCGGCAGCGGAAAATCTTCCCTGATCAATGAAACCCTATATCCTATTCTGAGCCGGCATTTTTACCGATCTGACCAGAAACCCCTTCCCTACCAATCCATTTCTGGAATTGAACACCTTGATAAGGTTATCGAAATTGATCAATCGCCTATCGGAAGAACACCAAGGTCAAACCCGGCAACCTATACCAAAGTCTTCGATGAAATCCGGAAACTCTTTGCTTCTCTCCCCGAATCGAAAATAAGGGGATACAAACCCGGTCGCTTCTCTTTTAACGTTCAGGGCGGAAGATGCGAAACCTGTAAAGGGGCTGGACTCCGTAACATCGAGATGAACTTCCTCCCGGATGTTTACATACTATGCGAAACCTGCCAGGGAAAACGTTATAACAGGGAAACCCTGGAAGTTAGATACAAGGGAAAATCCATCAACGATGTGCTTAATATGACCATTGAACAGGCCGTGGAATTCTTTGAAAACGTCCCTATGATTCTTCATAGAATAAAAACAATGCATGAAGTCGGACTTGGATATATTACACTTGGGCAGCAGTCCACCACGATTTCGGGAGGAGAAGCACAGCGGGTGAAACTGGCTACTGAGTTGTCCAAGGTGGATACCGGCAATACGATGTACATTCTTGACGAGCCAACCACCGGACTGCATTTTGAGGATGTAAAAGTGTTGCTTCATGTTTTAAATAAGCTGGTTGATAAAGGAAATACGGTTCTTGTCATCGAACATAACCTGGAAGTCATTAAAGTGGCAGATCATATCATTGATCTGGGACCGGAAGGGGGCGAAAGCGGAGGACAGATCATCTGCGAAGGATCACCTGAGCAGGTCAGCTTACATCCCGGAAGCTATACAGCGAAATATTTGAGGCCTGTACTTGATCAACGAAAATAGGCATATTTTTATACCTTTGAAACAAAAATCTTCCCATGGAAAGTAAAGAAATTGAAATGTTAAAGGAATCATTCCAGCAAAAGACCTGGTCGGAGACCATCAGCTATGATACCTGGGAGATTCTCAAAGTAATGTCGGAAATGGTTGAAGGATTTGAGAAACTCAGCAAAATAGGACCTTGCGTATCCATTTTCGGCTCAGCCAGAACAGATGAAAACCACCGCTATTACAAGCTAACAGAAGAGATTGCCTACTTGCTCACCAAAAATGGTTTCGGCATTATCACAGGAGGTGGGAAAGGCATCATGGAAGCTGCCAACAAAGGTGCACATTTTGCCGGAGGGAAATCAGTCGGGTTGAACATTGCCCTGCCTTTCGAACAGAAACCCAATCTTTTCATTGATTCCAACAAACTGCTTACGTTCAATTATTTTTATGTAAGAAAAACCATGTTTATGCGTTATTCCATGGGTTTTATAGCCATGCCTGGAGGCTATGGCACCCTGGATGAACTCACTGAGGCCATCACCCTGATCCAGACCCAAAAACTGGCCAAATTTCCCATCGTGCTGGTAGGCTGCGATTACTGGAAAGGGCTCATCCAATGGCTTAAAGAAAGCATATTGCCTGAAAAAAACATTCATCTGGAAGACCTGAATATTTTCAAGATCGTCGATAAAGCAGAAGAAGCTGTCAAGCATATTACCGAATTCTATGAAACTTATGCCTTAAAACCAAACTTTTAATTGCTATTTTTGCATTTACAGATCAAGCCTAATGCCCAGGAAAAAGTTAAAAAGTCCATTCGAAATCCTAACCGAAACCATCGGGGAAGCCATGCTGGAGAAACAGGCCAAACAGCCCGTCATCCTTCATTTCAACAAAACCCTGAGCAGTGTCTGCGATGCTTTTATCCTTTGTCATGGACATTCCCGGACCCAGGTTGAAGCCATTGCCGACAATGTGGTGGCAGCAGTTAAAAAAAACACAGGGCTGAATCCCTGGCATAAAGAAGGATATGAAAATGCGGAATGGATTTTGATCGACTATAGCGATGTCGTCGTCCATATCTTTCAGGAAGACCGGAGAACCTTCTATAATCTTGAGCAATTGTGGGCAGATGCAGAAATCAGAAAGATTTCTGAAAAATAACAGAAAATACGATAGTATAGGAAATAAGACATAATGGCAGAAAAAGAACCAAAATTCATTCCACCGAAAGGAAAAAAAATAAAATTCAGTTTTTATTGGATTTATGCTATCCTGGCAATCATATTTATTGCCATACAGTATTTCAACTATTCAAATCCGGTCAAGGAAATCACCTGGACAAGGCTGGAAGAAATGTTGCTGAAGCAGGATATTGACAAGATCGTTGTGGTCAATAAAGAAAAAGCAGAAATCTATATCAAGCATGAGAAACTGAAATCAGATACTGCTTATAAGGATTTTTCGAAACGTGGTTTTGGAAGTTCTTCTACCACTTCCAATCCTCAGTTTTTCTACCAGGTTGGTTCAGAGGAGATTTTCCGCGGCGATCTGAAAGACACCCGTGACAGCATGGTTGCCCGCATGGTCAGGGACAGCATACCCGTGGCAAAGATTCAGGAATTTAAGAAACAGTATCCTTATCCTCCATCTACAGATACCCGCAAAGATGTTTTTGGTGATATTTTTAGTTATATTCTCCCCATACTATTGCTGGTCGGCGCCTGGTTCCTGATCATGCGCTTCATGAGCAAGGGAGGAGGAGGCGGTGGTCAGATCTTCAATATCGGAAAATCCAAAGCCCAGTTATTTGATAAAGACACCAGCGTAAGTATTACTTTCAACGATGTAGCCGGACTGGAAGAAGCCAAAGTGGAGGTCATGGAGATTGTCGATTTCCTGAAAAACCCTTCAAAATATACCAACCTTGGCGGAAAGATTCCCAAGGGAGCCTTGCTTGTCGGCCCTCCGGGAACGGGAAAAACCCTGCTGGCCAAAGCAGTTGCCGGAGAAGCCAAGGTTCCTTTCTTTTCCATTTCGGGTTCAGACTTCGTTGAAATGTTTGTCGGGGTTGGCGCTTCACGGGTCAGGGATTTATTCCGCCAGGCCAAAGAAAAAGCCCCATGTATCATCTTTATCGATGAGATCGATGCCATTGGTCGTGCCCGGGGACGGAATGCCATCACCGGAGCCAACGATGAACGTGAGAATACCCTGAACCAGCTCCTCACCGAGATGGATGGTTTCGGGACCAATGCCGGGGTGATCATCCTGGCTGCAACTAACCGGGCTGATATCCTCGACCGTGCCCTCATGCGTGCCGGTCGTTTCGATCGTCAGATCCATGTCGAACTTCCAGACCTGGAAGAAAGAAAAGCCATTTTTAAAGTGCACCTGAAACCTTTGAAACTTGATCCCGGTCTCGACATCGACTTCCTTGCAAAACAAACTCCGGGTTTTTCCGGAGCCGATATTGCCAATGTTTGTAACGAATCCGCCTTGATTGCTGCCAGAAAAAACAAGATCATCATCGAAAGGCAGGATTTCCTCGATGCCATCGACCGTATCATCGGAGGACTGGAGAAAAGGAATAAAATCATCTCGGCTCATGAGAAAAAAGTCATTGCCTACCATGAATCCGGACATGCTGCCGTAAGCTGGCTGCTGGAACATGCCCATCCCCTGGTCAAGGTGACCATTGTTCCAAGAGGGAAAGCCCTGGGGGCTGCATGGTATTTGCCGGAAGAACGACAGATCACCACCTATGAACAGATGTTCGATGAAATTACCGCAGCCGTGGCCGGACGTGCTTCCGAACTGGTTTTTTTCGAAAAAGTATCAACCGGTGCCCTGAACGACCTGGAAAAAGTCACTAAACAGGCCTATGCCATGGTTGTTTACTTTGGGTTGAATAAAGCCATCGGCAATGTCAGCTTCTATGATTCATCCGGACAGGCTGAATATTCCTTCCAAAAACCCTATAGCGAAAAAACAGCCGAAACCATCGATAAGGAAGTCAGAACAATTGTGGAAAGCGCTTATGAACGGGCAAAAAAAATCATCCTTGACAACAAAGCCAAGCTGGAACTCCTGGCCAATCTGCTGCTGGAAAGGGAAGTCATCTTCCGGGAAGACCTGGAGGTAATTTTTGGGAAACGACCTTGGGATAAAGATGATGAAAAAGAGAGTAAAAAAGAAAAAAACCAGCCTCCGGCATTAACGGAATAATCCTTTATCCTTTCATGGAAGAAAGTACATCAAGAGAAAAGGTTTTGAAAAAAGTCAGGGATGCCCTGATCGAAAAAACAGAACCACCCTACCCAATCATCGATCAGGAATCGTCTGTTTACAAACCCCTGACAGACCCGCTTGATGTCACTTTCGCCGAAGCCCTGGTCAAAATGGCCGGAAAATTTGTTTACTGTGAGAGCATGGATGAATTTTTCGGAACCTTGAAATCATTCATTCTGGAAAAAGACTGGCCTTTGCTTTACGCTTACGACCCGAAAATCCAGATCTTACTGAAGGAGGGCGGCATTCCCTTTTCATCCGATAGGGAAAATATCCTGGAGGCCAGGCTGGGCATTACCCGTTGTGAATTTCTGATTGCCAGGCTGGGGACGGTCATGGTATCCTCCGGGATCACCCCAGGAAGAAAGCTAAGCATCTATCCTGATATTCACCTGGTACTGGCCTATGCTTCCCAACTTGTGCCTGATCTGAAAAACGCCCTTCACCAACTACGAAAAAAATACAACACCCAGTTCCCTTCTATGGTTTCCCTGATTACAGGCCCCAGCCGCACGGCTGATATTGAAAAAACCCTGGTGATGGGCGCCCATGGACCTAAAGAACTTTATGTATTTTTAATTGATGATGCAAATTAGAACTCAATTTGACCTCCATGCATAACTTCCGGGCCAGGACGATTACAGGACTTTCTATGGTACTTATCCTGCTGTGGGCGCTATATGCCAACCCATGGTTTTTTGCCATCCTCTTCCTGCTGGTGGTTATCCTTGGTTTATGGGAATTTTACGGGCTCGTGAAATCAGATGACACCCACCCCCAGAAGATTTCAGGGACTTTGTCGGGCGCCATACTTTATTCAGGTATTGTATGCTTACATCTGATACCAGAAGCCCCGGGTTGGATCTTACGAAGCCTTTGGGTTCTGCCTCTGGTACTGTTGTTTTTTCCTTTCACTTTTGAAATTTTCAGAAAACAATCCCATCCCTTAAACAACATTTCCATCACGGTTTTAGGAATGCTCTACATCGCGCTGCCCCCGGCACTGATGAACCTGCTCAACAGCCCTGATGCCATCCGGTTCCTTGGTTTCCCCGCCTTACTCCTGGCCTATTTTCTCCTGACCTGGATGTATGATACCATCGCCTATCTTTTTGGGAAACAATTCGGGAAACATCCTTTTTTTGAGCGTATCTCCCCCAAGAAAACCTGGGAAGGTACCTTAGCCGGAGCTGTTGCAGCCATCGCCCTTTCCATTGCCTTTTTTTATTTAATCCCTGACATCCTGCTGATCGACTGGATTGCGCTGACCTTGATGGTACTGGTGTTCGGCACTTTGGGTGACCTGGTGGAATCCCTGTTTAAAAGGAGCCTGAATCTTAAGGACTCCGGAAATATCCTTCCAGGGCATGGAGGAATTCTCGATCGTTTCGACACCTTGTTTCTTTCCGCGCCTTTTGTATTTTTGTACTTCTTTTTAAGAAACCTTATATGAAATGATGACCATACACAGCGAAGGGTATAAGACCATCACCATTGTCTTTTTATTTGTCGTTGCCTTATTGCTTGGCTTCAATCAAGTCTTTCCCGAACAAACCTGTTATCATTACCTCCTCTACGTCATAGGGTTATGGTTTTTTCTGATGATCATCCGTTTTTTCCGTTCCCCGAAACGAAAAACAAACAGGGCAGATAACCTCATTCTGTGCCCGGCCGACGGTAGAGTGGTGGTGATCGAACGCACCATCGAACCTGAATTTTTTAAAGACGAACGGATACAGGTCTCCATATTCATGTCAGCCACAAATGTGCATATCAACTGGTTCCCGGTATCTGGCGGCATTACCTATTATAAATATCATCCTGGTAAACACATGATCGCCTTCAATCCCAAAGCAAGCCTTGAAAATGAACGGGCCACTATGGTTATTGAAACCAAACATGGCCAGAAGATCCTGGTTCGCCAGATCGCCGGCGCTATGGCCCGACGAATCAAGAGCTATCCCACTGTAGGAGAACCCGTTCTCCAGGGCGAAGAACTCGGGTTCATCAAATTCGGCTCTCGGGTGGATCTCCTTCTGCCAATCGGTACACAGATTGATATTTCCCTCAACCAGAAAGTCACCGGTAAGCAAACTATAATCGGGAAACTTCTATAATTCCAGGTTGACTCTGTAATCCAAACTTATACAGCCTTTGATGAGCAAGCGGGAAGCGGGGTCACTCTCCCTGCAAAGCCCTTTTTAGAAATTCATTAAAAGGAAGCATTTTCCGGAATACGGTCAGAATATATTCCGGAAGTTCAGGAGTAGAGAGGAGCTCCCTGTCCAAGGGATGATGGAGGATGTAATGTTTATGCTTCAACAAATCAAGGTCTGGAAAATCCCCGGGGAAACCCCTGGGTGGCAGTTTTTGCTTATCCATTGCTGATAATCCATCAAAATATTTCCTGAAATCTTTTTTCCCAAGTATGTCTTTAAGCTCGGCGGAATGATAATAAATCTCCCAGCGGACTTTCTTCAATTGCTCCGGATCAGGCATATAAACCCCGCCTGAAAGAAAGGATTCATCTGGCTGCACATGAAGATAATAACCCGGTCCCGAACTCCGGCGCCCAGATGAAGTCATCCATGCTCCCATATTGATTTTATAGGGCGATTTATCCCTGGCAAACCTGACATCACGGTAGATGCGGAAAATACAATCCCTGGCTTCAACAAAACGCAGGCTCTTATCCGATTTGGCAATTTCAGGCAGCAAGGCATCCACAAAGGATAGAAAGCAGGATTTTGCATCTTCAAATTGAATTTTATGAGACAGGAACCATTCACGGTTGTTATGTTCCTTCAAGTCCTCAAGAAAGGTGATTACCGGTGTAAGCATCATTGCTTTTTTATCAAAAATAACACTTTTTGTTGAAAAATGATTGGATTCGTGGTATTACCTTTTCCCTCTCAGGATGATTAAGCAGAAAAAACTTATGAAAAAAATCAACATGCTTTTTGTTGGTATGATCATGCTTAACCCTTTTTTGTTCGGAGCAGGTGAAACTCACTCCGGAGGAAGCCGGAGTATCGCCATGGGTTCAGCCTCGGTAGCCCTGTCCGACTTCTGGTCAGTATATAACAATCCGGCCGGTTCAGCCTGGGAAAGGAAAATCAAAGCCGGGTTCAGCTATGAAAACCGTTTCCTGCTCAAGGAGCTTAGCCATAAAACACTGGGGATCATTCTACCTTTAAAACCTGGGAATATTGGAATAACAGCTTCTCATTACGGGAATTCCCTTTACAGCGAAATAATAGCCGGTGTGAGTTTTTCCAGAAAATTCGGACAACACTTTGCCGCCGCCGTCAAATTAAACTATTTCAGAATCCAGATCGCTGAATCATATGGGAATAAAAATATGGTGTCGTTCGAAGTCGCCCTGTTTTATAAAGCCGGGAGGAATATTTGTCTTGGATTGCATGTGTTGAATCCCTATCCGGTGAAAATCAGCGCTTTTCCCAAGGAGTATCTTCCGGTAGTATTCAGAATCGGCGCCGCTTACACTTTTTCAACATCCTTTCTGGCCATCCTCGAAGCAGAAAAAGACCTGAATTCCGGACTGGTCGTCAAAGCAGGGGGTGAATATCATTTTGCCAGATCATTTTATGCCCGGATCGGTTTTTCAACAAGCCCGACCTCGTTTTCTTTCGGATTCGGGATGGAATTCGGTCGACTAACCTTCGATATTGCCTCTGCCTACCATCCTGTTCTTGGGTTTTCGCCTTCAGCTTCGTTAAACTTTTCGTTAAAAAAATAATTCAGGATGAAAGCCCCGGTCATCATTTTCTCGATCTGTATGATGTTTATCTGTCCAGCCATGAATGCCCAGATGGAAGAAGTCATGGAACGTATGGCTGAAACCACGGAAGCCAGTCCCGACTTTTCCGAACTTCAGGAAGAATGGCTTTATCTCAGCCAGCACCCGGTCAACCTGAATTCAGCCGGAGAAGAAGATCTGCGCAGGATACCCGGACTGTCTGAGATCCAGATAAAAAACCTCATGGAATATAAAGCCAGTTACGGGGAAATTTTTTCGGTTTATGAACTGATGGCCGTTCCTGGATTTGACTCTCTGAACATCCAAAAAATTCAGCCCTATCTGATTGTCCTTCCGGTGATTTCCAACCCGAAGTTTTCGCTGAAAAACCTCTTCCGTTACGGTCGCCACAGCCTGCTTGTTCGCTATGGGCAATCTTTCCCATCCAGCGTAGCTTACGGTATTTCTGACCCCGAAACCGGCACTGAGGTCGAACCGATCTATCCGGGAAATCCCCAGCATTATTACTTCCGTTATTCCTTTTCATGGCACGACAAGATACAGATCGGTCTTGCCGGGGAGAAAGATCCTGGTGAGCAGTTTTTTCTCGGGAGTCAATCCAGAGGTATGGATTATTATTCAGGTTATCTCAGCCTGAGCAACATGGGAATCCTTAAAAATCTGACCATTGGTACTTTCAGGGCAGGTTTCGGACAAGGTCTCACCTTTGGCTCAGGCTCCGCCCTGGGCAATGCTCCCGGATTACTTTCCGGCCTTGTATACACGCCTATGGCTAAAGGCAGCATCAGTGTTGCGGAAAGCAATTACCTGAAAGGCCTGACAGCGACTTTCAGAATCAGGAAAGTGGAGCTCAGCGCTTTTATTTCCTATCATGGAGTGGATGCCAACATCCTGAAGAGAGACAGTCTCAGCGGAGAGGTACTGCAAGTGAGTTCACTAATAAGCAGTGGTTATCACCGTACCAAGGCAGAACTTGAGGATCGTCATGCCATGACGGAATTGCTGACGGGAGGGAACCTCAATGTTGCCGGAAAATTTTTCAGGATTGGGGCCAGTGCCTATTTTTCGAAATGGTCAGCCAGTCTATCTCCAAAGTTACGTCCCTACAATCAGTTTACACTAACGGGAAGTGAATGTTTTGCCTATGGACTCGATTACCAGTTCAGGTTCAATCCTTTGTTTTTTTTTGGAGAAATCAGCCGTTGTCAAAGTGGAGCGATAGCCTTTCTTGCCGGCTTGGATTCAGAACCCGATGCCAGGGTGAAAATGCGTATCATTTACCGGCATTATCCGGCAAGTTATATAAATCCTCGTGCCCGGGCTTTCGGCCAACAGTCATCCAACACCAACGAAACCGGACTTTATGCTGCCCTGCAAGCCGAGTTGCATCCTAAATTGACGGCTTCAGTCTACGCTGATCTCTATCGATATCCATGGCTTAGGTATCAGTCCTCCAGGCCATCAACGGCGGTGGAATTCGGTTTACAGCTAAGCAGTCCATTAACGAAAACGTGTAACTTCAATGCCAGATATTATTATTCGAAAAACAGCTCGAATTCCTCGCTTGACAATAGAAATGCGGAAAAGATTGTCGAGGCGGGAAGGCAGAATCTACGCTTCATGATTGATTGGATTCCTTTACCGGCAATAAGTTTAAAAAGCCGGGTGGAAGTTAACCTCACTTCTGGAGATGAACAATCTGTTCGCACGGGATACCTCATTTGTCAGGACGTTCATTACAGACCAGAAAAATTACCGGTCGGCGCCATACTCCGCTATGCACTCTTTGATATTCCGACATACGGAGAACGCATATACATTTATGAACCTAATGTATTGTATGGATATGCCGTACCGGCATTTTACGGGAAAGGGATGAGATGCTGTATCCTGGTAAACGGGAAAATGAACCGTCATCTGAAGTTCTGGATCAAAGCAGGCATGACCAGATACTTTGAGCGTAAGGTTATCGGGTCGGGTAAGGATATGGTCAATGCTGACACCAAATGGGATTTGACCATTCAATTCATGATTCAGTAATTAAAAAGGGCCGGAGTTCCCGGCCCCATGATCATTTCAGGCAACTGAACCTATTTACCGCGTGTATCCTTCATCTTCTGAAGTTTCTCCATCCCTTTGATGTTCATTCCTTTTGACAGCTTGGAGATGGAAGAAAGATCGATATTGCCTACCAGGCAAATCAGGGAAACTTCGTTTTTTCCTTTCATCAGCATCACCATTTCATTCACTTTTCCGCCTGCTTCTTGCCGGGTCATGAATTTATAGCTTTCTCGTCCCTCATTGACTGTCATGATCTCCTTGTACTGGGAAGCAGGAAATAAGCCGGCAAATTCGTTATAAATGGCAACTGCTTTGGTCATATTATTAGAATCAATGGAATAGCTTAGCACTTTTAATCCCGTCAACTGTTCCATCATTTTTTTCATCTCCAGGGCGCTGGTATCTGTTTTGTCCCCTATCATCTGCTGGAACATCTGGAACATTTCCTTGGAGAAATTAACAGAGGTAAATCTTTCCTGACCAGCGTATTTTTCATATACCTTGTCAATCGGACTTTGTGCCATGGTGAACAAGGGAATCACCAGGAATGCCGTAAGGGTAAATCTGAGCATATATGTTTTCATAATTTTATGGTTTTGTGGACGAATTGCTTGGTTCGTCCGGGTTAATAATGAGTGTTTGATAGTGATAGAATTTATTAAGTTTCTGAACATTTTCCATGGCTGTATTGAACGCTTCCAGGTGCTGAACCTGGTCCAATCCTGTATTCAATCCAACCGAAACCATCATCAGGGCATTTTTTGCCTGATTGAAGGCCAGCTCCTGATCCTGATCCGGTTTTAGTAGTTTTTTATGGTTAAATACTTCCGTTTGAAAAGTAAAAAATAATCCGATGAGTAAAAGAATTCCTGCAGCGATGGCAGACACGTAGTAGAATTGTCTGATTTTCGTTTCCGCTTTGATAACGGGTGTGAAATGCTCCATTTTCTCCCCGGCCATTGCATCGAAAGCGGAAAAGATATCCCGGTGTTTCGACAGATGTTCCGGCAACTGGTCGTTTCTGAAGAACTCCTTCAGTCGGGCTTCTTCAGTAAGGGAGGTTTCCCCTTCGAAATACTTGTCAAGCAAGATTTCAATTTCTTTGATATTCATAGATCTTGGTATTGATCATTAGTTCCCTGATTCTTTTTCTTGCCCTTGAAAGGTTGACGCGAACTGCATTTTCATTCATCTCGAGCATTCCGGCAATTTCACTTAGTTCATATCCCTCCACATCCCTCAGGTGTATGACCATCTTTTGCTGTTCGGGCAGGGATTTCATGGCCTGATGGATGCCAAATACCAGGTCAGAATAGTCGGCGCTGGATTTTCCCGGGAGGCTTTCAAGAAACTGACGATGGTCATCCATTCTCTCCACCGGAAATCTGCGGACTTTTATTTTATCCAGACAAAAATTTCTGGTAGTCACCATGGCCAGGGCTTCCAAACTCCGGTATTCATCCAGGGTTTTTCTTTTATTCCATAATTTGATAAAAACTTCCTGAACGGCATCTTCAGCTTCTTCTGTATTTTCCAGTAATCTTTTTGCAAACCTGAAAAGCTTGTCACGTAAAGGATATACCTGTTTTTGAAAGTCGAGAAGATCCATACTGGGGATAAGACGATAAGCCCGCTTTTTTATTACACAAATTTCTCTATTTTTGCAATTTACGACTTTAAAAATCCAATTAGTATTCACCAATAAACAAAAATCATGTTTAAAGGACATCCCAAAGGACTCTTTGTCGCTTTCTTTGCCAATATGGGGGAACGTTTCGGTTTCTACACCATGATGGCCATACTGGTGCTGTTTTTACAGGCTAAGTTTAATCTCTCCACGGAGAATGCCGGTTATATTTACAGTATATTTTATTTTTCGATATACGCGCTGGCTTTACTTGGAGGGTTCATCGCCGACCGTTCCCAGAATTACAAGGGAACCATCATGATCGGTCAGTTAGTCATGTTCCTTGGCTATCTGCTCATGGCCATACCGGGAATGGGTTTACCATTCACCCTGCTCGGATTATTCACCATTGCCTTTGGAAATGGTCTTTTCAAAGGAAATCTCCAGGCTTTGGTTGGACAGATGTACGACAATGAAAAATATTCCAAGCTCAGGGATTCAGCATACAGCGTATTCTACATGGGGATCAACATCGGTGCTTTCTTTGCGCCCAGCGCTGCCCGTGGGGTACGGAGCTGGTGGCTTCATTCTCATGGGTTCAACTATGACCCAGATCTCCCCGCCCTATGCCACAGGATGGTGAATGGCAGTCTGGCGGACACCTCCAAGCTTCAGGAGTTAGCCAACAAAGCCACTACTTCCGGGATTCCGGTTGAAAATCTGACGAGTTTCGCACAGGATTACGTCCAGGTGTTCTCTACCGGGTACAATTATGCCTTCGGTGTAGCTGCCCTGGCCATGGTCATCTCTTTGATCATTTATATGATCTTCAAATCCCATCTACCTGACCGTAAGGAAATGGTGAAAAAAGATGCGTCCATCATACAAATGCCCTGGGTAGAAGAGAAAAAACGACTCATTGCACTCGGACTCGTCTTCATCGTGGTGATCTTCTTCTGGATGTCATTCCATCAAAATGGTTTAACCCTCACCCTCTTTGCACGTGATTATACCGATAAGCAGGTTGGGCCTCTGACGTATATCTTTTTCTATCTTCCTGCCTTCCTTTCACTCATCGGGGCCATTTTTGGGGTCATGATGCTCATCAAAAAAGAAGTCAAAGCGCTGACCAGGGTATTCGGCGCTGCGCTCTTACTGGCAGGTGGAGGACTGCTGTATTATTTTTACTCTACTTTTACACTTGAAAACACCATTGAACCAGAGATTTTCCAGCAATTCAATCCCATCATGATTGTATTCCTTACCCCTGTTGTCGTCGGATTATTTGCCTTTTTACGTAAACGTGATATTGAGCCATCCACACCGAGAAAAATAGGGATAGGGATGATCCTTGCCGCTACCGGCTTTACGCTGATCATGCTTACCTCCTTCGGGTTAGTATCACCCGCAGAACTTCATGGTGATCCTGCCCCCGACAGGGTTTCTCCCTACTGGCTGATCAGTACCTACATAGTGCTTACCTTTGCTGAACTTTTCCTTAGCCCGATGGGAATTTCCTTTGTTTCAAAGGTGGCCCCACCTCGTTTCCAGGGACTGATGCAGGGCGGATGGCTGGCTGCAACAGCAGTGGGCAACTCACTTCTGTTTGTCGGTACAATAGCTTATTCAAGGCTTCAGCTCTGGCAAGCCTGGCTGATTTTTGTTGTATGCTGTCTCCTTGCCGCTGCTTTCATTTTCTCAATTATGAAACGATTGGAAGCGGCAACGAAATAGAATACGGAACTTGAACAGGGATGATTGAACATTGAACAGCGAACAATATTTATGGGGGCATGGCAGAAGGTTCAATTCCTATACCGAGTATATCCGTAAAACCTTTGGGGGAAGGATACAGAAAGTTGTAGTAGATGCCGGATTTACCTGTCCGAACCGGGATGGATCCAAAGGCAGAGGGGGTTGTACCTATTGCAATAACGATGCCTTCAACCCTTCTTACTGCAACCCCAAAGAGCCGTTGCATGAACAGATATCCAAAGGGATAGCGTTTCATGCGGTGAGGTACAGGCGGGCTGATAAATTCCTGGTTTACTTCCAGCCTTACAGCAACACTTATGCGCCCTTGAGTGATCTGATTCGTTTGTATGAAGAAGCCCTCTCCTATCCAAATGTAGCCGGACTGGTGATTGGGACACGGCCTGATTGTATCGATGAAGAAAAACTTGATTACCTGAGAAAGCTGTCGGAAAAAACCTATATCCAGATCGAATATGGCATTGAGTCCTGTTTCGACGATTCTCTTGAACACATCAACCGGGGACATGATTTTGCGTTCTCCCGTGAAATTCTTAAAAAAACAAAAGATCACGGAATTCGTACCGGGGCGCATTTTATCTTCGGACTTCCGGGCGAAAGTCTGGCCAATATGATGAATGAAGCAGAGATCATTTCTTCTTTACCCATCGACAGCATCAAGTTCCATCAACTTCAGATCGTCAGGGGGACAAAGATAGAAAATGAATATCTGTCTAATCCCGGGAATTTTCATGTGTTCAGCCTGGAAGAATATATCAGGTTTATCGTGGCATTTACTGAACGCTTAAATCCTTATATCGTGATCGAGCGGTTCTCGGGAGAAGTTCCTCCACAACTTCTACACCATAGCGACTGGAAACTGATCCGTTATGATGCCGTTCTAGGACTGATCGAAAAGGAAATGGAAAGACAGGATACCTGGCAGGGAAAATATTATCCTTACCTGGTTTAATTAAAAGTACCAGCGAAATAGTTTCTGGTTTTCTCCATCTTTGGATTTTCAAAGACTTCTCTGGCCTCTCCCTGTTCTATCACTTCCCCAAGGTACATGAATACGATATAATCAGCGATTCTTTTTGCCTGCCGGAGGATATGAGTGACCATTACGATGGTATAATCGTTTTTCAGTTCCATAAATTTTTCATTGATGTACTGGCTTGAGATCGGGTCCAGGGCAGATGTCGGTTCGTCGGCGAGAATTATTTCAGGAGCAACGGCCAGTCCGCGGGCCAGACAAAGACGTTGCTGTTGCCCGATCGACAAACGGGAAGCAGGTTCATGTAAGCGGTTCCGGACTTCCTCATACAAATTGGCCTGCTTGAGGTAATCGATGACCAGCTTATGCAGCTCACGGCGCTTATGAATCCCCCTGAGCTTCAAGGCATAGGCGATATTATTGTAGATGGTCATGGGCAAGGGGTAAGGTCGTTGTGAAAGCAAACCCATATGTTGGCGCAATTGATAGATATCGGCCCCGGCATCAAGGATATTCTGATCATTTATCATGACACTTCCGGAAACATGTAACTCAGGGTAAAGATCAGTGAGACGGTTAAGACATTTCAGCAAGGTCGTCTTGCCGCAACCGGAAGGACCAAGGATAACGGTTATTTTATTCCGTGGAATCCCGATATGGATATCTTTCAGGATCTGCACTTTTCCGGCTGTAACGTTAAGATTGCTGATCTGTATTATCGTTTTGTTGTCCATCCTGAATCAGAAGTTAATTTTTGTTTTATGGTAACGTTTTCCGAGTCCTCTTGAAAAAAGGCTGACGAGCAATATGATCAAGGTCAGCACGAGGGCTGAGGCATAAGCCCTGTTCTGGACTTCCTCAACGGGAGAACTCAACTGGAAAAAAATAGACAGTGGTAAAGTGGCGACAGGTTCAAGTAGAGAATTGGGCAGGTTATCGGTATAACCGGCGGTGAACAATACCGAGGCTGCATCCCCGATAGCTCTGCCGAAAGAAAGCAATATCGCGGTGATAATTCCTGATACCGACTGTCGGGTGAAAATTTTAAAGGCGGTCTCCGACTGATTTGAACCCAGCGAATAAGAGGCTTCAGAAATCCCGTTAGGCACTGTGCGGAGAATTTCATCCATGGATCGAATCATGATAGGCAGGATGAACAAAGTAACGGTTATGGTTCCGGCCAGGAGGGAAGTCTGTAAACCAAAAAAAATCATCATGGAAAATCCGAAAGCGCCATAAACAATGGACGGAATCCCCCAGATAAGGTCGAGCATAAAGCGGATAATATAAACCAGTCTTTTTCGTCTTACCAAAAAAACATTGATATACAAAGCTACCGGTAATCCTATGACAAAGGCAAGCAGGCTAGCCCCGAATGCCAGGGTCAGTGAACCCAGTATGGCATTGAGTATCCCTCCTCCCTTACCGTAATAATATCCTCCCTTTGGCGTCTGGGAAATCATTTCCCAGGACAGGCTTTTCACTCCTTTTTCAAAAATACTGTAAATGATAATGGCCAGGATGATCAGGATAAAATAGGTAGAAATGATCATCAGTACCTTAAAAAATTTCTCTTCTGTTTTTTCTAGCAATTTCAAGTTAAAACTTATTATATCGTGATATAAAAAAATGCATGATCAGGTTAAAGAACAGTGACACTCCTAAAAGCAATAGAGCAGCGAACATCAGGGCTGAATCATACCTGGGAATCGACATCATTTCCCCGTAATTGTTTGCAATCAGTGCCGGAAGTGTATAACCGGGGTCAAAGACGCTTTTGGGCAAACGGATCACATTGCCGACCACCATCAGCACGGCCATGGTCTCTCCGAAAGCACGGGCCAGGCCAAATCCAAAAGCGGCAATGATGCCTGGTAAAGCTTTTTTCATTAACACAAACTTGATCGTTTTCCATTCGCTGGCGCCCAGAGCAAGTGATGCTTCCTTGAGTTCTGTGGGTATGGACCGGAATATTTCGATCAGGATATTCAGGATAAAGGGGATGATCATGATGGAAAGCACAAAAGCAGCAGCAAGGATACTGTACCCCATCGTATGAACATTGAAAAGGGGACCCAGATAGCGTGAAATAAAAGGCACAATGACCAGAATCCCCCACAAGCCATAAACCACGGAAGGAATCCCTGCCAGGATATCAATCGCGGGGTGCATAAGCCGTAAAAAATACTTTTTCGTATATTGGGTAACATAAATTGCTGAGAGCAGACAAACCGGTGCGGTGATCAACATAGCCAGCAGGGTTACCCAGATGGATCCAACAATAAAAGAGTAAAAACCAAATTTCCCGCTTGACGGCCTCCATTCTTTGGAAAAGATCAGGTCGAATAAGGAATAATCATGTAAAAGCAGGAAAGATTTAAGGTAGAGACCCAGGAACAATAAAAAAGGCAGGAGAGCGACCAGCATCAGGCTGACAAGCATCCAGGAATAATTTACATAATGCCTTTGCTTACGGTTAAGAATGTACATTCATCACACGTATTTTATAAGCGGGTTAATTCAATTTTAGCTTTTCGTTTTCTATCTTTTCTGGTATTAAATTAACGTATCCTGATTCGTGAACAAATTTTTGCCCGTCTTCGAGTACCCAATGAAGGAATGCAATGACCAGGGGATCTGATGGCTTTCCTCCCGATACAATATAAAGATCACGTGCTGGCGGGGAGGGGTATTTTCCTGTATTAATGGCTTCCATCACTTCATCAAGGCTTCCGTAAAAATCTTCGTCCGCATCAATCGTCCCGTTATCGTTAAGATCAATGGGAATCACTTCCAGCCCGGGGTATTTTTTTCTGGTCTGCACATCATAAACAAAGTTAAGGTTATTATAGCCGATTCCTTCCTTGTTTCTTCTTACGGCATCTGCCACACCGGGGTCCCCGTTGAGCCCCAATCCCATGATGTCATCCTGGGATTTTCCTTTCAGGAATTTTGCCCACATCTCGGCGGCACCGCATGCATCAGAGCGCGTAAAGGCCTGGATGGGCAGTGCGTCTTTACTTCCCACAGCCTGGCCCCAGGTCTTCAAACTTCCCGTAATGAATATCTCGTAAAATTTCTGTTTTGTCAGTCCCTGTTTCTTTAATACATTAAGCACAGGATTCTCCGCATTCACCGTGGGCATCACCGCATCTTTTGATACGGCAATCCACCAGGCGCCTCTGGCCTGCTCTTCTGGACTGACCTCTTTAGAATACATGCCCAGGTCCACCATATGGGATAAAGCGTCTGCCATGCCTTTCCCTGCTCCCCCCGCAGAAACATTGACAACAACCCTCGGGTGTAATTTCTGAAATTCTTCTGCCCAACGTACCGTAAGGGGATACAAGGCGAAAGCACCAGAAATATTGATCTTCCCCTTCAGCGTATCCTGGGAGGAACCGGATGAAGACCTGTCTCCCCCCTGATTGCAAGAAAACACCATGAGAAGACAGAAAATGAAAATAAAAGATAATGAAACTGTAAACAATATTGATCGCTTCATGCGGTTAAGATGTTAAAAAACCACTTCCGTTTAAAAAATGTTCTATCAATTCTTCCACTTTTAGCCCTTCCGCCTCGGCTTTATAATTTCTGACAATCCTGTGGCGGAGCACGGAATTGGCCACAGCCCGGATATCTTCAATATCCGGTGAATATTTTCCGTTAAGCACAGCGTGGCATTTGGCGCCTAAGATAAGGTACTGTGAGGCCCTTGGCCCAGCACCCCAGATTAGGTAAGCGTTGGCCCAGTCATCTGCCGCTTTCGTATGAGGCCGTGTTCTGGCCACCAGCTTCACAGCATACTGAAATACGTTATCAGGAACGGGTACCTTACGTATCAGCTGTTGGAAAAACAGGATTTCATCAGCCGTTATCACCACGGAAGGAGTAACCGATTTTTCGGTGGTTGTTGCTTTAACAATATTTATTTCCTCTTCAACAGAGGGATAATCCAACCAGATGTTGAACATAAACCTGTCAAGCTGGGCTTCAGGCAAAGGATAGGTTCCTTCCTGTTCAATCGGATTCTGGGTAGCTAGGACAAAAAAAGGTTCTTCGAGGGAATAGGTCGACCCCGCCACCGTCACGGCTTTTTCCTGCATGGCTTCAAGTAAAGCAGATTGGGTTTTAGGGGGTGTGCGGTTGATCTCATCTGCCAGTATGATATTTGCAAAAACCGGCCCCCTGATAAACCTGAATTTCCGGCTTTCATCGAGAATCTCGGTGCCTATGATATCCGAAGGCATGAGATCAGGCGTAAATTGAATACGGTTATAACTCAGTCCCAGTGTCTTCGATAAGGTAGTCACCATGAGGGTCTTAGCCAAACCAGGCACACCGACAAGCAGACAATGTCCTTTGCAGAAAATCGAAATCAGGAGATTTTTGATTACCTCGTCCTGTCCGACAATAACCTTGGCAATTTCTGTTTTGAGCAGCTTATATTTTTCAACCAGCGCATTGACTGCTTCTACATCCGAATGATAAGGCATAAATCAGGTTTTATTTTTTCAACCATTTCCGTTGGAACGGGCAATCCAGGTATTCATCCTTGATAGAAATGTAGGTACTGGCTGTTTTCTGCATAATCCACTCATCAATGGTCTCTATCTTTTTCTTTTCCAGTGCAAGTTGCTGAATCCTGGCATAATCTTCCTCAAGATTGGCTTTATGAGGGTTGCTCCGTGACTTCAGATAATAAATCCTGTATTCCTGTTTTCCCCGTTCAGATTTTAACAAAACAGGAGCAGAGATATCCCCGACCTTCAGTTTATCCACGATAAAGAAAATTTTCGCATCCAGTTGGCTGGCTTCAAACCGGGTATTCCCGGTAAGCGGATTGATCATCAAGCCCCCGCTGTTTTTATTGGGATCATCAGAATAAAGGAGGACGGCCTTATCGAAATCCAGCTTTTTGGCTTTTATCTGAATCGCGAGGCTATCCAGAAAAAGTTTGGTTTTATTCAGGTTGAATGTGGAAACCTGAGGTTGAAGCAAGATATGCCTGACGTTGATGTATTCCCCCCTTCGCTCTACCATTTGAATAAGATGAAATCCATCCTCCGTTTCTACCACATCCGAAATCTCACCTGGTTTGAGTTTGAAAGCGGCAGCCTCAAATTCAGGGCGCATATCCCCTCTTTTGAACATTCCCAGTTCCCCACCCTGTTTGGATGATCCCGGGTCTTCTGAATACAGAACAGCAAGGGTGGCAAAATCATCCCCTTTGGTTATCCTATCCTTAAATCCTATGAGTTTGTTTTTCACGATTTGTTTTTCCTCATCCCCGATAAACGGTTGTTTGAGTAAAACCCCGATCTCAAACTCAGCATTGATCAGCGGAATACTGTCCTTGGGGATTTTTCTGAAAAAAGCTTTAACTTCAGAAGGAGTGATGACTACTTCTTTGGTAATTTTCTGCTGTTCCTGTTCAACCAGCATCTGTTCCCTGATGACATCTCTCAGCTCTGATTTGATCTCAAGAAGAGATTTCTGGAAATGTTCTTCGAGGCGTTCGGGTGATCCGGCCTGTGAAATAAAATAACGCATCCGCCTGTCCATTTCTCCTTCAACCTGGGTATCTGTAACCTTTATACTGTCAACCTGCGACTGGTGAAGCATTAATTTCTGAAATAAAAGATTTTCCAGAATCTGACATTTCACCTTGGGAGCGCTACCCATGATATTTCCCTGACTGCGAAACTGCAAATACTGATTCTCAATATCTGAGACCAGAATGACATTTCCACCGATAATCGCTACCATGCCATCTACAATTTGCTGGTTGCCCTCCTGAGCAACTGCTTTTTGCTGATATTGGATAAAAAGGAAAAAAAATAAACAAAACAAACGAAATATTTTCATGAAATCCTGTTTAGGGTATGACCCGGTTAATATTTTTCGAAATCATTTTTTTTAAGCGCTTGCTGATAAATATCATCCTGCATTCTGGAGAGAAGATCTAACTTTCGCTTATTTAAAATAATTTCCTTTATTCTTGGTTTTTCGAAACTGAGCGGAGAAATCCCTTCCTTGATTTTGAAATCCTTAAACCTTACCAGGTAAACAAAGTTGGAATCCTGGTATTCAAGATCACGATGGTTTTTCAAAAATTCTTCCTGATTATAGGTTTTTACGGGTATTTGCCTTAACACATCATTAAAAAGAAGCCAATTCTGATCATCCAGAAAATAATCCGAAGCCGTCTTTTCACACAATTCAGCCAGTTTCATTCTATCCCCTTCATCAGAAGCGTTCAATAAGGTACGGAATATTTTCTTATTGGTGGTACTTAAAGGTAACTTAACGTAGCGTAACTGAACAATGTTATCCTTGAGTAAAAAATTATTCTGGTTGGCATCGTAATATGATTCCATTTCCTCATCTGTAACCAGGGTGTCAAGTTTTTGCCGGACAAGGGCATTTTCATATGTATACGTGAGCATTGCGTTTTTATAATTCTCCAGCTGCTTGGAAAAGTCCATCTGTTCACTGCTTAAATTGGTCTCAGCAAGATGGATGATCAGTTGTTTCCTGATCCAACTGTCGATATACGACTGGATTAGAACCACACTATCCCCAGGGCTCGTGCCCTTAGGAATGACCCCTTTAATGTCTGAATCATAGAGGTAAACATCATAAACCCTTGCCAATGCTCTTTCATTTTTATTTTTCCAAAAAGCAGAACAGGAAGCAAGAGAAAACAGCAGAAAAAGAATTAAATTCTTTGACCCTGATTTACTTAATTTTTGCCAATACTTCTTTGTTGACATTTACCGGGTATTTCGATCTCAGGGTAGAAATCCATGCCGTTTCCAGATAATTCTGATAATCAGCAGTGATGAGTCCGCGTGCTTCATTCAAAGCCTTGGGTTCAGGTTTCAGCACATTTTTAACCATGACAAACACGGTTCCTGAATCAGTAACGATATCTTTTGATAAACCCGTTGTCCAGGGAATGGTATCAATATACCGGTTCTCCTTAAGGGAATATTTACTGCTTTCAATGGACAGGATTTTGACGGAATCTGAATTCATTTCTTTCAGAATAGAGGTTTCAGTTAGACCGGATTTTACGAAATTCCTGACTTTCTGCAGTTGTTTAGTATTTTTAACCGTGTAAATACTTGCATCCAGCCGGGGTCCCCACATGTAATTGTGTTTGTTCTTTTCATAGAACTCCTTCAATCCTGTAGTATCCTTTACCGCTTTTGACCAGACTTTCTGATCCGTGAGGTCAAAGAGCAGGATGCCATCCCGGTACTCTCCCATCAGGGTTTTAAATTCAGGATATTTCTGTTCAAGCTGGCTGTTCTCCCATTTTATCAGGTAATCATTTAAAAAATCACGGTACATCCTATTCACATATATTTCTATTTGCTCCTTGTCTCTCCGGCGCTGTTTCCCGGCCAGGAAGTCTGTAAAATCCGTCTGACGAACGCTCAGGTTGCCAATTTTAAAAAGGTTCTTGGTCAGCCCCTTGGCCAGGGATGCATCCCATTTCCCGGAAAAAATACTGTCGGTGACTACTGTATAAAAATCATGCAGCGCCTCTTTATTTTCGGTAAAATTATATTCCTTTTTAATGCGGTCGATGACGACATCTTTAGATTTGCTCGCCCGGATATCTTTTGAGACTCTTTGTTTCAGCTCTACCTTTTCTTCTTCCAGGCTAGCGGGTACCTTTTTCTCCACGAGCCGGATGATATGCCAACCATAGGAAGTCAGCAAAGGAGCTGAAAAATCGCCCGGATTAGTTAGACCATTAATGGCATCGATAAACTCAGGTACCATACGGTTAACGCCGAATTTAGGCAATACCCCTCCTTTTAATGCAGATCCTTTGTCGTCGGAATAGGTTTTGACCAGTTCTTCAAAGTTGGCGCCTGCTTTCAGTTTCAAATAGATCGAATCGATTTTGGCCTTCATATTGGACGAGTCAGATGCCGTGGCATTCTTAGGAATGGTAATAAAGATATGCGCTACCGTGACTTTTCCCATGGCCGGCTTTTTTGCGGTCAGTTTAATCACATGAAAGCCATAATCCGTCCGTATGGGACGGGATATTTCTCCCACTTTCAGATGATAGGCCCCGGTCTCGAAGGGATAAACCATATCAAATACGGTAAAATATCCAAGATCACCACGATTTCCTTTGATAAACGGATGTTGCTGGTTGGCTTCCCTGTCCTGGGCTGAAGGGTCTTCAGAAACTTCTACGGCAATTTTTTCAAAAGATTCGCCCTTCTTCAGACGTTCTAATACTTTCATTGCCTTCTGATAGGCAAGCAGGGTATCGGCAGGTAAGGCATCGGCTGCAAGTCGAAAGAAGATGTGGCTGGCACGGATATCATAAAGACAACGATCATAGGCTTCGCTGATCAGAAAGTCCATCATTGTTTCATCTGTGAAATATGGTTTTGCCAACTGATCGCGGTATCCGTTCAGCTCATTGCGGAAACTGCTCAGGGTGTCCAGTCCAAGGTCTTCTGCTTCTCTGACTTTCAGTTTAAAGTTGATAAAAAGGTCGAGGTATTCCTCCAGGGATTTTTTATCCATGGTCTCTCCTTTGATATTGTTCTTTTGGTAAATGTTCAGGAACTCACCTGCTGTAACTCCTTTACCTCCAATGGTCAACAGCACTTCATCGGGACTGACCTGGGAAAAACCCTGAACAGCAATAAAAATGAATAGTGACAAAATGATTTTGAAATTCAAGCTTTTCATAGTTCAATAATTTTAAAATACTGTTTTGTTTCTATCGACTGTAGTTTGGTGCTTCACTAATGATGGTGACATCATGCGGGTGGCTTTCTGTAACGCCGGCTGAAGTAATTTTTATAAACCTGGCTTTCTGAAGGTCTTCCATTTTGGCAGATCCGGTATATCCCATTCCTGCTCTTAATCCGCCCACCATCTGATAAATGACCTCAGATAAAGAGCCTTTATAGGGGACCCTGCCAACAATTCCCTCCGGCACAAGTTTTTTGATATCATCTTCTGCATCCTGAAAATAACGGTCTTTGGAACCAAGCTGCATGGCTTCAATAGAACCCATTCCGCGATAGGTTTTAAATTTCCGGCCTTCAAAAATGATCGTTTCCCCCGGAGATTCATCCACTCCGGCAAATAGCGAACCTGCCATGATTGAATTTGCACCTGCGGCAATGGCTTTTACGATATCTCCGGTATAACGGATACCGCCATCGGCGATGACGGCCACTCCGCTGCCCTTCAAGGCCTGGGAAACATTATAAATCGCTGAAAGCTGAGGAATCCCTATCCCCGCGATAATGCGTGTGGTACAGATGGAGCCCGGGCCAATACCCACTTTGACAGCATCTACTCCAAGGTTTGCCAGATCTTTGGCGGCATCTGCAGTTCCGATATTCCCAACGATCAATTCCACCGAAGGATAAGCAGATTTCACGGTTTTTGCCATTTCCATCACCCCCTTTGAATGTCCATGGGCAGTATCAATCACAATCGCATCAACTCCTTCCCGAACCAGGGCGGCCACCCGCTCCATGGTATCAGAAGCAATGCCGATGGCTGCAGCCACCCGCAAACGCCCCAGACTGTCTTTACAGGCATTCGGACGAGCTTTGATCTTGATGATGTCCTTATACGTGATGAGTCCGACCAGCTTGTTATGTTTATCAACAACCGGTAGCTTTTCAATTTTATGTTGCTGCAGAATCGCCTCCGCTTGCTCAAAATCCGTGAATTCGCTGATTGTTATAACCTTGCAGGTCATGACTTCCGTTACGGGTCTTGAAAGATCCCGTTCAAAACGCAAATCACGATTGGTGACAATACCCACCAGCTCATGACGGGTGTTCACAACCGGTATCCCGCCTATGCTGAATTCTTTCATCAACGACAAAGCATCTGAAACCAGGGCGTCTTCCAGTAAAACGACAGGATCAAGAATGGTCCCATTCTCAGCCCGTTTGACTTTTCTTACCTGTACAGCCTGAGCCTCAACCGTCATATTTTTATGAAGGACCCCTATTCCTCCCTCCTGTGCCATGGCAATGGCCATACGGGATTCCGTGACGGTATCCATGGCCGCAGAAACAATCGGAATATTAAGCTTGATGTTCCTTGAGAACGGGGAAGTGATGTCCACATCACGGGGAAGTACGGATGAATACGCTGGAACCAGCAGGACATCATCGTACGTAAGCCCCTCTCCGAAAAATTTGTCTGAATTAAGGAACATAGGCCTAACATTTAGGGGTACAAAGGTAAAAAAAATAATCTCAACCGAGCATGATTAAGTGTTCATACAACCCGGAAAAACACAGAAAAAATAAAATTTACAGGGATTCTTTGTATTTTTGTGCCCCTTTGTCATCAACAAGCCTTGTTTATGCTCGTTCATAACGAATATCACACGCCTGAAGAAACGCCCCGTTATCTTCTCGACCATCTCAGTTTCAACACCCGGATTTATTTCATGAGCCGTTATATAGGGATTATCTTTTCAACAAGAAAATCGGCCATGAAAGGCACTTACGACACCCAGGCCTGGGTCGATTCTTCCCTTTATATCTTTCGACTGATTGAAGGCTGCGGAGGACGGTTTCATATCACTGGACTGGATAACATCAGAAAGACCGTAAACCCGGTTATTTTCGTAAGTAATCATATGAGTACCCTGGAAACCATGATCTTCCCCGGAATCATCCAACCCCTGAAAAACATCACCTTTGTGGTCAAAGATGCCCTGGTCAGGCATTTTGCCTTCAAACATGTCATGTGTTCCCGAGACCCTATTGTTCTGAGCAGGGAAAATCCCAGGGAGGATTTCAGAATTGTTATGGAAAAAGGTCCTGAATATCTCAGGAAAGGGATATCCATTGTCATCTTTCCCCAGAGTACCCGCAGGATCAATTTCATTCCTTCTGAATTTAATACCCTGGGAACAAAACTCGCCCTTAAAGCAGGAGTCGATATCATCCCGGTCGCCATTAAAACAGATTTCTGGGGTAACGGAAGATTCACCGGATACCTGGGGCCAATAAACCGTAAAAAACCAATTCATATTGCATTCGGAGAAGCCATCCCGGTGTCCGGAAATGGGAAAAATGAACATCAGTATATCCTTAATTTCATCCATGATCACCTGAAAACCTGGAACCAATAAATGGAATCATTTGAAATTCAAACAACTTTCACTGCTTCAGCCATGCAATTATACCATGCCTGGCTGGATAGTGCCACGCATTCCGCCATGACTGGCACGCAAGCAGAAATCGATCCTTCTCCTGATGGAGAATTCAGCATTTTCGGAGGTTATATTAGAGGAAAAAATGTTGAACTATTGCCGGGAGAAAGAATTGTACAGCGATGGAGAACCACGGAATTTCCGGTCAAAAGTCCGGATTCCATGCTCAAGGTGATCTTTGAAGAGACGGGTAAGTCAACAAAAATGATCATCAGACATACCAAGATCCCTGAGGGACAGGCGAAAGACTACCGACAAGGCTGGAAAGAAAACTATTTCAGACCTATGAAGGCTTTTTTTGGAAAATAAAACATGCTCGAGAGGATTTTCAGCCTTTTAAAAATTCCTGCCATGCTTAGCGGCAATGTATATGACCGTGTGGAACCCTGCTGCATTTGCGGTGAAAAAAAGGGCATGAAAATCGGAACCGTCGATTTCTGGGATCTCCAGGAAGCCATCCTGGTTAAATGCCAGAAGTGCAGCAATGTCCAACTGGATCCAAAACTGACGAACAGAAACACTGAAACCGGTTGCCAGGCTTATTATTATTTTGAGAAGCAGCAGACTTCAAGCCGGGAACTGCAGAGAAACATGATACGGAACTATCGCAGGGGGGTGTTGTTCGCCTATCAGTTGAAAAAAAAAGGCTTTAACCCGCAAAGCCTTTTGGAACTGGGACCGGGCAGCGGGTATTTTGCTTCAGGCATACAAGGTATATTTCCCGGATGCAAGGTCACAGTCATGGATGTGGTGGATGAAGTGCTCAATAAAAACCGGAATGATCATGAATTCGAAACCATAAAAGGAACGATTGAAGATGGAATAATCTGCGGAGAAAAACAATTTGACCTGATCATTGCAAGGGATATCCTGGAACATGTCAATGATGTTTCTGCTGCGATTGAACAGGTATCCACCTGCCTGAAGGAAGGCGGATATTTTCATTTTCTCACACCCAATGGCCATGAAGACGTCTGGGGCCATTATTTATTCTGGAAAAAATATCACAAGCCATCTGAGCTGCTGATCAATCACGTGAACTATTTTGATGGTCGTGGATTACTTGATTTATTGAATCATCATCAACTCGAAGCCGTGCATTATTTCACCTTCCGGTTTAAAACCACTTTGCGTGGGAAAGGATGGTCCCGTAAGCATAAACTTCAAGCTCAGGGATCAGAACAAAGATCCGCTGAAAAGATGATTTCAGCATCACTTCAATCCGGGTTCAGAGAGGATGAAACAAACCTCAGACGGCCATGGTATTTTCAAAAAGAATTCCGGAGAATAGGCATTTTCCTGGCTTTTTACCATCATTGCATCTTTTTGAAACTTCCTCCTCAGTATAATCTTGGTCATGAGATCTACGGATTATTTAAAAAGAGAAAAAGCCAAAATCAATGAGAGAAATCTGGGTTATTTGCTGAACCTCACGGAAAGCGTCAACGCAGAAGGGTGAGCGTTCCTTTATTGCTAACCCTGGTCTTGTTGTTTAACTCGTAATAGATTACCCAGGAATAAACCCCTTGCTCGCAAACTGAGCCATTCAGTTTCCCGTCCCAGGAATCCAGAATATTGGACGAGGAAAAAACCAATTGTCCCCAGCGGTTGAATATCTGAATGTTGAAACGTGTGATATTTTCAGGTGGAACGCCTAAAATCCTGAAGTCATCATTGAGCCCGTCTCCGTTGGGTGTAAAAGCATTGGGAATATGCGGAAATACGTGAACGGTCACCGTATCGGTGAATTCCTCCCCATTGCAGACACTTACCCAGGCTACATAGGTGGTGGTTTCACCCGGAGTCACCACAAGGGAGGAGTTTTCAGAAATGAGCTCCGGTCCTTGAAACCAACGGAATGAGATTTTCTCCCCTGGGGTCAGCGGATAAAGGTGATACGGAATGGCGGCAACCTGAAAACTGTCGGCAGAGGTCGGAAGGTATTGCCAACCTTCCGGGTTATCCGGGCTGACCGACCAGGAGGTGGCATTCCTCCCGCTTACCGCGAAGCCCCGGTAGCCGTTGGAATTCTGAATGCCAAGCGTGGCCTTGTTCCCCAGCCAGTCAGGGCAGGCGGGTTTACGGTAGATATGATTTTCCACACTGTTATTGCTCTCGTTAAGGATGATCTGAAAAGTAACTGTCAGGGATTCGCAGGAATACATCGGGGTCTGACACCACATCACCAGCAGTTTGCGATTGGCGGAATCGCCAATGGTCTGATAAAAGATATAAGGACTTCCGGCAGTGAGTGGATTGAGATCCTGAAAAGGTCCCAGAATACAAGCTTTGGGATGATAATCCGCTGCGCTGGGCACGGCAAAAGCTTCCCTTATCCCTTTCGCATTCTGATTGGGAAGAAAACTAATCCAACCATTGGCGCCGATATAAAAGGAAGTATATTTTTCTCCGAAAAATGAAAATGTAAAGCCGATGGGAAAAGGACCTTCTACCCCATCTTCTGAAATGCTGATCCCGTTTCCGATCAATCCATAAGTAGCCGTAAGCGTCACCGGAACACCCGGATTGATGGTATCGTCAACACCGGCGCTGAGCTGAGCAAAAAGAGACACAGAGACAAAGGCGAAGAAAATAGCAAAGCAAAGTTTAAGTGAAACAACAGAAGGACGAAAGGGCGAAAAGAAGAAAGAGAGAAAGTTCATAAAGTCAATTTCACTACAAATATGCTCAATAAGTCTGAAATATGTTTTAATTTTGTTTCAGATTTTCTATTATTACAACGTAACCCAATCTCCAAAATTTTTGTTGCCATGAAAAAAGATACAGCGCTATTTAAAATCATCAAAAATGAATTACATCGTCAGACCAGCGGTCTTGAATTGATTGCCTCCGAGAACTTTGTCAGCGATCAAGTGTTGAAAGCCATGGGGTCCTGTCTGACCAACAAATATGCTGAAGGTTATCCGGGTCGCCGGTATTATGGCGGCTGTCAGTTTGTAGATAAATCGGAACAATTGGCCATTGACCGGGCCAAAGCCCTGTTCAATGCCGAATGGGTGAATGTTCAGCCTCATTCAGGCGCCCAGGCCAATATGGCAGTGCTGATGACCGTCCTGAAGCCAGGGGATACCTTCATGGGTCTTGACCTTGCCCATGGCGGTCATCTTTCCCATGGCTCTCCGGTGAATTCATCCGGTATTTTTTATAAAGCTGTAGGCTATCAGGTCGAAGAAGCAAGCGGGTTGATCAACTATGATAAAATGGAAAGCAAAGCGTTGGAAATCAAACCCAAGCTGATCATTGCCGGTGCTTCGGCCTACTCCCGCGACTGGGATTATCAACGGATGCGCCAGATCGCCGATAAGATCGGGGCCATCCTAATGGCCGATATCGCGCATCCTGCCGGGCTGATCGCCCGCGGACTGCTGAACGATCCCCTACCCTATTGCCATGTGGTTACTACCACCACGCATAAAACCCTTCGCGGCCCCCGCGGAGGTATGATCATGATGGGCAAGGATTTCCTGAATCCCTGGGGATTAACCACCCCTAAAGGAGAAGTCAAGATGATGTCACAGCTGCTTGATTCAGCCGTATTTCCTGGTGTCCAGGGTGGGCCGCTGGAACATGTCATCGCTGCAAAAGCAGTCTCTTTTTATGAAGCCCTGTCCGATGAGTACATGGAATACATCATCCAGGTTAAGAAAAATGCCAGCGTAATGGCATCCGCTTTCGTTGACAAGGGTTATCACGTGATCTCCGGGGGTACCGATAACCATCTCATGCTGATCGACCTGAGGAAAAAATTCCCCGGCATCACAGGGAAACAAGTCGAAAATACCCTGGTGAAAGCCGATATTACCGTGAATAAAAATATGGTTCCTTTCGACACCCGTTCCCCCTTCCAAACCTCAGGTTTGAGGATTGGGACACCGGCCATTACAACCAGGGGAATGAAAGAGAAACATATGCCCGTCATTGTGGATCTGATCGATGAAGTGATCAGTGATATCGAAAATGAAACAAAAATCGAAAAAGTGGCTGCCAAAGTTAACAAACTGATGGCTGAATTTCCTTTGTTTGCCTACTAATGAAACATCAACTCCCTGACCAATTATTGGAATGAAGACCTTATACTTAGTGCGGCACGCAAAATCATCCTGGGAACAGCAAGGAATAACCGATGAGAAACGTCCGATCATCAAAAAAGGGATAAAAAAAACCAAACGGGTGATTGCCTTCCTGAAAGAGAAAAACGTGGGTGTCGGCCTTATGATCTCAAGCCAGGCTGTAAGAGCCCTTGAGACCGCCCAGCTGATGGCCAAGGGACTGAAATATCCGGAAAAACAAATCAGGATTGAACGCAAAATCTATGACGGTTACTTTGATCGTATTCTTGACCTCATTTACGAAACACCGGATGAATTCGATTCCGTGATGATCGTAGGACATAATCCCACCATCACTCACCTGGCCAACCTCTTTCTTCATCCGGGAATCGACTCCATGACCACCTCAGCTGTGGTCTGTATCTCATTCAACACGAATCACTGGGAGAAAATCCCGAATACCGAAGGAAAACAGGAATTCATCTTCCATGGAAAAAAAACCTAAAAACACCATCCTCAACCGTGAGATCAGTTGGCTGCATTTCAACGGCAGGGTCCTGCAGGAAGCTGCCGATCCCAGAAACCCCTTGATCGAACGCCTGAAATTTTTAGGTATTTTTTCAAATAACCGTGATGAATTCTTCAGGGTCAGGGTGGCGACCCTGAACAGGATGATCAAGGTCAATCAATTGCATTACGACACCTACATCAACCCCAGGAAAATCCTGAAGGAGGTGACCGAGATCGTGCAATCCCAGGAAAAGGATTTTATCCACATCTATGAGGACATCGTCAGGGAGCTGGCACAGCATGATATCCTGATCGTCAATGAGCAGGAACTTTCGGAAGAACAGGGAGAATTCGTCCGTCGGTATTTTATGGATAAAGTCAGGGTGGCGCTTTTTCCCATCATGATCACCAACCTCCGCGACCTCACTACCCTGCGCGATAAATCCATATACCTGGCCGTGACCCTCGGACGTTCATCCAATAAAGGCAAACATGATTATGCCCTCATTGAAGTCCCGACCAAAATCGTCTCCCGCTTTCTGATCCTTCCCAATAAAGAAGAAAGAAAATTCGTGATCCTGCTGGATGATGTGATCCGTTTCTGTCTTTCTGAGATTTTCTCCATTTTCGGATATGATACTTTCGCTGCCTTTACGGTGAAAATTACAAGGGATGCTGAGCTCGATTTCGACACCGATGTTTCAAAAAGCTTCCTGGAGATTATCTCCGACAGTCTGAAACAAAGAAAAAGGGGAATTCCCGTACGTTTTGTTTACGACAAAGCCATCCCTGACGATCTGCTGAAGATCATCACCAAACGATTGGGAATTACCAAAGACGACCCCATCCGCGGTGGAGGGAGATACCATAATTTCAAAGATTTTATGTATTTCCCCAACCTGGGTCATCCGGAACTTGAAAATGAACCCATGCCCCCGCTTCGTCATGCCGATCTGCCAACCAATAAAAGCATACTGTCGGTGATCAGGCAAAAGGATGTAATGCTTCATTTTCCTTTTCAGTCCTTCCAATACATCATCGATCTCCTGCGTGAAGCCTCCATCGATCCTAAAGTCAGATCCATTAAAATTACCATCTACCGGGCAGCCAGGAATTCAAGCGTCATCAATGCCCTGATCAATGCCTCAAGGAATGGTAAATTTGTGACGGTCTTCATGGAACTGCAGGCAAGATTCGATGAAGAAGCAAATATCTTCTGGACAGAAAGGCTGCGTGAAGAAGGTGTCAAAGTCATCCATGGCATCCCGGGTTTTAAAGTCCATTCCAAATTGATCCTGATCCGCAGAAAGGAAAGCAATATCAATAAGTTTTATTCCTTTATCGGGACGGGAAACTTCAATGAGGATACCGCCAGGATTTATGCCGATGATAGTTTACTGACTTCCAATCCGGAAATATGTCTCGATGTCATCAATGCCTTCCACCTGATGGAAGCCACCTACAAGCCCTATAAGTTCAGGACCCTGATCATGGCTCCTTTTCAGATGCGCAATCACTTCCTGAAAATGCTGAACCGGGAGATCAGAAATGCCGAGGAAGGGAAAGCCTCCTGGGTGATCATCAAGCTAAATAACCTGGTGGATGAAGCTACCGTGAAGAAACTCTACAAAGCAAGCCAGGCCGGGGTGAAAATCAAACTGATCATACGCGGGATCTGTGTGCTCGTTCCCGGCATCCCCGGACTCAGCGAAAATATTGAAGCCATCAGCATTGTCGGCAGGTTTCTTGAACACAGCAGGGTGATCGTTTTTGCCAACAACGGAGACCCCCGGTATTATATCACTTCTGCCGACTGGATGATCCGTAATTTCGACAACCGGATAGAAGTTGCCTGCCCTGTATTCGACCCATCCATCCAGGCTGAAATACAACAGATGCTCGACATTCAGTTACGCGACAATACAAAAGCCAGGATCATAGGACAGGGAAGTCCCAACCGCTATAAATCCACACGGGAACCTGAAGTCAGGTCACAGACAGAAATTTATCAATACCTGAAAGGAAATCAATAGGGTGAAAATATTGCGTTTTTTGTTGAATAAGTACTTTATTGCCACCCTGATTTTTCTGGGTTGGATGGTATTTTTCGACAGCAACAATATCCTCACTCGGGGAAGATTGAAATCCAGGCTTGAGGAACTCCAGAAAGAGCGGAAATTTTACCGTGATGAGATCAGGAAAGATTCCACCCTCCTCAGGGAAATCACCACCGACACGGCCAAACTGGAGAAATTTGCCAGGGAACGTTACCTGATGAAAAAAGAAGGGGAAGATGTTTTCCTGATGATCGATACTACTGGGGGTCAACATCCACAGTAATTCTCAGCTTACCGGATGTATACTCCTGCTGAAAGGTTTCTATCTCGTCCATCAGCTTTTCCTTAACCATTTTCACTGAAGTATCCTTTTCAATTTTTAACAGGATATGCTTGATGTAATAATTCATGATGCGACCTACCACAGGGAATTCCGGTCCCAGCACTCTTTTTCCGAACACTTTTCTGAGCTTTGAAGCCAGCAATGAGGAAGCCCGGTTCAGTTCCTCCGCCTGCCTGTGCTTCAGTTTAATCAGAATCAAACGGTAAAACGGCGGATAACAAAACTTCTGCCTTTCTGGCAATAACTGCTTGTACATAGAAAGGTAGTCGTTGTTAACAACCTCTTTCAGTACCGGATGATCCGGGCGATAGGTCTGGATGATCACCATTCCTCTCTTATGCTTTCGTCCCGACCGTCCGCTGACCTGGGCCATAAGCTGAAAACTGCGTTCAGTGGCACGGAAATCAGGAAAACTCAGCATATTGTCGGCATTCAGGATGCAAACCGTGCTGACATGATCGAAATCAAGTCCCTTGGTGACCATTTGCGTTCCCACCAGAATATCGATCTTACGGTCACCGAAATCACCCAGGATCTGCTGGTATGCATGCCTGGAACGGGTGGTGTCTAAATCCATACGGGCAATCACGGCTTTCGGAAAAAACACTCCCAGCTCTTCCTCTACCTTTTCAGTGCCAAAACCTTTTAAACTGAGGTTTTTCCCTTTGCATTCCGGGCAATGATCGGGTACCCGGCTGACATACCCGCAATAGTGGCAACGTAACTGATTGCTTTTTTTATGATACACCAAGGTCACATCACAGTTCCTGCATTGCGGCATCCAGTGACAGCTTTCGCATTCGAGGCGGGGAGAAAACCCACGCCGGTTCTGAAAGATAATGGATTGTTCCTGCAGGGAAAGGGTTTCTTCCAACTGTTCAAGCAGGACAGATGAAAAATGGGTTTTCATTCTCCCCTTTCGCATTTCATCCTTGCAGTCAACGATGCGAACCAGGGGAAGTTCCATCTGACCATAACGCACATTCAGTTCCACCAGGGCATATTTCCCCTGACTGGCATTATAATAGCTCTCGACGGAGGGGGTTGCGCTCCCGAGCACAACTTTAGCGCCATGTTTCCTGGCCAGGTATATGGCTACATCACGGCCATGGTATCGTGGAGCAGGGTCGGTTTGTTTGAAAGACGTATCGTGTTCTTCATCCACGATGACCAGCCCCAGATCGGAAAACGGCAGAAAAACCGCTGAACGAGCCCCGAGAATGATATCAAAGCAAGCGGGACCATCTCCGGTTTTCCGGATCACTCGCTGCCAGATTTCCACTTTTTCATTCTCATTGAAACGGGAGTGATATACGCCTACCTTTTCCCCATAATATTTCCTCAGGCGGTTGATGATCTGGGTCGTCAGGGCAATTTCGGGAAGCAGGTAAAGCACCTGTTTCCCCCTGTCGAGGGTTTCACGGATCAGTTTGATGTACAATTCTGTCTTCCCGCTTGAAGTGATGCCATGAAGTAATACCACATCCCGTACAGCAAAGCCATCATGGATTTCATCCAATGCTTGCGACTGAATCGGAGAGAGCTGAATATCATCAGAATCAGCAAGCTGATCAAAGGCTTCCAACCGACTGATGATTCTTTCTTTCACTTCAAAAACCTTTTTTTTAACCAGGGCGTCCAGTGCAGACTGCTTAAGGGAAGACTTCTTCAGCAATTCCGTCCTTTTCAGTTCTTTCTGTTTACCATAGTCTGAAAGTTGCAGGAAGACCATGAGCATTGCCAGTTGATTTCCTGCTCTTTTTTCCAATTTATCGAATAAGTACCTGAGGGCGTCTTCATTTCCATCATACTCTCTGCTAAGCCTGACAAATACTTCCATCTTAGGGGCAAACCGGTGTTTGAGTTCTTCTTCCACGACGATCATACCCTTTTCAATCATGGTTTTAATGAGAGGGAAAATCTTCTGCTGATCAAGAATCCTAATGATTTCACTGATTTTCAGTTTATTTCGATGATGCAATGCCTCTATAAGAAGATATTCTTTCTCCGTAAGGGATTGGGTATCCTGCTGAAAACCAGGGTTGATGGCGACGCTTGTTTCAGAAGCCAGTTTATAGGCCGCCGGTAAAGCTGCATTCATGACTTCCCCGGGAGAACAGAGATAATAGGAAGAAATCCATTCCCAGAAATCAAGTTGTTCAGGAAAAATCACCGGGTGATCATCCAGAACGGAGAGGATATATTTCGGGATATAACCCTGAGGAGGTTTTTCATGAAGCTTACAAACGATGGCGGTATAGATTTTCCGGTGGCCGAACTGCACGACCACCCTGATCCCCTCCCGGATGGCATCATTCAGTTCAAAGGGTACCCGGTAAGTGAATTTACCTTTTACCGGCAGAGGCAGCAGGACATCAGCGAAGTAAGTAATCCGTTCCAAGGATATAAAATAAGTTTAGAGGGCAAGGATACGCGACATTTCCAGCATTTCCTTGTTGATGTCTTTGTGGTGTTTAATGGCCTTTTCGAAAGGGGTGAATACCACCTGTTTATCCATGATTCCGGCCATTACTCCCCTTTTTCCATCCATCAGTCCTTTGACCGCCATCAGGCCGAGGGTGCTGGCCAGCACACGATCGAAAGCGCTGGGGGAGCCACCTCTCTGGATATGTCCGAGAACCGTTACCCGGGTATCGATTTCCGGTAATTTTTCCTTGACTTTCCGTGCTACTTCATAGGCGCCTCCCACGTCGTCACCTTCGGCCACGATGACGATGCCGGAAGTTTTATTTTTCCGCATATCATGTTTCAGCAGCCTGGCAAGGTTATCAATATAGGTAGTGGTTTCGGGGACGAGGATAAATTCCGCCCCGCAGGCGATACCGCTGCGAAGGGCAATGAATCCGGCATCCCGTCCCATGACTTCAATAAAAAAAAGCCGTTCATGGGCAGTGGCGGTATCGCGTATTTTGTCGGCTGCCTCCACCACCGTATTGATCGCGGTATCGTAGCCAATGGTGGCATCGGTGCCATAGAGATCGTTATCGATGGTTCCGGGAAGGCCTATGACGGGGAAGTTAAATTCGGCATCAAACATAGATGCGCCGGTAAAGGTCCCGTTACCCCCGATGGCCACAAAGGCATCAATTTTACGATCCTGAAGTTGCTGATAGGCTTTAAGCCGTCCTTCATAAGTCATGAACCGCTGAGAGCGGGCAGTTTTAAGGATGGTTCCCCCACGCTGTATGATGTTGGAAACGGAGTGGCTGAACAGGGGTTCGATCTGTCCGTCAATCAGTCCTTCATATCCTCGGTAGATGCCAAAGACATCCAGCCCCATGTATATCCCGGTACGCACTACCGCCCGAATGGCAGCATTCATCCCCGGAGAGTCGCCGCCTGAAGTCATCACGGCTATTTTTGTAATTGAAGCCATTGGAATGTATTTAAAATTCACTATGAAAAACAAAGGTAAGATTTTATCTTATTATATCGTGAAGTGAATGGGATTAATCATGGTGGATGCCTGGCCGTAGGCAGGGATGGCATATGGTTTGTTTAAAGATTGATTAAGGGGTGTTCAATGTTCCTATAAGGCTTGTCCAATTAAGGTATAGTATAGATGGAGGGTGGTACCGGGGTGCTTCCGCCTTGCTTCCGTCCTGATACCGTCATTAAGGGCACACAGTAAGACGCTTTAGCAGTCAACAGATATTCCGGGAGTGGTCACAGAACCCTGGTCCAGCTTACCTTATGGCCGGGCAGGTCGAGGCTTTCGATGAGCAAAACGGAATTTTTATATTGTGGATTGGGCTGACGGGTAGTAAAAACCCAATCGCCACTGTCCTTTTGGCGGATTGCAAAGCCGGATTCAATGGGTTCTCCGTTGGGATCTTCCAGGCTTACTTTCACTGATTTCACCGGAACCACGTTTTCGACATGAATTTTAATCCGGTATCCTGTTTGTCCCCGGTAGCCTGTTGTTACCACTTTGGCGATCACGGCCGGTTTCAGGTAATCTTTCACGGCCATGGACACGGCGTTGCAGGATCCTCCGGTTGAAGCCGCTTCATAGAGGGCCAGCAATTCAGGATTTGATTGAATGCCAGATGCATAACAGACAGCCTGAGCGAAGGATATATTTTCCCTTGTCGGTTTTTTAGCTTTTCTTCGTTTCGGGCAGGACTGAATTATTTCCTGTCCATTTAATTCACGTTTATACAGTCCTGAGCTACCGATCTTTCCGCTATAACCACTGAGGATGTTTTTCTTTGTTGATTTCATTTACCTGATTAGCTGTTGGTCATAATCCATAGAAATAAAAAGGAGGAAAAAAGTTGCATGCGCAAAAAAAAAACACTCTGGCCTATCACCTTTTGCCTCCGAACAGGATTAAGCATTTTACTTTTATTAGAAAAATGTCAACGAACCCGTAATTTTTATTGCGGGAACTGTCCAATATACGAAGTAAACGTAACAATTATCATTATGAAGACAGAAACCTTAAAACCACAAAATGCTGTTGAGGCCATTCTTACGGGTAGGAATATTCTCCTCAGGTTACCGAAAGATCCCGATGATATCAGGTTCATCCGTTCACTTGGATTTGCGCGATGGGATGCTTCTGGATTCTGCTGGGTTGTTCAGAATCATACTACAAATATGGAAAAGTTGAAAAAATACTTTAACGGGAGGATACACTGGCGCGACTCGGACAATCACAAACAGCAGAAGCAAGTCAGTTCTATTCCGGTCAAACCTAAATCATTGCTCATTGTCAGGTTCAGGCATGGTCGAATTCGGCTTATCTTTCAGTATGATGCAAAGCTGGTTGAACACCTGAAACAATTTCCACTTTTCTCCTGGGATTCTGAGACCAGAAACTGGACTTTACCGCATACCGAAAAAATATTGGCTAAACTAAGTTACTTCTGCAGTATCCATAACTGGGATTACAAGTATGTTGAAGATATTGCCCAGGTTAGAAGAAAACCCAGGCCAGATTTTTCAAAGCAAAGCGAATACAGGAAGTGTCCGGATGCCTTTATTGATAAAATGAGAGTATTGCGGTATAGTGAGCGGACGATACAGGTTTATGCTGAATGCTTCACTGAATTTATTAATTATTATGCAGGGAGGGATTTGGACGGGATTACGCAAGCTGATATCATGACATACCTACTTTACCTGGTGGAGGATCGTTGTATTTCTACATCATATCAAAACCAGGCCATTAATGCCATTAAATTTTATTATGAGAAGATCGCTGGCAGGAAGCGGGAGACATTTTATATCGAACGTCCCAGAAAAGAGAAGTTTCTTCCTGAAGTATTAGGTGAAGAAGAGGTCAGGGCAATTATAGGAAGTATCGGGAATCTGAAGCATAAATGCATGATTATGATGGCTTATTCAGCTGGGTTAAGAGTTGGGGAGTTACTTAATCTGAGAATATCCGATATTGATTCGAAACGTATGCTTATTCGTGTGAATCAAGGCAAAGGCAGAAAGGATAGGGTGACCTTATTATCGAATAGACTGCTAGAGCTATTAAGAAAATACTACTTACAATATCATCCAAGGGAATTCTTATTTGAAGGTGTTTCCGGTGGAAAGTATTCGGAACGGAGTGTTCAATGTGTTTTAAAAAAGGCATGTCAGTCAGCAGGGATTCTTAAACATGTGACCATGCATACTTTACGGCATTCCTTTGCCACCCATCTTCTTGAGCACAATACCGACTTACGCTATATACAGGAATTGCTTGGTCATACGAATCCCAAAACAACGCAGATATATACACATATCACAACCAAAGGGCTTGATCAACTACGAAGTCCTCTCGACAATCTTGATCTGTAAAAATATTTTAAGCGTTTTGTCATATTAAATTTATTTCTATATTTGTTGATAAGAATTTAAAAACCATATGTCTACTAAACGCAATACTTCGGCTATCACCCCCATTTTGATGTCAGCAACATCATTTTTGGAAGTATAAGCGCAATTGCGGTTAGCGAGACGTTAGTATAAATGCAGCAATGCAATGAATAAGTCTGATGTTTTTCAGGATTGC
>CAZSDU010000001.1:94564-375165 GCA_964605775.1 uncultured Prolixibacteraceae bacterium | reverse complement strand
TGCCGAACTCGACCGTCTGGGTATTACCATAATCAGGTTTACCAATGAACAGGTACTGACTACCTTAAGTGAAGTGATAAAAGAAATTAAAAAATGGATGGTAAAATGACCGGCACAATCCTCGGCACAATCCTCCCCTTCTCCTTTAGGAGAAGGGGTTGGGGATGAGGTGACTTTCGTTAGGAAAATGAAACTGCTGGCAGGATTATTGTTCCTCAAAAACAACAGTCAATAAAGTCTGTCCTACAGCTTTCAAAGTAGCTTTATCAATGGCATCGAGATTGTCTTTGGTGGTATGCCAGTATGGATAAAATCCTGTAGCGCTGCTTTTATCCAGATGGATGATATCGATGGTCGGAATGGCCAGCACTTTATTGATGGGAATGTGATCATCGGTGATAGAAGGTCCTTGTTCATACCTGAAATAACTTGAATAGCCAATACGGTTAGCTGTATTCCATACGTTTTTCACGACTTCAGGGGCATATTGCATGGAAATCCCCTCCATCAGGAAGGTGGCTCCTGGCGCTCCCACCATATCAAGCAAGATGCCATAACGGGCGAAATATCCACTTTTATGAGGGTGGTTGGCCCAGTACTGAGATCCAAGTCCCCAGAAATCCTCTGATTTTTCGTCTTCACGTTGATCCTGTGGAGGACCATAATCTTCAACGTCGAAAAGGATGATGTCGATCCCTACCTCAGTTTGCTTGATGCTGAGCTGCCGGGCGATTTCCAGAAGCACACCGACACCTGAAGCCCCATCATTGGCCCCATCAATGGGTTTGCGATGACAGGCCGGATCGGGGTCATGGTCGGCATAGGGTCGGGAATCCCAGTGGGCGCATAATAAAATACGGTTGTTGGTTTCCGGTTTCCAGGAAGCAATGATGTTTTGAAAATTCAGCAGGGTTCCGTTATACGCTTTCACTTTTCCTTTCTGTACCTGGACATTTGCCGTAAACCCCGACATCTTTTCAATCAGAAAAGCGGCACATTTGTCATGAGCTGGAGTGTTGGGAACCCTTGGCCCAAAATCCAATTGTGCTTTGATATAAAAATATGCAGTGTCGGCATTAAAATCAGGAATGTCTGCTTTCGTTTTTTTCTGATCGTTCAGCGTTTTGTCATCCGCGGCTTGCTGTGAAGTATTGTTACAGGCGATGATAAACAGGCTGAATAACAGAGGAATAAAATATCTCATGAAGCGTATTTTGAAATTAAGTATTAAACATGTCAGCAACCTGGCCAAACCTGGAGGAAAATACGAATTGGCTAAAATCTTTTCTTTCTCTTTTTATCAGTTCTCTTTTTTTTAGATTTTCAGGCAAGGATTCAGCATTCCCCAAATAACCGGCAGCAATGACAGTGATGGGTTGAAAACCATCCGGGATGAGAAAATTTTCTTTTGCTTTAACAGCAGAAAACCCGGCCATCTGGTGAATATATAGTCCCTGGTTCATGGCTTCAATGGCTAAATTAGCAACAGACTGCCCAACATCATAGGAGAAAACCGAGTTATCGGAATCATCATGGGAATAGTTTGTTTTTCCAATTGCAATAATTAATACCGGGGCTTCTTTGGCCCAGATACTGTTGCCTTCCACCAGGGTTTCCAGGATTTTATTCCAGGATTCATCGGGTTTAATGCCCAGGATGAACCTCCAGGGTTGTTCGTTCATGGCGGAAGCCGACCAGCGTGCTGCTTCAAAGAGGCTTTGCAGTTTTTCGACAGCCAGGGGCTGCTGTGAAAATGCCCTGGGGCTCCAGCGTTTCCTGGTGAAATCGTTCAATGGAAACCGATTGTTTGCTTCTTTCGTTATCATGGCAGGGTTTTATGTTTTTTTTTAAAATAAATCACCAGGGCGGTAATCAAGAAAAGACCTCCGGCATAGGCAAGAATACGGGCAATATAATCGCCATACCTGACGTAGAATGTGATCTTTGAGTTTGCATTGAGACTTCCCTTGATCACAGCCGGTTTCCAGTAAGCTGTCACCGCGCGGGTATCGCCTCTTTGATCAATGAAAGCAGAGATTCCTGTATTGGCAGAACGGGCTATGGCACGACGGGTTTCAATGGCCCGTAAATGGGCAAAAGAATAATGCTGCCGATGCCCTGCTGTATTTCCCCACCATCCATCGTTTGTGATAATGATCATGATTTCGGCTCCGTTTTTCACAAAACGGGAGAAAAACTCCCCGAATATGGATTCATAACAAATCACCGGACCCACCTTCACCGTATTCACGGTATGATATACTTTTCTAATACTATCGGTTCCGAGACTGCCAACCGTACCTCCCAGGTCTATGGCAAATCGTTCAAGCCAGTTAAAGCCTTTGAAAGAAGGAAGAATTTCAACGCCGGGAGTCAGCTTCGATTTATGATAAAGTTGCAAAGCGTCCCGGCTGTTTAAAAGTAAGGCCGTATTGTAAGCATTATAATACCTTTCAGCATCAGCGTATTGACGCGCCGTTCGTGGTAACTTTTCATTTTCCTCGAATTCATAAAACGTGGAACCACCGATCAGGATATTCAAATCCGGATACTCTCGTATGATGTCATTTAACAAACGGATACTGGCAAAAGTACTGAGGTCGTTTTCCCACATATTTTCCTGGATGGCTGATTCGGGGGCGACAAGAAAATTCGTGCTGCTGTCAATTTTCGGAACAGCCAGGCTCATGATACGCCCGATAACAACTGCCGGAGGAAGGTTGTATTGCTCAGAATACGGGTCGATATTAGGCTGTACGACAACGAAATTCACAGGACGGGATTCTTCCCTGTAATGGAAATACATGAAATAGGAGTATAAAATGGGAAGAAATATCCAAAAAACAAGAATGGTTGAATAAGTAATAAAGAATTTTGATGGATGAAAAAATTTTTGAACCTTGAACTTTTCAATCAAAGTAAAGGCAAGGATATTGGCTCCCAACACCCACAAGGTTCCTCCCAATGCTCCGGTGTATTCATACCATTGAACCCATTGATAGTATTCCGAAAAACCATTGCCAAGGTTCAGCCATGGCCAGTTCAGATCCCAGTTCAGGTGAAGGTATTCAAAAGAAATCCAGAAACAGATCAGGGCGAAGTAGGAAATAAACCGGAAACGCAGGTATTTTCTTGTCCAGTGAAAAACCTGGAACACAATGGCCATGAAAAGGGAATTCAAAACCACTGCCATGATGGCTCCGACCAGGGTAGAATTGGCGATCCACCAGGTTGTAAGCAGGTTCCAGATAAAGAATCCGGGATAGGTATAAATCAGAACGCTGAAACGGATGTATTGTTCCCTATGCTGATGAATCTTTTCCTCCAGCCAGAGCAAGGGCAGGAATCCGATAAAAAGCAAACCGGGAAACCCGCGCTGCGGCCAGGCCAATGTCAGGATCACACCGCTGATCAAACCAAGCAGAAGAAAATGAACCCGGCTGAGTTGAATGTTTTTCATGGAAAGCAAATCTGAGGGGTAAAATTACGGAATAATAGATTACCCCTCTTCACTTTCTGTGGCCCGATGATCAGGATACCTGGTCAGGCGTACTTTCCTGACCTCGCCGGATATCATTTCCTTTAACTGTTCTATATTCTGTTGTCGCATCGCTGAAATAAAAAGAGAAGGAAGGTTTTCCCTGGCCATCCATGTTTTACAAAGTTCATCCAGGCTGTAGGCATTGCTTTTATCAGGCGACAAGGGATCAGGTTCCTTTACGGCCGGTAAAAAAGCATCGATTTTGTTGAATAACATGATGGTTGGTTTATCGGAAGCTTGGATATCGGTGAGTGTTTGCCGAACAACCCTGATCTGTTCTTCAAAATCGGGATGACTGATATCGACTACATGGATAAGGATGTTGGCTTCCCTGACCTCATCCAGGGTGGATTTAAACGATTCAATCAGTGTATGGGGCAGTTTGCGGATAAATCCGACGGTATCCGACAACAGAAATGCCTGGTTGTCAATGACTACTTTCCTGACGGTGGTATCGAGGGTAGCGAACAACTTATTTTCCGCGAAAACATCAGATTTGCTGAGCAGGTTCATGATGGTGGATTTCCCGACATTGGTATACCCAACCAAAGCCACCCGAATCATATGACGGCGACTTTTCCTCTGTGTTGCCTGCTGCTTATCAATGATTTCCAGTCTTTCTTTTAACAGGGCAATACGGTAGCGTAAAATTCTGCGGTCGGTTTCAATTTCCTGTTCTCCGGGTCCGCGAAGACCAATCCCCCCCCTTTGTTTCTCCAGATGTGTCCACATACGGGTCAGCCTTGGCAGCAGGTATTCGTTTTGGGCCAGCTCCACCTGGGTTCTGGCATAGGAAGTTTTTGCCCTTTGGGCAAAAATATCCAGGATCAGGCTGTTCCTGTCGATGATCCTGCATTGAAGCACCCTTTCAATATTCCGTATCTGTCCGGGGGAGAGTTCATCGTCAAACACCGCCATATCGGCAGGAGAAACAGAAAGATAATCCGCGATTTCTCTCAGTTTCCCTGACCCGACATACGTTCTTGGGTCAGCATGGTCTAATTGCTGGACAAAACATCTACCCGGGATTCCGCCAGCCGTATCCACAAGGAATGCCAGTTCATTCAGATATTCACGGGTACGCTCCATGTCCTGACTGCGGGTGGCGATCCCGATCAGTACCGCGGTTTCTTTTTTCTGTTCAGTATTGATCACGGATGATTTTATCGTTAATTTTGTTGACATGCAAGAGGATGCAAATGTAATACATTGGCCATGAAAGACAAGAAAAAGAATCCTTCAAGAAACGATCTGGAAACAGAATTGCTGACTGAATTACTTGCCGGTTCCGAAGATATTTTCCGGACCATTATCCAGGCTTCTCCGGATGGAATTGTCATTTCTGACCTTCAGGGCAGGATTATTTTCGCCACCACAAATGATTTTGAGCTGCTCGGAATCAGTGACAAGTCGGAAATTACAGGCACCAACGTGCTGGACTGGATTGACCCGGAGGATCATGAAAAGGCGATAACAAACATCCAGGGGGTTTTTCAGGGGGTCAAATCCCGACAAAACCAATACCGGTTATTGAAAAAGAACGGGGAACGTTTTTATGGAGCAATCAATGCGGCGCCATTGTTTCATAAAACCGGCAAACACCTGGGTATGATTTCCATCGTCCGGGATATTACAGAGATAAAAAAAATTGAAGAGGATCTTCGTCAGAAGGAATATCGTTACCGTCTGCTTTTTGAATCAGCCCATGATTCGATTTTTCTTATGGATGAAGAGGTCTTTGTGGAATGCAATCCAAAGACCCTCGAAACATTTGGCTGTACACGGGAAGATATCATCGGGAAATCACCCATGGTTTTTTCCCCTGCTGTTCAACCCGACGGGTTGGATTCGGGGCAAAAAGCCATGGAAAAAATCCGTAATGCCCTGAAGGGTGAAAACCAAACGTTTGAGTGGAGACACATCAAGCTTAACGGGTCGGAATTCGATGCCGAGGTCAGTCTTAACCGATTGGAGTTGAATGGGAAGAATTATCTTCAGGCCATGGTCAGAAATATTTCCAAAAGAAAAAAAGCCGACAACCAGCTCAGGAAATTCAGCGAATGTCTGCTTTCTTTCGGGGAAGACCCACAACTAAATATCAAATTGTTGACCGGGCTCTGCGGTGAAATTCTGAACGCCACATTCACGGCATATCACCGTCTCAGCGAAGGGAAACTGTCCATACTCAGTACCTGGAATATTGCGGAGGAAGATATTCCCAGGACAAATTTCAGGGATGATATTTGTTGTGATGTCATAACACAGAAGGAGAAAGATGTTTTTCTTCTGAATGATCTTCCCTCAACCAGGTACTACCAATCCGATCCCAATTTAAAAAAATACGGACTGAGGACCTTTTTGGGAAAGCTGGTCTGGTTTTCAGGAGAACCTGTGGGCGTAATATGTGCTGCTTTCAGACATGATTATACCCCGGATACTGCTGACCAGTATCTGGTCTCGCTTATTGCTTCGGCTATAGGCGTTGAAGAGGAACGATGGTCAGCCCGCAGGAAATTGTTGTCGAATACAGAAGATTTAAAAGAAACGAATCTGGCCAAAGATAAATTTTTCTCCATCATTGCCCATGACCTGAAAGGACCTTTTAATGCCATTCTTGGCTTTTCGGAGATCCTGACCAGTGAGTGGAATGATTTTTCGGAAGAGGAAAGGCTTCATTTTATACGCAACATCAATTCATCCGCAAAAAACACTTTTCAGTTGCTGGAGAATCTTTTGGAATGGTCTGTTTCACAAACCGGAAGGATGAAATTCAATCCTGCTCCCCTTGACCTCAGTATGATTGCCAATGAAATGGTTATTTTATTCAAGGAGCAGGCAGAGCGCAAACAGATAAAATTATTTACAGCCATTAATTTCGGGACGGTGGTTTATGCAGATGAAAACATGCTCAGGACCATTTTCAGAAACCTGGTTTCCAATGCCATAAAATTTACTTCTCCCGGGGGTCATATCAGTATTCTGGCAAAGGATTTACCCGTTGTTTCGAATCATCCGAAACAGATCGAAGTATGTATCAGCGATAATGGCATTGGGATTCCCGCCGAAGTGGTGCCTCGCTTATTCCGTATTGATGAGCAGGTCAGAACCAAGGGGACGCATCAGGAAAAGGGGACCGGCCTGGGTTTGGTATTGTGCAGGGAACTGGTTGAAAAGAACAAGGGGGAGATTTATGTGGAAAGTGAAATTGGTAAAGGAAGCCGGTTTTATTTCAGTCTTCCTGCTTTTCTGGATTTATAGGGGATTAACCGTTTTCAGAAAGATTTGAACCCTATGATCTCCCTGATTTCCCGGATGGTTTTCCCGGCGGAGGCTCTGGCTTTTTCTGCGCCCAGGGCGACGGTTTTTTTCAGGTAAGCTTCATCGTTATCAAGTTCCATCATTTTTTCACGGAATGGTGTTGTGAACCGGATGATGTCTTCAGCCAATTGTTTTTTCATATCTCCGTATCGAATCTGTCCCAGGGAATACTGGTCTTGAAAATATTTACAGGTATTTTCAGTGGAGAAGCATTTCATCAGGTAAAACAGGTTTTCAACGCCTCTGGATTTGGGTTGTCCGGGTTCAACCGGTCCGGAGTCGGTCACTGCGCGCATGACTTTTTTCCGGATGATTTCCGGGTTGTCAGCCAGAAAAATGGCATTGTTGTCATTTTCCGATTTCGACATTTTAATACTCCCGTCCAGTCCGGGGATTTTAACCAGGTTCTCCCCGAAATTATAGGCCAGGGGTTCAGGAAAATAATCAACGCGATAGAGTCTGTTGAAACGATTGGCGAAAGTGCGGGTCATTTCCAGGTGCTGTTCCTGGTCTTTACCCACCGGGACTTTATGGGCTTTATGGATGATGATATCTGCTGCCATTAAAGTAGGATAGGTCAGAAGCCCGGCATTGACATTATTGGGCTGAGTACGGATTTTTTCTTTAAAAGAGGTGCAACGTTCAAGTTCTCCGACATAGGCATTCATGTTAAGCAAAAGATACAATTCCGCCGTTTCGGGGAGGTCGCTTTGGACATAAAGGGTTGCCTTCTCCGGGTCCAGGCCACAGGCAAGGAATTCAACCAGTACGGTTCTGACATTCCCGTGAAGATCAGCGGGAGTAGGATGTGTGGTCAGGGAGTGGTAGTCGGCAATGAAGAAAAAGCAATGGTTTTCTTCCTGCATTTTGACAAAATTCTTCAGCGCTCCGAAATAATTTCCGAGATGAAGATTTCCCGTAGGACGAATTCCGCTGACAACAATATCCATTGACGATTTATGATTTACGATTTTTGCATTCCTGCATTCCTGCATTCCTGCATTCCTTGCATTCCTGCATTATTACATTTTTATTTCATCCTCATTCTTGTTATAAATATGATATTCAAGAAAGTGGAGTGCATTTTGCTTATCTATTTTAATCCGTTGACCGAATTTACGCCACCATTTCCACTTGTAATTAAAACAACCCTTGGTCAGAAATGCATGAATGAAGGGGTGTACGACAAGGGTCAGATGTTTTTCATTTTGTTCGTGGACGAGGTAGCTCAGGTTATTTTCAATATCATCGGTAAGCAGGATGCTGGGACGGATTTCTCCGCTTCCATCGCAGGAAGGGCATTTTTCCAGGATCTGAACATTCATTTCCGGCCTGACCCGTTGGCGTGTGATCTGGACCAGTCCAAATTTACTGGGCGGAAGAATGGAGTGTTTGGCCCTGTCCCGTTTCATTTCCTCCCTGAGCTTTTCGTATAATTTTCGGCGGTTCAGCCCTTGTATCAGATCGATAAAATCCACTACAATGATGCCGCCCATATCCCTCAACCTGAGCTGTCGGGCTACTTCGGTAGCAGCCTCCAGATTGACATCGAGGGCGTTGGTTTCCTGGTTTTGTTCTGAATTCACCCGGTGTCCGCTGTTGATATCGATGACATGAAGGGCTTCGGTATGTTCAATGATAAGGTAGGTTCCGCTTTTAATGGTGACGACCTTACCGAATGAATTCTTGATTTGTTTGTCGATCCCGTAATGGTCGAAAATGGGGGTTTTCCCGGAATGCAGTTTGACAATATTGACTTTATCTGGAACGATACGCTGGATATAGTTACGGATTTCTTCATGAAGAACCACATCGTTCACGATCACATTGTTGAAAGAATCATTCAGCATATCTCGAAGGATGGCTGAAGTACGGTCGATTTCCCCGATCAGTTTCTGCGGAGGTTTAGCCGTGGCCAGTTTCTGAGTGATCAGTTCCCATCTTTTATAAAGGGAGCGTAAATCGGCATCCAGATCGGCCACAAGCTTGTTTTCAGCTACAGTTCGGATGATGATCCCGCAGTTTTTAGGGCGGATGCTGGTGATTAGTCGTTTTAGACGGTTTCTTTCTTCCGCGCTTTTTATTTTCTGGGAAACAGAGACTTTATCGGAAAATGGGATCAGGACAAGAAAACGTCCGGCAAAAGCGATCTCCGAAGTGACCCTTGGGCCCTTGGTTGAAATGGGTTCTTTGGCAATCTGAATTAAAACCTGCTGATTGGGTTTCAACACATTATTGATCCGCCCTGTCTTCTGGATATCCTCTTCCATCTTGAAGTCGGTGATGGAAAACCCAACCGCTGCTCCTGACTGGGCTGATTTAATATATTTCAGCAAGGATTGAACCTGTGGCCCCAGGTCGAGGTAATGCAGAAAAGCATCCTTTTCATAGCCAACATCAACGAAGGCTGCATTCAGTCCGGGCATGATCTTTTTGATTTTACCCAGATAAATATCACCAACGGAGAATTCGTTGTTGGTCTTTTCTTTGTTTAACTCTACAAGAAGCTTATCTTCAAGTAAGGCTATTTCAACCCCCTGAGGCGTTGAATTGATAATTAATTCCTTATTCACGATATAAATATGTTAAATCATTGATACGGTATCAATGATTGTAAATGACCTAAGGAATTGTAGCAGGGAGAGCGCCTGAAGTTCACGATCAGGATCTCCCGGGTAAAAGGACCCCGGGATTATTTCTTCTTGTGTCTGTTCTTCCGCAAGCGTTTTTTCCGCTTGTGGGTGGCCATCTTATGTCTCTTTCTTTTCTTACCGCTCGGCATAATGAATAATTTGTAAAATTACTTTACTTTAACGTGAGACTTGATCTTGTTCACAAAAGTCTTTGCCGGCTTAAAGGCAGGAATGTTGTGGGCGGGAATGACCAGGGTGGTGTTCCTAGAAATGTTTCTTCCGGTTTTTTCAGCTCTTTTTTTAATGATGAAACTACCAAAACCCCTTAAATAAACGTTTTGACCCGATACCATGGAGTTTTTGATGGAGTCCATGAAAGCTTCGACCGTGGCCTGAACAGCAACTTTTTCAATGCCTGTTTTATTAGCAATTTCTGCTACAATTTCTGCTTTTGTCATTTTACTTGTGTATTACTAATTGATATATTTAATTAATACTGAATGTTTTCTTACGCTGAAAATGGGGTTGCAAATATAGGATTTTTTTTGAACTTCAAAGAAATATTCAGAGAAAAACTATTTTTGTGGTCCGATCATCATTGTAAAAATGAATTTTACCACTGAGCTTCTTTTATGGTATCAACAGCACAAAAGAGATCTGCCCTGGCGTCAAACCCGGGATCCTTACCTGATCTGGTTATCGGAAATCATACTTCAGCAAACCCGTATTGACCAGGGGTTGCCTTATTATCACCGTTTTATCCATGCTTTTCCGAGCGTTTATCATCTTGCGGCTGCCAGCGAGCAACAGGTACTGAAGCTCTGGCAGGGATTGGGATATTATTCCAGGGCCAGGAATTTGCATGCCAGCGCGAAAGAAATCGTGGATAAATACCAGGGAAAGTTTCCCTCTGTTTACCCTGATATCCTCCGACTGAAGGGAATAGGAAGTTATACGGCAGCCGCCATTGCTTCCATTGCTTTCAATATACCTGTTGCTGTTGTGGATGGTAATGTGCTGAGATTTCTGTCACGCTATACGGGGTTCAGGGATCCGATAGATTCCGGAGCTGCAGTAAAAGCCATACGGTCAGTTGCATCTGAACGGATGGATACTGAAGATCCGGGTTCATTTAACCAGGCCATGATGGAATTCGGCGCCAAACAATGTATCCCCCGGAATCCTGATTGCAGCCGATGTGTTTTTCACAAGGAATGTTTTGCGTTTAATCATCAGATGGTGGAGCAATTGCCTGTTAAAAAAAAGAAACCCACTCAAATAACCCGGTACTTTTATTATTTCGTCATCCATGTAAAAGGAAAAACAGGTTTTTATCTGATGAAAAGAAAAGAAAATGATATATGGAAAAACCTTTTTACATTTCCCTGCATAGAAACATCCAGAAACGACTCACTGGAAAAACTGATGTCGGAAATTGACTGGCAGCATATTTTTGGAATACAGATACCGAAGGTCATGAAAAAATCAAAACCATTTAAACATATCCTGACCCATCAGTTGATTACAGCAAGATTTTTCGAGCTGGAAATAGAAAAACCATTGGATAATGACTTTGATTATGTTGAACCATCAGTTCTTGAACAATATCCATTACCCAGACTTATGGATAAATACCTGCAACAAGAAATCACTATATAATCACTCACCAGCACACCAGCTCACCAACTCACCAGCTTTATTCCGGAAGCACCGTGATGAGCAGGTCAACCAGCATTTTTTTTCCGAATGGTTTGGCCAGATAATAGGAACAACCGCCATCAATCAAACGCTCCTGCATCCCGGCCATTGTATAACCGGTCACGGCGATGATAGGGGTACTCTGATAGGAAGGGATCTCACGGATTTTTTGAGTAGCCGTCAGCCCGTCTATGCCTTTCCCGAGATTAATGTCCATTAATATGGCATCATATTGTTTTACTGCTACTTTTTCCAGGGCTGAATTTCCATCTATGGCCACATCCACTTCATAATCTTTCCCGATATATGACTTGACCAGGGCTGCATTGATCTCATTGTCTTCCACCAGTAACAGCTGGTATGGCCCGGGTTGAACTGGTCTGAGCTTTTCTGATTCCGGATCCGGACTGGCAGGGCGCTCCCCGCCTTCGCTGACTTTTTGTAAGGGATTTAGTGCCGCCTCGATGAGGGGGATAAGATCCTGAAGATGCGAAGGAGGATCTTTCCCGGGATCGAGCTGAGCCAGGAGCATGGCCGAATCAAGGGTGTCGAGCAGGTGTTTTCCCGATTCGTAAATATAGTGACTGATTCCTGACTCTTTTTCAGACGCTTTATCCTGCATCAGTATTTCCGAAAATCCCATGATGCTGTTCACCGGTGTTCTGAAATCCTGGTCAAGGAAGGCAAGCAGAGAAGATTTCAGACGATCGGATTGTTCAATCCGGTCTTTGGCTTCCGACAGCGCCGATTGGGCTAATTCCTTCTGCCTGATCTCTTCCCTGAGTTCGCGGGTTCTTTCTTCAACCAGCCGGTTTAATTGCTTTTCCTTGATTTTCCGGTATTGATACCGGACAAGGAACCATAAAATGAACAGTGCGGCTATGGTACAAACCAGAAAGAACCATGTGGTCTGATAAAAATAGGGGAGAATATTGATTTTGATCAGGCTTTCCATTCTTCCTTCCCCTCCAAAATCGTTTGTGGCAGTCACCTTGAATTCATATCTTCCGGGAGGCAGATGGGTATAGAATGCCGAACGTCTTGAACCGGCATTGACCCAGTACAAATCAAAACCTTCCAGCTTATACTTAAAGGACAGTTCCCGTAAGGGGTTAAAACCAGGACTGGTATATTGTATTTCCAGGTTGATCAGACCAGGCTGAAGGGTGATCTCCTGATCCGGGATAACTTCCTGTTCATTGACAAGGACACGGGTCAGACAAATACTCGGCAAAGGCAGCTCTTGTTTTTGTCTGGCTGCGTCAATCATAATCAGGCCATTCAGGGTTGGAAACCAAAGTTCCTGGTCCCTGCCCCGGCAACCTGCAGGAAAGACTCGTGACGTACATTCGGGACTCAACATTCCTTCATTGACCCCATAATGCACGGAAAGGATCCTGTTTGATTTGCCTTCTGCCAGTTCCAGAAGGGCTTTTTTTGAAACACTGAAGATGCCCCGGGGACCGGACATCCAGAGATTTCCTTTCGCATCTTCAAGAATCTGCTGAATTTTATCCGCATCAAGCCCATCTTCCTTAGAGAAGACTTCCACGGAATCGTTACGGATCATCACCAGTCCTGCATGACTGCAGCCTACCCAAAGGATTCCATCATGATCTTCATACAGACTCAGGATCTCATCATCCCTGAGCCCGTTTTCACTGGTGATCCATTTGATCTTTTGTTCATCGAGGCGATTGATGCCTCCTCCGTTGGTGCCCACCCATATCCTCCCTTTTTTATCCTGAAGCAGGCAGTTGATTTGATCGTGAGATAATCCTTCACGGCTTGTCAGGGTGGTAAATCTGCCTTTTTCATATCGCGACAATCCTCCGCCATCGGTACCTATCCATAGTATTCCCTTACGGCCGGCATAAACAGCATTGATCACATTGGAGCGAAGTCCGTCCTTCAGGGTATAGTTTGTTAATCGGCCATCTTTCCATGCAAATAATCCCGATCCTGCTGTCCCAATCCAGAGCGTAGCTGATGCATCTTCCGTAATGCTTGTCAATGGAATACCCGGGAGTTTCATTTTTTTCTGGAATTGCGAAAATTTTTCATGGTTGTAATAATTTAAACCTCCTTTTGCCGTACCAATCCAGATCCCGCCTTGTCCATCCCTGAAAACAGGCATGATGACATCATCAGAAAGCCCATCTTTGCTGGTAAAAACATTCACCAACCGGGGTTGAAGAAGGCTGATCCCGGCATCCAGGGTCCCCATCCATAAGTGATCATGGAAGTCGGTCAGGAGACAATGAATGTTATTGCTTGTAAGCCCTTCACCTAAGGAAAAGTGACTAAGCATGCTTGCTGAGATCCTGTAAATTCCCTCCCCATTGGCAGCAATCCAGAGATTGCCTGAAGTATCGCCGGTGATGGAAACAATGGTTTGGTTTTTTTTCAGCTTGCCGTAATGATACGGAGAAAATTTTCCTTTGTGAAAACGGTTCAAACCTCCGTTTTGGGTTCCTATCCAAAGCGTCTGTTGTTGATCGAGATACAGGCAGCGGATATAATTGTCGGTAAGTCCGTCTTTTTGGCAATAGTTCGAAAACCTGCCCTGAAAATAGTGGCTGAGTCCCCCCTGGCTGCCGATCCATAATCCACCCTGCCCATCCGGGAGAAGGGCATTGATGATATTGTTCGGCAATCCGTCCGTATTGCGGAGATAAGAAAAATCAGCCTGGGTTCGAAAATGTCCAAGTCCCCCGCCAGAAGTTCCGATCCAATAAGTGTTATGATCATCTTCAGCCAGAGCGGTAACGTTTTTACCCCCGTAAAGTTCGGGATGGGTGAGTAATCGAAAAATTCTGTCCTTGTACAGGATGAGGTGGCCGGCATGACAACCGATTAGCAGGGAACCGTCCCGGCAAACAAGCAGGGAATAAATATCATTAAATAAAAAAGCCGGGTTGTTTTTTTGAGAAAATGTGATGAATTCAAATCCGTCGAACCTGACCAGCCCTTCCTGTGTTGCCATCCAGATAAAGCCATCCTTTGTCTGTGCCATGGCATGGATCGAATTCACTGGGAGTCCCTGTTGGGAATTCCAGTGCTGAATGATAAATTCCTTTGATGGTGGTGAATCCGCAGGATTCGCGGCAGGAGAAAGCAAAGGAATTCCATATAAAATCAGTAACAAACACCGTAAGCGATTCGCTTTCAATATCACAGACTTGGTAACCCAAAGATAAAAATCTTTCAGCTTGTCAGATGTTTATTTTTTTTTATTTTTGCAGCAATAAAGCCTAAATTTCATCACCAAATGGACGATCACCCGGCGAATCATATTTTCTATCCCTGAACAGGTCGTGTTGCAACGCATTTGAAGGTGCTTTGTTATCTCCCTGTTCAGCAAACAGCAAGGAGGAGCAAGCATGACATCTCAGATCACGTTTTATTTCAGCCAGCTTTTTTTAAAAAAAATAATTGGTCCGCAAGGTGAGGTTATCGGAAAAATAAGGGATTTCCTGATTGATCTTACACCGTGGGCGTCAGATATTCACGAACCGGTCAGGCCACGGGTGATTGCGGTCAGGGTCAAGGTTCATGGTCGGGTAAGGGTGTATGATTTTTCATCTTTTGAGATTAAAAAGATCAAAGGACAGTTAAAGATCATCTGCAAAGAGATCAATGAACTCAGTGAAAATACGTTTACCAATTCCTTATGGATTAAAGAGAACATCCTTGACAAGCAGATTGTGGACATCAACGGGCGTAAACTGGTTAGGGTAAATGACATAAGAATGGTGATGATCCCGTCAGGAGCATTTGCACTGGCCGTAGATGTAGGCCTGGAAGGATTCTTGCGCAGGATCGGATTTGAAGGTCTTTTACAGAAAATCTTAGGACAAATTGGATTATCAATTCCTGACCGGTTTATTCTCTGGGACGATATTGAAGCAGTTGATTTCACCAATTCAAGCATTAAATTGTCTAAAGCTTCTTCCAAGTTATCTACCCTTCATCCATCTGATCTTGCTGATATCATCGAGGAACTTGATAAGGCTTCGAGGACCTATGTTTTCGCATCGCTGGATGAGGAAAAGGCAGCCGATGTGCTGGAAGAACTTGAAACAGATGCCCAGATCCATATTGTGGAAAGCCTTCCGAAAGAAAAAGTAGCCGATTTGCTTGAAAAAATGCCTGCTGATGAAGTGGCAGATATTCTCGATGAACTCAGAGATGAAAAAGCGGAAGAATTACTCAATGAAATGGAAAAGGAATCTTCAGAGGAAGTCAGGGAACTGCTCGAATACCCGGATAAAGTGGTGGGTTCTTTAATGACGACTGATTTCATGACATTCAGTGATGATTTAACCGTTGAGGAAGTACTTGCTGCAATCAGAAAAGAGAAGCCCGAACCTTCCTACATTTATTCCATTTTTATCGTTGATAAAAATGAGCGGCTGATTGCTTCGATTCCCTTGGGGGAGCTGGTTGTTGCGGAGCCTTCTTCCCCCCTGAAAAACATCATGGTGAAAAACCCCATCAGCGTGCTGGATGAGGATAAGGTTGATGCGCTGGCCGAACTTGTTTCCAAATACAATCTTCTGGCTGTCCCGGTTATCAATAAGGACCATCATATGGAAGGGGTCGTCGTGGTCGAAGACATTGTTGACGATCTTTTAAACAGAAGAAAGACAAAATAATCCTGTACCTGATTGTTTTGTCATAGATCAGACTAAATTCCGCGGGAAAGTTTTCAACAATTTAAAAAAAATCTGGTTTAATCATATTACCTTTTCATCCCATCCCGGATTAAGCATAAAAATTGTAAATTTGTTCACGGAGTGTTAACATTAAAAAATGAAAGAAAATGGCAACTGGAGTCAACAAAGTGATTTTGATTGGAAATCTGGGAAGAGATCCTGAGGTTCAGAATTTTGAAAATGGAGTAAAAAAGGCCACCTTTACCCTGGCTACAACCGAGGCATATAAAGGCAAAGACGGGGAAAAAACCCAGCATACAGAGTGGCATAATATCGTGATGTGGAGGGGATTGGCTGATGTAGCCGAACGTTTCCTGAAAAAAGGCAACACGATTTATTTGGAAGGGCGCATTCGCAAACGCGAATATGAAGACAAAGAGGGACAGAAAAAATTCATTTACGAAATTCTGGGAGATTCAATGCAGATGCTGGGCGGAGGTCCACGCAGAGATGAAGGGAACGGAACACCTGCCGCAGCGGCTTCTGTTGATGAGGCGCCAATGGTGAGCGCCCCGGAGGATGATCTTCCATTCTAACCCACCCCAACCCCTCCCTACTCGTAGGGAGGGGCTCTTAGGTCGTTATTTAAACATGAGAATAATATCTGTTATTCCACTTCTTTTATTTGCAGCACTCTTTCTGGGTTCCTGCACCAATGGATATACCCCCAAACCGAGGGGTTATTTCCGCATTGACTTTCCGGAAAGGGATTACCGAGTATTCGATTCCACTTATCCTTACACTTTTGAGTATCCGGTATATGCCAGAATATTGCCTGATGATTCAAAACGGGCTGAACCTTTCTGGATCAATATTCATTATCCGCAGTTTCATGCCCAGCTTCACCTGAGTTTTAAGCATGTAGACCATAACCTGGCACAATACCTGGAAGACGCGCGTAATCTTGTCAATAAGCATATTCCCAAAGCCAATGCCATTACCCAGCGGGAATACACCGATACGGAAAGGCGGGTTTACGGCCTGGTATACGATATCCAGGGTCCGGATGCGGCCTCCGTTTACCAGTTTTATCTGACCGACAGTATATCCGGCTTTATCCGGGGAGCCTTGTATTTTGATCTGGTTCCCAACAATGATTCCCTGGCCCCGGTGATTGATTTTTTGAAATTTGATATTGCGCATATGATCAGTACCTTTAACTGGAAACAAATCCCTCATCAATCCAGACCCATCCATGATAGAAACCATTAAATTTGGAACCTTGCGCTGGTCGCACATTGTCAGGCCAAGCGAAGAAGATCTGAAAGCGCTTCAGGATCACTACCATTTTCATCCCCTTGATCTGGAGGACTGCCGTTCTTATATTAATCTGCGACCTAAAATTGACGTATACGACGATTATTATTTTCTTATCCTGCATTTCCCCGCACTCGATTCTACCCAGACCTTTGTGGATATCCGTGAAATAAAAATTTTCTGGGGCAGGGATTACCTGATCACCATCAGTAAATCCCATTGGTTGGTAAAGGAAATGTTCAACAAAGAAATCAACAGGTCACTGACGGGTCAGAAAATGGAAGTGGGTAGCAGCGATGCCCTTTTATACCAGATTCTTGAATTCCTGATGAAAGAAGCCCAGAAACTGGCGGAAAGAATTGACAAGGACGTGGACGGTTGCGGGAAATCGCTCTTCAGCAGGTATGCGGAAAAAACCATCGAGAAAATCTCCATTACGCGGAAAAATGTCATCCTGATGAATACCATGTTCAAGCCACAGTTGCTCTTATTCAATAAATTGCAAAGTGGATCCATCAAAGGATTTGCTGACGACATGGAAGACTACTGGGGAAATATTCTGGATTATAACCAGAAGATCTGGGATATGGTGGAAGATGATGCTGAACTGATCCGTGGTTATTCAACCACTTTCGATTCCCTTCAGGTGAATAAGACCAACGAAGTCATAAAGATCCTGACCCTGATCTCTTCCATTCTGCTTCCCTTGACTTTTATTGCAAGCCTGTATGGGATGAATATCAAACTGCCCATTCAGGAACATCCGTTTTCTTTCATTATCGTGGCTTCAGGAATGATCGTGATCGCTTTAGGGATGTTTATATATTTCAAGTTGAAGCGCTGGTTATAGGTCTTCAGCTTCGTTCATCACATCGATCTGACGCTGTATTCCCTCTTCGTGCACCGAGGCCAGTAATCGCATGATGAATTCCCTGCTTAACCCCATTTTAACGCCGGTTTCCACCCTGTCATGAATGATCTGGTTCCAGCGTTTCAGTTGGAGAATGGTTATTTTATTGGCTTTTTTATATTTTCCGATATCTTCCACAATCATCATCCTCCTTGACAGGATATCGATGAGTTCTTCATCCAGTTTGTCAATCTCTGAACGAAGGGTTTCCAGTTTATTTTCAAAGTCAATGTTTCCGCTTTCCCGTCGGATAATCAGTTTAGAGATCAAGGCCTGAAGACCGGCAGGAGTGAGTTGTTGGTTTTTATCGGTAAGCGCCTGGGCGGGATGGGAATGGACTTCTATCATCAATCCGTTCATTTCAAGATCAAGTGATTTCTGGGCGGTTGGCAGAATCATTTCCCTGTTCCCGCAGATATGGCTGGGATCAGAGAACACCGGCAGGTTTGGGCAAAGCCTTTTCAATTCAATGGGAATCTCCCACATAGGAGAATTCCGGTAGGGGGAGCGGTTGAAAAATGAAAACCCCCGATGAACCGCGATGAGTTTTCTGATCCCCATCCGGTTCAGCCTTTCGATGGCTCCAAGCCAGGTTTTCAAATCCGGGTTCAGCGGATTTTTGACCAAAACAGGAACATCGCTTCCTTTGAGTGCATCCCCGATTTCCTGGACCGAAAAAGGATTGACCACCGTGCGTGCGCCTATCCACAGGATATCGATCCCGTGGTCCAGCGCTTCTCTCACATGATTCGGATGGGCTACTTCAACGGCTACCATCAGCTTTGTTTCTTTTTTCACCTGTTGTAGCCATTTCAGCCCTTGCACCCCTACTCCCTCAAAAGACTCCGGACGCGTTCTCGGCTTCCAAACGCCTGCCCTGAAAACCCTGACCTGAGGGATACCGGATAGTGCTCGGGCAGTTTCCATTACCTGACTTTCGGTTTCAGCGCTGCATGGACCAGCAATCATCAGAGGCTGTGCTGAAACCGGCAGCCATTCTTCCAGGGGAATTATTGTCAGGGGCGTGATCATCAGGAACAAAGGTACAGATTATTCCCGCCAGAAAATTAATTTCCAGAGATTGGAAAAGACCTTTAAGGCTGAAATGACCATACCAATGATCAATAAGATGGGAAGAACCTTGTCAATCCAGGCAAGATGATGTAAATGACTGAAATCAAAAGGATAAATGAAGAAAAGCACGATCATGGTTATAAAACCTGAAGCTTCAAGGATCATTCTTGATAAGTACCGGATAACAGGATGATCAATCAGCAGCATCAGGGCATTTCCACCGATCTGGATCATCAGATTCATATTGAGGATCCACAATACAGCACTGAAATTGTCACGGATAAACCCCAGCTTCCATTCAGGGACTTTATTCACGATCCAAAGGAAGATCAGGTTAAAAATGATGGAGGTAATATATTCTCCGCGACGTTTGCTCCATTTTTTATCATGATGCCAGTGGGTTCTTCCGTAATCGTCGATACGGCGTGCCCAGGGGGGCATGTTGTCGTTCCGTGGGTTATTCATCAATAAAAATTTTTGCTCCTTTTGACGCATTTCAGGGAATAAAGTTACGTGGAAAGATATTCTCAGCCCATAGGATCAGCTGTTTTATTCCGGACATTTGAGTAAATTTGCGGCGTTAAAATGGAAGATAATGGAACATACAAGAAGGAATAAAATCGTCGATTTGCTGAAATCGAAAGAATTCGGGCGTGAAGTATTGATTAAAGGCTGGGTACGTACGAAGCGTGGAAATAAGAATATCAATTTCATTGCCCTGAATGATGGTTCCGTTATTCATCATATTCAGATTGTGGTGGAAGTCGCCGGCTTTGATGAAAACCTGCTGAAGACCATCACCACGGGGAGTTGTATTGCGGTGAAGGGTATCCTGGTTGAATCCATGGGTCAGGGACAGCATGTGGAAGTTCAGGCCAAGGAGATCGAAGTTTACGGAACAGCTGATCCTGAAACCTATCCCTTACAGAAAAAGGGGCATTCCCTTGAATTCCTGCGTGAGATCGCTCACCTCCGTCCCCGCACCAACACTTTCGGGGCTGTACTTCGTATCCGTCATGCCATGGCTTATGCCATTCACAAATATTTCAATGACCAGGGCTTTTATTGCCTTCATTCACCCATTATTACCGGAAGCGATGCCGAGGGCGCCGGTGCGATGTTCAGGGTGACTACGCTGGAGCCCAAAAACCCTCCGCTCAGAGAAGATGGCCACGTGGACTTCACCCAGGATTTCTTTGGGAAAGAAACCAACCTGACCGTTTCCGGGCAACTGGAAGCCGAACTTGGCGCCATGGCACTTTCGCTGGTTTATACTTTCGGACCTACTTTCCGTGCAGAAAATTCCAATACCCCTCGCCATCTTGCTGAATTCTGGATGATAGAACCTGAGATGGCCTTTTATGATATCCACGACAACATGGACCTGGCAGAGGATTTTCTGAAATTCCTGATGCAATATGCCCTGGATCATTGTTACGATGACCTGGAATTCTTGAACCAGATGTATGACCAGGAATTGATCGGGAGGTTAAAAGCGATCATCAGCAGTCGGTTTGAACGCCTGACTTATACGCGTGCCGTTGAAATTTTAATGGCCTCGGGACAGCGCTGGGAATTTCCCGTTTCCTGGGGCGCCGACCTTCAGGCTGAACATGAAAGATACCTGGTGGAAAAGCATTTCGGGAAACCGGTGATGCTCACTGATTATCCCAAAGATATCAAGGCATTCTACATGAAACAGAATGCTGACGGGAAAACCGTTCGCGGTATGGATGTCCTTTTTCCCAAAATCGGGGAGATCATTGGTGGTTCACAGCGCGAAGAGAACCTGGAAGCCCTGATGCGCCGGATTCATGAAATGAATATTCCCGAAAAAGATGTTTGGTGGTACCTGGATACCCGGAAATTCGGAACCGCTCCCCATGCCGGTTTTGGCCTCGGTTTTGAACGGCTTATCCTCTTTGTCACCGGAATGGGAAATATCCGCGATGTTATTCCCTTCCCCCGAACCCCGAAAAATGCGGAATTTTAAAATTTCGTGGGAAAATCAGTAAATGATCAATTTTTTAATCGCCACTTCTTTTTTATTATGCAATAACCTTACAAGGTACATTCCATTTGCCCAATCAGAGATATTGATCTCTTGTTCTAGCCTACCCTCTATGATTTCGTTGGCAAATACCTTATCTATAAATAAGTTATAGATGTTGTCAGTTCAGAAATCCATTGGCCACCTTGATAATGGAGGATCGAACTTTCAAAATTTGATGTTTTACCAATAGCCCAGCCATTCTCCTGATCCGTAAAGCTTAATGATATAACCTTGTTATAATCGGTTAAGGAGGAATAAGTAAGTATGTTATTGTTCAGTTTGATGATATTCGAGCCATAAGCACTTGTGCCCGATAACCATGCATTCCCGTTGGAAAAACAGAAAACGGATTTAATTGCAATATGGATAGTATCGGTGATAAAATGCCATTGACCATCGGAATACTGATAAATGGCATAGAGGCCAGAAGTGTCGGCTAATCTTCCGGAAGCAATTCCATGAACGGAATCAGAAAAATGAATATGCTCAAATCGGGTTGTCTTAAAAGAAGTATCAATGGTCCAGTTCCCATGAGTAAAGTGAAGTATATTTTTGCCTTCACCCACAGCCCAGCCATGGGACGTGTCAGGAAAAGAAAGCTCCGTCTTCCCTTCTGATAATGAATTAGACAAGTTCCAGCCCGATGAATCATGATACAGAATATGGCCGTACTCAGTCGCCACGTACAGATCAGTAGAATCAAGTACTGCCAGGGAATTGGGTATGCCATAACTGATATAAGAGCCAATCCAATGACCACCCGTATATTCCCATATAGTACTATCGGTCATTTGCATGTATCCAATGTCTCCGCAACTCCATCCATGTGAAGGGGTATTGAAGAAGAGGTCATTAGAAATTATAGGGGGAGAACTGCTCATGGACCAATTTGTTCCGCTATATTTCTTGATGTATTTATAGTCATCTCCATATCGTCCGCCAATCCAACCCTGGGCAGAATCCAGGAAGAATATAGCGTTGACGGAATAATAATCGCTAAATCCCAGAGAATACCAATGCCAGCCTGTAGTATCGTAATGATAAAATTTTTGGGATCCACCTGCCCAGCCATTATTCTCATCAGTAAAAAAGAGATCTGTAATTCCAGAATATCCGATAGTGTCGATGGTAATCCATTGATTTCCGGTATAATGCATTCTTACCTCTCCAACGGCCCAGCCATTATTTTCACTCGTAAAAAAAACGGCATAGAGATGTAAATTTGATTCAGGATTATTCACAGACCATAAACCATCTGTATATTTCAAAATCACCCGGTTGCCTCCTACAGCCCAACCGTGATTTTCGTCAAGAAAAAAAAGCCCCCTCAGCCCACCATTTGTATATTTTTCTGACACTACCCATTTTTGACCATTATAATGCATCAATTTTCCCGCATCTCCGACAGCCCAGCCATTCGTCGCAGAAGTGAAAACAATATCATTCAGGTGATAACCATCCGGGAAGGGATTATACCAGGACCAGTTGCGCTGTGAGAAACCGGAAATGCAAAGTAGTATGATCTGAAAAAATGCGATAATAGATTTCATTTTTAGCACGGAATTGATGAATTAACAAAGTTAGCCAATAAACTTTGATTTGACAATTCAGGGATAAATTCTTATTAAAATTCACTTTCCAACTGATAATTTTGTATTTTAGCCATAGCAAAAAAAGTATGGAAAAACGTTGGGTGATTAAATCTCAGGGGGATCCGGAGATTGTAGGTGGTTTGGCGAAAGCCCTGGGGATTGATTCCTGTCTTGCCAATTTACTGGTGCAAAGGGGAGTGACAACATTTGACGAGGCCAGGGTGTTTTTTCGACCATCCCTGACCGCGTTACACGATCCCTTTCTGATGCGCGATATGGACAGTGCCATTGATCGTATCAGTCAGGCTTTGGCAGGGAGAGAAAAAATTCTGGTTTACGGGGATTATGACGTGGATGGCACTTCAGCGGTTGCACTCGTCTATACTTTTCTTCATAAAATCACAGATCAACTGGATTTTTATATTCCCGATCGTTACATTGAAGGCTATGGGATTTCTTTCCAGGGGATAGATTTTGCCTTCGAACAGGGCTTTTCCCTGATCATTGCCCTGGATTGTGGCATTAAAGCGGTGGAAAAAATCGCCTATGCCGCTTCCAAAGGCATAGATTTCATTATATGTGATCATCATCGCCCCGGGGCTGAACTTCCGTCTGCGATCGCGGTACTTGACCCGAAACGCGGCGATTGCCCCTATCCCTATAAGGAACTCTCCGGTTGCGGTATCGGATTTAAGCTGATTCAGGCGTATGCCCAGAAAAACAATATCCCGTTTGATGACCTGATCCAATACCTTGACCTGGTCGTGATCAGTATCGCGTCCGATATCGTGGATATCACCGGGGAAAATCGTATTCTTGCCCATTTCGGGTTAAAACTGGTGAATACCTGTCCCCGTCCGGGGATTGAGGCCCTGCTCAAATACTCAGGGGTGGTGAAAAGAGAAGAAGTCAATAACGGGTTTGCCTTTAACAGGGAACTGACGATTTCTGACCTGGTATTTTTAATTGGTCCCCGCATCAATGCTGCAGGAAGGATTGAAAGCGGGAAAAATTCTGTCAGGCTGTTGATTACTCAGGATCCCCGGGAGGCGCATCGCCTGGGCGTACAGATCAACAATTACAATAAGGAACGAAAGGATCTGGACACCCTTGCCACGCAACAGGCCATTGCCATGATCGGGAATTCTACCCGGCTTCTTCAGGCCAGATCGACGGTGATCGATCACCCTGACTGGCATAAGGGGGTCATCGGAATTGTGGCTTCCCGGCTTACCGAAACCTTTTATCGTCCGACGATCGTGTTTACCCATTCCAATGGTCTGATGACCGGTTCAGCCCGTTCGGTCAGGGATTTTGATATCTATGAGGCCATTGATGCCTGTTCTTCCTACCTAGAGCATTTCGGAGGTCATAAATTTGCTGCCGGATTATCGCTTAAACCAGAAAACTTTGAGGCATTCCGGAAGAAATTTGAGGAGGTTGTGGAAGCAAAACTCCAGGGAGTGCAACTGGTTCCGGAACTGGAAATTGACTCACAGCTTCCCCTCAATCATATCAGTTCACGCTTTTACAATGTGCTGAAACAATTTGCTCCTTTTGGCCCCGGGAACATGACTCCGCTTTTCCTGACAGAAGGCGTGATGGATACGGGTGGATCAAAGATAGTTGGGAAAAACCATTTGAAATTATGTGTGGTTCATCCTGATGTGAATGGCGGTCCTTTCTCTGCCATTGCTTTCCAGCAGGGCGAGCACTTCTTTAAAATTGATAAAGGAATTCCATTCAATATCTGTTATCATGTTGAAGAAAATGAATGGAACGGATCCGTGACCCTGCAGTTGAATATTAAAGATGTGAAATTCGGTGGTTAGCGTCCATCCATCCCAAAGCAGATATCCATACGTCGGGATTTTTCGATTAAAGGATGATCAACAGGAACAAGACGTAGTTTCCCTCCCACTTCAGACAGGGGAACAGAAGTAATGGCATTTCCTTTCAGGGAGACCATGTGTCCGAATTTTTTCTGGGCGATCAGTTCAACAGCATGGGCCCCATAGCGGGTTGCCAGTATTCTATCCATAGGAGAGGGGCTTCCTCCACGCTGAATATACCCGAGAATGGTTTCCCTGGTTTCCAGCCCGGTCAGCTCGCTGATGCTGTCGGAGATATAACGTGCAGCAGATTCTCCTTTGGGTGTGGAAATCCCTTCGGCAACCACCACGATGGAATAGGGTTTTTTATTGATGGTTCTTTTTTTCAGGCATTTTGCTACCACATGAATGTCAAAATCAATTTCCGGTAAAAGAATGACATCTCCGCCGCCTGCCATTCCGCTGTAAAGCGCAAGCCAGCCGGCATGATGACCCATCACTTCAATGACCATGATGCGTTTATGGCTGTTGGCTGTGGTATGGAGGCGGTCGATGGCATCAGTAGTGATCATCAGCGCGGAATCAAATCCGAAAGTGACATCTGTTCCCCATACATCATTGTCGATGGTTTTGGGAATACCGATGACATTCAGCCCCTCCCGGGATAGCATGTCGGCTGTCCGCTGAGTGCCGTTCCCTCCGATACAGACCAGGGCGTCCAGCCCCATTTCATGATAATGTTTTTTAATTAGTTTTGGCTTGTCAATGGCATTAAGGGAACTACCCTTTTTAAAAGGATTTTCGCGAGAAGTCCCCAGAATGGTACCGCCCAGGGTCAGAATTCCCGAAAGCTGGTTTTCATCCAACTGAACATATTCCTGATTGATCAGTCCAAGAAATCCGGAGGAAATTCCGATCACCTCCATTCCATATTCCAGAATAGCAGTTTTTCCAACGCCCCGGATGGCCGCATTGATACCGGGACAGTCACCTCCGGCAGTAAGAATTCCGATTTTCATCTTTGGATTATTTCAGTTCAAAACGGCCTTCACCGATTTCTTTTCCATCTACGAAAACCGAAACGGAATATTTCCCTTTCATGGCGGGTTTGTCATTGTCTTTCTTGGTCCAGTCCAGACAGAGATTAATGGCTTTTCCTTCGTAGGAAATATCTTCCCTGAGCGAATAAGGCAGGGTTTGTCCGTTGATAATAAAGGTGTCGTATTTGCTTTTGGTCACGATCACATCATCGGGTCGTTTGATGCTCACGAAAACCATTTTCTTACCTGGGTTCACCAGGGGATTTTCACTCAGGGTGAAGCATACCCTGAGGCGGTCGGTACGGTTAGCCTTATCGGTCAGTTGTTCTTTATTACCACCGGATTTCAGCTTGAATGCCCTGACGTTAACATCATATGCTTTGATATAGGCAGCCTGGTTCATTTTTTCGGTCAGCGCTTCTTTGTCTTTCATCAGGCTGGTGTTACGATTCTGTTCAGTTTTAACTTCCTGACGTATCCTTTCATTTTCAACGGTCAGCTGGCGGTTAACGGTATACAGGGAATCCATCTGGTGCACATAACCCTGTGCAATGGTCTGCAACATGGTCAGTTTTTTTCGGATCTTATTATATTCCCATTGGGTATCCAGGAGTTTTTTTATTTCGATGGCGTTTTTCTGGATAATGCTGTCCTTGGTAGCCAGAGAATCGGATAAAGCCCCATAAGAAACTTTGATTTTATTGTGTTCTTTCATCAGGGAATCCAGTTCCTGCTGTAATTCGGTTTTTTCTGTTTCCTTTTCTTTCACCAGCCGCATCAGTTGCGATCGCTGGATGATAAGCCAGAAGATCAGGATCAGGATGAGAATGGCAAGGATGGATAAATAGATTTTATAATTCCGGGAGCTTGATGTTTGCTCTTCCATAAAAGATGTTTTTACAGGATTATAGCTGCAAATATAAAATAAAAACAGGATACCTTGTTCAGATATCCTGTTTTTTCGGGGCAGTAAAAATCAGTGACCGGAGGGGCCAGTCTGAAGGATGACATCTCCGTGTTGTTTTACGATTTCACGCAACCACCATTCAGGGTAACCTGGTTGGGAAGGCATCAGTGGAATCCCATAGCCATTGGTTTCAAATTTACCGTCTTTTTCTTTTTTAATATTCCCGTCAATGTATTTCACCAAAAGGTATTGGAATAATTCCTGCCATCTTTTCACCGTGGCATCTCCTGTTTTAACGGAATAATCGGTCAGGTATTTCCGGGCAGCGTTTTTATCGGTTTTATACAGTTCTGCTGCTTTTTTATCAACGTCAGCAGTTTCTGAAATGAATCTGGTTTCAAGTTCACGTTGTACCGGTTGAATGTCTTTGATCATATAGTTATATCGGGAATAAGCCCAGTTGGAAACCATGCTGAATGTCCAGAAGGCAGAGGTTGGGGAATAGGTCAGCATATCTCCGTTGCCAGCGGCAAAGGAATGAGGAACCTTTGTGATGCCGCAATACATAGGAGTATAAACCGTAGTATATGTATCATCAACACCGAACCAGAAAATGCCTCCTATGGGATCAGGAAGCCAGGAACGGCTCTGGGCCACAAAAACAAATCCCGTTTGCTGAGTAGAAGTAGCGCGTTCATGAACATAGTTTACACTATCCACTTTCCAGGTCATCGGACGCCAGCGGTAGGGGCATTGAAAAGGACCGGCACCGATGTCGTAAGTCATATCCATCTTTGTTCCTTCGTAATGGTCGCGCATGAGCTCCATGACATCATGGGCGGAGATTTTTTTATCCGGCTTAATCCAGAGCGGCATACGATTCTGGGTGTAACCCCATTTTCCTTTTATTAGATGCCCCATGGCATAATTTTCATATTGACCCATATTGGCATTCACCCGGTTGAACATCGCCCAGACCCTGGCCTCGCAGGCACGGGCGCCGCTGAAAGTGACAGGAGCATAGGTGTCGGAAAAGCTGAATTCAGCATCGCTGCCGTCGAACCAGCCTTTTTCACGGGCAAAGCTGATGACATCTGGAGAATAGATACAGTTTTCAGGATCATTGAGCGGAAATTGTGTGATTCTGGCCTGATTGGCATGCCCGCTGATGTACCCGTCGGGAATGCGCAGGGCTACCCATACAGCCCCCTTCTGGCCTTCACCCTTGCCTATCATTTCCAGAATCCAGGCTTCATTCGGATCAGAAATTGAAAAAGATTCACCTTCACTGGCATATCCATAGGAAGCAACCATTTCCCCCATCACCTGAATGGCTTCCCTGGCATTCTTTGCACGCTGAAGAGAGAAATATATCAAAGTGCCATAATCCACAATGCCTCCTTTTTGAGTGTGCAACTCTTCTCGTCCTCCGAAAGTGGTTTCGCCAATGGCAAGCTGGTGTTCATTCATGTTCCCTACCACGGAATAAGTATGCCTCACCTGGGGAATTTTGCCCAGGGGTTTATGGGTATCCCATTCAATCACATCAACCATAGTCCCGGCAGGATAATCCCGTGCCGGCCAGAAATAAAGTTCACCATAGAGCTGATGGGAATCAGCCGAATAGGTGATCATCACAGAACCATCAACAGAAGCGCCTTTGGTAATGATAAAATTGGTACATGCCAGGGTGTGGTAATGAAAACCGATCACCAGCAATAACAGCAGGGAAGAGATGATTATTTTTCGCATAAAAGTAGTTGATTTAATGAATAATAAAGTTTCTGTGCCTTCACCATAGCAGATAAAGGTAACACTTGCAAAAATACACTAAATTTGTAGTCCTAAAAGCATCTTTATGAAAAAAGCAGTTCTCTTCCTCTGCTTCTGTCTGCCGGTATTCTCTTTGTTTTCACAGACAACCCAAGCGCATGTTGTCAAAACAACCATCAGTAAAAATATGGCGCTTGAGTTCACAGCCGGTTATGCTGTGGCCTTCGGAAATTATTCAAACACAGATTCTACCAACAAGAAATCAGGTTATGCGGGAAACGGCTGGATAGCCCAGTTTACTTTTGACTGGATGGGAAAAAATAATTTCGGACTGGCAGTTCAGTACACTTTTCAGCAAAATCAACTGAAAGCTGCCGCAAAAAACATTTTCCCTGATGGAACCCGATATCCTTTAGGGGATGGAGCATGGTCAAATCATTATCTGATGGCCGGACCGGTATTTCTGAAATCATTCAATAACCTAAGCCTTGATGTAAAATTACTCGGAGGCGTACTCCTGGCTTCAAGTTCCAATTTTAACCTCACGGAGATCATAGATTCCATAAATTACCAGAATGTGCATGGAATAGGAACAGGTTTCGCCTATCAATTTTCTGTAGGACTCGGATACACGATTTCAAATCATTTTACGTTAAAACTAAATCTGGGAATTCTGGGAGGATGGCCGGGTTTAAAAAAGCAATTCGGATCCAGGCTTATCGGTTATGAAGAATATATTGATCCGGTGACAGGGATAAAATATGAAATACCCATCTATTCTGCTCCGATTGAATATTCCATCAAAAAAGTGGTCATGACCTTGAATCCATCCCTGGGTGTTATTTTCAGGTTTTAAATCTGCATTATGTACCGAAAGTTTGCAATTTTCTTATTTTTCATCTTTATTTTTTTTGATGAACTGTCAGCTCAGGTGAGCATCCGTGATTCTGCCATCGGAACCTCCCTGGTTTACGCCACTTATTCCTATCAGTTTCCGGGAGGGGATTTGGCCAAACGTTTCGGCTCAAATTCAAGTATTGGCGGCGGCTTTTTATATAAAACAAAATCAAACTGGCTGATCGGAGCAGAAGGGAATTTTCTTTTTGGGCAATCGATAAAGAACTCAGATTCCCTGCTGATGAGTATCACCAATAAGGATGGGTTTGTCATTGACGCCAACGGAATGATAGCGGATATTGTGTTTTATGAGCGGGGTTTCAGTTTTTACGCCAAATTCGGGAAACTTATTCCCCTGCTTTCCCCCAACCCGAATTCGGGATTTCTGATCATGCTTGGCGGCGGTTACCTCCAAAACAAAATCCGTATCCATAATCCGGGTAACACTGCTCCCCAGTTACTGGGGGATTATAAAAAAGGATACGACCGCCTCAACGGAGGCATTTCCCTCACGGCTTCTCTCGGCTACCTTTACCTTGGGAATACCCGCCTGCTTAATTTTTATGTGGGTTTTGAATTTATTCAGGCCTGGACAAAAAGCATGAGGGTATATAATTTTGACACCGAAAAAGCGGATAATACAAAGTACAGCAGTCAGTTTTATGGCCTCAAAGTGTGCTGGATGATTCCGCTATTTCAAAGAACACCCAAGGAATATTATGTATATTAACCCCAGCGCTGAAACCCATGCGAATAGTTTATTCAGCAGTTATTTGTTTTTACGGAATTTTACTGCGGATAGCTGCATTGTTTAATGCAAAAGCAAGTTTATGGGTGAGGGGCCGTAAGCAATGGAAAGAAAAGCTTATCCGTGCATTGGAAGAAAACAATCTTCAGCGTAAACCGATTATCTGGTTCCATGTTTCTTCATTGGGAGAATTTGAACAGGGAAGACCGCTGATAGAAGCCTTGAAGGAAATTCATCCGGAAAGAAAAATTTTCCTGACCTTTTTTTCCCCTTCTGGATATGAGATCAGAAAAAATTATGACTATGCCGATCTTGTTTTCTATCTTCCCCTTGATACTGCTACAAATGCAAAATTTCTGATAGAGGCGGTCAGACCATCCATGGTTTTTTTTATCAAATATGATTTTTGGTTCAACTATCTTTTTAAACTCCATCAGGAAAAAATACCGGTTTTCTTTATCTCTGCAGTATTCCGCCGTGATCAGTATTTTTTTAAATGGTATGCTGAATGGTTTCGCAGGCAGTTGTCATGGGTGACCTGGTTTTTTGTCCAGAATGAATCCTCCCTTCAATTGTTGTTTTCTATCGGTATTAACCATGCAAGTGTTGCCGGCGATACCCGCTTCGACAGGGTTTATGCCATTGCCAGGGTGAAAAAGGAATTTCCGCTTATCCGGAAATTTTGCGGGGAAGGAAAGGTGTTTTTGGGTGGCAGTACCTGGAAAGAGGATGAAGCGGTTATCCTGCCCCTGGTCGAGGCAGGTATTCAAGGGATGAAATTCATCATTGCCCCTCATGATACCGGTACTGGAAGGGTGAATGCCGTTTCACTTTCTTTTCTCGGGAAAAAAGTGTTCAAGTATTCTGACCTCAATGAGGAAAATGCTGCCTCTGCCGATATTCTGATCATTGACAATGTCGGCATGCTGAACCAGCTTTATCAGTATGCTTCTTTTGCTTTTATCGGTGGCGGCTTCGGAATCGGTATCCATAACATCCAGGAGCCGGTTACCTTTGGGGTGCCGGTATTTTTCGGACCTAATTATCATAAATTCAGGGAAGCAGTGGAACTGGTCGGGCTGGGCGGGGCATATTGTATTCAGGAACCCCAGATCCTCATTCAAACCATCAGGGAACTTCTTGCAGATCCCAACCGCTACCATCAGGTTTCGTCCATCTGTCTTCAATATGTGGAAGAGAACAGGGGAGCGACGGATAAAATCATGACTTTTATACAGCAACATGCTTAATCGATGGGTTATTGGCGATATCCACGGGTGTATCCATACCTTTCGCGCACTAGTTGAAAAACTTGAGCTTCAGGAAAACGACTGCCTTTACCTGCTGGGCGATTACATCGATCGCGGGATGGACAGCAGGGCTGTGCTTGATTATATTTTCACCCTGAAGGAAAAAGCAAGCTTTCAGGTGATTCCCCTGATGGGGAATCATGAATACATGCTGATGCATGCCCGGGAGGACACAGCGTTTTTTCAACTCTGGATGCTCAACAGCGGAATAACCACCCTTCGTGATTTTCATCTGATTTATGATGGCCTCCCTGATCAATCGACCATTTCGAAAATACCTCAGGCCTATATGGATTTTATCACAGGATTGAAGATATATGAGGAAATCCCCGGGTTTTTTCTATGTCATGGTTGTTTTGAAGGCAATGCGGCAAATCCTATTGATGATACTAACTCCATGATCTGGGGACGCATTGAAAAGTATCCGGAACATTTTCTCAAAGGAAATATTCTGGTTCATGGCCATACTCCCGCTTCCCTGAATGCCATCAGTAAAAACGTGGAAAACCCATCGGTCAGAATCATCAACCTGGATGCAGGTTGTGTATATAAAAACATCCCTCTTCTGGGCAACCTGATTGCACTGGAACTTGGATCCCGCAGATTGGTCTGGCAAAAAAATATCGATTAAGAAAGGAAAATTAGTCTTTTTTTATGCTGTTTTCGTATCTTTGATCAACGAAACCAAATCCTAAAACCCGCTTTATGAAAAAAATCAATTTTTTATTTTTACTTGGACTCTTGACTGCCTTACTTTTTACATCCTGTAATCCGGTTACCCTGACTTCCTGGACCAACCCCAAAGAGCATAAAAAAATCGGTAATGTGGTCGTCTGGGCCATGTTTGACAAACTGGAGTACCAGAAACCTTTTGAACAGCATACCGCAAATTATTTTGCCAGCAAAGGCTTTAAAGCCATGGAGTCCCTTGAATTCCTGTCTCCCACGGTGAAATATGAGTTGATTGACATTGAGAAAAAATTTGATAGCCTTGGGGTGGACGGTATTCTTATCGTGACCTATAAGGGTACGGAAAAATCCCAGAGTTATATCCCTCCCTCCACGACGGTTTACCCCGATTATTATTACAATTATTATAATTACTATAATTGGGGATATCCCATTTATGGATATGGCGGAAATGTTGTAACCACAGGCGGTTACTGGGTTACCACCTCCACGGTGAACCTCAGGGCCAATCTTTACGATAATTCAAACAATGCTTTGCTCTGGACAGCCGATATCTCTGTTGATGACCCAAACTATCTTGACGAGGTCAGTTACAGGATTGCTTCACAGATCTATGCCGACTGGCAGAAGAACGGATTACTCAAATAGGCAGTAACTCAAAATCCTGGTTCCTTAAACGGGGATCAAAACCTGCTTCGTTGATGGCCTGCTGAATGCCCGCGACGTTAAAAGAATTGTTTGCTCCCGCTACGGAAACCACATTCTCTTCCATCATGATACTTCCAAAATCATTGGCACCAGCATAAAGGCAAAGCTGAGCAGTTTCTTTTCCAACGGTCAGCCAGGAAGCCTGAATGTTGGAGATATTTGGAAGCATGATGCGTGAAATAGCGATCATACGGATATATTCATGAGCGGTTACTTTGTTTTCCACCTTGAATTTTTCTTTTAGTATCGTCCCCTTGTCTTGGAAAGGCCAGGGGATAAACGAAAGAAATCCTTTGTGACCTATGGGTTTGCTGTCTTGAAGTTCCCTCAGGGAAACCAGGTGCTGCAACCTTTCATCCAGGGTTTCAATATGCCCGAACATCATGGTTGCAGAAGTCGTCAGATTCATTTGATGAGCGGTCTTCATCACCTCCAGCCACTGACTCGCGTTACATTTAGCCGGTGATAGTATTTTCCTGACCCTGTCGGACAAGATTTCGGCGCCAGCTCCCGGCAAACTATCCATTCCTGCATCCACCAAGTATTGAAGGATTTCCCTATAGGTTTTTTTTTCTAATGTTGCAAGATGCACGATCTCGGGAGGTCCTAGTGCATGCAGCCGCAGGTCAGGATAATGTTTCTTCAGCTCAGAAAACAATTCCTGATAAAAGCTTAACCCCAGATGAGGATGCATCCCCCCCTGAAGCAGCAATTGCCGCCCCCCGAGAAGGTACATCTCGTCAATTTTATGGATATATTCTTCCAGCGTAGTGATATAACACCTGGGACTGCCGGCAGCCTGAAAGAAGTTGCAAAATTTACAGCCGGAAATACAGGCATTGGTGATGTTGATATTCCGGTCAATGATCCAGGTCACAAGCTTATCGGGATGAATTCTTTTACGGATCTCATGGCCCAGAAACATCAGGGACGGCAAAGACATGTTTTCCAACATGGATTTCCCTTCTTCCATTGACAGGAAGTCGCCGTTCATTGCCTTTTTAATGAGCTTCTCCGTAATTTTCCTAAATTTGTGTTCCAAAGAAGTTTCAAAAGTAAGAAAATCCATGCAGCCAATTTTAACTTTAACAAGTAAAACCCAGGAAACCGAAAACCTGGTGATCATTGTATCCGGGCTTTCCCGCCTGCCTGCCGGAATTTTTAATAAAGCTGAAAAAGTATTTATCCGTCACCAGAAAGAAGAGCAGAAAAAGGAAACCGTTATCATCAACCACCTGAATACTTGGATATACCTGTTTTTCCTTCCACTGGAAAAAGAATTCAATGACCGCCTGGAATGTTGCCGCATGGCTGGTGAAAAAACCGGGAAAAGCCTGAATGAAAGAAAAATTCAAAAGGTGGTTATTTTCGATGCAGCAAAAAAAACCAGGGAAGTCATGGCTTTTGCAGAGGGAATGTCATTGGGGAATTATCAGTTTCTGAAATATAAAAAGGATCCGGAAAGTAAAAATACCCTCAGAGAGATTGAAATATATTCTGGAACGGCTGAAAAATTCGATATAAACGATACAAGATCCAAGATACAACAGCTAAACATCCTGACAGATGCCGTGTACCGTTGCAGAACACTCATCAATGAGCCGAATTCTTACCTGACGGCTACTGTTTTTGCCAAAGAAGTCACTGCTATGGCCGGGATCTGCGGAGCTAATGTGGAAGTGCTGAATAAGAAAAAGCTGGAAGCATTGCAGATGGGCGGCATTCTTGGGGTGAATAAAGGGAGCCATGAACCACCCACATTGACAGTCATGGAGTGGAATCCGCCGGAAGCAAAGAATAACAAACCTATTGTTCTGATCGGAAAAGGCGTTGTTTATGACACCGGAGGCATGAATTTAAAGACCGGGAACTCCATGTTGAACATGAAGGATGATATGTCGGGAGCCGCTGCCGTCGCTGCAAGCATTTATGCTGTGGCCATGGCCCAGTTACCCGTCCATGTGATCGGATTGATGCCTGCAACCGACAACAAACCCGGTCCTCAGGCCCTATGTTCAGGTGATGTGATCAGCATGCACAATGGCATGTATGTGGAAGTGGTGGATACCGATGCAGAAGGACGCTTGCTCTTGGCCGATGCCCTGAGTTATGCGCGAAAATTTCATCCTGAACTGGTAATAGACCTGGCGACACTCACGGGATCCGCGGTTCGTGCCATAGGAAATTCAGCAGCCGTTGGCATGCAGTGCAAAGCCAAAGCAGACATGGAGGAACTTAAAAATTCCGGGTTCAGGGTAAATGAACGAATTGTTGAATTCCCAATGTGGGAGGACTATGCCGAAAGCCTGAAATCCGAGGTTGCAGATGTGAAAAACCTGGGCAAACCCGAAGCGGGATCAATCATTGCCGCAAAATTCCTGGAAAAATTTACGGATTATCCTTTTATTCACCTCGATATTGCGGGGCCTGCCTTTCTCGAAAAAACAGATACCTACCGCGGACAAGGCGGAACAGGATACGGTGTTAGGCTGCTATTTGATTACCTTTGCAAAAAATATTCAACATGGATCAAGCAATAGAAAAGGAAAAGAGAATACGCGTAGGAATCTCTCACGGTGATATGAATGGGGTGAGCTATGAGATCATCATTAAAACCTTGCAGGACCAGCGTTTGATGGAAAATTACACCATCATTGTTTATGGCAGCTCTAAAGTCGCTTCCTATTACAGAAAGACGCTGAACATCAATGATTTTAATTTTAACCTGGTAAAAAAAGCCGACCTGGCTCATCCCCGCCGCCCCAATATTATCAATATTCATGATGAAGAAGTTAAGATAGATCTGGGGAAATCCACTTCCATTGCCGGCGACCTTGCGTTTTTATCACTGGAGGCCGTCACGGATGATCTTCAGAAAAACCAGGTTGATGTGCTGGTTACAGCCCCCATTAATAAGAAAAATATTCAATCCCAATCATTTACTTTTCCGGGACATACCGAATACCTGGCAAAAAAGTTCCATACCGATGATTATTTAATGCTGATGATCAATAATAAATTCCGTATCGGAGTGGTCACCGGACATATTCCCATCCATAAGATTAAGGAAACTTTAACCGAAGCCCTTGTGCTCCAGAAAATTCAAATCCTTCACCGCTCCTTGCTCCGGGATTTTGGTATTGTCAAACCGAAAATAGCCGTTCTGGCGCTAAACCCCCATGCAGGGGATGAAGGATTGATTGGTGATGAAGATCAAAAGATCATCCTTCCGGCCATAGAGAAAGCTTACCGCCAGAACATCCTGGCTTTCGGCCCCTATCCTGCTGACGGATTTTTCGGATCAGCGAACTTTTTGCATTTTGATGGCATACTGGCGATGTATCACGACCAGGGTATGCTGCCTTTTAAACTCATATCGTTTGAAGAAGGGGTCAATTTTACTGCCGGACTGCCCATTGTCAGGACCTCTCCCGCCCATGGAACTGCCTATGACCTTGCCGGGAAAAACGAAGCTTCTCCGGAAGCATTTCGAAATGCCCTGTATATGGCTTGCGATATTTTTACCCATCGGCAGGAATATGATGAAATCCATGCCAATCCATTGTTCCCTGAATCGCCTGAAGTGGCAAACGGAGAAAAATGAATCATCTGACCGTATCGGAGGTTGTCAGAATTACCGGCGGGGTATTGCATGCTACTCGCCAGGATGATCCAGGCATCAGTGAATTACTCATTGACAGCCGCCGCCTGATACAACCTGAACAATGCCTTTTTATCGCGCTGGTCACCTCCCGTAATGATGGACATCATTATATCGGAGAACTGTATGAGAAAGGAGTCAGGAATTTTCTTATCAGCCAGATGGCGGATGACAGAAACCGGATGCCTGATGCCTGTTTCATTGCAGTCCCGGATACCTTGATGGCATTGCAACAGTTAGCAGCATTTCAACGCAACCAATTTTCTTTCCCGGTGATCGGAATCACCGGGAGCAATGGGAAAACCATAGTCAAAGAATGGCTGTTTCAGATGCTTTGCCGCGATTATAAAATCATCCGCAGCCCGAAAAGCTATAATTCCCAGATCGGAGTCCCCCTATCCGTGTGGAAAATGGAAGCCTGGAATACCTTAGCCATCTTTGAAGCGGGAATTTCCAAACCTGGGGAAATGACCAGACTGGAACACATCATCCAACCCACCATTGGTATCTTTACCAATATCGGAACTGCCCATGATGAACATTTTTCTGGACATCGGGAGAAAGTGGAAGAAAAACTAAAGCTTTTCATTCATTCAGCAACCCTCGTATATTGTGCCGATCATCATCTGATCACAGAAGCATTACGATCGAATCCTGCCTTTTCAGGGCTGAAAACCTTTACCTGGAGCCGGAACCATGAGGCTGATCTTCATTTAACATCCATTGATAAATCCATGCGGTCAACTACCATTACCGCGCGTTATCTATCAGCGGAATATTCATTTTCCTTTCCTTTTACCGATGATGCTTCCATTGAAAACATTATGCATTGCTGGGCCACCATGATCGTGCTGGGCCATCCCTGCCTGTCTGACAGACTGCATGCCGCTGCTACCCTTTCTCCCATTGCCATGCGCCTGGAACTGAAAGAAGCCATCAATCATTGCTCACTGATCAACGATAGTTATAATTCCGATTTCAATTCCCTAAGCATTGCCATTGATTTTCTGGAACAACAAACCCAGCAGCGAAAAAAAACCATCATCCTCAGCGATATTCTGCAAAGCGGAAGGAATAAGGAAGAACTATATCAGGAAATTGCCGAATTGCTTTTATTGAAAAAAATTGACCGGATCATTGGCATTGGCAGGGATATTTCCAAATATGCGGATAAATTCAGCATGTCAAAGCTCTTTTTCGAAAAAACCGAAGATTTTCTAAACCACTTTCCACTATTCTCCTTCCAAAATGAAAGCATTTTACTTAAAGGTGCCCGTATCTTTGAGTTTGAAAAGATCAGCAGGGTATTGCAGCAAAAAGCCCATGAGACGGTTTTGGAAATAAATATTGATGCCCTGATTCATAACCTGAATTATTTCCGTGCCAAACTGAATCCGGTGACAAAAGTCATGGCCATGGTCAAAGCATTTTCATATGGCAGCGGGAGTTATGAGATTGCCAACGTACTGCAGTTTTATCATGCCGACTATTTGGCCGTAGCCTATGCCGACGAAGGGGTGGAACTGAGAAAGGCAGGAATCAGACTGCCCATCATGGTCATGAGCCCGGAAGAACACAGCCTCGACATTCTGCTGAAATACAACCTTGAACCTGAAATCTATAACTTCCGCATTCTTCGCCTTCTCGAAGAAGCCATTGCCAGAAATCAGACTTCCGGCCAGGAGGCCATTCGCATTCACATTAAACTGGATACCGGCATGCATCGACTGGGTTTCACGGAAGACGACCTCGATGAATTGATCCATGGTCTTCATGACAAACCCGGGATCCATATCCAATCGGTTTTCTCTCATCTGGCTGCCAGCGAAGATCCTTCAGAAGAAGTTTTCACCCGTAAGCAAATCTGGGTCTTTCATGAAATGAGCAGAAAGATAACCAGTCAGTTTGGCTATCCAATCATCAGACATATCCTTAATTCAGCAGGAATAAGCCGTTTCCCTGATGCCCAGATGGACATGGTCAGGCTGGGTATTGGTCTTTATGGAATTGGCATGGATGAAGAAGAACAATCACAACTGAGGAATGTGAGTACCCTGAAATCGGTGATCACTCAGATCAAACATATTGCCGCGGGCGATACCATCGGGTATAACCGAATGGGAAAAGCCGTGAAAGACAAGGTTATTGCCATCGTTCCGATAGGATATGCCGATGGACTGAACCGACGGCTGGGAAATGGCAGAGGCTCGTTGTATATTCATGGAGAGCCGGCTCCCATCATCGGCAATATCTGCATGGACCTGACCATGATCGATATCACGGATCTGACCTCATCTGTAACCCCGCAACCTGTCTCTGTAAGGGAAGGAGATGAAGTCATCATTTTCGGGGAGAAGCATCCTGTGACCGAACTGTCCAGACAACTGGATACCATTCCCTATGAGATCCTGACAGGGATTTCACGGCGGGTAAAAAGAATATATTATTACGAATAAACGCGTTCTATGAGCTTGACCATACTGAGTATCATCATCCCTGCCTACAACGAAGCGAATACCATCCATCTTATTTTGGATAAAGTAAGGGCAGTTGAGCTTATCGCCGGAGTGCAGAAAGAAATCATCATTGTTAACGACCACAGCAGCGATGAAACGGAAAAGGTGATTTCAGCATACATCCGCGAACATCCGGGAGAAAAAATCCTTTCTTTTACCCAGGACACCAATCAGGGGAAAGGAGCTGCCATCCATCGAGGCATCCGGGAAGCCGGAGGGGATTTTATCATCATCCAGGATGCCGATCTGGAATACGATCCCAATGAATATAATATCCTGCTCAAACCCATGCTGGATGGCTTCGCCGATGTCGTGTTCGGATCCCGTTTTATGGGAGGAAGACCGCATCGCATCCTCTTCTTTTGGCATTCCATCGGGAACAAAATCCTGACCTTCGTTTCCAATATGTTCACCAACCTGAACCTGACGGATATGGAAACCTGTTATAAACTGTTCAGGGCAGATATGATCAAAAAACTTTACCTGAACGAAAAGCGATTCGGGTTTGAACCTGAAGTGACCAGTAAAATAGCCCGTTTCCCGAAGATCAGGATTTATGAAGTCGGAATTTCCTATTATGGACGAACCTATGAGGAAGGGAAAAAAATCGGCATGAAAGATGCTTTCCGCGCCCTGTGGTGCCTTCTGAAATACAATGTTTTTGACCGGAAATACCTGAAATAATTTTTCTCAGCTTTGGTTATATAATGATTACCGTAAAAAAAATCTGTTTTTCAATTCTTGTTTTTTTGTTGTGTTTGCCTGCAGTTCAGGATAATTTCTCCCTGTTCTCTTCCAATTCCCTGGACGGATATCAGCCGTCAGAAATCATGCCCGTTTTTACGACCAGGGGATTTTTCGATTGTTCTTTCCAGGATAGCCTGACGCCCTATATTGAAAGCAGAATTCCATTTAAATCTGATCTTGTTCGACTGTTCAACCAAATTGATTTCAGCTTATTTGGAGTTCCTCATGCCCATAAAATCATTGTTGGCAAAAACAATTATTTATTCGAAGAACCATATATCAAAGCCTATCTGGGTCATGATTTCTTCGGGAGACAAAAAATTGAGGCCAGGGTTTCGCAGTTTAAGGAACTTCAGGAACTCCTTTGGAATGAAAAAAAAATCCTGATGCTTGTTATTTTTGCTCCAGATAAAGGCAGCTTTTATTCTGAAAAAATACCTGACCGGTATTTGAAAGCCAGGAGGGATACCACCAACTATCAATGGTATAAGCAGGGGTTGGAAAAAGCAGGCGTCAATTTTATTGATTTCAATGCATGGTTCCTGAAAATCAAAGATACTTCCCGATTTATGTTGTACCCGAAAACAGGGATTCACTGGAGCTCCTATGGAGCATATCTTGCGATGGATTCTTTGATACATTATTTAAGCAGGAAGCTGGAAACTCCAATGACTGAACTTGTGCTTGATAGTATTGAAAACAGCAGGTCCGCGCGAAGTTACGATAAAGATATCTATATGGCCCTTAACCTGATCTGGAACATCCCTCATCCGCCGCTTGCCTATCCTCATTTTCATTACCGGGAAACCAATACTGAAAAGAAGCCATCTGCCTTATTTATCGGCGATAGTTTCTACTTTTGCTGGTCTGAACCAGGTTATATTAAAAACATTTTTAGCAACGAAGAATTCTGGTACTATGATCATGATGTTTATCTCAATGGGATCAAGCAAAAAGAGATGGTCAGCGACTTAAACCTTCAAGCGTCTATCGACAGACAGAAGGTAATTGTTTTCATTCAAACCAATGCTGGGTATGGTAATGCAGGCTACTGGTTTGTTGACCGGGTGCTGGCATTAATGAGGGACACAACACAAGAGGTCAAGTGACAAAGATCAATAAATAAACACCAAGTTATGGTTTTCAGCAGTAGTCTGTTTTTACTTTATTTCTTACCGGTTTTCCTGATCATTTATTTTTTATTAGCCGGACAGTTCAAAAACGGTTTTATCCTGTTGGTTAGTGTTTTTTTCTATGCCTGGGGAGCGCCGAAATTCGTGTTTTATATTGCCGGATCCGTAATCCTGGATTATCTGCTGATCCGGGGGATGATTACCACCGGTGGAAAAAAACGCAGGGTGTTATTCTGGATTTCTGTTCTGTTGAATCTTGGACTGCTGATGTACTTCAAGTACATGAATTTTTTTGTTGATCAGTTTCAGCTGATGGAGGTATGGTTCGGAATCAATCCCGGCCCCTGGACAAAAATCGCTTTACCGGTAGGCATTTCATTCATTACATTCCAGAAACTGGCTTGCACGCTCGACATCTATAAAAAACAATTCACGGGGTTTAAAAGTTTCTGGGATTATGCTTTATATGTTTTCATGTTCCCCCAGTTACTGGCTGGCCCGATCGTAAGACCCGGACATATTGCAAGCCAGATTGAGGATAGGCAAAACCGGAATTCAATCGACGACCGCTTAATCGGGTTTTACCGCTTTGTCATCGGACTCTCAAAAAAGGTCCTGATTGCCGATGTCCTCGGCCTGACCGTCAACGAAATATTCAGTCTTGATCTGCAAGATCTCTCCAGCGGACTGGCCTGGTTAGGGGCCATTGCCTATACTTTTCAGATTTATTTCGACTTTTCAGGATATTCCGACATGGCCATAGGCCTGGCCAGGATGATGGGATTCAAACTTCCGGAGAATTTTAATAGTCCCTATATTTCCCAAAGTATCACTGAGTTCTGGAGACGCTGGCATATCACCCTTTCTTTCTGGTTCCGCGATTATGTGTTTTTACCCCTGGCCTATGCGACTTCCAGGAAATTGCCCAAAGAACGTTATCTCGGGCTGCGTGCTGATAAAATTATTTACCTTATTGCCACTTCTGTCACTTTTCTCCTTTGTGGTTTATGGCATGGTGCGGCTTGGACCTTTATTGCCTGGGGAGTTTTCCAGGGTCTTTTCCTGATCATCGACAGGCTTTTTCTGTTAAAATATCTGAAAAAGATCGGGAAAGTCCCCAGTATACTCCTTACTTTTTTTATTCTTACCCTTGGATGGGTCATTTTTCGTTCGGAAACCCTGCCGGATGCCCAGGCTTTCATAGCCAGGATGTTTGCCTTCCGATCTGCGGAAAATGAAGTCTGGCTGAACCCGAAATTCTGGACCATACTGAGCCTGGCCATGATTTTCTCTTTCTGGGGAGTAAGAAAAAAAATGGAGGGCTGGATCAACCGCCTTTATACTATCCCTGAAAATTTAACTATGCTAACCATGTCGGTACTGGCGATCTTACTGTTTATCCTCAGCGAAGCAGCCATAACTTCTTCAGGGTTCAATCCTTTCATTTATTTCAGATTTTAATCACGGGGAGACGGGTCAATGCGCAGGGTAAAAAAGCTGGTTTGTTGGATTGTGCTTATCTTCATACTGGCCTTTGGTTTACAGCATGTCTTCAAAGGGGTGGATGAAAAACCCCTTCATGGATTTTTTATCGACAAGGTGGAGCCACCGGAACTAAAGCGTTTTACCTGGGACAGATGGTTCAGGGGGGAATTTCAGCAGGAGTTTATGGATCGGATGGAACATCATATAGGGTTTAGAAAATCCTTGTTGAGATTACGCAATCAATTGGATTACAGCTTATTCAGGATCTGTCATGCCGAGGGTTTTATCGCCGGGAAAAATGATTACCTGTATGAAGAGGATTATATTTTCGAATATACAGGTGAATTTTTTATCGGGGAAAAACCACTGGAAAAAAAGATGTCCCGATTAAAAAATGTGTACGACAGTCTGAAGTCGCATCATATTGAACTGATCTTTGTTTTTGAACCCGGTAAAGCCAGCGTAATGCCCGAGTTTATTCCGGGTCGCTATCATCCGCGAAAACGAACTTTGTCCAACTATGAATGGATTAAAACGAAAGCAGTTTCACTGGGGTTACCCTTCCTTGATTTGAATGACTATTTCAAACTGGTCAGGGATACATGCCGTTACCCGGTTTTCCCGAAATATGGGATGCACTGGAGTATCTATGGGGTAGCCCTTGCTGCAGACACCCTGAAAAGATATATCGAACAAAGAACATCCTCCAGGCTTCCGGAAATTGCCATCGAGCGGATAGTGCTTTCCGATACAGCCCGGCTGACCGATAACGATATCGGCGAGGTACTCAATCTTTGTTTGCCCCTGCCCAAAACCCTTGGAGCCTATCCGGTTTTAAAAATTGAAAACGATCCGGAAAAAAGAAATTTATCGGTATTGGTTATCGCCGATAGCTATTATGTGAATTTCTGCAAGGGAAAAATCTCCGATCAGTTGTTTAAAAACCAGGAATACTGGTATTACAACAACAAATTATACCCCTATCATCATAATAATCCTCCTGTTTACGTGGATAAATCAGAATTGCTTTCAACCTATAAGAAGTTCGATGTCATCCTTTTAATGATCTCTGAAATCAACATGCATAATGGATTCTGGAATTTTGCCGATGAAGCTTACCTGGCTTTTCATCCGGAAACCAGGGATGATAAGGTTTATAATACGGAGAATGAAATCCGTAATGATAGAAACTGGTTCAGGTTTTTGGTGAAAAAGGCCAAGAAGCAACGTCGCCCCCTCGAAGAAATTATCCGAAATGATGCAGAATATACCTTCTACAATAATTATCATGAGATAAAAGGGAAAACACGCCAGGACAGCATTATGTATCTGGTCCTGTCCATATATCAGAATCCGGAATGGCTTGCAGCTGTTGAAAAGAAAGCAAAGGAGCGGAATGTATCCCTGGATACCATGCTTTACCGTGATGCGAATTATCTGTATGACCAATCAAAACAAAATCCTTAATATTGTCAAGGTGATTTTTAAAATCTTATTATGAAGAAGCTCATTGTCATCGGAATAACCTCCTTGTTGTCTTTTCTTTTTATGGGTCTTCAGGCACAGGACCTTCCGGCACAGCAAGGTCTTGAACCTTTTTCCCTGACTCCTGATGAGCTTTTTGTCCTTTCCAACATTCCCATTCTCAATCTTCCTGAACATTATAAAGGTCCTTATGCTCCCTTACTGCCTCAAAGTGTGGATAACTCTTCCCAGCCTTTTTTTCGTCCGATTACCTATCAATCTGGCTATGAATGCGGGCAATCGGCAAGTATTGCTTTTAATTTCACGTATGAGGTGGACAGGTTACGCAATGTACCTGCCAATGTCACCAATAATCAATATCCAACGCATTTTGCCTGGGATTTCTTAAACAATGCCAACAATTATCAGGGTGTCAGTTTTTTTGACTCCTGGGAAATTATTAAAACCTGTGGCACCATGAATGTTACGGATTATGGCGGAGCATTGAACACCGGTGGTTATTTACGCTGGATTTCAGGTTATGATAAGTATTACAATGGCATGAAAAACCGATTGAATACGGTGAGTGCCATCAGGGCCGACAGTCCGGAAGGATTGCTTACCTTGAAATACTGGTTAGCCGAACATCTGAATGGTTCAGTAGTGGGCGGAGTGGGAAATATTTATGGCAACTATTTCAGTACCCCCTCAGCGGTATTACCTGCCGGTACTCCTGAAGCCGGGAAATATGTTCAGACCTACTGGGGCGGCAGTCCTTCACACGCCTGGACCATCTGCGGATACAATGACTCTGTCCGGTATGATTTTAACGGGGACGGGAAATATACCAACAACATTGATATCAACGGGGATGGAGCCGTTGACATGCATGATTGGGAAATAGGAGGATTAAAATTCGCCAATGGTTATGCGGGTCCCGGATGGTGTAATCAGGGATTCTGCTATACCATGTATAAAAACATTGCTGATAATATTGGGTATGGGGGAATATGGAATCATACCATCTATGTGATTGATGTCAAGCAATCATGCGATCCGAAACTGACAATGAAAATAACCCTCAATCATACCTCGCGAAATAAACTGAAAGTGAATGTGGGAATGAATACGGATCTTAGTGCCACCCTGCCTTCAACGGTTCTTGATTTTCCGGTTTTTAATTATCAGGGGGGAGATTATTATATGCAGGGAGGAACTTCAGAAGCCGATAAAACCATTGAATTCGGACTTGACCTGACACCCTTGCTTTCACAGTTGAGCAGCGGACAACCTGCCAGATTCTTCCTTCAGGTTCAGGAGAACGATCCGGGCAATGTGGCATCAGGAACAATTGTTGGCTGGTCATTGATAGATTATACTTCCGGGTCCCCCTTATACAATGTTTACTCTGGCACAAATATTCTGATCGGGAATAATACGATGACACGGCTGGGACTTAATCATACCGTGAATTTCAATAAACCAGCCATCGTGTCGGGCAGCCTTCCGCCTGCAATGCTTTACCAGCCATATAATTTTCAACTTACAGCAAATAATGGCACCCCCCCCTATCGTTGGGATGCCCGGCTGAATTATCCGGAAACCATTACCACTGCATCTTTCCCTGCTGTCAATGCACAACAACTGATCCTGACCAATAACAATACAGGTTTTGCAATAAAATTGCTGGACTTTAATTTCCCCTTTTTTAAGAAAAACATAAATAAACTGTACATTTATGCTGATGGGTATATTTTATTCGATGATCAGCCCTATACCTGGCCTTATCTAATTGACAAATCGCTACTCTTCCGGCAATCCGCAATCGTTGCCCCGTTTATGACCGATATGTATATTAATCCTTCACAGGGACAAGGAATCTGGTATGAAGGAAATTCGACATCAGCAACGATACGCTGGAAAACTTTCATCACCGGAACGTCATCCACAAACCTGAATTTTGCTGTAAAATTTTATTCAAACGGGAAAATAGAATTCTATTACGGAGATATGGTCTATCCGGCAAATACTGCCTGGACAGGGGGTATTTCTTCAGGAGATAATAAAAACTATCAGTTTACTGCCCTGAACAATTCATCTGCCATCGCACCCAATACCCTGGACCAGTTTGCTTCCTGCGGTTATCCTGCTGAGATGATGGTTACGGAAGATGGTCTGTTTACAGGTACACCTACCCTGCCATACCAGAATACAGCAGTGAATTTCGTAGTCACTGATAATGACAATATTTCTTCCACGAAGACCTTATTGTTTAATACTAATGGCCTGCTTATAGGCTATCAGGTTGAGTCAGGAAATGATAGCATTATTGAATATGGAGAAACGGCTTATCTTAATCTTTCCCTTACCAATCTTAGCTCACAGCCAGTAAGTAATATTCAGGTTTCCATCACAAATTCTGACCCCTATGTTACCTTACTCAATGCTAGTATAATCGTTCCTGTGGTTAACGGAAGTCAGACCCTGACCATTCCCCATGCATTCGGGATGCTGATTTCTCCTGATATCCCAAACAATCATCTGTTTATCATCCCAATGAATATGATAACAGCGCAACAGAACAGCAACATTGATATTCATCTGGTCGCTTTCGCCCCGGAATTTCATTTTTCAAAAGTCGAACTGGATGATGGCGACAACCACCGGCTTGATCCGGGAGAATCTGCTGATCTGCTTGTAACCTTGAAAAATAATGGAAGTGTTTCAGCTTCCGGCATTCATGTCACACTTATAGCAGCCGATACCAACCTGACCATTGACGTGGATACCGGATTTCTTTCTATGCTTAAACCGGATTCTTCCAATAATATTCTCTTTCATGTTACCGCTTCTTCCACAGTTCCATTCGAACACCTTTACAAAATGAATACTTTCCTTCAAACAAGTCAGAACCTCAATACCTCGGATAGCCTTTTTCTGTATTCCGGCGATATCATCGAAGATTTTGAAACAGCCACTTACAATAAATTCGACTGGAATTTTTCGGGTGCTGCCCCATGGGGATTTGATCCAGTAATCAGGTATGAGGGAAATTATTCAGGACGCTCCGGATGGATCTTTGATGATCAGGAATCGACTTTATTTTTAAGTGTTTGCGTCCTGGAAGATGGAATATTAAGTTTTTGGAAAAAAGTTTCCTGTGAACACGATCCTGCCGGAACATTCAATTACGACTATCTGGCCTTCTCTATTGATAATTTTGAAATGCAAAGATGGGATGGCGAAGGAGACTGGAGCCAGGTTTCTTTTCCTATTGAGAAAGGATATCACACCTTCAACTGGACTTATCATAAAGATTATTCTGTTAGCAATGGATACGATTGTGCTTTTCTGGATTTTATTCAGTTTCCCCTCATTGCAGGTGCACAACCAGTTATAGCTGTTTTTCCGAAGATGTTTGAAAAAACACTGGAAATAGGACAAACTTCAACAGATCATTTTTCTATCACGAATGATGGTGGTGGAATACTGAATTTTTCAACCATGGTTTTTGATACCCTGGCCAATAACAAAGCCTGGTATCCTTCCAATCAGTCAAACTCAAATCTTATATGCTCAAGCGAATATTTTGTACCTGGAAACTTGTACAGCTGGGATTTGATTTTACACAACCAGAGTAGTGACAACGAAAATGTAAGCCATGTCAAAGTTGATTTTCCTCCCGGGGTGGAACTTAATACAGCAACAGATTTTACAGGAGGATCCCTGGGAAACCTGGTATACCAAGGAACGCCAGGTACAGGGCTTCCTCAAAACTGGCATGGAGAAACAAGCAGTGGTTCCGGGGTTGTGAAACCAGGAGAGTCAGCCGTTTCCACCCTAAGCGGAACGATTAATCTGTCATACCAATACGACGTTTTCCTAGTCTATAATATTCATGGTGATCAAACAGGTAATACCCCACATGATAAGTTCGGGTTTATCCGAATTAAAAATTCCGGATTATGGAATAACTGGCTATCCTTATCTGATATTTCAGGTAGTTTGTATAGGAATGAAACGGCAGAAGTAAATCTTACTTTTCAACCCGACAACCTGCCTCCCGGCGATTATTACTGTAATATTATTGTACATGATAATTTTAACAACCAGGCAGTCTTACCGGTATTAATGCATATTCCCTTTCCGATCTCCTCGGGTTCCCCCAATACAAATGGATTGACTTTTTTAAAGGGTAATTATCCCAATCCGTTTATATCTTCAACCCATATTCAATATAAATTAGCAAAGCAGGAAGAGATTACCTTTGAAATATTTAATGCCCAGGGTGTCAGAATCCGCACATTTCATCAGAACAAAGAAAATGCAGGAGATCATCTTCTCTTTTGGGATGGGACGGATGAATCGGGGAATAACATCCCTGCCGGAATTTATTCCTGCCGGATGATAACTGCAGATCATTCAGAAACAAAAAGTATGATTTGCATACACTAACCTGATATCATGAAAAAAAAGAAATGGTTAATTGCCATCGCTGCCACCATGACCATTAGCATTATTGCTGTCGCACTTGGTCTGAAATATTTTCCCTTGAACAAAGTGGTCAGTATTCCTTCCTCTTCCGAAAAAGAATTTCTCAATTCTCAAAAAATCCATGCTCAGGCGCCTCATAGCCTGTATTTTGATTTTGAAGTGGATCCCGGGAAAGCAACACCCGATGGTTTTTATAAAGGAATAGCTCATTCTGGTCTCTTTTCGGCCAAAGCTTTCGGGCAAAACAGTTTTGGCGCGGCGATTGAGCGTACTGCCAGAGAGCTAGGAATGGAAAACCTGAAAGAAGTTTCCCTCAGTACCTGGGTTTATGTTTTCCCAACAACCAAGGAAGTCAATGCTACTTTTGTTCTGGCAGCTTCAAACGAATTGGGCGTGAATATCTGCTGGAAAGGGGTCGGATTGTCCGGTAAGGGAATTCCACGCGGGAAATGGTTTAAAATCAGCGGGAAACTCGACCTCAGTGAAGTACAATTCAAACCTGAATATAAACTGAAAATTTATTTCTGGAATAACAGTCCGACGGATATTCTCGTGGATGATTATAATATGGTCTTCGGAAGTCAGCCTGACCGGCGTGGAGATACCGTTTTCGTGGACATGACGAAAGAAACCTCCTTTACTCCCCGCTTTAACTATCCGCCATTTCCCACGGTAGCGCTTGAAAGGGTTCAAAGCTGGAAAAAAATGAAGGAAATTTCCCCCCTTGACAAAATCATTTCCGGTGATTTTCTTATTGATCAAAAGCGTTTGGAGGAGTTGCTGCTTATCCCACAAGGATCAAAGCCATTCCTTTTATCATTCTGTGCGAATTCAATCGAGATTCGGAAAATTCCTTTCCATATCCCGTCAGCAGCCTTGCCTTTTTTTACATCCGGCAATATCTGGAAGGGAAAATTTTTGGCCGGCCAGGGAGAACAACTGCTCATGGCTTCTGAAAATGGGTTGATGCTGGGTAAGCTTACCAACAGCAAAGACCCCTGTGCTTCAGAAACAGAAATCATTTTTAATATGGTCTGGCAGTCTTTCGATAAAAAGCTGTCGGGGATTTATATGAAGGATAATCAATGGGTTTTTCCCGGAGATTTTAATCAGGATGGAATCAGCGAATTGCTCTTGCTGATGGATCATGGATATTGGAAAATGCTGCAATTTGACCAGGCTAAAAAGGACTCCTGGAAAATCCTGGCCGAAGGCGACCGGAATCCGGTCAGGGAATGGGACAGTTCAGTTTTCGAAATCGGCTTATCCGTGGATCATTTTCTCTCCGATCCAGACCTGGATGTCATCCTGTCGGTCGTGAAAAATAAAAAGACCGGAAAATCCGATTATTCCCTTCGTTGGTATCATGCAAGCAGCGGAAAATTTGAATCGAAATATCCTAAAAAATATGAATATTTTGGGAAAACCATTGGACTTGACACCCTGAAACCAACGGATCGTTTTTTTACTTCAGCCTCAGACCCCGGACAGGGCCGGATGATATTACGCTATAACCGCGACTGGCGGTTCGACCTGAAACAACTGAAATTTAATGATACTGCTTTTCAGATTCAGGCCAATGTCGATTTTCATGGTTTTAATCAGGATCATAACCCAAAGTACTATGAATCACTCCGGATAATTCCCGGAAAATATACCGTTAAGGGGAATACCACTTACTTTATCCTGGGTTCGAATAAAGAAGAAACAACAGAACTTCCGGATGTTATGGAATTATATTCATTTCCTCAAAAATGAACCGAATGAAAATGAACTTGACATTGATACTCATGGGGATATTGCTGATGACAGGAATACATTCCGGCTGTAATCAGAATCCCAACGCTGCCCAGGTGGTTACGGATCAGTTTATCATCAGAGATTTTAACCCTCTGACCAACTGGAATACCGGAAAGCCATTGTTCCTCGATTATTCAGGCGCCAAGGGAAATGGGTTTGTCATTCCCTCATCCCGTCAAACGGCAGATGGTTTTTTTGACCTGGAGTTCAGTATAAAAAATACCGGAAAAGAGGCAGCAGAATTTTATTATAAAATTTATTACCAGAATGAATCCTATAAATTTCATGAAAGGTCTGATCAGGACACAGCAAAACAGCATCCTTATGCCTGGGAAAATTTTTACGGAAGCTGGGAAAATGTAGCGACTACCATGTTAAAAACGGATGTTATTCCTGCCGATGATCAATTTCATAAGATTACAAACAAGTTCAGGATCGTTGGCAATCCAAGGGATGAACAACGTTATTACCTGAACGGGAAAAATGACCGCTGGAAAAGAAACCCCAGGGTTGGCAAATATAGTTTTTTACTGGTGGTGACCGTGGCTGAAACCATGGGCGAAAAACGCATCCCTGATTATATTCAAAACATCGGCTTACAATCCCCTGAGGGTTTTATAAACCCCTATTTTTATTTTAAGTACGGGGATGGATGCAGGCTTCACAATACCGTAGTCCAGGAGTATCCCGGTCAGCTTCAGGTGATGGCTAAACCCGACCTGGGCGGAGGGATTTATATCAATCCGAATAATTTCAGCAAGGAGATTGCCGATCAATACGGAAATGATCTCTGTGGCCAGGATTCTGCCCTGTATAAAAATGCAGCCTTTGAGCAGTTCATCCACTATGTTGATCCCTCGACAAAAATGGATCATATCCCGGTGATTGCAGATGTGCTGAAAGATCATTACTCAAGGCTGGATTACAATTGGAATAAAAGGTTTTACCGCAAGGAAGAGCTGATTTCCGTGACGGCTACAACAGCTGCCCGTCCCTGTGAAACGGTCATTTCTGATCCGGTCAACCATAAAATTTCCATCCGTAACCCTAAAGCTGAATTTGGGAAATGGCAGAAACAAAATGTAGGTATTATCACGCGTCATGGGATGACCTACGGGAAATGGACAGTCAAGGCAAAACTCACCGAATTGCTGAATGAAAATCATATGTGGAATGGTATCACCAATGCGATCTGGCTGCTCACCATGGACCAGGGTGACTGGAACCTGAGACGGGATTGCAACAACGGCGGATATATGGCCAATTATTACGGTGGACATCAGGATCAAAGAATTAAAAATGTCGGATATTCTGAAATCGATTTTGAAATCCTGAAAACCGTTCCATACTGTCCCTCCTGGGTACTTCCACCGGCGTATAACCATGGGAACGACGATCAGTTTCGGCTGTCAGGCTGGAACGTGCCATTCCCCGAAGAAATTACGGCCAATGACGATAAAATCATCGTAGCTTGTACTAACTGGGACATGGCCTGCTGGCAACCGTCTGATTTCCATGATGGATGCTGGCCGGTGAATTTTGAAGGCAATACTTTCTGGGCTCACCGCTGGGATAAAAATTACCGGGCTTTGACCGAAAAATCACTGGAAAGTGATGATGAACTTTTCGGATCCGACTTTTATTATTTTCAGATCGACTGGCAGCCCGATCGAATTATATGGAGGATCGGCCCTTCGAAAGAAAAACTCCGGGTCGTGGGATATGAGGACGATAAAGTGACTTCCGTGCCCAACAATCAGATGTTGCTGATTATTACCCAGGAATTCCATAATACCAAGTGGTGGATAGGATCTCCTTATGCCCAGGATAATATTCCTTTTCCGAAAAATGATATCTTGGGAGAAATTTTTGAACTGACCATTGAATAAAAAAACCGCATCCAACGAATATGCAGAGCCATGATACAAGGGCTGAAACATAAACTTCCCGAAATCTTCAGGGATTTTATCCGGATCAATCTTTCGGTGTCAGCAGTCATATTGTTGATCCGCGTGGCGCAGTATTTCTCCCTTTTTATGATGCATTCGCTTCCGTTTCATGCGGTCTTTCTTGAATTTCGCGGTTTTTTGATGGATGTGATCCTCTGGCAGTACCTTTCATGGATACTGCTTATTCCTTTTATCCTTTTTTCATTGACAGGAAAATGGATCGGTAGACTGTTTTTTGGTCTCTTCTCTTTTATCCTTCTTTGTGTTGAGTGGGGATTGTTTCAGTATTTTTCATTGACCTTACGCCCACTGGATCAGGTGGTTTTTTCCTATACCCTGAAGGAGATGATGATGATTACAGGGAGTTGTGTGAAATTTAACCTGATCACTTTTCTACCCTTTATCTTAATATTGATTTTTTTATTCTTTGGAATCTATTTTTTCCTGAAGATCAAACTGAAGAAAAACGTGCTTCTGTCAATAACGATCGTAAGCATCATGACTTTATTCCTGATCGGGCCAGTTACTCCAAAAGAAAATCAATCCAGAAATCCCTTCGAGTATTATGTGGTTTATAATAAAACGGCATATTTTTTAGAAAAATGCCGTATTTATTTCTCACGTTCACAAAATACCGGAATTCAATCCGATCTTGATGCCATCATCAAACGGTATCATAGGGATCATCCGGAATTTAAATTTTTAGGCAACCAATACCCCTTCCTTCACGACGAAAACACTCCTGATGTTCTCGGCGCTTTTTTTGATTTTCAAAAAGATAAACCCAACCTTGTGTTTATCATCGTTGAGTCTCTTTCTTCCTGTTTCATGGGGAATAACGATATTTTCGGAAGTTTTGCCCCTTTTCTTGATTCCCTGTCAGCCCATAGTCTTTACTGGAATAATTTTCTCGCTACTGCTGACCGGACTTTTAACGTGTTACCGGCCATGTTCGCCTCCCTTCCACCGGGTGACCCGACCTTTATCAACGAAGCCGGGAAGATGCCCTATCATTTGTCGATGATCCGTTATTTAAGAGAAAGCGGATATTATGCCAGCTTTTTTTACAGCGGCGATCCATCTTTTAATTATATGGAAGATTTCCTGGAGCGTCAGAGCACAGATTATATTTTACGGACTTTCGGGGCAAAATATAAAAAGTACGTAGTCAACGAGGGCTACGGGTGGGGCTTCCCGGACCTGGATCTGTACCATCGTTCTTTTGAAGTCATGGATTCGGTAAAAAAATCCCCACGGCTTGATATTTATCTTACCCTTTCTCTGCATAGCCCGTTTATCCCTCCACGACAGGATTATTACCTTGCATTATTGGAGGATCGAATAAAAAAGATGAACCCGTCAATGGAATTGAAACAGGATTTGAAAAAGTATAAAAACATTTTCTCGACCATTCTTTATACCGATGATGCCTTAAGAAGTTTTTTTGAACGTTACAAAACACGACCGGAATTCGGAAATACGATTTTCATCATAACAGGCGATCATGCGCTTCCCGAGCTTAACTTGTTCAGGTTCTCTGGTCTGGAGCATTATCATGTCCCACTGATAATCTATTCTCCGATGCTGAAAGCGCCAGTACATTTCCGCTCGGTTTCTTCTCACCTGGATATTACGCCTTCTTTTCTTGCCCTGTTGAATAAACGTTTTAACGTTAAAATCCAATCTGTTGCCCCGTGGATGGGAAGAGGGATAGATACGGCCCAAAGACCTCGCAACATTCATATTCTTCCCTTTATTCTGAATAATAAGGAAATAGTGGAATATGTCAATAAGCAATATTATTTTTCTTCTGATGTTGTTCTATTGATACAGCCCGATTTGAAATTACGGAAAATCAGGAATTCTTCATTGTTGCAAAGAATGAACCGTGAGCTGAATGATTTTAAGACACTCAACACCTATGTCACGAAACAGAATAGACTGATACCTCCGGAATTATTTTTTAAGGAAATCAGTTATAGTGAGGAAATCCGGTTAACGGACTCCATCGTGTTTAATCCATCAGACTCCACGGGGGAATTTCGTTCCATGATCCGTGACCTTTCCTTTGGTCCCGAATTTCACACCCTGAAACTGGAAATTGAGTTTCTGGCTGGCAAATTTAAAGCGGAACCCAATAAAGATCCCTTAGTTGTCCTCGACTTATATCAGAAATCAGGGCGACATTTGCGCTGGCAATCATTTAAAATTCCGGAAACAGAAAAACCAGAAAGATGGTATCCGGTAAAAATAATGGAAACTGTAGATTTGACCAGCCTGAACAACAGCGAGGACTATGTGATGCATATGTACATTTGGAACAGGTCCAAACTGAATTTAAAATTAGACCAACCCAAAGTGAAAATTACAGGGTTTTATACAAAATAAGGGAGTGTCTAAAATTCATCTTCATCAAAAATGGCTTTCTTTTTCTTTGTTTTGATAGGACCGGGGTTATCCGATTCGGAACAATCAAGATCGATTTCAAGGGGTTTTTTAGGGGGATCAAAATCCCTTTGTGAAAGATGCAATCCGGGATCGGAATAAATTCTCTGCATAAATATCGCCCAGATTGGTAACGCCATATTTGCTCCCTGTCCAAGGGTGATGCTGCGGAAATGAGCAGCCCTGTCTTCACATCCGACCCAAATACCGGTGACAAGATCCGGGGTGATGCCCATGAACCACCCGTCAGATTGGTTTTGAGTAGTGCCGGTTTTTCCGGCAATGGGATTGGTAAGACCGTATTTATACCGAAGTCTGACCCCGGTTCCGACTTCCACCACGCCTTTCATTAAAGTGACCATAAGAAATGCAGTTTCCTCGCTGATGGCTTCCCTGGATTTGGGATTGAATGCCTGTAAAAGATTCCCGTTTTTATCTTCGATGCGGGTGATAAAGATAGGTTCATTGAAAATTCCTTTATTGGCAAATACGCTCATGGCGCCTACCATTTCATACAGGCTGAGATCGCATGATCCCAGGGCAATGGAGTAAACCGCGGGGATATCGCTCGTCACGCCCATCTTATGGGCCATGGAAACCACGGCTTTGGGAGAGTATTTTTTGATGAGCTGACCGGAGACCCAGTTGTTGGAATTGGCCAATGCCCATTTCAGGGTCACCATTTGACCACGCCTTTCGTCACTGGCGCTTTCCGGAGCCCATACTTGTCCGTTCCCAAGATCGATCACAGGTTGAACATTGGGATATCGGGCACAGGGGGATTCGCCTTCCTGCATGGCCAGGGTATAAAGGAAGGGTTTGAAAGTAGAACCCACCTGCCGTTTGCTGAGTTTGACATGATCGTATTGAAAGAATCGGTAATCAATGCCTCCGACATATGCTTTCACATATCCACTATGAGGATCCATCGACATCAGTCCGGCCTGTAAGAAAAATTTATAATACCTAATCGAATCCATCGGACTCATCAGGGTATCAATTTCACCTTTCCAGGAAAAGACCTTCATCTTGACGGGAATTTTAAATTCTGCATAAATGTCTTCCTCACTGGCGCCTGCTGATTTTAAATGGTAATACCGGTCTGTCCTGCGCATAGCCTGCAATAAAAGGTTCTGGATCTCTTTCTTTTCAACGTTTTTTTCGAAGACAAAAGGCGCATTGGGTTGTCCCTTCCAATGTGCAAAGAAGGAAGGCTGAAGTTCATTCCCGAGATATTGCCTGACCGCTTGTTCGGCATATCCCTGTAATTTATAGTCAATGGTGGTATAAATCTTCAATCCATCCTTATAAAGATTATAGGGTGTACCGTCTTCCCTTGGATTGGCATTGCACCAGTCAACCAGTACCATGCGCAGGTATTCCCTGAAATAGGTTGCAATTCCTGCCGTATGATCCTGAATGCGGTAATTGGTCATATCCACAGGAACCATTTTCAGGGAGTCCAGTTCTGCCTGGCTGATATAACTGTATTTCTGCATCTGGCTCAGCACCGTATTCCGGCGATCAAACGCCCTGCCCGGATTTCTTACAGGACTGAACCAGGTGGGTGCCTTCAGGGTGCCAATAAGAATGGCTGCTTCTTCAGGGCCAAGTTCATCAGGGCTTTTATTGAAATAGGTTCTGGCGGCCGATTTTATGCCATAAGACTGACTCCCAAAATCAACCGTGTTAAGGTACATGGATAGGATTTCGTCCTTGGAATAATTCCTTTCAAGCTTGATGGCGGTAATCCATTCCTTGAATTTGATCATCACAGTTTCCCAAAAAGTACGGTCTTTCTTTCGTGGAAAAAGATTTTTGGCGAGTTGCTGGGTGATGGTACTCCCTCCTCCTTTTGAGGAGTTGGTTAACATCCCCCAGGCTACCCTGAAAATAGCCTTGATGTCAATCCCTGAATGCTCATAAAACCTGCTGTCTTCAGTGGCAATAAGGGCATTGATCACATTGGGGGACAAATCCTGGAATTGCGTATTCGAACGGTTTTCAATATAATATTTGCCAAGCAACTTTCCATCGGCTGAAAACACTTCAGAAGCCAGATTACTTTTCGGATTTTCCAGTTCTTCAAAGCTGGGCATCTTGCCAAAAAAACCATAGGTTACCCCGATAAAAAAAAGAACCGTTAAAATCACAAGAACACAGTAAGAGATCCAGAAACCCAGTAAATATTTCCGATTATTGTTTTTCGGGGCCCGGTGTTGCATTTCCTGTAATATTGGAATATGTGTTATGCTCATTTTTCTATTCGTAAACCGACATCCTCAATACCTTTAAGTTCAGGCACACGCATAGCTTGTTCCAGATCAAACCGGTAGACTCCCTTTTCACGGAAAGAAACGCCTTTTTTAAGGAGAAAACGGTTGAATTTTACGCTTCCTACACCTGAACCCAGCCACCGTCCATCATAATCTGCCAAAAGACATTCCAGGGTGTCTTTTGCTTTATGGCCATCCGGGAAAGTCGTTTGCAAAAAGAGAAAAAGATTGCTGTAAGGGTAGTCCAAGGTATTTCTGATATTCAGGTAAACATTGTAAGTTAAAGCCGTATCTGTAATGGTGGCTTGAAAAGACACCTTATTGCCAGCACTCCAAGTTTTGTTTGGAATTACCCTGTTTTCTTCAAAAAGACGATTAGAATCACAAGCGGTGATTGTGGTGAAAAGAAAGATCAGGAGAAATATGTCTTGTTTCAGCGATCGGAACATATTCATAAATGATCAAAACGGGTTAGCTCATCCTGACCAAGGCCATTATCAATTTCTGTCTTTTTCTCTGTTGTTCTGGCGAAATCTTCAAGTTTCTCAGGTAAGTTACCATTGAGGTTTTCGTTCAGGATCTGTTTTACGTTTTCAAGCGGGATAGCCATAAGATTTGAAGGATCATTCAGATAACTGTACCACATCAACTTCTCAAAGATATCTGTTTTCTGATGAGCGGCATCTCCCTTTCTGGTCTTCAGCAGGGTGTCGGAACTGGGAAAATCTTTCTGGGCATCAACATAAGTTTCATATTCGTAATTCAGGCAGCATTTTAATTTTCCGCACTGACCGGCAAGTTTCTGGGGATTCAGGGAAAGTTGCTGAACCCTGGCTGCATTGGTGGTGACCGATTTAAAGTCGCTCATCCAGGTGGAACAGCATAATTCACGCCCGCATGAACCGATTCCACCCAGGCGGCTAGCTTCCTGTCTTGCCCCGATCTGGCGCATTTCGATACGTACCTTGAATTCTTCAGCAAGGAGTTTGATCAGCTCCCTGAAGTCCACCCGGTCTTCGGCAGTATAATAAAAAACCGCCTTGGTATTGTCTCCCTGATATTCAACATCATTGATCTTCATTTGCAGATTCAGACCGGAGGCTATTTCCCTCGACCGGAACATGGTTTCTGTTTCTGTTTCAACGGCGGCAATCCATTTTTCAATATCAGTAAGGCGGGCGCGGCGATACACTTTTTTGATGTCGTCAGCATGGTTAAAAGACTTATGCTTAAAACATAAAAATCTCACCATTTCACCCACCATGCTTACGATCCCGATATCATGACCCGGAGAGGCTTCCACTGCAACGATATCACCCACTGCCACTTCCATTTCAGGGGGCAGGCGGTAATAATCCTTTCGGCTGTTCTTAAACCTGACCTCAATGATTTCGAATGGTTTCAGATTCAACGGCAGGGGAATTGATTTCAGCCAGTCGAAGGAATCAAATTTACTGCAACCGTGCTGGAAAAGTCCATCATTTTTATGATATAGCCGGGGAGCATGACAGCACCCACGGCTCAGAAATGGATTGTTTTTTGTTTCCCGGGAAATGCCCTCAGCTTCTTCCATAGTTATAGTAAAACCCTACAAAGATAGCAAATTAGGTTTAAATTGCTTAACAAATTTCAACGACAGGTCGAGGAAAAGAGTAGGGATATGGGCATTTCGCTCGATATGAAAAATGGCGGTATTCAGGAGATCCGAAAATTCGGGAAGATTTTTTGAAGTAATGAATTTCGAAAATTTCTGAATGAATTCAAGTTCATCTCCTATAATCCGGGTCGGTATTTTTTGCCCATAATTGATGGAGTTGCAATAGGCAATAGTCTGAAGGCCATATTGCAGGAAACTTTTTTGCTTCTCTCTTCCCGTTTTAGTTATTTCTGTTGAAAAGGCGATCAGTTCAGGAATTTTTCCACCGTGACATTGTAACATCCATTGCCGGAAAGAAGGATAAAATCCTGCATCCACTTCTTCAAATGGCAGGAAACCGCTTAGCCGGGGAATCCGAACCATTAACGTTCTTGATAAAATGGTCGGGATAACCTGGGAAGGATCATCGCAAACCAGCAGAAATAATGTTTTTTCAGGAGGTTCCTCCAGTATTTTGAGGATTTTTGGTACTGCGGAATGAAAGATTTTCTCTGGTAACCAGATGATCATCACCTTGTATTCTGACTCATAGCTTTTATATCCAAGGGTAGTAATGATCTCGTTGCAATCCTCTGCATTGATGATGCCTTGCTTGTTCTCGATCTCAATGGCTTCAAACCATTGCTGAATCGTGACTCCATAAGAATGTTCGATCAGGAACTTTCGCCAGTCTTCCAAGAAATGCTTGCTTTGTGGTTTTTTAGGATTCTTTTTCGTAGCGGCCACGGGGACAATAAAATGCAGATCAGGATGGATGAGTTTTTGGTATTTGACACAGGATGGACAGACACCGCAGGAATCGGCTTCTAATCCTTGGGGTTCACCTGAATTGGGGAGGGGACGTGGATGGGTACAATTGATGAACTGTGCATAAGCAATCGCAAGTGCCAGTTTTCCGCATCCTTCCGGACCATAGAAAAGCTGGGCATGACTCACCCTTTGATCCAAAACCGTCTGAATCAACTTTCGTTTTATTTCTTCCTGCCCCCGGATCTCACTGAATTTCATATGATCTCATGATTGCCCATCGTTTATCTCAATTCTTTTGACAAATTTAGCTGATTTTCCTGATTCAGGGGATCCGATTCCCATGCTAGAGGATTTTTTCTGAGATAGCATTTACGCTGTTTCAGTTCCGCTTCATCCTGAATGGGATAATGGAAAATTCTTACACGCCAATGGAACTCAAATCCGCAGAGATTGGTCCAGTTTTTCACTGCATATTTAAACCGCTTTATTTCTTTTCTCATTCCTCCATTGCAACCGGATAACAATAGATGCACATGGTTTGGCATGATGACCCATTCTTCAAGCCGGATTTCCTGTTTTTTCTTAGACAGTTTACGGGCTTCAAACTCCACAATTCTACCGATCAGGGAAAGATCTGTTTGCCCGTTGATGATGGATCCGAAATAGGGTCTTCCTTTTCGGGTACAAAGAGTAATAAAAAATTTAGCCATAAGGTTTTTATGGCTTAATCGGTTTTATCCCTGAAAGGTAATACAAGAAAGATAGAAATTTAAGAAAAGAGGATCAAATGACTTTGGCACACATAAATTCCCTGTTCAGCCTTGCGATATTGGAACGGGATATCAACTTAGGGCACTCTGCTTCGCAAGCATAGGTATTGGTGCAATTTCCAAAACCAAGTTCGTCCATCATCTTGACCATTTTCTTAACCCTTTGCGTGGCTTCGACTTTCCCCTGAGGAAGGAGAGCCAGATGAGCGACTTTAGCGGAAACGAAAAGCATGGCAGATGCGTTTTTACAAGCGGCCACACAAGCTCCACATCCGATACATGCTGCTGCATCCATCGACAGCTCAGCAGCTTCTTTCCTGACAAGAATATTATTGGCTTCCGTTGCCCCGCCCGTATTGACGGAAATATAACCCCCTTCCTGAATGATCTTGTCAAAAGCCGAACGATCGACCATCAGGTCTTTGATAACCGGAAAAGGTTTGGCACGCCAGGGTTCTACCACGATGGTATCCCCGTCCCTGAATTTACGCATATGAAGCTGACAGGCAGTAACCGCGTCATCCGGTCCATGAGGACGACCATTGATATACAGGCTGCACATTCCGCAAATCCCTTCCCGGCAGTCATGGTCAAAAACCACAGGGTCTTCACCTTTCAGGATCAATTGCTCATTCAGGATATCAAGCATTTCAAGAAAAGAACAATGAGGAGATATCCCCGAAAGGGGATAAATCTCAAATTTCCCTTTTGCCTTGGCATCTTTCTGCCGCCAGATTGTTAATGTAAGATCCATGTTAAATTCTTAATTCCTAATTCCTAATTATTTATACACCCTCTGCTTAACCTCTATTTCCTCATACTTGAGTGGCTCCTTGTGAAGCCTGAATTCTCCTTCGCTGAGGTATTCCCATGCTGCCACATATTTAAAATCTTCGTCGTTTCTCAAACATTCTCCTTCTTCTGTCTGGTATTCTTCCCTGAAATGACCTCCGCAGCTTTCCATACGGTTAAGGGCATCCTGAGTGATGAGTTCTCCCAATTCAAGAAAATCTGCAACCCGGTTTGCTTTTTCAAGTTCAACGTTCAGCTCATTGATTCCACCCGGAATTTTCACTTCTTTCCAAAACTCAGCCCGGAGTTTACGAATGAGGTCAATGGCTTTTCTGAGTCCGGATTCATTCCTTCCCATACCGACATTTTCCCACATGATTTTCCCCAGTTCTTTATGGAAATGGTCAACGGTTTTTGAACCGGAGATTGAAATCAGTTTTTCAAGTCTTTCCAGGATTTTATTCTCTGCTTCTTCAAATTCAGGTTTATCAGTTGAAATACGGGGAATCTTTATTTCACCGGAAAGATAGTTCTGAATGGTATAAGGCAGGACAAAATACCCGTCGGCAAGTCCCTGCATTAAGGCAGAAGCTCCCAGACGGTTGGCTCCATGATCCGAAAAATTGGCTTCCCCCGCGGCAAATAATCCCGTTACCGTGGTCATCAGTTCATAATCCACCCAGGTTCCACCCATGGTATAATGTACGGCGGGATAGATCATCATGGGATTCTCATAAGGGTTTTCATCCACGATTTTTTCATACATCTGGAAAAGATTTCCGTAACGTTCTTCGATGACATTCCTTCCCAGACGTCCGATGGCCTCTTTAAAATCAAGAAATACCGCCAGCCCAGTTTCCCCTACGCCATAACCTGCATCACAACGCTCCTTAGCCGCACGTGAGGCAACATCCCTGGGAACAAGATTCCCGTATGCGGGATACCTGCGTTCAAGGAAAAAATCACGGTCTGCTTCAGGAATATCATTGGCTTTAAGTTTACCGAGACGATGGGCTTCGGCATCTTCTTTTTTCTTCGGGACCCAGATTCGTCCATCGTTACGTAAACTTTCGCTCATCAGTGTCAGTTTCGACTGATAATCTCCATGAACGGGGATGCAGGTAGGATGGATCTGTGTAAAACAAGGATTGGCAATGAAAGCTCCTTTCCTGAAAATTTGCCAGATGGCACTGGCATTAGAGCCCATTGCATTGGTGGAGAGATAAAACACATTGCCGTAACCTCCGGTGGCAATCACTACGGCATGGCCAGAATGACGCTCCAGTTTGCCGGTGATCAGGTCGCGGGCTATGATGCCTCTTGCTTTTCCATCAATGATCACGATATCCATCATTTCATGACGGTTGAACAAGCTGACCGTACCGAGTTTGATCTGTCGACTCAGTGCCCCGTAAGCACCGAGCAGCAATTGTTGTCCGGTCTGACCACGGGCGAAAAAAGTACGTGAAACCTGAGCACCTCCAAAAGAACGGTTTTCAAGAGATCCTCCATATTCACGCGCAAAAGGAACTCCCTGGGCCACACATTGGTCAATGATGGCATTGCTTACTTCTGCAAGACGATAAACATTGGCCTCTCGGGCACGGTAATCGCCGCCTTTGATGGTATCATAAAATAAGCGGTAAATACTGTCGCCATCATTGGGATAATTCTTGGCCGCATTGATCCCTCCCTGGGCTGCAATGCTGTGAGCACGGCGGGGACTGTCCTGATAACAGAATATTTTAACATTGAACCCCATCTCCCCAAGGGAAGCAGCAGCTGAAGCGCCGGCTAAACCCGTCCCGACAACAATAATATCCAGTTTCCTCTTATTGGACGGGTTGACGAGATTCTGATGATTTTTATAATAGGTCCATTTTTGTGATAAAGGGCCCTGGGGAATTTTTGAATTTAATTCAATCATAACATCTAACGGATAAATAAAAAGTAAATCGGGATGATGATGAAACCTAAGGGAACGATAATGGAATAAATCACGCCAAAAGTCCGGATAAAGGGACTGTATTGCTTATGTTCCAGCCCCAGCGTTTGAAATGCAGCCTGAAACGCATGGTTGAGATGAAACGCAAGGATGAGGATCAGGAAGATATATAGGATGGAATACAAGGGGCGGGTGAATAAAGCCTGAGCAATGAGATAAAAATCAGGTTCTCCATCAGGGCTGATATTCGGGTTGGATACCCATCCCAGTTTAATGAAATAAAAATTCATAAAATGAAGGATCAGAAAAAGTAAAACCACTCCTCCCGTATAAATCATATATTTTGAAAGGAAAGGGGTATAGGTTTTATTGTTGACCTTATACCTTACCGGACGGGATCTCCAGTTCCTGACCTGCAGGATGATGCCCAGGAGTATATGTAATATAAATCCTGCAAAAAGGACGATCTCAAATACTTTGACCACATAGTTGGTCCCCATGAAATGGGCAGCATCGTTGAACCAGCGCCCTCCGTCTTCGCGCAGTAAACATAAATTAATCCCGAGGTGAACCACCAGAAAAACCATCAGAAAAAGACCCAGCAATGCCATCCAGATCTTTTTTGTGATGGAAGAAAATTTTATAAAAGAAGAATTCATAGCAAGCTTTTAATATATTTGTTCCTTGTATCAAAATTAGAAACTATATTTTTAATTCACTCAATTCCATGCAAAATTTTCACAATTCAAAACCAATCTAAATTATGTTCCCTTCAAATGTCTATAGCGATCGCAGAAAAAAATTAAAGGATGAGCTATCCTCAGGCCTTGTTCTTTTTCTTGGAAATCAGGAAGTCCCTTTTAATTACCCGGCCAATACCTATGCCTTCCGTCAGGACAGCAATTTTTCTTATTTTTTCGGACTCGACCATCCCGATCTGGCCGGGATCATCGATCTGGATAACGGCACTGACTGGATCTACGGCAATGATGTCGGGATTGACGACATCATCTGGATGGGTAAACAACCCAGCATTCAAGATCAGGCCGTCAAAGCAGGGGTGATACATACAGCCATCCTTCCTGAACTGAATGAGGTGATCCGGAAGGCCCGGGCTCAGGGAAGGAAAATCCACTTTGCTCCTCCTTATCGCGGCGAAACCATTCAATGGCTTTCCGATCTTTTGTCCCTTCCCCACCTGGAATTAAAGAACAATGTTTCTGAGGAATTGATACGAGCCATCGTAAAACTTCGTATGAAAAAGGATGCTTTGGAAATCGCTGAGATTGAAAAAATGGTGGATCTGGCTTATGTAATGCATACCACCGCCATGAAAATGGCCAGACCCGGGATGGTGGAACAGGAAATTGCAGGCAACATCGAAGGCATTGCCCTTGCCCAGGGCGGACAGGTATCTTTCCCGGTTATTTTATCGATTAACGGACAAACGTTACATAACCATTATCACGGAAATACCCTGGTTGAAGGCCGTATGCTTGTCATTGACGCGGGCTGCGAAAACAAATTGCATTATGCCAGCGATATCACCCGGACCGTCCCGGTAGGAGGTAAGTTCAATACAAGACAAAAAGGAATTTATGAAGTGGTTCTCGAAGCTAACCTTGCAGCCATAAAAGCAGTAAAACCAGGAGTTCCCTTCAGGGATATCCATATGCTTGCAGCCACCGAAGTGGCCAAAGGACTGATTGCTTTAGGCATCATGAAAGGCGACCCTGATGAAGCAGTGGCCAGAGGCGCCCATTCCCTTTTCTTTCCTCATGGACTTGGGCATCCGCTTGGACTGGATGTTCACGACCTTGAAGGAATGGGTGAAAACCTCGTGGGATATGATGAAGAGGTGACACGTAGTAAAGAATTCGGACTGGCTTTCCTGAGGTTCGGACGGAAATTGCAGGAAGGTTTTGTGATGACCATTGAACCTGGAATTTATTTTATCCCGGAGTTAATCGATATCTGGAAATCTGAAAATAAACTGCCGGAGTTCATTCATTACGACCTAGTCGAAACCTACAAGGACTTTGGTGGTATCCGAATCGAAGACGATATCCTGGTAACCGCTGACGGTTACCGCGTTCTTGGTAAACCCATCCCGAAAACCGTGAAAGAAATTGAACAATTAATGAATCTGTAAATGATAAAATGGTTTTATGTCAGTCATTAAATTTCGTAAAAAGAACATTTTCTTTACAGATGAAGGTAAAGGAAAAGTTATCGTACTCCTTCATGGGTTTACAGAATCCCTTAACATTTGGAAACGATTTTCCAAGGCTTTATCAGAGAAGTACCGCGTGATCTGTATTGACCTTCCGGGTCATGGGAAAAGCGAATGCCTGGCAGGGTCCCATCCCATGGAACTTCAGGCTGATGTTGTCCGGACTGTTTTAAAAAAGAACAAAATCAAGAATTGCCTGATGATTGGCCATTCAATGGGAGGATATGTTGCCCTCGCCTTTGCCGGTAAATATCCGGATATGCTTAGCGGGCTGACGCTTTTTCATTCCCACTGTTATGCCGATTCCCCTGAAGAACAATCGAACCGTGACCGGGCCATAGGAATTGTCAATCAGGATAAATTCAGCTTTATAGCCCAGTTCATTCCCGGGTTGTTTCCACCCGAATCCAGGGAAAAATATGCCAGAGAGATTAAAAAACTGGTGAAGACGGCAGGCAAAATGTCGAAGGAAGGAGTGATTGCATCTCTGGAAGGAATGAAAATCCGTTCGGATCAGTCAGAATTATTGAAAACGATCCATATCCCCCTGCTTTTTATCCTTGGCCTGAGGGATTCAAGGGCTCCTTTACCAAAACTCTGGGACATGATCACTTTGCCGGAAATCAGTCATGCCCTTGTGTTACGTAACTGCGGGCACATGGGATACCTTGAAGCGCCCCGGGAAACGCTTGCAGCCATTCAGGCATTTGCAAAAAGCATACGGTAGTTTTTTTCCCCATATTTCCATGCCATGAATCTGACGGATTTGATACAGACCAATTTTTCCAATAACCAACTGATTTGGATTCTGCTTGCTTTTTTGGTTGGACTCATCAGTGTCATTTTGTTTGTCCAAAAAAAAATCTTACCAAGCCTTGTACTGTTGTTTGTTTCAGGACTCATCCTGAGATTTATTGCTGCCGGTCTGGATCCCTTCCTGAATACCTGGGATGAGCAGTTCCATGCCCTGGTGGCCCGGAATATGATGGATCATCCCTTTAAACCCCAGCTCCATACACATCCCGTTCTTGACTATGATTACCGTGATTGGACAAGCAATCATGTCTGGTTGCATAAACAACCCTGGTTTCTATGGCAGATAGCCTTGTCCATGAAGCTTTTTGGGATCAGTGAGTTCAGCCTGAGATTACCGACTGTGGTAATGTTTTCCTTTATGATTCTTCTAATTTTCCGCATCGGTCAACTTCTTGTTAATAAAAACACGGCCTGGTATGCCGCCTTTTTGTATACTTTTTCTTTTTATTTCACTTCCTTCGTCAGCGGGAATTATTTTACCGACCATAATGATGCTGCTTTCATTTTCTATGTCACGCTTAGCTTTTGGTCGTGGTTGGAATTCCGGACATCCGGGAAATGGAAATGGGTAATCCTGACCGGACTATTCGCCGGCATTGCCATTTTGAATAAATGGCTCATCGGAATGACGGTTTACCTTGCCTGGTTTACAACCCTGATGTTTCAGAAATCTTTTTGGTCTGATAAGAAAGAATTAATCCCCTTTGCAACAGCCGTTATTGTTACAGCACTCGTTGTTTTGCCATGGCAAATCTATATTCTGAACGTTTTTCCTGAGGAAAGCCAATACGAATTTTCACTGAATACCCAACATTTTTTTCAGGCCGTTGAAAACCATGATGGTAATTTTTATTATCATTTCTGGCTGCTGTCGTATCAATACGGTGGATTTTTTGTATTGTTCATTTTACTGCCGGGGTTGTATTATTTTTTTTCTGGAATCAAAGACCACTCCCTTCGCTATGGCATATTATTGATGATGGTTTTCGTCTACCTCTTCTTTACTCTGGCTGCAACTAAAATGCCCATGTTTTGTACCATCGTTTCTTCCTTGATTTTTCTGGGTATAGGAGCAGCCCTCGAAAAGGGTGTGAAATGGATAAAGGAAAGGACAAAGAAAAAACTCTTTCCCTGCTTGCTTGTCCCTTTGCTGTTTTACCTGGCTTATTTCAACCTTGAAATAAACCGGATTGATGGAGATCACTCTGTGAAACAATCACATTGGGGCATCAGAAGGCTGGATGCAAGGGTGGATAAATATGTCGCGGCCCGGATTGCAAAAGATGATTATGTTGTTTTCAATTGCGGTGGGTATAATGCCATCATGTTCATGTTTTACAGCGGGAAGACAGCTTATGGGAATTATCCTGACTTAAAACAATACCAGAAATTAAAAGAAAAAGGAATTCCGATGGCTGTTTTTGTTGACTCGCGATACCCAGATTATCTGGCCAGGGATAAAACCATAAAGAAGCTGTTTCCTGCCTTGATTCCCTTCTGAGACTCCGGAAGGAACTATGTATAAAAATGCATGTCCATAATGTAACGGAAAACCTTATCCGGGAGGAAATATTGCATATTTTTTCCGTTTTTGATGCTTGCTCTGATAAACGAAGATGAAATGGTAATCAGCGGAGCGGGGATACCAATAAATGAAGGGTGCCCGTCTTGTTTTCCGGCATCTTCATCAAGCCTTGGATAAACATAAAAACGATATTGATTGAGCAAAACCTCCCAGTCCTTCCATTTTTTAAAGGTGGAAATCTGATCTGAACCAATAATGGGAGTAAAATCAAGAGAGGGATATTTTTCTGCTAAACATTGAAGGGTGTCGATGGTATAAGAGGGTTTTGGCAATTTGAATTCTACACCGGATGCACGGAAACGAAGATCTTCGCCGATGGCAAGTTCCACCATGGCCAACCGATGATGACCGTCCAGCAGGCTTGATTCTTCCTTGAGAGGGTTATGGGGAGAAACAACAAACCAGACCTGATCCAGGTCAGTGAATTCGACCATATAGGAGGCAATCATCATATGACCGTTATGGATGGGGTTGAAAGACCCAAAAAACAAACCGATCCTCGAAGGTTTTTTCATTTTAAAAACAGCTTGACCATTTCGATGGCAGTCATAAAACTCTGTTCCAGATCATCATTCACGATGATTCTGTCGAATCGCGGAGCGTAACTCAACTCCAACTCGGCTTTCTGTATCCTTTTTCTGAAACTATCCTCCGATTCAGTGCCCCGGTTCTTTAAACGGGAAGCCAGAATTTCAACGGAAGGAGGCTGAATAAAAACGGCCAGGGCTTTTTCACCAAAGTATTTTTTCAGGTTCAGTCCTCCTTTAACATCAACATCGAAAATGGGAATCTTTCCCGATTCCCAAATACGATCCAATTCCGATTTCAGGGTGCCATAAAAACTTCCCGGATAAACTTCCTCCCATTCTGCGAATTCATCACGGGAAATCTTTTCACGGAAAGTATCGGAGGTGATGAAATAGTAATCTTTTCCGTCCAGCTCATCCCCCCGGGGCGCCCGGCTGCATGCAGAAACGGAAAAGGCAAGATGGGAGAAATGCTCCAGCAAATGCCTTACAATGCTAGTCTTTCCCGCTCCGGATGGTGCCGAAACGATAATTGCCTTCTTACATTCCTGCATCGCTTTCATTCTTGCATTATAATATATTCCCAAGTTGCTCCTTGATCTTCTCCAGCTCATCTTTCATCTGAACCACAATTCTCTGGATGTCAGCATCACCAGCCTTGGATCCGAGGGTGTTGATCTCTCGACCCATTTCCTGGGTAATAAATCCCAGTTTCTTCCCCTGTGCCTGGTCTTCATTCATCGTTTCAAGGAAGTACTGGCAATGTTTCAGCAAACGAACTTTTTCCTCTGTGATGTCAAGCTTTTCAAAATAATAAATCAATTCCTGTTCAAAGCGATTCTGATCAGGAGCTGAACCATTAAGGTCACCGGAATATTTTAAAAAATCTCTTTTCAGACGTTCCCTGAGGTCATTCACCCTTTGCATTTCATGAGGATCAATATCATCCAGAAGATTCAGAATGGTCCGAACCCTTGCTAAAATGTCTTCTTCCAGCACATCCCCCTCCTCCTGTCTGAAATGATCCACCTGCTCCACGGCCTGATTTATCCCTGCCAGGATGGCTTTCCAGTCATTTTCTGTCATCTCCTCTCGGCTGGTTTGCAGAACATCAGGAAATTTCATGACCAGAGGTAGCAATCCCCCCGAATAGCGGTCGCCTAATTCCTTCTTTAATGCTTTTAGCTCCGCATGGTATTTTTTGGCCAGGGTATGGTTGATGGAATATAAAGAGGATTCTCCTGAATCCTCAGTGAAAATGAAAACATCGATCTTGCCACGTTCCAGGCGTTGACTGATCAGGGTTCTGACTTCAGGTTCTTTACTTCTGAAAAAGCCGGGCAACTTCAGGGAAAGGTCTGATTGTTTGCTGTTTAAGGCTTTAATTTCAACGATCAGCTTTCTGCCAGGTGTTTCAACCACAGCCTTGCCATATCCGGTCATCGACTTAATCATAATTTTTTTTAAGCAAACTTAAACAATTTTAAACATTTCATCGTTATTCCCTAAAAAGGAAGTAAACCTTATATTACCTTTACGTAATGAAATATTTAGTCATCGACGACACCCTGAAGTTCTATAACCTGATGCTGCATGACATTGCTCAGGCCAGACACTATATTTATCTGGAGACGTATAAGTTTTCAAACGATCATATGGGGGTCCGTTTTCGTGATGCCATTACCCGGAAAGCAAAAGAAGGGATAGCTGTAAAACTGCTGATCGACTCCTGGGGAAAAGGTCCGATTTCCGAAACTTTTTTTTCGGAATTGATCCAATTAGGCGGGGACGTAAAATTTTTCGAAAAAATTAAAATCAATACTGACCTCTTTACCCGGGGTCACCGTCGTGATCATAGAAAAATACTGGTCATCGACGACCAGATCAGTTACATCGGTTCGGCCAACATCACCGGGTATAATCTGAATTGGCGTGAACTGTCGATCAGAATCAGCGGAGAGTTGACCCTTGCCTTGAAAAAAGTGTTCCTGGAGAATTTCGAAGCGTTCAATCCGTATATCATCTCCAAAAAAGTGACCTATACCAGGGCCATAAAAATCGGGGATTTTGAGATTATCCGTGATGTTCCTTCCATGTCCCTGCAAAGGCTGAGGAAGAAATACACCCGTATGATACGCGGGGCACATTCTTCCATCGTGATCGAAACCCCATATTTCCTGCCCGGCTTCATGTTGCGTAAAGCGTTGATGGAGGCAGGGAAAAGGGGGGTGGATGTGAAAGTCATTATGCCTAAGCATTCCGATGTGAAAATGATCGATATTCTCAGGAATAAATACCTTGGGATGTTGTCTAAATCCGGAGTAAACCTCCTCTTTTTTGTGCCCTATAATCTTCATGCTAAACTGCTGCTGATCGATAACAGTATTTTTTCAATTTCTTCTGCCAATTTTGACTATCGCAGTTTCCGCTATCAGTATGAAATTGCCCTGATCGGGAAAGAACCTGAAGTGCTTCATCAACTTCAGGATCATATCCGGGAAACGATCAGAAACTCCGAAGCCTTCGATTATGAGCAATGGCAGAAACGAGCCTTGATTGAAAAGATATTTGAGTGGTTTTTACTTCCTTTCCGTCACCTTTTCTGATCCTGAGAAACCGCTATCTTGTTTTTGTTTGAATTGACCAGGTAAACTCCACAAAAGATCAGCAGGGCTGCCAGTCCTTTTGCCCAGGTTATTCCTCCTTGTCCAAGAGTCAAGGAAAACAAGGTGGCGATAAGCGGTTGTAAATAACTGTAATAGCTGACTACTGTTGCCGTGACGGTTTTCAGGGCAAAATTAATGAGCAGGTAGGCTACAAAGGTGTTCAGAATGATGATGTAGCTGATCCCCAGCCAGGATAATAAACTGATCTCACGAAAATTGATTTCGAGGGTGGGTTTGATGGAGAAGGGTAATATGAAAAGAAAACCAAAAAAAGAAACCCACTTCAGGATGGTGGTGGTATGATATTTTCCGATCAGGGGTTTGATCAAAACAAGGTATAAGGCATAAAAAACCATATTCAGCAAGATCAGGATATTCCCTAGAACATGATCCGCGTTAAAGGTAAAACTACGGCCATTCAATACAAGGATCAGCACTCCGGAAGCACCCAGCACAATTCCTGCTGCTTTTTCCCGGGTCACTTTTTCTCCAAGGATAAGGCTGGCAAATATGATCACAAAGACAGGATTGAGCACATGAATCAAAGAAGCATCCACCGGTGTGGAAAGGTTCAGTCCTTCGTAAAACAAGCTCTGGTTCAGGGCAAATCCGAATATACCGCAGACGGCTAACATCAGGAGGTCTTTCTTGTTAACTTTTTCTGGGATAAAAAGACGCTGAAACAGCCAGAAAATTATCAGACCGCCGAGCAAACGGATAAAAATAAGCTGCATAGGAGAAAGCACATCCGGCATGAGCGACTTTACAATGTTGTAAGCCATCCCGAATATGATGGTCGTGCAAAGAAGCGCCAGATGTGCACGCCGGGTTTGATTCATGGTGGCAAAGGTATAAAAACAAAGGGCGACCCTCTCGGTCGCCCCATGTTTTATCCTTAAGCAGTCTTGTTTTATGAAATTTTAATTTCTTTTTTTACTTCAACCCTGGCTTCTTCTTTCTTTGGTAAATCAATCTTCAGTATGCCATTGCTGTAGTCAGCCTGGATTTTTTCCATATCAATGGTTTTGGGCAAAGTAAAAGAACGGGCAAAAGAACCATAATGAAATTCCTTGCGGGTATAGTTCTTTCCTTCTTCATTCTTAAGATCTTCGACCTCTACGCTGATGGTCAGAATGTTGTTCTCAAGATTGATTTTAAAATCCTCTTTGTTCATACCGGGTGCAGCAATTTCAAGCTGGAAAGAATCCGTGTTTTCAATGATATTGGCGGCCGGATCACAAGCCCGTTTACCAAAAAAATCCGCCATGTCGTTGTCAAAGAAATTATTCACAATATCTGCCAAAGGATTTCTGTTGTGCCATTTAATGAGTGTCATTGTTTGGTCCTCCTTTAATTTTAAGTTTGACTTTTTATTGATGATCAGCAATGGTCAATTTCTGTACCATCAAAAAAAACTGATAGGTGCCGGAAAATTTGGCATAATTCGCTTGCGTTTTTCGGTCAATTTGACACGGTCGAGGGGAAATGGATTAATCGTTAATCCGTAGAGAAGCAAGATGCAGCCTGTAAATCAAGCCATTTATCCGCAGTGTAAATACTTCCCGACCAGTTTCATAATCTCCTCTTCATTATTTTTGATGGATTCTCTGAGTTGCTGGTCATTGAACCCTTTCAGGTAACAGATCAGTCCGTCGATGATTTTATGCGGGAAGACCTCATGGGCTTCATAGATTGCCCGTTGTTTTTCAAGGAATTCAGCGGATTGGACACAGGAACAGGGAAGTTGTTTCAACTGGTTTACCCTGGATTTGTATTTTTCTTCAAAAATATTGACATCGACATAGGTTTGTCTGGCTAATTCAAGGGCATTGTCCATTTCAAGCCCATGACGGGCAGCTACGGTCAACCCGGCAAACAGCAGGTAAATGTCTGCAGAACCGTCAGGGCATCTGAATTCAACGGTTTGACGGCTGCCAAAACCTTCCTGGGTATCATGTTCTTCCGGATTGGCATCGGTGATCATACTGTGTTTGCTTCCCCATCCGAGGGGAACGCGAACCAGCACGGAACGGTTACGGTCGCCCCAGCAAATGTTTGTGGGGGCTTCCTGGTGGGGAACCAGGCGGAAGTAGCTGGTCGGGATCATATTTCCAAAAGCAGTAAGCGATTGGGATAGATCAAGATAACCGGCAATGGCTTTTTTGGCGGTATCGGATAATGTTCCGTCATTCAGCATCACGCTATGGCCGTCTTTCATGAGCCGGGTATGTACGTGTAAACCGCTTCCGGCTTTGCCTGTGGTAATTTTCGGTGCAAAAGTTACGGTAACACCATGTTTATAAGCCAGAGAACGTAATATCCACTTGGTGATCATCAATTGATCGGCAGCCTCCTCGAGGGCAACAGGGGTAAACTCAATTTCATTCTGTTCATAAGAATAGCCTGACTCTGAGAAATTCCCGACTTCAGAATGACCGTACTTGATGAATCCGCCGCATTGTCCGATCGCACGCATTGCTTCGATCCGGAGTTTTTCCCATTTACAAAAGGGAGAGGATTCATGATATCCCCTCTGATCAACGGCATGAAACAATTGATCTTCCGGACTGATAATATAATATTCCAGCTCTCCCATTACTTCAAAATCATATCCGGTCTTTTGTTTCAGTACCTCATGCGACTTACGCATGATGTACTCCGGAGAATTATGAAAGGGTGATCCGTCTTTATCATAATAGGAGCATAAGATATCTATTGCCGGTATTTCCGAGAAAGGATTGACGAATGCTGTACGGTATCTGGGGATGACATAAAGATCAGAAGAACCGGCCTCTATATAATTCGGAAACAGACTGGATCCATCCACCCTTTCTCCGGCACTCAGGATGCTGTCGAGGTGATGCCGGTCTTTGATGATGAAATTCAGGGTCTTCAGCCGGCTATCCGCGGCGGAATAGCGGAAATTGATCATCTGTATCCCATGGGCTTCAATAAAACGGATCAGATCTGCTTTACGGAAATCAGATGAGGGCTTGTCAAGAAATTTTATCAGCGGGTTGGGGTTAAGTGACAAGGATTCGTTCATGATGGTAAATGAGATGAAACATTGATTAATGGACAAAAATACTAAATATTCTTAATTTTGAGCAATAATCCAAATCCCTTAACGATACATGTCCTTAAACCTGAATGAAATTGTTTTTTTCTCTGCCTTCATCGTCTTTATACTGTCGATGCTTTTGATGGACCTTGGCATCTTCCAGAAAAAAAGTCATGCCTTGTCATTCAGGGAATCTCTGGCCTGGACGATGCTGTGGGTGGGAATTTCCTTAGCGTTTTATTTTTTAATCCGCTACCACGGAAACTGGATTCATGGAAGTGATACCCTGGAAGAGTTGCAGATGCGCATCCAAACGTATAAACATCCCATCAGGATCGATGGATTGACCCTCCAGCAGGCCATAGATGTCTATAATAAAAACCTTTCCCTGGAATACCTGACGGGTTACCTTATCGAATATTCCCTTTCGGTGGACAATGTTTTTGTGATTATCATGATCTTCTTTTCTTTCAAAATTGCCCCCAAAAACTTTAAAAGGATATTATTCTGGGGCATTCTTGGCGCCATGGTGATGCGGTTTGCCTTTATTTTTGCCGCCAGCGCATTGATCCAGCGTTTTGCATGGTTTCTTTATGTTTTCGGGGGCTTACTGGTGGTCATTGGGTTAAAAATGGCGTATGAATTTCTGATTTCCAAAAAGGAAGAACACATTGATACCGAAAATCATTTTGTTGTCAAGCTGGTGGCCCGCTTTTTCAGGGTCAGTCATGACAGCCACGCAGACACTTTTTTTATCCGAAAAAACAATAAGCGCTATGTCACTCATTTGTTCATCGTTCTGATGATCATTGAATTCACTGATGTTCTCTTTGCTATCGACTCCGTCCCCGCTGTTTTTTCTGTTACCCAGGACCCGTATATTGTGTTTTTCTCCAATATTTTTGCCATTCTGGGTTTGCGTTCTCTTTTCTTCCTGATCATGGATGTCATGAACCGCTTTCATTATCTTAAGATCGGGCTGGCGGTATTGCTTACTTTCGTGGGTGTGAAAATGCTGATCCATGATGTAGCAAGAATATCTACCAATCATTCCCTGATCATCATTGCTTCCATTCTTGCGCTCAGTATTCTGGCTTCAGCCATTCGGAATCTGATCGTCAAAAAGCCCCATAGTCCCGGATGAAAAAAAAACAGGAAGAATTCCTCGAAAACCAGGATATAGAAATCCGGCTTGTAGAAGAGGCTATCTTTGAAAAATACGGATATGATTTTCGCCATTACTCCCAGGCTCATATCAAAAGAAGAATTCTGAACCGCTTTGCGCATTCAGGATTGAAAACGATCTCTGAAATGATCCATGAGGTCATCTACAACCCGAAATTTGTTGATTTGTTACTCATGGATCTTTCCATCACTGTTACCGAAATGTTCCGGGATCCCCTGTTTTATAAATCCTTACGGGAAGAGGTCATCCCTTTGATCAGGAAATTCTCATTCATAAAAATTTGGCATGCTGGATGCTCAAGCGGAGAAGAGGTCTATTCCATGGCCATTTTGCTGAAAGAAGAAGGGCTGTACAACAAAACCCAGATATATGCCACCGACTTCAACCCGATGATCATCGGCCAGGCAAAAGAAGGTTTTTACCCCGTCAGCAGGATGAAAGATTTTACCCTGAACTATCAAAAATCAGGAGGAAAAGGATCTTTTTCAGATTATTATACCGCCAGTAATGAAAAAGCAAAATTACTGGAAACACTGAAAAAAAATATTGTTTTTGCCACCCATAATCTGGTGACCGATAGTGTCTTTGCAGAAGTTAACCTCGTTATTTGCCGTAACGTGCTGATCTATTTTGATCGTCATTTGCAGGACAGGGTGATACAACTTTTTGTGGACAGTCTTCCAGGTGGTGGCATTCTATGCCTGGGATCAAAAGAAAGTCTTCAGTTTTCGTCACATTATCCTGATTTTGATCCGCTGAACGGGAAAGAAAAGATCTATATCAAAAAAAATCATCTATCACCCTTTCCCTCATGAATACAGGAAATCAATATCAGGCGGTAGTGATCGGATCTTCGGCGGGCGGCCTGAATGCCTTAAAGGGATTGTTTATGAGGCTGAACGCATCATTCTGCCTGCCGGTGATCATTGTACAACATATCAGTCCGGATGCAGAAAACTACCTTGTACATATCCTTAATGATCAGCATAAAATCGAAGTCATGGAAGCCGAAGAAAAAATAAAACCGGAGCCCGGGAAAGCCTATGTGGCACCTCCCAACTATCATTTACTGATAGAGCCAGATCGGACTTTTTCCCTGACCATCGATGAAAGGGTTAATTATGCGAGACCTTCCATTGATGTCCTCTTTGAAACCGCAGCAGACGCGTACCGCGATCAACTCATCGGCATCATCCTTACAGGGGCCAATAACGATGGAAGCAAAGGCTTAAAAAGGATTAAGGAAATGGGGGGCACCACCATTGTTCAGGACCCTGGAACGGCAGAGGTTGACTCCATGCCTTGGGCCGCCATTCGTGCGCATAAGGTGGATAAAATCATGACGATAGAAGAAATAGCTGACTTTCTGAACTCAATGCAAGCGTAATGTGATTTTGTCGCTATGCGTTACCTGTTATGATAGTATTTCTCAAGTAATTTTTGGGCTGCCTGGTAAGGATTGACTTTTCCCGCGGAAATTTTTTCTTCCAAGATCAGGAGTTCAGACTGGATGTCTTTTCGGGAAAAAAAATGATGTTTCAATCCTTCTTGGATTGTTTCCATCAGAATCTGTTTGTTCTGTTCCCTTCTTTTATGGATAAAAAACCCGCTCTCACACATCAGGCGATGATGCTTCTGGATAATATTCCAGGTATTGTCTATCCCCATTTTGGTTCTGGACGAACAGATGTCGGCTACGGGAATCCAGCCGGATGCTGAAGGAGGAAAAAGATGGAGGGCATGGGCATACTCTGCCCTGGCCGTTTGGGCTTTAAGCAGATTATCTCCATCGGCTTTGTTGATGATAATGGCATCTGCCATTTCTATAATTCCCCGCTTGATGCCCTGCAATTCATCTCCGGCTCCCGACAGCATCAGCAATAAAAAGAAGTCCACCATGGCATGAACAGAAGTTTCAGATTGCCCCACTCCGACGGTTTCGACAAAAATCACATCGTAGCCTGCCGCTTCACATAAAATAATGGTTTCCCTGGTTTTGCGGGCAACGCCGCCCAGTGAACCTGCAGAGGGAGAAGGGCGGATAAAAGCATTCGGATCAACAGCCAGTTCTTCCATCCTGGTTTTATCTCCCAGTATGCTGCCTTTGGAAAGTGTACTGCTGGGATCTATGGCTAATACGGCCAGTTTATGGCCCTGAGCCGTTAAATGGGTTCCCAGGGCTTCGATAAAGGTACTTTTTCCCACTCCCGGAACACCTGTGATGCCGATACGAATGGAGGAAGAAGGGGGGCTGAGGAAGGATTGAGCAGGTAATGGGGGAGCCGTATGTTGGATGTTGGATGTAGTGGACTGCCGATGGGCGGCAGCCGACTGATGTTTCAAACAGGCATCGATGATTTCCTGGGACTTTTCCTGGTCTTTGTGGAGGGAACTTTCCACCAGGGTAATGGCCTTGCTTAGGATGGTGCGGTTCCCTGAAAAAATACCGTTGACATACTCCTCAACCGATAATTTTTTTACCCTTTTTGATTTCAGTTTACCCACCAGCTCGGCATTGATCTGTGAAGGTTGTTCAACCCCATCCATCACGTTCAGCGCCGATTTTCTCCGATTTTCTCCCATGGGTTAGTGGCCTTTGCTGTTTCTTACTTGCCGTCTGCCTTTTGCTTTTTCAAAGGTATCAATTTTTTCTGCTTTCTGCTAAATGCTTCCCGAATAATTTCTATCTTTGCAGCCCCAAAGCTCTCCGTAGCTCAGTTGGTAGAGCAATTGACTCTTAATCAATGGGTCCCAGGTTCGAGTCCTGGCGGGGAGACAGGAATGCCAAGGGTTTCAGAACTTAAAAACTGAGACCCTTTTTTATTTGCAATTTTATGCTCCCCCAAAAAAACAGAAGCGATTATGAAAAGACGAACTGGAAGGAAAGATTACATGGATCAGGAAAAATGCGGATTGTTATGATCCGTTCCAGATTCAGAAAGGGAAAGAATCAATGGCATACAATGGAACATTAACCAGCCAGCTTTCTTCCCGATAATCTGACATTGAGGTCCTGACAGACATAGTCGGGTTGAACTTTTCAAAAAATGATTTCAGGCTTTTTGCCTTCAGGTTCTCCTCTGCTTTTACTTCTACCGGAATGACCCGATCGTTATTCTGGATGACAAAATCCAGTTCTCCAATGGAGGTATCTGATGACCAATAGAAAACCTGGAAGAATGGCCGGGTTTTCAGGTGTTGAAGGACAAACTGCTCAGCAAGGGATCCTTTGAATTCGCTGAAGATTGAATTTCCCTGGAGAATGGTTTGCTTAGTCAGGCCACCCATGGCAGACAGCAGTCCGACATCGAGCAAATAAAGTTTGAATGCCGAAGGATCCTGGTAAGCAACCAAGGGAATGCCAGCTTTAGAGATGCGCTGTATTTTGTGCACAAGGCCGCAATCCGTCAACCAGGCCAGCGCCAGTTCAAATTCCTTTGCTCTGCCTCCCTGTTTTACAACCCCATAGATGAACTTCTTATTCTCCTTTGATAATTGTTTAGGAATGGATTGCCACAATAGTTTTATCCGGGGAACGATTTCCGCCGGCGCATGTTTTGAAAAATCATGCTCATAGGATGTTAAAATGCTTTTCTGGATGGATCTGACCTGATCAAAATCATTTTCACTGATGAACGCGCTAACAGCCTCGGGCATGCCTCCTATGAAATAGTAATGGCGGAGATGGCCTATAAGCTTTGCTTTAAAGCTCGTAATCATCGGCCAGTCATTGCGCTGAAGCAGCTCATAAAGCTGTTCCTGCCCCAGTGCCAATAAAAATTCATTGAAGGTCAGAGGGTAGAGGGTCAAAAAATCCACTTTACCCACCGGAAACGAAGTCTTTTCATGCAGGGTGATCCCGAGCAATGAACCAGCAGCCATGATATGATACTCCGGAGCAGTCTCGCAAAAATATTTCAGGGAGGTGATCCCCTTTTCTGCTTCCTGGACTTCATCAAGAATGATCAGCGTGGTTTCGGGTCGTATCTGAACTCCGGTCTCGATCTGAAAAGCGGTGATCAGTCGGCTGATATCAAAATTATCCTTGAAGATCGATTTCAGTGAATCACAAGACTCGAAGTTGATATAAGCGACCTGCTCATATTCCCTCCTGCCAAATTCCTTCATGAGCCAGGTTTTACCTACCTGCCTGGCTCCCTGGATGATCAATGGCTTCCTGCGCTTTGACTTTTTCCATTTCGACAGAGATGCTAATGCAAGGCGTTCCATACGATAATTTTGAGCAAATATACAAATTATCGCACGAATAAGTGTGAGTTGATACAATTAATTGCACGAATAATTGTATTTCTTTATTTTTTGTTATGCCTACAGGTTAGGATGTATCAATGTTCCCTGAAGTAGATTCAAAGTATATGAAAGGAACACAGGCCAGGGTGTAAACGTTGTTAAATAGGGTAAACTGAAGAAATGTGGAGTTTCATCGATGGAAAAACCGTAGGCCAGAGAATCCAATCCGTTTGATTTCGTGTAATTTGTTTAAAATCAGCTATTTGATGATTAAAATCAAGCAAACCTAAGATGGAGTCCACTTCTCCTGAATTATCAAATGATATGTTTTTTTAAGTCAGCGAATTAACATGTAAGCTTCATTTCTGTTAATAACTAAATTGCCCTGAAATATTTCTTCGTTGTATATTGCCTCATCAAATAAGCCCCCGAACAATTTATTGTAGTGTTCATAGGAACAGCAAATTAATAAAATATTATTTACTACTAATAACATAAGCATGGAAGAAAACCCCATGGTCAATACAGATCAGGAAACGAAATCTGATTATTACGATGAGGTATTGGCGAAACGGATACGCCCCAAAGTTTCGCTGGACGATTTGGCGATGAAAGATACAATGAAGGATAAAATCAGTATAAAAAAGGAAGAAAGAAAGACTTATACTTTCGCTGAGGCGATGGAGGAGTCAACGAAATATTTTAATGGTGATAGTCTTGCCGCCAATGTGTGGGTGAATAAATATGCGCTGAAGAATTCGGAAGGACAATTGTTTGAGCTTACTCCTGATGATATGCATCTCCGGATCGCCCGTGAATTGGCCCGCGTTGAAAGAAAATATCCCAACCCCATGAGCGAAGAAGAAATCTTCGGGCTCATGCAGCATTTCAAGTATATTGTTCCTCAGGGAAGTCCCATGGCAGGGATCGGAAACGATTTCCAGATCGGATCCCTCTCGAACTGTTTCGTGATTGGCAACGACGGCGCTTCTGATTCCTATGGCGCCATCATGAAAACCGATGAGGAACAGGTGCAGTTGATGAAACGCAGGGGTGGAGTTGGCCATGACCTTTCCCATATCCGTCCGAAACACAGTGTTGTTAAAAATAGCGCCCTGACTTCGACTGGTATCGTGCCTTTCATGGAAAGGTACTCCAATTCTACCCGGGAAGTCGCCCAGGAAGGTCGCCGCGGAGCCCTGATGCTCAGCATTTCAGTGCTTCACCCCGATGCAGAACAATTTATAGATGCCAAACTGGAAGCAGGTAAAGTGACGGGTGCCAATATCTCGGTGAAAATTACCGATGAATTCATGAAGGCTGTGGTCGAAGATGGAGAATTCACCCAGCGCTTCCCTATTGATTCACCAAATCCTGTCGTAACCCGTAAGATCCGCGCCCGCGACCTCTGGGGCAAAATTGTTCATAATGCCTGGAAATCCGCCGAACCCGGCATCCTCTTCTGGGATACCATCATCCGCGAATCCCTGCCTGATTGCTATGCTGACCTGGGTTTTCGCACCGTTTCCACGAATCCCTGCGGGGAAATTCCACTATGTACTTACGACAGTTGCCGGCTGCTGGCCATCAACCTCTATCATTATGTTGACAAGCCGTTCACTCCTGAAGCCAGTTTCGATTCCGAATTATTCATAAAACATGTCCATAAAGCCCAGCGTATCATGGACGATATCATTGACCTGGAACTGGAAAAGGTCGATAAAATCCTGGCTAAGATCAACTCAGATCCTGAAAAAGAAGAAATCAAATCACGTGAACGTCAACTCTGGCTGAACATCAAGGAAAAAGCAATACAGGGAAGACGCACCGGTTTCGGCATTACCGCGGAAGGCGATATGCTTGCCGCCCTGGGAACCCGCTATGGATCCGACGACGCTACCGATTTCTCTGTGGAAGTTCATAAAATACTCACCATTGAAGCTTATCGTTCTTCTGTGATCATGGCCAGGGAACGCGGCGCATTTCCGCTATACAGTACTGAACGCGAAAAAAACAACCCTTTTATCCTGAGACTGAAAGAAAACGCCCCGGATGTATATGAAGAAATGGAAAAGCATGGACGCCGCAATGTAGCCATGCTGACGATCGCTCCCACGGGCTCAGTAAGCATCCTTACCCAGACCACCTCAGGACTGGAACCGGTTTTTGCCGTTTCCTACAAACGCCGTCGCAAGGTCAATCCAAACGATAAAAATGTCGTGATCACCTTTACCGATGAAGTAGGCGATACCTGGGAAGAATACAATGTCTTTCACCATAATTTTGTGACCTGGCTGCAGGTGAACGGTTACAATGTGGATGAAGTGTCGCATATGGATGACAAGGATTTGAAACCCATTATCAAACAATCTCCTTTTTACAAGGCTACAGCCAACGATGTTGACTGGGTGGCAAAAGTTAAAATGCAGGGCGCCGTCCAGAAATGGGTTGACCACTCCATCAGCGTAACCGTGAATGTTCCCAAGGAAACCAAGGAAGAACTGATCAGTAGTATCTATGAAACCGCCTGGAAAGTCGGCTGCAAGGGCATGACCGTTTACCGTGACGGTTCCCGTGCCGGAGTGCTGGTAAACAATGAAGCCAAAGATAAAAAGGAAGACCCCAACGAATTCCACGAAACCAAGGCCCCGCACAGACCGGATCGCCTCCAGGCCGAGATTGTCCGGTTTCAGAATGAATACGAAAAATGGATTGCCGTGGTAGGCTTGCTTAACGGACGTCCGTACGAGATTTTTACCGGTCTTGCCGAGGACTTTTGGATTCCCCAATGGGTACAGAAGGGATGGATTGTTAAAACCCGCCCCGACGGGGTATCTTCCCGTTACGACTTCCAGTTTGAAGACCGCCAGGGATATAAAATCACGATTGAGGGGCTTTCCAGATCCTTTACCAAGGAATACTGGAATTATGCCAAGCTGATCTCCGGGATACTGCGGCATGGAATGCCCCTGCCATTCGTGGTCAACATCATTTCCAAACTGCACTTTGAGGTGGATACCATCAACACCTGGAAAAACGGAGTGGAAAGAGCCCTCAAAAAATTCATTCCCGACGGCACCAAAGCAGCCGAACGAACCTGCCCGAAATGCAAGGAAGAAAATGCCCTGGTTTACCAGGAAGGCTGCCTTGTTTGTAAAAGCTGCGGTTATTCAAAGTGCGGATAAATCCCGGAATTCAGAAATGCTTCCTGTGATAATCGAAAGTGTGACTGTCGCGTAATGCTTTTATTTTTATGGCGATCATCAGTATGGTTTCCAGTTTGTTCTCATGAAACCACTGTATGGCTTTGGGTTTGGCCTGACAGGCATCGGCAAAAACAATGAAAAACGGATGATTGTTTCTTTGTAACCACTGATAAGCCTGGACATTTTCATCAATGGCTGCATCCAGCGCTGCAAGATGAAAGAACTTATTCTGGAAAAGCCAGGCCGTTGCTTCTTCGCTTCCCCTGATGGCATGCGCCAATGCGGCAATTTCAGGATAACCGTTTTTCAGCAACCAGGTGGAAATCTCTTCATTGCCAGTGATGGCTTCTCCCAGGGCAAGCCAGATTTTAGCCGGGAAATACAGTGTTGTCATGGAATCCGGTTGAATTAAGAATATACACTGACCTTTAATCCTGATGATTTCACTTTTTCGGCAATCTCATGAAGTTCGGAAACGGGAATTTTTTCAAGCTGATGTGCCGGAGTGGCTCTGGCAATGGGATAGATCATGACTTGTTCAGGGCGTATCATTTTTAGCTGTTCTATCCAATCCGAAACAGCCTGATCTGTTGTATTATCAATGATTTCTCCTCGGAAAACACCGCGCAGGAACATGCTTTGGATGATCACCTTCCCCTCAAACCTGATCAGATTTTCTATTAATTCCTGGTAATTTACCGGGCTCATCGGGTTATTCATTAGGAGGAAGAGAGGCTCAGACCCGGCATCCAGTTTGAGTATGTTTTGGTCGAGTTGTTTCAGCGTAGTAAAAACCCGGGGATCTGAAATGCGGCTCGCATTGGATAAAACTGCTACTGTGGCTTTGGGAGCATACTTGTTACGCAGCAACCGGCAGTCCTCTACGATGGCCGGGAAATCCGGATGAAGCGTAGGTTCTCCGTTGCCGGCAAAAGTCAGGGCATCCGGGAGATAATCCTCTTTCGATAATTGGATCAGCCGTTCTTCTAAGTAATGGTAAACTTCTGCTCTGGCCGGAAGTGACGGAGTTTTTTCCTGTCCGGGAGGAGTCCATCCGCACTCACAGTAAATGCAATTAAAGGAACAAAATTTTGAGTGTAAAGGAAGCAGGTTGATACCCAGGGACAATCCTAACCGCCTGCTCCTGACCGGCCCAAAAATCACTTCGTGAAAGAGGAAACCCATACGCGTGTATTGAACTGCAAAATTGATAAAAATGCGTAACTTTACCAATTCAATTTTTCTTAGTGAGCCAGCTTGAGCAAATAAAAGCACCCATTCAGCAACACATCAACCTGTTTGAGGACAAGTTCAGGAAGGCAATGAAAAGCTCGGTTCCCTTACTCGATGTCATTACACGATACATCATCAAGCGCAAGGGAAAGCAAATTCGACCCATGTTTGTTTTTTTTTCTGCCGGCTTATGCGGTGAAGTCAATGAGAGCACATACCGGGCCGCTTCCCTGATAGAGTTATTGCATACCGCTACCCTGGTTCATGATGATGTGGTGGATGATTCCAACCTCCGCAGGGGCTTCTTTTCTTTGAATGCCCTCTGGAAAAACAAGATATCTGTTCTTGTTGGGGATTACCTGTTGTCTAGGGGATTGTTGCTTGCCCTTGAAAACAATGAATTTCAACTACTCAGAATTGTTTCCGATGCGGTAAGGGAAATGAGCGAAGGGGAATTGCTTCAGATTGAAAAAGCCCGCCGCCTGGATATCCGGGAAGAAATTTATTTTGAGATCATACGGAAAAAAACCGCCACGCTCATCGCCTCCTGTTGTGCCTGCGGTGTCGCCTCCACGGGTGCGGATCAGGAAACCGTCAGAAAGTTATGGCAGTTTGGAGAATATGTTGGCATTGCCTTCCAGATTAAAGACGATCTTTTTGATTATGGAAAAAATAAGTTCACCGGTAAACCGGATGGAAATGATATCCGCGATCAGAAATTGACCCTTCCCCTTATCTATCTGTTGAATCAGTCGTCTGTGATGGAAAAACGATGGATCATCAATACCGTAAAAAATCATCCCCATGACACCGACAGGGTGGGAAAACTGGTAGATAAAGTGAAACAGGCGGGTGGAATTCAATATGCCCAGGAGAAGATGATGAATCATCAGCAAAAAGCCCTTGAGCTTTTACAGACATTTCCTGATAACCAGTATAGAAATTCCCTGGAACAACTCGTGATCTTTACCACGGAAAGAAATCTCTGAATCAGGCTTTTTTCAAGGTGAATCCAAAAGTAGTGCCAACACCTATGGCGCTTCTTACATGTACCGTTTGCTGATGTGCTTCCACAATGTGTTTGACAATGGCTAGCCCCAGCCCCTTTCCTTTTCGGGTAGTAGCCCGTCCCCTTTCTGTGCGGTAAAAGCGTTCAAATACCCTGGGGAGATCTTCCTGGTCAATGCCGATCCCGTTGTCTGTAACTTCAATCAATAGGTGCACATCCATATCAAAGAAACTGATCTTGGTCTTTTTGTTTTTATGATTGCTATACCGGATGGAATTATCCACGATATTGGTGAGCACCTGACGGATTTTTTCCCTGTCGCCTTCCACCCAGATGGCTTTATCGGGTTCCTGAATGATCAACTGAAGGTCCTTTTTGGTGGCTTTCAATTCAAGCATTTCAACCACTTCATGGCATAGCGCGACAATGTCAAAGCGGATGACATTCAGCTTCAGTTGCCCGGATTCCAACTGGGCAATTTCATCCAGGTCGTTTACGATACGGATCAGGCGTTCCACGCTTTTTTCCGTACGCTTCAGGTAATCCCTGTTAATCGTACGGTCTTTCAATCCGCCATCCAGGAGGGTAGAAACATATCCCTGGATATTGAACAAGGGGGTTTTGAGCTCATGGGAAACATTCCCGATAAAGTCTCTTCGGTACTGCTCCAGTTGCGTCAGTCGTTCTATTTCATCCGACTTTTCCGTTTTCCATTGTTCCACTTCCTCCTGCACATGCTCCAGCAGGTTGTCATCGGTCCTGTAACGCTGTTTGTTTTCTTTTGCTGTTTTAACGCTGTGGATAGATTTATAGATCAGCCGGATCTTGCTGTAAATAAACCGGTCGATGGTAAAACGAAAAAGAAGGAAGGTCACGGAAAAAATAATCAGCCCGCTAAGGGTGAAAGTCAGAAAAATCTTCCAGTGAAACAGTCCGGTGTCGAAAAGGAAGAAGACCGAAACAAAGAACAAAAAGCCGTACATCACGGTGGCAATGACAGCGTTCAGCAGAGCCAGGTATTTCGGATCATGGAATTTCATGACTCTTCGAATTTATAGCCCACCCCTTTGATGGTCTTAATGCTATCGGTTTCCAGTTTTTCACGGATCCTGCGGATATGAACATCAATGGTGCGGTCGCCCACCACCACGTCATCCCCCCATACACCGGAAAAAATTTCTTCCCTGTTCAGCACCTTGCCCGGGTGCATGACCAGGAATTGCAGCAATTCAAACTCCTTGCGGGGAAAGATGATTTCCTCTCCATTTTTGAGGATGACATATTTATTCCGGTCGATGGTAAAGTCCCTGAGTTCGATCAGGGGATTATCGGGAGGTACTTCCTTATATCTTCTGAGGATGGCCTGCATCCGGCTGATGAGAAGTTTGGGTTTGATGGGTTTGCTGATATAATCATCGGCGCCTGCTTCAAACCCGGCAATCTGGGAAAAATCTTCTCCCCTTGCTGTAAGGAAAGCGATCAGGGTATTCGAAAGTTCAGGGATTTTCCTGATTTCCATACAGGTCTCGATCCCGTCCATTTCAGGCATCATCACATCCAGCAGGATGAGATGGGGTTTGTTTTTCATCGCCAGCTTAATCGCTTTTTTTCCTGACCGGGCTTTCATCACCTGATATCCTTCCCGGCTCAGATTGTAACCGAGAAATTCAAGAATGTCCTCCTCATCATCCACTAATAGGATGAGCATATCTTTCTTTTTCATGAAATGTGCATTTCTGTTGCTAAATTATTAAAAATTAAGCATTAATAAATTTTTTTTGGGAGATACCTGTTTAAAATTAACGATAATTTAATGAACTTCCCCCGAATATACTCCTGAGGAGGAGTTTGTCCTGATTATTTGTATTTTTGAATAAAACTCTGAAATGAAAGGACGTTTGTGTTTTCTGATTTTGATTCTACCCCTATTCGGATTTTCCCAGATTTTTAACGGGGGTATTCTTTTCGGTGGCGATATCAGTCAGGTGGATGGAGATACCTGGGATGGCTATCATAAAATCGGGATCATGGGTGGGGGATTTGTCAGTCTTCAGGTTTCCCCTCATTCTTCTTTTCAGTTAGAACTCGAATACATACAGAAAGGCGCCCGCAAAAATGCAAATCCTGAGAAGGGCGACCTTAAGATGTATCTTCTCCGCCTGCACTATATTGAGATCCCGCTGCTTTACCAGTACACTTTTGCCCGGCGTTTTTCAGCAGAAATAGGGCCGGCAGCGGATATTTCCATTGGATCCTATGAGGAAACCGAGAATGGGGAGGTCACGAATATGATCCCCCTTCGACCGCTTACCCTATCCGGTATTCTTGGCGTTTCCGGTTACATCACCAGGCATTTGAAGGCCACGGTCAGGCTTAATTATTCATTGCTTTCAATCAGGGATGCCAAACCGCCTTATCCTGAAGGTTACCGTAAAATACTGTTTGAATGGGGACAGTACAACAATGTACTTTCCTTATCTTTTTCCTGGGATTTTAAAGCAAAAGATTTCTGATGAAAAAACAAAAAATCATCCTCGGGATTACCGGAGCCAGCGGTTCCATTTACGGCAAACTGCTGCTGGACAGACTGGCCGGGTTGAGGGAGCAGATTATAGATTGCAGCGTTATATTTTCTGTTCATGCCCTGGAGGTCTGGAAATATGAACTCGGGAATTTCGAAGCTGCTTCACTCCCCTTCAAAACATATGACCCCTCCGATTTTTTCGCACCTATGGCTTCGGGTTCATCCGGTTACGACAGCATGATCATTTGTCCATGTTCCATGGGAACCCTGGGACGTATCGCCTCCGGAGTCTCTGAAGATCTGATGACCCGGGCTGCCGATGTGATGCTGAAAGAAAAGAAAAAGCTGATTCTGGTACCCAGGGAAACACCCTATAATCTGATTCACCTGAACAACATGAAACTCCTGACCGAAGCAGGCGCCATTATCTGTCCGGCTTCCCCGTCTTTCTATGCGAAACCTGCAAGTATTGAAGCGCTGGCCATGACTGTTATTGACCGGGTTTTAGCCCTTGCCGGGTTCGGGTTTAGATCTTTTTCCTGGGGATAGGTTAGCGCGGATATTTCTTTTCAATAAATCGTATCCTCTTCTTTTTATGGCGGAATGCTTAAACAGTTGATGGAATTGATCTTCGGTCAGGGCATGCCAATCGGCCTTGCGCATTTTCATGAGTTCCGGGGAAGCGGCAAAAACAGTAGGCTGATCCGGTTTGGCATAATGATTATAGGGACAGGCATCCTGACAGGTGTCGCAACCATAGATGCGATCATTCAGATGTTGACCAATTTCATCCGGAACCTCAGCTTTGCTTTCAATGGTATAATACGAGATACACCTGGCAATATCCAACTCATAGGCGGTTTCAAGGGCGCCGGTGGGGCAGGCTTCCCGGCAGATATTACATTCCCCGCAATGATCGGTTTCGGGTTGATCGGGTGTGAGTTCAAGGTTGGTCAGAATGATGCCGATAAAATAAAAAGATCCTCCTTTTCTATTGATCAGTAAAGTGTTTTTTCCTTGCCATCCCAGTCCGCAGCGCATGGCCCAGGCTTTTTCCATGACCGGGCCGGAATCCACGTAGATTCGTCCTTCTGCTTCCGGTGAGAGGGTTTTAATGAAATCCAGCAGCAGGTTCATCTTTTTCTTTATCAGGGGGTGGTAGTCCTCGCCATAAGCATATTTTGCAATGATGTAATGATCCTGATCAGGGATGATTTCAGATGGGTAATAATTCATCAGCAAGGCGATGACCGACTTTACTCCGGGGAGGAGGAGGGAGGGATCCATTCGCTTTTCAGCATATTCGGCGAGATAAGAAAACCATTGTTGCTTACCTGCTTTGATATAAGAGGTATAAAAATTCCTCAGTTCATTCAGGGGCTGTGCCTGGGTAAAACCACAATGGGAAAACCCCAATTTTAAGGCTTCTGCTCTTATTTTTTCATTCATATTCATCGTACATCATACCATCAGCCATTAGGTATAAATCCTCATTTTCAGACGCCTAATTTTAATTCCTAGCTGAAGAGTCCAGGCTGAATTCCTTTTGCAATTTTACCCAGGTGGCGATATGCCAGTTCGGTGGCTTCCCTGCCTCTCGGAGTCCGCATCAGATAGCCTTCCTGGATAAGGAAGGGTTCATACACTTCTTCAATGGTGCCTGCATCTTCAGAAACGGCGGTGGCGATGGTCGAAATACCTACAGGTCCCCCTTTGAATTTATCAATGATGGCGGATAATATCTTATTATCCATTTCATCCAGTCCGTTTTTATCCACGTTTAGCGCACCCAGGGCATACTGACTGATTTCAAGGTCGATATTCCCGTTGCCTTTGATCTGGGCAAAATCTCTTACCCGGCGTAAGAGGAGGTTGGCAATCCGGGGTGTACCCCTGCTGCGCCGGGCAATTTCTGCAGTGGCCTGCGTATTGATAGGGACTTTTAAAATATCTGCCGAGCGTTTGATGATTTTCTCTAATGTGTCAGTCTGATAATAATTCAGGCGGGAATTGATTCCGAATCGCGATCTCAGGGGGGCTGTGAGTAATCCTGAACGGGTAGTCGCCCCGATTAAAGTAAATGGATTGAGATTAATCTGAATACTTCGGGCATTGGGCCCGGTTTCTATCATGATGTCGATTTTGTAGTCTTCCATGGCGGAATAAAGATATTCTTCCACAATGGGAGAAAGACGGTGAATTTCGTCAATGAATAAAACATCATGGGATTCAAGATTGGTAAGCAGACCGGCTAAGTCGCCGGGTTTGTCGAGCACCGGACCGGAAGTCACCCTGATGTTGACATTCAGCTCATTGGCAATGATGTAAGCCAATGTGGTTTTTCCCAAACCAGGAGGTCCATGCAACAATACATGATCCAGGGATTCTTCTCTTTGACGGGCTGCCTGAACGAAGATTTTCAGGTTGGTTACAATGGCATCCTGACCTGAAAATTCAACAAATCCGGAAGGACGGAGAACTTTTTCAATTTCTTTTTCCGTAGGACTTAACTGCTGGCCGCTCGCATCCAGATGCTCATTCATAAAGACAAAAGTAAAGAAAAAACAAGGCTGTTTGTGTTTGTAGATTAAAATTCTTATTTTTACGTTATTAATTAAAATTTACTATCATGCAACCCATCCTCGTAGCCGTTGATTTTTCAAATACCTCCATCCATGCCATCGAATACGCGATTTCACTGGCGAATAAAATGAAATCTGACCTGTTCATGGTATGGGTTGATAAACTGACCTCGCTTGAATCGTTATATCCTGACACTTCCAATCAGAACCGTATGGAAGCAAAGAAAAGGTTTGAGGAGATCATACTGGGGTATAATAAGCAGCTCGTTAAAGGCATTAAGATGGAATACCGGCTTAGAAAGGGGAAAGTTTATCATGAAGTGGATAACATGGCCAAGTCTGTCGATGCTGGGCTCATTGTAGCCGGCGCTCATGGGATCTCTGGTTTTGAAGAATTCTGGATCGGAAGCAACGCTTTTAAGATCGTAACTTATGCCTCCTGTCCTTCCATTACGGTTCGCCATGATTTTCAGGTGAAGAACAACTTAAAATGTATAATTCTTCCCATTGACGGATCCTCTGAGACCATACAAAAACTTCCATTTGTTGTGAAACTGGCAAAAATTTTCAAGTCAGAGGTGCATGTTGTTTCCACCCATTCCAGCCGGTTGAAATCCATTCAGCGGATCACGGAAAAATATGCTCAGGTAGCCTCTTCTTATCTTCATTCCCATGATATCAGGTTTATCCAGGACGAAATCATTGCGAATGATCTGACCAAGGCCCTGACTGCTTATGCCGTCAGCGTAGAAGCCGATCTGATCAGTATCATGACGGAACAGGAAACGCCCGTGAATATTTTACTGGGGGCACAGGCACAGCAACTGATTAACCAGTCGCCGGTACCGGTGCTCAGTGTACATCCACAGGAAAATTTCAGATTGGTATGAACCCTACGGGAAATATTGCCCGCCTGACCTTAACCCTGACAGCGATGGTTGTTTTTACTTTGCTTTCCTATAGCCAGCAAATCAAGACGGCAAACGGGAAAATTGAAGTTATCCAGGATCCGAGGGTGGAAATCCTGGTCAGGAAACATATAGAGATCAATCAGAAACAAACAGGCATTGAGGGTTTCAGGATACAATTATTTTTTGATTCGGGCAATAATGCCAAGATTCAGGCTCAGGCCATGCAGGAGGAATTCAGGACAAGATACCCTGAAGTAGAAGCCTATCTGTCGTATAAATCTCCGAATTACCGGGTCAGGGTGGGTGATTTTCGCAGCAGGCTGGATGCCCAGTATTTTTTAAACAAAATTTCCATGGATTTTCCCAATGCTTTTATTACTGAAGATCAGATACAGTTACCCAAGGATATTAACTAAATCCATTAGCCATGAGCAACATCGTCGTAGCCATTGATTTTTCGGAATGTTCCATCAATGCTTTCCTGCATGCCCTTTCCATTGCACAGCATTGCAAACAGGATCTGATCCTGTTATGGGTCAATAAAACTTCGGCAGAAAAAGAAAAATTTGCCGGCACCAAGGAAGTTTCCCAGGGTGAGGTACAAAAAGCTTTTCATGAATTGATTGCGAAGTACAAACCTGAACTTCCTGACAATAATATTTCATTTAAAATCCGTCAGGGGAAAATTTATCGGGAGGTCACTGCTGAAGCCAAGGCAAGCAATGCCCTGATGATTGTAGTCGGAACTCACGGGGCTTCTGGTTTTGAAGAGTTCTGGGCAGGCAGCAACGCCAATAAAATTGTGGCTGACAGCCCCTGTCCGGTACTTACCATCCGTGGGGGCATTGACATTAAACGGCCACTCAGCCGCATTCTTTTGCCCATTGACTCTACGATGGAAACCAGGCAAAAGGCTTCCCTGGCCGGTTATCTGGCCAAGCATCACGGAGCAGAAATCATCATTCTGAAACTATATACTTCCAAAATCAAGGATGTACGACAGAATGTGGATCTTTATGCCTCTCAGGTGGCCAGACATATGGAAACAGAAGGAGTTGCCCATGTCGTTGATTATCTCGAACCGGAAAACATTTCTGATAGCACCATTCAGTATGCCAAAGCTATGAATGTCAATCTGATTGTCATTATGACAGAGCAGGAGACGACCACGGCCAATATTTTCATGGGGCCATTTGCCCATCAGACGGTGAACCATTCCCCTATTCCGGTGCTGAGCATACATCCAAAGGAAACGTTAGCGGCAGGACAGGGGTTTTAGGAAGCTGGTGAGTTAGTGAGCTGGTGAGGTGCTGAGTTTTTTCAGTTTCTGTTTAAGCAGTTCAGGTCAGTGAAAGCGATTTTCAGGCGTTCCACCATTGTTTTTTCTCCTTCTCTCAACCAGGCCCGGGGATCATAGAATTTTTTATTGGGTTTGTCATCCCCTTCGGGATTGCCTATTTGTCCCTGGAGATAAGCTTCGTTTTTCCTGTAATATTGAAGAATTCCCTCCCAGTAAGCCCATTGGGTATCGGTGTCAATGTTCATTTTTACTACGCCATAGGAAATGGCTTCTTTGATTTTTTCAGGTTCTGAACCCGATCCTCCATGGAAAACAAAATTAACCGGATTGGGTTCAGTGTGGAATTTCTTCTGGATATAGACCTGTGAATTATGAAGGATGATAGGTTCCAGTTTAACATTTCCGGGTTTATATACCCCATGAACGTTCCCGAAAGAGGCTGCGATGGTGAAGTCCGGACTGACACTCTTCAGGGTTTCATAAGCCAGGGCAACATGCTCGGGCTGGGTGTACAGCCGTGAACTGTCAATCCCGGTATTGTCCACTCCATCTTCTTCTCCGCCTGTAACGCCGAGTTCGATCTCCAGGGTCATACCTATTTTGCTCATGCGTTCCAGGTAGCGTTTGCATATCTCAATGTTTTCCTCAAGGGGTTCTTCCGAAAGGTCAAGCATATGAGAAGAAAACAAGGGTTTCCCGTGTTGTTTAAAATGTTTTTCCCCGGCATCCAGCAATCCGTCTATCCAGGGCAGCAATTTCTTGGCGGCATGATCGGTGTGGATGATCACGGGAATGCCGTAAAGTTCCGCAACCTCATGAATATGTTGGGCCCCAGAGATCGAACCTTTGATGGCCACGCGTTCATTTTCATTTTTCAGGGATTTCCCTGCCACAAAAATGCCTCCCCCGTTTGAAAATTGAATGATCACCGGGGAATTCACCGTTCGGGCTGCTTCCATGACGGCATTGATGGAGTTTGTCCCGACGACATTTACGGCGGGAAGGGCAAACCGGTTTTCCCTGGCGATGCGGAAGATTTCCTGTAAGGCTTTTCCTGTGGCGACACCAGCGCCAACTTTATCCAAAATATGTTCTGACATGATGCATAATATTTAGAATGAATTATAAATTCAAAGGTAAACAATTCGCAATAAAAAGTAAAAGTTAAAAATCTTATCTTTGCATGCGTATTGGCCCCGTAGTTCAATTGGATAGAATGGCAGATTCCGGTTCTGTTGGTTGGGGGTTCGAGTCCCTTCGGGGTCACTGGTTTCAATGATTAAAGCCACTGTATTTTACAAAAACATAGTGGCTTTTTTATTCCGGGAAAGAGGCTTACATTTATGCGGTTAAAACCAAAGTTTACCATCTTATGAGAAAATTTCTTCCTTTTTTTTTAATGTTGTTGCTACAACCAGGCTGTATCAACCAGACCATGCTGCCCGTTGTGGATCCGCTTCCTTCCTGGAACAATACTCCGGTGAAAGAAGCCATTATCCGTTATATCCAGCAGATCAGCGATCCCCATTCTTTTCTTTTTACGGACACGGCTGACCGGATTGCCGTTTTTGATTTCGACGGAACGATCATGATCGAAATGCCGGATTACCTTCAAAAGGTTTTTTCGCAAACCCTCCCTGGTTTTATCTCTTCTCCTGCAGTTTATGACACTTTGGTGACGGCCTGGTACAACACTGCCAGACATCCCCGGCTGAAAGCACGCTATCAAGATTGCATATATCAGCCCATGCTTGAATTGTTACGATTTTTTGACTCCCATCAGGTGAAAAATTTCATATGTTCCGGAAGCGATCTGGATTTTGTCAGGATTGTCGCCAGGACTTGTCGAGTGCCCTCAGAGCGAATCATAGGAACGACGTATCAGCTGAGGTTTGATACCCTTCGTAAAGACATCCTCAGGACGGAGGAGATCCGTACAGCATGTTGGAAATCGGGTAAAGCCGAAAGCCTTTACCACCATATCGGGAAAAAGCCTCTGATCGTGATCGGCAATTCCGACGGGGATATCCCGATGATTCAATACGCCGCTACCAATCCCCGGCCTTCATTAAAAATTCTGCTTATCCATGATGATGCCGTCAGGGAATATGCCTATGTTCAGGGGGCTGAGGAGGCTATCCGGACGGCAAAAGCTGAGCATTGGTTCATGGTCAGTATGAAAGATGATTTCCGCTATATTTTTTCTTTTGAGTCGGGAAGAAAGGAAGGGCATAAGATGGATACAATGGCTGATCGTATTCCTGCTTCATCAAAGCCGCATTCATGATGCAGTTCGGCCACGCTGCCTTGTTCAATAAACCTGTCAGGGATACCCAGACGCTTTATTTTAGCCGTATAGCCATGATCAGCCATAAACTCTAAAACGGCAGCGCCCATTCCTCCCATCAAGGAACCATCCTCAACGGTGATGATGTTAGAGAACCTCCTGAAAACATCATGTAGCAGATTTTCATCCAGGGGTTTTAAAAACCTAAGGTCATACAGGGCCACAGATATTCCTGAAGAGTCCAGATCTTCACACACCTTCAGTGCGGTATTTCCTACGGGGCCGATACTCAGAACAGCGAGATCTTTTCCCTCGCGTATCATTCTGCCTTTCCCAAGGGGTATCTCTTCCATAGGCGTTTTCCAAAGGGACATCACACCTCTTCCTCTGGGATAACGAATCGCAAAGGGTCCCATCTGGTCAAGCTGGGCGGTGAACATCAGATTCCTGAGTTCCTGCTCATTCATAGGGGAAGCAACGATCATGTTGGGAATACAGCGGAGATAGGATAAATCATAAGCGCCGTGATGGGTGGCTCCGTCTTCCCCGACCAGTCCACCGCGATCAAGGCAAAAGACCACATGGAGCTTCTGCAGGGCTACATCATGGATGATCTGGTCGTAAGCCCTTTGCATAAACGTGGAATAAATATTACAGAAAGGGATAAAACCTGATGCGGCCAGTCCGGCAGAGAAAGTCACTGCATGCTGTTCGGCGATCCCGACATCAAAAGTCCGTTCAGGCATTTTACCCATCATCAAATTGAGGGAACATCCGGTGGACATAGCCGGGGTGATACCAAGGATTTTTTCATTTTTTTCGGCCAGCTCAATGATGGTTCTGCCAAAGACAGTCTGAAACCTGGGCGCCATTCCATGACACTTATCTTCTTTGATATTACCGGTATTTTTATCAAATGTCCCCGGAGCATGATAAATGGTCTGGTCTTTTTCCGCCTTTTCAAACCCCTTCCCTTTTACTGTATGGACATGTAAAATTTTCGGTCCCTGAATATCTTTAACATCATTCAGGATGTTAACCATCCGGACGACATCATTTCCATCGATGAGGCCGAAATAGCGGAAATTAAAGGCCTCAAAGAGATTACTTGGCTTGAGCAGAGTCCCCTTGATGGCATTCCCGAGTTGTTTCACGATAGCCCGGGAATTTTTGCCGTACTTTGTACCTCCCCCCATCAGCAGCCATATCTTGTCCCTGATTTTATTATAGGCTTTTGAGGTGACGATATCAGCCAGATAATCCTTGATGGCGCCCACATTTTTGTCAATGGCAATCTGATTGTCATTTAGAATCACCAAAAGGTTGGCGTTGGAGATCCCTGCATTGTTCAGCGCTTCCATGGCCATTCCGCCCGTCATGGCACCATCTCCGATGATAGCGACATGATGCCTGTTTTTTTCTCCGCTTAGCCTGGCGGCTATCCCCATCCCCAGGGCGGCAGAAATGGAAGTCGAGGAATGACCCACCCCAAAAGCATCATATTCGCTCTCCGCCATCTTTGGGAAACCACTGATACCGTTATAGGAACGGATCCCGGAAAACCGGTCCTTCCTTCCGGTCAGAATTTTATGTGCATAGGCCTGATGACCCACATCCCATATGATCTTGTCGAAAGGAGCATCATAGACATAGTGCAGGGCGACTGCGAGTTCCACTGCTCCGAGACTTGCTCCCAGATGACCTGGATGTTCCGACATCACCTCAATAATATATTGACGGATTTCCTGACAAAGCGGAGGAAGCTCTTCAGGTTTCAGCTTTTTAAGGTCCGAAGGGAAAGATATTGCGGTTAGTAAGGGTCCGAAGATTGACGACATAGCATGATGCCTGAAAATGGTTTGCAAATTTAGCAATAAAAACTATAGCAGTCCCAGCTCAAGCAAAGCATCTTCAGAAAGCATATCCTTATCCCAGGGGGGCTCAAAAGTCAGTTCAACCTTGACTTTTCCCACCCCCTCTACCCGGCTGACGGCCTCCTGTACCTGACCTGGAATATCTTCTGCGACCGGGCAATTGGGTGTGGTCAGGGTCATCAGTATGCGGATGTCATTGTTTTCTTCGCTGATCTGCAATTTATAGATCAGGCCGAGATCATAAATATTAACCGGTATCTCGGGATCGAACACCGATTTCAGGGCGGCGATCACTTTGGGTTCAAGGGGATTGACAATGTTGGACATTGGTAAATAAGACATTAGAATTAGTTTCTGTTTTTATATCAGTTAAGATACCATAAAGTTCAGACAAAGTTAAGAATAATTAGCTGAATCAACCACATCAGGCCTGACAGGACATATTAAAAATATTTCAGAAAATATTTGGTTTATATTATAAACTTGTTTATATTTGCAACCTATTTATTAAAATAAATTATTATGGAAACAAAATTTTCAGAAAAAGAAAGCCTGGATTTGATCAACCAAATGATCAGTTCAGCAAAAAACAACCTTCAAAAAGGAATGGGCCATATATTTCTATTGTGGGGATACCTTGTCGCGGTAATCAGCCTGCTCATTCTTATCCTGTTACTCAGCCTGCCCGGAGAAACAAAATACTTCTCCTATATTCTCTGGTGCTTCATGCTAATCGGGGCACCCATTCACTGGAAACTGGTAAAAAAAATGAAGCAGCAACAGCTGGTGAAAACGTACATTGATAAGATCATGGATTTCGTATGGATTGCTTTTTCGGTCTCTATCCTGACGGTCATTGCCGGGATGCTGAGCACGACAATCCTGACTATGCCGGCCTTCCGGAATTTTGCTCCTTCCTTTGAGTTTCTTCGCTGGTCGCACTGGGACTTCATGACCCCTTTCATGCTGTGCCTGTATGGTTTCGCTTTATTTGTCTCTGGAAAAGCTTATGATTTCAAGCCCCTTTCAAGGGGTGGGGTGGTTTGCTGGATGGCGACCTTTATACTGATCGCCGGAGTTCATTATCCTAACCTTCAGGAAATACAGCAGTTGGTTCTTGCGATTTCAGCTATTTTCGGATTCATTATCCCCGGTCATCTCCTTGTTCAAAAAGAGAAATCCCATGTATAAAGAACTCGATCCATTGCTGCACGCTCAGTTACGTTTGGCAATTATGTCGATCCTGATAGGTACAGATGAGGCCGATTTTGTCTTTATCCGCGAAAAAACAGGCGCCTCAGCCGGAAACCTGAGCGTACAGCTTGACAAACTGAAGGAAGCGGGTTATCTGAAAATCAGGAAATCATTCAGGGGAAAAGTTCCCTGTACGAGCTGTAAAATAACATCCCTGGGAATCGATGCTTTTGAAAAGTACGTCAGGACTTTGCAGGAATATATCAAACCGGGTCAATCCTGATCCGGTTTTTCAGGCCATTTTTGCCTTGAAAGCCAGGGCATACAGTTTCATCTGCTTCACCATGCTGCTGAGTCCGTTGCTGCGTGTGGGGGATAGGTGTTCTTTTAATCCGATGATATCAATAAACTCAAGTTTCGCATCCAGGATCTCATCCAGGGTATGACCTGAAAGCACCCGGATCAGCAGGTTGACAATTCCCTTGGTTATGATGGCATCACTGTCGGCAGTGAAGAAAATTTTTCCGTCATGGTAGCTGGCATGAAGCCATACCTTTGACTGACAACCTGAAATGATATACTGATCAGTTTTATATTGTTCTTCTATCACAGGAAGGGATTTTCCCATTTCCACGATCAGGGAATACTTGTCAAGCCAATCGTCATAAGCCGAAAACTCATCAATAATCTCATTTTCAATTTCTGCTATTTTCATTTTTCACTTTTCATTTTTCACTTTAATGGACTTATCGGAACATCTCCTTCACTTTCAATATGGCTTCATAGAGGCGATCAATTTCTTCGATGGTATTATAAAAGGCAAAGGATGCTCTGACGGTTCCTGGGATTTTCAGAAAGTTGATGAGTGGCATGGCACAATGGTGACCGGTACGAACAGCGATTCCCATTTTATCAATGATCATTCCTGCGTCATAAGGATGAATGTCACCAATGAGGAAAGATATCAGGCTGGCTTTATGTTTTGCAGTTCCATAAAAATGCATTCCTGGTATATGGGATAATTTCTCAGTGGAATAGTCCAGCAAAGTGTTCTCATAGGCTGCAATATTTTCCATGCCCAGCGATTGAAGGTAACGCACTGATGCCCGCAGTCCCATCACTCCCTCCACGTTCGGAGTTCCGGCTTCGAATTTATAAGGAAGTTCATTAAACGTGGTATGATCCACATATACATCCTTAATCATTTCCCCTCCAAGCTGGTATGGCGGTAAGGCTTCCAGGTATTTTTCCTTGCCGTAGAGCACTCCCACACCCATCGGAGCATACATCTTATGGCCGGAGAAACAATAAAAATCACAATCCATGGCTTGTACATCTACCGGTAAATGGGATACCCCCTGGGCTCCGTCAATAAGTACCGGTACCTGATGCTGATGGGCAAAAGCGATGATCTCTTCCACCGGGTTGATGGTGCCCAGCACATTGGAGACATGAGTCAGGGCGATCAGCCTGGTTTTTTCATTGATCAGGGATTTCAGTTCATCAAGATCCAGTTCACCGGTTTCATGGATCCCCGCAATCCTTAACTGCGCCCCCCGTTCCATGCACATCTGTTGCCAGGGAACAAAATTTGAATGATGTTCCATGATGGAGGTGATCACTTCATCACCGGGTTTGATATACCGTTTCCCGAAAGATGAAGCGACCAGGTTCAAGGATTCGGTGGCTCCTTTGGTGAAAATAATTTCATGGGTGTTCCCGGCATGGATAAATTCCCTTATTTCCCTTCTGGCCTCTTCATAGGCTTCAGTAGCCTTGACACTGAGGTAATGGACGCCCCTGTGAATATTGCAGTTATCCTGTTCATAATAATTTCTGATGGCATCGATCACCTGTTTAGGTTTCTGGGTGGAGGCGGCATTGTCGAAATATACCAACGGACGCTTGTATATTTGCTGATCAAGGATAGGAAAGTCAGCACGTATTTTATCGATTTGGAAAGGCATCATTCTCAGCATTAAAAGTCAACTAAAAAAGCAAAGGTACTCAATTCCGCTGATGATAATTATCCAGTGCAGATTTCATCCAATGCTGGACCTGATCACTCATTTCCTGGACGGATTCATGGTCTGCTCCTTTTCCATCTTCTACAGGTTTCCGGGGATAGACAGGTTCACCGATAATCGTTTTGATAGAAAGAATTTCCCCGGATAAGGTTTTTCCAAAGAAAGTTCTTGGTTTAAAAAGGTGAACCATGGGAACCACCGGGCAATGGGCATAATGAGCCAGGAAAAATGCTCCTTTTTGAAAATAATCAACATCCTGGTATAGGTGCCAGAGTTCTTCCTCAGGAAACATATGCACAATTTTTCCCTGTTCCACCGCATTTATTACCGGTTTCATGATTTTACGCAGCCCGAAAACTCCGTCAGGAATCGGAAACCCTCTCAGAATCCGGAACATTTTCCGGTAATAGGGTGCTTCGAAATTCCTCTGAACCGATGCATACCACGGCCGGCGGGGAAGGAATGCCACCCCCGTGAGCACGGTATCAAAAATATGACAATGATTAGCCACACTGATAAAGCCTTTCTTTTTCAGCGACCGGAGGTTTTCCCTGCCATAAACATGGTGGCTTCCAAGGATCCGGAAAAACCCAATGCCTAATACCAGATAGAACATCGTATAGGCAATATGTGAGAAAAAAAGAAAGAAAGAATCTGTTCTGATAAAAGGATAATCCGCACTGACGGTGATGGGATACACCGATTCCATGGGAATTTGTTGCTGGCGAACCTGTTCGATTTTCATTTTTTTCCGGTTACTTCCAGGATGAATGACTCGTAATCATCCACGGCCTTCTTAAAACGATACTGCTCTGCTTCTTTCAATACCTTTTCTTTTAATTCCTTGCTTCGAAGCTCATTTCTGTTCTCATACCAATAATCTATCTTTCCGGCTAAATTTTCAGAATCATCGGCAGTGAATATAAACCTTTCATCGAGGGCAAACTGGGGGGCTGCCGAGTATTTTGAATCACTCACCATACATGGTAATCCACATCCTATGGCTTCGAGGCATGACAGGCTTTCAAGTTCTATAACAGAAGAATGTACGAATAAATCAGCGGTATTCAGGAATAGAAACTTATCATCCGCACTGATATATTCAATGCGCGGTTTGACCGGTAGTTCCTTTGCCTTTTCCTTCAAGGTCTCCGACATTTCACCCCTGCCGGCAAGAATCAGCAGGATTTTATCAGCATATTTTGAACGCTTAACGCCTTCGATCAACAGAGATTGCCGTTTTTCTGAAGCATGACGACCAATATTCAGCAATACGAGTTTATCGCCAAACCATTCCGGTCTTATACAATGGTCCTTGTAATATTCATGAGGTATGCCGTTTGAAATCGGAAACATTTTTGCCTTAATTCCCTCTGATCTTAATAGGTCAGCGGCAAAATTCGAAGGACAGGTAATGATGTCAACACGATTAAACAGAAAGTATTTAAATGAATACCAGAAAATCCGTTCCAGCATTTTACTTGTTTTTCCCATGGCAGCCATGATATTCTGTGGCTGAACATGGAAGGCTCCAACAACAGGCTTATTTAATTTTTTGGCAGTTTTTACAATACCCAGGGCCATCAGAAATGGAAATTGAACCTGAACGATATCGGCATCTTTTATGGCTTGTTTAAAAACTCTTCTATCATTCCTGCCAAAAAGAAATTTCATATTCTCCTGTGATGCTTCCGCTCCGGGAAGAATAAAACCCGGAATCTTATGGAAGTCCGCATCCGAAGGATCCTCATGTATGGCGCTAATAATGGTTATTTTATGACCCCGTGTCCTGAGTTCTTCAACAAGTCTTTTGGTAGCAATGGTACCCCCGTTGGCATCATTATACGAATCAATGGCAATGACAATGTGCATCTGGATCTGTTTTAATATCTGTGAACCCGTTTATTTCTAAATGTCCTGTTTTCAAAGACTGTTCATGGCTTTAACTGCCTTGTCTTCAATGTATTCATAGTACTCTTTCTGATAGAGCTTGAGGGATTTTTTATAACAATTTTTTGCCTGCTCTTTTTGTCCCAGTTTCTGATAAATTTCCCCAAGCCTTAAGGCCGCCTCACAGGCAAAATAATAATGCTGATTTTCTCCTGACTCGATTACTTTTCTGAATTCCGCCATGGCCAGGTTATTATTTCCTGTTAAGACTGCATACCGGCCTTTTAAAAAATGCCATTCCATTTCATAAGCCGGAACCTTTGCATGAGAGGACTCGAAGGCATTCATGGCCTTTAAAAAAGCATCCATATACCCGCCATCCATCGATAATCGTGCTTTTACAAGGTTCACATCAGGGGAATAGTCAAGCCCGGCATCATATAAAGCTTCGCGATCGCGTTCATTCATATCCATTCCTTTGGTGCGAACGATTTCGCAATATTTATTGTATTTTGCCCGGTCACCATTAAGCAGATAGAATAGTGCCAGGCTATAATTTATTTCCTTGAGGTATTCTTTTTTTTCCAGATGGCTCAGGTACCTTGCTAAATAAAACTCTGCTTTCGGATCTCCTTTTCTCAGTAACATTTTACCCATCATGTAGCTGTATATGATATCCGCAATCTCGTTATCATGATGCCTGGATTGCTGCAATGTCCTGATGGCTTCCTCATTCTTCCCGCACCAGTATGCAACATTGGCTTTGAAATACTGATGCATAAAGGTTTGGGCAATGCTGGTATCGAGTGATTTCATAAAATCGTACAGCATTTCCGGCGTTTTATTGATTTTAGATGCAAGAATGATATACAAGGCAGATTCCGCATTTATCCCCGGAATATTTTTTTCCATCTGATAATTCTCAAACAGCGTTTTAAAACCGTATTTAATATCGACTTTCACGCCGAAGGCCGAAACTGCCCATTTCACAAAAGGAGGCAGGTTTGCAATCGCCACATTAAAGAAGCCATCGAGCTTACGGTTCGGTTTGAATTGGGGGAATTTTTTCAGGTTGCCATATAAATCCTTGTATGCTGCATACCCTTTCTTTATACCTGTGAACTGGGACCCGCGCATGACACTGAAAACGGCTACCTGCAGTTCCATTTCCGCGGAACAAGAGAGGTAATAGGGAGAGCCTTCATCCTTCCCGTCCATAATTTTTCTCTTTTTCTCGTAATTCTCAAGGAATGCTTTATACTCCTTATCGCTGGAATTGATGATCAGTTTAAATACATCACAGGTCTGGTCAAGGTAATAAGCATAATAATTATCCGGGGTCCGCTTAATTTCATCCGCAACCAAGCTTTTTGCCTGGTCAATCTTGAGATCCATTAAAAGCATCCAGGCTTTTTTACAGTTATCACTGACATCGTAAATGGCAAAGGTTTTCAGGCTAAGACTAAGAAAAATAAGGAAGGGAAGGATAGATTTTGGCATTAAAGACAGGCAGTTTTTTGACAACAGTAAAACAACAAATACGAAATCCTAACGCCAAAAATTGTCTTATATTTTACTGAGGTCTATCTGAAACTCGATGGGTTGTTCCGGGGAACTGCAATGCAATACGCATTGCTCGCAGATCTGGAGTTCTCCCTGCAAACGTTTTTTAACCATGTCTTCGATGCGCTGACGAAGCTGGGGAATCTCTATTTTCCGGATGATCTCGTCAGCAAAAGCAAACATGAGCAACATCCGGGCGCTTTCTTCCCCGATACCTCGCTGTCGCAGATAGAACATCGAATCCTTATCAAGTTGTCCGGTAGTCGATCCATGGGAACATTTCACATCATCATTATAGATTTCCAGAAAGGGTTTGGAATTTACTTTTGCTGTATCAGTCAGCAAAATATTTTTATTGCTTTGACGGGCATCGGTTTTACCTGCATCTCTTCTCACCATGACATGACCGTTGAATACCCCATGGGCATGCTCATCAAGAATGCCTTTGAATGTTTCACGGCTAGTACAGGCAGGGGAAGCATGATCAATGTAAACCTGGTTGTCGATATGCTGCTTACGATCCATAAGATATAAACCGTAAATATCAGCATTCCCTTCTTTTCCATTGAACATGACATGAATATTGTTTCTCAGCAGCCCACCGTTAAGGGATATATAATGGGATTCAAGACCTGCAGCCTGACTCAGCTCAAAATTGACGGAATTGATCAGGGTAGTACTGTTGTTCAGGTTTTGCAGTTTATAATGATGAAGGAATGCATTTTCACCCAGGAATATTTCTGTCACGATATTGGAAAAACTCGCTTGCTGGTTATAAGAATCATCACAGTGAACCAGGGTAAGTTTCGCGTTTTTTCCGATGATGATGAGGTTTCTCGACTGGAGGAAAATGTTTTCATCATGATGGATGACATTGATCAATTGAACTGGTTTCGGGCTTTTCACATCTTCTGGCACGTAGATAAAAACACCGTCCAGGGCAAAAGCCGTATTCAGGGAAGTAAATCCATCCTGATGATTTCCTGAAAGGGAATTGTAGTGCCTCTCAACCAGGGCGGGGTATTTCTTTTTCGCCTCCATCAGGCTTCCCATGATCATTCCATTGCCTAGCTCGATCAGGGGTACATCTTTGGAGACAAACCATCCGTTCAGCTGACCCATGATCGCGGTATCAAGATGGGGAATGTTACAGCGGAAGACTTTCTGGACATCACTATCCCCTGAAGGCTGAAAATAATATTTATAACTCATCCCCATACTTTCGCCTAAGTCGGTATGCCTCCAGGATTCCATTTTTGTATGCGGGAAACCGGTTTTTTTAAAAGTGTTCAGGGCATTTTCCCGAATTCCGGACATCATCCTGCTTTCATGCATAGTGAGCAGCCCACGATGGGTCTCGAATAAGTCCACCATGCGTTCTCTGGTAATGCTGTCTTTCAAATCGGTCTGCATTACGCCTCCTGTTCCTTTTTTATCCAGTCGTAACCTTTTTCCTCCAGTTCCAGGGCAAGTTCCTTCCCTCCCGATTTCACGATTCTGCCTTCAAAAAGCACATGAACAAAGTCGGGTATAATATAATCGAGCAGCCTTTGGTAATGAGTGATGACCACGAAAGCATTGTCGGGCTTGCGAAGTTTATTCACCCCATTGGCAACGATCCTTAAGGCATCAATATCAAGTCCGGAATCGGTTTCATCAAGAATGGCAAGCGTAGGTTCCAGCATGGCCATCTGGAAAATTTCATTCTTTTTCTTCTCACCGCCCGAAAATCCTTCATTCACCGAACGGCTGGTCAGGTTGGAAGTGATTTCCACCAGTTTCTTCTTCTCTTCCATCACCCTGAGGAATTCCCCTGCACTAAGCGGATCCAGTCCTTTGTATTTTCTGGTTTCATTAACCGCTGTCCGCATGAAATTTGTCATACTAACCCCTGGAATTTCCACGGGATACTGAAACCCCAGGAAAATCCCTTCACGGGCTCGTTCTTCCACCGATAATTTCTGGAGATTTTTACCCAGATAGAGGATTTCGCCAGAAGTGACATCAAATACTTCACGGCCGGCAATCACTGAAGCCAGGGTGCTCTTTCCGGTTCCATTTGGCCCCATGATGGCATGGACCTCTCCTTTACTCACTTCCAGAGACACCCCCTTCAGGATTTCTTTTCCATGAACGGAGGCATGCAGATTTTTGATTGATAATAACATCTTGTTTTATTTTACTCCTTAATGTATCAATGCACAAATTCAAGAATGCAAAAATGCAGGAATTAATATTTATTCAAAGTCAATTTTTCACTTTTCACTTTTCACTTTTCACTTTTCCCTTTTCACTTATCACTTATCACTTATCACTTATCCCACACTCCCTTCAAGGCTGATCGAGAGCAGTTTTTGTGCTTCCACCGCAAACTCCATGGGTAACTGTTTCAATACTTCTCTGGCATATCCATTGACGATCAGGCCAATGGCGCTTTCCATCCCAATGCCTCTTTGCTGGCAATAAAACAGCTGATCTTCGCTGATTTTTGAAGTGGTGGCCTCATGTTCAACGATGGATGACTTATTACCGACTTCAATGTAAGGAAAAGTATGGGCTCCGCAGTTGGAACCCAGGAGCAAAGAATCGCATTGGCTGTAATTTCTTGAATTGACGGCGTTTTTCAATACGCGTACCAGACCGCGATAGGAATTATTGCTTTTACCTGCAGAGATTCCCTTGGAAACAATGGTGCTTTTGGTGTTTTTCCCCAGATGTATCATCTTGGTTCCGGTATCCGCCTGCTGATGATTATTGGTGACGGCAACGGAATAAAATTCACCTACGGAATTATCGCCAAGCAGTATGCAACTCGGGTATTTCCAGGTTATGGCTGAACCCGTTTCCACCTGGGTCCAACTGATCTTTGAATTACTTCCTTTACAGATGCCCCGCTTGGTCACAAAGTTGAAAATTCCTCCCAGCCCGTTTTTATCTCCAGGATACCAGTTCTGAACGGTTGAATATTTGACCTCTGCATCCTTCATGGCCACGATCTCCACAATGGCCGCATGGAGCTGATTCTCATCCCTCTGGGGAGCAGTGCAACCTTCCATATAACTGACGTATGCCCCTTCATCAGCAACAATAAGGGTTCTTTCAAACTGTCCGGTATTGGCTGCATTGATCCGGAAATAGGTGGATAATTCAACCGGGCAGCGGACCCCCTTGGGGATATAGCAAAATGAACCATCACTGAATACAGCAGAATTCAATGCGGCGAAGAAATTATCGGTGTATGGAACCACAGATCCCATATATTGCCTCACCAGCTCCGGGTGTTTCTGTACCGCTTCGCTGAAGGAACAAAATATGATCCCGTATTTGGAAAGGGTTTCGGAAAAAGTAGTTTTAACCGAAACGCTGTCGATGACCGCATCTACCGCCACCCCGGATAGTTTTTTCTGTTCTTCCAGCGAAATACCCAGTTTGGTGAATGTGGCAAGCAATTCAGGATCAACCTGATCCAGGCTGTCAAGTTCCTTTTTCTTTTTAGGGGCTGCATAGTAAATAATGTCCTGGAAATCAATGGGAACAATTGAAAGATGAGCCCATTCGGGTAGGGTCATGGTAAGCCAGTGACGAAAAGCTTTCAGTCGGAACTCCAGCATGAATTCAGGTTCATTCTTTTTTTGCGAAATATATCGAATCGTATCTTCGCTCAATCCCCTGGGTGCAAATTCCGTTTCAATATCTGTGACAAAGCCGTATTTGTAATCACTTCCGGTAACTTCATCCAGAATTTTATTGGTTTCGGATTCCATGAATAAGATAATTTAGAACAAATCTACTCATTTTTCATGCCACAGCAATTGCTGATAACAAAATTTCAGACAAAGATACAATAATTCAGGTATTCGAATACCTATTTATGAGAAGTATCGAAAAAAAATGCTTGCCCAGTAACAAACAGGAACTTATTACCTTTGCATCAAATTCAGTAATCTGTAGCATAAGCATGTTTGATAAAAAAGAGAAAAACCCCGTTGAAAATATCGGCAGGCTCACTTCACTGGAAAGCCTTGGTGAGTTCGGACTGATCGACAGGCTAACTAAAAACATAAAAATCTATCAAGCGTCCACCATGAAAGGAACCGGAGATGACGCTGCCGTAATAGATGCCGGAGATAAGGCTCTATTGTTTTCCACAGATCTTTTAATAGAAGGGATTCATTTCGATCTGACCTACATGCCTTTCAAACACCTGGGATATAAGGCTGCAGTCGTCAATATTTCGGACATCGCAGCCATGAATGGAATCCCCGGACAAATAACACTGTCTGTCGCTGTTTCCAGCCGTTTTTCGGTCGAAGCCCTGGATGAATTATATGCAGGATTCCTGCTGGCTTGTGAAAAATACAAAGTTGACCTGGTGGGCGGAGATACCAGTTCAAGTACCAAAGGACTGATGATCTCTGTTTCTATACTGGGAACAGCTGCCAAAGAAGAAGTTGTATACCGTTCTGGTGCAAAACCAGGCGATTTACTTTGTGTTACGGGTGATCTTGGCGCCGCATACATGGGATTGCTTATCCTGGAACGGGAGAAAAAAGTCTTTGAAGTAAACCCGAACATGCAACCTGAACTCTCAGGCTATGATTACCAGATCGGCCGTCAACTCAGACCGGAAGCCCGGACCGACATCCGTAATCTTTTCCAGTCAGCTGGAATCAAGCCAACGGCCATGATCGACATTTCCGATGGACTGGCTTCGGAAATTCTGCATATCTGTAAACAATCCCGGGTGGGTTGCAGGCTGTTTGAAGAAAAGATTCCGATAGAGGAACAAACCCGTGAATTGGCCATGGAATTCAAAATAATTCCCAGTATAACGGCACTCAGCGGTGGAGAAGATTATGAGTTGCTTTTTAGCATTCCACAAACTGCTTATGAGCAGATTAAAGCAGTGGAAGGCATTTCCATCATCGGGCATATGACGGATCCTTCAGAGGGAATCACCATGATTACCCCTGACGGGAAACAGCTTCCCATCGTTGCCCAGGGATGGGATGGGATGCGTAAATCCTGATATTTCAGTTTACTGAAGCGAAACTTCTTCTAATCCCTTTCAGGTATTCTGCTTTTGGATAGCCCATGATCAGGAATAAACCCTCACGACTTTTACAACGGATTCCATGTCTTTCCCTGAATTTTTTTGCCGCTTTTCCATTCTGAATAAATGGATGAACGGCACCCAGCATACAGGTTCCCAAGCCAAGGGATTCAGCGGCGACCATGGCATAAGTGGCGGCAATAATGGGATCGGCAGGATCGCAGTAGGGGGAACCATAGAAATACATGGCTACAGGTGCATCATAGTTCACCACATTTTCGCCGGCCTTCATAGACGAGATGTATTTATGGATGAGTGGCCTCATGAAATTCCTGAAAAGTTCGTCGGTCTCTTTTCCCCAAACCGGTTTCATCAGGGTCAGAAACCAGGAAGAAGAAAGCCATTTGATCTTCTCAAGATATCGGCAAAAATCTTCGGCAAAACCCCTCACCTTCTCTTTGGAATCAAGAATCAATACGTTCACGTCGGAAGGAGGAAGCCCCATGGGGGCTGACTGAGCAGCTTTAATAACCTTTTCTATCAGGAGGTATTCCACGGGAATGTTTTTAAACTTACGGATGCTTCTCCTGCGGTGATACAACTTCATCAAGGCATCATAGGCGGCGGATTCTGAGAGGGGAGAAAGCGGAAAGAGGTCATCGGGTGACAGGAATCGACCGTTTACTGAAATCGCGTCTTCAGGACATACAGCCATACATTGGCCACAACCGATGCAACCGAATACACCTTTTCCGCTGGGACGGCATTTCCCTTCATACAATTCAAGACTTAAATCGCTGCAGACGGCCACGCATTTTCCACAGCCCGTGCAGATTTTCTGGTTCACGGTGATAAGGCCGGGTTCTTTGGTTCTGGAAGTGGGTATTGCCATGATCAATCCGATTTAGAATGAAATTGATCAAAATTACCAATAATATCAAAATACAAGGTATAAAATAAAAGATAAAAATAAAGACATTACATATATTGATCAGTTTGTTTTTATCTTTGTAGGTAGTACAAGAAGAAAAAATCATGATTAAAATATTCAGTTTGATCTTTCTGCAGATTTTTATATTTTCCGGAAAGATAATTGCTCAGGAAAAACCGCTTATCCGTGAAATCACAGGAATCCGATCTCTTTTTGAAAAACATGGGATGAAAGGCAGTATCCTGATTGTTGACCGGGAAAAAAATGAATTGCTGGGCTATCAACCGGCTGTCTGGGATAGCGGTTATCTTCCTGCATCCACTTTTAAAATTCCCAATGCCTTGATCGGTCTTCAAACGGGAGTCATTGACACCGGTTATATTTTTAAATGGGATGGGAAAGCCCGGAGTTTTTCTTACTGGAATAAAGACATGACCCTTCGCGAAGCTTTCCGTCTTTCCTGCGTTCCTTGTTTTCAGGAATTGGCAGTAAAAATTAATCCGGTTAGGATGAAAAGATACCTGGATCTGATACGTTTTGGCAACATGGATGTTCACGCTGAGAACATCGACCGCTTCTGGCTTGAAGGGGATTCCAGGATCACCCCCAGACAGCAAGTGGATTTTTTACAAAGGTTTTATGAAGAAGAATTCTCGTTCTCTCCCGAAGTGATGAAATCGGTAAAATCCATCATGGTCATTGAAGAAAAACCTGAATATATGCTCAGTGGCAAGACCGGCTGGTCCATACGCAATGGGAATAATTACGGATGGTTCGTTGGGATTCTGCAGATTGGAGAAAAGGTTTATTTTGTCGCCACCCTGATAGAACCAAAGGATCAGAAAATGATCAGCGATTTTGCGTTGGCAAGGAAAACGATTACCATGGAAACATTCCGTTTATTAGGACTTATAAAATCTGATTAGTACTATCTTTAAAATTCACTTAAACTTTGTATTATGAAAAGTAAAAAAGTATTTTTCATTTGTTTCTCGTTGATTCTCATCCTTCCGCTTATGGTGTTTTCTCAGGGGAAATACCTCACCACTATCTTTGAGGAAGTCAATGCTATTCCTGAAGGCAAGGCTTTGGTTTATGTTTTCAGACCCTCTGCTTTCAGAGGCAGCGCCGTTCATTATACCGTCAAGGCAAATGATACCGCCATCTGCCCGATACATCTTTATAATGGCAGCTATATGGTTTATTTTGCACAACCCGGTATTTTGAAAGTCTCCGCTGAGGTGGCTAAGGAACAATCTGCTGTCATGATAGACGTAAAACCCGGACTTACTTATTTTATCAAAGGAACTATCCGGACAGGCACCTGGGTCGGACGGCCATACCTGGAAGAGGTTTCTGTTGATCAAGGGAAAAATGAGATCCGGAAATGCAAGTTGCTAAAGGATTGTTTCTGATTTTCCGAAGATGATCGACACCGTCTTCTCCCAAAAGCCTTTGTGCATTCTTATGGTGATCGATTCTTACGATGACAGTAAGAATGGGGCAACAATTTCCACAAGACGTTTTGTCGATCTCCTCCGGCTTCATCATCATGATGTATCCATATTGACTACCGGTATGGCTGCGCCTGGAAAAATTATCTTTCCTCGTTTCTATCCCATTGGTGTAAGACGGATCATGAAAAGGATGCAGGCGCCCCTGGCTTTACCGTCCCGAAGGATATTGAAAAAAGTCATCAGGGATTGTGATATTGTTCACATTCAATTTCCCTTTCTGCTCGGGATAGAGGCAGTGCGAATGGCTGGAAAACTGAAAAAACCGATTGTTGCCACCTTTCACATACAGGCGGAGCATTTAGCCATCAATGCCGGCATTCATTCCCAGGGTTTTATCCGGTATTGCTATCAGATTTGGATGAAAACAATTTACAACAAAGCGGATAGGGTGATTTGTCCCAGCATTTTTGCTGAGGAGGAATTAAAACGTCATGGCTTAAAATCATCTACCACCATCATTTCAAATGGATTTTTACCGATATTTCAACCACGGATGGTGGAAAGGCCAGATTCCCTGAAAGGTCAATTCATCATTCTTACCGTGGGCAGACTGGCACCTGAGAAACATCATGATACCATTATCCAGGCGATCAAAGGGTCGAAGCATGGTGAAAGGATTTGCCTTCATATTATTGGCGAAGGTCCGATAAAAGAAAAACTTCAGCATCTTGGATCAGCCTTGCCCAATCCTCCGGTTTTCCTTTGTTTGACACCGGAAGAATTGGTTTATTATTACAACCTGGCCGATTTATACATTCATGCTGCCACGATAGAAGTGGAGTGTATGACCGTTCTGGAGGCCATGGGATGCGGACTTCCAGTATTGATTGCCCAAAGCGAAAAAAGTGCTACCTCGCAATTTGCATTGGATGAACGCTTTCTTTTTCCAGGCAATGACATCGATGTGCTGTCAAAGAGGATTGACTACTGGATAGAACATCCTGAGGAGCTCCGAAAAGAAAAAAGTGCATATCTCGGGAAGTCATCCCATTACCGGATTGAGCATTCCTTTGAAAAGTTGCTGGGGATATACCATTCACTGGTTAGGCAGAAAGAATAATTCAGGAGGAAAACCAATAAACCGGTAATTTTTCTATTTTTGAGGGATGGAAAACCCCTTGAAAATACTCATTACTTATTTCTCGCAATCAGGAAATACCAAAAAAATTGCCGAGGCGATGTTTCAGGTTGCTCCTTGTCAAAAGATGTTGATAAGAATGGATGAGGTGGATGATCCAATTGATTTTGATTTGATTTTTGCAGGATTTCCGGTCTGGCAATTCGGTCCGGCAAAACAAGCCCGCCATTTCCTTTCCCGTCTGACAGAAAAGCATGCTGTCGCTCTATTTGTGACCCATGCCATGGATCCGCTTAGCGATGATCCTGAGATGAGAAAGATGTTGAACGGGATTCTTCAGAAATGCAGGGAGGCAGCAGGAAATGCAGAGATGGCAGGGTTCTTCCATTGCCGGGGAGAACTCAGTGCAGCGGCTGCAAAAATGCTTGCCTCAAGCGGAATTCCCATGCTGGAAAAATTTGCCGGTTTGCGTGAAGAAACCCTCGGGCATCCGGATGAAAAAGATGTGAAAGACGCTGTTGAATTTTGTGAAAGCATAATCCAAGGATATCAGCGTGGCCCATGCACTGAATAAATATTTCTCTCAACTGGAGCCGATTGTCAGGAACCTACCCCACAAACCGGGGGTCTATCAGTATTATGATGATAAGAACAGGATCATTTATGTCGGGAAAGCCAAGGATCTGAAAAAACGCGTCAGCTCCTATTTTGCAAAAATCAATTCCATCAGTGGAAAAGTTCAGATGCTGGTCAGGAAGATCGCGGATATCAAATATATTGTCGTGGAAACGGAACAGGACGCTTTACTGCTGGAGAACAACCTGATCAAGAAATATCAGCCTCATTACAATGTAGCCCTAAAGGATGATAAGACCTTTCCCTGGATCTGTATAAAAAATGAGACCTTCCCAAGAATTTTCTCTACCCGGAATATGATTCGCGACGGATCGGATTATTTTGGCCCTTATGCCAATGTAAGATTAATGAACACTTTGCTCGAGCTCTGCCGTCAGTTATATCCCCTGCGTAATTGCTCCCTGCATCTGAGCACAAAGAACATCCAGTCAGGAAGATTCAGGGTATGTCTCGAATATCATATCGGCAATTGTAAAGGTCCTTGTGAGGGCTTGCAATCGGCCGAGGATTATGATCATTCCATTTTGGCTATAAAAGAGGTTATCAGGGGTAATATCAGCATGGTCGCAAGGCAACTGCGCGAGTTGATGATGGAGTATGCAGACAGGCTTGAATTCGAAAAGGCACATTATATAAAAGAAAAACTTTTGCTGGTTGAAAAATATCAAAGCAAATCAACAGTTGTGAATCCTTCCATCCATGATGTCGATGTGTTTTCCATTGCTGCTGAAGGCTTATCGGCTTACGTGAACTTTATGAAAGTGATGAATGGCGCGATCATCCAGGTTCACACCATCGAACTTCACAAAAAACTTGATGAAAGCCCACAGGAACTTCTTGCCCTGGCCATTACCGAAATCAGGCAAAGGTTTGAGAGCGCATCCCCCGAAATCATCCTGCCTTTATCGTTGGATTACCCATTTCCTGGAGTCACGCTTACCGTTCCTAAAATAGGCGATAAAAAAAAGCTACTGGATCTTTCTCAGCGTAATGTGAAATATTATCAGACGGAAAAAGAAAAACAGAAAGAAATCGTGGATCCCGAACACCGAAGCCGAAGGATACTGGAAACCATGATGAAGGATCTCCGCATGACGGAATTGCCGGTTCATATAGAATGTTTTGATAATTCAAACATCCAGGGAAGCCATCCGGTTGCTGCTATGGTTTGTTTTAAACATGCCAGACCCGATAAAAGCGAGTACCGTCATTACAACATTAAAACCGTGGAAGGTCCGGATGATTTTGCTTCCATGGAAGAGATCATTTACCGCCGTTACAAACGTTTGAAGGAAGAAAAAAAGCCTTTGCCTCAGCTCATTGTGGTGGATGGGGGAAAGGGGCAGCTCAATGCTGCCCTCAGAAGCCTGGAGAAACTTCAGTTGAATGGTAAAATGACCATTATCGGTATTGCAAAGAAACTGGAAGAGATTTATTACCCTAATGATCCTCTTCCATTATATCTCGATAAGAAATCAGAAACCCTCAGGATTATTCAGCAGATGCGGGATGAGTCCCACCGCTTCGGGATTACCCATCATCGCCGCCGCCGGGAGAAAGCTGCCATGTCGCCGCAACTCATGGGAATTCCCGGTATCGGTTATTCCATCAACCAGAAATTACTCTGGAAGTTCAAATCGGTGAAAAATATTAAGCTTGCTTCTCGTGAATCTTTAGAGGAGACAATCGGAAAATCAAAAGGAAAAATGCTTTACGATTTTTTCCATTCTTAATTCCTCATGTTTAATTGCTTTTTTTTATAAAAAGCATAGATTCCCCATCCCATAAGGCAGCCCATGACATTGGCGATAAAATCATAGGGAGATGCCACCCGCATGGGAACCAGATAAGCCTGTATGATTTCGGTAATTCCACTAATGGAAACCGCAATGGTCAGACCAATGACCAGCGCGTGCTGACGGATAATGTCCGGATTTCCATCCCGGGTAAATCCCCGGAGTAAAAGAAAAACGAAAACCAGGAAAATGAAAACATGGACTAATTTATCGGGTTGGAAAAGATCGACAAACTTTGGAATATCAGGGAGCATGCCCCCGGGTAAACTGGTCAGCAGGAAAATACCCAACCCCCAAAGAATAGCCGGGTAGTTATTCTGCAGAAATATTGTTAACCGTTGCACGCTAAGGATGATTCAGCTTTGTCAATCCTGAATCTGTGCTTTATACTGGGCAGGATCCAAGAGTTCGGAAACTTCTTCAGGATGGTTCATTTTGATCTTGATCACCCAGCCTTTTTCATAAGGATCCTGATTGATAATTTCAGGTTTAGCGGTAAGTTCTTCGTTGAATTCGAGAATTTCACCACCTACTGGCATAAACATGTCTGAAACCGTTTTGACTGCCTCTATGGTTCCGAATGATTCCTGTCTTTCAAGAATTTCACCCACTGTTTCTACTTCAATAAAAACAATATCGCCCAATTCATGCTGGGCAAAATCTGTGATGCCAACATAGGCATGATCACCTTCGACTTTCAGCCATTCATGGTCTTTAGTGTACCTGAGATTTTCCGGAACGTTCATAAAATGATTGTTAAATTGTTTTGGTAAAAATACATCTTTTTTTCTTATGGAATGATGCTATTGAAAAATTGAAGTTCGATATTACTGGGAAAGGGTAAAACGCAACGCAATCCCGCCTTTTGTATTCGATGTGCGATACTGGTTGGAAACATATGGGGTGTTGATGATTTTATCAAAATAAAAACGAATGTTGAACTTCTGGCTCAGGTTATAGTCGGCTGAAAAATTCAGGGTCATGACCTGCTGTCCAACGGATACCTGGTTAACATCCTGATCGATTTTACGAAGCACTGTTTTGTTTTTTCTTAGAGAGAAATCGAGTTTAAGGTTGAGGTCTGAACTGGTTTTGGTTTTATTCCCTCCGCCAAAAAGTCCGGAAAAATTCAAACGAATACCCTTGAAACGGTATCCAAGTCCGACAATGAACTCATTGGATGTGATTTCGGTCAACTGATTATTGGCAAAACTGAAAGAAAGATTCCGTGAACGGCGCATTTCGAGGCTGGCCAGAAGGCTGTTGATAAACCCGAGGTCGGCCTTGATCAGAGGACTGAATTGCTCGGTTATGGTAATGACAGTGATCTGATTTTTGGGGATAAAATTATTGGCATTATCAAGGGCGACAGGATAGCCTTCTAATTCACGGAAGCGGATATTGGAATTAAAAGATCCGATGTTATAGGTTGAAAGGTAAGCATGAGAAAGGGTGAATGTTCTCAGGAAACTTTTAAATATTTTCAGTTTGGACAATCCATCATACGTAATTCTCCAGTTTGGAAGGGGAATGTTGGGGAAACAGTTCAGGCTTATGTTGGAAGGATCCCTGCCCGTATAAGCAGCCATGAAAGCAGTATTAAGCACTTCCTGGTTAGTCATTCCGTATCCCATGGGGAAGCCGGTCGAATCCAACTGGCCATTGTAATTCGGATTCATGGCAGCATAGCGTTGGGCGATCTGAAGTCGCATCTGTTTCATTTTTTCGAAAGTCACCGATTGCCCGAATTCATTTTCTTTATCGAAAGAGGTTCCGATGATGATATAGGACATGGAGAAACTTCCCATATCCATGGGAGATAATGGATCGCTTGGGAAATTCCCTTGTGCATTGGCCCGGAAATATTCCTGATGCGCTCGGGAATAAGTGCGGGTGGCATTAATTTCGATGCGCAGGTCTTTGATAGGCTCAACTGAAATGCTGATGTCCAGTTTTTCATTGAACTTATTACTATAGGCTGTATTCAGCATGGTATCCAGGGTTAGCCAGCCCTTGTCGATGGCTTTGCCCCGAATGTCCTTCTGATCGCCGAAAATAAATCCCAATCCGGGTGCATTGGACGACCAGTTATTTCCCAGCGCATCGGGTTCAGGGATGAATCCGGGAAGAGAAGTCCCGTTGCCCTGGGTATACGAAAATTTTGCCGTTCTTATACCCATTAAAAAACGCAAGGTTCCATCCAATAAAATCTTACCGATATTGATTTTCGGTTTTTTATCTTTCAGGCTGTCCTGTTTGTTTTTCGGATCCTTGACCTGAGGCGTGTTTTTTGGTGAAGAAGGTTGGTTTCCCCTGATATTGGCAGCCTGACTACTGGTGTTGATCTTCTTCAGGTAGGGCACTTTATTATAAAGGGTAACCAGATTCAATCCCCCGTTGAGTACTTTATTGCTCGAATTTTCAATGGTATTGGCGAACTGTGATTGAATGGAGATAGGGCTGGCATTCCACCTGAAGTTGGCCTGGTAACCTGCAGTGAGGGTGATAAAATCAAGCATGGGGATTTTTGCCACGGGGATATCCCAGGTGACGTTAAATTGCTGGGTATAGTTTGACATGGTTCCGAAAGAAAAAATCTCATCCCAGACCTGGCTTCGGTTAGAACGGTCGATTTGTCCCGGGGGCTCGTTAATAAAGGCATTGGCATTGGCATTTAAACTGACCTTCAGAGACTTTGAAAAATCATATTTGAGATCGTATAATCGCGACCAATCCCAGCGTTTAAAATAAAAAGTCTCCATGGGAACAATACCTGTACTTTTATTCCGGAATTTCCTCTGGTTGAATTCCCGGTTCATGTTTGTACGGAAGGTAAAAGCCCGTGGCAGGTAATAGAAGTTGAAATCTTTGATCAGGGCAAAAGCCTTGGATTTAGAAAGGAATTTTGATTTTGCAAAAGGAGTGACGTTCTTGGGTTTTACGGTAAAATTATAACCAAGAGCACCGGTATAGCGTTTCTGAAGGTCATATTCCACATCCACATCACGGTGGAAAATTTCAGAATAGGAGTAACTGATGTTAAAATTCTCAATGTCGTATATCTGCGGTTTTTTATCACTGGTTCTTTCTTTCCTGACATTCATCAGGTTGAAATTTTTTCGCTGGGTGTAGGATTCCGTGATCCCCTTGATGGAATCGCGCTGGGCTTTGGTGTCATATGAATCCAATACATCACTCAGGTAGATATCGGGATTCAAGGGATCATATTTCGGAGTGTTTTTGACCAGTGAATAATCGAAATGTACGGGAATTTTAACTCCTGCTTTTTCAGGGAAGAATTTTCCCAATTCAAGATCAAGATCCACGCCTACATTCGTGACAGACTCCATCAACCGTTGGGTTTGTTTTTGTTCAAGGGTTCCGAAACCCGCGCTATAGTAGCTTCCCGACAACTGAATCCGGCCGAGGTCGGCCAGATCAGCCGCAATCCTTGCTGTCGCAGCCCACCCCCCCTGTTTGTTAAAATCAGAAAGCCTCAGTTCATCAACCCAGATTTCGGCACATTTTGACTGCCCGTCATCATCCTGACTCTGGGCGCTTTTCTTGGGGTTTCGTATTCCGATCATGATGGCCTTGACATCGCTGATGGTCGGGGATCCAACGACGGTAATCCGGTTTTTGCCGTCATATTCCGCGTAAGGCATGGATTCAGAAAGCGTGGATCCTGGCTGACGCATGGCCACATAACGGTTGTATTTTACCTCAACAAGACGATCGAGGGAGATATCAAAGGCATTGGATTCCGGCCAGATGGCTTCCGGGTTATCCGATTTGGTCCCCCAGGGAGTAAAGGATAAGGGAATTTCATATTCATAAAAATTTTCCGTGAAATCAGATCCTATGCGCATGAAAATCGTCAGATCTCCATATTTCAGATTCTGGCTTCGCAAGGATTGTTCAGCATGGACAAACATCTTCAGCCGTTTGAATTGACGAAAGTCAAATTCAGTGGTTTTATAGGTGGCGCGTGCATCCCCATCCACCAGGTTGCAGGTCTTAAGTACCATGGATTGCTCATTCAATTGCTGCATATTGATCGAACCCCAGTTGGTTTCCCGTTGTATCCCCGGAGGCATGACATAAGGAATGGGCTCTTTGCTTCCGTTTTCCTCAATACTTACCGTAGCCATGTCGAAGGAAGTCTGGTTTTGATAATCGTCAGGAATATATTCACCTGGGGTGAGCAGGCTGTAATTGTATTTTCTCCATTCTCCTCGGGTTAGCTCCAGGGTAGCGAAACGACATACAATGGGACGTTCGAAGTTTTTGAAAAACATCCGCATGAAACGGATAGACGTAAAATCGTTGATGCTTCCCACTACCTTATCCGGTGTACGGATGGGTATTTTAAACTGGTACCAGTTTACTGCCCCGCGTGTGCCATCTGCCAGAGGAATATCAGAAGCCCTGTAAACATTAGTGATATAATTCATACCAGGTTTCATCTGATCACGGTTGAGCTGAACCACATATTGGTAATAACGTTCTGTTTCACTCAGGGTGTTGTCCTTGTTAATGTCTTCAATATTCGGTAAAGTTGTGGCTATGGTCTGATAAGTTTCAGGCGATTGCTCTGAAGAGGGTGAATTTCCTTCAGGTCCGTTGTATTTTTTATATCTTTCCAGCACACTGCTGAATTCAGGTGCATTATCATAATCTGTTCCCCGGAAATAATGAAAATCATCAGATGAAGGGTCTTTGGAGGCATTTTGATAAGCGACTGATCCCTCTCCGAAAGCATTTCGGATTTTATTCACATAGGTAGTGTCGAAAAACGACAATTCATCCACATTTCTTAAGCCGTCATAACCAACATCCTGATAGGGCCGGGATGCCGGATCATTATCAAAGGCATCCACCAGGGCCTGAAGCGTGGGAACACGACCCCATATGGTTGTATCCACATTGGTGACCAAGGCGGAAGTCGGTAGTCCGTTTTCGTAACTCTTCCTCCCGTCCCTGAGAATGTCCTCAGAAATATCTCCGAGGTTGAAATATAATTCCCCGGAATTGGTGGAATCATAAACGAAAGGATCCATCATCCAGAATTCGAGATACTGAATATTCGTGGCGTCAAAATCAGTGGTTTCAATCTTACGCATGATTCCGCCCCATCGTGTCTCCGGATGCGCAAGGGTTCCGTCTTCATTGAGTCCGCGTGAAAAATTGGAGGGGGTGACATCATAGTTATAGGGTCCCCGTTCTGAGGGATAATAAGCCATGTTAAGAACAGCGAGATTTACAGGGACCCCATTGAGGGGTTGTTTATTGGGGAAAACCTCAGTTTCCCAGATCTGACGGACATATTGATTAGAAAGCTCTCTGGGAGTAACATTGGGGGGCACCAGGCTGGTGTTCTTATCGTAAAATAAAGGATCGATGATATACCAGGCCAGTTTGGCCCGGTTATAACCATATGATAGTCCGGTTCCGGCAGCACCTTCCGGGAATAAACCATAAGTATTCTGTCCCTGAGGCGTACTGGCCATGAACCAGGTTCCGATATTTTTAAGATCTATGGTTGATTTTGCCCCTTCAAAATCGTCGATATAGGTCGTTCCTGTCTTACCGATAGCTTTGGAATGACCGGGAATAAAATGAGCAAATTCAGCGTCCACCGCGATATTGGATACGGCTTTGGTGCTGATCAAGGGGAGGGCGTCGATCCAGCGGGTCAGCAAGCGGGATTGGGTGCGGTAGGAAAGGGTCATCCCCCATATGGTGTTTGACATGGGTTCATCCCCGTAATTGACTTTCTGGGTCAAGGGTCTTTCGTTTAAATTCAATACCGTGGCCCCGATGTTGAAATCCTTGTTGATCTTATAATCAATATGGGCGCCCATCAGCCGTTTGGTCTGGATGTTAAACATCTCATTACTTTCAAGCGAGATGTTAATCGGGGTTCCCGAGTTTAAAATCCCTTCATTGATAATTCTGACCCTGCCCAGGGTATAATCAACCGTATAATGAACATTTTCCTGTAACTCCACTCCACCGGCAGTAACATGAACCGATCCGGCAGGAACATTGAGGGCATTCAGGGATATTTCAGCCCCCGCTGATGCTTTATAAAATCCTTCCAACAGGAATTTGTTTTTATCCGGATATTGCCTGGCCATAGTCTTGGTCATGGTATAAAGGGAATCGAAGCAATATTTATCTGCCAGTTCGGGATCCTGAATGGAGTCCCTTAAGTCCTGCCCGAAAGGTTCAAGCACCGGAAAAAAGACACGTCCGTTGGAAGACTGAATGGTCCCTCCCAGAGTGGCTGCATTATCAATGAAATCGAACATCCCGTCAGGGGGTGGATTGAACTGCTGGTTAAGGTTGTCGAGGCTGAGTACCCTCAGCAGGGGAATCCCTTTAATCCTTCCTTCAGTGAGATAGGCGGTGGGGACTCCATTCGCGTTTCCGGAATAGAGGATATTCAAAGTAAAATCGTTCGACTGAAGCTGATACGCTCCCAGCGGATAAACATTTTTCATCATCAGCTTCCAGGTCGGAATTTTTGTATTCAGCGAAGTGGATTTCAGGAGTTTAACAATTAAACCCTGGGGGGAGTTGATTCCCTGGTCGGAAAATTCTCCCACCTGATAGATTACCGTGTCGCCGACCATCTGGTATTGATATGCGATGGCAAGGGTCTGATCGGAATTCAATCCCGTATTTAAGGAAATAAACCCCAGTTTCGGGTTATAGCTATACTCAGAAGGCAAAAGTTTGCGGGCGCTTTCAATTTTTTCGAAATCCATTCCGGAAACCAAAAAGAAGGGAGGTCCTTTTAAGTAGTCGGTAACTTTATTGATATTTCTGACTTTGGCCGTATCGGCCGGATTGGGCATGATAACCTGAAAAAGGTTGTTGGAACTATTGTTGGGCAGGGACCTGCCCGGATAACCAGTAAAAAGCCGGGTATTATAAGGGGAGTTTTCCCCCAGATCCATAAACGCCACGATGTTTCTGTTCTCGGTGATCGCCGCGCCGATATTGGTTACCCAGACTTCCACCTTAAGAATATTCACACTGGAATTAATGATGGGTAATTTCTGAAGGGATTCCTTGTAATGTTCACGAAAATATTGAGAAATGAAAAAATGTTTGTTTTCCTCGTATTCATCCGCCCGGATCTTGAAACGGGTGGTCTGTGCATTACCCTGTACCGTGATGTTCTTCGTTTCACTTTTCTGCTGGGAATATATGGCCGTCACCGTTGTCCGTCCAAATCTCAGCTTGGTTTTAATGCCGAACAAACTTTCGGTACCACGGATGAGGGTCGAGGAAAGGGGAAGGTTGACATCGCCGGCTTCTATCAATTGGATAATATCATCTTCCTTGCCTTCATATTTCAGTTTAAGTTTATTTTCGAAATCAAAAGTGGCTTCCGTGTTATAGTTAACCTTGAATTCTATTTTATCTCCGATCTTGGCGATCACATTCATCTGGATCTTTTCATCAAAATCGAAATTGGTTTGGCGGCGCTGTCTTGTATTCAGCATCGGATCATCCCTGCGGTTGGAGATGATGCCGAAATTGATCTCAGCTGATCCCTGAGGTCGGATATCTATCGTGTTGTTACCGAAGATGGTCTCAAACACCTTACCCGGAATCACGATTTTGGGGATGAGGCCTCTTGCATTGTCCATGCTGGCCACTTCCGCTCTCTCCTTCCAGTAATTGCTGATCATGGTTTGCAAGTCCATGTCCTGATATTCTTCATAGGTCAGGGTGGTCGGAAGGCGGTAAGTAATATCCCCGATTTTATAGGTATAATAGTATTGACGGGTCACGGGATCATATTCAACCGTGGTGTTAAGATTGGAAGGGTTTTTCAAATAAATTCTGTTCTCCTGGCCTGAACCCGGAAAAACATCTTCTTCGGTAAACGGATACCGCAGACGTACGGTGTCTCCCCTGAGGGTATCGGGAGGAGGAGAGAAAGGCGAATCATGCCGGTAATTGCCGGTAACTCCCCCGAATGTCCAGGAAATATGCAGGACAAATAGGAGGACCAGGCAAATGAAATGACAGGATACAAACGCAGTAAATTTCCTCACTGAAAACAGTTTCTTCACAAAATTTTTAATGCATGCTTGATCAGTTCTTCCACCGTTAAACCTGATCCTTCCCTGACGATGACTTTGTTCAATGCTTTTTCAGCAATCATCTTCGGGAAGCCCAGAATGATCAATCCTGATAACGCTTCATCCTGTCTTGTATTGTGCGGGAAGCCCAAATTTTCATGGGAAACAGTACCTTTTGACACCTTGTCTTTAAGGTCGATGATGATCCGCTGGGCAGTCTTCCCGCCGATTCCCTTGACCCGTTGCAGCACGGCCGCATCGCCTCTGGCAATGGCTTCATATACTTCCTGGGGTGACAATGAGGAGAGTATGATTCTTGCCGTATTGACCCCGACACCTGAAACACTGATCAATTGCCGGAACAATTCACGTTCTTCCTGTCCGGCGAAACCAAACAATTGCATGTCGTCTTCCCTGACCACCAGGTGGACAAAAAGCTTGCATGCTTCTTCTTTCAGTTGGGCATAAGTGTGAATGGAAATGTTCAACAGGTAACCAATCCCGCCGGTTTCAATCACGGCAAATGCCGGATTCTTCTCTACAAGTTTTCCTTGAATGAAATCATACATAATATTCTCCTGAAAAAAAGTGCAAAGTTAAAAAAAAAGAGAAATCAGTGAATTAGCTTGTTTTCCCTTAGTGCCTGATCAAGGTCACGGAAACTGATGGGCTTGGCAATGATCTTTTTACTACGGTCAAGCAAAAAAATACTGGGTGTGGCATAAATGTTGTATAGGTCCGCAACGGGACCTGAGAAACCCATCAGGTCGCTGATATTGATCCAGTTAAATTTCCCAGTTTGAATAAAGTCCAGCCAGGCTGTCCGATTGGTATCCAACGATATGGCCAGGACTTCAAACTTTCCGGGTTTTTGATTATCATAAAGGGTTTTAAGCCGTGGCATCATGTCCCGGCAATGCTGGCAATCAATGGAATAAAAAACAAGTAAGGTGTATTCATCGGGTAGGGCGGAAAGCGGGATCTGATTCCCTTTCGTATCCGGAAGGCTGAACTCCGGAGCCTGTTTCCCGATGGCTATTTTCTTAAAATTTTCCAATTTTTTCTGGAGGGAACTTTTCCGTTTCTGATCCTCACAGGAGTAAGGATCCTGGAAATTCTCCGCAATGTATGTGATGACTTCATCGAAATGGTATTTATCGAAACCACCGACCAGGTAATCCAGGAAGAATTTATAGACTTCCGCATTGACCGACGTGGCGCTGAGCATGATGGTCACGGCTTTGATGAACTCCATTTCCAGTTGTTTCTGCGACAACCGGTTATTGCTGTAAAGGGAAAGATACGAAATGGCTTTGTTTGGAAACACCGTGGTTCGCAGCAGACTGGTATCGGTAAAATCCACTTTGTCGAAGTAATGTTGCCTCAGGAAACCAAGTCTTTCTTCTTTGCTCATTCCGGAGGAAATAAAAGGGGTTTGATAGGCCTTAAAAATTCTGATAGCTAAGGTATTGGGATACATTTTCCCGAGGGAATCAAGGGTGGCCTGCTGTGCTTGCTGTATGTGTTCCATTTCCGTGGCGGCCAGATGATAAAATGAATCTTTGACCGGGTAATAATCCACCAGGGGCATGAGGAGTTCAAGTTTTGACTGGGTGATGCGGTCGGCTCGCGAATAATCGTAGTAAATTTTGTTTTCCAGTGAAGCCGTTATCTGCAAACTATCAGAGGGAGAAAGAAATGATGTGGTGAAGCTGATGTCTTCATGATTCCAGATCAGGTCAAGCAGCCCGTCTGTTCCCCATTGAATCCGGTACATGCCTGGAAGGCAACTTTTTCCCATTGAAAAAGTAAAATGTCCGAGGGTATCGGAGTAAGTAGAATCTACGGGCTTGATCTTTTCGCCGTAATGACTGAAGAGGAAAACCCGTTTATGGGCTAATCCGGAAATCCATCCGCTGATATTGTTCTGTGCCGATAGAACACCGGGAAGCAGTATCAAAAGTAAAATTGCAATTTTTTTCATGTTTATTTTTTCATGAAAATTTCTTGAAGTTTTTTCATCAGTTCCTCTCCCCTGAGATTGCGTCCTATGATCCGCTGGTCTTTGTCCAGCAATACGTTAGCCGGAATGGAGTTGATGGCATAAAGCTTCCCTGCGGCATTTCCCCAGCCTTTAAGGTCGGAAACATGGGTCCAGCAGAGCTTGTCCTCTTTCGTAGCGTTGACCCATTTATTCCGGTCTTTATCGAAAGACACGCCGAGGATATCAAATCCCTTTTTATGATAAGTCTGGTAAGCTTTGACCACATTTGGATTTTCTGCCCTGCAGGGACCGCACCAGCTTGCCCAAAAATCAACCAACAGAATATTTCCTTTCAATGAAGAAAGTGAAACCGGATGCCCGAGGCTGTCAAGCATGGTAAAGTCAGGAGCAAGCTGGCCGATGGCTACGGTTTTTAACACTTCAATACGTTTATTCAGGGTTTGAATATAAGTCGAAGCCCTGAGACTGGTGTCGAAAGTGGCCATTATCTCCTCCAATTCAGGAAGTTCGAATTGCCAGGAATGGCGCATCACCAGGAAAGGAGAAACCACTGACCGAGAATTCGATTTGGCGAATGTAACCAGATTCTTTTTCATTTCCTTATCCAGTTCGGTCGAGATTGAATCAGTTATTTTCATTTTCAAACTGTCTTTGGTTGCCTTGGCCATTTTCCATTCCTTATAAACCGATTCCATTCTCGTGTTGAGATCCCTGGTCTGGTCGAGGTACTGCTGGTAGATGTCCTGGGTAGCAGAACCCTTAATCATGGTTTTCTCAGGGTCGTCAGGAATGATTTTTATTTCAATCAGGGCATTTTCCAGGAAAACCGGCAAGAATATTTGCCGGGAAGACATGTTCAGATAAAAAATTTCAGGAAATCCGATTTTTCCTTTAAACATAAAATTTCCTTGATCAAGTGTGACAGAATCCAGTTTCACCCAATTTCCATCTTCAAGCTTTTGCAGGATGATGATGCCGGTATCTATTCCCTGTACATTCCCCTTGATGGTAAAATGATCTTTGGTCTCTCCACAGGCTGCAAAGATGATACCAATAAGAAAAATAAAAAATGAATTTTTCATCAGCTGATCTTTTTCATGGTTGATAAGACAAAAGTAAGGTTTTTTTCAGAATAGAATTATTCCCTATTTTTACTCTTTAAATCCTTTGGATAATGAAACGACTCATTGCGTATATCGTATTTTTATGCTCTCTTTCCATGGCAGAAGCCTCGCTTTATGCCCAAGAGGGAAACAGTCAGAAAAACAACCCAAAGTACGATTTGACGGTCAGACCGGTTTTATATACCGTGGGTTATGCCCATCTCGATACCCAGTGGCGGTGGGATTATGTGGAAACTGTTAATGTTTTTCTCAAGAACACCCTGGATGAAAATTTTGCCCTTTTCGAAAAATATAAACCGTATGTGTTTACGTTTTCAGGCGCCCGTCGTTATAAAATGATGAAGGAATACTATCCGGCAAAATTTGAAAAGCTGAAAAAATATATCAACCAGGGACGCTGGTATATTGGGGGTTCCTCTGTGGATGAATGTGACGCCAACATCCCATCTCCCGAATCGATCATACGCCAGGTTCTATATGGGAATGCATATTTCAGGGCTGAATTTGGCAAGGAAAGTGTTGACTTTTTACTTCCCGACTGTTTTGGTTTTCAGGCTCACCTGCCTTCTGTTCTTTCCCATGCAGGTCTCATGGGCTTTTCTACCCAGAAACTTGGATGGGGATCTGCTGTCGGAATCCCATTCAATGTGGGGAAATGGGTGGGTCCCGATGGAAAAAGCATTGTGGCAGCGTTAAATGCCACAGATTATACGGGTAAAATTGAACCCCGCCTGGATACGGTCAGGTACTGGGTTGACCGGGTGATGGAAAATGGCAGAAAGTATAAAATTTTTGCAGACTATCGTTATTATGGAGTTGGCGACCAGGGAGGGGCAGTCAGGGAGCAGGATATCAAGAATGCCATAGAAAGTATAGCGCGCCCGGATAGCAAAATCCAGGTTTACCTTAGTTCATCAGACCAGCTGTTCCGTGACCTGACTATTGAACAGAAAGCCTGGCTTCCGTCCTTTACCGGTGATCTCTTGCTCACCGAACATTCGGCAGGCTCTTTGACTTCTCAAGCTTATATGAAACGCTGGAACCGGAAAAACGAACAACTGGCCATGGCCGCTGAACCCCTGGCAGTGATGGCCGATTGGCTGGGGGCGCTGGAATATCCTCAATCACGGCTGAATCAGGCATGGTGGCTGGTACTGGGTAGCCAGATGCATGATATCCTTCCCGGAACCAGTATCCCCAAGGCTTACGAGTATTCCTGGAATGATGAAATCCTCGCCATGAATCAATTTGCTGCCTCCATCGAAAATTCAGTTGGAGCTGTTTCCCGTGCCATGGATACCCGTACTGACGGGAAGTGTATCCTGGTTTATAATCCCCTTGCCATTGCCCGCAAAGATCTGGTTGAGGCTGAAATCAGATATCCGGATGGGGTTCCTGAAAACATCAAACTAATGGATCCTGCTCATAAGGAAATCCCGGTACAGATACTCAACCGAAAAAAATACTCCGTCAGAATCATCTTACTTGCCGATATGCCCTCCCTGGGTTTGGCATGTTACCAGGTGTTGTCTTCTGAAAAACCCCTTAACAACCCGACAAGTCTTTCATCCGGGTCCAGGTTCCTGGAAAATGAGTTTTATAAAATCACGATTAATGACAAGGGAGATATGGCCAGCATTCTCGATAAAAATGCCGGGAAAGAGATCCTTTCATCCCCCGCCAGACTTGAATTCCTGAAAGAACATCCGGCTTACTGGCCAGCCTGGAATATGGACTGGAACGACCGCCAGAAACCTCCGTTTGATTTTGTTCAGGATCAGGTAAAAGTCATTCTGGAAGAAAATGGTCCGGTGAGAAATTGTTTGAAAATCAGCAGAACTGCCCGGAATTCGGTTTTTACTCAATTCATTTCGCTCTCTCCGGGTATAGAAAGGATCACCATCCGGAATATCGTTGATTGGCAATCAGAAGGCGTGAGCCTGAAAGCCTCTTTTCCACTCAGTGTATCCAATACCATCGCTACTTACAACCTTGGACTTGGAACCATAGAAAGAAACAATAATAATGAAAAGAAGTATGAAGTTCCTTCCCGTGAATGGTTCGACCTGACAGACAAATCCGGAAATTATGGAGTAAGCATCCTGGAAGATAGTAAGTTTGGATCCGATAAACCCAAGGATAATACCCTCAGACTTACTTTACTCTATACCCCCACTTCCAATTTTTACCACGACCAGTCCACTCAGGACTGGGGTCGGCATGAGTTCACGTATGGCATTTACGGACATAAAGGTGATTGGAGGGCGGGTTTGTCGGAATGGCAGGCACGGAGATTGAATCAGCCCCTCAGGGCCTTTGAGGTAAGTTCCCATCCGGGATTTCTCGGGAAACGGTTTTCTTTTGCCGGGGTTTCCACTCCTGCGGTGGATATCCGTTCCTTAAAAAAAGCGGAAAAGGGTGACCGAGTCATATTACGCCTTCAGGAACTAATGGGGAAAGAAACCGGTCCTGTGGAAGTTACCCTCGCCGCAAAAATTCTCGATGCTTTTGAGGTGGATGGACAGGAGCGCAGACTTACTGATGCTGTGGTATCAGCCGGAAAACTCATCGTCAATTTTGATAAATTTTCTATCCGGAGTTTTTCCGTCAGGCTGGAAGCTCCTGTGAAAAAGATGGATCGGCCTATCAGCTTTCCACTGGCACTCAATTATGACCAGGATGTGGTCAGCAGTGACAGTAACCGTAAGGATGGAAAATTTTCCCCACTGGATCTCAGCTTCCCCGCAGAACAATTTCCTGAATCCCTGATGGTTGACGGGATTCATTTTGTATTGGGCAAGTCAGACGATGGTCGCAATAACGCCCTGGTGTGCAAGGGACAAAAAATTATCCTTCCCAAAACCGGGAATTATAACCGCTTATATATTCTTGCCTCAGCCACCACAGATACATCCGGGATTTTCAGGGTAGGCAGTCAGAAAACCAATCTTCGTATCCAGAAAATTGACGGAAAAATCGGACAATTTGATAACAGGGTCTGGGACAAATTTCAGCGCATCAAAGACCTGGAAGCAGGTTTTATCAAACGCGATGAAGTGGCCTTATTCTCAACCCATGTTCACCGCGACTCAATGAATGCAGCCTACGCGTATGCCTGCCTCTTCAAATACGCGATGGATGCAGGTCCGGCTTCAGGATACCTGCAGTTGCCCGAAAACGAATCCATAAGGATTTTTGCCATCAGTCTTGCTGAAAATTATTTTGATCAAGCTATTCCCGTATCCGCCTTATATGATGATTTTACGGGCAGGTCGGCGATGAAACTGAAATGGCCTAAAAGTTATGTTACGGAATTGATGGAGCCGGCAGCCGCCTTCACTTTTATCCGGAAGAAAAAGCTGTCAGATTTACCCTTCCGTGTAAGTATGAAAGATTATGCCGATATGCACATGCCCAACGGCGTTTCTGAACGATATTATTTCAGCAGTGCGGACAGCAATTTTCGGAAATTGGAAAACGGGATGTCTGTTTCCGTTGCCAATGACGGAATGTTCGATCTTTTACCCGGTGATTCTGCCAATGACCTCTGGTCAGAAACCGGGGAAGGCAGGTTATTCATGGATCTTGCAAAAGAAATCGAGATCGACAGCATACACTTGTTTTCTACCCTGGATATAAAACGAGGAGCTTGTTCTTTTTCCCTCTGGGCTGCTTCCGGTATAAAACCTCCTGATACACAAGGCGACCCCAAAGCGGCCGGTTGGTCATATGTATTGATCATCCCAAAACCAGATATCTGGGGGAATGGCCATGCTGCTTATACGATTCTTCCGCTCATGGGGAAAAACAGATCATTTCGTTACTTGATGTGGGTCAGTGAGAATTCCCCACATGGCCCAAACTATTTCAGGGAAATTGATATTTTCGAGAAACAAAAATAGATACGAACCTCCGTTTGTGATGGTCCAAAAAAAGAGGATTCATTCGATTATCATTCAGACTTAAAAGGGATGGTAAAGTAAAATGTACTTCCTTTCCCTTCTTCTGTTTTTACTCCGATTTCACCACCCAGAATTTGGGTATATTCCCGGCACATGACTAAGCCAAGCCCGGTTCCAGGCTCATTTTCGGTTCCCGGGCGACGGTATTGGGCATCAATTCTGAACAGGTTTTCGATTTGTGTAGGGGGAATTCCTATTCCTGTATCGGATACCTCGAAGCGCATAGAACCATTTTCCTTATGCATGCTAACGCTGATCTTTCCATTTGCAGGTGTGAATTTAATGGCATTATTAACCAGATTAATCAAAATGGCTTTAATGATTTGAGGATCCGAATGAATCTGTAATCCCGGATCGATTTCACTGATCAGTTGCTGTTGTTTTGCATTTGCCCTGTTCGAGAGTATTCCGAAAATCTCATGAATGACCTCTCCGACCGGGAAATTCCTGGCTAGAATTTTTATTTGCCCGCGCTGAGATTGAGTCCAGTCCAGAAGATTGACCAGAAGGTTGTATGTATTATGACTGCTTTTTTTCAGTTTACCAATGATATCACGTTTCATGGGTTCATCATAATCATCAAAATGTTCATCCATATCGGTCAGAAAACCGAGTAATGAATTAAACGGGCTTTTGAGATCATGTGCGATAATGGAAATAAATTTATCTTTTGTTATATTTAATTCCTCTAATTCTTTATTTTTCCGGTCAAGCAAACGGTTTAATGCACGTTGTTGACGATTATTTTTTAAAATCACCATTAGCAGGATAAGCCCCAGTATCAGGATCAGGATAACCCCGCCGATGATAAACCATTGGTTATGAATGGTCTGTTTTTTCAGCTCATTATCCATCTGCAATAAAGCATTTTGGGTTTCCTTTTGCTTAAGGGCATCCTGAAAAACCGCTTCGGCAACTTTCTGTTTTATCACTTCATTTCCCAGGGTATCAAGGAGAGAAGAATACCTCACATAGTATTCGAATGCCTTTTTATAATTTTTCTTTCGGGATTCTATATCCCCCATGGTCCTGACAGCATTTTTTTCAAACCGGAGAAATTTTTGTTCATGGGCCAGCTTAAATCCCGATTTAACGTACTCATCCGCTTTTTTCAAATCCCCAAGGTTCAAATAAACTGTGGCAAGATTTACCAGTATGGCTGTGCGTTCATAAATCCTGTTCGGGATTAGGGGCGATGTGTAGGCTTCGGTGTATAGGGAAAGCGCCTCCTGAAAATTCCCTTTCTCAAATGCTAAATTTCCAAGGTTGACTTTAGTGGAAAGGATATTATCCTGGTTATTATTTTGAATGGCCATTTCAAGTACCCTTGTCAGATATATTTTTGCTGAATCATAATCTTTCTTGACCTCATGATATAATAATCCGATATTCTGTAATATACTCATTTCGAGGTTGATATCGCCTAAGGATTCATTCACTTTAAGTCCCTGCCGGTAAGCGCTCATGGCTTGATTAAAATCATTGATCTGGTAATAAATCAGCCCCATTCTGTTGTAAATAACCACGAGTTCATATGCCTTGTGTTCTTTTTCATAAACATTTTTTGCCTCCAGGATGTACTGCATTGCATCAACATAATTTCCCCTGTTGAAATAAATCATCCCCAGGTCAGCAACCGCTTTAACATATCGACTCCTGTCTTGGAGCATATTCCCGGCATGTATGGCCAGTTTATGATATTTTTCAGCGCTGTCAAGAAATCCGAGTTTTCCATAATACACCCCCAGATTATTTGTAACCATGGCGATCAGGTCGAAATTTTTATCTTTTTCTGCCTGTTTCACAGCTTGATGAAAAGTTGGGATGGCCTGATCAGGTTTATTGGTTAACCAGTAATACATGGCGATCCCGTTTAAGGCCCTGGCAATGCCATAACCGAAATCAATTTTATCAGCTATTTCCAGAGCCTGCTTGTTATAATGTAACACGGTATCCAAATTTTTTTGGAAAAAACAACGGGAATATTCCAGCATAAGCTTGACTTTATTGGTATCGTCTTTACCCGATTTGGCTAAAAGTTTGAAAATACTGTCAGAATTCAATTTCGGCGCTTGCGGGAAAGATGACACGGAAAGGAGAAACAGGGGGATAAGGAGCAGAAAACGGATTTTCATAAATCAATTTTTGGAGAAGTCAAATATAATCATTATGCCCCAAACTATTTCAGGGAAATTGATGTTTTCGAGAAACAAAAGTAACAGGGAAGTCAGGCCGGGATCCTATACCTTCTCCGGAATGCAAAACGTGTAAGAGAAGTATAACGCATTAGTTTCCGAAAAAATGTAAAATGCATCAGGTAATAGGTGATCACAAATAAGGCCACCGACACCCAGAGCAGCGGAATCAGCCAGTTGTGGCTTGTTTCAATGTCCCGCCGCGGGCAGTATTTGTGCCAACCCGCTCAGTCCGGGAATAAAAAACCTGGAAATTTTCATTCCGGCACGGGTATTTACGAGGAAAACATCAGATCCGGGATAGGCTTTAAATCCGAAAATCAATTTCAGGAAATGATGAGGCAGATTGAACCCATGGGTGGCCGAACAGAAACCTCCAGCTTTTCTATTGCTTTGTTTGAAATTTTAGCGAAAAAAGACTTATATTGAAAAAAATGCTATTTTCGGAATCCATTAAACCAATATTATGAAAACAAAATTCCTTTTCATTTTAATGCTCCTGGTTTCTGTTTATTCTTATTCCCAGAAACAAATTTTCAAACCCGAAGTAGCGGTTCAGCTTAAATTCATCAGCAGCGATGCTGTTATTCAAGATTTGAAGCAGAACGGACATAACTCAAGATATTTCAACATGGCCAAAAATCTCTTTTATCTCGATTCGGCCTATGTGGACATTGTCAATGGGATTATTCCGGGAACCATCTCACCCGAGTATGTTGATTTTTCGCACTTCATCAATGATAGGGTAAGGAATGGATACCGGGAAGCCTGGGATCATCATGCCCTGCTTTTTTTGGATGTCAGCCTGCAGAATGTTCTTGATTTATTCAAAGATCAGATGCTCTATCACCAGGTTAAATTGCAGTTGAACAGAGAATTTGACCAGATAGAAAACAATATTTACTATAAGGGAACCGATAAAGCCTTGTTTTCCTTTCATCGTTCTGCAGGTACTGAAGGGAGCACCTACAGGGCGATACTGTTGGGTAATACCCTGAGAATTGATGAAATATCAGCTTATCTGGAATAGAAATTTCTTTGGATTTCCATGACAGTAGAGAAAAAAATACAACGCTACTGCGCTTACCAGGAGAGATGCACCCGGGATGTTGAAATGAAACTCAGGGCTTGGAAAACACCTCCCGGGAAAATAAAAAAAATGGTTCAGCAACTCATTGCTGAAGGATTTTTAAATAATGAAAGGTTTTCCAGGTCATTTGTCAGGGGAAAATTTCTTAACAATCACTGGGGCAGGATCAAGATTTCTTATGAGTTAAAATCCAGAGGAATGCCTGAAAAGTTGATTTCAGAAGCATTCAATGAAATTGATGAAAACGGGTACATGAAAACCCTGAGGAATCTGATCCAGAAAAAAAGAAAGGATATTCAAACCGGAAAAAACTTGAATATCCGGGAAAAATTAATCAACTTTGCGCTGAGTAAAGGATATGAGTTTGATTTGATCGTTGCTGTCCTGAAAGAAATGAAAATCTGAATATGATAACACTGGACCAGATCAAAGATCTCCAGTCAAGGCTTGAAGCTTTGAGGAGGTTTCTTTGACATCGACAATAAGCTGAAACTTATACAGGAAGAAGAAAAGCTGACTGAAGCTCCCGATTTCTGGAATCATCCAAAAGCCGCCGAACAAGTCCTGAAATCGATACGGGATAAAAGAATCTGGACGGATGCCCACCAGATAACGTCAAGCCATTATGATGATCTATGGGTGATGTGGGAATTTTTTATCCAGGGTGAAGGGGGTGAGGTGGACCTTGAAAAACAGTACCAGCAAACCCTGAAGCTGGTCGAAAATCTTGAATTCCGTAACATGCTCAGCGGAGAGGAAGACAAGCTCAATGCAATTGTTCAAATCAATTCCGGAGCCGGGGGAACCGAAAGTCAGGACTGGGCGCAGATGCTGATGCGTATGTACATCCGTTACGGGGAAAGGAATAATTACAAAGTCAAAGAGGTGGATATCCAGGAAGGCGATGTGGCAGGGATTAAATCCGTTACCTTGGAATTTGAGGGAGATTATGCCTATGGGTATCTGAAAGGTGAAAACGGCGTTCACCGCCTGGTGAGGCTATCTCCGTTTGATTCAAACCACAAGCGGCATACTTCCTTTGCTTCAGTTTATGCCTATCCGATCATTGATGATGACATCAATATTGAAATCAATCCTTCGGATATCAGTTGGGATACTTTCCGCAGCAGCGGTCCCGGCGGACAAAATGTAAATAAGGTGGAAACGGCGGTGAGGCTGAAACATGAACCTACCGGTATCGTGATCGAATGTCAGGAAACCCGATCCCAGGGTCAGAACCGTGAAAAAGCGCTGAAACTGCTGAAATCCCAGCTCTATGAAATTGAACTTCGCAAACAAAGGGAGAAGATCGCCGTCATCGAAAGCGGGAAAAAGAAAATTGAATGGGGAAGCCAGATCCGGAGTTATGTGCTCCATCCCTATAAAATGGTGAAGGACCTGAGAACTGGTGTGGAAACCAGCAATACACAGGAAGTGCTTGACGGCGATCTGGATATGTTTATTAAAGCCTTTCTCATGGAATTCGGAGATTCATTTTAGCATGCTGACCATCTATCATAACCCGTATTGTAAAAAGTCCCGTGCCGGTTTGAAATACCTGCAGGATAAAGCAGTAGCATTGACCATTGTGGAATATCTGAAAAACCCGCTCACTGAGAAAGAAATGGAAAAAATCCTGGTCAAGCTGAATGCAAGACCTGCTGATCTGTTGAGAACCCAGGAAACGTACTATAAACAAAACCTGAAAGAAAAAAAGTTTGAAGATCATGAATGGATCAGGATACTGATTGAAAATCCGAAACTGATTCAGCGCCCCATCGTGGAAGCTCAATACAGGGCAGTGATCGGTGATCCTGTAGAGAATATTGACATCCTGCTGAAATAAACCATCAATCAATATTGATCATGAAAACCCGCATTGAAAAAGACAGCATGGGACCCATTGAGGTTCCTGTCGACAAATACTGGGGAGCACAGACTCAGCGCTCGCTTGAAAACTTCAAAATCGGAGAACCTGCCTCCATGCCCAGGGAAATCATCAGTGCCATGGCCGTCCTGAAAAAGGCCGCGGCCATGGTAAATTCTGACCTGGGTGTTCTTTCGCCGGAAAAAAGGGATTTAATTGTTAAAGTCTGTGATGAAATAACGGAAGGAAAACTGGATGATCAGTTTCCTCTTGTAATATGGCAGACCGGTTCAGGAACCCAGACCAACATGAACCTGAATGAGGTCATAGCCAACCGCGCTCATGTGCTCAACGGGGGAAAGCTGGGAGGAGAAGAGAAAACAGCGATCCATCCCAACGATGATGTGAATAAATCACAATCTTCCAATGATACTTTCCCCACGGCCATGAGTATTGCTGCCTATAAAATGATCGTGGAAACCACCCTGCCGGGCGTGGAGCACCTGAAAAATACCCTTGCAAGAAAGTCGGAACAGTTCAAAGATGTCATCAAAACCGGACGTACCCATCTGATGGATGCCACTCCGCTAACCATCGGACAGGAATTTTCGGGTTATGTATCCCAGCTCGAACATGGTATCAGGGCCTTAACAAATACCCTTCTGCATTTAAGTGAACTGGCGCTTGGCGGAACAGCTGTGGGAACAGGACTGAATGCCCCCAAAGGGTATGATGTTCTGGTGGCAAAAAAAATTGCAGCACTCACCGGATTACCTTTTGTGACAGCTTCCAATAAATTCGAGTCGCTTTCCGCTCATGATTCCATGGTGGAAACATCAGGAGCCTTAAAAACCCTGGCTGTAAGCTGTATGCATATTGCCAGCAACATACGTTTATCCGCTTCCGGTCCCCGCTGCGGGATAGGGGAACTGATGCTGCCTGAAAACGAACCCGGATCTTCCATCATGCCCGGAAAAGTTAACCCCACCCAGCCTGAAGCCCTTACCATGGTTTGTGCTCAGGTTATCGGAAATGATGTGGCAGTGAACATAGGAGGAATGAACGGGCATTTTCAACTCAATGTTTTCAAACCGGTGATCATAAAAAATGTACTGGAATCCGCCCGACTGATTGGAGATGCCTGTAAGTCCTTTGCCGACAACTGCTGAAGCGGCATCGAACCTAATATGGCTGCCATCAACCATAATCTGGAGAATTCCCTGATGCTGGTCACTGCACTGAACCCGCACATCGGATATGATAATGCTGCAAAGATTGCCAAAAAAGCCCATAAGGAGCATAAAACCCTGAGGGAAGCCACCCTTGAACTGGGACTTCTGACGGAGGAGGAATTTACAAAGATTGTCGACCCTAAGAAAATGGTAGGGCCGAAGTAAAACTTCAAGGTTAATGTTTCAGTGTATCTGTTACCGGTAAATTTACAGGGGGTTGTCCGCGCATGATCCGTAAGGCTTCCATACGGATCAAATCGTCAAGCAGAAGTCCCTGTTGCCAGGCTCTTTTTTCAAGAATTTTCATCATGGTGGGATCAGATCGGATTTGCTGATTCAAATAGATCAGGGTATCCATCTGCGTTTGAAATTTTGATTTTCTGACGGTATCCGAAGGAGTGAAAATCAAATCATCTTTTCGCCCGAGCAGTCGGTAAACATAGGCTAACCTGATGGTGTCCCTTCCCCTAAGGATGGGAATAGTGTCAGAAGGGAGAATGATTTCGTAGGATTTGCCGTAGAGTTTTTTAGGATCTTCATAATCGTCGCTCAGGGCGATATACCAGGCATCACTCCCTTTCCTCAGGTTGCCACGGGTCTTATTGATCCAGAAATATTTATGAATCCTTTCTAATTCCCCAATGGCAAATACGTTTTTATGGATCCTCCGGCCGATATAATAGTCGAAATTGGCAGCTGGAAACCAGCGAAAGGTAAGAATGGGGGAGTTTTTGGCCACAAGGTAATGGTCTTCATCCCATTTGGCCAGAGGGGCAAATTTATCCCCCAATTGTTTCCAACCGGCCAGATCTGTGGTGACATCATCAACTTTCCATTTTTTTAAGGGAATCCATCCGTAACGGATCTGGGTTACGGCCACTGAAGTAACTCCAAATAACAAACAGAGAGAGATCACAATGGGCCAGGGGATAAGATTTTTTTTTTGGTCCGCGTTTTTAGGATGAGCAAGATAAGCCGATGCTACCAAAATCAGACCGAAATATGCAGGGCCTGTCCAGTGGGGTAAGGTGGAACGAAACAGGGAAAACCCGGTAAAAATGATAAGCAGCGGTAAACTGATCCAGAGGATAAGTCTCAGATACTTTGCTTCAAGAAATCGTTTTCCTCTTAACAATCCGAAAAATGCCGATATAATGATGACAATATTTACAGGATTATTGTAAAAAAATTGTCCGACCAGTTCTGTCAGGAAGTATTGGATTTTTATCCCCGAACCAGCCGGATCAACCCTGTTTTCATGAAAAGTAAAGCTGATAAAGCCATGATCGGCATTCCAGATGACGACCGGTGAAAAAATCAGGATGCTGACCAGAAAAGCCAGGTAAGTTTCTTTGACGAGCAACCATTTTGGATGGTATAGTATGATATACATAAAAACACCGGCCAGCAGAAAAAAGGAATGATATTTCGACAACAGCGCGAATCCGGCAATCACCCCGGCAGCAAAAAGAAAATTTCTGCTTTTCATCCCAAGGTTTTCATCAGGCAAGGAACGAGTCAGCAAATACATCGTCCCAAGCCAGAAAAATCCCTGAGGAGTATCGGGCAAAATAAAAGTCCCGGATAAAATAAAACCATAAAAGGAGGCAGTGTATAAAAATGCGGCATATAGCCCGGTCAGACTGTTTTTAATCTTTTTCCCGATGAGGAAAATCAGAAAAGTACTCAGGGTCCCCAGTACCACGGAGGCAAGCCTCAGAAAAAACTCACTGTCGAGCAGGAGGTTTAAAGTAAAAAACTGTATGACCAGCCCCACCATGGGAGGATGATCAAAATGACTAAGATCAGGATAGCAGGCATAGGTCCAATAATATACCTCATCATTGCCCAGTTCAATGGATGCAGCGATCAGACCGCGAATCACAGCGGATACCAGGAGGAGAATGCCGAGGGCCCAGTATATTTTCTTTTCTGAGGGCATGTTTAGTTTTTCCTGAAACTTCTTTTCTGCTTCATTTTCCAGATGAGAAGAATGGCCAGGATCATGAATGCCCCGCCAAGCAACCTCAAACTCCAGGTCCTTACCGGGTCAATGGTGGCCTGAAGTGAATTCACGGGTGTATTTCCGTCATAGCGGAAAACAGGATTCAAATAAAACCTGGTTCCTGCACCCACTTTCGGATAGGCAAAATAAACCGGAAAAGTGACTTCAACGCGGATATATGTATCTTCCGGCTTGAACAGGTAGTGATCAGAGGAGGAATGATAAGTGTTTTTCATAATTTTTCCATGCTGACCGATGAAACTGATTTTAAATGCTTTTTCGCTGACCGAAACCTGTAAGGTATCCCCCTTCATCTGAACGGAGTTTAATCGGGGTATTTGTTGGGCACGAATGGCCTTCTGGGCAAAATTTTCCCCATCCAGCATATAGATCTCTGCCCCGTAAGCTTTTCCAGCTCTCAGCGCATCAATCAGTTCAGATCCCCGGTTTATGGGAACATTGATGAAAGTAACACAACGCTGGATTTCATAAGGATCGGTGATGTCATGAGAATCATCATCAGCAACAATGAAAACCGGATGTCCGGAAGAAAGGGCAACATCCCATAGGGGAACCGATCGCCAGTTATGGTTTAAAACCTCAATAAGGTCATAGTTGGAGAGGTATTTCAGGTCCCGTTCGGGATATCCGTTTTCCCAGTCGGGATGAGCAAGGGCGATGATTTCATTATCGGGCCTCAGCAGGTTGATGATATGCTGCCGGTGATTGACATTCTGGTGAAAGGGATAATCCATCCAAAGAACTTTTCTGGATCCGATCAGCAACTGATGCTTTTTCAAAAGTCCGTAACCATGTTCATAACAGGGAATATAAAACACAGAATCGCGGAAATAATCATCAATATTCTGGTAATTTGAAATCTGGGGAGCATGATAACCCAGTTGAGTGTAAGTTTCATAAAATGCATGGTGGGTATTCAGTCTGCCACTGGTCAGCCCTGCCCAGGCACGGGTGTGAAAGTGAAAATTGGCTTTTTGCCAGTGCGTACTGTCCATCTCCTTATAGGGATTGAAGTACTGATCACCACTGAATGGCTGAGGTTCAGGGAAGTGATAAACCGGGGTCAGCAGATAGATGATAATGATCAGGAAAATGAATGCCGCCATTACATATCCGCAAAACGTCAATATTTTTTTAAGCATCTTCATCACAGGGAGTAAAGTGCAAAGGTAATGAGAATTCAGAAGATACTGATCAGTAAAAGGATGTTCAGGAAAGTCACCGTTGCGCCGATCAGAAGTAAAAGACAGGTGGTATATGGATGGTTGACATATTTTCCCATTACTTTCCGGGATGATGTAAGGTAGATTTGTAAGAAAATTGTGATGGGCAGTTGAACACTCAGCAACATCTGAGAAATAATCAGTCCTCGGTAAGGATCCCGGATCAGAAAAATAATGAGCAAGGCGATTAGCAATGAAATGATTACTCCGAGTCTGGAATGATTGTCATGAATGTCGTAAGGTTCTCCGTGAAATCCGGCATAAATGGATCCACCGGCCATGCCGGAAGTGATGGTGGAAGCAATCCCGGCAAACAGCAAAGCTATGGCAAAAACGATAGAGGCGCTGTTTCCCAACAGTGGACTAAGGATGCTGCCAGCCTGTTGAAGCTCATTGACCGGTGTTTTATGGATAAAAAAAGTAGTGGCTGCCAGAAGGATCATGGCGCTGTTGATTCCCCAGCCAACGATCATGGCCAGAAAGGTATCCACAAATTCATATTTCAGTTGCCGCTTAATGACTGCTTCATTTTCAAGGTTCCATTGCCGGCTTTGGATCACTTCTGAATGCAGGAAAAGATTATGCGGCATGACCACAGCGCCCAGAACACTCATGACAATGATGATGGATCCCTGAGGAATGTTTGGTTTAACCCAGCCTATTCCGGCCTGTACCCAATCAACATTGACAAGGCTGAGTTCATAAAGGAAGGACAATCCTATGATAGAGACGAAAGCGATGATAATCTTTTCGATTTTCTGATAGGAATTGGTGAGCAGCATGATCAGCACAAAAACAAAAGACAGTAAAGCCCCGGCCGGAATCGGAATATTGAATAACATGTTCAGCGCGACTGCTGCTCCCAGGATTTCTGCCAGGGAAGTGGAAATGGAAGCGCCCATAGCAGAAATAAGCACAGGTCGTGAGATCCATGAGGGAGTGTATTTGTTGGCGGCTTCAGAAAGGCATAAACCGGTGGCGATGCCCAGGTGTGCCACATTATGCTGAAGAATGATCAGCATAACCGTAGATAAAGTGACCATCCAAAGCAACGAATAACCATACACTGAGCCCGCAGCAATATTGGATGCCCAATTTCCGGGATCAATGAAACCAACCGTGACCAGTAAACCCGGGCCAATATATTTAAAAATATCCAATGCCCCGTATCGGGGTTTATGGTCTTTCCTCCGAAGATCTTTGATGAAGCCGGGTAACATCCGTCTGGTTTAGGATGTCAAATATACGACAATGCACAAAATCCAGCTACTCTCCCATTACAACCCTTGAATTCTCCTCCTGGAAAACCTTTCTTTAATCTTATCAAATATCTGGTAAACAACCGGAACCACGATCAGGGTAAGAAAGAGGGAACTTGTCAGCCCGCCGATCAGCGCCCAGGCCATGCCGTTTTTCCATTCACTACCGGCGCCTGTAGCCAGAGCAATCGGAAGCATGCCAAAGATCATCGAAAAAGTAGTCATCAGAATGGGCCGCATACGAACTTTCCCCGCAAGGATAAGGGCATCAACGGTTTTATGACCCTCTGCCTTCATCTGGTTCGTAAAATCAACCAGCAGAATGGCGTTTTTTCCTACCAGCCCTACCAGCATGATCATACCCAGGATGGAAAAGATAGTGAGTGACTGCATCGTCAAACCAAGCGCCAGCAATGCACCGATGATGGCAAGTGGGATGGAGAACAGCACCACGAAGGGATAAATATAAGAATCATATAAAGCCACCATGATGAGGTAAACGAATAAGATGGAAGCCAGGAATGCAATGCCCAGACTTCCAAACGCTTCAGTCTGGTATTTCATATCCCCTTCGGGAATGATATTGACTTCTTTTGGAAGTTTCATCCCCTTCACCCGTTCCAGGACATCTTCCCCGACCGAACCTACAGGACGACCGATGACCTGGGAATTCACCGTAACAGAAGAAACACGGTTATACCGTTGCAGAATCGTCGTACCACTCGATGGACGAATACTGGCAAACTGTTTCAGCTGAATCGTCTGTCCACGATTATTGATGAAATTCAGACTGGCAATATCCGCGATACTATTTCGGTCGAACTGGTCAAGCACCACGTTGATATCATATTCATTTTCTCCATCCCGGAACTTGGCATCCGTATTGCCGCTGAAAGCATTCTGGAGGGTAATGCCAATCATGGCAGTGAACAGGCCAAGTTCAGCCATTTTGTTTTTATCCAATTGCACATCCACCTCCGGATTTCCTTCCTCCACGGAAAGTTTGACTTCATAGGTTCCGGGAACTTTTTTCATTTCCTCCATTACTTTCCCTGCATATTTGTTCAGCGTATCCATATTGGGTCCGCTAAGCACTATCTGAATGGGGTCCATATCGGAAGTACCCATGAGAGAGACGATGGTTGATCTGATTTTAATCCCTGGGAACATCGTCATCAGCGTCTTTTTCATGTCCAGGGCAAATTGCTCGGAGGTGATTTTCCTTTTCTCCTTTTCAACCATCTTGATATGCATCTCCGAATTATAAGCATTTGATCCTCCGCCAAAGAAACTGGTCGAACTCCCGACAGATGTAAAAACACTGGTAACCACCGGCAGGCTCCGGATATATTGCTCTGCACGGAGGGTTGCCTGATTGGTTTGCTCAATGGTGGCATCTTTGGGTAATTCCATCGTGATAATCACTTCTCCCCTGTCACCCATCGTAATAAATTCACTTCCGATAAAGCCTGTTACCACCAAAGAAACAGACGCAATAAAAAGGAATGTAACCACGCCAAGGGTGATGAATTTATGTTTCAGCGCCCAGCCGATGACCTCTGAATAGCCTTCAGTAAACCGATGTAAAAATCCTTCAAATGCAGCGATGACCCGGCTTAGCCAGCTTCCTTCACGAAAACGTTCATGTTTTGCCAATCGTGAGGCAAGGAGCGGAGTCACCGTAAAGGATACAAACAAACTGAGCAGGGTGGCAAATACCACGACCAGGGCAAACTGCCGCAACATGCCGGAGATCATACTGGTGATGATGGCAATCGGTAAAAACACCACCACATCGACCATGGTTATTGAAACAGCTGTATAGTTGATTTCATTTCTTCCGTCAATGGACGCTTTACGCCGGTCTTTCCCCATTTCCATATGTCGGTATATATTTTCAAGCACGACAATCGAATCATCAACGAGAATTCCTATTACCAGCGACATGGCGACCATGGAAATAATATTCAGGGAGAAATTCAGTACATACATGGCAGTAAATACCGAGATGAGTGAGGCCGGAATGGCAACCATCACAATGAAAGAGTTACGCAGACTGTGTAAAAAGACAAGCATGACCAGGGCCACCAGGCAGATGGCCAGCAGCAAATCTTTCATCACGGCAGAAGCTGAATCAAGGGTAAAATCCGAAGTGTCGTTGGCCACCTCAAACTTTAATCCCTGGGGCTCATATATTTTTTCAATCTGCTTAATGGATGCCTTGACTTTTTTGGAAATTTCCACTTCATTCCCATCCGGTTGCTTGAAGATCATCAGCCCAACAGAATTTTCTCCATTGATGCGGCTGATACTCTTGGTCTCCCGTTTTGCATCCTGAACTTCGGCAACATCCTCCAGCCTGACCTGGCTTCCATTGGGATTGGTAGCCAAAATAAGATTCCGGATATCATCCAGCTTGGCAAATTTTCCGGAAAGACGGATAATGACTTCCTGGCTTTGGTTTTTGATCTTCCCGGTAGGAAATTCCATATTGGCTGACTGTATGGCCTGGGTGACCTGAAGAATCGAGAGATTGTGAGCCCGGAGCTTTTCATTGTCGACATTGATGCGGATTTCTCTTTCTTCCCCCCCCACAAGATCCACCTGGGATACACCGGTAATGGTGGATATCATGGGCTTGATCTTGTTTTTTACCAGGTCGTAAACCTCTGTGGACGGAATATTGGCCGTTACCCCCAGTCGCATGATGGGAATGTCATCCATCGAAAAATTATTGATGATGGGAGGACGAACGTCTTTGGGAAGCAGATACTCCATATTGCTGACCTTTCTTGTGGCATTTTCAAGCGCACGGTCCATATCGGCACTGCTTTTAAAGATGATCACGACAACCGATGCTCCTTCATATGAAGTACTCTGAATATTATCGATATCTTCAAGAGAAGAAATGGCATCTTCTATCTTTTTCGTTACCGAATTCTCCACTTCAGAAGGGGAGGCCCCGGGATAATTGGTAACCACAACCAGTACCGGCTGGGAATATTTGGGAAGAAGCTCATAATTCAGAGAGAAATAGCTTACCAGTCCAAGGAAGGTCAGCACGGTAAAGATGACCACGATCAGTGTAGGACGTTTAATCGATAGCTCTGCAATATTCATATAAGATGATGTTACTTATTGTTGACAATGGTGACCATGGAGTTATGCTCAAGGTTGATCTGGCCGGAAGTGACGATCAGTTCCCCTTCCCGGAGTCCCGACAATACTTCGACCTGGCGGTCATCGGCGGATCCAATCCTGATGTTTTTCAGGATGGCTTTGTTCCCTTCCACCACATAAACCCTGGGTTCTTTGATGCTTCCAATGATGGACTGACGCGGAATGGTCAGGCATTCCCTCTCCATTCCCAGCCCAAAGCCAGCAGTGCCGAACATCCCGGCTTTCAACGGGTGGCGGAGGTCATTGACCAATTCTATTTCGACCGGGAAACGTCGGGCATCATCAGCCTTAACGCCCACCGAAACAACAGTGCCAGGATATAGAATACCGGGATACAAAGAGGAAGTGATGTTTACTTTTTGACCGTTACGGATTAAAACAGCTTCGCTTTCCGCCACATGGGCAGTGAATTTCAACCTGCTGATATCAACGATTTCCGCTATCGGGGAGCCCGGCATCAATAAGGAACCTGTTTCAATTAAACGTTTAACAATCGTTCCCTGAATGGGCGCTTTGATCGTGGCATTTTCGAGTTGCTTTTTCAGACTTACCAGGTCAGCTTCTGATTTCTTCAGAAATAAACGCGAATCTTCAACCTGCTGACTGGAAATGGCATCTTCTTTCAATAATCCTTCGTATTTCTGAAGATCCGTTCTGGCCTTTTCACAGGAGGCCTGAGCAAGCGAATATTGGCTACGCAAAACTTCATCGTCGAGATGCGCTAAAACCTGACCCCGTTTTACAAAATCACCAATGTCAAACAAAAGGTTGACAACTTTCCCCTGGCCTTCCGATGAAACGGTAAGTTCATGAATGGCTGAAAATGATCCATTGGCTGGAAAATCTCCGCTCATTTTGTTCATTGCCAATGAAGTAACGAAAACCGGAATGGTTTTCAGGTTTCCGTCAAGTTGGGACTTTTCGTCAATCCTCTTTTTATTATACAATAGCGTGGCTGTGCAGGCACCAACCAGGACAAGGATGATCAAGGCGATAATAAGATTACGTTTCATGTCAAATAAATAGTAAGGAAATTATTAATTCTTCATTCTTAATTATTCATTATTGAAAGGAGCCGGCCGTTTGCTTTGAGATATTCCAGCTCGGCAATTTTCATTTGTACCAGAGCAAGGGAGTGATTCGTCTGGGAATCACTCAATCCTGTTTCTGCATTTAACAGATCGGTCAGGGAAATCACGCCCTTCTGATACTGTTCCTGTGAAATGGAATAAACCCTTTCCGCCAGCTTCATGTTTTCACGCTGCCTGAGTTCGTCTTTAATGGCATTATTCAGGCGATTGGCGGCATCTTTTGAAGTGACGCTCAGCACCCTGATCACATTATCCTCACTGACATGAAGCTGATCGAGCTCTATTTTTGATTGATTTACCTTGTTTCTTTTCTGAAACCCGTTGAAAACAGGAACGCTGAGCCTCAGACCAAGCAGACTGGTATTGAACCAATCGGTTGATTTCCCGAAAAAATAATAAGTATTGCTCTGGTTAAGGTAATTCATGGAAGCAATGAGATTTACCGAAGGGAGGTATTTCGACTGATCCATTTTTATATTGGCGGTAGCCAGCTGTTTTTGCTTTTCCAGCATACGGATATCGATGTGACCGGAAAGGTCATTGGCCATATTCAGATTTATACCGGCTGAAACAACCGTATCAGAAAAAACGATGGGTTGATCCAGGTCGAGACCCATAAAGTATCGCTGCATGTTCAATTGTTGTTCATACATTACCTGTAAACGGTCGATGGCAGTTTGTGTATTCAGCTCATTGACCACAATTCGGTCAAGATCAACCTTCCTGATCAAGCCGTTTTCGTACTGGCTTCGTGCAATCTGTTCTGCTTTAACCAGTTTCTTCAGGTTTTCCTCCAAATTCCTGACCTGCTTAAGGGTAATTTGTGCAGTATAGTAGCTTTGAGCCACTTCAAAAACCACTTCAGTCCTGACCCTTTCCGATTCTAGCCTGTTTTGTTCCATGGCTAGTCTTGCCATACGCATACCAACCAGATAGGTCTGGTTATAGATGATTTGACTGGCATCCAGGGCTCCGGCAAGATTATAAGTTGTACCAAACTGCACGGGGATCAATTCACCAGGCTTTCCGAAAAATTCACCCGGAATGAGTTGAGTAGGCAGGCTGACATAATCATCGAAAGAGCCTGTGAAATTGATATGAGGCAAGCCTGCTCCCACCGTCTCTTTATAACGGTAGTGCAATTTATGCTGTTCAAGTGCATTGATTTTCAACCTTGGACTATTCTCAATCGCCAGCTTCAGGCATTCCTGCAAACTGATGATACGGGGAGATGGTTCCTGGGCAAAAATCGGGAGGGTGGTGATGAAAAGCACTAGACTTATCAAAAGAGATTTAAAATTCATTTTTTTAATTGTTGGGCATTTTTTTCTGAAAACCGCTGCAAAAGTATTTGGTCTGTTTATATGTTTTGTATGAATGTCGATAAATAGCCGAAGAAAGGTGATAAAAAGGTAGATTTCGGAGATAAATAGACACGATAACAAAGTTACAACCGACACTTACGAGTTGTGGGTTTTTAAGAGAAGAAGATACCCTATCTTTGTATAAAATCATGTATCATGATAAAACATAGCATTTTAATTCTCGTGATTGCATCATTCCTGATGGGGACTGCATGCAAAAAAATCAACCCGGATACAGAATCCCCTTCCGTAACCAATATGGAAGACCTTAAGATTCCCCTGGGGTTCGACTGGGAAACCAGCAGAAATGTGGTGTTTATGATCACATCTGATCATTCCTCCTTGATTGACATTACCTCAGAAGATGTTCAGATCCAGTTACATAAAGGTTTTTATTTTAATGATGGGAACATTTACACGGTTACAGTCAATCTTCCTGCATTTATGCAAAAAGTCCTGGTAAATGGGGAAGTGGTGAACATCAGCGGAAGCAGTATTTCAGTTTCCCTGGGTGAAAACAAATTTTCAGGGTTGAAAAGCGCTACCGTAACCTCGACCTTCCAATTTCCCTTAGATGGATTGATCGCCGCCTGGCATTTTGATGAAAATACAGGAAGCACTGTCGGGGAATATTTCGGACTTCATCCGGGAACTGTTAATTCTTCTTCATGGGTGTCAGGGATCAGCGGCAGTGCGCTTGAATTTGACGGGATCAATGGTCATATGCAGGTGCTGAATGAAGGCAATTTTAACCCGACCAACGATAAAATCAGTTTTTCATTCTGGTTTAAACTGAGTGAACCCGGTTCCGGTGGCGCATTTGTTTTTCAAAATGTGAAATATATCCTTAAAATGGATGCTCAGGGCAGGGTGTCCTTTGCTGTTTATACACCCGTGTATAAATCCATTGTCATGAATTACAGCGACAGGATTCTGAATACTGACTGGCATCATGTGGCGGCAATCTATGATGGAGCAACCATGAAAATATTTATCGACGGTTTGCTGATGATCAGCGATAATAATACCGGCCCTTTGCAATCCTCTACAGCCAATGTCTACATCGGAAAGCAAAATACCACAAACCCGTTCAAGGGAACAATGGATGAAGTGCTGATGTATAACCGGGCGCTTACCGAAACGGAAATAACGCAGATCTATACCGGGACGCCTGATCCCGGAAATGGCTCTGCCGATCTGATCTCTTACTGGAACCTGAATGAAAACACGGGGAGTGTTGCAACAGACGGGAAGTCAACCAACAATGGCGCCATCACAGGAGCTACATGGGGAACAGGGGTTAGCGGAAGCTGTCTGAATTTCAACGGGATAAACAGTAACGTTAATATACCGAACGCGACAAACCTTAATCCGGTCAACGAGCTTACCATGATGGCCTGGGCAAAAACTTTGGAAAATAAAACGACGAAAATCTTTCAGAAAGGCGACTGGGATGGTCATGGTATCGGCCAGGGCAAATGGGATGGCTGGAATGTCCATATCCGGGGGGAGAACAATGTCAGTTATTCTATCCATTGGGGACAGGGACTTCCCATCCTGAATGAATGGTACCATCTTGCCGCCACTTATGATGGCACCACCCTGAAAATGTATGTCAACGGGCAACTGAAAAACAGTATGGCTGTCAGTGGGAAACTCAAAGTCAATACCCGGACCGCATCCATCGGCTCAGATAATGGCGCTCAGAAATTTTTCAATGGCTCCATCGATGAAGTGAAATTTTTTGCGAAAGCCTTAAGCCAGACAGAGATACAGACTAATTTTAATGAACAGGGGAATGCTCCAGATCAGGATGGAGACGGGGTGCCTGATACAGAAGATGCCTTTCCGCAGGATCCCGCCAGAGCCTTCAATAATAATTTCCCTGCCATTGGTTTCGGAAGCCTAGCCTTTGAAGATCTTTGGCCAGGTAAGGGTGATTACGATTTCAATGACCTGGTTCTTGATTACCGATTTAGAATTATAACCAATGCTAACAATAAAGTTACCGAAATCGCCGGAACTTTCGTTATCCGTGCTATCGGGGCAGGCCTGAGTAATGGCTTTGGCTTTCAGCTTCCCGGGGCTTCCCTGCTGAATGCCGATATGGTTGTGGCTGGTTCAAAGCTGCTGGAAAACTATATTTCCCTGAATGCCAATGGGACTGAAGCAGGTCAGGCGAAGACCACGGTCATTGTTTATGATAATGTGAACAGGGTTATGCCCCCCACCAGTGGTTTCGGGGTCAATGTAGTCCCTGGCGCACCCTATGTAAATCCTGATACCACTACCATCAGTATGCTCTTCACTCCGAATAAATATAGTGTCGATGACATTGGTCTACTAAACTTCAACCCTTTCCTGATTGTGAATAAAGAGAGAGGTAAAGAAATTCATCTGCCTGATTATCCTCCGACCAGCCTGGTTAACATGGCTTATTTCGGAACAGCTCAGGATAATTCCGATCCGAATACAGGAAGGTATTATAAAACAAACAATAACCTGCCCTGGGCCATCAATATTGCTTCAAGTTATGATTATACCATAGAAGCAAACCAGATCACCAGCGGATACCTGAAATTTGCCAGCTGGGCTGAATCTTCCGGAACACTTTTCACGGATTGGTACCTGAATAGTTCAGGCTACAGAAATGCTGCATCGATTTACCAGCTTCCCTGATTTATGTGTTCTGATCGGCTTTTTTAAGGTTGAAAATGGCGGCAGAAAGTTCGTAAACAGCACAAGCGACCAGGATAAAAAGACCAACGGTGACACTGGCTGAGAGGTCGGTCAGCCACCCGATCAGTAGCGGAATAACCGCGCCGCCCGAAACAGCCATGATCATCAGGCCTGAAATTTCATTTCCGCGAACCGGATACTTTTCAACAGTAATGGAAAAAACAAGTGGAAAAACATTGGCCACACCCAATCCGATGATAAAAATTATGCCCATGGCAATCATCTCTGTTGGAGCGATAATCAAGGCAAGAATAGATAAAAGAGACAGAATGGCCGACCATAAGAAAAATCTCCGGGAGGGAAGCAATGTCAAAAGAAGTGCCCCGCTGAAGGTTCCCAGCATTTTTCCGAAGAAATAAACACTTCTTCCCGATTCGGCAAATGTCTGGGCAGAATGGAATTTATTTAGGAGGAACTGGCCTGATACGGCATTCACACCGACATCGATTCCGACAATAAGAAAGATACAAATCACCATCATGGCAATGAAACGGTTTCCAAGTAGTTTAAAGGAGGAATTAAAAGTAGCACGCTTCTCAGGATTGCGAGTTTCCTCAATTCTCACTGATGCCAGCCAGGCAACACTGAGCGCGGAAACGATACCAAATACCAGAAAAAGTAATTTCCAGTCGCCAAATTTTAACGCGAACCAACCCGCTAAGGGAGCAGCAATCATTGAACCAATGGCTTTAATGAACTGGGAAAAACTCAGGAAACTCGACCTGCGCTCAGGGGAAACCACATCAACCAGCAGTGGATTGGCTGAAACCTGTACAATGGTGTTCCCAATGCCTAAGAGAGCAAATCCGATCAGCACGGTAGGAAAACTGTAAAAAAAGAATGGAAAAAGAAGTCCCAGGGCAGTGATGACCATCCCGATATTCAGGATATTCCTTTTGCCAAGACGGTCCTGGAGAATACCGACAGGAACCGATAACACAAAAAACCAGAGGAATGCAGCCGAAGGAATTAACTGAACAAGTGTATTGCTCAGGTTAAAATCTGGTTTAACCCGGTCAACACCTATGCCTACAAGGTCGATAAAACTCATCACAAAAAATGCCATCAGTACAGGCATCAGTTTGTTCGCATAATGCTTATTTGTCATAAATCAGGATTTGTATTCGGGTTAGTAAACAACCTGCTAAAACCGGTGTATGGGTGCAACTCCTTCATTTCAAACCCGATCAGTCCATGGTTCACCAGGGGCAATTTTTGCAGGATTCGCCTGGCCTCTTCGGTTGAACCACATTCGAGAATAATTACAGCATCACCCTCATCAGTAAAATAAAATTCCCTGACCTGACCGGCCAGATATAAATCATGAAGCGTTAAGGCTTCTTCTTTCAGGATATCTTTCAGGCTATCCCAGTCAACAGCCTGCAATTCTTTTGAAATGGCTAATATCTTCATCTCAGCTTGATCAACATCCGGGGATATCAAGGTAAAATCCAGTGCAGCAGGTTAACTGAGTAAAAGCATTTTTTGTTACCTGGTTCCGGCTGTTGATTTCAGTAGGTTGTTTTTCTTCCAGTCGGCAAAAATACTTTGTGCAATGGAAACTGCTGCCTGATCCACATAATTTGGATCGGTTATGGTGATATCTCCTGTCCATACAGGATCTTTTGAAGATTTGGTGTAAAGACTGGCCTTCAGGTTCACCACAGAAGTGGTTGTCCAGTAGCCTCCGGTTGTAACCACACCTCCCACATAAGGGGCACCGTAATATCCGCCTCCCCAGTATCCGCCGCCCCAATAACCGCCTCCCCAGTATCCGCCAAAACCTCCGGTGACATAAGTAGTCGGTGGAACATAATTTTCTGATTTATCTGTTCCGGTATATACAAAAACCAGAATCCCATCGGCGCCAAGGCTGTCACATTTTTTCTTGATCTCCTCAATCGGGTATTTGGTGTTGGGATTCAAAAAGTCCAGGGAACCGATGGCCTTCAGTCCCTGATTGGTAAAATAGGCATCCATGGCTTGTTCAAATGGTTTCATGTATTCCAGCTTATCGAATAGGGGCATATTGACAATTTTCGAAACCTGGGAATTGTCGGCCGGGTTTTTCCAGCTCGTCAGGGTAACCGGGGAACAGGAAGTGATCAGCAGGATGGCTGAGAATGCCACCAGACGGTAAAGGTAGTTGTGTTTTTTCATGGGATAAAGGATTGAGGGTTAATTTCTATATCAGAAATATTTCAATGGATAAAATTAATGAAATCCGGGAGAAAAGGGCAAATTTTTTTCAGGGTTATTTCGGAATTATACGTAATTTAGTCAATCTTATCAGAAACGGATACAAATCAATTGATATGAAAAAGAAAAATAAATCAAAGGGAAAGCAGAATGGCAGGAGAAAAAATAGCTTAGAGAAATTGAAAATAGCCATGAAAAACAGTTTCTTTCTTGAAGCATCCTGGCTGATTTCCAATCTGCTTGAAAAGCGACTGAAAAACATCCTGAGAAAGGTGGAAGCGCCCGATTCAGTCATTGCTAACCTTTTCGACCAGAACATCAAACGGATAAAATTCCTTTGCCTGAATACGGCTAACCCCTTGCTGAAGGACTCATTCAATGTTCAGATGATGGATGGGCTCAGAACATGGAAAAACCAGCGCAATGAAGTGATGAAAGACATGCTGGTCAGACATGTGTCGGAGAACAGGCTGGAAAGGCTGGCCAATGAAGGTGTCCGGATTTTAAAGGAATGGAATACCAGGTATAAGGCGTTTAAGCGTAATGCTGAAAGGAAATAAACATTCATGCATAAAATGAAACGATTCGGCCTGCTGATGGCAGGGATTTTAGTCTTTTTTCAGGCAGGCATATATGCCCAGAAGCCTGTAGAGCCTCTCAGGACAGAAGTGATCATTCTCCATGTCAACGATATGCACGCCAAGATTGATGATCTTCCGAAACTTGCTTACCTGGCGGATAGTTTAAGGAGTTTATTTCCTTTCGTCTTTCTGGTTGCCGCCGGGGATAATTTTACAGGTAATCCCGTGGTTGACATGATCCCTGATAAAGGATACCCCATGATCGACCTGATGAACCGCTGCGGGTTTACAGCAAGTTGTCTTGGAAATCACGAGTTCGATCTGGGACAGGATTTCCTCAACAAACGGATAGCACAGGCCGAATTTCCCTTTATTTGCTGTAACCTTGACGCCTCCGAAGCGGAATTCAGGCAGCCCCGAGACTATTACGTATTGTACGCGGGTTCAGAGATCACCCTGGCTATACTTGGCCTTATTCAGATTGATGCTAATGGTTTGCCCAGTTCACATCCCTCCAAGATGAAGAATATTAAATTTTCCAATGGTCTTGAAAAAGCCAAAGAATATAAATGGTTGAAAGAACGATATCACATTCTCATCGGACTTACCCATCTTGGAGTGGAAGATGATATCCGCCTGGCTGATTCCGTGCCTCAGTTTGATCTGATCATCGGAGGACATTCACATACGCTTCTTGATCCTCCCCTGATGAAAAACGGAGGGATGATCGTACAAACAGGATCGAATTTAAAATATGTTGGAAAGACTACGCTACTGATTGAAGAGGGAAAACTGGTCAATCGGAGGGAAGAAATCATCCCCATCGCTTCCCTGACCCAAAGCCATAAAGAAATGGATACCCTGGTCAACAAATACAACCGAAACGAGGTTTTCAGCAGCATCATTGGATATGCAGCCAGCCCCATTGAAGGCGAGGATGAACTGGGGAGTCTGATGACAGATGCGCTTACCGAGGGTTTGAAAGTCGATTTTGCCTTTCAGAATAGGGGAGGAATCCGCGTCCAACATTGGCCACAGGGTGATATCACCCTGAAAGACATTTACAAACTTGATCCTTTTAATAATCAGGTAGTCCTTTTTAATATGAGTCCGGCCGAGATACAATCGCTGATATGTTATGGGTATAAGCAGGAAAAAGGGATCGATCTTCAGGTATCTGGCATGACATACACCTTGACCGCTGATAGTCAATATCAATGCATAACAGTCGATATCCGTGATGCGAAGGGGAACCCCCTTGACTTCACCCGGGATTATACCGTTGCCATGAACAGCTATTTAGCCGACACCTATACATTTGATCATCGTGATCCTGGAATAACTTCAACCCTTACCACTGCTGAAGCGCTCATCCAATATCTGAAAGAAAAAAAAACCATTCGATACCAGGGCGTGAAGAGAGCTTATCTGGTGAAATAAAATTTTAATGTTTTTACTTTGGCCAGAGCAGAAAAATAAGCTGGGCAATTTCAGCATTCTGAATGAATGGACCGCGAACGCTGTCTCGCTCATCCGCGAAAGTACGGTAGAACTCACTGCCAGACCCCTTGGCATAAAAAGGAACCAGGGAATTCGTATGGTCTTTGGAATTAAACTGCATCCCCGGAAGTTGACCTTTACCGCGATCCTTAACCGGAACAAATGGCGCCCCTCCCCATAAAAAGCCTGTTTCATGATCACTGGAGACGATAACCAAAGTTTCATCCCATGAACTTTTTGACTCAATCCAGCGCGTCACGGTTATAACTGCATCATTGAATTCCTTCATTTCTTCTATCAGCCTGCCTTTTTGATTTTCATGGGCAGCCCAGTCGATGGCCCCTCCTTCAATCATCAGAAAAAATCCTTCAGGATTTTGATCCAGAATATTCAAAGCGCCGGCAGCCATTTCAGAAAGGGTGGGCACGGTAGAAATTAAAGGGGAAATAAAAGGAGGAGAATCTTTCGTCTCTCCATTCTGCATTTTTCTGGCTTGCTGAAGAGTGGAATATACCGGAGCGCAACCAAGAACACGTTTCGGGCTTGCATCCTGAATCAATGCCCTGAATCCCTGCAGGTCATCCACCACCGTCCAGGGATCCGGAAATCCGTCCCCGTCAATATCCCGGACTGTTTTTTTCTTCCCCTGAACGGTAAAGCTAATTGCTTTCCCGCTGCCTTCTAAGAATTGAACCCAGAGTACGCTGTCGCCAACATACCTGGCATCCTTCCAACTACCCTTCATCTGCATTCCATTGTCATCATACATCGGATTTCCACATCCCATAATGAGATCGCACTGGCTGTCGAGCAGCATTTGGCGGGCAATACCCGGGTAATCTGTCCGGACCCGGTGATGAGCCACAAAGCCTGCCGGGGTAGCATGGCTGAAGGGTACAGAAGTGACAACCCCGGCTGATTTCCCAAGGGCTTTTGCACGCTCGACAAGGTTTTCCAGGGTGTCATAATCTACTGAAAGGCCAATGGCATTGTTGTAGGTTTTGAAGCCGCATGCCATGGCAGTTGCGGCTGCAGCAGATTCAGTAAAGTTTTTTTTCAGGTAAGCGGGATTGGACCAGGCCAGTTTAGGGTTGTATCCTGTTGCGAAATAATTTGAAGCCGGACGATTTGCGACATATTCACCGGCTTTTGCAGGATAGTGCGATAAAGCCATACGAACCGGAAATTCTTCATAGGCCTGTTGGGGGGTACCAAAGTAGTAATCCGTTGAGAAAACATGATTATAACCCATTCCATCCCCGATCAGAATAATGATATTTTTTGGCAGAGGCAGGGATCCTTGCTGATACTGAGCATGCAGTTTATGGGAGCCAAAGAAAAATAACAATAACCATGAAAGAATTGGCAGTATTTTAATGGTATTTTGCATACGAATTTTTTCGTAAAGGTAATGTAAACCACCCAAACAGTATCCGACCGTATTCAAGACGTATTCAACCCCCTTTTTTCCGGTATTCATAGAAATATCTTGTACAGCCCCTTCATTCTGATGTACTTTTATCAAAAAATTCACCTCATGGAAACGATTGCCCATTTTTTTGCCAGCCTTGATATTTTTCAGATCCTGATCAATGCCTTCCCATCCATATTTACTCCTTTAATCAATGGTTTGGAAAGTCTTTTTATCCTGCTTTTCAAATATATGAAACAGCTCATCGAATCCTATCCCGGACTGATCGGTGGCATGTTCTTTACACTGATCCTATATACTTTATTTTCCCTGGGTAAGAAATTGAGAAAAATCAGGGTGAAGTGAAGCTTTCAAGTTGTCTTCCTAACGAAAACCATCATTCGGTTTGGTGTTTCTTAAAAAGGCATTTCAGAAATACCTGATCGGCAAAAAGAACAAACAATCCTATGGCCAGAGCGCCAGCAATCAAATCTCTGTGATGAATCATGTAAGATTGTAAAAGAGAAAATTCCTTAACAGAAACGAAGAAGAAAATCAGTCCGAATATGATGAGTGCACTGATTGCGATCAGGCATATGTAAACGAATTCCATAATTGTTTCCCGCCAGAAAATCTTTTTTTCCATGAGGTCCATCATGTGGTCGGTAAAATCCTGGGGTAAGTTGGCCTCAGGTGGATGGCGAAGCGCTTTATCGATCATCTCATCCATATCTGACAGATAGTCTTTCTCGTTATTCATGGTACAAATATAAGCAAAGTCATAATTAATGTTCAAATAACACCATTTGGATATCAGGGACTATTTTCAGGACTGCTTCCCTGATCATTTCCCTTGCCCGGCTGATATAGCTTTTCACGGTCCCTTCCGGCATTCCTGTTATCGATGCAATCTCCCTGTAAGAACAATCTTCAAGATGATAAAGGGTGATCACGATCCGGTAATTAACCGGCAGCATTCCGATCACTTGATGGACGATTCTTTTAATCTCCTCCTGATCTGTTTTTCCGATTGAGGTTTCCACAGAAATTTTTTCAAGTGCAAGAGGACGAAGGTCGTTGGCTGAGATGATTTTCTCCCGGCTCTTTTTCCGAAGATGGTCTACACATACATTATAGGCTACTGATCCGATCCAGGTTGAAAGCTTTGACTCCCCGCGGAAATTCTTAATATCTTTCAATACCCTAAGAAAAACATCCTGGCACAGATCTTCTGCATCTTCCTGTCTGTCAGTCATACGGAGCACCATATGCCAAACCAGGTTCTTGTGTTTGTCCACCAGGAAACGCAAGCCCCTGATATTGCCATTTTTAATTTGGGCTATCAGTTCGTGATCATTCATTTTAAACATTAGTCGCAGAAGGATGCAAAAGGTTGCAAAATTCTTATTGCAGTTTTTGCAACTTTTTTTTTCTTACAGCGACTAATTGACCAAATATAACTTAAAATCAAAAACCCATGGCACAAGATGCATTAATTACTGCAATCGTTTTTTTCGGGATCTATCAATTGATAAAGGTATTTACCGACTTCATGCTGAAACGTAAAATTATCAAATCCGGACACCTTGAACATGCCGGCATTCTTGAACCAGTGAAGCTAAACCAGGAGGAAAACCGCTATCCGACATTGAAATGGGGGCTTGTCGCCCTGATGGCCGGAGTCGGATTGATCCTGATTGAATCATTAAGTTGGGGTGGAGCCTTCAAATGGGTAAAAGATTATGACTCCATGATGCCACTAGGCATTGAACTGGTATTTATTGCTGCCGGTTTTCTGATCTATTTTTTTATCGTCAATGCCAAGAAAAAGTAATTTAACACATCTATTGTCTGAAATCAGAGGTCGTTCCGGTGGAACGACCTTTTTCTTTTGTACTTTTGACCGGTAACAGATAAAATCGTAAATCGTAGATCAAAAAATCGTAGATATTTATGAATCTTGATTATTTTTCCCAGTTTTTTGACAATGAAACGTTCATGTACATTGTCCTTCCGGTTTTGATATTCTTATTTCGTATTGTTGATCAGTCGATAGGGACCATCCGGCTGATTTTTGCCGCAAAGGGTCTAAAAAAACTGGCTCCATTGTTCGCTTTTTTTGAATCCTTTATCTGGTTGGTTGCCATCGGTCAGATCATGAAGCATTTGGACAATATTTATTGTTATCTGGCCTTTGCAGGAGGTTATGCAGCAGGTAATTTTTTCGGTATTCTACTGGAGGAAAAGCTTTCCATAGGAACTGTGGTGATCCGGGTTATTCCGAAGATGGATACGAGCAATCTGATCCAGCATTTGCGTAATGAAAACTATGGGGTAACTGTTGTTCCAGTGGACGGCATGATGGGTCCGACAAAAATGTTGTTTCTCACCATCAGGCGAAAGGAAGCCCGGAAGGTGATCGACATTATTCATCAGCATAACCCTATGGCTTTTTATACGATTGATGAGGTGAAAGCCGTAAGCGGAGGGTATTTTGAACATCGGAACAAGTCAATTTTTTCGGTTTTGAATCCTTTTCAGAAAACGGTGAAATCATAGGCAATGATCATTCAGTAAAATTTTTATATCTTTCAATCATTATTCGTAACTTAGAGCAAAAAAGAATGGAAATATTTGAAAAAATACTTGTGTTGAACAATGAGTTCGAAGCCAACCTTCTGGAAGAAGTGCTTAATGACCGGAACATTCCTCATGGTATTGTCAGATCAGAGGATACCGCCTTGGGTGGAATTATGGAAATGAAGTATGGTTGGGGTTATATTGAAGCACCTTCCAGATTCAGAAGCGAAATCGAGAAAATCTTCGCCGAAATCATTAAGCAGTAGACTGGCTGAATGGAACAATTCGGTGATTTTTTCGATATCCTTATCAATTCGGAGAGGCTGATCCAATATGGTGGGCTGGTTTTATTGCTACTGGTCATTTTTGCTGAAACCGGATTGTTTTTTGGATTTATTTTTCCGGGTGATGCCCTGCTTTTCACTGCAGGTGTTTATTGTGGCTCTACGGATCTCTCCGTGAATATTTATTTATTGATAATCACGGTAGCTTTAGCTGCTATGCTGGGCAATCTGACGGGTTTTGTCACCGGGAAATTCTTGGGAAAGAAACTGTTTTTTAAGAAAGACAGTCTTTTTTTTAAACAACGCTATCTGGAGAAGGCCAGGGCTTATTATGAGAAACATGGCGGACTGGCGCTGATCGGTGGCCGGTTCATACCAGTGGTTCGGACCTTTGTTCCCATCCTGGCAGGAGCCATTGAAATGAATTTCTGGAGGTTTAATCTGTTAAATATTGCCGGGGCTATAGTTTGGGCCGGATCGTTGATTCCATTGGGTTATCTGGTTGGGAAAAAAATTCCCGCTTCTGTTGATCACATTGAATATATTATCCTTGGAATTACCGCCATTACCATGACCATTCTTATCCGGGGTTTCATCAAGATGAAGAAACAGGATAAATTTCCAAAAGACCCAGGCGATCAAGCATCATCCTCTTCATAAGAGGTCTTCATTTCGTATACTGATCCATCACGGCTTCCAGACTTTGACGGCAAACCCGGCAGAAACTCATATGACGCGTGTACATGATGCAGTCCAGTTGGGAACGGTATTGTCCCTTGGCCGAATAATTGGCTCCTTCGAAAGCGCCGACTTTATCTTTGAATTTTTCTGAAGCAAAAAAGACATCCTCTTGTTTTTTTTGTCTCTCAAACAGTTCTTCCATGATGTTTTCCGGAACTTTTGCAGCCCTAAGACTATCCCTTTCTTTCTGTATCTGATAACCAAAGGTGTCAAATGCTTTTTTATTCCAAGGAGTCGGAAGCGGGGTTTCTGGTTCCACCAGGTTTTTCCACTTTAACTGTTGCCTGTCAGTCCGTGTTGTGACATTAGGTTCCCATGGCTCAACAGGGGTTTCCTGTATTTCAAAAGCAACGGCAGAAGTGTAATATTCATCGGCCAGAGCCCCCATATGGTGACCCATTTCATGCACCATAATATAATCGGCAAATTTGTTGTCTGCAGAAACAGTGGTATAGAGGTTATAGATTCCCCCTCCGCCATATGTTCTTTCATTGATGAGGATCACCATAAAATCATAAGGAACTGCTGAAGCGATATCCCTGACTTTACGGTTGTCGTAGGTCAAAGCATATCGTTCAGAACCGAAAATGCCATATTGTACTGAAAGGGGAGTACGTCTGAATTCACCAGGATGAGGCTTAAAGACTCCCGATAATTCCGAGGGTGTTTCCACTGCCCGGATGTTGAAGTCTCCCGCTCTGGATTTAAAGGGTTCTGTGCTGAGCAATACATCGGTGAGGCGTTTGGCATCATTTCTGAATTTCTCCATTTCATTAGCTGCATATCCATCTCCGAGGATGACAAGGTCAACTTTTTGGTTGTGGTGGCCATTTTCGTAAATGATGTCGGTTTTATGTGTTTTTGCAAGAGGAGCGGAGTTGACCAGTCTGGACTTGGGATCGATATCGGTGGTCCATATTTCCTGGAAATTATTCACCGCATCCCTTTTCTTGATCACGACCCTGACCGGGATCTGAGGCCAGGGAAAACGGAGGGATTCATGGAAGGTACCCCACTGCGTTTCAGCTTCAGGGGTGGTTTGCCATTCTCCGAAAATGCTGCCGAAACCCCGTGAAAAAAGCAGATTCCCGCTGGTGATATCCCTGAGCTCAAAACAATAGGGGCCAAGGTTAAGGTCATCGATCATGACGGTCAGGCTGCCAGGCCAAATACCGTCATTGACAATCTGGTCGATGGCAAAATATTCTTTCACGGCATTCCCGCTGTGGAAATAATCGAGGCGCATGGTTTTAACCTGTAGATTATTTTTGAGTGGGCGTTTATCTTTCAACGGCTCAAAGGAGGTCAGGATAAACATCAGGCCTAGGATGACTGCAATGCTGGACAGGGTTTTCATAAACTCAGTATTTAAGGTTACAAAATTAGTAATCTATCCCGAGGATTTCCGGAATCGGGAAACATGATGGTCATAATCTGTTTTTTATTTTATCCCAGGTCGAAGTGATCAGGAAACTCTCTTCCATATAACTAACCATTTTTTTAAATTTTTTTATAGGGATGGAGAAAGTCAAAATATCATTGGGAACACAGGCCCGGGCCGAAGGATCAAACATGCCTAAGATGGCTTTTGGATTCTTTTTTTTATTCTCCTGAATCGCGTGGTACACAATTGATGCACAGCCTGACCCGAAGGGAGAAATAACCCCGTTTCCTTGGGGTTGGTCAAAATTGGCCAGGGTGAAAAGTCCGGAAATCACATCAGGTTTTGCAAAGAAGATGATGGCTAAGGGTTCTTCCTCAGGAGTCAACTGATCATAACGTTTAAATACAATAAATTTTCCTTTGGCTGGGATACAGCGCATTTTGTGCATGATTTCCCTTACCATTTCAGGGTTACGTATGTAACGTTCCCCTTTCATTTTGCCCGGGATTCCTGTTGAAAGGAAATACTCAAAGTCTGGTCTCATGGTTTCGGTATAGCCGAGGTAACGGCTGGCTCCTCCGCAAGCCAGCGTATGAGCATTCCAGGCCAGGGGAGTTCCTTTTCTGACGATGGCAAGCTCACAAATTATGCAGCTATGTCCTTTTGGCAGGTTGGCCCGGCTGATGTTACCAGGATTTTCGGTATAATAAAATGCAAGGGGGAGTTCGCTTTCACGAAAATATTGACCCCATTTTTTCAGGAAATCATTTTTCAGTTTTTGATTCATCATCATACGTTTTTTCAGGGTTAAGGCATACAGGTTTTTTTGTCTAGTGGATTGGTTGTTCATGCAGGGCATTAATGGCTTGATATGGCCGGCATCATACGGTCATATTTTTTATCCGTGATGAGTTTCAGCATAAAATCTGCCACATCTGCCCTGGGAATGGTGGAGGAAGTCGGGTTTCCTAATGTGATCACATATCTACCGGTTTTAGGCGCATCGGTCAGCCCAACCGGCCGGATCAGCACCCATTCCAAAAGGCTTTCACGGATTATTTCCATCTGTCTGATCTTATCGGCAAAGACCTGTCTGAGAAATAAGGGCCGGATAATTTTACCGAACCAGAAATTGGCATCATTCCCTAAAATTCCAGCCGACGACATACAGATGATACGGTTCACCTTGCATTCCTCCATGGCTTTAAGAATGTTTTCTGTGCCTCTGGAAAGAACATTGGCAGGTTTATTTTTATTCATCCCCAGGGTACAAATAACTACATCATTGCCCAGGACAGCTTGTTTCACTTTTTCATAATCCAGGATATCCCCCTGAATAATTCGAATATTGTGGTGTCGGATCGTGACTCTGGAAGCCTGGCGTGAAAATGCAGTGACCTGGTGACCCTTATTTAATGCCTGGAAAACAGTGAGGATACCCGTCTTGCCGCTAGCGCCAAAAACAGCAATTTTCATCTAAGATTTTTGCCGGGCAAGGTACAATTTTTTTACTTTTATCGAAAATTTACCGGTGTCTTACCCTCAGTTATTTAGAAAAAAGACCATTCCCCATATTCTATCGGATGCATCTACCTCAGGTCCTACCGGACTAAGAAGAAATCTGAATGTGTATGATCTTACCGGGATGGGTATTGCAGCCGTAATTGGCGCCGGAATCTTCAGCACCATTGGAAATGCAGCTGCCAGTGGGGGGCCAGCAGTGTCTTTGCTGTTCTTATTTACCGCCATTGCCTGTGGGTTTTCAGCCCTTTGTTATGCCCAGTTTGCTTCTGTCATCCCTATCAGCGGAAGCGCATATACTTATGCCTATGCCAGTTTCGGAGAATTGATTGCGTGGATCATTGGTTGGGACCTGATCATGGAATATGCCATCGGCAATATCGCCGTAGCCATTTCCTGGTCTGACTATTTCAGCGGACTGATGTGCGGGATTGGTTTACCGATTCCTGATTATTTCTGCGTGGATTACCTGAGCGCATCCCGAGGATACCATCAGGTGGTTGACGCCTTGTCCCAGGGAGCAACCCTGAACGGGTTGAGTAGGAGTTTGCAGGAAGCTTATCTGGCGTGGCAGAATGCTCCAGTCATCGGCGGTATAAGGTTAATCGCCGATATTCCTGCTTTTTCCGTTGTGGTTTTTATTTCATGGCTTGTATATATTGGTATTTATGAAACCAAATTGGCCAGCAACACCATGGTATTGTTGAAAATCGCCGTGCTTTTACTGGTGATCGTGGTAGGCGCTTTTTATATCCGAACGGATAACTGGCATCCCTTTGCTCCTAATGGTATTTCGGGAGTACTGAAAGGAGTATCCGGTGTTTTTTTTGCCTATATTGGTTTTGATGCCATCTCCACCACCGCTGAAGAGTGCCGTAATCCTCGCAGGGATTTACCCCGGGCTATTCTTTTTGCACTGCTGATTACTACTGTACTGTATATCCTCATCAGTCTTGTGCTTACCGGTATGACATCATACAGCAGGCTGGGGGTGGGCGATCCTCTGGCTTATGTTTTTCAGCAGCTTCATCTGACAAAACTTTCCGGGATCATTGCTATCAGTGCAGTGATCGCCATGGCTAGTGTATTGCTTGTTTTTCAGGTGGGTCAACCCCGGATTTGGATGAGCATGAGCAGGGATGGATTACTGCCGAAAGCTTTTTCAAGAATTCATCCGAAATATAAAACACCGGCTTTTTCAACGGTTGTTGCCGGATTTCTCGTCGCCATCCCATCCTTGTTCATGAATCTGACTGAGGTGACGGATCTGACCAGCATCGGCACTCTTTTTGCCTTTATTCTTGTTTCGGGAGGAGTACTGATCCTTGACAAAGGACATTCTCCGAAAGGGGATTCAAGCATTGGAGGCGGATTCAGGATACCCTATTTCAATAGCAGGTATTATCTGCCGGTTATCTGGATGGTGGTATTCCTTATCCTTTATTTCTTTATTCCGGAAGAACTGGAGCGGCTATTATCCTGGTTGCTGCATCCGGAATCCTCTGTTCTTAAGATCATCCGTGCTGAATTTCCGATCCTGATTTTCATCCTTTCGGCTGTCGTTCTTACTTTTTTCTCCATCCGCAACCAACTCTCCCTGATACCCGTTCTCGGACTTCTGACCAATTTTTACCTCATGGCTCAATTGGGTGTTACGAACTGGATGAGGTTTCTGATATGGCTCGCCATCGGTTTGATTATATACTTTTTGTATAGTAAAAGAAATAGCAAACTTAAACCTCATGGTCATGAAAATTAATGATTACATTTCTTTCTTGTTTACAACCAAGGAGTTTTCTTTATCGATATTTTTATGTCACTAACAGAAATTATCCTCATCATTATCGCCGGTGTTTTTGTCGGCTTCATCAACACCCTTTCCGGTGGAGGGTCAGTGATCAGTTTATCCCTGTTGATCCTGCTGGGCTTACCTGCCAATATTGCCAATGGCACTAACCGGATCAGCATCTTTTTCCAGACGCTTTCATCTGTGGGCAGTTTTACACGTCAGAAGATGTTCGACTCTATGCGCCCTGTCTGGATTGGAATTCCGGCTACAGTGGGATCTGTCCTGGGTGCCTATCTTGCCGTTGATGTCAATGAAAAAGTGGTGGAAATCGCAATGATCATTGCCATGTTGCTAATGGTATTTTTTCTGTTTTATCGACCCGATCGTTGGATGAAAGAAAACCCTGGTTTACTTTCAAAACCGCTTCACTGGTGGCAGTATCTGGTTTTCTTTTTTGTTGGGGTTTACGGTGGTTTTATCCAGGTTGGGGTTGGATATTTTCTGCTGATGGCTTTGATGCTTGGTATTGGTTATGATCTGGTCAAAGCCAATGCAGTAAAAAATCTCATCGTTTTCTTTTATGCCATTTTTGCTTTGCTGGTGTTTATCATTGACGGGAAGGTGAACTATCTTTATGGACTGATCCTTTCAGTGGGCAGTATCATTGGTGCTCTGCTTGCTTCCTATATGGCGGTGAAAAAAGGAGGTGGATTTATCCGGGCTGTTATTTTGCTATCCGTTATACTTACCATCCTGCAAATCTCGGGATTGATTAACTTTACCTTGCTTATCAAACGAATTTTATAGCGTCATGATGAAGAAAAACAAGATTTTATATTTGATCGGATTTCTGCTCTTATTTTTTTTCTGTCTTTCCCTTTCCGCCCAGGAAGACCAACAGGTTTTCGCCAGCCGGCTCACTGCTTTGCCGGATGAGGTTGCGAACAAACAATGGGTTCTGGTTATTCATGGCGGTGCTGGAGGACCTCCCAAAGAAAATATGCCGGTTGAAATCCAGAACCAGTATATATTCAAGCTGAATGAGGGATTGCAGTTGGGTTCCGACATTCTGAAGCATGGAGGAAGCAGCCTGGATGCCGTAGTGGCAGTCGTCAGGTTTATGGAAGACTGTCCCCTTTTCAATGCCGGCAAGGGAGCGGTACTTGATATTCATGGCGTGGCTGAGCTGGATGCTTCCGTGATGGACGGGAAAACAGGAATGGCGGGAGCTGTAGCCGGCGTGACAACCATCCGTAATCCTGTTTTGGCGGCAAAAGCTGTCATGGAAAATACCCGGCATGTACTTTTGGTGGGTGAAGGCGCTGATCAATTTGCAGCCAAACATGGACTGGAAATCGTGGATCCTTCTTATTTTATTACCCCCTCGCGAAAAGAAGCCTGGAAAAAGGCGAAAGATGAGATTAAGGGTACGGTGGGAGCTGTTGCCCTTGATTTGAACGGGAACCTTGCTGCTGCTACTTCTACGGGTGGAATGATGAATAAAATCAAAGGCAGGGTCGGGGATACACCCATCATTGGTGCAGGGACCTATGCCCGCAATGGCATGTGTGCGGTTTCCTGTACCGGTCACGGAGAATACTTTATGCGTCTGATGGTGGCCTATGATGTATCTGCCCTGATGATGTACAAAGGAATGAGCCTTGAGGACGCAGCCTCTTTTGAAATCATGGAGAAGCTGAAATCTCTGGGGGCAGATGGAGGATTAATTGCGGTAGATTATGCAGGCAATATTGCCTTTCCATACAATACCAATGCCATGTTCAGAGGCTTTGTTAAATCAAGCGGAGAAAAATCGCTTAATATTTTTGAATAATATTCGTGTAATTGATATATTTTTGGATGAATTATCAATTTTAAACCCATGAAAAAGTTCCTTTTTATCACCCTTTTCCTTGTTATCGTTTTTCTAGGTGGTTTTATTTACTGGAAGTTTTTTTATACTTACAGTGAAGGTTATCGGGCTGGACTATTTCAGAAATTTTCCCACAAGGGGAATATTTTCAAAACATATGAAGGAGAGATTATCCTGAGCAGTGTTCAAAGCAATAAGAATGTCCCGCTGGCTTCTGAGAAATTCCACTTTTCTGTGACGGATAAACATGTTGTTGATCAATTGATCCACCTGGAAGGATACATGGTCGTGGTTCATTACCGGGAAATGAACGGTGTGCTTCCCTGGCAGGGGGATACAAAATTTCTGGTCGATAGTGTCAAGGTTCAGGAATAATCATCCTTCCAAAATCCTAAAAGCATTTAATATCCGTCAAGGAGTAGTACCTTTGTACTTTTCCCTTTAAACACATTATATTTTGAAATTTACAGCATTTGGATTTCATCCGCAGTTGATTGAAGGCATTGCGGCCCTTGGGTATGAAAACGCCACTCCCATCCAGGATAAAACCATTCCGGTGATCCTTCAAGGCCATGATCTGATTGCATCGGCACAAACCGGTACGGGGAAAACGGCCGCATTTCTGCTTCCCATCATTCATAGAATCATTAGCTCTGGTGGAGATGATCACATCAAAGCCCTGGTGATTGTCCCGACGAGGGAACTGGCTGTTCAGATTGATCAACACATGGAAGGGCTTTCCTATTATACTTCGGTAAGTTCCATTGCGGTTTACGGAGGCACAGATGGCGCCTCTTTTTCGCGTGAAAAGCAGGCCCTCACCCAGGGTGCAGGGGTGGTCATTTGTACTCCCGGCAGAATGATTGCGCATCTAAATATGGGGTATGTGGATTTTTCGGGTTTGACCTACCTGATTCTTGATGAAGCTGACCGCATGCTCGACATGGGTTTTTATGATGATATTCTAAAAATTATATCTTTTCTTCCGCAACAGCGTCAGAATTTGCTTTTTTCAGCCACTATGCCTAAAGAAATCCGCGATTTGGCCAGAAAAATCCTTAAAGATCCGGTGGAAATCAGCATTGCCCTGGCGAAACCGGCCGAACGTATCCTTCAATTGGCCTATGTGGTTTATGACCGACAGAAAGTCCCCCTGGTTAGCTACCTGATGCAAAATCAACAGAACAGGATCATCCTGATTTTTTGTTCCACCAAAAGCAAGACCCGGGAAGTCAGTACGGCCCTACGTAAAGCCGGACTGGCAGCGGAGGATATCTCATCTGATCTGGATCAGCAGACCAGGGAAAAAGTACTGAACGGGTTTAAAAACCGCGAGAAGAACATTCTTGTTGCGACGGATATCCTTTCAAGGGGAATCGATGTGGAGGATATAGATATGGTCATCAATTTTGATGTACCTCATGATGCCGAGGATTATATTCACCGCATCGGGCGTACAGCCAGGGCTGCAGCCAGCGGGGTAGCCATCACCTTGATCGGTGAAAAAGATCAGGGCAAATTTTCAGCCATCGAAACCCTTTTGGAGAAGGAAGTGTATAAAGCAGTGGTTCCGGTTCATCTGGGTGAATCCCCTCCGTATGATCCCCGGAAATCTCGTTCATCAAGACAATACAGTCCCCGGGAGAATTATCGCCGGAAAAAGTAATTTTAAGAAAAATTGTAATTATGTTAAAATTAAGCCTTATCTTTGCCAATATTTTTAAATTATATTATGAAAAATGGTAAAGTAAAGTTCTTTAATGAATCGAAAGGTTTTGGATTTATTAAAGAAGAAGGTTCTGAAAAAGAACATTTTGTTCATGCTTCAGGCCTTATCGATCAAATTCGTGAAGGTGATGATGTAACTTTCGATCTTCAGGAAGGAAAAAAAGGATTAAACGCGGTTAATGTTAAGCGAGCTTAAGCTGGCCACACACCCGATAATGCTATTTAGCTTCACTCCGGTGAAGCTTTTTTTTTGCCATTTTAACCGGACTTACTGTTTTTCGTACTGCTGGATTTCATCGTGAACGTATTCTATGGAAACTCCGGCAAGGCCAAACATCTCTTCTGAGTCTGTACCGTCATGGTATTTTCTTTCACAGACTACCCTTACGATCCCGCAATTGATGATCAGCATGGCACAGGTCCGGCAAGGGGTCATTCGGCAATAAAGGGTAGCTCCTTCCAAGGAAATTCCCAGCCGGGCAGCTTGACATATGGCATTCTGCTCCGCGTGAACAGTACGCATACAATGCTGGGTGATATGGCCATCTTCATGCAGCACTTTTTTCATCAAGTGTCCTACTTCGTCACAATGGGGCAAGCCCTTGGGAGATCCAACATATCCTGTGACGAGTATCTGTTTGTCGCGCACGATGACACATCCGCTTTTTCCCCTGTCGCAGGTGGCACGCTTAGCTACCGTTCCGGCTATTTCCATGAAATATTCATCCCAGGATGGCCTTCCTTGCTTGTTTTCCATTGATTGAAAAAATTAAAACCCAACGTTTCAGCAAATATACATAAAACATGGTTTTTCTTTATCTTTGCATGGCATTTCAAACCATGAACGATCAAGTTTCTTTTATACATAGACCATGAAAAGATTTTTTCTACTTTCTTTTTTTATCCTAAGTATTTCTTTGACAGGCCTTCAATCCCAAGATATTCCGGTTCATCCCAGCGAAATCGGGACAGGTACTTTTTTAGGGATCAGTAAACCCTTACGCGACCTTCCGAGGATCACCGATGCAGAATTTCAGCAATTACAATCCAGGGCAGAGCAAAAGGAAAGAAATAAGCAGCTTCGCTTTCGTTCCTATCCTTATGCCTCTACTGCCTTACCCCAGGGTCCGGATCCGGCATGGCAGCAAACCATGGGTACGACCCATCAGCCTTCTGGCCCTATTGTTAATTTCAATGGTCAGGACTCCCCTTATTTTCCGCCTGACTGCAACGGTGTGGCAGGCCCCGATCATTTCATGCAGACCATCAACTGTGTTTATGCCATTTATACCAAGACAGGATCTCTTGTTGCCGGTCCAACCAATATGAATTTGATTTTTGGCGGTGTCCCCGGTTCAAATTACAATGACGGCGATCCCATTATCCTTTATGATGAGCAGGCTGACCGTTGGCTGGCCACCGAATTTTCGATTTCTGGGTCCACGGATTATATTTTAATGGCCGTATCCACCACCAACGATCCAACAGGCACATGGTACACATATTCTTTTCAGGTCGCTTCAATGCCTGATTATCCGAAGTTCAGCGTCTGGAGGGATGGATATTATATGGGGGATAACAATAATTCGGGCAAGGATATTTACGTTTTTGAGCGTTCTAAGATGTTGCTTGGACAAACGGCTCAGTCGGTTGGCTTTGACAATCCTTACCGTCCCTCTTCTGTTGACGGATTCATGTGTGTTCCTCCTGTTGATAATGATGGGACATTTGCACCCACAGGAACCCCCGGTATGTACATCGCGTTTAACGATGATGCCTTTGGCGGCGGAAGCGATCAGTTATGGATTTACGAACTGGCCGTTAATTGGACCGTCCCAACGGCTTCGACATTCGTACGTTCCCAGCAATTGAGCGTATTGCCTTTCGACTCTAATTTTGGATCCTCCTGGGATAATATTCCCCAACCGGGAACCACCCGCAAACTGGATGCCATTCCACAGGTGATCATGAATGTTCCCCAATACCGTAACTTCGGATCCTACCAGACCATTGTATGTTGTCATACGGTGGATGTTGACGGTACAGATCATGCCGGGATACGATGGTATGAATTGAGGAAAACAGGTGGAAGCTGGTCCGTCAGGCAAACAGGTACTTATGCACCGGATGCTGCAAACAGATGGATGGGAAGTATCATGCTGAATGGGAGCGGACAGATCGCCCTCGGTTATTCCGTTTCGAGTACAAGCATTTACCCGAGTATTTATTATTGTGGTCAGAGTTCGACGGCATATAATACAGGGAACGGATTGCTGGATATTCCGGAGACGGTCATTGAAGCCGGAGCTAACGCTCAGACTTCCTATAACCGCTGGGGAGATTATTCACTCATGTCAGTTGATCCCGGTGATGACAAGACGTTTTGGTTTACCACTGAATATATCGGAAGCGGGCAGTCCCGAAAGACAAAGATCGCTGCCTTTAAATTCGCCAATAATCCGACTGTGATCACTCAGTCAGCCACAGGAGTAACAGAGACTTCTGCCACCCTGAACGGTTCAATTAATCCCAATGGCCTGGCCACTACTTATCATTTTGAATGGGGGACCACGGTCAGTTATGGGAATTCCACAACCCCAACCTCAGCCGGCTCCGGAACCTCCAGCCTGGGAGTGACTGCAGGCCTTAGCGGACTTTATATCGATACCACTTATCATTTCCGTCTTGTTGGAGAAAATGCGGAGGGACTTACTGAAGGCACTGACATGACTTTCATCCCCGGAGCAGCCGTGGTGGTTACTTCTTCTGTAAGTAACATAGCGCTTAACGCTGCAGTCGTTCGTGCAAATGTCACGGCCGACGGTGGATCTGCTGTCGTCGCCCGGGGTGTGTGCTGGGGTATCGCACTGAACCCGGATATCAACGGGAATCATACCACAACCGGATCAGGTACCGGCAGTTTTGTTTCCCCGTTAGAAGGTTTGTCCTCAGGAACCACCTATCATGTTCGGGCCTATGCCACGAACGGAAATGGAACTTATTATGGGAACGACCTTAAATTCATGACACTTTGCGGTATTTATAACGACCTTCCTTTCTCTGAGGGTTTCGAAAGTGACACCCTTCGTCCAAACTGCTGGTCGGAGGAAAATTCAGATCCGGTATGGCGTTTTGTTCAGGGGAACGGGATGGGTAGCGGATCGGGACATCCTGCCTCTGCCCATACAGGCAGCCTCAATGCCCTCCTGAAAGACGAGTCGACCACTTCCCATAAAAACAAATTGATCAGCCCGGTTTATGATCTCTCTATGTATGTAGAGGTGCAACTGAAATTCTGGTTGTATATGGAAAAATGGGGAAGCAAGCAAGACAACCTGATCGTTTATTATCGTACTTCTCCCGCTGATCCTTGGATCACCTTGATGAATTATACCCAATCAGTAGCATCCTGGACCGAACAGACCATCCCATTACTGGGCGTTTCCGATCAGTTTCAGCTGGCTTTTGAAGGCAATGCCAAAGGAGGTTACGGAGTTTGTTTAGATGATATTTTAATCATCGGAACCACTACAGCGACCTTAACCGTATCGCCATACAACCAGGATGTTGAAGCCCTGCCCGGCACAGCAGATTTTTCGGTAAGTTCCAATACAAGCTGGACTGTTAGCAGCGATGAGTCATGGTGTGCAGTCACTCCAGCCGGCAGCGGAAATGGAACCATCATGGCCAGTTATGAAGAGAATTTCACGTATGTTCCACGGGTAGATACCATTCGGGTGAAAGCACCCGGTTTGCCCATCGTCAAAGTGACACTTACACAGGATGCTTCCACGGTATCCATCCCGGACATCCAGGAAGGGAAGATCAGGATATATCCAAATCCGACTCCGGGAATTTTTTATCTGATGAGTAAAAATAATGAAATCCTTAACTTTGAAATCAGGGTAATGGATTTCAGCGGAAAAGAAATATTTGCTGGTTCGTTACATGGGGAGAAGCAATATCAGCTTGATTTCTCAGGTATGAAACAAGGAACATATCATCTCATCCTCAGATCAAAGGACGAGGTGATGGTTCAAAAACTGATAATCCTGAGATAAATTTTCGGAGACGGATTCAATGGATTTGACTATCTGACCCCATGATTGTAACATTATTCTTAAACATTTTCTGATGAATTTAAAATGGAATCATGTTGTGGCGGCATTGCTTACAACGTTATTGGTTTTAAGCTTTTTTAAAGAGTTAGTTGCCGTCACGGCCAATCCTGCCCCTGTTGAATATCTCCAGCCGGACGGCTCTTCACTTACGATTTTTCTTCATGGGGATGAATTCATTCACTGGGCGACAACTACTGATGGTTATACCCTGTTATCAAACGCCAATGGCGCTTATGAATATGCCATACTGATGAAGGATGGCAATTTGGGTTTTTCCGGTATTCAGGCACATCAAATACCCCATCGTAATGCCCGGGAAATTGCTTTCCTTGAAAATATCCGGCCGGGATTGTTCTTCAGTCCGTTACAATTGGAAGAGATGAAGCAGTTGCTGGTCTCCGGCAGATCGCCTAAAGCGACCACAATGGGTGGTTTTCCGACTACAGGAGAGAGGATATTGCTAATGATACTAGCCAATTTTTCCAACACCTCCACGACCTTTACCCAGAACCATTTCCTGAATTACATGAACCAGGTGAATTATAATGGTAGCGGAAGTTTTAAAGATTATTATCTGGAAGTTTCTTATGGTTCCCTTTCAGTGACTACGATGGTGACGACATGGGTGACACTCCCTCAACCCCATGATTATTATGGGCCCAATGCAAAATGGGGAGAATTTGCTCACGATGCTGTGGTGGCGGCTGAGAACCAGGCGGGTGTAAATTATGCGGATTATGATAATGACGGCGATGGTGTGGTAGATGGTGTTGCCATTATTCATCAGGGTCGCGGACAGGAGGAGTCAGGCAATCCCACGGATATCTGGTCGCATTCCTGGTCGCTTTCGGGAGCAGGATTTTCTCCGGCACAATGTACATTTGACGGAGTATTGGTGGATGCTTATACGACCATGCCTGAAAAAAACGGTGGCAGCATGGGTACCATCGGTGTGATGTGTCACGAATTCGGGCATAACCTTGGAGCCCCTGATTTTTATGATACGGATTATGAAACGGGAGGGCAATATAATGGCACAGGTAATTGGGATCTGATGGCAGGAGGTTCATGGAATGGAAACAGCGGTTCAAAACCCGCCCACCCGAATGCCTGGATCAAGCATTTTTTCAACTGGACAAATCCCCAGGTCCTTTCAGGACAGGGTTATATAACCTTGAGAAATGCACAATTGTTTCCTGACGTGATCAGGTACAATACAACTTCGGATAATGAATATTTTCTTTGTGAAAATCGACAGCAAACAGGTTTCGATGAAGGCATCCCTGGCCATGGCCTGATCATTTATCATGTGGACGGCAATTTTCTTTCGAGCCATTTTTCTTCCAATAACATTAATACAACCGAGCACCAGGGAATGTTTCCTGTGGCAGCGAGTTCTACCACAGCTAACGGAATTAGTCCGGCTGCCTTCTCCCAGATTAATACCGGGGGTTGTCCATTTCCCGGTTTTACAGGGAAGAATAGTTTTACTGACTTGTCGTTTCCGGATTCAAAGTCCTGGGCAGGGAGCAATACCGGAAAACCTTTGCTAGAAATCACCGAAAACACGGTCAGCCAGGAGATAACAATGTGTTTTATGGCTTGTGCCATGCCCGATGACCCTGTGAATTTTTCGGCCAGCCCGGCCAATTTCACTCAAATCGACCTTGGCTGGAATCTAAACCCGGATGGGGATCCGGTCATGGTTGCCTTCAGTCCCGATGGCGTTTTTGGCATCCCTGTGGATGGAACTATTTATGCTGAAGGCACCTCCATCGCTGGCGGAGGCACTGTGATCTTTCAAGGGACAAATACGCTTTTCAGCCATAGTGGATTGCAGACAGGCACTCATTATTATTATAAAGCTTTTTCTGTGCTGACCGGAAATGCGTATTCGTCCGGCGTAATATCCGATGCGGTTACCTGGTGTCAGACGATAGCCACACTTCCTTTTTCAGAGGATTTTGAGACAAATCCCGACCGTCCGGCATGCTGGACGGAAGGTCCGCCTCATCCGGCCTGGCAATATGTTGAAGGCAATGGTACAGGAGCCGGGTCCGGGCACCCTGCCTATGCGCATTCCGGTTATCGCAATGCCTGTCTGAAAGATGGCACGATCAATGAAAATAAAACCATGCTCATCAGCCCGGTATTTAATCTGTTATCCTATCCTGAAACCCAGCTGAAATTCTGGCTTTATATGGCTAAATGGGGGAGCAAACAGGACAGGCTCACTGTTTTTTACCGCTTGAATTCCGCCTCCTCATGGGTCAGGCTGCAGGAATTCAGTCAACCCTATACGGAATGGACTGAGATTACCTTACTTTTCCCGGAAATTTCTGATCATTTCCAGTTTGCTTTCGAAGGAAATGCCAGAAATGGTTATGGGGTGTGTATTGATGATATCCTGGTTCAGGACCGGACAACGGCACATCTGGATGAACGGACTCGGGATGGGATGAAGGTATTTCCCAATCCCGGAAACGGAATTTTTATGGTAGAACTTCCTCCATCAGACAATCAGCAAGGAAAACTTGAAGTTCAGGATATGAACGGGAGGTGTTTACTAAAAAAAGAGATCAGTGGAGAAAGGCAGTTCAACCTGGATATTTCTGATTTTAAATCCGGCACTTATATTCTAAAAATAAAAACTGAAAATAGTAATCACACCCAAAAACTGGGAATAATCCGAAAATAATATGAAAAAAAGCCTTCTGACTATTCTGACACTCCTTTTTGTCTCCATTTCACTCACGCTGTTGGCCCAGCAGACAGTATTCCATCCAACAAAAGTTGTCCAGGCTGTTTATGCCGATGTCACCCCACCTCTCCGAGACATGAAACTGATCCCCGTGGTCAGGGATGAAAATGCCCCGGAGAAAGAAATTAAAAATAAAATCGGCATGAAGGAATTCAATCATTTTATTACTCCTCCATTCAATCTTCCTGAAGATCCGGTTTGGCAGAAACAGGATGGGACTTTTCTTCCGCTTGCGCCCATTCAGAATTTTGAAGGTATGGACAATATTTTAGGATATTATCCTCCCGATACCCAGGGAGACGTTGGACCTGACAAGTACATACAGGTCGTAAACTGTAATTTTGCCATTTATTCCAAAACAGGCGCTGTTCTTTTCGGCCCGGCTTTATTAAGCAGTATCTGGTCGGGAATTCCGGCCCCTTATAATGGTACCAATGACGGTGATCCCGTGGTACTTTATGACCAGGCCGCCCAGCGGTGGATTATCTCAGAATTTTCTTTACCCTCCACTTCACAAAATGCCGAGTTGGTGGCCATTTCTCAAACTTCGGATCCTACCGGGGCCTGGTATCGCTATGTGTTTGAATTCGGAAATAAAATGCCGGATTATCCGAAATTCGGAGTCTGGCCTGATGGTTATTACCTGTCGTTTAATCAATTTGTGAATCAGTCGTACTGGGGCGGTGTAGGAGCCTGTGCCCTTCAGCGTTCCAAAATGCTGACCGGAGATGTAACAGCCCAGATGGTTTATTTTGATCTGGGAGCAAGCAGTAATCCTTCCAATATGCTGCCTTCCGATTGGGACGGGACTACCTCTCCACAGGCCAATGAACCCAATTATTTTACTTTCTTCGACGACTGGTCATCCACCACCAATGATTACCTGAAAATTTGGTCTTTCCATGTGGATTGGACAACTACCGCAAACTCCACATTTACGGAAACCGCTAGTCTGATAACGGCACCCTTTGATTCAGAGATTTGTACTGCCACACGCGGGAGATGTATCCCACAACCGGGTACAACAATCAAACTGGAATCTCTTTCCGACCGTTTGATGTACCGGCTACAATACCGGAATTTTGGCAGTCACCGTTCAATGGTGACTAACCATACCGTTGATGTAGATGGCACCGGACATGCAGGTATCCGTTGGTATGAGTTGCGGAATACCGGAAGTTCCTGGACGATTCATCAACAGGGAACCTATTCTCCGGATGCCAGTCACCGCTGGGTCGGTAGTGTTGCCATGAATGCCAATGGAGACATTGCCTTGGGTTATTCTGTTTCTGCAAGCACTTCCGTTTATCCGAGCATTCGTTATACCGGACGTCGTGCCAGTGATCCGTTGGGACAGATGACGGTTGCAGAACAATCCATCATAGCCGGGTCAGGCAGTCAGACAGGTTCCTACGCCCGTTGGGGTGATTACAGTATGATGTCGGTGGATCCGAGTGATGACCAGACGTTCTGGTTTACCACAGAATACATACAAACCACAGGCTCCACCAGTTGGAGAACCAGGATCGCTTCGTTTAAATTTGCCAACACCCCCACCGTGATTACCCAGGATGCGACTTCAGTTACCTCAAACTCTGCCGTTCTTAACGGAACCATAAACCCGAATGGATTAGCCAGCACTTATCATTTTGAATATGGGACATCAACCAGCTATGGCTTAAATACTGCTGTTCTTTCAGCCGGCGCAGGCAACAGCAATGTTGTTGTCAATGCTTCCATTTCCGCTCTTACTTCTGGGATTACTTACCATTACCGCCTGGTCGGAGAGAACAGCGATGGAACGTCAAACGGAAGTGATATGACCTTTACTCCGGGTGCGGCTGCAGTGACAACCACCGCTGCCAGCAACATCACGGCCACTACTGCTACCGCAGGAGGAAATGTTATTACGGATGGAGGTTCTTCCGTATCAGCAAGAGGAACATGCTGGAGTACAACAGCAAATCCAACGGTCAGCGGTAATCACACTACAGATGGTGCAGGATTGGGATCATTTGTGAGTTCGCTTACGGGTTTGGCTCCAACGACCACCTATCACATCAGGGCTTATGCCACTAACGGAAATGGAACCTTTTACGGAGAAGATCTCCAGTTTACAACCTCCTGTGGAATAATTACGGCACTTCCTTTTAATGAGGGTTTTGAATCGAGCAGTGCACGTCCCAATTGCTGGAGTGAGGAAAATTCGAATCCCGCCTGGCAGTTCATCAAGGGCAACGGGGGGTCCAACCCGGCCAATGCCCATACAGGATTGAAAAATGCCTGTCTGAAAGATAATTCCTCTTCTGCCAATCTGAATAAATTGATCACCCCGGTTTTTGATCTTACCGGTTACACCAATGTTCAACTTAGTTTCTGGATCTATATGCAGGCATGGTCGGGGGATCAGGATGAGCTGAAAGTGTATTACCGAACAAGTAGCAGCGGTTCCTGGAACCTGCTCAGCACCTATAATACATCTGTCACAGCCTGGACCCAGAAAACCCTTGCACTGACTTCGTTATCTGCAGAATTTCAGATTGCCTTTGAAGGGAATGCAAAGTATGGATACGGGGTATGTATTGATGATATCCAGATTACGGGAACGCCAGGGGTGACTTTATCGGTTTCTCCTTCCAATCAAAATGTTACTCCTCCGGCAGGAACGACAAATTTTTCAGTGATTTGTCCGATCGCCTGGACTGCGGTTAGCAATTCCACTTCATGGTGTACCGTTACACCATCAGGTACCGGAAATGGAACCATTGTTGCCACCTATGCGGAGAATACTTCCATAAGCTCCAGGGTAGCCACCATTACCATATCGGCATCCGGTGCTCCCAACCAAACTGTAACTGTTACGCAGGAAGGAGCAGCGCCAACGCTTTCCGTTACACCTCAGAACCAGAATGTAACTGCCCCGGCCGGATCGACGGACTTCACCGTTAGTTCGAACGCGGATTGGACAGTCAGCAGTAATGCTGCCTGGTGTACGCCGACACTGACAGGTTCCGGAAATGGCACTATCCTTGCCAATTATACTGAAAATACTTCCTTTGATCCGCGTGTAGCAACCCTGACCGTAACCGTAAGCGGTTTATCCCAATCGGTTACTGTTACCCAGGAAGGGGCGCTGCCAACCCTGACTGTACAGCCTTCGAATCAGGATGTTTCAGCTTCGGCTGGCTTTACCACTTTTAATGTGAGCTCAAATACAAACTGGACGGTGACCAGCAATGCTTCCTGGTGCGTTCCCACAGCCTCTGGTACCGGCAATGGAGTAATTGATGCTGTATATGAAGAAAATACTACTACGGCGACAAGAACAGCCATCCTGACGGTAACAGTTTCAGGAATTTCTCCTGTTAACGTGACTGTTACCCAATCAGGGGCAGCTCCCACACTGGCCGTACAACCATCGAATCAGGATGTGCCTTTCAGCGCTGGAACAACCAATTTCTCCGTAACTTCCAATACGGTATGGTCTGCCATCAGCGATGCTCCATGGTGTACAGTGACGTCATCGGGAAGCGGAAGCGGAACCCTGGTGGCCAATTATACGGCTAATCCATCGAATATTCAACGCATTGCGCATATTCAGGTATCTGTAAACGGATTATCACCCGTAACGGTTACTGTTACCCAGGCGCCATTGGTATCCCTGGAAGAACTGACGGAAGACGGGATCAGGATTTACCCCAATCCTGCCAGGGGAGTGTTCCGGGTGGTGATTGATCAGGGATGGAAACAAATCATGGAAATTAGCGTCGTGGATTATACAGGAAAAACAGTCGCTTCCAAAATGAATCAAGGGGAGAAGGAATATGAATTTGATCTTTCTTCCTCACCCCAGGGAGCCTATATGATCAAAATTAAAACGGGAAACAGTATACTAAGCAGAAAACTCGTTATTTCGAAGTAAATTCAGATTATTATTTCATAGAGGACCTTTTCCACTGCGAGGAAAAGGTCCTCTTTTTTTTCATCATTGCGGAAGACAAAATCAGAGAGCCTGATACATGCTGATAGATTTTGTTTGTTGGGGTCGTTTGTATTCATTTCCCGCTGTTCATTCTCGAGGAAAGTGGCATAAGAAATTTCATCGGTTTCAGATTGCCTTTGGCGTATTCTCTGATAACGGATTTCTGGTTTTGCATCCACGGCAAAAAGAAAAAAATTGGTTTTTCCCCTTAAAGAAAAAATCTCCCCCGGCGTTCGTATGCTTTCGATGATACAGTTCTTGCCTTTTTCTGCAGCTTCGATATACAACTGGTCAGTGATAAAGGAAGCGCCATGCTTACTCCGTAAATCGTTGGCAACAAGTACCATGCTGTCGCGGTTTTCAGGGAGTCCTCTCCGGCAGATTTCTTCCAGCAGGTATTTCCGTACGGAATAATGATCATATCCTTTTTTTTCTTTCAGGTATTCCACAATGGTTCCTTTGCCAGCCCCCAGTGTTCCTGTAATTCCAATGATGATCATATAATAAGCATTAAATCTTTCCTATTTTCAGTTGCTCTATCCATTTTTCAGCCGTGACCGGCTTATATTGATTCAATCGTTCCAATAGAAGCCTTTCATTTTCTTCCATAATCAGCAGACCCCGATGTTCAGGTCTCAGAAATTTTTCATTTACAGCATGATCCAGTAAAGCCGTCAGGGAGTTGAAAAAGCCATGGATATTCAGCAGGCCCACAGGCTTGTGGAGAATGCCAAGCTGATTCCAGGTAAGTACCTCAAAAAGCTCATCGAGGGTTCCAAAGGCACCCGGAAGGGCTATGAAGGCATCCGAAAGATCGGCCATCAGGGCTTTCCGTTCCTGCATCCCACTGACAATATGCATTTCTGAAAGTCCGCCATGAGCGACTTCCTTTTCCACCAGGGACTTGGGCATGACTCCGATGACACTTCCGCCTGAAGCAAGCATGGTGTCAGCCAAGATGCGCATCAGCCCGACATTGGCTCCTCCATAGACCAGCCTGATCTTTTCGCTGATTAGAAAACGAGCCAACTTCAATGCCGCTTCACCATATACCGGGTTTGATCCTGTACTTGAACCACAAAAAACACAAATGGTCTTGATCATTGAAATTTACTATTTTTGTTTGACTATCGATGCTCAAATTTAATCAGATTCTTCAAGCGCAAATTTTTTTCTGATGAATAACTTATATCCCATGAAATTCCACCCTGTTTTCAAAGAAAAAATTTGGGGCGGAGAAAAGATCAGGACAAGGCTGGGGCTGGACTATTCTCCCCTGCCAAATTGTGGTGAAGCCTGGGTATTATCTGGGGTTCCGGGTTCACAGACGAGGATCAGCAATGGTTTCCTTAAAGGCAATACACTCAATGAACTGGTCGAAGTGTTCATGGATGATCTCGTGGGAGAGAAGGTTTTTGCAAAATTTCAGAATGAGTTTCCTATTCTGGTTAAATTCATTGACGCCAATGATTATTTATCCATTCAGGTACATCCTGATGACCTGTTGGCTGCCAAGCGAAAACTGAAAAATGGGAAATCTGAAATGTGGTACATCCTGGATACCGAACCAGGGGCTAAGCTCTATACTGGATTCAACCGGGAGATAAACCGCGAACAATACCTTGATTTCTTTAACAAAAACCGGCTTAGTGAGATCCTTAATGAAGAAAAAGTCTTGGCCGGGGATGTCTTTTATATCCCTGCCGGGCGTATTCATGCGCTTGGTCCCGGAATATTACTGGCGGAAATTCAGCAAACTGCAGATACGACTTACCGTATCTATGACTGGGACAGGGTTGATGGAAACGGAATAGCCAGGGAATTGCATACAGATCTGGCCCTTGATGCCATTGATTTTCATCTCCCTGAGGGTTATCGAAGCCATTATCCCGATACCAAAAACAAGGCAGTGAACCTGGTGGATTCGCCTTATTTTACCACTAACCTACTCGATTTTAATCAGCTTGTGGAAAAGAAATACACCTGGCTGGATTCCTTTGTCCTGTATGTTTGTGTGGAAGGCAGCATGGAAGTTAGGTGGCAGTCCGAAAAAATTAAACTTCAGGCTGGAGAAACCATGCTGATTCCTGCGATGCTAGAAGATTTCTTACTTATACCCAATCCAAATTGCCGTATTCTTGAGGTTTATATCTCCTGAATTTTTATTTTTGTAAGGTTTTTTACTTAACAAGATAATGAAACAACTTTGTTGGATTACTGTATTGATGGTTCTCAGTTTGAAAAGCTTTTCCCAGGGAAATATCAATCCGCTGAAAAATAAAGTCATCCCCAATGTAACCATTAAGGACATTAAAGGAGATCCTTTTAAGACTGAAAATATTACCAATGACGGGAAACCCATCATCATCAGCTTCTGGGCCACCTGGTGTTCTCCCTGCAAAAGAGAATTATCTGCCATCAATGATGTTTATGATGAATGGGTACTGGAGACCGGCGTGAAGTTGTACGCGGTTTCATGCGATGATGCCCGTTCCACTCAACAGGTTGAACCCCTCGTCAATGGAAAAGCATGGGATTTTATCGTCCTGCGCGACCCCAATGGTGATTTTAAGCGAGCGATGAGTGTAGGCCCGATCCCTCATACTTTCCTGATCAACGGGAAGGGAGAAATTGTCTGGCAACATACCACTTTTGCCGAAGGAAGTGAGCTTGATCTGATCGACCTGGTCAGAAAACTTAACCGTGGAGAAGAAATTAAATAATAAAAAACAATACCACTTGAAAAATTTATCCCCATCGATTTTAAGGCTGGCCTTGTTTAGCCTCTTATTACCACTGACATCCACCGGCCAGGATTTTTTGAAAAATTCCAGCATCAGCGGAAGTTTTCAGACAGATGCTGCCTATTATCTCAATGATTCCAAAATGGGAATCAATGATTCTACGCTGGACGGAAAATACATCCGTATGAATGGATTTATGGAAGTCAATTATACACTGGGTAACTTTACAGCCGGGATGAGGTTTGAGGCCTATCTCCCTCCCCTTATCGGCTATGATATGCAATATGATGGCTTGGGAGTTCCCTATTGGTATGCCCGCTATAAAACGGATATGATTGACATCACAGCAGGAAATTTTTATGAGCAGTTTGGAAATGGGATGATGTTCAGAACGTATCAGGAATGGACCCTGGGATACGATAATTCCCTGCGTGGTCTGCGTGTGAAATTCATGCCAATCAACGGGATTACCCTGAAAGGAATATATGGTGTTCAACGTAATTACTGGGTACCTTACAAAGATCATAACCGGGGTATCGTAAAGGGGTTCGATGCTGATTTTTACCTTAACGATATGTTTCCCTCACTATCAAGTTCAAAGGTAAAGCTCACGCTGGGAGGTAGCTTTGTTAGCGATTACCAGAAAGGGAAATACACCAGTTTTGTGGAGAACCATAAATTGTACACCCTTAAACTTCCTGAAAACGTTGCCACCTATGGCGGTAGACTGAATCTGAATATCAGTGGATTTAATCTTTATACAGAATATGCTTACAAGATCAATGATCCCTCCGCCATGAACAACTATATCTATAAAAACGGGAACGCCCTGTTCACCAGCATGTCCTATTCCACGAAAGGACTCGGTCTTTCCGTCATGGCAAAACGCATCGATAATATGAGTTATAAGTCAGACCGTAAGGTGACCAACAATGCCCTGGACATCAACTATCTTCCCTCGGTAACCACTGAGCATGCCTATGCACTTGCAGCCATGTATCCCTATGCCACTCAACCCACCGGGGAATTCGGTTTTTCAGCCACACTCACGCTGAAAATAAAAAAGAACTCAAAGCTGGGAGGGAAAACAGGCCTGAACATCAGCGCTAATTTCTCCCAGGTCAACGACATCAGCAAAATTGCAATAAATGATTCAACCAGTATCGGGCAGACAGGTACCCTGGGGTATAAATCCTCCTTTTTCAAGATTGGGAAAGAAGTGTACTATCAGGATGCCAATATTGAGATCACCAAGAAATTCGGGAAAAAGTGGAAAGGGATTTTTGCTTACTATTATATCACCTATAACAAAGATGTGGTGGAAGGTCATTTACGGGAATATGGTACGATTTATTCCCATACCGGAGTGGTTGACCTGACCTTTAACATGACTAAAAAATTATCTCTCAGGGGGGAAGTGCAGGGGCTGTTTACTAAACAGGATAAGGGAAACTGGCTAGCCGGATTGCTCGAATTCACCATTTCCCCCAAGTGGTTTTTCTCTATTCAGGACCAATGGAATTTCGGGAATCCGGATGCATCCCAACAACTCCATTATTATTTGATCAGTGCTGGATTTATTCATAATACCACCCGCTTAGCATTGTCATATGGCAGGCAGCGAGAAGGAATCCTTTGTGTGGGTGGCGTTTGCCGGTATGTTCCGGCTTCTACCGGAATGACCCTTACCATTACGAGCAGTTTTTAATGATCCGTAATTCTGTAGTAAAATGAAAATATTTAAACCGTTTTTATTCATTTTTTCATTAATCTTCATAGGTGTTTTCAGTGCTTGTGATAAAGTTGAGGAACCTTATACTGAGATCAAACCGGCAGGCGGGGATACCACCAAGCGTATGGTGATCATTGAAGATTATACCGGACATAAGTGTGTGAATTGTCCTGGTGCAGCCCTCATCGCCCACAGCCTTGAAGAAATCTATGAGGGACAGGTGATGGTCATGGCCATACATGCTACGTTTTTTGCCAGCCCGGATCAAACCGGTCAGTTCACCGCCAATTACACTACTGAAGCGGGCAACACCTGGAGCAATCATTACGGGATTGAATCTGCTCCTTACGGACTGATCAACCGGAGGTTTTTTACAGGCGACCATACCTATATTAATCCGAAATACTGGGGCAATGCGGTCGAAAAATTCGTTGAATTGCCCAAACTCGCCATGATGAGCATCTGTAATACGTATAACCAAAGTTCAAGAATCCTGAATACCAAAATTGATACGAAATTCCTGGAACAAATTCCGGGAACGATTAACCTGACGGTTTGTATTCTTCAGGACAGTATCATTTCTCCCCAGAAAAACAATGATCCCCTGGTCGGTCCTGTGCCTGTCATCGAGAATTATGTTTATATGGGGATGCTGAGGGGAACCATCAGCAGTATCTGGGGTGATATGCTTTCATCGTCAACCGGCAAGGATGCCATCGTTTCCAAAATGTATTCGTATCACCTTAATGAAGCATGGGTAGCAGAACACTGCACGGTTATCGCTTTTATCTCGGATGCCGCTACGAATGAAATATTACATGCAGTAAAAAAGCCGCTTATCCAGCGAAATTGATCCTCTTCTTTATTTCTGAAGGATTATTTTCCGACTTACTGTGGATTCACTTCCATTCACTTTCAGGAAATAAACTCCGGATGGCAATGGTGTCAGATTAACTGGTATGCTCTTGCTTTTCTGAAGTTTCAAATCTTCCTGGTAAACTTTATTTCCGGTCATATCGAAAATCTGTATGTTGACAAATTCTTCTTTTCCCGACTGGATATGGAGCATAAAATTTCCCTTGTTAGGATTGGGGTAAAGGGATGCGTTTAAGCCATTGTTTATTTCCGTTATTGCTGAAGCAAAATCCACATGGATATATCCTGTCCGGACGAGGACATTTTCGTTGAATCCGTTACTGACGGTTAGTTCCACATCGAAAACTCCCACGGAATCATATACAACTTCAGGGTTTTGTTCCGTTGAAACGGAAGGGTTGCCTCCCGGAAAATTCCATAGCCAGGAATTTACTCCTCCGGTTGACTCATCTGTAAAAACCGCAGATCCGCCCCGGACAAGGTTGGTATCGGAAACTTCGAACATGGCGGTGACTGGTTGGGCATTGATGACATAAACATCACTGAAATACGGCAGGTTGTTATAGGCTGTGACCAGGAGATGCAGGGTGTCTCCGGTGTTTTCCAGGGAGGGGAAAGTCAGTTCACACAAACCGCCACTCACTAAACCAGTAGAGAGAATAGTATCGCTGATGGTTACCGTGACTCTGGCTCCGTCGAGATTGCAGTTAACCAGAAGGAAGGAAGAGCCGACATTGAGGAGGGTATCATTGCTGACCAGCAGGGTGTCGGGATTGGATGTTCTGACGGTCAGAGAAGGGTCGCCGAATATCGTCCAGGTGTCCGCCATTCTTCTTCCGTCAGAGCCGAAGGAATCCATCATTTTCATACATCCGTTCATGGAAAGTCCGCCAAAAGTCCGCTTGATGTTGTCAGGATAAGTTTCGGAAAGAATCGCCACCATTTCATCCTGACCTTCCATGGGCGGGTTCCAGCTCTGGTTAATGGTTGACCCTAGAAATGCCACGGCGCCTGTGGGTTCCCCATTCTTTGAAGCCCTCAGCCAGGCTTCGGCAAAACAGGTACCTGAATTAAACTGACCATTCACACAGGCCACTGACCAGATAAACGGCAGTTTATCCTGGTTGGTAAGGTTATTCACATTGGTATTGCTGAAACCGGAAGTGACCCAGGATGTCTGTGACCCATGACCGCAATAAAGGATCAGGCTTGCCCCGTCGTTAACAGCAGTAGCAACCTTTGTAGGGTTTGGATTTCCCGGATCATCATTCCCTCCCTGTGAACCGTCGAATAGTTCGGGATTCCAGGTATAGGTATAATCGAGCAACACGGTTTGGAGGTTACGTATATGTTCATAATCATATTCGCCATCATCACCGGGCCCCTGGTCGGAACCTATTCCAATCACAGTAGTAAACCAATCATCGGTGAGTAATTGGGGGTTTCTTTCATAATTGAGGGTGCGCTGAACCTGGGTTTGCACATGAGTGGTGGTCTCGGCAGAAAAACGACCGACAAATACTTCCGGATAATGATCACTGCCAGTGATGTATCCATAGGCATTGTCGGAAGGACCGCCAAGTCCGCTGCCGGTATTGGTCGGAATCTGAGCTGCGTCACCAACAAGAAGGACAAAACTTAGCCCTTTTTCATTATAATAATTGGCAATATAATTTTTGATGGCTGTAGTGGTGGTCCCTATTGTTGAAACATCTACCATTTCCGTGGGATAACCCATGGCATTCTTCCATGAGACATAAGGCTGCATCGTTTCCATGAAAGCTCCGTAGGAGATCACCAGGATTCGGCCATATTCTCCCAGTGGGGTATAGGCTGCCTGGTCGAAATTCAGAAAATGACGGGAAAATACAGGACGAAAGGAAGCATTGACCCTGAGATTTTGATCTTTCCTGTATAATGGGTTTTGCCCGTTCTCACCGGTCTGATATAATTCAAGGGTCAGATCATAATAAACCCTTAGCTTTTTGGTGATGGGATTGTATTGAAAGGGGTAAGCGATCAGGGTTTGTCCCCTGAGATCCCTGACGATATAGGGTTCCCTCGTCCCGGAAAGGATTCCCGGGGAAAAGGAGTTGACGGAATAGGCATCCCCAAAGGTGAAAGGAATGGTGGATGGATCAGTTTCACGGGAAATATTTCCCTTGGAGGGTGCGATTTCGATATTATCGAAGTCCCTGAAACTGGACGACAGCACCCGGCAGTTCATTTCGGCAAGGTCGGGAATGATCAGGGGGGCAGTTATTTTAACCAGATCCGGGGAGCCGGCTTCCATGATCGGGCTTGATCCTTCGAGAGAGACAATGTTCGCGATGCCATGCGAAGTTTCTACCGCCCTCATCTGAAACCCGGCAATGGAAAAATTAACTACCGAATGGCTGATATCGGAAGAAATCAACTTGATCTTTGCAGGAACGGGAACCGCAGAATTAATTGCTACCCAGTCTGAACAGAATCCTGTTGACAATGTAAACAGAAGGACGAATGTAATCAGAATGTTTTTCATGGGAATCAGATGGTTTTATTGTAAGACTAATATTTTCTTAACAAGGTTGTTTGAGTCGGTCAGTATTTTACAGAAATAGAAACCCGGGATAAGATCATTACAATTAACCCTGACCTCATATTTACCGGCAAGCTGGTTGCCCAGGTCTGTCAAAACGAGTATCTCTTTCCCCATTTGATCCATCAGACTGATGCGTACCGGGCTGGTTTTTACAAGCGTATAAGAAACCGTAAATTCATTCCTTACCGGATTCGGATAGATCATCACGTCTTCCTTAGCGTTCAGATTTTCGGCATGAGAAAAATAATAGGGGATGGTATTTGACGGAAGAGAACTGCAGCTATAGTTTGTATCGATGATGATATCGTAATAGTCTCCGCTTATTGTTGGAGTGAAAGAGGCCCCATTGGCAAAAGGAATCGGTTCCCCATAGCGGTACCACTGATTACCCTCAGAAATATTCGACACCAGTGAGTCTCCCTGTAGGGTAATCACCGGAGCTTGGGGGCGCAAACCCACGCCAATGGATTTTGGCAGGGAGGTGACACTATGAAATCCATCGTCGACGGTCAGGGTATAGGCGATGTTTTCTTCCGGGACTGAAATTGGATTGGGGAGGCTTGGATCATTCAGGTAGGTGGAGGGGCTCCACAAATAGGTATAGCTTCCTGATCCTCCGCTGACCATGGCCGAAAGGAAGGCTGTGTCATGCTGGCAGATGTTGTCCGGGCTGATGGATGCGATGACCGTAAAAGGTTCAACCATGATGGAATCAAGAATGGGACGGCGGTTTTGTTTGCAAATGGAAATACTGATTCCTTCAACACCGGTCACCGGATCGAATGACAGGTTCACCATTCCACTTGAATCGGCACACTGCGCATCAAGCAGGACGGTATCACTGATGGATAGGGCGACATAAGCCCAGGGTTCAGTCATAACGGAAATATCCGTGACTCCTTCTGCCACCATTTCGGGGTAAGTGGCAGTAAGTGCTGGAGGAACAGCGTAGTAAACCATCAGGGAAGGGTCTCCCATGAGATTATAGATTTCCCAGTAATATTTTTTCATGGATGAATTGGATTGCTCTACGGCCATATTCCCTCCGACAATCATTTGCCCCATGGTAAGATACCATTTAGCAGTTGGCTCTCCGTGATCATGGAAAGTAACATCATAAGCCCCCAGTTTTGTGGCGTTATAAGGCGGATTCGTGCTGACATTTTTATATCCGACTCCCCACCAGTAATCTTCATCCCAATAGGAATTATTGGAAGCCCCGATATAACCCAAAGCCCCTTTTTTAGGAGTCCGGGTGATTTCTTCCGCAAAGCAGGTCTGAGTATAAGTGGAAGTGACACAGCAATTACCGACCATCAAAGAATACTTATGTTCGTTTTGTAAAGCAGGAATATTGGCGATGGTAAAAGACGGATCAGACCATCCGCTCACAGATCCATGGGCGGTATAATTGGCATAAGCAACCCCGTCGGATATATTTCCCCTAAGTTCCATGGAATAATTCGCACCGGATGGTTCAGGCTGAAGATAAGTATGGGAAAGAAGTCCATGCGCAGCATTAAAATAATAATTGGTGCCATAATTGATTTGTCCGTTGCCGTAAGTCATCCCGTTTCCTCCGGCATCATATCCGGAAACCATTACGACTTCATTCAGGAAGGAATCATCGGGGAAAGCATATTGTTCATATTCCAGGGTTTTATCAATATAGGCTTTCAAGTGTGTCGCATTGGTTGCTGAAAACCTTCCGTAAAATGCTTCCGGTATATTGTCCCCTGTATATTCACAATACCTCAGGTCGGTAGGTTGTCCGCTGTTGGAGGAGGGAGGAATCTGTGCGACATCCCCTACGATCAGCACAAAGGTATGGGGCTCGTATCCGGCTGGGGGATTTTGATAAAGATCTGCCAGATAGGCTTTGATGGATGTCGCGGTATTTCCAACAGCAGGATTATCGGTATAGGCTTGGATGACATGATAACCTTTTTGAATTTTCCACCGGATAAAACGCTGGAGAGAGTCCCTGAACATGGGTGGGGAAACAATGACATAAGTTACGGGACTGTCAGTGATGATCGAATCGACAGGAGGAGTATAATTGGGCAACTGATGGTAAAGATTGTTGAAATAAATGGAAGTGTACTGCTGTTTCATCCGGCGGGTGGCAAGTTGGTCAGCATGCCTGAAAACAATGGTCACTTCAATGTTGTCATAAATCCTTAACTTCTTTAACACCGGGTTGTATTGCACTGCAGAAATATCTATCCTGGCGAGTCTGACGGACCGCATGATTCCGACCGGACTGACACTGACCAAATCATTTCCCAACCATTGATCAGACAGGTAAGTGTTCTTATTGACTTGAAAAGGGATATGATTGGGATCTGCATTTTTCGAAACGGACTCCTGGGCAGGCATGATGGGAAATTCAATTCCGATTTGGGAAAATGTATATTCCCGGAATTCCTGACGGGTAATGAGGATCTCAAACTCAGCCTGGATTGGCACTTCAATTAATCTTCCGTATTCGGGAAGGGCAGGGTTGCCAATGGAATTGCTGTGCCCATAACCGTCAACAGAAAGCTGTGTAAAGCTGCCTTCAGGCGTAATGATGTTAAGAAAGGAGAGGGATGAAATCCGGCTGGAGAAAGAAAGTTGCTGGTTTGATCCGGTGTTAAATTTCACTTCGGTTTTCCCGTTGTTAATGGCAAAATCACCCGCAGATACGCTTGATATAAAGGTGAAAATCAAGGTGATGAAAAGAGGGAAAAATTTTCTCATAAAAAGTCTGTTATTGGTTTTTTAAAGCAGGATTAGAGGATACAAAGTTATGTAATTTCTATAACAAATTATTGAAAAAGATTTGAGGTTTAAGATGGTTCAACCAGACGGGTATCGATCTTACGGATATTGTAAACGGTATATATGGAAGCGAGTAATCCAATCCCGATCACAGTCAGGAAAACATAAATAAAGTCAAGTACCTGCATGTGAACCGGATATCTGTCCACCACAAAAGTACTGTCGGGAGAGCCCATACGGATAATTCCGAACCTGATCTGAAGCCAGCAAACCAGTCCGCCCAGGATTAACCCGGCCAGGGCTCCGGTAAGGGTGATAAGAAAACCTTCACTGAGGAAGATCCTCTGGATCGTTTTATTTCCGGCGCCCAGACTTTTCAGGATGACAATATCTTTTTTCTTGTCCAGAACCAGCATAGACAGTGACCCCACCATATTGAATGTGGCAATGATCAGGATAAAGGTCAGAATCAGGAAAATGGCCCACTTCTCGGATTTCATGATCTGATACAGCAGCTCCTGCTGCTGAAAACGGTTTTTAACCGTAAAGTTCCCGCCCATGATATGTTGTACTGATTCCCGGACTTTTTCTGGATCAGTTCCCTTACTGAGATTGATCTCGAGGGCTGTCACCTCATTGTCATAGTCCAGAAGTTTCCTTACAAACCGCAAGGGAAGCAAGATATATTTCCCATCATAATCCTGTTGAATGGAAAAATAACCGGAAGGGAAAATAACGTCTTCCGTAAAAGCATTTTCCATTCCCATGGTAAAAGAAGCAGAACGCCTTGGAACAAAAACGGAGATAGGGTTCAGGTAATCATGGATATTGGCGCCCAGTAAATAAGCGATACCATACCCAAGCACGGCATAATCCCGGTCCTTGTCCTCCAGGATGAATTTTCCTTCCGACATCATAGAATCGATTCCGCTCCTTAGGCAGAATTCCGGGCTGACGCCTTTAAGGGTGACCACGGTTTGTTTTTCTTTATACTTTAACAAGGCATTTTCTTCAATGATCTGGGCGAGTGAAACCACTCCCCGGATGTGACGGATTTGGTCCATCGTGGATGCAGATGGAGTAAAAGTTTTCCCTTCTTTTACAGCAACGACCAAATCGGGATTGAATGCATTAAAAAGGGAGATCACCAGTTTTTCAAACCCATTGAACACGGAAAGAACGATGATCAGCGCCATGGTTCCGATCATGACTCCGAGGACAGAGATGCCGGAAATAATATTGATGATGTGATGGGATTTCCTCGATATGAGGTAACGTCTTGCGATATAAAAAGGAAAATTCATTACTTCCAGGCTTTTACCAATATTCCGCTTCCCCGGGTATGATGCATGCGGGTATCCAGCAGATTAAGGACCAACACAAGAGGAAAGGTAAGCAGGTAATAAAAGGGGAGGATCAGAAAAAATGCTTTTGTAAGGTTCAATGCCTGAATGGGATATTTCATGGATATTTTCCATCCCAGATGACCGGGTTTTCCGTAGGTGAAACGTGCTTCCGTCCTAAAGAAACCTGCCCGTTTCAGTTTTTCCTGAATTTCAACCACGGAATAACCATCCCTTACATGTTCGTCAATAAAAGAGGCGTCATGGTCATGATCGTGAACATCTGACCCTCCCTGGTCAGAAGGAGTAGAAATCAGAAGCAGTCCCTCCTGGGTCAGGGAATCATAAAAATTCCTGAAAACAGTTTCATCGTCCTGAATGTGTTCCATGACGTCAACAGATAAGATAAAATCGAATTTATCGGGTTTGGAAAACCTGGTCAGATCAGCTTTTTCAAACATCACATTGGAACGTTTTATAAGGGTAAAAAAATTTCTGCAGTCAGCAATCTGCTCATCTTTGACATCCACCGCGTCCACAAACCATTTTGGGCTTAACCCGGACAAGAAATAAGTATACTGCCCGAAACCGGAACCTGCATCCAGCATGGCTAAACGGGATTCCTTATGGAATTTGCGCGAGATCACCCAAAGCTTAATTTCCTTTTTTACATGCCATGCCCGTAATAAAAGCAGGTCAAGAAGGTGGTAGAAGAATTTTCTCAGTACGGGAGACTGGTTAAAAACTTTACCAAGGCTCTTTTTGATCGGATCATATTGCATAAAAGGATTATTAGCTCACCAGTTTACCGACTATTTAACTTTTTAACAATTGGTCAATATTGTCAATATAATCCAGGGAATCATCCAGTAGAAACTGCAGTTCCGGGATGATGCGCAACTGATTGTGCACGCGTTTCCCTAAATGGTGACGGATTTCCTTGCTGTGTTTCCGGATGTTTTCAAGCAGGGTTTCCTTGTCTTTGGTGGCGAATAAACTAAGGTGGATTCTGGCCAGGGACAGATCACTGGTAATACTGGCTTTGGTAACGGTTACCAGAGCGCCTGAACAAATGCCCTGAAATTCCTGTTGAAGCAGTAGTCCCATCTCCTTCTGGATCAGTCTTGCTATTTTTTGCTGACGCGTGGATTCCATAATGCAAAATTAGGAAATTCCACGATGCTGATCATGATTTAATTTATCTTTGCAAGGATGAAAAACCTTTTTAAAGTTCTTCGTTATGCTATTCCATACTGGGGCAATGCCTCACTGAACATATTGTTTAATATTCTGTCTGTATTGTTTTCCCTGGTTTCTTTTACCCTTTTTATCCCGGTCATCGATATGCTTTTTCAGCGGACCAAGCGGCCGGTTGCTCCTCCGCCACTTGATTTCTCAAATTTACATACCATCACCGGGGAATCCATCAGAGAGAATTTTTACTATGTTTTCGGAAGGATGATAGATGTGTACGGGGAAAAAAAGATGCTTGTATATATCGGGATTGCCGTTATCACCCTGTTTTTTCTTCGCAACCTTTTCCGTTATATGGCCATGTTCTTCCTTGCGGAAGTCCGCAACGGGGTGGTGAAAGATATCCGGAACAAACTCTATAAGAAGATCCTCATTCTTCCCTTATCCTTTTATAATGAGCAGAAGAAAGGGGATATTATTTCAAGGATGACCTCAGACGTACAGGAAGTGGAATGGTCGATCATGAGTTCCCTCGAAATGATTTTCAGGGATCCCATTCAGATCTTGTTTTATCTGATCACCCTTTTTGTAATCAGTCCGACCCTGACCTTATATGTCTTGATCATCCTGCCGATCAGCGCATTTTTTATTGGTCGGATCGGGAAAAGTTTAAAACGCAGTTCGGCCAAGGGTCAGAAAAAAATGGGTTTTATCCTTTCCATGATTGAAGAAACCATTTCCGGTTTACGGATTATCAAGGCTTTTAATGCCATTGACTTTGCCGATTTCCGTTTTCAGAAAACCAATCAGGACTATACCCGGCTCATGGTTGGATTGTATCGTAAGCGGGACCTGGCTTCCCCCCTTAGCGAATTTCTTGGAGCTGTCGTATTAACAGCCGTGCTCTGGTACGGTGGTCAACTTGTTTTTACTCCTGGAAACCTGCTCAGCGCCTCGGTTTTCCTGGTTTACCTGGTGATCTTTTCTCAGGTGATCCCACCGTCAAAGTCAATCACCCAGGCCTTCTATAACATTCAGAAAGGAGGGGCTTCGGTAGAGCGCATCGAACAAGTGCTGAATGAACCCGAAGTCATCATGGAAAAACCTGATGCTATTTCCAAGCCTGATTTCCAGCAACAGATCGAATACCGCAATGTCAGTTTTTCCTATGTCAAGGAACCGGTTCTCAGGTCGGTTAATCTGATCATCCCCAAAGGTAGAACCATTGCCGTGGTGGGACCTTCGGGAAGCGGGAAATCGACCCTGGTTGACCTCCTGCCCAGGTTTTATGATTGTATCTCCGGGGAGATATTAATTGACGGATATCCTATCCGTGATCTGAAAATCAATGATCTGAGGGGACTGATGGGGATTGTTTCACAGGAAACAATTCTGTTCAATGATACGGTTTTCAATAATATCGCATTCGGTATGAATTCAGCGACGGAGGAAGAGGTGATTGCTGCTGCCAAAGTTGCCAATGCCCATGAATTTATCGAAAGAATGCCACTTGGCTATGCTACCAATATTGCCGACCGTGGGACCAAGCTTTCAGGGGGGCAGCGTCAACGCTTGAGCATTGCCAGGGCTGTCCTGAAAAACCCGCCCATTCTCATCCTTGATGAAGCCACTTCCTCCCTGGATACAGAATCCGAACGTCTGGTACAGCAGGCCCTTGAAAACCTGATGAAAAACCGTACTTCCATCGTCATTGCTCACCGGCTTTCCACCATACAGTTTGCTGATGAGATCATCGTGATGCAAAACGGAGAACTGATGGAAAGAGGAACACACCCTGATCTGCTTGAAAAGAACGGGGTTTATCGCAAATTATACGACTTGCAATCTTTTCTTTGATTTGTTTATGACGGAAAAACTTAAAGGACGCATTGTTCTGTTACTGGTTTATACCATGGCCTTCGGTCTTGCATTTTTTGTCAGTTCCGTGAATGATTATCCCTTGCTGATCAAAAGTCTGATTGCTGTCGGCCTGGCGGTCACCATAATTTTCCTGGGGTCGGTAGATTTCAACAACTCCAGTGTTTTCGACCCATACTGGAGTGTAGCCCCTGTCCTTTTTACTGCCTATTTCTGGATGCTTGATACTGGAACCGGTCCGGGATACTGGTCGCTGATTCCCGGAAAATGGTCGGGAATTACTTTTGATGCTACTCTGGTGACAGGGCATTGGTTTGATTTTACGCGGAAACTTGTTTTAATGCTCCTTATCCTAATTTATGGGATTCGTCTCACCTGGAATTTCCTGAGATCCTGGAAGGGGTTGAAGCAGGAGGACTGGCGTTATTCGGATTTGAGGAAAAAATCAGGCAAGGCTTATTGGCTGGTCAGTTATTTTGGGATACATGTATTTCCCGCCCTGATGGTTTTTGCAGGAAGTCTTTCGATCTGGGTGACCATGACAAAGAGTATTTACCCCTTTCGTATGCTTGACGGCCTTGCCATTTTGCTGACGGGTTTTGCCATTGGGTGGGAAGCAGGAGCCGACAGACAATTAAGGAAATTTATCTTGACGAATCAGGAAGTTGGAAAAACCATGAACTTGAAATTTTGGTCCTTCTGCCGGCATCCCAATTACCTCGGGGAGATTTGTTTCTGGTGGGGTTTATATTTGTTTGCCCTGGCTGCCAATCCGGCTTTCTGGTGGGTCATCTTGGGACCTGTACTGATCACCCTGATGTTTGTTTTTATCAGTATTCCCATGATCGAAAAGAGAATGCTGGTCAGGAAAAAGGATTATAAAACCTACCAGGAAAAAGTGCCCATGTTGCTGCCGTTTATATTCCGGCCATTTTGATCAGTATCTCCTCCAGCTTTTTTTTCATCAGTCTGGGTCTGCATTGAAAATCGTTGACAATCAGGGAAAAGATAAGTTTTTTCTCGGAAACGGTATGAACATAACCTGCAAAACTTTTTACCCTTGAAATGGTTCCTGTTTTGGCATGTACCCTGCCCTGCGCAAGGGTGCCTTTCATGGCCTTGTGAAGCGTGCCGCTTAACCCGGCAAGGGGCAGGGAGTTATTAAATTGCTGAGCGTAAGGAGAATGCTGCATAATGTACAACGCATCTACCAATTGCTGAGGGGAGGCAGTATTTTTTCGCGACAGTCCATTCCCGTCATAAAAATACAATCCCTCGGTATTCATCCCTTTGTTTTTCCAGAACCGAGTGATGGCCCTGACCCCGGCATTGGTTGTGGCTTGGCCATAGACTTTCCCGCCGATTTTTCTGAGCAATTTTGATGACCTCCAGTTAACGCTCATCTGGTTGGTGATCATCACTTCCTCCACGATATCTTCACCCAGGATTTCCAGGGCCGTTGCGGTAACGAATAATTTCAGGGTAGAGGCAGGGATAAGCGGTTGTTTCGCGTTTTTTTCGGCAACGACAACGGGAATTTTCTCAGTATAATCGATGATCAGGTAGCCGATGCTGGCTTCTTTCAGGCAGGGATCTGAGTTGAGCGCTTCCAAGGCATGGATTAAGGTTTGATAAGAATTCTTTTTTTCTTTTTGGATGTCCTCCTGGCTTGGGATGCTGGCTTTTTTCTTTTCAAGGGGGTTTTCCCGGCAGGAAATAACCATGAAGAGTAAGATAAGGAAAACAATGGGAAGCGTTTGCTTAATCATGGGCAATGTAGTTGATGAGGTTCTCCAGCTTTGTTTTAACCTCCTGCTGTGAACAATTGAAATTATTGATGATGATGGCAAATGCCAGGGTTTTTTGTTGTTTTGTTTTGATATATCCGGCCAAGCTTTTCACCCTCGACATGGTGCCGGTTTTTGCCCGCAGATTACCTTCAACACTCGTTTCCCTGAACATTTTTCTGAGTGTTCCGCTAACTCCCGCGAGGGGAAGGGAATTGTAAAAGACATGAAAATAAGGCGACTTTTGCATATGCTCCAGAACGAAGATCAATTGACGTGCTGTCAGGGCGTTATATCTGGAAATGCCGCATCCATCAAAAATAAACAATCCCCCGGTATCCATACCCTGGTTTTTCCAGTATTCGGTTATCGCACGTGAACCTCCTTCATCACTGCCATTATGATATTTATTCAATCCAAGGTGTTTGATGAGATGTTCCGCGAAGAAATTATTACTTTCCTGATTGGTGATGTTGACCAGGGTTGTTACCGGAGGTGAAAAAACAAATGCGATTGATGTTCTTTCTCCCTGAATTTTTTCCATACCGGCAGAATCCATATAACGGGCAAGATCGATGGCTTTTCCTGTGACTGAGATTCCTTTTTGCTGCAGGGCAGAGATAAATTCGCTGCAGGCTGCTGAGGGAGGATCTGGAATGGTCCCCTGATACCTGAACTTGTGTTTCCCTTTTGGAATGCCTCCCAGGATGTATTTTTGTCTTCCATAAGGATCTCCGCTGGCAAATAGATTATCTTCCGGGATATCGGCTTCATAAACCAGGTTTTGAAACAGCATCCCGGGAATATATGGTTTTATCTGTTCTTTTTCGGGAGAATAGGGTTTTTTGTACCGGAAATCTGAAGTTATCTCATAGGTATTTCCGTTGAAGCTCAGGCCGCAGGCACCGGCAGAATAGGTGCTGTTCAATTCCCCGACAGTCCATGTCAGGGGGATGTAAAAACGTTCGAAAATCCTGGCATCTCCGATCACATGGCCATCAATGGTATCAATGCCCATTTCTCTGACTGCTTCAACCCAGCGGGGAAATGCCCTCACGGATGAAAAAGTGGGATCTCCGCCACCCCGGATAAAAAGGTTCCCCCTGAGTACCCTTCCGCTGATCTGACCATTGTACTGAAGTGCGGTGGAGAAACTTTTACTTCCGCCCAGGACTTCCAGCGCCGTGGCAGTAGTCATAATTTTAATGACGGAGGCTGGCACAAGGCTGAGATCTCCATTAATATCGGCAATGACTTTCGACTTACTGCCAGGATGCAGCTCTACCATCAGTAAGCCAATGCCTGCATTACGAAAGGATGAATCGCCGGCAAAACGGGCGATGGCCAGCCTCAGGCTGTCTTCCCTTGCTTTTTCGAGGATCTGTTGGGCGGATAATTTCTTTTCCTGAAAGTGGGTTTTTCGATCTCCCTTGCAATTTTCAAGCAGTAACAAAAAAATAACGGAAAATAGCAGAATAAAACCTCTTTTCATGGCGTTATTACAAATGGTTCCGGATCTGCAATGATAAGAAAAATTCCGTAAGTTTGCATGAAGGATATGAACATTAAATACCATTGAAATCAACCATGACGAAATCGTTTGTGCTGACTTTTCTAGGGTTATTCCTCGTGCTGATTACTCATGCCCAGCAGTCAGATCATCCACTGAGACCGGTTCGTCCCTTTTATTCAGCCTTCGACTCTGTTTATGCTTCCCGTATTCCTGTGCTGGAAATCCCTGCAAATCTCCGAAGCCGTTCCTTGCCTCCCGTAGTTGATAATTCAAGCCAACCTTACTGGCCGGGTATTATTGATCAGCATAATTATTATTCCTGCCAGCAGTACTCAGGGGTGGCTTATGTTTTCGGATATGAGATCAACCGTTTGCGTAACCAACCCGGATGGTATTGGGAGAACCGCTATCCTCCACATTATACCTGGAATTTCCTGAACCATGGAGAACAATATGCCGGAGTGAATTTTTTCCAGAGTTTTGAATTGATCCGTCAACAGGGGCATATCAATCAACCGGATTGGGGTGTGGATACGGCACATGGGACGCTGGGGTGGATCAACGGATACGATTCATATTACAGGGGTATGTTCAACCGCCTGAAAAGCGTTTCCTCCATCAGGGTGAATAGTGAAGAAGGCATTCTGACCCTGAAAAATTATCTTTATGATCACCTGGATGGTTCCCCTACAGGCGGGATTGCCTGTTTTACGACCAGCGGCCAGGGGCTGTACAGCATGCATACCCTTCCTCCCGGGACACCTGAAGAAGGGAAGAACATTGTCCTTACCTGGGTGGCCGATCCTACCCATGGTATGTCTATTGTCGGGTATAATGATTCCGTACGCTATGATCGGAACGGGGACGGCTTCTATACCAATAATCTGGATATCAATGAAGATGGGATCCTCGATGCCCGGGATTGGGAAATTGGCGCTTTTAAATTCGCCAACTCTTATGGTACATGGTGGGGCAATGATGGGTTTGCCTATGTATTGTATAGTGCCATGGCTAGTCATTATGGATCCGGCGGAGTCTGGAATAATTCAGTTTATGTGGTGGAAGCCGATCCTGACTATCAACCTCTGCTCACTGTTAAAGTGTCGCTGGAATTCAATCAGCGGGACAAGATTCGTCTGCTGGCTGGCATCAGCCGGGATACCACTTATCAGATGCCTGAATATTTTTTGGAATTTCCCATGTTCAATTTTCAGGGAGGGAAATATCCCATGCAGGGGATTGACAGTATTGCAGGAAAAGATACCCTTGAATTCGGACTTGATATTTCCCCTTTGTTATCTTTTGTCGATCCGGGAAGCCCTTGCCGCCTCTTTTTCCTGGTGGAAGAAAGAGATCAGAACGGAACGGCTCATGGAAAAATAAAGCGGGTGGAATTTATGGTTCATGGGAATAATCCGGGATCCTACCTTTCTTCCATTCAGGATATTCCCATTGTAAGAAACGATTTTACAGTGGTCTCCGCCATCGCCCAGGCTTTCTTCTCCAAGGTTCAGATCATTTCTCCCCAGTTGCCTCCTTACCAGGAAGGGCAGCCCTATGCGGTACAACTCCAGGCAGTCAATGGCCGGAAACCCTATCAGTGGTCATTGGTGGAACCCTATCTGAAATCTCCTATCAATGATGCACTTCCGCTTACCGGGGGGCAGAAACTTGATCCCATAAATTATCTGAAGCCTTATGCCATTGTTGTCCTGCCTTTCGGTTTCCCGTTTTATGGAAAAAAATACGATACGCTTTATGTCAACTTCAATGGATTCGTATCCCTTGATGAGCCTTACCTGCCTTTGCCTTATGTGACGGATGAAATGTCGATGATGAAGCAGTCGAGAATCATCAGTCCGGCCTTCTCACAGGAATATTTGTATTATGATGAACTGGGAGACGGGTTATGGTCTGAAATCAGCCCGAATCAAGCCTTTTTCCGTTGGAAATCATCCCTGGATGTTTACGATACAGCCTCACATACGAATTTCGGCCTCCGTCTGTTCCCTGATGGACGTTTTGATTTTTTGTATGGTGAAATTCAGCATCCTTATCAAAAGCATGCTGTTTATTCCGGACTATCACAGGGTAATGGAGAGAATTACCTGATCAGCCCGCACTGGGATGCTGGTGATTTGAACAATCAGGCATTTTCCTTCATGCCTGTAGATAAACCAGAAAATCTTATCCTCAGTGAATCAGGTTTGCTAACCATTACCCATCCCGATACCACCTGTATTTCAGATATCCGGGTCAAAGTCACGGATGCCGGCCATATTTCCGACTACCGGAATTTTCAGTTATCTGACGGACTGATTATCTCTGCCCAGATGATATCGGGGGATGACGGGAAACTGGTTTTCGGGAGGGAAGCCAGGCTTAAGCTCACCCTGACCAATCAGGGGACCCTCCCCCTTCAAAACCTTTCGCTAAAACTTCAATCCTTTGCACAAGCGCTGATCATTACCGACAGCCTGGCTGAATTGTCAAGCTTGAATCCCGGACAGACCCTGATTGTGGAAGATGCGTTTACCTTTCACCTTAACCATCCTTTACCGGATCAATATCCCATTAACCTTCATTTGGTTGCCGAGAATTTAACCACTCACAGGGAAAAGTCATTGAATATCATCGTTTCTTCCCCTGAGTTACAGTTATCTACCATACGGATAGATGATGGCGCCGACAGGATGCTTCAACCCGGTGAAGTGGCCGACCTGATCATTCCTGTCCGCAATACGGGATCAGTTCCTGCCATCAACCTGAATGCCTTGCTTACATCCGCCGATACGATGGTTCATATCCTCTCAGATACTGTAATGACAATAGAACAACTGTCCCCCATGGCAGTCATTGAATTAAAATTCCGGCTTAAAGCTTCCCGTGCCATTTCACCGGGAGAGAGAAAACCAATGAATTTTAATCTCAGATACCAGTCAGTATCTGAACTTGAGTATCCCTTTGAATTGACCATCGGGAAACTTCCCGTTGCGCTGGTCAAACTCTCTTCCAATACTTCATCTGCCGATTCTCTAGCGCTCATCCTCGACAGCCTTGAGGTACCCTATCAGGTTTTTACTTCCTTACCTTCCCCGCTTGAGCATATTTCCTGTGTGTTTGTATTGCTCGGAGTTTCCAACCAGGGATCTCATGTCATCACTGACAACGAAGGTTCCGCCCTTGCCGCTTATCTTGACAATGGAGGGAAATTATATATGGAAGGTTACTCAAACTGGTATTATTCAAGTAATCCCTCCATCCAGCCTAAGTTTAAATATACCAGCGCCAGGGTTCCCATTTACCATTATGATACCATCCAAGGCGTTACTCAAACCCTTGGGGATGCACTGAGTTTTACGTATACAAATGCACTGAATTATGCCATTTTCAGCTTTGAACCCGTGGAACCGGCCTATGCGACCTTTACCCATGACGCCAATCCTCCCCGGCCCATGGAAATAGTCTATGATGGCGAAGGATATCAAACCATTGCCAGCATGCTGGAGTTTGGATCCTTAAAAGACAGTCAGTACCCTGCCCAGAAACTCAGGCTGGTAAAAAGCTACCTTGACTTCTTCCGTCTGAACACTTCCGGACTGTATGCTTTGTTCCATGCCGGGGGAACAAGCATCTGTGCAGGAAACACTGTCAGTTTTACCGATGATTCCTATGATCATGTCGTTTCCCGGCAATGGGAATTTCCCGGAGGAAACCCTTCTTCTTCTTCCGAACAGCAACCAGTCATCAGTTATCCTTACCCCGGATTATACGATGTCAGGCTGAGTGTTTCCGATGGCCTTCACAGCCAGTCTGTACTGAAGAAAGAATACATCAGGGTAAATCAATGCCAGGGAATGGAGGAGGAAGATACCGGACTGAAGTTCATCCTTTATCCAAATCCGGCGAGAAACAAAATTACTTTAAAGACCAGTCAAAAAGTTAAAAACCTGAATCTAAAAATTTTCGACTTTACGTGCCGGCTGATGTCGCATCTGAATGATCGGCCTGAAAAACCCGGCCATTATTTTGAATATGATGTGTCAAACCTTCGCCGGGGAATGTATATCCTACTTATCCAAAGTGAGCAGGGTATGGGTAAGGCAAAACTTGTTATCAATTAAATCTTAGGTTTCAAGGGTTCGTTTTTTTCTTCCCGATCGGCTCACTTGCTGTCATTATTGATTGAATTCCAATCGGATATTTTTTTGTTTTTTGACTATGATTGGAATAAGTAGCCCAATTGATGATGTAATCCTCCGATTGATCCCCAAAAACATCCCATCCCATTCTTTTTCCTCTCGCAAAAATTTCAAGAAATGGAGCAGGACTGCATCGTTCGATTAATTGATATAATTCATCAGGTTTTCTTGAATGTTCTTGTTTTTGTGTTTTTATGATATTTACCTGACTTCTTCCGGGATCAAGTGTCCGCATTTGTCCACGAATTCCGAATAACACAAGCTCAGTTGTATTCCGAAAATAAAAACCAACCCCGCGCCCATCAGGGCCTCCGTCTTTTCTGATCTTATGCCACACAATATTTGATTTATAGGTAAAACCCCAGGCTTTCATTACTGCCAAACCATCGGGTAACAAAGCATTAGGAACCCATAAATAAAGATGACAATTCTTATCGCAGACGGAATGAACCGGAATTTGAATGATTTCCTCTAAGGATAAAGTTCCATAACGGGATAATCTTCTGTGTTCTGGGGCGACTTTTCCTGTCCGGTTTTCAAATCGCCAGGGCGGATCTGCTAAAATGGTTGCATATTTATTTTTAGGAATATCTCTAAGAAAATCCTCGATAATATTATTTCCTTTTTTGTCAACCGCTTTCATCGTATAATTTTTTAGTAATACCAAAAACTAAAACAGGGCAACCTCCACCACTTCCACCTTCTATCCTGGGAATAAGTTTCGACATATGAGTGGTCGAATTTCCGAATGATTTACCTCTTCCTAGATCATTAAAAATAAATTGAAGATGGTCACTCCTTGTAATAATAATTCCAACGCTAATAGCTCTTAGATCAAATAAAAGTCGAAAATTATTCAGATCCCGATCATAAAAAGGATCTTTATTATTCCATTCAATCTCAAGGGCTATTTCATTTTTATAACAGTCAACTTTATGGGTTGGTGACTCCATCAGCGTTTCATCTACCATCACTGATGTATCAAATTCTTTTTCTATCCATCCTTTTTTATACAAGAATGAATCAATTGATCCGGATACACGTGATTTACTGCCCCCGGGGGTATTGATCCAACTTTTATAAAATTTGAATGTACTCAGTAACTCAATGAGGTCATCCCATTCTTGTGGAAAATCTGTTTTCAAAATTGAACAGGCATGTTTCCATTCATGAATTTCATAGTTTTCCATTATAGACGCTGGCAATAAATTGACACCCATGATTTCGGATTTTCTTGATCTTATCGGGCAAAGGTAAAGATTTGAAATTGAAACTTCATTCCACCCGGCGGGAATCTTATAAACATTCTGTACCTTTGATTTTTCATTCTCAAATGGAATAAAATGGAAGAGTTGAAGCGTAATATTTCAGCACTGACGGAAAAAATCTTTTCTGAAGTCTTGGACATTCGCCGACATCTGCACCGTCATCCTGAGCTTTCATGGGAAGAGACGGAAACGGCTGATTTTATTTGCAGTAAACTTGGGGAATATGGAATATCTTACCGTAAGGGAATTGCGGGGACAGGCGTAGTAGGGCTGATTCGCGGGAAGGATCCGGATTCCCGTTGCATTGCGTTGAGAGCAGATATGGATGCTTTACCGGTTCAGGAGTTGAATGCGGTGGATTACAGGTCGGAATTTCCCGGGAAAATGCATGCTTGCGGTCATGATGTTCATATGGCCAGTTTACTGGGTACGGCCAAGATTCTCCAGGAACTCAGGGCAGGGTTCCAGGGAAGTATAAAACTGATTTTTCAGCCCTCTGAAGAAACTTATCCCGGAGGCGCCCTGAGCATGATCCATGAGGGGGTGCTTGATGATCCACCAACTGAATTTATCCTGGCTCAGCATGTAATCAACACCCTCGAATCCGGCGATGTTGGTTTTAAAGCCGGAGCATATATGGCTTCCACCGATGAAGTATTCCTGACAGTGAAAGGGAAAGGAGGTCATGCCGCCACTCCCAACCTGAATGTTGACCCCGTCCTGATCGCTTCCCATATCATCGTCGCCCTTCAGCAGATTGTCAGCCGCATCGCCGATCCCCTCATGCCTACGGTGGTATCTTTCGGCCGTATCATAGGGGAAGGCCGGACCAACATCATTCCCGATGAAGTAAAAGTCGAGGGAACCCTTAGAACCTATGATGAAACCTGGAGAACAGAGATCCATAAACAAATAGTGAAAACCTCAACAGCCATCGCGGAAGGAATGGGCGGACAGTGTGAGGTAAAAATTGCTCATGGCTATCCATTTCTCTATAATGATCCCAAGCTGACCGCATACCTCCAAGAACTGGCTGCTGATTATCTGGGAGCAGATCATGTGAAAGACCTTGAAAAAAGAATGACGGCCGAAGACTTCTCCTATTTTGCCCGCCGGAAACCATCCTGTCTGTACCGGCTGGGCACAGCAAATACGGCCACCGGAATCAATGCAAACCTCCATTCAGCCTGGTTTGATGTGGATGAATCCAGCCTCAAAACGGGGATGGGACTGATGGCTTGGTTTTCCATAAAGCTGCTCGACAAAAAATGAAAAAGCCTTCTCATTTTCCCCTCTTTCTGTTATTGTTTTTCACCCTTCTTCATTCCTCATTCCTCATTCCTCATTCCAATGGTCAGGACCGCCCTCCGGTATCTCCCCCTCAGATTCCGCTGCAACTGAATGCCCCTGCTGCCGGTGACGATGAGAATCTTGCCATGCAGTTCTTACAGAACCGTGATTTCGAGCAGGCTGCTGCCATCTATGAAAGATTGTCGGAATCCCGTCCGGGTTATTTTTATTACAATAACCTGTTTTTTTGCCTGGTAGAGATCCGGGAATATAAAAAAGCCGAAAGGCTGGCCAGGAAGCAGCAAAAAAATGATCCGAGGCCTTTAAAATACCTGGTTGATCTGGGTTATGTGTACTACCGGGAAGGTAATCCGGAAAAAGCCCGAAAGCAATATCAGGAAGTAATGAAAAAATTGCCGGCCGACCAGCTGCAGATCAATGAAATTGCCAATGCCTTCCTGGTCAGGGGTGAAAATGAATATGCCCTCAGCGTTTATGAGAAAGGGAAGCAACTCCTTGAAAAAAAATACTCTTTTGCCTATGAAATGGCTTCCATTTATGAGCGGATGGGCAACACTCAACAGGCCATCAATCAATACCTTGACTTGGTAGATGCGAATCCGGCCTATATGAATTTAGTTCAGGACAGGTTGCAAAACCTGCTTGCCGGGGAGGATGAAAATGCTTTGAGGGAATCTTTCCGGATGAATTTATTAAGCAGGGCACAGAAGGAAGCTGATAAAACTTGTTATGCTGAATTACTGTGGTGGTACTCTGTCCAGCAAAAAGACTTCGCCCTGGCACTGATTCAGGTCAAAGCGCTTGACAGGCGGCTCAGGGAAAATGGGACAAGGGTGTGGCAGTTGGCCCGGCTGGCAGTATCTAACGGTTTTTATGAAACAGCCATAGATGCTTATCAATACCTGGTGTCCAAAGGTCCCAACGGAAATTACTATGAAGACAGCCGTCTGGAATTAGTCAATACCCGATACCTGAAGATTTCAAACCAGGCGGCCCCCTCCCTGAAGCAGATGGAAGAGCTGGAAAAGGAATTCAAAACAGTAATGAAAAAAAACGATCCGGGAGAGACCAGTATTGCTTTGATGCGTAATCTGGCTCATCTGGAGGCTTTTTACCTGAACAAAACGGAGGAAGCCACCGAACTGCTTGAACAACTAATTGAGATGAACGGCATCAGAAAGGAAAGCAGGGCCGAAGTTAAAATCGATCTGGGGGATATTCTCCTGTTCACCGGCAACGTTTGGGAAGCGACCTTACGCTATCAGCAGGTGTACCAGGATTTTAAAAATGATGCCCTGGGCCAGACGGCGAAATATAAAAATGCACGGCTTTCCTTTTATATCGGAGAATTTAAATGGGCAGAGGCGCAGCTCGATATTTTAAAAGCAGCCACTGCAAAACTGATTGCCAATGATGCCATGGCGCTTTCCCTGCTGATTTCAGAAAATTATGACCCCGACAGCAATACCCTTGCCCTGGGGATGTATGCCCGGGCCGATTTGCTCGATTTCAGGAACGATGCTGAAGGATCCCTGAAGGCGCTGGATTCCATTCAGGACTTATTTTCAGATCATCCCATCCTGGATGAAGTGATCTATAAAAAAGCTGACATAAAACAAAAACAGGGAAGATTTTCCGAGGCCGACAGCCTGCTGGCTGTCCTGGTGAACCGCTATCCTGACGGTGTCCTGGCTGATAAAGCTTTGATGGCAAGGGCGGAATTATTCGACTACCGGATCAAAGATCAGGAAAATGCCAAAAAACTATATCTTGAACTAATCGGGAATTATCCGGGAAGTATTTATATCCCGGAGGCCCGTAAACGATTCCGCGAACTCAGGGGGGACCAATTAAATTAAACGGATGGTAACACCAAAAAAACACCTGGGACAGCATTTTCTGAGGGATGAAAACATAGCCCGGAAAATTGTCGCTTCCCTGAATCCTCAATATCCGCTTGTGCTTGAAATAGGTCCCGGAACGGGCGTTCTTACCAAATACTTACTAAACAATGGAACAACGGATCCCTACTTTATGGAAATTGACCATGAATCCGTTCTTTACCTTAAACAGACTTACCCTCTGATTTCCGGCCGGTTGATTGAAGCTGATTTTTTAACATACGATCTTTCAAAATTTCCACCTCCATCCGCCATCTGTAATCAGCCATCCGAAAATCCACCCTTCAGCCTCATCGGTAATTTCCCATACAACATCTCTACCCAGATTCTTTTCCGTCTCCTCGAATTTCGTCATAGGATTCCGGAGACGATAGGCATGTTCCAGAAAGAGGTGGCAGCACGCATTGCCTCCCCTCCGGGAAATAAAACCTATGGCATATTAAGCGTTTTACTCAGGGCATTTTATGACATAGAATATCTGTTTACCGTCAGTGAAAATGTTTTTTTTCCCCCTCCACGCGTGAAATCTGCCGTGATCAGATTAAAGCGGAATACAACCGTCCATCTCGGTTGTGATGAAGATTTTTTTTTCAGGGTGGTTAAAACAGCCTTTAACCAACGCAGGAAAACCCTGAGAAACTCCCTTCGCTCCCTTTCAGGTGAAATGGATAGGGCAGATGACTATGGACTTCCCGCTCTTTTGTCTCAAAGACCGGAACAACTCGGGGTGGAGGAATTTATAAGACTTACAATAGCGATGCAGAGATAAGCGGTTTTTTTTTAAATTTGAAAGGATTTCAAGGAAAATGAAAAACACTCGGAAAACCCCCGAAATCAAACCCTGGAATTCCTGGAGGGCGAATAAATATGTCGTCATCTTCTTCCTTTTATCCATCCTCGTCCTTTATGGAAAAGCCCTGTTTGTTTTCCTTCCCTTGAATGTCGTGATTTATTCCCTGCTTTGCCTGCTGCTTTTCTTTGTGCTGAAACATATGCTTCAACGCTTCAATATTCTTTTTCCTTTTCTTATCACCCTTTTATTTATGGCCCATCCGGTGCATACGGGTGTAGTGAACAGCCGGGAAGGAAGGACGGAGATGCTGGCATTTATCGGCGGAATGGCAGCCCTTTGGTTAATTCTGCATTATGCTGAAAAAAGAAACCTGAGATTTCTGATTCTTGCTTTGCTGATCTTTTTTGCCGGATGTCTGATCACCCCGGCCATGCTATCGTTTTTATTGATTTTTCCCCTCTGTCTGTATTTCTTTACCCGTCTCCCTTACCGGCATTACATCCCCATGATCTCGGCCATGACCGGTCTGGCCATTTTGGCTTTGTTCAGCCATCGTTTGTTGGAACCGGCATTTTTATCCATGAATCTGAGCTCCTTCCCTTCATTTTTCCCTGAAGCGAACCCTGGCTTCGGTCTGAAAACCGGTTTGATGTTTCTGCTTTTTTACCTGAGGATACTGATCTATCCCAACCATCTTGTGAATTATAACCAGGATGCAATCATGATGAACTATTCGTCCTCTATCCTTGCTTTTCTGTCTTTTCTGATTTATTCCGGATTGATCTTTTTTGCTTTCAAAAATTACAGGGGAAAACACTTCCTTTCTTTCACCATTCTGTTTTTTCTATCCGCTATATTTTTATATGCCAATATTTTCTTCCCCGCCTTACTTCCGAATGCTGAAAGATCGGTCTTTACCGGATCCCTTGGTTATTGTATGATGGTGGTATATTTTGTTTTTCGTTTATTTCAGACGGATCCAAGAAGCCTGACCATCGAAATCGATGTCAGGCTGAAGATCCTCCTGGTCTTCAGCATCATCCTTATACCCTATGTGGTGATGACCATCCTCTCCTGACATTTCATAATTATTTACATTTGCGGAAAGTTTGCATAAGGATGAAACAAAGTAATCAATCCCGACCTTCTGATGATTCAAAGAAGAAACTGGTAAAAAGAAAAGATAGCCTGGCCGTTAAAAAGGAAAAGCAAGACCATAAATCAACTCCCGGCAATTGGTTTTACATGATTGTTTTTCTCGTATTTGCTTTCGTTTTATATGGCAATACGGTAAAGAACAAATATGCCCTGGACGATGAGTATGTCACCAATAATCCGGTAACTGCCCGGGGACTGAAGGCGATCCCGGAGATTTTTTCCACCCATTATATCACCAGTACCGGGAATGTCGGGTCTATCGTTTCCGAATACCGCCCGATGACCAAAGCTACTTTTGCACTGGAGTACCAGTTATGGGGTGATAAACCCGGAAGGAGCCACATCATCAATGTGCTGATCTATGGGTGCATCGCCATGCTGATTTTTTTTACCCTCAGGCGTTTCCTGAAAAATTTTCATGTTTTATTGCCTTTTCTCATAACCCTGCTGTTTATGGCGCATCCGGTTCATACGGAAGTGGTAGCCAGTCTGAAAAACAGGGAAGAACTGCTCGCTTTTCTTTGTGGGATGAGTGGACTGTGGTTTTTGCTCAATTATATTGAAAAAGGAAAAATACTTTCCCTTTTTTTTATGTTTATGGTGTTTATCATTGGGTATTTAAGCAAACCTTCCATCCTCCCGTTTCTGGCCCTGTACTTTCTGGTATTGTATTTCTTTACAGATACTCCTGCAAAAAAGTATGTATGGGTTCTGGCAGGCATTGTTGTGGTAGGTTTGCTCGCCCAGTATGGTCCAAAATTATTCCTGCCCCCGGTGCAAAGGGTCAAATTCTTTATCGAAAACCCGCTGTTTTTTGATCAGCCCATAGGTGTTCGCCTGGGAACCAGCCTTTTATCCTTGCTGTTTTACCTTAAAATGCTGGTGCTGCCTTATCCCTTGCTTTACTATTACGGGTATAACATGATCCCGCTGACCAATCTTGCCGACTTCAAGGTTATATTATCCCTGATCATTCATCTTGGCCTGCTGTTTTTTGCATTGTACAAATTCAGGGAAAAACATTTTCTGTCTTTTGCCATTTTATGGTATCTGATCGGAATATTTCTTTATTCCAATCTCCCCGGGCCTGTGGTCGGGATTGTCGGTGAACGTTTTCTTTTCCTGGCGTCTCTTGGTTTTTGCTCGGCCTTAGCCTATCTTGCCTTTCTGGTTTTCAGGGTTGATCCGCGAAATGGTCCAATCAAGATGAACAAACGTTTTATGATCATTGGACTAGTCGTATTCTTACTCCTGCCGGGAACGGCTTTGACGATAAACCGTAACCGCGACTGGAGGAACCTCTTCATGCTTTATCATACCGACATTAAGCACCTGAGTAATTCAGCCAAAGCAAATATTGATTATGCCGGATTATTAATGAAAAATATTTATCAGGATGAAAATTTCCTTAGGTACGGATTGGCGAATGAATTTCAAACCCAGACCATCATCAGCCATTTCCGTCAGTCCATCAGGATTTACCCAGAGAACTATACCACGCTGAATGACCTGGGCACAGTCTATCTTTTTATTGTCAAAAACCCTGATTCGGCGATATATTTTCTGCAACAGGCCATCCATCTTGATTCTACCCTTCAACCCGCCTGGGTCAATCTGGGAATGGCTTACCGTCAGCAGAAAGAGTATCCCCGGGCCCTCGCGTGCTATGAAAAAATTCTGAAAATCAATCCCCATCAGGTTAAAGCCTTGTTTGCCATGGCCAATGTATATAACGATATGGGAGATTTTGACAGGGCAGTGAAAATGAATGAGGATATCATGAAATCCTATCCCAATTCGGAGATGCCTTATGTGAATATCGGAAATTATTATATGTCGAGAAGAGATACTTTTATGGCTGTTCAGTATTGGGAAAAAGCCAACGGGATTAACCCGACCTATGAACTCTGTGTTCAGCTCAACGGTCTTTACAATCTCCGTAAGGACAGGGCAAAGGCAGCGTATTATTACAATCTGGGGGAGGAAGTTCGAAAAAAAAACCGTTGATATTCAACAGTTAATATCTCATCACCCTTTGTTTGGTTTTATTTTCTTCCCTTTTCTTCAGATAAAGGTCGATCTGCTCTGATGTCAGGATTTTTCTGAACTCATCCCTTCTTGCTTCATTGTTTTTCTGCATGACTTTCCTGTTCTTTTCCTTGTCGGGGGATTTTCTTGCTTCATCGTTCAGTTTTACGTATTTGAGGTTGATGGCATAGGCTTTAGCCTCTTGCGCGGCAGTTAGCTTGAGTTCTTCTTTCATGAACTGGGTTTGCTGTTTGGCCCTTTCTTCAGGGGTTTTTGCCTGAGAATGAGCCCGGCCAACACTTTGTGCAGAGACGAAAGAAGCAATAAACATGATCAGGGTAAGAACAGTAATAACCTGATGAAATGAGCTTAACTTGAAGGTGACTGGAATTCTCATAGGTCAATTTGTTTTATTGCTGAATGGAAGGTGTGTGATTTGGATTCCTATGGTTAACGAGTTTCTCACGGATTTTATTGCTGATGATGTTGGCTCCGATAGGATTTACATGATCAGCATTGAAAAAATATTCCGGTTGACCGCTGAATGTATGACGGTAATCCAGCAGGATATAGTCATCCGCATGCTGGCTGGTGATTCCGAGGATGTCAAGATCAAGTTTCTCCATATCCACCATCTGGCGGGCATGTTTTAAATATTCGTCAGACAGCGGCATCCTCAGCAGCACCGGGCGGATATGATACTGACTGCAAAGATCCAGTATCCTGGTATAATACCGTACTGATCCCAGCACGGATTGATGATTATAACTGGAAAGATATGCCGTGGCTCTCTCCAGCCCAAGGGCATCGCGCTTGGGTTCCAGGGCGAAATTACGGTAATTCCTCCGGGGGAAATATCCGTTCTTGATTTTCGAGAAGTCCAGGCTGAGGTAAGGAATGGAATTGTAAATGAATTTAAAGTTCCCGACATAGGAAAAGTAATGTCCGGAAGCCCAATTCAGGAGGTAGGAGAGATCATGGGAAACACTTATGAGTTCGCAGTAATCAAGATACTTTCGCCAATACCCGTCAAAAGTCAGATCGGTTTCGGCTTTCGGACTAAAATTCAAAGGATCGATTGAAAGTAACAGGTAATCCGGCTTTTTATCTGTGTTTTCCAGGATATATTTCAGCTTATAGTAGGTATGGGTGTATAATTCCCTCGGGGTGACATAGCTGTAGCTGTTTTTCAGAAGAGCCGGGTTCACTATGTTATGCGAATTACCCATCATCAGGTATTTCAGGGTGTCGGAAAAAGACAGGAATTGCTGATCCTGGTTGCGATTCAGCCGGTTGTAGTACATCCATTGATCATATACCGCATTCAACACGGTATTAATACCAATGACTAGGATCAGGAAAACCAAGAATTTGACAAAAAACCGCTTGTTCTGTTTCATCGTTAAAATTGAAAATAGAAAAATTGCTGATTTGAAAAGATCCCGAATATAAGCAGGAAAAACAGCATGAAAAGATAAGCGGTATACCTTAGGACAATGGGTTTGCTTAAAAATTTCACAGCCAGGGATTTCACGGCAATCAGGTATTCAAACCAAAGCATAAAAATAATCAAGAGGATTCCCAGGATCAGATCATTGTTCGCGAACAACAGTTTCAAAGCAGTTCCGCTATGACTGAAATCAAAGAGGTTCCTGATCATGATCAGGGATTCGTTGAGGGGATGGGATCCGAAGAAAAACCCCGTGGAACACACCAGCAGGAATGTACAGGTGATGTTCAATCCTTTCAGCAGCCCGGGTTTTCCGTCCAGACTGCTGATCCGGTTGAAATTTATCATCATCGGCTTGAAAATATTGGCCAGAATGATAAATAAACCATGCAATAATCCGAAAATAAGAAAATTCCAGTAAGGACCATGCCAGAATCCCACCAACAGGAAAGTGAAGAGCAGGTTCAGGTGAACTCGCCATGCTACGGTTTTACCACGAAACATGAAAGGCAGGGAGAAATACACATAATCCCTCAACCAGGAAGTCAGGGAGATATGCCATCGGCTCCAGAAAGCAGCGATGGATTGAGCGGCAAAGGGACGCTTGAAATTGGGACTCAGCCTGAACCCCAGCAACCTGGCCGAACCGATGGCGATATCAGTATACCCTGAAAAATCAGCATAGACCTGCATGATCTTTAAAACAATGGCAAATACGATCTCAATCCCATGAAAATATCCCGGTTCCATAAAAACCGGCTGAACAATGGTGGAAAGCCGGTCGGCGATGACAATTTTCTTGAACATTCCCCATAAGATCAGCCTCAGGCCTGAACTGATCAGTTGAGGATCAAAGTTGTGTTTCAGATGAAGCTGGGGAATCAGATTCCTCCCCCTTTCAATAGGACCAGCCAGCACCAGGGGGAAAAAAGATACGAATAAGGCATACACCCCGGCATTTTGCTCAGGTCTGATCACCCCCCGGTAAACATCAACGGCATAACCAATGGTCTGGAAAGTATAAAACGATATCCCGACAGGCAGGATTATATTCATCATCGGAATACTTATCCTGAACCCGGCAATCCCGGCCATCTCGCTCAGGAGATCAGTAAAAAAGAAAAGGTATTTGAATACGAACAGCATTCCAAGGTTTATAACCAGAACGAAAACCAGGTACTTCAACCTTTTTTTCTTGCGTTGGACCAGCCCCATTTGCCTGGAGGCAAAATACGAAACCAGGGTGGCAGCCATCAATACCAGAACGAATTCAACCTTCCAGAAGAGGTAAAAAATATAACTGGCGGCCAGGAGGAAGATCCGGCGCCAACGAGAGGGTAAAAAATAATAAACGATAACCGTGACAGGAAGAAAAAGCAGGTATCCGATCGAATTGAAAAGCATTGCCGGAGAGCATTAGTGAGGCTGAGGGGTCACATTTTCATCCCATTCCATATACCATACTCCTTCAGCAGTCTCCTTGCGCTGATGAGGCAGATGATTGTTCAGAAATAAAGCTTCGAACTTCTGTGCAATGCCGCTTTGATAATCGGGAGGTTCAAACAGCATGCTGCTTCTAATGTCATTTCCGGCAACAGATCTGACCATTTTCCTGATTTTTCCGGCTGTCTGCTCAAAACTTTCACGGGTAATCTCATACCGCTGGTGTTCGATGCCTTCCTGACCTTCGCAAAGCCTGTATCCAAGCCCGAGATTATATTGGATGGCATTCGCATTGCTACGCAGGATATGGGCATATTGTTTTTTCCAACCGATCAGATAAAAAAAGGTTTCTATTCCGGCAATGGATACCAGGTAGGGGACAAAAGTATGGTAAAATTCAGGCCTTCCGATAAAGATCCCGGTTTCAGAGGTCAGGTTCTGCCAGTCAATGTTCTTGTCATTGAGCAATCCGATTTTTTCACCCTGGTACTGAATGATCACATAGTGGAAATTCAGGTTGTCGATGGAACGGAACCAGGCTTTTTGTTGCTCAGGCGTGATGATTTCACGGTATTTCATGTTCAGCCTTACCGGGTCTGAATTCCGCCATTGCCTGACCAGCTCAATGTCTTCTTCTTTCAGTCTTTCCAGGGTAATACCGTATTTATAGAACTTCATGGCGGAGGATTGTTTTAATGGAAAAAGGGGGTTTGTTATTTTGAACCGTATAGATACGGCTCAGGTATTCTCCGATGACACCCAGAGATAAAAGGATAATACTGGTGGAAAAAAGGATGGCGACGATCAGGGCGGTAAACCCCAGGGGTACGTCATGGACGATTTTCCGGTAGATGAATACCAGCCCGAAAATAAAACTCAGCAGGGCGGAAATGAACCCTCCGTAAACCATGATACGCAATGGGATGGCCGTATAATAAATTACCAGGTTGGAGAACATGGAAAAGAGGGAACGGGAACTATAGGTTGATTTCTGGTAGGGTCTTTTCTGATGGTCAACCATCACAAATCCAATATGGCTGGTGTACCAGTTAAACAATTCATCAATATAAATAAAGTTTATCTGATGTTTAAGCAGGCATTTCCCCAGTGAGGCTTTCATCAGGCGGAAAGAAGACCCTTTGCCTTTGTTGCGGAACAGTCTCCTGGAAGTTACCTTCATCGCTTTGCTGCCCAGGTTGCGTGCCATGGAATGTTTCTTTTTCTCATAGATACCATAGACCAGATCGGCCTGGCCGGCATCCATGGTGGTGATCAGTTTGGCCATTTCCTCCGGTGGGTTTTGAAGATCATCATCCATGGTGATGATATATTCCCCATTCGCTTGTGCAATGCCGCAAATGGTGGCATTGTGCTGGCCGAAATTGCGGGCAAGGCGTACGGCCGTAACTTTTTCCGGATGGGTGTTACGGATGGTTTCCAGCTTGCTCCAACTGTCGTCCTGACTATCGTCGTCGATAAAGATCACCTCAAATGACTTTGACAGTTTGTGCATGGTCTGGGCAGTCCTCCGGAACAGTTCCTCCAGCGATTCACTGCTGTTGAAAACCGGTACCACAATGGAATACTCAGGGTTTTTACTATTGTTCATGCTAACCTCCTCCTAAAATCAGATGACCGGCCGTCACCCACTTTGATGCATCCGAAAGGAAATATATGATGGCATTGGCCACATCAATAGGTTCTCCGAGGCCAAGTAATTGACGCGCTTCAATCTGCCTGATGACTTCTTCAGAATAGTTTTCAGCCGTTTCATCCATCATGGGGGTTCTGACCAGGGCAGGAGCAATGCAGTTCACCCGGGTTCCCCGCGGATTGAGTTCCATGGCGAGAACCCTTGAAAAGCCTTCAAGGGCCGCTTTGGCGCTGACATACATGGCCCCGCCAATGAAAGGATATCGCGTGGAAATGGAAGAAATAAACACAATGGAGCTATTCCCCTTGACCAGTTTTTTCTTTCCCAGAATAGCAGCAGTTAAAAGGACGATTGCATCAAAACTGATGCGGAAGGTTCTCGAAATGGTTTCACTGGTAATGAATCTTGCCGGTGTCATATCGGATATACCGGTGCTGTGAACCAGTCCATGAAGAGGAGGGAGCTTGGCCACCAGTTGGTCGATATCTGCCTGAACCGTGAGATCAGCGGTCATTTGAAGATGTCCTTCACCCTCTAGCGACATAAAAGTTTCATTCAGCCTTTCTACATTCCTTCCAGTGATGACCAGCCTGGCGCCGTGCTGGGAAACACTGATGGCTGTTTGCCTTCCGAGCCCGGAAGAGGCGCCGGTGACCAGGATTGTTTTTCCGCTCAGATCAAATGCATTCATACTTGTCAGACGTTAGGAATATACTCCTGTTCCGTAAGTTCCGGAACCATTATGCCATCGGTTTCCAGAAGCACGCTTCCCCACGACAAACCGATTCCGAAAGCTGAAAACAGGAGTTTCTTGGGTTTGTTTTCCACCTCATTCCTGATCTGGGTAACGATGGTAAGAGGGATAGAAGAGCAACTAGTGTTACCGAAATCTTTCAGCGAATAGGGGACTTTCTCAGGGACAACTTTAAGCATCTTCCGGATGGTCTCATTGATCAGACGGTTGGCCTGATGGAATACCAGATAGTCAAACTCGTCCAGACTACGGTTGAAATGGCTCAGGGTAGCCTTGATGTTGGGAACGACCTCACGGAGTGAGAAATTGAATACCTCAATCCCGTTCAACGCTACCTGTAAGCGGTTTCGATAAATTCCTTCCCCGTACTTTTTAAAAATAAATGATTTTTTACTGGGAAAATTCCTGACGCCCCCGTCATAAATGATGATGGCTTCATATCCGCTTCCATCGGTCTGCAGGTTGAATTGCATCCCAGGAGCTCCCTCTTTCAACTCCAGTGCGGTTGCCGTTCCGGCATCACCGAAAAGTGGGAAGGTGCTTTTATCACGGTAGGAAGAAGTGAGGGTGGAAATATCCCCGACCAGCAACAATGCTTTCCGGAGACCGGTGGTCTTCATCAGGCTGGTGATCACGGAAAGTCCGTAAACATAACCGGAACATCCGAGATTAATATCCAGGGTCATACAATGCGTGGATAGGTTTAACCTGTCTTGAAGAATAGCAGAAGTGGAGGGAATGATATAATCCCTCGACTGGGAAACGAAAATCAGCAGATTGATCTCCTGCCGTTCCCATCCCAGGCGTTCAAGCAATTGTTCAGCAGCCTGAAGGCAGAGATCGGAACAGGCTTGCCCCGCTGCAGCCTTATGACGGGTTTCCACACCTATGGTCTTGATCAGAAGATCGCGCTCCTTTTGCGTAATCCAGTTATAATTATGATTGGAGGAGATTTTCTTGGGAACACATGCCGAAATACCGGCAATGCGTACATCAGATACTTCGAAAATTGCCATTATGAGCTTCTGTTGATTCTTCCGGAATGATGAACTAAGCAAAAATACTGTTTTTTTTTATCAAATCCGATTTTTTCTAATTTTGCCCCGAAATGGATTTGATCACACCAACGCCCGTCCCCGGAGACCTTCATTTGGTTCCCCATCAGGCAAGCCTTGTTTCTGTCGTGAAGCAACGTTCCCTCTTACATCCGGAAAAAAATGCCTTTTCTTTTCTGGTGGACGGGAAAGAAGAAGAAGTTTCCATATCCTACGGGGAGCTGGATGCCTCCGCCCGGAATATCGCCATGAAGCTTACAGAACATGGACTGAAAGGGAAAAAAGTACTGTTGTTCTACCCTGCCGGGCTGGATTTTATTCTGGCTTTTTTCGGATGTCTCTATGCCTCCGTCATTCCCGTGACTGCCTATCCTCCCAAAAAAAATCGTTCCCTGCAAAGGATACATGCCATCATCTCTGATTGCAGCGCTGTTTCTATTTTGACCACAGAAACGATAATCCGCTCCATGGAAAGAAATTTTTCTTCTGATCCCCTGCTGAATAGCCTGACATGGATGGATACAAATTCCTGGTTGTCAGGAACAGCCGTGGAAAGTCATTCCTTTGAACCCGGATTTGAAGACCTTGCCTTCCTGCAATATACCTCCGGTTCGACAGGACAACCCAAAGGGGTGATGGTGAGTCACAGGAATATAATGTATAACCTGCGCTCACTGCAGATTTTATTTCAAATCACCCCGGCAGACGTAGCCGTGCACTGGGTGCCTCAGTTTCACGACCTCGGATTGGTTTTCGGGATCCTGGAAACTGTTTTTTCCGGCTCATCCTCCGTTTTGATCTCTCCCCTCGATTTCATTGCCGACCCCATCTGCCTTCTGCAAACCATCACACGCCATCACGCTACACTGAGCGGTCAACCGGATTTCGCCTACCTTCATTGTGTCGGGAGAATTGAGGAGGCCCGGAAAAGAAACCTGGATTTGTCTTCTCTCCGGGTGCTTTACAGTGGCGCCGAACCTGTAAGAAAACAAACGCTGGATCTTTTCCTGGAGGCCTTTTCCCCCTGCGGCCTGAGACCTGAAACTTTTACTCCCGGTTATGGTATGGCAGAATCCACCCTTATCCTTACCGTGGCTGATGTAACCCGTGTTCCTCATTTCCTGGAAATACAGGCTTCAGCCCTTGGGCAGCACCAGGTGAAAAAGATCAGCAAAGGGGATAGAAAAGAGGATGTCAGGATCATTACCGGAAACGGTAAAACAAGCCTTGATACTGTTGTTCTCATCGTTGATCCGGAAACAAAGAAAATCCTTGCGGAAGACCGTGTAGGCGAAATCTGGGGGAGTGGAAGCACCATTGCCCTGGGATATTATAACAATCCTCAGCTGACTGAGGAAGTTTTCCGGGCAAGCCCTGCCGGACAGGATGAACCGGTTTGGCTGCGTACCGGGGATCTGGGTTTTCTCCATGAAGGAGAGCTTTTTATTACGGGGCGACTGAAAGATCTGATCATTATCCGGGGCCGCAATTTTTATCCCCAGGACATTGAAACAGTGGTGGAAGAAGCCCATGCTGCCATACGAAAAACATGTACCGCCGCTTTTTCCGTTGAAGAAAACGGAAGAGAAAGACTTGCCCTCGTAGCAGAGTTACGCCGTTCCATTCTGCCACAGGATCACGATAAGATCATGGCTGATATCCTGGCAGCCGTTTCCCGGGAATTCGAAATCCAACCTGCACGCGTTACCCTGATCCGGAGCGGAGCAATCCTGAAAACCTCAAGTGGCAAAATCATGCGAAAGGCCGTTCGGGAAGCACTGTGCAAGGGGCAATTAGAGATTATCTCCGAGCGTTTTTTTCCGGAAAGAGAAATACCTCAGACAGATTTTTTCAGCGATCAGCCCCTTAACCTGGAACAATTTCTTATTCATTGGGTGACATTGAGACTGAATGAGGGTAACCCCATAAACCCCGACAGCAGCCTGGCTGCTTATGGGATAGATTCTTTAAAAGCGCTTGAACTGACTGAACTGACGAAAACCACTTTTGGATTTGAATGGCCACCCTATCTTTTTTTCGAAGAGATGTCCATCCTTCAGATGGCAGCAGAAGGGAGGAAACTGATAGTGGAAAATTAAACCGGTTGATTTTTTTGGGCCCTTTCCTGGATAATTCCGAAAAGGTCTTTTATGGTCACGGATTTGGCAATATCTTCAGCATTGATCGTTACATCGTACTGGGTTTTTACCAGGGCAATCAAGATGAGCGCGTTGATGGAACTCCATTCAAAAATTTCCCTGAAGACACTTTCAGGGCTAAGCGTCCCGGGTTTGATATCTTCATATTCTTCTTCCAGTTGGGCGATGAAATCTTCAATTTTCATGGGGCATCAAATTTTGGCGCAAATGTAAGAATTTTCCCGAGAAAGAGATATAGACAAAAATCCGTTACTTTGCAGTTCAATCCTTTTTGAATGATCTCTTATGCCTTTACCAACTGCATACTACAAAGCTGAACTCACCTTACCGGATATTCTTTACAGGGCCATTCGTAAACACCCGGATTTGTTTATCGCCTATTCCGATAAAAACGGGGAACTCGAAATTCAGAATGTGAAAGATTTACTGACCGAAGCCGAACAGTTGGCGGGCGGATTGTATGCCCTCGGGCTCAGGCAGGGGGATAAAGTGATCCTTGCCCTTAACAATAACCGGGAAACGGTTGAATTGCTCTGGGGTTGTTTTCTGCTTGGGCTTATCCCAACCATTCTTCAGCCCCCCATGACCTTTTCAGGATATAACCCTCCGGTTGTGAAACTGTTGAATATTTTTGAACAACTCGGAAGACCCTATGTTTTTTTAAGTTTGGATTTTCTGGATACCGACGTGTTACCTCGGGAAACAATCAAGCACAAGAATGACCTGGAGGTAAAGGCGGTCTATCCCAAACCTAAGCTGAATCCCGATGATCTGGCTTTTATTCAGTTTTCATCCGGAAGCACAGGGGAGCCTAAAGGAGTTATGCTCACTCACGCCAACCTGATAGTGAACATGGAAGCCATACGCATCGGTCTTGATTTACACTTTCCTGATCATATCGGTAACTGGATGCCACTTTTCCATGACATGGGTTTAATAGGATATCATCTGACCCCTTTATTTTCACTATCATATCAATACCTTATTGAAACGTATGATTTTATAATGAATCCGGGTTTATGGCTGAATTTAATGAGTCAGCATAAGGTTTCGATTTCTGGTTGTACCAACTTTGGACTGGCTTTATTTTTACGCTATTTTCATCGGAAAAATCCTGTGGCCGACTGGAATCTCTCTGCCATGAGAGCCCTGCTTAATGGGGCCGAACCCATTTCCGTGACCATCATGAAGGAATTCATGGAAGTGCTTCAGCCATATGGGTTCAGACCAGAGGCGATGATGCCGGTTTATGGGATGGCAGAGGCTACGCTTGCCGTTTCTTTCACTCCGCTGATGGAACCATCGGAGATAAAGGCCTTTGATGCAATGTTGCTGGATACGGAAAACCGGGTCAGGGAGGTGGATCCCTCAGATCCGGAGGCAAGGATACTCTCCGAGGTCGGCCTTGCGCTGAATGAAGTCGAAATACGGATTACGGATGAGCATGATCAGCCCGTTCAGGAAGGGAATTCGGGTCATATCCAGTTGAGGGGCGCCGGCGTTACCCGGGGGTATTACAACAATCCGCCAGCCACGGAAGCTGCATTCTGCGGGGAATGGCTCAGAACCGGTGACATCGGGTTCTTCTATAAAGGTCGATTATATATCAGCGGACGCTATAAAGACATCATTTTTAAGTATGGACGCAATTATTTCGCCAACGATCTCGAAGCCATGGCTTGCACCTTGGAAGAAATCGACTTCGGGAAGATCTGTTTCGGAGGAACGACTGCCAGGGAGACAGGACAGGATAAAGTGATCGCTTTTGTGGCTGGTCTTCATCAGGAAAAATCCAGGGAGGTTTTTCGGAAACTCAGGGCTTTGCTGCGCAGTAACCTGGGGATCACCATGGATGAGCTGATCCTGGTTAAATCAAATGAAATCCCCAAAACATCCAGTGGCAAACTCCAGCGGTTTAAACTGATGCAGCGCTATGTCAACGGTAATTTCAACGACCGGAGGCTGGTTGCGGACCATCTGGATGGGGAATAGGAACTTTTTTCCTGCCAAAGAATCGCATATAGATCTTAAGCAATATCAGGGATTTAAAAAACCACCAACGACTTGCTTTGTAGGGCAGATAAGTGCCAAAGACCATCAGGTTCAGCAGGATATAATTGTAGGCCACCATGGGTCTGGATTTCAGAAACAACCAAACATTTAAACGCTTGTTTCCTCTCGGATATCCCAACTGATCCGCATATTTTCCGGCGATCTGATCAGCCATCCTGACCTGGGCTGGAGTAAGCTCATTCTGCCAGGTATTCATGCCTCCGGTATGGATCGGCTTCAGCAGGTTTTCATGGAATTTCTCCCAGATCACATTCCCATAAGTATTCAGGGTTTCTTCTTTTTTCCGGTGAAAATCAAAAACCGCCGGATCATAGACAATGCCGAGGAATTCACAGAGTGAACGAAAGGTTTTCTCCTGATCCGTCACCAGGTCTTCATAACGGAGGATATAATATTTATCCGGGTATTTCCTTTGACATTGAAAAAACAGACGGGTAAAAAAACGCCATCTGGCAACCTGGAGATCCAATACAGGGGCTTCAACTTCCACCTGCTTTTCCGCCAATTTGCGGATAGAGATAAAATTATCCCGGTAATCCCTTATGATGCAGATGAATTTTGCTTCAGGGAAGATTTTGCGGAAGCGGTGGGCATTGATGGAATAAATCGGGTTTTTATCCCCAATCCAAAGCGTCTCTTCTTTTTTAAACAGCGAAAACGCATGGTAATTAATGCTTTTCAGAAAGACGCTGACATCATTTTTTCCCTGGTATTTCATGAGGTCCCCCAGGAGGTTTTCCTTGTCGATCTTCAGATTTTCAAGGGTTCTGTAATTGAATTTGGAATTGTAATAGGCATGTTCAATAAATGACCTGATGGTCGCTTCGTCCCAATTTTTTACTTTTCTGAACTTTTGGTAAAGGAAAAGCATGATCGGGAATTCCGGTGCAATCCGTATGTTCGGATGCGCATTGAAAAGGGTGGTGAGTAAGGTAGTCCCGGAACGGGGTCGTCCGAAGATAAAAAAAATGGGTATCTTACTTAGATCTTCGTTTTTCATAAAGAATCTTTTTAAAATCACGGATGAAATAAAAATCACTTTTCCTGATCCTTAAAATTTCGGTCAAAGGTATTTTCAACAGACGGGAATAGACCAGGATAAACGCAAGGGAGCCAATCCCGTAACTGATGTTGGTGGCCCAGGCTGCCCCTATTCCGCCAAAGCGGGGTATCAGGAACAGATTGGCAATGAAATTGATGACCAGGGCCGGAAGAAAAGCATATATCGCAACCTGAGGTTTCCCCATTCCCGTCAACCTGCTGTTCAGGATTCGGAATCCTACGAGGAAAAGTACCCCGGGAAGCACCACCTGGATCATGGTGACGCTTGGGATGAATGCTTTCCCAAAAATCAGAGGAATTAACAACGGAGCAATGAAAAAAATCAGTATTCCTCCCGTTACGCCAAGGATCAGGGAAACCCTGAAAATTGAGGCTACCGTACGGTTGATTTGCTGATCGTTGTTGGAATTGGCAGAACGGCTGAGAATGATCGTTTCGATGGCATAGGGAATATGCCAAAGCTGCTCGGCGATCTGCATCCCAAGGGAATAAAACCCAACTTCCTCCAGCGAAGAGAGTTTTTTCAGCATCAGGATATCCATGCGATAATTGAGCTGCATGATAAAAACAGCCATGGCATTAACCAACCCCAGCTTGATCATGCTTTTAATGAGCGATTCATGGTATTTCCAGGTAATTCTGTACTGATACACCCTGAAGAAAACATGGTAATTATAAAAACACATCAGGATATTTGCCACCAGAATGGCTAAAAATGCTCCCAGTACCGAAAGGGGAAATACCCATACAAAAATAATGGTGAAGACCAGGATAAGGATGGTAGGCCCGGCATTGACGATACTTGCCCGCCTGATCTCATCTTTCCCCAGGAAAACGCCTCCGGCATATACATTCGTCAAAAGAAGCGGAATGGTGAGCAGCACAAACACTACGATCAGGGGGTCGAAGGGTTGGGTGGCGGAAAAAAAATAGACCAGTCCGCAGATGAGAATACTCAAAACACTGGTATAAATCAGCAGAATGAAAAGAGCAGATACAATATGATCTTCCGGCAGTAGCTTATTTCCAATGTGGTAAATCGTGGACCGTTTGATACCTAACTGGGTAAATCCGATCACGATCATGGGTACCACGATAATGGCGGAATATAAACCATAACCGGCTGCACCCAACAGCCTCGACAAGATGATTCCTATGGCCAGGTTGCAGCATGCAGCCATTAGGTTACTGCTTAAAATGCTAAGGATATCGCGGAGGTAAGTTCTTTTTGCCAAAGGATGAAGGAAATGAAAGTCAAAATTGCGGACAAAAGTAAAATAATTCCAGCTGAATTTCATAATTTCGCTCCTTCACTATTTCGCTATTTATGAGCCATATCCCTTTCAATAAGCCTTATTTTCCCCTATTGACCATCAAGAATTTGGCGCTCGCCGCCATTTCCGGCAACATATCCGGTAACGGACCTTACACCAAAAAATGTCATCGTGTAATGGAAAATCGTTTTGGATTCCGCAAGGTACTGCTGACCACTTCCTGTACCGATGCCCTCGAGATGTCGGCCCTGCTTTCCGGGATCGGACCCGGGGATGAGATCATTCTTCCTTCCTTCACCTTTATGTCCACCGCCAATGCTTTTTTGCTGAGGGGAGCCAGCTTGGTTTTTGCGGATACACTCTCAGATGTCCCCAATATAGATCCCGAAGAGATTTCCAGGCTGATCACGCCAAGGACGAAGCTGATCGTGGTGGTTCACTACAGCGGATTGGCCTGTAAAATGGACAGGATCATGGCGATTGCCGGGGAACATGGCATTAAAGTCATTGAAGATGCCGCTCATGCTTTTGATTCCTATTATCGCGGACGTCCCCTGGGTTCCTTTGGCGATTACAGTACCTTTTCTTTTCATGAAACAAAAAATATCATTTCAGGAGAAGGCGGGATGCTCGTAATCAATCGTCAGGAAGATGCAGGAAGAGCAGAGATCATCTGGGAAAAGGGTACTAACCGCGCTGCTTTCTACCGGGGTGAAATCGATCAATACCGTTGGGTCGATATCGGATCTTCTTTTCTGCCCTCAGATACCACTGCCGCAATTCTATATACACAACTGTCCCGGCTTGATGACATCCAGCGGCATCGCCGGAAAATCTGGTGGCGGTATTATGAAAGACTACAGCCGCTGGAAGCAAAAGGATATCTGAAATGTCCCGTGATTCCTGAGTTTGCTACGGTCAACGGCAATATGTTCTATATGGTGACACATACCCGGGAAGAAAGAGATCGTTTACTTAACGATTTGAAAAATCATGGAATCCATGCCGTTTTTCATTATTTTCCCTTGCATTCCAGTCCCTATCTCTCAGAAAAATATAGTGGCCGGGCTTTACCCAATACCGATACGTTCAGCAACTGCCTGCTAAGATTACCTTTCTTCTATAAACTCAAAAACGCTCAGATAAATTTTATCTGCAAAAAAATCTCAGCATTTTATCAGTAAACACCATACTGATTTACCCTTTAAAAAGTCTCCTTATGGATTCAGGATCAGGTTTAATGATCCCTTTTTCAGTGATTATTCCCTTGATAAATTTTGCCGGTGTAACATCGAAAGCCGGGTTTAATGCTTGAGAACCGGGAGAACAAACCCTGATTTTCACCCATTCACCCTTTTCGTTCACGCCCTCCTGGTACAAGACTTCATCCGAACTCCGGTTTTCGATCACGATATCCTTTCCGGATTTACATTGCAGATCGAAAGTGGAAGTAGGCGCTGCAATATAGAACGGAACCCCCAGGTTTTTAGCGACAATGGCTTTCTCAAGCGTGCCTATTTTATTGGCCGTATCTCCGTTGGCAGCAATGCGGTCGGCCCCGGTGATCATCAAGTCAATTTTTCCTTGAGCCATCAGGGCTGCCCCGGCATTGTCGGGGATGATTACATGCGGTACGCCTGCCTGCTGCAACTCCCAGGCTGTGAGCCTGGCGCCTTGTCCCCTGGGACGGGTTTCATCGGCATAGACAAATATCTTCATACCCGATTGATGGGCCAGATAAACAGGGGAGAGGGCCGTACCATAATCCACGAAAGCCAGCCAGCCGGCATTGCAATGGGTTTCGATACAATATCCATCGCGCAGCAGGGTCAATCCATGTTCCCCGATCCGGCGGGAGCTCTCTGCATCCTGATCGGCCAGACGCTGGGCCTCTGCTTCGGCTTCCTGAATGGAAACCAGTCCTTTGTCATAGACTTTTTCAACCGCGTAAAACAGGTTCCTGGCGGTGGGTCGGGTGGCTTCGATATCGCGCCTGGCCTGGTTGACAAAACCGCTGAATCCCTTTTCGGGCGCTTCCCTGAAAGCCAGCGCCATGGCAAAGCCGGCCATGGCCCCGATGGCCCCTGCGCCACGGATTTCCATGTTGCTAATGGCATGACAACATTCCCTGTATTGGTCTGCCTTGCGAATAATGAACTGAAAAGGAAGCAGGTTCTGCTCAATGTAGAAAACACTGTTTTCCTCTGACCAGACTGTCCTGTAATTTTTTCCGTTAACGATCAAAACATTTCAATGTACCGTGAGAATAGTATCCCGTATATCCATGGGATTCAATTTTATCAGAGAGTATCCGTAATAAATATTGGTCAGATAAGTGGCGTAACAATTGTAATAGTATTTGCGGGGATACAATCTGGGAAAATGAGCCCGCCCGATGCCATTGGTGGCGACCCTTCTCACCATGATGCCCTGGGCCATACTGTCTTGAGAAAAGGCCAGATTGACATATTGTCCGGGAAGCAGAATGCCCTCGAGGGTCTGAACCGTGACGGAAAAAGTCACTGAGTCAGGGCCTGTATCTTCCCATACAGGAAGGGGATTGTCATTCGTTTCCAGTTTATTGCATGCAACGATTACAAAGGTCAGGGAAAAAATAACCAGGATAAGGAAATAGTATCTTTTTTCCATACCGGGTAAAATAAAGAATTAGAATATTTTAAACCCGAGACTGACCACCCAGACGTTGTTGTGGGAGTTAAATTTCTTATTTCCAATGTCTTTGATCAGTTGATTCAATCCTATCTGGTAACGGACATCGAGCGTGAACTTCCAGATGTCCACCCCGGCTCCTGCCTGGATGTTCCAGTTCAAGGTATGGATGTCAGCCTTGGTGATGGGATCGGTTATGTTTCCGGTGTTCTCTATCGTTTTGTTTACGATGATGGAGGCAGCCGGTCCGGCAAGGATGCGGAGGTTCAGGTTATCGTTGTTGATGATCTTAAACCCCAGAAGGACGGGGATATCCACGGAACCTAATTTGACATTCTGCTTCCAGTTTGATACATTGCTGGTGAAAACACCTCCCTGGGTAGTGTAATAAGCTTCGGGCTGAACATATAAGCGTTTTCCGATACGGACAAAGACACCAAACTGAAAACCGGATTTAAAGTTGGTTTTAATGGAGTCCATACTGGTGGATAGTTTGGCGGCATTATAGCCAACTTTTACACCCAGATCAAGTCCTGCAAAAACAATGCTTGCTGAAAGCAGGAACACGAAAAATAAAAAGTATTTTTTCATAGAATAAAAGGTTTAGATGAAAAACAAAATTAAAAATTAATAAATACGAGAAAAATTAAAATGGAAATATTTATAAATTTTTTATTAAAAAAATTCCTCATTCTTAATTCCCAATTTTTAATTCCTAATTGATAATGTTGAACCCTGTATAGTGCACAAGCGCTTCCGGAATGATTATTCCCTGAGGGGTCTGGTTGTTTTCCATCAGGGCTGCCACAACGCGGGGTAGGGCCAGGGCGCTTCCGTTCAGGGTATGGGCCATCTGCATTTTACCGTCATCGTCCTTGAAGCGGAGTTTCATTCGGTTGGACTGGAAGCTTTCAAAATTTGAAACGGAACTGACCTCAAGCCAGCGGCCCTGTCCTGATGACCATACTTCCATATCATAAGTCATAGCGGATGTAAAGCTCATATCCCCTCCGCAGAGTTTTAAAATACGGAAAGGGAGTTTCAGCTTCCGTAGCAGCCCGGCTACGTATTCCCGCATTTCTTCGAGCACTTCGTAGGAATGTAAGGGATGGACGATCTGAACGATTTCTACTTTGTCGAACTGATGAAGGCGGTTTAAACCCCTCACGTCTTTACCGTAAGAACCGGCTTCACGGCGGAAGCAGGCGGAATAGGCTACGTTTTTCAGTGGCATATCCTTGATTTTCAGAATTGTATCCCGGTAAATATTGGTCACCGGAACTTCTGCGGTGGGGATCAGGTAGAGATTGTCAAGTCCGACATGATACATCTGGGCATCTTTATCAGGCAGTTGTCCGGTGGCAAAGGCTGAAGCTGAATTTACCATGTAGGGTGGTTGTACTTCTTCATACCCTGCCTGGATTGCTTCTTCAAGGAAAAAATTAATCAGGGCGCGCTGCAACCGGGCTCCTTTGCCTTTATATAAGGGAAATCCTGCCCCGGCGATTTTTGTCCCCGTCGTAAAATCAATCAGATCGTATTTGGAACACAAATCCCAATGGGGCAGTAAACCGGCAGTATCAAACGGGATGTTATCTTCCTGAAAAACAGTAATGTTATCTTCTGAGGATTTCCCCGGAGGGACATCCGGGTGAGGGAGATTTGGAATTTTCACCAGCAGCTCATCCAGGGATTTACAGGTGGTTTCAAGTTTCAGGTCCAGTTCTTTGGCCGTATTTTTTAATTGAACTGTTTGTGCTTTCAGGGCACCGGCTTCTTCCTGCTTCCCGGCTTTGAACAATATTCCGATTTCTTTTGCCAGACTGTTTTCACGGGAATGGATTTCATCCAGCATTTTTTGCGTTTCCTTACGCGTATTATCCAGCAGGATAATTTCCCGGATCATATCACGGGCATTGAAATTCTTGATGGAAAGCCGATCTAAGACTTCTGCTTCATGTTCCCGGATATAGTTTAATTGCAGCATTTTACGGAAGTTTTGTTTTTGTGACAAGAGCCCCTCCCCTCCAAGGGGAGGGGTTGGGGTGGGGTTCTGCAAAGGTAAAAAATTTCCAAACCCCAATTCTGCTCCTTTCTCCTTTAACCTCAAAGATGCCAAGACGCAAAAAAGATGAAATTTTTCATACCTCAATAACACCAGGGAGGCTCAATGCAGTCAAAGCAACCCATTGCGGTCTTTGTAAAAATCATGGTGAACTTTGTGGTTAAATAAGTCTATCCAATAAGAAATCAGGATTCCTGATTAAGTCTGATGGGTCAGTATTTAAGGAAGGAATTAAGCGCTATGTTAATAATTTTAGCGTCTTTGCGTTGAAGATGATGAGCTGTGCTTATGAACTGGCTTTTTCTTCAAAAGGAAGCACGGAAACATAGGAACGTTCCTGACGTTTCTTTTTGAATTCAACGATGCCATCCACAAGCGCAAACAGGGTATGATCTTTTCCGATGCCGACATTCAGCCCGGGATTGTGCACGGTTCCACGCTGACGGATAATGATGTTGCCGGCTTTGGCGGCCTGGCCTCCGTAGATCTTAACGCCTAAACGTTTGCTGTGTGATTCGCGGCCGTTACTTGAACTACCCGCCCCTTTTTTATGTGCCATAACACCTTATGTATTTACGATTGACGATTGACGATTTCCTCTTCCTCTTCCTTTGCCTTTTTCGCTTTGGAAGCTCCTTTGACACTGATATTTTCAATTAAAATTTTACTGAAATCCTGGCGGTGACCGCTTTCTTTCTCATAACCCTTCCGACGCTTTTTCTTGAAAATAACCACCTTATCCCCCCTGACATGCTCAAGAATTTTTCCGGTAATCCGACTGCCTTCAACATGGGGCTTTCCGACAGATATTTTTCCGTCATGATCCAGTAGCAAGACATCAGTGAATGCTACCTTCGTCCCGGCTTCACCTTCGAGACGGTGGACGAAGATTTCATCATTCTTCTCAACTTTGAATTGCTGCCCTGCGATTTCAACGATTGCGTACATTTTTGATGGGTTGATGTTCATAATTTTGGGAGTGCAAAGTTATAAAAATTTTCATTCTGGCAAGTTTTTCCGAAAAAAAAGAACCTTAAAAGCATGAAAAAGTCTTTTTCAACCCTGCTTTTTGTATTTTTGTAGGGAGCGTATGAATCCATCACAAATAAAATATTATTTTCAGATCCTTTTTTGGGGACTTTTGTTTTTAACTGGTTTTCCTCTTTTTTCGCAAACCGGATTTCTGTCCTCCGCCACCCTGGTGGGTACCGTAACCCATGCCACCACCGGACATCCCGTGATCGGTGCCAGGATAACGGTCAACGGTGTTTCCACGTACTCGGTTACCGCCGGAGTTTACAGTCTTAACATTCAACCCTTAGGCGTTTTTCCGGTGAACGCATCAAAAGCCGGCTTTGACCCTTTCACTTCTGATCCCGTAACCTTTCAGTCCGGGAACATCATTACCCTCAATATTACTTTATGGGAAACCCCCAACCCTTCACCGCTATTATCGGCAGTGATGGATACGGCCAACCAGAGAGTCTATCTCTCCTGGGGCCAACCCGAAGGAACATACGAACTGATCTATGACGATGGCCTGCAGGATAATTTTACCGTATGGTCCCAGGCGGGAAACATGAATGCCGTGAAATTTACGCCAGTGGGATATCCTGTTCTGGTTAAAGGATGTAAAATCAATATTGGAAACGCCTCCAACTATCCACCGGGAAGTAATCCCCTGGTCCCTTTCCAGGTGATCATCCTGGATGGAAACGGAACGGGAGGTACACCCGGAAATGTGATCGCGGGTCCCTTTGATGTGATCCCCGCCGCTTTGGGATGGATAGATTTTACCTTTCCGTCTCCGGTAAGCCTTGCAGCAGGGAACTTCTTCATTGCCATGATACAGGGTGGAAATGCTCCCAATGCAGCCGGACTGGCCATTGATGTGACTTTCCCTCAATACCGCAGTTATTTTAAAGCAGTCACGGGAAACCAACCCTGGGTACCGGCAGCAGGGAATTTCATGATCCGTGCCCTGGTATCAGGTACTGGCGGGCCTTTGGACCTCACTTCCGGCGAACAAAGCTTGATAGGCTATCAATTATGGAGGTTGCATCAGGGTGAAGAACTGAACCCCATGGCTTGGGTTTTCCTGGGTAGCGTGAACATCACCGAGACGGTGGACCCTTCCTGGCCGGCCCTGCCCTGCGGCCCTCACCGCTGGTGTGTAAAGACGGGTTATACAGGTAACCGATGGTCAGAACCGACTTTCTCTAATGTACTGGGAAAATGCTGGACAGCTCCGGTTAACATCAACCTTAGCCTGAGCTGTGCAGCAGCCGACCCCGAAGGAACCCTCATCACCCTGACGAATCAGGTCTATCAGGATACCGTTTACCAGGGGGTTTGCAATCCCAGCGGCCAGGTCGTTTTCCCCGGCGTATGGAAAGGGTCCTATGAAGTCAAAGCGATGAAGTTTGGTTATCTTACCTATTCAGGGTTTTGCTCTGTCAATACCCCTTTATCCCTCGATATCATTCTGCTTCAGATCAAATCCCCGCCCACTAACCTGGTCGTGGATAGTGTCAGCCTTCACGCGGTCTGGGATGAACCGTTTTATTCCCTTCCCCTGCTGCAGGAAAACTTTAACAGCGGCGATTTTCTGAGCGGGGGCTGGGTAAGAGAAGGAGGGATCAACTGGAGGATTTCCATGACGGCAGGTCATCCTGCACCCTCCGCGTTTTTTAGCTGGTCCCCTCCTGTTCCCAACTATGAACAATCGCTGACCAGCCGGATGGTAGAAGGTCAGAACAGTCCCATCATGACCCTGCAATACGAAATCAACCTGGATAATTATTCCACGGCGGCGCTCAACCAGATGGCCATAGAGATTTACGACGGAATTTCATGGCATACCCTGAAAGTATGGACCAATGCCGGCGGCAGCATCCCCTGGACCACCGATGTCATCGATATTTCTGCCTATTCCAACACCCACTTTAACATCCGTTTCCGGGCATTCGGGCAAGATTCTTACCAGATCAACGGCTGGTATATTGATAATATCCTAATCACGGCTTCAGAATCCGCCCACCTCCTGGCTCCCTGTATTTTTGGCTATAATTTTTATCTTGATAACACCCTGCTTGCCCTGGTCAACGATAACCATTATACCATAGACGGATCCCTGGTCCGTTACGATTCCACTTATCAGGCATGCGTCAGGGCCATCTATACCAGCGGGTATTCCGAACAGGTCTGCGCTGCATTAACGTCACATTTTCTCTGGCCTCCCACCGAACTGAATGCCGAAATCCTTGAAAATACCGTTTACCTGAGCTGGCACGAACCTACCATGCCCTCGGATTCAGGCCCGGTAATGCCCGAAGGAATCAAAGGATACAACATCTATAGAAACGGCAGTTTTCTTATCTATCTTCCGGGGAACGATAACCTCTCCTTTTATGATGTCAATCTGGAACCCGGCAACTATTCCTATACGGTGGATGCTTTATATGACCTTACCACTTATGGACATCCCGGTCAGGAAGACCATTCGATGCCCGCTGGACCGGTATCGGTCATGATTCATTACGGAAGGTTACTGCCTTTTAATGAACCCTGGAATCAGGGGTCTTTTACCTATAATGAATGGCGTTTCAACGGTCAGCAGGGAAACTGGGTGATCAGTCAGGAGGAGGGAAACCCTCTTCCCTCAGCCGTTTTTACGGGATCTCCCAACCATCAGCTTTATTCCTTTGCCCTCGAAAGTCCCGTCCTGGATGCAACACCGGATAACTGCGCAAAAATTTGGATGGATTTCGACCTGAAACTCCTGGATAAAACAGCTAACGGAAATGAAAAGCTGACCGCAGAGGTTTTTTACAATAACACCTGGCATCAAAAAGCCGAATTCAGCAATTCGGGCAATATCGAATGGATTACTCAGCATATCGATATCAGCGTGGTGAAAGGAAAAGGCTTTCGTTTTCGCTTCATTGCCGGCGGAAATAATTCCGACAACATCAGTACGTGGTTGGTGGATAATATTGCTGTTTATGCTGTTTGTTTGCCACCCACTGATCCTTACGGCGAAGCCTGGGGTGATGATATTCATCTCTCCTGGAGCCCTCCCCAATGCAGCGGAGGAGGAAATATTCTTCAGCAAGGGTTTGAGGGAGAAGAATTTCCTCCCCCGGGCTGGTCTCAGATCACGCATAATGCCGGGGCAAGCTGGACGCATACAGGTATCTCCCCACCGATTGGCGTGCATTCCGGGAATTATTCCGCAGGATTATACTGGGACTATAACCATCAGGACGAATGGCTTATCGCTAAAAATGTCTATGTGGGTGGCAACCTCAGCTTCTGGAGTCTCGCCTATCAGGGATCAGCCCATGATGACCATTACTATGTCAAGGTTTCCACCGACCAGGGCAATAGCTGGGATGTACTGATGGACCTCTCCGCCCTTCCTCCCTTCCCGGGACCCGGCGGGTATAATCAATGGCAACATCCTTATATGATTAATATGTCATCCTACCTGGGGGATGTGGTTGACCTGGCCTGGCATGCCACCGACAACGGCGGACAGGGTCTGTGGTATTACTGGGGGATAGACGACTGTACCCTGGGGGGACAAAAACTGGAATTTACTACCCCTCCGATCTTATATGACGTTTACCGCCAGGACCCTGCCGGCGGGGTTTATGTCAAAGCCAATTCCCAGCCTTTGACCGATACGGCCTTCATTGACTTCAGACTCCCTTACGGCTTGTATCGTTACTATATTCAGACTACCGGCAATACCTGCAACGAAGCCACAGCTTCCGATACCATTGAAGTGGATGTGATTACCTCCTTGGGAAAGCAGTATGATGGACCACTCACTGTTTACCCCAATCCCGCCCGGGATCAGATCCGGGTGAAATCCACGATGCCCATGAACAGGATACTCCTGATCAATGTCCTGGGATTAAAAGTAGCCGATTTTTCCCTGAATGCTGTGTTGGAGACGATCATCCCCTTAGAGAACCTGTCGGAGGGTCATTACCTGATGAAAGTTTTCACCACCGGCAATGCCGGGATGTACTGTATTCCAATGATCAAATATTAGCGGATTACTTCTGCCTGAGGTATGTTTTTTCCAGCTTTCCCTCCGGGAATTTATTGATCGTTTTCAGGTTGAGGGAATCCAGAAGAACAACCGTGAGGGTAGCTTTGATCGAGGAAGCAGTATCCCTCATCATGATTTTATTTCCCCTACGGTTCATTTTCCATTGGGCAGGAAATCCCTTTTTCCCGAAATATAAGGTTGCGGTCTGATCCGCATCAAAAACTACACTCGAAAAAAGACTTGCCCGCATGACCTGGCGCTGTTTCTTTTTGGTGTCACGGGCGATGTTCTTGTAATTGGTCATTCCCTGGCGTTCCATTTCTGCCTGAACGTCCGGATTCAGCGCTAAGGCTGTAAGGCTGTCGCCGGCCTGCAGCGATTCAGCCGCGGTATTTTTCTGGATAAATGGACCTGTTTTGACAACTTCCCAGCGACCCAGGATCAACTGCTTGTTCATATTCGAAACGGAACAGGACCCCAGCATAATCATGGCGGAAAATACAAGGAGTAATAGGGTGGTATTATTTTTCATAGGATAATATTGATGGTTACAAATCAGTCAGGAATATCCATAAATTATCATTCACGGTTTGCCTGAACGTTATTCTTGCTGATATTTCATGATAAAAAGAATTACAGGGAAGGAACGGATTAATCAGGGGATTATTTTTCCCTGAGGAATTTTATTAGCCTTTCCCCTCCTTCAACATCTTCATTGATTCCCAAAGCATCATCTGCCACCCGGGCCAGTCGTATTTCAAAGGGAGTTTTGGTGTTTGTTTCAGTAAATAAGATGCCCGTTCCGGTATTGTCAAGTGCCCATTTACCATTTAATTCCCTGTCCGTATAAGTTAAGGTGGCCGTTTTATCTGCCCTGAATTCCATGGCAGTCAATTCTCCCTTTAAAGCAGCAGTTTTTTCCCCTTCAGCATTACCCTGGTATTTTTTCCAGTAACCGATCACGGTTTTTTTATTGGTGTTCTTCAGGGAACTGCAGCCATCAAATATGATCACGCAGGAGAGAATAATAAGCAGCGGTCTGATAATTTTCATGTTTTTTTTTTGCAAAATTATAAAAAATCCACTTGAGGCAAAAAGAAAGAAAAAACGAAAAAATTTGCATGGGATAATATAATTTGTTTTATATTTGCTGTCGGAGTAGAAAATCAATGTTGTTCTTCTCCAGAATAATTTTTAAAACTAAGATAATCAATTATTTAGAAAAAATTTCTGAATAATTGACATTTTTAATTGTATGAGACAAATTTCCCTATATATATCAATTGCAAAATTGATCCCCATATTTTCTTCTAATAATCAATTAATATTCACTTAAATCTAACATTATGAAAAATGTTACCAAACTGCTTGCAAAGTCGATGCTGCTCTTTTTTGTGTCGATGATGCTATTTGCGAAGACAGGTTTGGCGCAGGAAGTGTATGTTCAGATCGGGACTGGGACCTCAACGACCTCTTACCCCTTCTATTCAACCTGGGCCGATCACCGTCATCAGGTAATCTTTCTTGCCAGTGAAATGACTCCCACTTTAACAGCTGGGAACATCACCAAATTGGCATTCGACAACACCACCGCCAGTGGATTTGCACTGGTGAACTTCAAAATTTCCATGAAGAATACTACGGATGCTGTTGTTACTACTGCTTTTGATGAAGCAGGCTGGACGATAGTCTATGAGTCGGCCAGTTTCGCCTTTTCCGGAACAGGATGGCAGATCATTACACTGACAACTCCATTTCCATGGAATGGCACCTCCAACATTAAGCTGAATTTCTGCCATGATAATGCAGACGCTGTATGGGGTACCTCGTTTTCTGTAAATGGAACGGCCAACACCACACAGGCCAATTATGCTTATACCGATTACGGAACAGGTTGTTCCCTTACCGGTACTGTTTACATGGCTTCTGTCCGTGAAAATATCCGTTTGTACCAATTGGCTATTCCTCCGGGAACACTGACCGGCCAGGTCAAGGATGCCAACACCAATGCACCCCTGGTGGGCGCCACGGTTACAGTCGGAACAACGGTAGCTACAACCAATGCATCAGGTAATTATACCATGACTGTTCCTTCAGGCCTGGTTTCTGCCACTGCTGCTAAAGCCCTCTATGAACCACAGACCAAGAGTACCACCGTTCCCTCAGGTGGAACCGCAACATTGAATTTTGCCCTTTACCCCTTGCCGGGTATCGTGAATGGTATTGTTACCAACGCGGCCAATGGCGCACCGGTTAAAGGAGCCAAGATTACAGTGAATGGTTTTTCTACCTATTCTATTGAAGGTGGTGTTTACTCTTTGAACGTTTACACTCCGGGTAGTTATCCGATCGCGGTAAGCAAAGCCGGATTCGAGAACTTCCTCTCAGGTAATTATACTTTTGCTTCAGGCGTTACCCAAACGGTAAACATCGCCCTGGGTGAAGCCCTGAACAAACCTATTCAACCGTTTACAGCTACGCTGAACACACCGCCGACACAGGTGGCGCTGACCTGGGGACAACCCATTGGCGACTATGAGCTGATCTATGACGACGGGGTTAAAGAAACTACCACGGTATGGGCAGCAGAAGGGAATTTCAATGCATTGAAATTCACCCCGCTGAACTACCCGGTGACCATTAAAAGCGGTAGTATAAACATTGGCGCACAAAGTGATTATCCGGGCAGTCCGGCCATCGGAGATCTGGCTCCTTTCCAGGTCCAGCTTTATGATGCCACCGGCCCAGGCGGACTTCCGGGCAGCCCCATAGGGGATCCCGTGGATGTAGTGCCCAGCGTATTTGGCTGGAACACCTTCACGCTTCCCAGCGTGGTGATCAACTCGGGCAATTTCTATATGGTGATGATCCAGGGAGGCAACTCCTCGGTAGCTGCCCGTTTGGCTGTTGACAATACAGCCACCCAGCTTCGCAGCTATAGTCAATTTGTGACCGGCAGCGGCCCCTGGGTACCTGCCGACGGCAACTTTATGATGCGCTGCGTGGTGAACGGACTCGGCGGCCCCATTGATGCCCCCACGGCACTCATAGGCTATCAGGTCTTTCGTCTCCACCCGGGTGAAGAAACCAATCCGGCTGTCTGGACTTCGGTTTCTACCCCGACTACTAACAGTACCGTTGACAATAGCTGGCCTTCCCTGCCCGATGGCGCTTACCGCTGGGCCGTGAAAGCCAAATACACCGGCAACCGCTGGTCAGACTATATCTTCTCCAATATATTGGGCAAGAACTGGACGACCAACGTTACGGTCAACGTCACTCTTACCTGCGCTTCGGATCCTCTGGAAGGAACGGTTGTCACGCTGGAGAACATTGATATTCCGGATACCACTTATACCGGCACGACCGATGCCACGGGTAAAGTCAACTTTACCAATGTATGGAAAGGCAATTACCACCTGATCGTGGATCGTATTTTCTATGATCTTTACACCCAGGATGTAGCCATTTTCGGTCCTTCAACCTTTGATGTATCGCCCTTGCATGTCAAGGATCCGGTCACCAACCTGATGGTTGATGGTGTAACCCTTGAAGCAAGCTGGTCTCCTCCCAGGAATAAGAAGCTTCTCTTCAATGAAGCCTGGGCAAGTGGCAACTTTACCGCCAACGGCTGGACAGTTGATGGCGGAAACTGGAGCGTGAGCACCGGTACAGGCCACCCGGCTCCATCGGCCATGTTCAACTGGAGTCCTGAAGTCATGGGCTACGACCAGTATATTACCAGCAAGGTGCTTGAGGGCTCTGCAGCCCCGGCCCACCTGTTCGTCTATGACCTCTACCTGAGCAATTATGGTACCAGTAACCTGAATACCATGGCCGTGGAGTTCTGGAACGGGACAACCTGGGTTGAAGTTGACAGCCATGCCAATACTGGCAATATCGCCTGGACGACCATCGCAGTGGATGTCACCCCCTATGAGGTGAACAACACCTTTAAATTCAGGTTCCATGCTGCCGGCGAAGACTCCTATGATATCAACAACTGGAACCTTGACAATATCCAGTTGTACGGCGTTGATGCCGTAAGCGGACCTAACCCCTGTGTTTACGGTTATAATTTCTACCTGAATGGAGCACTTCACTTCACCCCGGATACTACCTACAATATTCCCCCGGGCGAAGTGATTTATGGCAACACCTATAATGCCTGCGTGGAAGCAGTCTATGGAAGCGGATATTCACCCCAGGTATGCACCACTTTCACGGCCAAGTTCCTCTGTCCCCCGACAGAACTTACGGGAACGCCGATTGAAAGCACGGCTTACCTGACCTGGGAGAAGCCGAATTGCGGAGGCGGTCACCTGGTCACCTGGGTATATGACGACGGAACGGCAGAAAACGGAGTATCGATCAATGCCGGTTACCAGATCATGATGGGTAACAAATTCCCGATCGATGCCGCAACCACTGGCGTACTGAAATCCTTTGATATGTATTTCAGCTCCACCAGCAGTTCATCTGCACAGAGCTGTATCCTATACATTTATGATATAGCCGAAAACCTGATCGGCCAGTCGGCGCCGTTTATCAACACAGGCGCCCCCTATCCTTCAGGGAACTGGGTAACGGTGAACGTAAACGATATTCCGTTTACGGGACCCTTCTACGCGCTGGTAGATTATTATATATCAGCCACCCCGGTGAAGAACTACTTCATGTATGACAACAGCGGACCTCAGGTACCTCCTGATGGACTCGCCTGGACAAACTATGACGGGGTATTCGCGAGCGCAGTCGACGTATTTGGCTATACTCCCTGTACCTTCCTGCAAAGGGCCACGGCATTTGTATATGACAAGAAAGGTCACGGCGGCAGTACGGTGGTATTGGATCCCACCCAGAAGCCCCAGGGCCAGAACCCGACTCAATTGGTTGGCGCCGCCATCAATCTTGGCATGGACCAGACGATTGTAGCCGATGTCTCCCCGAGTGCACCGATGACCTCTCCCCCGACCTTGCTGGGATACAATATCTGGCGTGATGGAGCTTTGGTAGGTTATGTACCCAATCCCAATACGCTTGAGTATTATGATTATTTCCTGGATCCGGGAGTATATTCCTATGAAGTGACGGGTTACTATGATGTTGCCCCGATTCCGCCGCTGAATGACAATTCACTGGCAGCCGGACCGGTTGAAGTAACGATCAATTATGGTATTCCCATACCGTTCTACGAACCATGGGATCAGGGAACATTCACATTTCATGAATGGAATACTGAAGGTGGTTGGGTGGTCAGCACTGGCTTTGGAAATCCATTGCCTTCAGCCGACTTCCAGGCCTTTACTTCACTGTTGACCAATTATTCGAGAAGCATTGAATCCCCGACCCTGAGCGCAGCAATTTATACCTGTGCCAAGATATGGTTGGACTTCGACTATAAGCTTCTTGACCGCAATGCAACCGGTGATGAAAAACTAACGGTAGAATTATACACCAACGGTTCCTGGAAAAAAGTAACGGAATTCGTCAATGAAGGTGATGTTGACTGGAACAGCCAGCACTTCGAACTCAAGGGCACCATGGGCAAGGCCTTCAAGATTCGTTTCCGCGCCAATGGAGAGAACTCTATTGACATGCTCCACTGGTATGTGGATAACATCCATGTTTATGCCGTTTGCCAACCTGCACAGGATCTTGCTGGCGATGCACAGGGTATGAATGTGAAACTCGACTGGAAATCACCGAATTGCGGTAATTCAGGCGTTCTGGTTAAATTATGGCAATGGGATGGCGATCCGGATAATGGTTATTATCAGAATTATGACTATGCTTACGGCGTGGTATATGATCTGGCTGCATATCCTGATGCTACCCTTGAAATGATTGACTTCCATCATGCTTCCTGGGGCACAATGGGCACCTGGCAGTATAACATCCATATCGTGGATTGGAATACCTATACCGAGATTGCTGTTCTTGGTCCTTTGACCACAACCGGCGATGATATCTGGGAAAATGGTGTTTCTCTTGAAGAAACCGATGGCTCCGGAGGTGGTATGATTGGTATCATGCTTGAACCTCTGAGCAATTCTTCAACCGATGCCTATCCTTGCTTCTCTGCTGACAACAGCGGTCCGGATGGCGTTTCTGTCTATGGTCCTTTACCTGATTATTCCGGATTTGCCACCTCTGGTATTGGTGACTTCCTCCAGAACCTCTGGATCAGAACAGAATTTGGCAAGGGAGAACTCGTTTCCCCGCGTCAGGTTCCTGTTTCAGAACTTCAGGCCATGACACGCAACGTCAATCCTTCTTATACCTTTAACGGATACCTCCAAACCAACCAGCATGCTGCTCAGGTTACTTCTAACCAACCCAGCGCACTGGCAGGATATGATGTCTATCGTATGGATCCTAACGGAACGGAATTCAACAAGATTAATACTGCACTTGTTACGGATACCACCTATATGGATCTTGACCTGAATGCCGGTGAGTATAATTATTATGTACTCTCCGTGTATCCGGAATGCACCATGTCCATGACCTCGGATACTGTTACTGTTGACGTTATCATTGGAATAGATCCTCAAGTAACGACCAACTTCTCAGTTTACCCGAATCCGGCAACTGAAGTCGTGAACATCAAGAGCAGCGATAACATCACCAACATTGAAATCATGAACTATCTTGGACAGACTGTTTACACAAAACAGAATGTTGATAACAAGACAGCAAAGATTAATGTTACCGGTTTGATGAACGGAGTTTACTTTGTGAAAGTTACTACTACACAGGGTATCCGTACCGTTAAAATCACTGTAAGCCACTAATCCTTCATTGGAAATTTCTAAAAAGAGGGCGACCATTGGCCGCCCTCTTTTTTTATGCTCACCCCTCAGCCATTTCAAAAATCGTAGGGAGTTCTATTCTCTTTCCTTCCCTTTCCCTGAAGTTAATTTCTGGAAAATATTCCCAAAATTATTTTTTTATTTGAATTATTTTTTTATGTATATTTGGCACAATTTTTAAAATACTGAAAAACAGGTATGTACGAAACGCCCTCCCTATATATATCAATTAATTATCGAATTAGTTGATCCATTATATTTTAGCTATCTAAAAAAAACCAAATCTATGAAACAATTGTACAAAATTATTCAGATGTTTTTCCTGGTATTTATGACCATGGAAGTATTCTCCCAGAATGTTCCTGAGTTGATGTATTATAACTTCAACGCTGCCGGCAATCAGGTGAATTATGCCTCCGCACCTCCTACAGGGACTAATCCTGCTATCCTTTCAGGATTGACCATTGGTGGTACGGGTCAGTTCAGCACTGCCATGCAGGGTGTCGGAACGACTAATCCCTCCTCTTCACACCGCTTAAATACTAACTGGGTTACGAATCTGCCCAGTACCGGTTGGACCATTTCGATGTGGTTGAACGGGATTCCCAGTAATACCGATCTGAACTATCTTTTTGGTGACATTAACGCCACTTCTTTCCGTTGCTTTATGAACGGCGCTGCTGGGGCAGGGAATCTCTTACTTCGCGGTGGAGGTTTAAGTGATGTTGTCGTATCAGGTGTTTCAACGGGGCCTGTGGTTGTTCATTTTGTCTATACCGGAACTTCGATCAGGGTTTTTAAAAATGGTGTTCTTTCCGGGACTCCCGTAACTCAACCGGCTGTAACAATATCAGGCGCCGGTCCCTTCCTGATTGGCGGGTATGGAACAACTACCTACTGTATGCCAGGAGGAAGTCTGATGGATGAATTCCGTTTATACAACCGGGCTTTAAGCGATGCAGAAGTGCTGGCTACCTGGAATATCACCCTGCCGGGAGGACCCGGCGGAACCTTAACAGGTACGGTTACCAATACCTTTACAGGTACTCCAATCTCAGGAGTAACCGTAACCGTGAATGCCCTTACTCCGGTCACTACCAATGCTTCTGGGGTTTATACCAAAACCGGTATTCCTGCCGGAACGGCTACGGTCAATGCCACCTTAGCAGGCTATATGCCATACTCAGGCACTGCGGTTATTGTCAGCGGGTCCACCACAACCAAAAACTTTACCATGACGCCGACTCCGGCCATTCTTAACGGAACCATTACCAATGCGGCCAATGGAGCACCGGTAAAAGGAGCTAAGATCACGGTGAACGGACTGACTACTTATTCTATCGAAGGTGGAACTTATTCCCTTCAGGTCTTTCCCGGTGGCAGTTATCCGATCGCGGTAAGCAAAGCCGGATTTGAGAACTTCCTCTCAGGTAATTATACTTTTACTCCGGGTGTTACCCAAACGGTAAACATCGCCCTGGGTGAAGCCCTGAACAAACCTATTCAACCGTTTACAGCTACGCTGAACACACCGCCGACACAGGTGGCGCTGACCTGGGGACAACCCATTGGCGACTATGAGCTGATCTATGACGACGGGGTTAAAGAAACTACCACGGTATGGGCAGCAGAAGGGAATTTCAATGCATTGAAATTCACCCCGCTGAACTACCCGGTGACCATTAAAAGCGGTAGTATAAACATTGGCGCACAAAGTGATTATCCGGGCAGTCCGGCCATCGGAGATCTGGCTCCTTTCCAGGTCCAGCTTTATGATGCCACCGGCCCAGGCGGACTTCCGGGCAGCCCCATAGGGGATCCCGTGGATGTAGTGCCCAGCGTATTTGGCTGGAACACCTTCACGCTTCCCAGCGTGGTGATCAACTCGGGCAATTTCTATATGGTGATGATCCAGGGAGGCAACTCCTCGGTAGCTGCCCGTTTGGCTGTTGACAATACAGCCACCCAGCTTCGCAGCTATAGTCAATTTGTGACCGGCAGCGGCCCCTGGGTACCTGCCGACGGCAACTTTATGATGCGCTGCGTGGTGAACGGACTCGGCGGCCCCATTGATGCCCCCACGGCACTCATAGGCTATCAGGTCTTTCGTCTCCACCCGGGTGAAGAAACCAATCCGGCTGTCTGGACTTCGGTTTCTACCCCGACTACTAACAGTACCGTTGACAATAGCTGGCCTTCCCTGCCCGATGGCGCTTACCGCTGGGCCGTGAAAGCCAAATACACCGGCAACCGCTGGTCAGACTATATCTTCTCCAATATATTGGGCAAGAACTGGACGACCAACGTTACGGTCAACGTCACTCTTACCTGCGCTTCGGATCCTCTGGAAGGAACGGTTGTCACGCTGGAGAACATTGATATTCCGGATACCACTTATACCGGCACGACCGATGCCACGGGTAAAGTCAACTTTACCAATGTATGGAAAGGCAATTACCACCTGATCGTGGATCGTATTTTCTATGATCTTTACACCCAGGATGTAGCCATTTTCGGTCCTTCAACCTTTGATGTATCGCCCTTGCATGTCAAGGATCCGGTCACCAACCTGATGGTTGATGGTGTAACCCTTGAAGCAAGCTGGTCTCCTCCCAGGAATAAGAAGCTTCTCTTCAATGAAGCCTGGGCAAGTGGCAACTTTACCGCCAACGGCTGGACAGTTGATGGCGGAAACTGGAGCGTGAGCACCGGTACAGGCCACCCGGCTCCATCGGCCATGTTCAACTGGAGTCCTGAAGTCATGGGCTACGACCAGTATATTACCAGCAAGGTGCTTGAGGGCTCTGCAGCCCCGGCCCACCTGTTCGTCTATGACCTCTACCTGAGCAATTATGGTACCAGTAACCTGAATACCATGGCCGTGGAGTTCTGGAACGGGACAACCTGGGTTGAAGTTGACAGCCATGCCAATACTGGCAATATCGCCTGGACGACCATCGCAGTGGATGTCACCCCCTATGAGGTGAACAACACCTTTAAATTCAGGTTCCATGCTGCCGGCGAAGACTCCTATGATATCAACAACTGGAACCTTGACAATATCCAGTTGTACGGCGTTGATGCCGTAAGCGGACCTAACCCCTGTGTTTACGGTTATAATTTCTACCTGAATGGAGCACTTCACTTCACCCCGGATACTACCTACAATATTCCCCCGGGCGAAGTGATTTATGGCAACACCTATAATGCCTGCGTGGAAGCAGTCTATGGAAGCGGATATTCACCCCAGGTATGCACCACTTTCACGGCCAAGTTCCTCTGTCCCCCGACAGAACTTACGGGAACGCCGATTGAAAGCACGGCTTACCTGACCTGGGAGAAGCCGAATTGCGGAGGCGGTCACCTGGTCACCTGGGTATATGACGACGGAACGGCAGAAAACGGAGTATCGATCAATGCCGGTTACCAGATCATGATGGGTAACAAATTCCCGATCGATGCCGCAACCACTGGCGTACTGAAATCCTTTGATATGTATTTCAGCTCCACCAGCAGTTCATCTGCACAGAGCTGTATCCTATACATTTATGATATAGCCGAAAACCTGATCGGCCAGTCGGCGCCGTTTATCAACACAGGCGCCCCCTATCCTTCAGGGAACTGGGTAACGGTGAACGTAAACGATATTCCGTTTACGGGACCCTTCTACGCGCTGGTAGATTATTATATATCAGCCACCCCGGTGAAGAACTACTTCATGTATGACAACAGCGGACCTCAGGTACCTCCTGATGGACTCGCCTGGACAAACTATGACGGGGTATTCGCGAGCGCAGTCGACGTATTTGGCTATACTCCCTGTACCTTCCTGCAAAGGGCCACGGCATTTGTATATGACAAGAAAGGTCACGGCGGCAGTACGGTGGTATTGGATCCCACCCAGAAGCCCCAGGGCCAGAACCCGACTCAATTGGTTGGCGCCGCCATCAATCTTGGCATGGACCAGACGATTGTAGCCGATGTCTCCCCGAGTGCACCGATGACCTCTCCCCCGACCTTGCTGGGATACAATATCTGGCGTGATGGAGCTTTGGTAGGTTATGTACCCAATCCCAATACGCTTGAGTATTATGATTATTTCCTGGATCCGGGAGTATATTCCTATGAAGTGACGGGTTACTATGATGTTGCCCCGATTCCGCCGCTGAATGACAATTCACTGGCAGCCGGACCGGTTGAAGTAACGATCAATTATGGTATTCCCATACCGTTCTACGAACCATGGGATCAGGGAACATTCACATTTCATGAATGGAATACTGAAGGTGGTTGGGTGGTCAGCACTGGCTTTGGAAATCCATTGCCTTCAGCCGACTTCCAGGCCTTTACTTCACTGTTGACCAATTATTCGAGAAGCATTGAATCCCCGACCCTGAGCGCAGCAATTTATACCTGTGCCAAGATATGGTTGGACTTCGACTATAAGCTTCTTGACCGCAATGCAACCGGTGATGAAAAACTAACGGTAGAATTATACACCAACGGTTCCTGGAAAAAAGTAACGGAATTCGTCAATGAAGGTGATGTTGACTGGAACAGCCAGCACTTCGAACTCAAGGGCACCATGGGCAAGGCCTTCAAGATTCGTTTCCGCGCCAATGGAGAGAACTCTATTGACATGCTCCACTGGTATGTGGATAACATCCATGTTTATGCCGTTTGTACACCACCGACGAATTTACTGGTAAATGATATTGCCGACCAGGATGTCTATCTGTCATGGACCGGCCCTCTTTGTGTTTCGAGTACTGCTTTCCAGATCATCTGGGATGATGGCACTTACGAGAACGGGCTGAGTTCATCCAGTGGAGAAAGATGGTTTGGAAATATGTTCATGCTCCCCAGCGGTGGCAGCGGAACCCTGACTTCTTTTGATGTATTCCACTATGATGGTTCTTCCACCGGGGCAACTCAGGTTACCATTGATGTCTTTGATGATACTTATACCCTCATCGGAACATCGGCACCGGTAATGCAGGTTCCCAATGTATGGCAGAATATCCCGGTTCCCAACATCGATTTCAGCGGTACCTTCTATGGTATGGTTCATTCAAACCATACAGGAACCAGACCGTATTGGATGGGTGTTGACGATAACGGACCTTATGCTGCAGACGATTATGGCATGAGGTATGATGGATCCGTATGGCAAACCTTTGGTGAATATCTGGGAACCCCGGCTGTTGCTACCATCAGGGCCAATGGTTATACCAATGGCAAAAGTGCAAATGGTTTCAACATTCTTCCCGGACAGAATCCATTTACCGGCACACCTGGCAACAATACTACCGAGCTCTCCAATATCAGCGGGGATACTTACAGTCATATCGGTAGTGGCGTGATCATGCCGAACAATCCAACGGCTTCCTCTCTCCAGGGATATGATATCTGGCGTAGTGACGACAACCAGATTACATTCAACAAGATCAACACTTCCGTTGTTACGGATACTACCTATGTTGATATGGGTGTTGAATATGGTTTGCATTATTATTATGTCACTTCAGTATTTGCAGAATGTACCTCAGATGCTTCTAACATTGTTATGGCAGATGTTGTGCTTGGTATAGATCCTCAGGTTACGACCAACTTCTCGGTTTACCCGAATCCGGCAACTGAAGTCGTGAACATTAAGAGCAGTGATAACATCACCAACATTGAAATGATGAATTATCTTGGACAAACGGTTTACACTAAACAAAATGTTGAAAGTAAAACCGCCAAGGTCAATGTTTCTGTTTTGATGAACGGAGTTTACTTTGTGAAAGTCACTACCACACAAGGTATCCGTACCGTTAAAATCACGGTCAGCCACTAATCCTTCATTGGATATTAAAAAAGGCCGGGTTTCCCCGGCCTTTTTTTGTTGTACCCACCCCCGGCCCATCCCTACTGGTAGGGAGGTGACTTTTCGTATCTTTGTTCCATGATCTCAATCAACAACCTTTCTGTTGCTTTCGGAGGGGAATCTCTCTTTGACCATCTTTCATTTTTTATCAACGAAAAGGACCGTATAGGTCTGGTTGGTAAAAATGGGGCAGGAAAATCTACTTTGCTGAAAATTATTAAAGGTTTGCAGAAAGCCGATGAAGGGGAGGTCATTTTACCGGAAGGATTCACTGTGGGCTACCTGCCACAGGAACTTCAGTCGCGAAGCACAAAGACTGTGATGGAAGAAGCACTGACTGCTTTTCAGGAGATCATTGAAATGGAAGAACAATTGCATCATGATGAAGAGGAAATCAGGATACGCTGCGATTATGAGTCTGAAGATTATCAGCGATTATTAAAACGTCATGCCGATACGCTTGAACGCTATCATATGCTCGGGGGGCAGGCCGTTCATGTGGATATTGAAAAGATACTGCTGGGATTGGGTTTCGAATCAGAGGAATTGGACCGCAGTCTCTCGACTTTCAGCAGCGGATGGCAAATGCGGGTTGAGATCGCGAAAATCTTATTGCAAAAACCAGACCTAATCCTGCTTGATGAGCCTACCAACCATCTGGATATTGAATCCATTCAATGGCTGGAAGGGTTTCTTTCCTCCTGTACAAGCGCGGTGATGCTGGTTTCTCACGACCGGGCCTTCCTGGATAATGTCACCCGCCGTACCATCGAGATCAGCCTGGGAAAAATATTTGATTATAAAGCCAATTACTCGGGCTATGTCCTGATGCGGGAAGAACGGATGGAGAGCCAGTTGGCGACTTTTAACAATCAGCAAAGACAAATCCGGCAGGTGGAACGTTTCATTGAAAGGTTCCGCTCAAAAGCCACCAAAGCGGCACAGGTCCAATCACGGATTAAAATGCTGGAAAAAATCGATCTGGTGGAGATCGACATCATGGATGAGTCAGCGATCAATTTCCGCTTTCCCAAAGCCCCTCATTCCGGAAAAATCATACTGGAAGCCAGACATCTGTGCAAGGATTATCCCCAGAAACGGGTATTGAACGAGCTGGAATTTTCCATCATTAAAAACGACCGCATCGCCTTTGTCGGAAAAAACGGGGAGGGAAAAACAACCCTGTCGAAAATCATTAATGGAAAGTCGGATTACTCTGGGGAGCTGAAATACGGACATAACATCGTGATGGGTTATTACGCCCAGGATCAGGGGGACTACCTCGATCAGGAAAAAACCGTTTTTCAGACCATTGACGATATTGCCGTGGGCGATATCCGGGCAAGAATTAAAGGTATCCTCGGAGGTTTTTTATTCAGCGGCGACGACATTGAAAAAAAGGTAAAAGTGCTTTCCGGAGGGGAAAAGTCGAGGCTTTCCCTGGCTAAGCTTTTGCTGACCCCCGCCAATCTTCTCATCCTTGATGAGCCTACCAACCACCTGGATATGCGCTCGAAAGATGTACTGAAGAACGCTTTGCTTCAATACGATGGCACCCTGATCATCGTTTCCCATGACCGTGATTTTCTGCAGGGCCTGACTAAGCGTGTCTTTGAATTCCGCCATGGAAAAATCAAGGAGTATCTTGGGGATATCTATGATTTTCTTGAGCAAAGGAAAATGCGCACGCTTTCAGAGTTTGACCTGCTTCAGACCAATATAAACTCAAAGGAAGAACAAACGGTTTCTACCAATAAAATAAACTGGGAAAAAAAGAAAGAAAATGAGCGGGAGATCCGTAAAATTAACACGAAGATCACGAAAAGCGAAGCGGAAATTGAGAAGCTTGAAAAAGAAATGAAGCTGAAGGAAGAAATGCTTGGAAATCCGGTAAAATATCAACAACAAATCCAGGACGGCAGTTTATATTGTGAATATGAAAAGTTGAAGCAAGCCCTTAAAACGGAAATGCATCACTGGGAAACCCTCCATTATGAGTTGGAGATATTGAGTTTGTGAGTTGGTGAGTTGTTATTTTTCCCGGCCGATCATCTCCATAGCCAGTGACTTTAACCCGGCTTTTCGATCATCGTCAAGGTGAATGGCTTGAAGGTAGGTCAGACTTTTTTCGAGATATTTCCGGATCTCCTCCTGGATCATTTCATCCACTTTAAGCAATTTGTAAATTTCAGTGATTTTCTGAACTTTTTCAGCAGAGGGTAATTCCTGATCGGAAAAGTAATGGGTCAGGCGGATCAGGGTATCTTCCCTGGACAACTCAAACGCTTTAAGGGTTAAATAGGTTTTTTTCCGGGTCAGAATATCCCCTCCGATTGTTTTTCCAAATTTATTGACCTCCCCGAAAGCATCGAGGTAATCATCCTGAAGCTGAAAAGCCATTCCCAGGTGTTCACCAAAAAAGTAGATATTTTCAGTGTCTTCTTCGTTAGCTCCGGAAAGGATGGCCCCGAGTTTCAGGCTGCAGGCGATCAGCACCGCCGTTTTCAGGCGGATCATCATCAGATAATCAGGAATGCTTATATCTGGAGAGGTTTCGAAATTCATGTCGTATTGCTGACCTTCGCAAACAGCTCTTGCTGTTGTGTTGAACAGGTCGAGGACGCGGGGTAACTTATCCGGCTCGGTTCGGGTGATATATTCATAAGCCATCACAAACATGGTATCCCCGGAAAGAATGGCGGTATTGCTATCCCATTTTTTATGCACCGTGGGTTGTCCGCGCCTTAAAGGGGCATTGTCCATGATGTCATCATGCAACAAGGTGAAATTATGGAAAATTTCAAGTCCCATGGCAGGAAATACAGCCTTTTCCGGATTTTCTCCGAAAAGATCGCATGCCATCAGGGTCAGTAAGGGGCGTAGTCGTTTTCCCCCCTGCGATAAAGTATAGGCGATGGGTGCATACAGCTCGGGGGGATCAAAAAGAAAGTTTTCCGCTATAAAAACTTTCCGTATTTTTTCCTGCAGGAGGGAGGCAGTGTGCATGGCTGGTTTAATCCTGAAGGTTAATAAGGTACTGTCCATACCCGCTTTTCAGAAGGGGCTGAGCGATGGCATGGAGTTGTTCTCTACTGATGAATTTCATACGAAAAGCGATTTCTTCGATGCAACCGATCTTTAGTCCCTGACGATTTTGTACCACTTCCACGAACTGGGCAGCCTGAAGCAGGGATTCAAAGGTCCCGGTGTCAAGCCATGCGATACCCCGGCTGAGAACGCCTACTTTGAGTTTGTTTTGCATCAGGTAAAACCGGTTGACATCGGTGATCTCATATTCGCCGCGGGCGCTTGGCTGTATGTTTTTGGCGGTTTCAATGACGGTATTATCATAGAAATACAAACCAGGTACAGCGTAATTGGACTTGGGTTGTTTCGGCTTTTCTTCAATGGACAGGGCATTGAAGTCCTCATCGAATTCCACTACGCCATATCTTTCCGGATCGTTCACGTGATAGGCGAAAACCACTCCGCCTTCAGGGTCGTTGTTTTCCTGCACGATTTGTGACAATCCGTTGCCATAAAAAATATTGTCGCCAAGGATCAGGGCCACTTTGTCTTTCCCGATGAAGGATTCCCCGATCACAAAAGCCTGTGCCAGTCCGTTAGGGATCACTTGTTCGGCATAGGAAAATTCACATCCCAGCGCGTGACCATCCCCCAGCAACTGACGAAAATTTGGCAGATCATGAGGCGTTGAAATGATCAGTACTTCCCTGATCCCGGCCATCATCAACACCGATAAGGGGTAATAGATCATGGGTTTGTCGTAAACCGGCATCAGTTGTTTACTCACTGCCAAAGTCAAAGGATGTAGCCTTGTACCGGCGCCACCTGCGAGAATGATTCCTTTCATCTTCAGAACATTTAACAGTCAATAAAAGTAATAAAAAATAATCCTAATCTTCAGGATCGCCGTAGATTTCTACCAGTGGTTTTTCGAAAGCCTTGGTGGTACTCCATTTATCTAAAGTCAAAAGCAGGGAAGGCAAGACGAACATGTTCAGCAAGCCTGCAACCAGCAGGGTGAAGGAAACCAGGAATCCAAGCGCCTGCGTACCCCCGAAGGAAGAAAGGACAAAAATTCCAAAGCCGAAAAACAACACGGTAGAGGAATAGATCATACTATAACCCGTTTCTTTCAGGGCAGAGACCACGGAAGCAGGAATGTTGTGCCCGGTTTGCTTCAATTGCAAACGGTAACGCGACAGGAACTGAATTGAATTATCCACGGAAATCCCCAGGGCAATGCTGAATATCAGAATGGTTGAAGGTTTGATGGGGATGCCCAAAAAACCCATCAAGGCGCCGGTCATCAATTGCGGAATCAGGTTGGGGATCATGGAAATCAGGATCATCCTCCAGGAAGCGAACAGAAAGGCAAGCAGAATGGCGATTACAACCACGGCAAGGGCAATACTTTCCCAGAGGTTACGGATCAGAAAATTGGTGCCTTTTAAAAATACCACACTGGTACCCGTGACTTCTACTTTATATTTCTGAGGATTAAAGATAGAATCAATGACAGGTCTGAGTTTTTTCTGGATACTATCGATCTTTTTTGTTCCGACATTGGCCATTTGCACACTCACACGGGTTACCTGGAGATTGGTGTCGAGGAAATTATTAATGAGGGTACGTTTGTTCGATTTAAACTGAGGCAGGTAATCGGCCATAAAGGCAAGTTCGTTGTTGTCAGGCAGGGCGTAATATTCCGGGTCACCCTGGTAAAAAGCCTGTCGGGCTGTTTTAACCACTTCCACGATGGATAAAGCTTTCGACAATTCAGTGAAGGTGCTGAGGCTGTCCTGTAAACGGTCGATTTTTTTCAGGGTAGTCAATTGCATAACCCCTTTTTTCTTTTTTGTATCAATGGTGATTTCAAGGGGCATGATCCCTTTAAAGTGTCGCTCAAAAAAGAGCATGTCTTTATAAATCGGATCCCGTTTCGAAATGTCATCTACGATGGTTCCGCTTGTTTTGAGCCGGAATGCCCCGATGATAGCCACCACGATGATTATACCCATGAAAATATAGATGGGGTTACGGTAATGGGTAACCCAGAAAACAGCTTTATCAATAAACGATTTTGCCAGGCTGTCCTGGATGTGCTTGGTATGCCGACCTTTGGGTGGAGGTAAAAAGCTGAAGAAAATCGGAACCAGGGTAAGTGAAAGCACATACACCACCATGATGTTAATGGCCGCGATGAGACCGAATTCTACCAGCAGTTTGTTATTGGTGATGGTAAACGCGGCAAAACCGGTGGCAGTGGCTGCATTCGTGAGCAGGTTGGCCATCCCGATACGCTGGATCACCCTGGAAAGGGATTTGGCCTGGTTGCGGTGATGACTGAATTCGTAGTGATATTTGTTCAGGATAAAAATGCAGTTCTCTACGCCGATTACGATCAGTAAAGGCGGTATGATAGCCGTAAGCATGGTGATTTTATATCCGAACAACGACATAAAGCCAAGTGCCCAGATCACACTGATGATCACGATCAGAATAGGAAAAATGACCGCTTTTGCAGAACGGAAAAAGATAAATAGAAAAACCGCGGAGATCAGAATGGCCAGAACCATGAATAACCGCATCTCGTTTTCCAGCATTTTGGCTACCAGGGTACGGATATAAGGCAGTCCGGAGAAATGAACTTCCACCTGGTCTTTCTTGGCAAAACGATCGACCATGGCTTTGATTTCCAGAATTAGCCTGAGACGCTCTTTGGAATTTATGGTCTTCTTATCGAGGGTGAGTGCAAGCAGTGTGGCTGAAGTATGCTTATTGTAAACCAGACCTTCATAAAAAGGTAACGAATAGATCAGCCCCTTGATGGAATCAAGTTCGCTTTGGGTAACCGGTTTCCGGGGACAAACCGGCTGGAATTCAAATCTTTTAAGGGAGTCATTTTTAACCAGTCGATAGAGGCGGGTGATGGACACGATCTCCTGGACCCCCTTGATTTTTTTCAGGGAATCTGCCAGATCATAATAATCATTGAATTTTGACAGGCGAAAAAGATTGCTGTCAACAATACCCAGAAACATGATGGTTCCGTCCTCCCCGAATTGCTTGATGAAACTTTGATAGACGATATTCGTTGAATCGGAGGCAGGAAGAATACTGCTGCTTTCATATTGAAGTTTGACATCCAGGGCTTTGTAACCCATGAAGGAGGTGATCAGCCCTACCAGTATCAGAATCGTAATGCGGTTTCTTAAAATCAACCTAACCAGAAAATTCCACACAATAACAAAAATTTAGAACAGCGAAATTACGAAAATCCTTGGTAACTTTGTCACCATATGAAGAAAGTCCTTTTCATTGATTCCGTTCATCCCCTGATCCGGGAGCGGCTTTCGGCCAGGGGTTATGGCTGCGATTATTTCCCGGAATATCATCGTGAGGAGTATGAGCGGATCATCGGAGATTATGAAGGATTGATCATCCGGAGTAAGATCATTCTTGACAAGGAAATCCTTCAGAAAGCCAAACGTTTGAAATTTATCGGCAGGGTTGGCTCGGGAATGGAAAACATTGATGTGGAATATGCCATAAGCAGGAATATCTGCTGCCTGAATTCTCCGGAAGGCAATCGCGATGCTGTCGGAGAACATACTTTGGGCATGCTCCTTGCACTTCTGAACCATCTGCCAAGAGCCGATCGCCAGGTACGCCAGGGATTGTGGAAAAGAGAAGAAAACCGGGGCAGAGAGATCAAGGGGAAAACAATCTGCATCATCGGTTATGGCAACATGGGCAGTGCATTTGCCCAACGATTGAAAGGGTTTGAAGCCGAAGTTCTGGCATATGATAAATATAAAACCGATTATGCTGATGAATTTGTCAGAGAATCGACCCTGGAAAAAGTCTTTGAGAACTGTGATATATTAAGCCTTCATGTCCCGCTTACCCGGGAAACGCATTACCTCGTCAATCACTCCTTCCTGCAGCATTTCAGAAAACCTGTCATGCTGATCAATACCTCCCGCGGAAGTGTGGTAAACACCGCCGATCTGGTCAGGAATATGAAATCAGGCAAAGTGCTGGGTGCGGCACTGGATGTTCTGGAATATGAGGACTCTACATTAGAAGCCATGAAAGAACGGCTTCCGGATGATTTTCAATACCTCGTACAATCAGAAAATGTCATCCTCTCACCACATATCGCCGGTTGGACGGTAGAATCCAACATCAGACTTGCTGAAGTCCTGGTTCAAAAAATTCTTGACTTGTAATCCATACCCGGGACATCATTATTTCACTATTTTCTTTTAGCTTTGCCTTAAATTATTTTGAATTATGAAACAGGATCACAAGCTATTTAACGGCAAAACTTTAGCTATTTTATCTGGCGGAGGCGATACTCCGGCCATCAATTCCAGTATAGAAGCAATAAGAAACAGGGCTTCCCTGCTTGGTTTCAGGGTGCTGGGCGTATTGCAGGGATGGAAAGGCCTGCTGGGAAACGGGAATATCGTTGACCTTACCAATCAGCCTTATGATGGGTATTATGGAGGAACGGCCCTACGTTCAAGCCGTACCAATCCCTTCCCTTCAAAAAAGAATCCGGAAAGCCGGGTTCCCCAGGTCCTGAAAAATTTCGAGCGCTATAAAATTGACGTCCTTGTTTCAATCGGTGGAGACGATACCAATGGAGCCGCCAAACGCTTGTTTGAAACCGAAGGCATTCCGGTGATCGGATTTCCGAAAACCATTGATAATGATTTGAGGACGCGCACCATGCATCATTATCAGGGGAAGGAAATAGAAGCCGTACTTTGTCCGGGTTTCCCCTCTGCCGCCCGCTCTGTCATGGAATTTACCGCCACTTTAAGAACTACGGCAGAATCACATTCCCGTATCATCGTGATGGAGGTCATGGGACGGGATGCCGGCTGGCTGACCGGCTCTGCCATTTTTGGAGGAGCATCTCTCGGACTGATCCCCGAATTTGAGATCACGAAAGAAAGGAAAGAAGTCTTTTTGGAAACAGTCAAAGAGGCTTATATGAATTCTAAAAAGAAATGTCTCGTCATTCCGGTTTCAGAAGGCATCCGATGGTATGATGAAAAATCAGGAAAGGTCGACATGGTCTATGCCAGCTCAGAAGTCGATGAATACGGTCATCCCCGTTTCGGAGGTGTCAGCGGGGTAGTGGCTTCAGAAATTTCTAAAAAGCTGGGCATTGAAGCCAGGGCACAGATCAGCGGATATTTTGCCCGTTCCGGCCATTGCCGTCATTACGACCGCAGGCTTACCACAACCCTGGCCGATAAAGTGGTTGACCTGCTCCTTCGCGAAGATTATGGACAGATGCCGGTAATAAAGAAAATCGTTCCACTGGTTGAACTCGAAGAATTTAACACGGTTTCCATTGACATGGGAGCAGTGGGGAACAAACCCCTTTCTGAAGATTATTACGATATCAATAAATTTTCATTTACTCCCGCCTATATGGATTTTCTTACTCAGATCCTTGAACAGCCTCAATTCGGCGAATTTCGTTACAATTTTCCTGTAGTGTTGCCGGAATAGGTTGCCTTACTGCTCAGACCAGGAGGGGAGACGTAGGAGTGGATACAACCAAATGTACGGTGTTTCTGGTCTTTTGTTCCAGAAACACTTTTCTGTTTCGTGTAATTCTTTGAATATCCCGGGAATGATAATGTCGTATGGTGATCAGTTCAAGCCCATCGTTATACCTCACCTTATACTTTTTTTTCAGGGCAGCGATCAATTCCGGCAACGACTGATGGCTGCCATCAACACAAATTGAAAATGAAATTGCAGAATTCTGCATGACATTCACCTTCACCCTTAAGGTCGTCAGGATGGCAAAGATCTGACTCAGGTTTTCCTCCTGAATAAAGGAAAAGTCCTTGGGAGAAACAGAAACCAGTACCTGATTTTTTTTTCGGATAAAAATAGGGCAGTGTATTTCCCAGGTATCTAAGTTTTCTATCAGGGTTCCTTCTTCCTCCGGATGGAGAAAAGATTTTACCCTCAGACGGATATTTGCATTTTCCAGGGGTTTGATGGTCTTGGGATGAATGATGGATGCTCCGAAATACGCCAGCTCAATGGCTTCGCGATAGGAGAGAAGGTCCAGCTTACGGGCTTGTTTCATCCATTTCGGATCGGCATTCATGACCCCGGGTACATCCTTCCATATGGTGACTTCTTTCGATTGCAAAGAAAAGGCGAAAATAGCAGCCGAGAAATCAGAACCCTCCCTGCCCAGGGTCGTGGAATATCCCTTGGAGTCCCTGCCGATAAAACCCTGGGTCAGAACAATATTCACCGGATTTGAACCACCGTGAAGAGTGGATTGAATGTTCTCCCTGATCAGCTTTTTGGTCAGCTTCCAATCCACATTTGCATCCCTGTAAGTACTGTCGGTTCTGATGAGGTCACGGGCATCCTGAATGGCAACGGAAAGCCCCCTGAGAAGCAGAAAGTGAAAAACAATACAGCAAGAGATCAGTTCACCAAAAACCACGATCTGATCATATTCGAAATCATAATTGTATGCGCTCTCGTTTACCAGTCTTTTCCTTGCCAGATAAACCCTTAAATGCTGGAAAAGAACCTCAACTTCTGAGAAGACCGGATGATCCCTGACCGGAAAAAGTTCCTCCAGCAGGTTGAAATGGAAATCCTTGATCCGATGATAGGTTTCCACCATGGATACCGAATCCCCGCAAAGAAAATGTCCCAGTAAAGTTTCAAGCGCATTGGTGGTTTTACCCATGGCCGAAATGACTGCCACAATAGGTTTGTCACCCTGATCCTCCAGGATGTCGGCTACGTTTTTCACGCCCTTTGCACCTTTTACCGATGCCCCTCCGAATTTGAATACATTGATTAACACGGATCAAAAATAAGGAAAATTCCGGACGGATCTTTTTGTAATTTTGCTCAGGAATAAAATTATAAACCCCGCCCCCTTAACCCTCCCGGTTTGTGTAATGAATAAAGGATTGAACCACGCAGCATTACTCTCAGCCTATCACCAGCATCCCGGGGTCCAGGAAATTCTAAACCTGTCTGAGTCCACTCGTCCACTCACCAGCTCACCCACTCACCAGCTCACCAGATTTCGTCTCCACCTCAGGGGGCTTGTCGCTTCTTCTAAAGCATTTGTGGCGGTTTCCGTATTCAGTAAGCTTCCCGCTGTCCATTTTTTTATTCTCCCTGATAAAGAATCGGCGGCATATTTTTATAATGACCTTGAAAACATCCTGGACGAAAAGGACCTGGATTCGGAAAAAAAAATGGTGCTGTTTTTTCCTTCTTCATTCAAACGCGGTATTGATTCCGGACTGAAGGACAATCAGGGACTGCTTGCCAGAACCGAAGTGCTGAACCGCCTGAACCGCAAATCCCCGAAATTCCTCCTGGTCACTTACCCGGAAGCCCTGGCCGAAAAAGTAGTCAATAAAAAATTTCTGGAGAAAAATACCCTCAGACTATTTGCAGGCGAGCAGGTGAACATGGATTTTATTCTGGATTTGCTGGTGGAATATGAGTTTGAACGCACTGATTTTGTCATAGAACCGGGTCAGTTCTCGTTGCGCGGCGGAATTATTGACGTATATTCTTTCAGTAGTGACCACCCTTACCGCATTTCTTTTCTGGATGATAAAGTGGACTCCATCCGCAGCTTTGACCCTTCCACGCAATTGTCGATTGAGAAAAAAGCCGAGATCTCCATTGTGCCGGATATCAGAATCAGCCCGGATAAGAAAATATCCTATGAGCCTTTATTTTCTTTCCTTCCGGATGCCGCTATGATCTGGCTGGATGATATGGATTATATAAGCGACATCATCAACAAACAACCTGCCTCTGATCTTTTGTTAACAGGCAATGACTTTCTGATGTGGCTGCTTCGCTTCTCCACCCTCGAATTTGGTCATCAGTTTTATTTTAAATCAGCCGCATCTGTAACCTTCCATACCCAACCCCAGCCTTCTTTCAATAAAAACTTTGACCTTCTGCTGCAAAACCTTGATAAAAACCGGGATCAGGGCATTCAGAATATTTTACTGACCGACAATCCAAAACAAGCAGAACGCCTGTACAGTATTGTTGAGGAGATGAAAAGCAAATCTTTTCTCATTTCCCCTCCCTTATCACCCGATACTGATCCCTCCCTGCTTACGCTGAATTTCACCATTCATGAGGGTTTCATTGACCATGACCTGAAGCTGGCCTGTTATACTGACCATCAGATCTTTGAACGTTACCACCGGTTTCATCTGAGGGATGGATATACCAGCAAAGAAGCCCTGACCCTGAAAGAGCTTTACGATCTGAAACCCGGAGATTTCGTTACCCATATTGATCATGGAGTAGGACGTTTCGATGGCTTGGAGAAGATTGTCAATAACGGAAAAGAACAGGAAGCCATCCGCCTGATTTATAAAAACAATGACCTTCTCTATGTCAGTATTCATTCCCTCCACAGGATAACAAAATTCATCGGAAAGGATGGATCTGCCCCCAGCCTCAACCGCCTGGGGTCGGAGGCCTGGAATAAACTGAAAACCAAAACCAAGAGCAGGGTCAAGGACATTGCCAAGGATCTGATCCGACTTTATGCCGAAAGGCGCGCTACCAAGGGTTATGCCTGTGCTCCAGATACTTATCTTCAGCATGAACTGGAGGCTTCCTTTATCTATGAAGACACTCCCGACCAGATCAAGACTACCCTGGATGTAAAAAAGGATTTGGAGGAAACTTATCCCATGGACCGGTTGATCTGCGGGGATGTCGGCTTCGGAAAAACGGAAATCGCCATCCGGGCAGCGTTTAAAGTCATCACGGAAAGCCGGCAGGTCGCCATTCTCGTTCCTACGACCATACTCGCTTTACAGCATTATAAAACATTTTCCGACCGCTTAAAGAATTTTCCGGGCAGGGTGGATTATATCAATCGCTTCAGAACGACCAAAGCTCAAACAAAATTACTTCAGGACCTGGCTGTTGGGAAAATCGACATCCTGATCGGAACCCACAGATTACTCAGTAAAGACGTAAAGTTTAAAAATCTCGGACTACTGATTATAGATGAAGAACAAAAATTCGGGGTAGGGGCAAAAGAGAAAATCAAACAGTTCAAGGTGAGCGTGGATACACTCACGCTCACCGCCACACCCATTCCCCGTACCTTGCAATTCTCCCTCATGGGCGCCCGCGACCTTTCCATCATCAACACCCCTCCCCCCAACCGATATCCTGTCCAGACAGAAATCCATCCCTTCAGTGAAGCAATTATCCGGGACGCCATCAATGATGAAGTGGCCAGGGGAGGACAGGTATTCTTTGTGAATACCAGGGTTCAGAATATCCTTGACATCACGGGGATGATCCAAAGGGCTGTTCCCAGGGCAAAAATTGCCATCGCTCATGGACAAATGGAAGGGGCCAGGCTGGAAAAGATCATGATCGATTTCATCGAAGGAGAATATGATGTGTTGGTTTCCACTACCATCATCGAATCAGGGCTTGACATTCCCAACGTCAATACCATTATCATCAATGATGCTCATCATTATGGACTGAGCGATCTCCATCAACTCAGGGGGAGGGTGGGCCGTTCCAATAAGAAAGCTTTTTGCTATCTTCTTGCCCCACCCATGTCAACCCTGACCGATGAGGCAAGAAAACGCCTGAGGACCATTGAAGAATTTGCCGACCTTGGCAGTGGGTTCAGTATTGCCATGCGCGACCTTGATATTCGCGGAGCAGGAAACATCCTGGGAGGGGAACAAAGCGGTTTTATTTCAGAAATCGGCTATGAAATGTACCAGAAAATCCTGGATGAAGCCTTACTTGAACTGAAGGAAAATGAATTCAGGGATGTTTTCAAAGAAGATTTCCAAGGGGAGTACGTGAAAGACTGTGTTATTGAAACTGACCTCGAAATTCTCATCCCCGACCATTATGTTGTGAATATCACGGAAAGGCTCAATCTTTACAAGGAACTCGATGCCATTGAAACGGAAGAAAAACTGATCCGGTTTCAGACTGAATTGACGGATCGTTTTGGCCCCCTTCCACCTCAGACGGAAACCCTTATCCTTACCATCCGGTTACGCTGGCTGGCAAGAAAGATCGGCTTTGAAAAACTGTTGCTGCGTAACAACCGCCTGAATGCTTATTTCATCTCAAACCCCGACTCTCCTTACTATCAGTCGCTCCAGTTTACCGCATTGCTCGATTTTATAAAGGATCATCCCCGGTTTTGCCAGATGAAGGAAGACAAGGATCGTTTACTGATCACCCTGAAGAATGTAGCCGGAATTGAAGATGCGCTGACCAGACTTGAGTCTTTATCTTTGCAAAAAGTTACTAACATTTAATAATCCCTTAACTTTCACGGACATTCTTTTTCTATTTTTGTATAGAATTTCGGAGAAACCCCCTTAATACCTAAAATATGAAAAAACTTTTACTTTCTATTTCGCTTTTCTTTCCGGCAGCTTTGATCTATGCACAGACAGACTGTGCTGATATCTTCATGTCGGAACATGTGGAAGGATGGAACAATAACAAAGCCGTTGAATTGTATAATCCTACCCCCAACCCCATTACCCTGGATGGTAATTACCGCCTTATCCGTTATTCCAACGGAAGCACTACTTCTGATCAGGAATTGCTTTACAATCTGCCCTTGACCGGAACCATTGCTGCGTTTTCCACCTGGGTCATCATACAGGATACTACCAAACCCGGCCAGGATACCATGGTTTGGCCTGGCTTACGTAAAAAAGCAGACTGGCTCGCACCTTATGATTATGGTGGAACAACTCCCGGCGGAAATTGTGTTTTCTGGAATGGAGATGATGCCGTATCCCTTCAGAAAAAACAACCCAACGAATCCTGGAAGGATATAGATATTTTCGGGGAAATCGGCGTTCGTCCGAAAAACTGGCAGGGAACTTACAGCCCTTCCGGCGCCTGGACCGATACCAAACCCTATGTGATTGGAACAGGACGATACCTGACGAAAAGTAAAACCCTGGTTCGCAAGCATACCGTTAAGTTCGGGGTTGACAGAATAACCATGAGCCATTATGGAGATTCAATCACCGGCGGTGTCCCCAACAGCTTCTATGCCTTGAAAGAATATGATACACTGCCTGCCAACTTTTTCGACAGCCTCGGAACCCATTGGTGCGATTGCAAATCCTCACAGGGGATTACTGAACCCCAGCAATCGGTCAGCGTTACTGTTCAGCCGAATCCTGTGACCAATAATCAGTTTACTGTTGCTGCCAACCAATCCATCACCGCGGTAGAAGTAGTTTCCATCGTGGGGAAAACGGTTTATTCCAAAACCCTGGCTAACCGTCAGAAAGAAGTCAGGGTTGTGCTGAATGAAATGCCCGATGGAATTTATCTGGTTAAAGTGTTCCTGGGCGACAATCAGCCGGTGATCCGAAAGATCATTACCCAATAAAGGAATGATTGAAAATGGTTAAAAACAATATAGGGGCAAGCCGCAGGGTTGCCCCTATATTGTGTCAAAACACTAATAACTGAATTATGACAAAGCGTGCAGTTGTTCTTATGTTGATCATGTTCCTGCCTGTTGTTATGTTTGCGCAAAAACGGATGATCAGGGGAGTGATCAAAGATGCCGGATCAGGGGAAACACTTATCGGCGCTACCATCATGTATGGTGAAAATAAAGGAGTTGTTTCCGATATGGATGGAAGATATTATATCAAAGTTGAAAAGGGCAACTACCACCTCAGGGTTTCTTATGTGGGATATCTTCCCCAGGAAGCAGATATCGTGGTCGCCGAGTCGGATATCACCTATGACTTTCAGTTAAAAACACCCACCCTCACAGAGGTGGAAGTTGTGGGTGATGTGGCAAAAACCCGGGAAACCCCCGTTGCATTTTCCACGGTGACTCCTCTTCAGATGCAGGAAGGACTTGCTTCCCGCGATCTCCCGATGATCCTTAACAAAACTCCCGGGGTTTATGCTACCCAACAGGGAGGAGGCGATGGCGATGCCCGTATTAACATCCGGGGTTTCAGCCAACGCAATCTTGCCGTGATGATTGACGGGATTCCGGTGAATGATATGGAAAATGGATGGGTTTACTGGTCCAACTGGTTCGGCCTTGATGCCGTGACCCGGAATATCCAGGTCCAACGTGGTCTGGGCGCTTCAAAACTGGCTTTGCCTTCCGTCGGTGGAACCATGAATATTATCACCAAGGGGATAGATGTGAACCTGGGCGGAATCGTCAAACAGGAATTTGGCAGCGATGGTTTTTTCAGGACCTCCCTTGGCGTCACGACCGGTCAATTGAAATATGGCTGGGGCGTGACAATAGCCGCTTCCTACAAACAAGGTAATGGCTGGGTGGACAATACCTGGACCAAAGGCTGGTTTGGATATATCCGGGTGGATAAGCGATTTGGCCGGCATACCCTCACCTTTTCAGCCATGGGTGCTCCCCAGCAGCATGCCCAGCGATCCTATATGAAATCCATCGCCACCTTTGATAAGGTTTATGCGGCAAAAGTCGGCGTCCGCCAGGGCCTCATAGATTCCACCTATTCCTATGGGATCCGATACAATTCGAACTGGGGACACCTGAACCGCTGGACAGAAAAAGATACAGAAGGAAATCCGGTCTATCTGGATAAAACGGAAGATCTGTCCCAATCCAAAAATTATTATTTCAAACCCCAGCTCAGTTTAAGGGATTTCTGGCGTGTCACCGATAAATTTTATTGGTCTAATATTGTTTATGCTTCCATCGGAAACGGAGGAGGAACGGGGAATTTTTCCACTACTTCCAGCGGAGCCTATATCACCTCTACTTTTTCGAATATTGACCTTTCTAATGGACTGATCAATTACCAGAGTTATTATGACAGGAATATGAATGATCCCACTCATCGTTCCGAAGGCATTATTCGCAGTAGTGTTAACAATCATTACTGGTATGGATTGTTATCTACTTTTAACTGGGAGATTAACCCGATGTTCACCCTTTCCGGTGGTCTTGACCTGAGAACATACAAGGGTCAGCATTACGGTGAGGTGTACGACCTGCTGGGAGGCGATTTCATGCGGGATGATGCCAACAAGAATAAAAATCAGTATGATAACATGGTTGTTGGCGACAAAATCTATTATTACAATGATGGATTGGTCCGCTGGGGAGGAGTCTTTGCACAACTGGAATTTAAAAAAGATAAATGGTCGGCTTTCATTAACCTGACCACTGCCTTATCTGCCTATAACCGTATTGATTATTTCAAGAAAAAAGATATTATCGTGGATGGCAATACTTTCACCCAGGCAGTGGGATATGGAGATACTTTCTATTATAATGGCAATGACAATCTCACTTATTCACAGGGGAAAGGAGATACCCAATTTACTTCAGGAGATACTGTTTTCGTGGTAAAACAGAATGGTTCGATAAAAGACACCTTTTCCATTGTCAATCCCACGGCATACGATATTAATTCATCTCATGCGTTTGCGACAAGGACAAAATGGAAATATTTTCCCGGATTTACCATCAAAGGAGGAGCGAACTATAATATTGATAAAAGGAATAACGTATTTATCAACCTGGGTTATTTGTCGAAAGCTCCCCGTTTCCAGAATGTATTTGATAACAACAATAAGGAATACCTGGATGTAAGAAATGAAATCATCAGGGCTGTGGAAGTAGGATATAGCTACAATTCAAAAACCATCGGACTTAATCTTAATGCCTACCTCACCAACTGGAAAAACCGCCCCCTTGATCAAGCATTATACGTTACGATCAATGGCGACAATTTTCCTGTAAACATAAACGGTATAGATGCATTACATACCGGGATAGAAGTTGAATTTGGATGGAAACCCATTCCCTCAATACAATGGGATCAGGTAGTAGCCTGGGGAGATTGGCGATGGATGTCAGGAGGTACGGCCTATGTTTACGATCCCAGTGGCAACCTGCTGGATAGCCTGACTTTTAATGCCAAAGGAGTACATGTCGGAGATGCAGCCCAGTTCCAGTTGATGGAAAGCCTGCGTTGGGAAATCATTAAATATCTGTATGTCTCTGGCAGCTTTACTCTGTTTGCTAAAAATTACTCCCAGATGGATCCCGCCTCCCTGATTCCAAAATATATGGACAAAGATGGAAATCCTCCTGATTCCTGGCAATTACCCGTGTATTATCTGGTTGACCTGAATGCCGGATATCGTTTTACATTTAAAAATTTCAAGCTGGATATCAGGGCAAGCGTTTTAAACCTGCTTAACCAGAAGTATATTTCTGATGCCAAAAACAACGATTCCTATTCTACAAAAACCACAGGATTTGATGCTTCATCGGCCGGCGTATTCTTTGGGATGGGAAGAAGGTTCAATGCATCCATCGCTATCAGCTATTAATAAGCTGGTGAGATGGTGAGTTTGTGAGATGGTGAGTAAGATGTTTAACTTTGTTACTCTGGTACTAATCTAATACTGAAATAAAAACAATAACATGAAAAAAATTGCTTCTTTAATCATTTTCCTGACGATCTTTGGACTTCAGGGCTTCTCTCAGGCGATTACCATCGCCGCTGCCAAAGCTATGCCTGAAGGATCGACAGTCACTGTCCGTGGAGTCGTTACCAATGGTTCTGAATTGGGCATTATCCGTTATCTGCAGGATGGCACTGCCGGCATTGCAGCTTATAGCAATACCCTGAGCTCCGTTGTCAGGGGGGATTCCATCCTGATCACCGGGGTCACGAAATTATATAACCAGCTCCTTGAATTGGATCCGGTTAATTCCTTTTCGGCCATAGCCCCGGTTAATCTTCCTGAACCCCTGGTCATCACTCCCGGCGGAATGAATGAAGCCAACGAAGCCATGCTGGTCAAAATGGTAGATGTTACATTTGCCAATGCCGGTGGAGTTTTTGCCGGAAATACCAATTATAATGTGACCGCAGGGAGTCAAACTGCCCAGGTTCGTGTCAACAATAATTCAAACCTTGTAGGACAAATCATCCCTGCGGATAAAGTCACCCTCGTAGGTATCTGTTCTCAATTTCATTATTCGAACCCCACCCAGGGATATCAACTGCTGCTCCGCGATAAAAATGATATTCTTGCCAGCAGCTCAATCCTGTTCACCACCCCCCTTGCAGTCAGCAATATTACCACCAGCGGGTTTTCCCTGGATTGGACAACCAATATTGCAGGAAGCACGGAGCTTTTCTATGGACGCACCCCTCAACTGGAACTCGGTCATATTCCTTCGACAGGAAGCGGACTGACACACAGCATCAGTCTTTCAGGGCTCAGCCCTTCCGATTTGATCTATGTTAAAGCCTTTTCTGTGGCCGCTTCCGATACCGGCTGGTCGGGACTGAAGAATTTCGTCACTCAATCCCTTTCCAGCGGTATATTCAAGATTTATTTCACAAGACCGGTTGATACTACCGTAGCAACTTCTGAAAAAGCAATACAAATTAACCGCGCTGTGGATGATACTTGTATCGCTTATATTAACCGGGCCAAACAAACCATCGATATTGCCATTTACAATTTTAACGTTGAAGGGATCAGTAGTATCGTAGGCGCGCTTAATGCTGCCAATGCCAGAGGGGTCAGGGTCAGGATCGTAACCGATGGGGGAACCAATAACTCCGCCATGCAGGAGCTCAATGCCGGTATCGGGAAAATTGCCCGGCCGGTTACTTCGGGAATAATGCATGACAAATTCATGGTGATCGATGGGCAGTCTGCCAACCCCAACGATCCCATCGTATGGACAGGGTCCTGTAACTGGACAGATCAGAATATAAATACCGATGCCAATAATGTATTGTTTATTCAGGACAAGAGTTTGGCCATCGTTTATACCCTTGAATTCGAAGAAATGTATGGTTCATCCACCATTACCCCCAACGCGTCCAATGCAAAATTTGGACCCGCGAAATCCGATAATACTCCTCATGAACTGATCATTGGGGGTAAAAGGGTGGAAGTTTATTTCAGTCCCAGCGATGGCGTCAATCAGCAGATCGTCAACCACATCGGAACAGCCAATACGGATATGGAGGTCGGGACAATGCTAATCACCCGTACTGTGATCAGCAATGCCATCATTGCAAAATCACAGGCAGGAGTGAACTCCAAGGTGGTTATCTCCAATCGTGCCACTTCCGATGCTACCGTGGTCGCAAACCTTGGCACTGCCCTCGGGAATAATTTCAGGGAATACCATGAACAGGGACTACTCCATAGCAAGATGATGATAGTGGATCAGTCAAATCCATCTTCTGACCCCTTCGTGTGGACTGGTTCCCATAACTGGAGCGATGCAGCCAACGTCAATAATGACGAAAACAGCATCGTCATTCATGATGCCTTGATTGCTAATCTTTTTTATCAGGAGTTTATCCAGCGTTTTAAGCTTGCCATTCCTTTAAGCGATCACCCCGTGCTTGACCTGGGTCCTGATCAGATTGTATATGCAAATGAAACCGTGACCCTGGATGCCGGTCAATTTGAAACCTATGTGTGGTCCACAGGAGATCTGGGACAAATCGTTCATATCGATTCTACAGGCGTGGGTTTTGGTACTAAAAAAGTATACTGCAGGGTGACCGACTCTTACGGTGTTCAGTCAGATACAGTCAGGATAACCTTCAAGCCTCATGACGGGATCAGTGAAGAGAATGACTTGATTTCCAAGTTAATCATCTACCCAAATCCGACTACCGATCATTTTACACTTAGGTTCCAGGCTAAAAACAATGAAATTATTCATCTTGGTTTGATTGGCTTTGATGGCAGAACACTTTGGGAAGAAAATCGTAACATTCATCAGGGAAACAATGATGTTCCGGTTAATAACTTAACGCTAACCAAAGGCATATATTTATTGCAGTTATCGACCTCGGAAGGAAAACTCTTTAAAAAAATCGTAATCAATTAATCATTTAACCTTTAAATCATCAGCTTGTGTCAGATAGCTTAGTCATCATCCCTACTTTTAACGAAAAGGAAAACATAGAACGGATTATCCGTAAGGTATTTTCCCTTGCCAAGGATTTTGATATTTTAATCATCGAAGACAATTCTCCTGATGGCACGGCTGATATTGTTAAGGGTTTAATGCAGGAGTTTCCCGGTCGTCTGAAGATGGAAGAACGTAAAGGGAAACTGGGTCTTGGTACGGCCTATATTCATGGTTTCCGTTGGGGATTGTCGCATGCATACGATTTTATTTTCGAGATGGATGCCGACTTTTCCCATAATCCTGAAGATTTGTTGCGTTTATATGATGCTGCAAAAAACAAGGGAGCCGATCTGGTGATCGGTTCCCGTTACGTTTCCGGTGTCAATGTCGTAAACTGGCCTATCGGCAGGGTTCTAATGTCCTACTATGCCTCTTCCTATGTGCGTTTTGTGACCAGGATGAAAGTCAGGGACACCACAGCAGGCTTCAAATGTTATACCCGCAAGGTTCTTGAAGCCATCGACCTGGATAAAGTAAGATTTACCGGATATGCCTTCCAGATTGAGATGAAGTTCACTGCCTGGAAACTGGGATTCAATATCGTGGAAGTTCCCATCATTTTTACTGACCGTACCATGGGTGAGTCAAAAATGAGTAAGGGTATTTTTAAAGAGGCGATTTTTGGAGTCATGAGTCTGAGAATACAAAGTCTCTTTAAAAAATACAAACGTCTCAAAGGTTAAAATGAGTTCTCCTTTTATTATAAGCAATGCCCTTATCGTTAACGAGGGCAGACAATTTCACGGGTCTGTCAGGGTTGAAAATGGGCTTATTGCTGATGTTTTTGAAGGTGACCCCCCGGAAGATCTTCTCTTGCCTGAAAATATCCTGAGGATTGATGCACATGGCAGATGCCTGATGCCTGGGATTATCGATGATCAGGTTCATTTTCGCGAGCCCGGTTTGACCCGCAAAGGTGATTTGCTGACTGAAAGCCGTGCAGCCGTCGCCGGAGGAGTGACCTCCTTCATGGATATGCCCAATACCGAGCCTAAAGCGACTACTTTGGATATCCTTGAAGAGAAGTATCATCTTGCCTCTACTAAGTCACTGGCCAATTATTCTTTTTTCCTTGGCGCTTCCAATAATAACCTCAATGAAATTTTAAAAGCCGATCCGCTAAGGATCTGTGGACTGAAAATCTTTATGGGAGCATCAACCGGGAATATGCTGGTGGATGATCCCGGTATCCTTGAAAAAATTTTCCGTCAATCCCCAATCAGGATAGTGGTTCATGCTGAAGAAGAATCCATTATCCGGGAAAACCTGGCATATTTCAAAAAGAAATACGGAGAAGACATTCCGGTTTTCGCTCATCCCCTCATCCGGAATGAGGAGGCATGCTATGCTTCCTCACTGAAAGCAGTCAAACTGGCTAAGAAGTACTCCTCCCGCCTGCATTTGCTTCACCTCTCCACAGCCCGAGAACTCGAATTGCTGGAAAACGACAAACCCCTCGCTGAAAAGTTCATTACCGGCGAAGTTTGCGTACATCATCTCTGGTTTGACGATAGTGATTATGACAGGCTGGGTGCAAAAATCAAGTGGAACCCGGCCATAAAAACAGAAGGGGATAAGCTTGGATTGTTTCAGGGACTGTTATCCGGAAAAATCGATATCATCGCCACAGATCATGCCCCTCATACCTTAGAAGAAAAGCAACAACCTTATCTTTCTTGTCCTTCGGGAGCGCCATTCGTACAACATGGTCTGGTAACCATGCTTGAATACTATCACCAGCAGAAAATTTCCCTCGAGCTGATCGTGGAAAAAATGTGCCATGGACCGGCTACCTTGTACCGGATCAAAAACAGGGGGTTTATCCGTAAAGGGTTTTTTGCCGACCTTTTACTGGTGGATCTGAATGATCCCTGGACCGTGAAAAAGGATAACCTCCTGTATAAATGCGGATGGTCACCCCTGGAGGGGTTTTCTTTCAGATCACGTATCAGCCATACCTGGGTGAACGGGAATCTGTTATATCAGCAAGGAAATATCATGGAATCAAAACAGGGAATGCGATTGGAATTTAACATGGAATAACAATGAAAATCAGAGTGACAATAATGACGGCACTGCTGTTAATTCTCTACTCATGCAAATTTGAATACAAAGTCGTTGAAGAATCCTATCCTGATGGCTCGCCGAAAAGAGTCTGTATCTATAGAGGTAAAGACGAAACCCGTGAATTGCTGAAAGAAACAACCTATTATTCCAATAAGCAGATCCAGATGGAGGGAACGTATAAGGATGGAAAACGTGACGGAAAGTGGGTTTCCTGGTATGATAACGGTAAGGTCTGGAGTGAAGGGTCATTTAAAAACGGAAAAAGCGATGGCAAGCGGATCGTCTATTTTGAAAATGGGAAGATCCGTTATGAAGGGTATTATAAAGAAGATACCCGGATTGGAAAATGGAGCTTCTATGATGAAAACGGACGGCTCTTAAAGGAAATCGACTACCCGCTACCAGCGAAAGTTATCAAAAATTAAAAATTGACTTCTGACCATTAATACCTTACTGTAGTATAGACCGGCAAATGATCGGAAAAGCCCCCGAAATATTCTTTTGAACCCGCTGTCCGGTTTGGTACAAGTTCTCCGTTTTTATTTTTGTAGAGCAGCCAGTCAGGTTTAAAAATCTGTGTATCGACAGTCAGAATGAATGGCTTTTTCCCTTTCTTTTTCAGTAGCAAATTTCCGGAAACAATGATCTGGTCGAACACGTCCCAGTCTTTATAATATAAAGTCCCTTCCCCCTTTTCGTAATGGTCATAAAGCAGGTTATATAATCCGGTAGGGGAAATTGTTTCCCCGGGTTTTTTGATTCCGAGGGTTTCCGTTATGCTTTTATCTCCGGGTTCATCATTGAAATCTCCCATGATGATCAGTTTGGCCTGAGGAAACACGGTTAGCACAGAGTCGGTCTGATGTTTTAAGGTCCTGGCGTTTTCAATACGCATGATTTCTGTTTCCTGTGCCCCTCCGTGTCTTGACTTCCAGTGGTTGACAAAAACATGGAAAGTATCGCCTGAGGCGCATAACAGCCTGGCATAAAGGATATCCCGGGTTTTAAAAGAAAGCGCTGAGGGGATTGCCTTATGATCTATTTGACGAAAGATGTTTTTTCTATATAATAACGCAACATTGATTCCTCTGGGATCCTGTCCGCTTTCAACAATGATATCATAATTACCATGTTTTAATCCCGTGGTCAGGATTAAATCTTCAAGTACTGAATTGTTCTCGATCTCGGCCAGTCCTATCATTCCCGGCAGATTCACACTGTCGATAGCCATCAGTACCCTTGCAGTATTTTGAATTTTATGCCAATAACGTTCACTGTTCCATGCTATCTTGGAATCAGGTAAAAATTCCTCGTCATCAGTCAGGGGATTGTCAAGGGTATCGAACAGGTTTTCGACATTATAAAAAACGATCTTAAATAGTTCCGTGCTGTGTTTTTGCGATAATACAACCTGACTGCTCAGGACGAAAGTCAGAATAATAATTAACCGAAGGCGCATGTTTTTCTATTTCAGTAAAGATAAAAAAAAGGGCAGGACTGATCCCGCCCCCTGAAGTTATGATATTAGGTTTAGTTTACCACAATGACAAGGTATTTACTATTGCTCCAGAATAATTTGTAATCGAGAATCTGAAGCGATTGGATAAGTTTTTTATCCCCATTGTATTTATAGGAGGAGGAAGGATGGCTTGAAAGAATCTTGGCTTTCTTGCTCAGGACAGAAATCTCGGTGGTTTTTCTGATGTCTATACGGGTAAAGAGATCCTTGTTGAAGTCTGCCAGTACCTCGCCACTCTTGATGACTCCGCTTTTCTTTAATTCCTTGGCTGTCCCGATAACGTAATAAGCGGTATGCAGGGCGGCATCCTGTTCCGCAATCGTCTGACCCTGATCTGATAACTGCCTGTCCTGGGATTTAACCGTCCTTGAAAGGGTATCTATCTTCAGATTGGCTTTTTCAAAGGCGATGTGTATCTTGGAAAGTTTTTCCCTCAGCTCTTCAATGTCGGCTGTTTTCTGGGCAAGGTCCTTATTCAGCCTTTCAACCATTTTCTGAAGTTCGTCCACTTTCATATTGGAATTTTTCAGCTTTTTGGTCAGGGCATTGATGGTTTCCTTATTCTTAGCCATCAAACCATAAATGGATTGAATGTCGTTCTTGATCTGATCTTTGGCAGAAAGTTTCAGTTCTTCACCACGGTCCGTATTCAGGTTGATGATGTTTTCTTTCATCTTGATGGTATCCAGGGTCCCCTGGATTTCATTAATGGAGCGGATAAATTCGTTGATGGCTTCATCTTTTTGGAGGGTTTGGCTCATCAGACTATCTGATCTGGCCTGCAATTCTTCGGCTTTTTTCTTGGCCTCACGGCCACAGGCAAAAAATACCGGAATTAATAAAAGCAATAAATACTTTTTCATTGGGTTGAATTTTTTAATTTGCATCAAATTTACTAAGAAAAACAAAAAAATGAACATCTTTCCCAAAATTATCCTGAAACCGGGTAAAGAATTGGCAGTCAGACGTTTCCATCCCTGGATTTTTTCCGGAGCCATCAATCAGATAAAGGGAAATGTAAAGGAAGGTGATACGGTTGAACTGTTTTCCCATCAACATGAGTTCCTTGCCCTGGGGCATTATGCTGAAAGTTCCATTGCAGTCAAGATATTCAGTTTTCAACAAACAGAAATCAATGAGGCTTTCTGGATTGAAAAAGTTTCAAAGGCGTATGATTTCAGGATTCATCTTGGCCTGTTGACATCTCCTTCCGACAATGCCTGTCGCCTGGTAAATTCTGAGGGAGATGGATTGCCCGGACTGATTATTGACTGGTACAATGGTGTGGCGGTGATTCAAGCTCACGCTCTGGGCATGCATAAACTGAAACCGGTATTTGTTACTGCCCTTCAGCAAATATTCGGCGATCAACTCAAAGCGGTTTATGATAAAAGCAGAGAAACAACTCCTCACCCGTCCTCCGACATCCGTGATCAGTACTTATATGGCATTTCCCAAAAGGGTGAGATCCTTGAAACCGGCCATCGTTTTCTTGTTGATTGGGAGCGTGGACAAAAAACAGGTTTCTTTCTGGATCAAAGGGGAAACCGGATGTTTGCCCAGTATTATGCAAGAAACAGGAAGGTGCTGAACTGTTTTTGTTATTCCGGGGCATTTTCGGTATATGCGCTGAAAGGTGGCGCCAGGTTGGTGCATTCCGTCGACAGCTCCAGTCAGTCAATTGACTGGGCCAATGAAAATGTGGCGCTTAACGGGCTTGATTCCGGTCATCATCAAGCAATGGTGACAGATGCCAAAAAGTATCTGAACGAGACCAGTGAATGGTATGACATGATCATTCTCGATCCCCCTGCATTTGCCAAGACGCATAAGGTGACCAACAACGCTTTACATGCTTATGTTCATATCAATAAAAATGCGTTGATTCGGTTAAACAAAGGCGGGATATTGTTTACTTTTTCCTGTTCCCAGGCCATCAGCCGGGAAAATTTTCAGTCGGCAGTGATGAGCGCCGCACTGGAAGCCGGCCGCGAAGTCAGGATCCTTCACCGGCTTTCCCAGGGGCCTGATCATCCCGTCAGTATATTTCATCCCGAAGGGGACTACCTCAAAGGGATGATACTTCATGTAAAATAATCACTTTTAAAAACGATGTCCATGAATTTTCCATTACCTTCTGAATATTCAAAAATTTGGTCGCTTGATCCGGGGATGGTCTTTCTTAACCATGGTTCTTTCGGAGCCTGTCCAGTAGCAATTCTGGAAAAACAACAACGTTACCGTCAGCGGCTCGAAAGTCAGCCGGTAAGGTTTATGATGCGGGAGTTGGAAACCATGTTTAATCAGTCAAGACAAAAAGTGGCAGCTTTTGTGAATGCTTCCGCTGACGATCTGGTTTTTGTCCGTAATGTTACGGAAGCGGTCAATACTGTATTTCGTTCACTGCGCTTCAATCCCGGAGATGAATTACTTACCACCAATCATATTTATCCAGCCTGCCGGCGTTTACTGGAGTTTATCTGCGATCAGACGGGCGCTCGCCTCGTGGAAGCCTGCTATGAATTCCCGATCAGTTCTCCCGATATCATTATAGACGCTGTTCTTGGGAAAGTGACCCCTAAGACAAGAATTGCCCTGATCGATCATATTACTTCGGCTACTGCTATCATACAGCCAGTGGAACAAATTGTGATTGAACTGGAAAACAGGGGCATAGACACCATGATCGATGGGGCTCATGCGCTGGGATGTATCCCCCTCGATTTGGAAAAGACGAGGGCGGCCTATTATACGGCCAATTGTCATAAATGGCTTTGTGCTCCTAAAAGCACAGCGATTTTGCATGTCAGGAAGGATAAGCAGAAATTAATTTTTCCCCTTGTCGTCAGTCATGCCGGATATAATGCCCAACCATTTTCTGAAAGATTTTACTGGCCTGGGACCTATGATCCCACCCCTGCACTCTGTGTTGGGGATACCATTGCTTACCTGGGTTCAATACTGCCGGGAGGATGGAATGAACTGATGCAACGAAATCATCAAGGCTGTATAGAAGCGCGTAACTTTCTTTGTGAAAAACTTCAACTTGCCATTCCATGTTCCGACTCCATGATCGCTTCGATGGCAACCCTTGAACTCCCAATGAATGACTCTTCCGACAGGCCTGATTATAAAAGCATGACCCCCTTCCAGGATTATCTTTACCATCAATATCATATTGAAATCCCGGTTTGGCATTGGGGAGTTCCGATTCAACAGTTGATAAGGATTACCGTTCAACTGTACAATTCGATCGATCAGTTCCGCTACCTGGGTGAAGCGCTGGATGAATCATGGCGGAAGAAGCAAAAAAAGGAGGCTTAACCCTTGCCTGAATAAAAAAAAAGTCAGCTAAATGCTGACTTTCTGAGTAGCGGGGACAGGATTCGAACCTATGACCTTTGGGTTATGAGCCCAACGAGCTACCTCTGCTCCACCCCGCAGTATATTTTTATGTATCTTTGTAATCTGCGTTCCAACGGCAAAGATAGCAGTTATATTCTTTTTATCCAAACTCAAACAGAATTTTTCTTGATACAGTCAGACGATAAAACCCCGAGAGTGGCTAAAAACAAAATAATCCGGCATGTATTCATCGCATGTGGTTTCTTCTTTACCTTCCTGGCCATTCTTGGAGCCATCCTTCCTTTACTGCCGACAACCCCTTTCCTTGTTGCAGCAGCTGCTTGTTTCTACCGGAGTTCAGCCCGCTTCTATAACATGATCATGAACAATCCTTATTTTGGGCATTATCTAAGGGATTATAAAGCCGGAAAAGGCATTCCGCTCAGGGTAAAAATTCTTTCCATAGGGTTTCTGTGGACCTCTACCCTTGTTTCACTGATTTTCTTTATTCCTTATCTCTGGCTGAAAATCTTGGTCAGCGGGATCACCCTGGCGGTGAGCCTTCATATTTACCTGATCCGGACAAAGCAGCCGGAGTAATTTTCTGAAATTCATTCATCCCTTAAGCTTAGTGGGTCCCTGCTGACAACCCGTTTTTTTTACCTACCTTTGCCTCGGAACAGCTTTGTTTTCAGAATGCTTCCCGTCTGTTCGTTGATGACTAAATACAACACCATGTCACATAAATCAGGTTTTGTCGCAATTATCGGTTATCCCAATGTGGGAAAATCAACCATGATGAATGCCCTGGTGGGAGAAAAACTTTCGATCATCACCCACAAAGCCCAGACGACCCGCCATCGCATCATGGGGATCGTCAATGGGGAAGATTTCCAGGTGATTTATTCCGACACTCCGGGAATTATCAAACCCCATTATAAACTTCATCAGGCCATGATGTCGGCCGTGTTTTCTTCCCTGGATGACGCGGACATTATTTTACTGGTTACTGAAATCAAACAGAACTTTGAACATGAAGAGATACTGAATAAAATCAAAGAGATTCAAAAACCAGTGATTGTGGTCATCAATAAAGTTGACCTGGGCAATATGGAGATCCTGGAATCAGAAGTGTTCAAATGGAAAACCCTGCTTCCCCAATCGGAAGTCTTTCCGGTTTCAGCCCTGCATGGTATGAATATCGATCAGGTGATGAAGGCCATATTGTTTCACCTGCCTGAGTCACCCGCGTATTTCTCCAAAGACGAGTTGACGGATCGCTCTGAGCGTTTTTTTATTAGTGAGATCATCCGGGAAAAAATTCTTTTGAATTTCTCCCAGGAAGTTCCTTATTGCACCGAAATTGCCATCACTGAATTCAAGGAAGAACCTTCACTGACACGTATCGCGGCAACCATTTATGTGGCCAGGGAATCACAGAAAGGAATTTTACTCGGACATCAGGGTTCTGCCATCAAGAAACTGGGTACAGATGCCCGCAAAGACATTGAAATATTTCTGGGGAAACATGTTTTCCTGGAGCTTCATATCAAAGTGGCCAAGGATTGGAGAGAGGACGTACGTGCGCTGAAAAGGTTCGGATATTCAATAGATAAGTAACAAAGTCACAAAGTGACAAAGTGATATTTTCAAATTTTCAAATCTTCAAATTATCGTCATGTCAAACATCGTAGCCATTGTTGGCCGGCCGAATGTCGGAAAATCAACCTTATTCAACCGCCTTTGCGGCAAACGTGATGCCATTGTCGATCCGGAAAGCGGAGTAACCCGTGACCGGCATTATGGAAAATCCGATTGGAACGGAAAAGAATTTTCGGTCATCGATACTGGCGGATATGTGGATAATTCAGGGGATATCTTTGAAACGGAGATCAAAAAACAAGTCAACCTGGCCATTGAAGAGTCTGATGTGATCCTCTTTCTGGTAGATATCCGTGAAGGCATCACGACCATGGATGAAGATGTGGCGAAATTGCTGAGGAGATCGAAAAAAAAGGTTTTCCTGGTAGCCAATAAACTCGACAGCAATAAGCAAACGGAAGACATTCATGAATTTCACCGCCTGGGACTGGGAGAAATCTATGGGGTTTCAGCCATGACCGGAAGCGGGACGGGAGAGTTGCTGGATGCCTTGGTGATGGACTTTCCCCCTGTGGAAGTTTCAGAAAACGAGCCGGCAACCCTGAGTGATTTACCCCGGATTGCCATCATTGGACGACCGAACGCGGGAAAGTCTTCCCTGGTGAATGTCCTGCTGGGGAAAGACCGGACCATCGTCACGGAAATCCCGGGAACAACACGCGATTCCATAAATTCTCATTATCAGTTCTTCGGTATGGATTTTATACTGGTGGATACAGCCGGGATTAGGAAAAAAGCCAAAGTGAAAGAAGATATTGAATTTTATTCCGTGATGCGTGCCATCCGTTCCATTGAATCAAGTGATGTATGTGTGCTGATTGTGGATGCCGAAAGGGGATTTGAATCACAGGATCTGAATATTTTCTCTCTGGTCGAGAAAAATCATAAAGGAGTGGTTATCCTTGTCAATAAGTGGGATTTGATCGAAAAACAAACTAATACCCACAAGGAATTTGAGGAAGGGATCATTTCCCAGATCGCTCCCTTCAGGGATGTTCCGATTCTTTTTGTCTCGGTCTTGAACAAACAAAGAATTTTTAAAGCGATGGAGATGGCCATTGAAGTTTACAAAAACAGGTCAAGGCGTATTCCCACTTCTGAGCTTAATGAAATGATGCTTCCCGTGATCGAAGCAACTCCTCCGCCATCAAGCAAGGGGAAATACATTAAGATTAAATACATCACTCAGTTACAAACCGTTTTTCCCTGCTTTGTGTTTTTTTGTAACCATCCTCAATACGTAAAAGACCCATATAAGCGTTTTCTTGAAAACAAACTGAGAGAAAAATTTAACTTCAACGGGGCACCTATGGAAATTTATTTCCGCCAGAAATAGACATGCAACAAGGAGTCAGGATCGATAAATGGTTATGGGCGGTCAGGGTATATAAAACACGTACCCAGGCTACAGAAGCCTGTAAGTCAGGGAAAGTGAAAATTCTCGGGAACACGGTCAAAGCTTCAAGGGAAGTGAAACCCGGAGAAGAAATTTCTGTGTTTCTTCCTCCTCTGAACCGGATTCTGAAAGTATTAACCCTGACCGGGAGCAGGGTGTCGGCGAAACTGCTTCCTTCATTTATGGTCGACCTTACCCCTGTTGAGGAATTCGAAAAATCCAAGATGATGAGGCAAATGAATTTCGAATACCGTCCGCGTGGTCAGGGAAGGCCCACTAAAAGGCTGAGAAGGGAAATAGAAAACCTGAAAAATTACCTGGAACCATGAAAAGGGAGCATGTTCCTAGTCTCAATGATCTGGCTTTCAATGGAAGAAATAAATCCTATGGGGCTTATTTTCTGAGGAAAAATTATCCCCGGAATCTTGGTATTGCCCTGATCATATCCGTTCTCCTGGCTACAGTTGTTTTCCTGACCCCCCTGGCGGTTTATTACTTTGATCCCCTCCCGCTTCAGGACAATGACCTGATCTATGAGGTGCCATATTTTAATATGATGAATCTTCCTGATGAAGATCTTAACCGGTTGGCTCAGGCGCTTTCTGTGCCTGTCAGGGAAGCCACTCTGGCTCCGGTAGTAAGCGATTCGCTTTCTCCGGAAAAACAAATGCCCATAGAACAGAAGTCTTCTCCGGATGTTCCCATGGAGGAAGTTGTCAAGAGCGATACCTTGCCGGCTGGTCCCGGAAGCAGCGGATTCGGCCCGGGAACCGGGGATGATACTGGTCTGGCTACCGTAATCGATGTCTATCCGCGCTTTCCTGGTGGAGACGAAGCCCGTTTGTATTTTTTAAGAAAGAATATCCACTATCCGGAAGCCGCCCAAAAAAAGATGATACAGGGAGTAGTCATCGTTGTCTTCATAATTGAAGCGGATGGAAACATGTCCAATATCGAAATTGCCAAGGGAATCGGAGGCGGTTGCGATGAGGAAGCCTTGCGTGTTGCCCGGAGCATGCCCCGCTGGGATCCGGGAAAACGTAGTGGTAAACCGGTGAGGGTAATGGTTAAAATGCCTGTGGTTTTTCGTTTGCCTGGAAAATTATCCAGATCATAAAAAAAAGAAGGCGCCCTTTTGGGATGCCCTCTTCATTCAGGAAAAAAATCCTTATTTTTTTTCAGGAGTCACGGCAGCATTATCTTTTTTAACCGCTTTTGCACAACAGCCTTTGGTGTCTTTCGAATGCGAACAGTTTTTCATGTCTTTTTTATCGCATCCGGCTTTTGTTTCTTTACCCTTACATTCGGTTTTTGTAACAGGCTTTGTCGATTTATCCTGGGTTTGCGGCGTCTGGGCAAAAGTCAGACCAGCCAATAAAATGATACTTGAAAATATCAGTGCTATCTTTTTCATAGGGTTTGTTTTTAAATTTTAGTTATAACGCAACAAAGGTAAGATTTCTTGTTCAGGGAATGAAAAAGTTTGTTAAAAATCTGTTAAATCACCTCTCCCGGGACTTCCCTTCAGGGCATTGGCCATTAAATCCAGGATATCCGCCTGTTCAAATGGTTTGGGAAGATAATGTGTACAGCCGGATGCGAGCAGTTTTTCGCGGTCTTCTTCCATGGCATACCCGGTCACGGCAATGATGGGAGTTTTTTCATATCCCGGAATTTTCCTGATTTCCTGTGTAGCCTCAATACCGGTCATTCCAAAACCCAGGTTGATATCCATCAGCAGGGCCTGATAATGTTTGCTTTTCACCATCTTTAATGCGGATTCCCCATCCATGGCATGATCAACCATGTAACTTTCTTTCAGAAAATACTCCATAAGATCCCTGTTGACAAGATTGTCTTCCACAAGGAGGATTTTCGGCAGGTTTTCTTTTTTAATTCTTTCTTTACGTATCATGAAAGGTTTTAAGGTTTTTTGTTCTGAATTGCTATGCGGAGCACCTTCACTTCCCTTAGAAGGCAACCATATGTAAAAAGAAGATCCCTTTCCTGGTGTGCTTTCAAGGGTAATTTTTCCTTCGAGCAAATCAATGACCTTTTTACAGATGGTCAGGCCGATGCCGCTGCCCTGATAACGCCGGCCGAATCCCTCGCTGACCTGACGGAATTCCTGAAAAATGAGGTCGAAATAATTTTTTTCTATCCCGATACCGGTATCCGAAATTTTGATGACCGCCCAGTTTTTCCCGGATTCATGGATGTTGGTGTACTCCACGGTGATCCCTCCATAATCAGTAAATTTAATGGCATTGTCGATGATTTGTCTCATCAGTTGCTTCAGCAGATGATCATCGGTAATAATATTGTCTGGACATGGACCGGAGTATTGTATTTTGATCTTTTTATCCATCGCCATAGGCTCCATGGATTTTATTACGGTATTGATGGTTTCTCCGAGCATTACTTCTTTCATGGAAATGGTTACTTTTCCGGCTTCGAGCTGGGAAAGGGTGATGATGGAATTCAGGGTCGCCATCAGGCGTTTTCCTGAACCATGGATGTTTTCAGCCATGGCTTCATATTCCGTATCCTTTAATTCTTCTTTCATGATCTCTGCGAACCCCAGGATGCCGTTCAGGGGAGTTCTGAGTTCATGACTCATGTTTGCCAGGATGGAAGATTTTAACCGATCCGATTCTTCCGCTTTTTCCTTGGAAACGATCAGTTCTTTTTCATATAGTTTACGCAGGGTAATATCGCGGTCTGCTCCCCTGTAACCCTGGTACTGTTCTTTTTCATCAAGAATAGGAATACCGGATGTTTCCAGGTAAACCACCCTGCCGTCTTTATGCCTGGCCCTGTTTTCAATGGCATTGAGAGGCTGAAGCTTGTGAACGAAAGAACGCAGATATTCTTGGGTGGCAGGAACATCTTCAGGGAGCATAAAATCGAAGGGTGTTTTTCCGATCATCTCTTCAGGACGGTAACCAAGGTTATAGGTGACTTTCGGACTGACATAGGTATATTGCCATGATGCATCAATTTCCCAGATCCAATCGCTGGTAAGCTCCACAATTGCACTCAGCCTTTTCTCACTCTCCTCAAGTTTTTTTTCCGCCATTTTTCTCAGGGTGATGTCGCGAAAAATACCCGAAGTGCCGATAAAATTACCCTTCACATCCATCTGTGGGGTAGCTGTGATGAGGATCCACCGGCTACTGCCATCCGGACGATGAACTTCGATCTCGTACATTCCCTTTTCCCCTTGTTTCCTGATTTGCGTCTGATGCCTGATCTCTTCATAAGTATGTTCGTCCAGGAACATCTTGAGATTTACACCAATCATGTCCTTTTCCGACAGACCGAAAATTTCACATGCGGCAGGATTGATATAAGTAAAGTTTTCATTTTCATCCACAACCCCAAGCCCTTCCCCTGTATTTTCAACCAGGGAACGGTACCTTTCTTCACTAGCCTGTAATGCTTTTTCTTTGTTGATGATGTCCGTAATATTTCTGGCGATCAACAAAAAGAACTCCTCTTCTCCGACGACGACCAGGGTTGCATTGACCTGAACCGGAATAGGTAAACCATCCTTGTTCATCCATGATGTTTGCTGCATCATGATGCTGTCATTTCTTTTTTTATTTTTTGAGATGATATCGAAAATTTCGTCAGATGCAATCTTATCATACGTTAAACCGCTTATTTCTTCGCGTGAATAACCCAATAATTCAAGACCTGCGAAATTGGCATTTCTGATTTCCGCGGTTCCGGGTTTGATGATTAAAATAGCATCGCTGGCCAGTTGAAGAAAGGCGTGATATTTGGCTTCGCTTTTCTTGATGGTTTTTTCGAACTTTTCTATCCTGGTCTGAATGCTTTTCTTCAATTCGAGAAAATCGAGGGGTTTGGTGATATAATCATCAGCTCCGAGCAGCATACCATAACGGATGTCCTCTTTTTCTGCTTTGGCCGTCATAAAAATAAATGGAATACGGGAAGTTTCGTAATCCGACTGAAGTTTTAAAAACACCTGGTACCCGTCTATTCCCGGCATATAGATGTCGCAGAGAATGACATCCGGCAACAAGGTACTTGCCATCTTAATTCCTTCGGTTCCTTGCGGGGCATTATAGACTTCAAATCCTTCTTCTCTGAGAAACTCTGTGGCTGTTTCCATCAGAATTTTATCATCCTCAATGATCAGTATTTTTTTCATGTTCATGGGTTTGAATGATCAAGTTTGGCAATATCACACTTACCCTGGTTCCAAGGTTCTGCTCGCTATCGATTTGCAGGCTTCCATGGTGAAGATCGGTACATCTTTTCACGATGGATAAGCCCAGTCCGCTACCCGGAAAGTTGATCACTTTCTGTCCCCGGTAGAAGGGTTCAAAGATCATTTCTGATTCTTCTTTGGGAATACCAATCCCCTGATCTTCGATAGTGAATTGCAGATGGTTTTCTGCTGCGTCTGAAATCCTGAATAAAACGGTTTTCCCAGATGGTGAGAATTTTAGTGCATTCGACAACAGATTGATAAAAATATGACGAAGCAGGTCCTTATCCATACAAACCTTGCTTAGCTTGGTTTGCAAATCCATCTGTATTCTCTCTCCTGATTCAATCTGAACTGCAGCATCCCTGACCAATTCCCGGCAGAAATCCGGAAGATCAAAATGCGTGGGGTTAATCTTTAATCTCCCGCTTTGATCTTTGGCAATGGCCGACAGGCCATTGAGCAGGGTGATCAATTCCTGAATGGCTTTTTGAATGTGCAGGAAGGTTTCAGATTTCTTCTCTTCAGTCCATTTCTCCCCATATAACTGAAGCAGTTGAATGTTATTTGAAATGGCAGATAAAGGGGTACGGAATTCATGGGAAACCGTGGTGATGAACTGGGTCTTCAGGGCATTCAATTCGGCCTCTTTTTCAAGCATGTGATGCAGCGCCGTCTCCGCTTCCTTTTGGAGGGTTATGTTTCGAATGACCACCAGATAATCACCAAAAGCAGTAGTGGTGATCCCGGCTTCATAAAACCTGACTTTGTCTTGTAAAATGGGCATCTGAAAAGCCAGCTTCTGAGGCTTTCTGGTCTGGTTTATTTCTCTCATCGCCTCTTTAATCATTGGTTTTATCTCTGCTGGAAAAATTTCCTCAAGGTTTTTTCCCATTAAGGCATCTTCAGAAAAAGGCAGATGTTCCCTTTGACCAATATGAAAATCAGTAATGACCCCAAATAGATTTATTTTTAAAAGCAAATCAGGAATTGCATCCAATATGGCCCGGTTCTTGCCTTCTGCTTCTGAAAGTGAAGTAAGGGCTTCATTTTTTTCATGGATGATCTCCGCCAGTTCTTTTTTCTGGGAGAAAAATCTGTCAATCATGGTGGCAATCTCACCAAATTCGTCTTTTTTAGCCAAAAGCGGTTTGATGGGAACGGAACTCTCCAGGGCAAGGCTTTCTGCTAGTTTTTTAAGGGGTTTGCTGATCCAGAAAAAAAGCGCTGTGCCCATTATGGCGAGTATCAGTAGAGACAGGAATAAATAGGAGGTGTTTGTCAGACTGGTTATTTTGAGGTATGATTGTAACAGGGTTTGGTGATGAGTGAATTTCAAACAACCGATAAAGCGTTTTTCCCAGGTTAACAAGGATACTCCGGTAATGATTTCGGAATCATCATGGGGGGCCGGGACTTGAATACTGTGATCCCGAGTGAAACTGATTCTACACCCTGTCAGGTGTTGCAGTTCCTGAATATACAAAGAGTCAACCTGGTGACAAATCAGCAGATATCCAGCCGGATCCTCTTGTTTTGACAGATCCTTGGTGGGATGTATGGTTCCGGCAGCAAATTCAAAAATTACAGAATCCTGAAGGGCAAAGAAATGACATGTTTTATGCTTGGTCAGAAAATGATAGAATTCCGGTTGTGTCAGACCCAGATTCTCAAGACGGATGAATTCGTCCTGACTGGTAAAAAGAAACTGCCGTTGAGTATTGATCACCCATAACCCGTGAAGGTGGTGAATCCCGGGTACATTGCTCAGGTTGCTTTCGCTCCACCGACTGTCGCCGGTTTTCAGAAACACAGTCATCTCATCCCACAGAGAATAATCCCGGGCCAGATTGAGGAGGTTTTTCTCATGTAACAAAAGGGCAGAGCTGACCGAATGATCCTGTTGTTCCTGATAGGATTGGAATAGTAAATCATCCCGGTCGGCTTTGATGGCCAAAAAAACAAGATAGGCGAGCACGATGACCATGACAATGGCAATCAGACTGTACAATATTTTCGTTCTGATTTTCATTATTCCCTGCTTTTTGAATCCATAATTAGGGTCACCGGTCCATCATTGACCAGCGAAATATTCATCATGGCGCCAAACTTTCCGGTCAGTATCTCTTTCCCGGTTTCCTGTTCAAGCCGCTGAATGAACCCTTCATACAACGGAAGGGCCGTTTCGGGTTTTGCCGCCCGGATATAGGAAGGCCGGTTGCCTTTCTTGGTGCTGGCATGCAAGGTAAACTGGCTGATCACCAGCATTTCCCCGTCGACATCCATCACCGATAAATTCATAACACCTGCCTGATCATTGAAAATTCTGAGTTTGCAAATTTTATTGCATAGCCAGTCAATATCCGCCTGCCCGTCGGATTCCTCAATCCCGAGAAATATCAATAAACCCTGGCTGATCCTGGCCAAGGTTTTCTGATCAATGTCCACGGAAGCCCGTTTAACCCTTTGTATTAATATCCTCATGATACAATTGCAAACAACCACAATAAAGATAAACAAACTTATTAAAAACCTATCAGAAAAGTAAAAAGAATCATTGACTTTTATTGTAGTTTTGCAAGAAACAAGGCTGTGATGACGAAACTGAGTGTGAATATCAATAAAATTGCAACCCTTCGCAATGCCCGCGGTGGAAACCTTCCGGATCTGACACGTATGGCATTGGATTGCGAAAGGTTTGGCGCCCAGGGTATTACTGTTCACCCGCGACCAGATGAACGACATATCCGTTACCGTGACGTGCTTGAGTTAAAACCCCTGCTTTCTACCGAATTTAACATAGAGGGCTACCCTTCCACTCCATTTATTGATCTGGTATTGAAAGTCAGACCTGCCCAGGTGACCCTTGTCCCTGATCCTCCTGATGCCCTGACCTCCAATGCAGGATGGGATACTGTGAAGCATGAGGCTTTTCTGAAAGAGATCATCCGGGAATTCCGGAGAGGGGGGATTCGGACTTCGATATTTGTTGATCCTGATGAGTCGATGATCCGGCATGCTTCGAAGACTGAGACAGACAGGATCGAACTCTATACGGAATCCTATGCCCGGGAATTTCCAAATGACCGCGAAAAAGCGGTGAACCCTTTCATTAAAGCCGGACAATGGGCTAAGGAAGTCGGATTAGGACTGAATGCCGGTCATGATTTGAATCTTGACAACCTGCGCTTTTTTAGTCAAAAGGTGCCCGACCTGCTGGAAGTTTCCATCGGTCATGCACTCATTTGTGATGCCTTGTACCTTGGAATAGAGAATACCATACAATTGTACCTGAGACGGCTTAAATAAGTGATAAGTGATAAGTGAAAAGTGACAAATGAAACAGCTTTATTTTATTTTGTTTTTTATTGTTTTA
>CAZSDU010000001.1:8349-94464 GCA_964605775.1 uncultured Prolixibacteraceae bacterium | reverse complement strand
AAGTGAAAAGTGACAAATGAAACAGCTTTATTTTATTTTGTTTTTTATTGTTTTAATGAGTGGATTGTTTGCTGGGAATCCTCCGGGAAAACTGGAAAAGAAAGCCGCCAGAATCCATCGGGAGGTGATGACCCTGGATTCGCATACGGATACGCCTTCCCAGATGTTACATGAGGGTTTTGATATGAATCAGCGGCATGATCCCCTCACCACGCATTCAAAGGTCGATTTCGTAAGGATGAAAGAAGGTGGATTGGATGCCGCATTTTTTGCGGTTTTCGTTTCCCAGGGATCGGGAACCCCAAAAGGCTATGAAAAGGCAAAGTTAAGAGCAATGCTGGAATTCGAAAGTATTCATGCTGTTCTGAAACGCTACCCGGAGGTTGCCCGTCTGGCCCTGACTGCCAGAGAAGGAAAACAAGTGGAAAAGGAAGGTAAGATCGCTGTGTTTATCGGGATAGAAAACGGATACGTTATCGGTAATGACCTTTCCCTGATCTCCACTTATTTCCTGAAGGGAGCCCGTTATATAACCCTTTGTCATACCCGTAACAATGATATTTGTGATTCCTCCAATGATACAGTACGATTCAACGGGATCAGCTCTTTTGGGAAAGAAGTAGTGGCAGAAATGAACCGCTTGGGGATCATGGTGGATGTTTCTCATGCTTCCGATAAATCTTTCTATGATGTTTTATCGGTCAGCAGGCTGCCGGTCATCGCTTCGCATTCCTGTGCCAGGGCACTGTGCGACAATCCGCGTAACCTGGATGATGAAATGCTCAAAGCCCTTGCCAAAAACGGTGGGGTTATTCAGATGTGCATCCTCAGCGAATATGTGAAAAAATCGGAGCCTGATCCCCGGCGCGATTCCGCGCGCAAAGCCCTTAGAATAAAATATCACGGATATAGCGATCTGAGCCCGGAAGAAGCAAAAAATGCTAACCGGGAATGGAATGAGATGGAATATAAATATCCTCAGAAACTGGCTACAGTTCAGGATATGGTTGACCACATTGATCATATTGTCGGGGTGGCCGGGATTAACCATGTGGGGATAGGCACTGATTTCGATGGGGGAGGAGGCCTTGAAGATTGTATGGATGTTAGCCAGATGGGAAATATCACCCTGGAACTGGTGAAGCGAGGGTATTCGAAAAATCAGATTCGCAAAATATGGGGAGGGAATCTGCTCAGGGTAATGCAATCCAACGAAAAATATGCCGCTAATTCTAAAAAAGACTGCGCATGCCATTGATCAAGATCATCGTCAGCCTGATCCCGGCTTTTCTATTCCTGTTGCTTTTATTGTACCTCGACAGCCTGAAGCTGGTCAATCAGATGATTCTTCTGCTGTGCCTTGCCTGGGGCCTGGTCAGCGCCGGGGCTTGTTTTTTTGTCAATACCTGGCTGATCATGGCTACGGGGATCCCTTTTGAAAGCTATTCTGGGTTTATCGCTCCTTTTGTAGAGGAAATCCTTAAATTATTGTTACTTCTTATGCTGATACGGAAAAACAAAGTCGGGTTTATGATTGACGGAGCCATCTATGGTTTTGCCATAGGATCTGGTTTTTCCCTGGCCGAGAATGCTTTTTACCTTTTTCATTTTGCGGGTTCTGAAAACAACCTGATGGTCTGGATCACCCGGGGTTTTGGCACCGCCCTGATGCACGGAGGCACTACAGCGATTTTCGGGATCATGACCATGAGCGCTTTGAATCGTCATTCGAATCCATTGACGGCCGTCATTGGCGGCGCCTTTTTGGCCATTCTCATCCATGGAATTTATAATCAGTTTCTGGTTTCCCCCCTCATCCAGACCCTGCTGATCGTCATCCTGATTCCCATCAGTATCAGCCTGATCTTTCAGTTCAATGAAAAAGCCATCAGGACCTGGCTGGAAATGGAATTTGATGCTGAAATAAAACTGCTCCGGATGATCCGTCAGGGTAAGTTTTCCCAGACCAGATCAGGCGCCTTCCTGGTTTCCATAAAAAAACATTTTTCTGCGGAAGTGGTGATGGATATGTATTGCTTCATCAGTTTGTACATCGAATTATCCATCAAGGCAAAAACCTTCATGATGCTGAAAGAAAATGATATTTCCATGGTTCCTGATCCTGAGGTGAAAGATAAACTTCGGGAGCTGAAAGCCCTCAGGAAAAGTATTGGGAAAGCAGGCTTTCTTGCCATTTCACCGGTTCTGAGGATGAACCGGAAAGATCTCTGGAAAATATCTTTATTGGAGGAGACCTAAATATTTTATAACTTCCCCCAACTTTTTGAAATTTTCTTGTACTTATGGTTGAAAAGGATGACAATGAGCTTGTTTATGAAGTGATTCACGGGAATATTTCATCCTTCGAAATACTGATTGACAGGTATCAGAAAACGATCTTTAACATATTGTTCCGGATGGTGCACGATGAAGAAACAGCCAAGGATTTGACCCAGGATGTCTTCATTAAAGCGTATGAAAAAATGGGTAGTTTTAATTTCAACTACCGTTTTTTTAGCTGGATATACAGGATAGCATGCAACCAGGCCATCAATCATCTGAAGTCAAAACGAAGATTTGAGGGTTTACCTTTAACAGAAATGACGGCAGAAGACAAGGGCAACAGCAGGCTGGGCACAGAGAAAAGTAAAAAACTACACCTTTCACTGCGGCAACTCCGGGCAGATTTTCGACTGCTTATCCTGTTAAAGTATTTTTTCGGACTCTCGTACGGGGAAATCTCAGAAGTGCTGGAATTATCCGAAAAAAAAGTGAAAGCAAGGCTTTACACAGCCCGGGAACAACTCAGAGAGGCGTTAATAGAAAAAGGTTTTTTTGAAGATGAAAAATAACCCTTCCATCGAAAATCAGGAGATGAATAGCGACTGGCAACAGATCGAACATCAGTTTGAAAAGGAAAAGGATTTCCAGATCGGGGTGGATTTGAAACAGGAAATTTTAAGTAAGATCAATATGGAAAAGTATCAAACAGAAAAGAAAAAACCGGAGTTACTGGTCAGACAGAAAATCTGGCATAGGCCTGGCTGGAAAATGGGTTTTGCATTTGTACTGGGTGTTTTCGTGGGATTTCTGATCTTCAGTGTTTTGAAATTATCCTTTACAGGAGTTGAAGACAAGACTACTGATATGAAAGGAACACTCTATGACACACGCTCCTACGATAATATGAAAATGGCCGATAACCTGATCTATGACACTCCGCTTACAAAAGCCATTTGTGCCGTCAGATATTCCACTAGAATCGTGGAAATCCATCTGGACTTATCTTCTTTGTATCCGGTGAGGGCAACCCTGCAATTTGATTTCAACAATTTTGAAGTGCTGAATATGCAGAATATTAATGTCAATGACCAAACTACCTCGATGGCTTCAACCAATTTCATTCAGATCAATAATGTAGGGGATAATAAATTTATCATTCAGCTTTACAATAAAAACAACCTTCAGAATAATATCGATTTCAGGTTATATCAAAATGATATTCCCATTTTTCAGAATTCAGTCGCGGTAAATAAGGAATAAATAAAATACATACAACTATGAAAAAGCAAACCAAAATCATCATCGCTATCGTATTGGCCATTGTGGTTATCATCTTCGCCATTTCCGTTATCTATCCTCCTGCGTTTACGGGCTTGACTTCCGGCACCTTCGGAAAAGCAGACAAGTATCATAAAGCACAGATGACCGAAAAGGACATTCAGCTGAGAAGTGAATTCACGGCTGATACAGGACAATTAAGGAGTATGATCCAGGGACTGATCTATTTCTCACTCTTTACCGACGATCTCAGCAATAAAATTGACTCTTGTGTTTCCGCTTTTCAGCATCATGGGATATGCAGCCAGCAGAATGGCTGTGAAAAAATCAGGATACTCCAGGATTACTCGGATTTCATTAAAAACAATAATAAAACATTGTCCAGGACCATCAGCATGCTCACCGGCTTTTATCTGAAAGACCAGTCGGACCAGTCGGCCGATGTTGAGAAAAACATCCGCGATTTCGGAAATTATGTGAATGATCTGAATGAAAAAGATTCCATCCTAGAAGCAGCCCTTCGAAATATGGATAATTTTATGATCACGAACCGGACGCTTAAAGATCGAAAGACTGAGCTGGCTCAACTGAAATCTATCCGCGATCAGCTTCTGATCAAAGGGATACAATTGTCAGGCCTGCTTCAGGATAAACCACTTTGTTCAAACCTGCTTTCCTATGCCCTTTCGTCACAGGAAGGTCAGCTGGGAAGAATTTTTGCTCAGGAACAGGTCGGGTCGTCACTCAAGAGTGCCCAAGGCCTCCACAGGGGATTGTTACAGGAAGCCGTGCAATCCCTGAATTCAGTCAGCAGCAATTTAACGGTAGGCTCTGCTCAGCAGCTTGGAAGTATTTTACAATCACAACAGCTTGGGTCATCCAGTCTGAAGAAAAATGAGATTGGATCGCAAATGGTCGGCGTTTTTTTATATGATCATGTGAACCTGAGGTTTGTTGTGTCCAATGTCAGCGCGCTTAAGGGGTCACTATCAGCTGCTCAATTAAATGTTCTAACGATTAGTGCGAAAGATATGGGCGCTGTGGCATTTTATTCATCCCAGGGGTTGAATCTGGTAGCCTCCAGTTATGATCTGAAAAGCGCCTATCAGTCACAAATGATTGGTTCTGCCCTGAGCTCTGCCCAATTGGAATATTTTATAAATGCACAGCAAGGTATCGGTTCATTTTCATTTGGATCAAATTTCGTTGGAATGACACAACAATTGAACAATATGGGATTTGGTTACCGATAATTATTAATTTCCCGCGGTATTACGATAAGTCTTTTATGATTAATTTGGCAGAACGATTCTTAAGGTTAACCCGATGAATAAGTTCTGCCATATTTTTTTGAATTTCTGTTTGTGTTTCTTCTTCCTGATCTCCTGTGCTTATCCCACTTGGCTTAGGGCACAGACCGGCATCAGGATCCAGAAATTCGAGACCAGCAATGTCAGGCTTGTTTTTCTGGATAAAAACACTTCTTACCTGGTTCCCCATACCGTAAGATCCTTTGAGAATGCCCTGATGTTCCATAAGGACTTCTGGGATTATCATCCTTCCGGGGAAACCAATATCCTGTTCAACGATTTTTCAGATGTTGGAAATGGCGGAACCATGGTGATTCCTTATAATTTTCTCAATATCGGTATTTCCCCCTTTGATTATACCTATTCCGTGGTTCCTTCCAATGAGCGTATGCAATGGTTGATGAGCCACGAGCTTACACATCAGGTGATGTGCGACAAAGCTTCAAAAACAGACCGTATCCTCAGGAAAATCTTCGGGGGAAAAGTCATGCCCGACAACCGGGATCCTTTATCGCTGGTATACAGCTATTTTACCACCCCAAGATGGTATTCCCCCCGGTGGTATCACGAAGGAATTGCAGTCTTCATGGAAACATGGATGAGCGGAGGAATCGGACGCGTCATGGGAGGATACGACGAGATGGTATTCAGAACCATGGTGCGCGACAGCAGTTTCTTCTATAACGTGATTGGTCTGGAGACTGAAGGCACTACCATCGACTTTCAGGTCGGTGTAAATTCCTATCTCTATGGGACAAGATTTGTCAGTTATCTCGCTTATCATTATGGTCTTGATAAGCTCAGGGAGTTTTATGCCCGTACCGATACCAGCCGGAGATTCTATGCCAGTCAGTTTAAAAATGTTTACGGGATACCGATACAACAGGAATGGAGGCGGTGGATCAGCTGGGAACATGAATTCCAGCATTCCAATATAGAAAAGATCAGGCAAATACCGGAAAGCAGGTACAGGAAAATCATTGAAAAACCGCTGGGTTCGGCTTCCCGATGCCATTATGATAAAGATGCAGGGAAAATTTATATGGCGGTCAATTATCCGGGAAAATTAGCCCACATCGCCAGTATTGATATCCGAACGGGAACAATGGAAAAAATTGCCCCAGTTCCAAGTCCCAGCCTGTATTACGTAACCAGCCTGGCTTATGATGATTCCTCTAAAACCCTTTTCGTCTCAACCCATAACAATGACTGGCGCGGATTGCAGTCGATCGATATCAAAACAGGGAAGACCAGGAATCTGATCAAGTATGACAGGGCCGGGAACCTCGTATTTAACCGTAAAGACCATGCCCTGTATGCCGTTCAGAATATGAGCGGTCGCTCTACCCTGGTCCGTATCCTCCCCCCATATAAAAAATGGCAGGAACTTTATACCCTTCCTTTTGGTAAGGATTTTTCGGATATCGACATTTCTCCCGATGGCAGTTGGTTGTCGGGTACGCTTTCCGACATCCAGGGCAGACAGAAGCTGGTATTGTTCCGTATTCCGGAACTGTTGGCCGGAAAAGATGAATACAGGGAGATTTATGAATTTGAGGACAACCCGGCTTCCAATTTCGTGTTTTCCCCTGACGGCAAGTATCTTTACGGAACCACATATTATACCGGGGTTTCAAATGTCTTCAGAATTCCGCTGGAAACCTGCCGGCCGGAAATACTTACCAATGCCAGCAGTGGATTTTTCAGACCCCTGCCCATTTCGCAGGATTCTATGCTCGTACTGGAATATAATAAAAATGGAATGCTGCCGGGGATAATGAAAATTGATACCCTGGCGGATGTCAACGCGATTGAATTTTTAGGACAGAAAATTTACGAGAAGTATCCGGAAGTTGAATCATGGATGCTTCAGCCGCCTTCTAAGATCAACCTGGATTCTCTGAAGGTGACGGAAAAAAGATATGTTCCGATCAAGGAGTTGAAGTTTGCCAGCGCCTATCCCATCATCCAGGGATACAAAGTATATATGTCGGCGGGTTACCGTTTGAATTTCATGGATCCCATGGGACTAAACTCCCTGGTACTGAAGTTGTCGTTTTCTCCTCAGCCGACCCTGCCCCTGAAGCAAACCATTCACCTGTCGGCCGAATATAATTTGTGGAACTGGACCTTTGTGGCAAATTATAATTATGCCGACTTCTATGATCTTTTCGGTCCGACTAAGTTCAGCCGGGCCGGCTATTCCTTTTCAGTGAAATATTATAAATTATTCAACCATCTTTCTCCAAGGAAAACTGACCTTTATGTTAAAGTCACTGCCTATGGCGATCTCGAAACTCTGCCTTTCTACCAGAATGTGGCTTCCGATTACCGCAACCTGTATATCGGCACCATCAATTTTCATAAAAGTTACCTCAGGAAGTCCCTGGGGGCAATAGAACCCGAACAGGGATATGATTGGAATGTTTTTGCTTATACGAGTTTCGCGAAAAATACTTTCTATCCGCAGTTGATCAATAATTTCGATTTTGGTTTTCTACTGCCTTTAAGGAATTCATCGCTATGGTTCAGGACTTCACTGGGACAGTCCTTCGGGGAATCTGATAAGACCAATAGCTATTTTTATTTCGGAGGTTTCGGGAACAATTACCTCGAATACCGGTCGTCACAGCAATACAGGGAAATGTCGAGTTTCCCGGGAATTAAAATTGACCAGGCTTCTGCTTTGAATTATGGTAAGCTGAGCACAGAAGTCAATTTTCAGCCCATCCGATTCCGGAACTTTGGTTTTCTTGGCTTTTACTCGACCTATATGCGCTTTTCGGTTTTCGGTCAGGGTCTGTTCACGAATTTCTGGAATGACCAGGTCAATCGTAACCTTTTCTCTACCGGGGCCCAGGTGGATATTGAACTCGTGTTGTTTTCCCTGCTCAAATCCACTCTTTCCCTGGGTTATGCCAGGGCCTATATGGATAAAATGCGACCCTCTGATCAGTTTATGATTTCATTGAAGTTGTGAAAAACTGTATTATTTTCTGTCAATTTTTTATCTTTGAATGAATCAAAAACATGCGCTATGAAAACCAAAACTTTGTTAACCTGCCTGTTCGTGATAACAATTGCAGGCAATGCCTGTCTGGCACAGGAAACCATGAAAGTAAAAAACGAGGTCAGGTTGGGGTACGGTATCCTCACCGGCGTTGAAATGGTCAATTCCCTGTATTCTATCTGGCCGGCGATAGGGATCAAGATCGTGACGGATTCCGTCAGCGATTACACCTGTTCCTTTTACGGAGTGGCTGATCTCGAATACAGCCGGCTGATTAACCGCTGGTTAAGCGTGGGCTTCTCCCTCAATGTCAACCCGGTCAGTTCGGTGATAAAGACCAAGGCCGGAAAGGAGATATCCTGGAATTATTATGTGATATCCGTACTTCCCAGGGTTGATTTCATTTATCTGAACAAAGGGATCTTCTCCATGTACTCTGGCATTCAGGCCGGGGCCGCCTTAGTGCTTTGGCAGGACCGGCAAGGGAGTACCACTACCTATGATTCTGGAATCTCTGCTGCATTTCACATCAATGCATTTGGACTTCGCGTTGGAAAAGAAATTGGTGCTTTCATGGAATGGGGTTATGGTTTCCGCGGGGTGGTGAATTTCGGGATCTCGGGAAAATTTTAACCGTGTATTTGAAAACTTCATTTCCCAAATCAATAGAAAGTTTGAGTCTTCCCTCCATCAGGCAATGGCCTAAAGGAGATCTGCATAACCATTGCCTGATGGGAGGCCGTATGAATGCCATAGAGAAGTTCTATGGAAAGAAAATTCAAAAGTTCAAACCCAGACTGGGTACAATTCAGGAGCTTGACCAATGGATTGCCACCGTTTACCGTCCTGTTTTGCTTCATTATCCTGATGCCTTCCGCCTGGTTGTCGAAGCTGCTTTTCAACAGGCCAAAACCGATGGGATCAGGGTTCTTGAAATGAGCCTGGACAGCGGGTACGGACAAGTATTCGGCTTAAGGCCTGAAACGGTGATCAATACCTTGTCAGAGGCTCATCATAAGATTGCGCCTGAAATTGATTTCAGACCGGAACTTGGGTTTATTCGTGGAAAATCGATACGCCAACTTCTACTTGAATCTGAACCTTATTTTGATAGTGGTTATTTTAAATCGATTGATCTTTACGACGATGAACTGGTGCAGCCCCTAAGGAACTTCAGGGAATTATACCGATTTGCCAGAAAAGCCGGGATGAAATGCAAAGCCCATACAGGAGAATTCGGAGATGCTTATTCCGTCAGGGAAACAGTCGAAACGCTTGAACTTGATGCCGTCCAGCATGGTCTTAGGGCTGCAGAATCAGCTGAGGTTATGCGTTGGCTTGCTGACCATCATATCCAATTGAACCTATGCCCGGCAAGTAATATTCGCTTGAAAAGGGTTCGCTCCTACAAAACACATCCCATACGGATACTGTTTGATCATGGCATTAAAGTGACCATCAATACGGATGATGTGCTGGTTTTCGGGATGGGTGTTTCCGAACAAATGCGCAACTTATATACTAATGGAAATTTCACCGCGGAAGAGCTGGATATCATCCGCCAGAATAGTTTGAATTGAAATTGTAAATAAAGTATCCCATGAAAAAATATCCTTCTTTATTTCTCTTATTCTTCTTGATGTTGATTTTATTTTCATCCGCTTGTAAAAAAACGGCCAGCGATCCACAGTATCAAGCCAAGATAGGTTTGATCAGCGGAGTGTCTGGATTCAACGACAGGGGTTTTAACCAGGCAGCACTTCAGGGATTACAAGCCGGATCCATCGGTTTCCCTTTTTACGGGGAAGCCAGGAATAGTTATGATACCAGTGATTTCAGGACCAATATGGCTTATTTCCTTCAGAACAATTTTGACCTGATCATCACCCTTGGGTTTGAAATCAAAACCCTGACCCTGGAGATGGCTAAACAGCATCCCATGGTTGACTTTGCCCTGCTTGATGTCGCGATCGATACCCTTCCTTCCAACCTGCTTTGCGTATCCTACCAGGTTGATCAGGCTTCATTCCTTTGTGGTTTCCTGGCCGCGTACTGGGCAGAACGAAAAGATGCGGCAGATCCGAAAGCCGGGTATATAGCCGGCCCCGACATGCCACAGATCCGCCAGTTTGAAGTAAGTTATAAAAAGGGTGTTCAATATTTCAATACTTATTACCAGAAGTCTGTTCAAATCCTGGGGATCAATGCGAATAGTTTCAATGATACCCTTCAGGGAGCACAGCTTGCAGAAAGCCTGATTAATCAAGGCGCTGAAGTAATCTTTCCCTTTGCCGGAAAAACCGGGAACGGAGCCTTATACAAAGTAGTACAGTCAGGAAAATGGGGAATAGGTGTGGATGTGGATCAGTACCTTTCCATTCCCCAGGTGGGTAGCATCCTTCTGACTTCCTGCATGAAGCGGCTTGATTTATCCGTCTATGATATCATGACCAATTACTATTACGATAATTTCCAGGGGGGGCATGTGTTTTACGGGAACCTGAGCAACCAGATGGTTGATATGGCTCCTTTTCATGATTTCGAAACCCAGATTCCCGACAGTATCCGGGATGCCCTTGGCATCATCCGGATAGGCATACAGAATGGAACTATTTCCACCGGATGGTCGGAAGAATTCAGGACTTTCTGAATTTCAGGTTTTCAAAATATTCCAGGGTTTTCCGGATGAGATCGTAAAGCAGCATGAAATACAGCAGCAGGGACATCAACCAGATGACGGCGAAATTAAACCAGAAGGTATCGATTTCCCATCCTCCAAGATACTTCACCGGAGCATAGAAATGAGACTTCCCGCTTTTTGATTCCGGTTCCATGAAAATGGGATCTTTCTTACGGATCAGTTTTCCTTTCCCTTCGAGGATTTTGTTTTCTCCAGCCTTGTCGAGAACCAGATCCGCAAGGTTGTTATTATAATAATCCTGCTTGAACTGATACACTTTATCGCTGCCCATGGCTGCCAGCAGCCGCTCATAAACCGCATCCCGTTGCCTATTGACAGCGCTTAAACGACTGGAAAAAATTTGGCTCAGAGAATCCAGGTAAGCATGAACTATTTCGGAAACAGAATCGCTGAAAAGCCGGGGGTTCAGTGAGGCCTGACAGGGGAAACTGGCGAAGCCTGCTTCTTTCTGTAACACAGGAATCTCATAATTCAGGATTTCGAATAGGTTATTCGTTTCCCTGGTCTTTTGCTTCTTCGCCAGGTTCATGCGACAAACATCCAGCTCGGATTGCAGGGTGGGAATCACATAGGCGGTAATATAGCCGTAACGGGAAATTTCCTTTTCATAGGGAAAAAAGATCTTCTCATATTTGTTATTACGGAACTGCTCTACAGCCAACGCTTCGAAAGTCCATCGGGAAGTCATCATATTACCGACCAGAGGCACATTAACCCGGGAAGCAATGCTGGGATTCAGATTGTCGAATGCGACAATGGTCCCGCTTAATAATAGCTGAGGAACCAGGATAAAAGGAATCAAAATGTAAATCGCCACAACGGAATTAAGCCCGGCGGATATATTCAGTCCGACCATATTGGCAAAACAGCAGGTGGAAAACAGGATGAGCCAGTAACTTAATGTCATGCCTTTGATCCCGAGAATAACATTTCCTGTCCAGACATACAGTATGGTTTGAATGGCCGAAAGGACAAATAAAAACAGTATCTTCGAATTCAGATAGCTGAAACGGCTCAGGTTCAGAAAGGCTTCCCGTTTTAAAATCCTGCGGTCTTTGATGATCTCTTCCGCGCTCACCATCATGCCGAGAAAAAGGGCAACCACCACACTCATGAACAGATAGGCCACGAGATTGCGGTTACTCCCGAAAACATACTGATCACCGGGGAAATATCTTGTCAGGTAAGCCAGCAAAGCGGCAAGGAAAGGAGCCTCAAGGAGGTTAATGACCATATACTGACGGTTGGTGATCTTGGCAAGCAGGTTACGGATGCTGAAGATGCTGAACTGCTTCCATATCCCCGGAATTTTGAAATAGTTAGTGGGAAGTGCGTTTTTTTCTTCCCTGATCGTCAGTCCGGGCTGGATGTTTTTCCTGAAAAGTTGGTACCATTCTTTGGGGTTGATCTTACGGTTTCCGGTGAGCTTACCGTATTCGTTGATAATCCTGGATTCGGTGATCTGCAGGATTTGTTCCGGGTTGACATAACCGCAATTCCCACATTCACTTTCGGTGGGGTTGACAAAATTCCCCATGGTCTTGAAATAGGTCAGCGCATCGATGGGATTACCATAAAAAATAGGATATCCACCCTTATCCATGATCAGGAGCTTATCGAATAACTTGAAAATATCGGAAGAAGGCTGGTGGATGTTCACAATAACCAGTTTCCCTTTCAGGGTTTGTTCCTTCAGCAGCAGCATGACCATCTCAGAATCCATGGAAGAAAGCCCTGAAGTGGGTTCATCGGCAAAAAGAACCGCCGGTTCTCTGATCAGTTCCAGGGCAATGTTCAAACGTTTTCTTTGTCCACCGCTGATGAACTTGTTCAGGGGATCGCCAACCTTCAGGTTTTTAATGCCGATCAGTCCGATATCGGATAACACCCTGATGACCGAACGTATGATCTTCTTATCGGTAAAGTCGCGGAAACAAAGTTTGGCATTGTAATAAAGGTTTTGAAAGACCGTAAGTTCTTCGATCAGGAGGTCGTCCTGAGGTACAAAACCAATGATTCCCTGGAGTTTATCTTTATCTTTTTCCAGATGATATCCGTTGATCAGGATTTCTCCCTGTTTCAGGCTCATATTTCCGTTCAGGATGTTCAGCAAGGTGGACTTTCCGACACCGCTGCCCCCCATGACGCCGATGAGTTCTCCTGATTCGGCTGTGAAGCTGAAAGGATATATCCCGTTGGAGCTGTTTTTAAAGCGGTATTCAATCTCTTTTGCCGTGAAATTCAGGCTGACTTTCTCTTTGTCCCTTAGGAAATGAACAGCGACATCTGCGTAATAGATCGGGCTGATCTTCATGTTTTTAATGATCGATCCGTTACTTAAGATAAAAGCCCTGAAAGGAGGGATGGGGTGGCCATTGAGAAAAAGTTCATCGTTCCCCAGATAACGGCAGATGTACGTCCGGATGGAGGGAAGGTAGAGAATAAGCAAAGCCTGGTCCAGGTGTTCGTGGTAGAGATGTTTGGCAACGGGCTGTTGTATTTCTGTATTCCCGTCGATGATCATGAGGTTTTCGCCTTGAAGTTCCGGGGCAAAGGGATCAAGAATGAATGACCTGGCGTCAAGGTATTCCTGTTCCGGTGGGTTGAAGACCGACTTCATTACCTTCAGGTACTTTTCTCCCGATTCGTTGAGCTTGACTTCCTGCCCGGGTATCCCCGGACAAAGTTCATGCAGAAATTCCGTGAATTTCACGAACACCAGCATACGGTCGCGGGTGGAAAGCTGCCGGGAGATTTTAAAACAAATCTCCCGGATTTTTTCCGACACATCTTTGTCCAGCGACATTTCTGATTCGTCTATGGGTTGATGGAAGAAAACCAGTTCATCGAAGAGTTTCAGGTACTCATCCAGTTCCTGGTTATTCAGGTGCTGACGGAGATAGGATTCAAGGATCCTGCGTGAATTGGCGGAAACCTGAACACGGATAGAGGCGGCAACGATGGCAAAAAGTTGTACCAGCGCCATCAGGATTGGTTCTGACATGGGCTAAGGTTTTGAACAGAGTCAAAAATACGACATTCAGGATAATAAAAAAACCGCTCCGGAAGGAAGCGGTCTTTTTTGTCAAAAGGTAAAATTACTTAATGAAGGTATTCCTTACATATTCAGCCAGGTCACTGATTTCAGCAGCTTTTTGGGCAGGAAGTTTTTTTCCGGCTGTCATGCCGTAATCCGTGAAAATGGGCCTCAGTTTCCCAAGCTGTTCAAATACAGGAGCCATATTTTCATCCATTTTATAAGCATCAAGAATGGTAAGCAGCTTATCCAGGTTATCTTTTTGTCTGACAATGACGTCAACGATCAGTTTATTGTCTTTGGCTACTTCGCAGAGTGATGTCGCAAGGTACATTCCTTCAACAAAACCGCCGGTAGCAATCAGAACAGCAATCTGGTTGCGGTTGTTTTTCGACAGGAAATCGTTGGTGTTGTTAAATACTTTACTGATGATGGCCACCAGAGAGTCCTTGTTGTTGTTGAATTTCTTTACGCGGTCAATCAGGGTTTGGTCGTACACTCCGGCAATTCCGAGTTCATCGGCAAGTTTTGAGGTACAGCTCAGAAACTTATGGGTTTCATCAATGCTGTTATAAGTGGCAGCATAGCTCAGGTCGGCGCTGTAAATACCGAGGTTGATGGCTTTGCTTTTCTCGGTTACATATTTTCCGATATTATCGGGGGAATTGGTGATGTCGAAGATAAAACCGGCTTTGGCTTTTTCAAGCATCATGGTGACTTCAAACGGAGTGGGGAACTGGTATAACAGGTTTTGAGATTCAGGGCTCAGGGTGATTTCTTTTTTAATGGTGTCGGCAGCAGCCTGGTTAGCTTGCTGGTCGGTGGATGCATTGTTGCAGCCTGCCAGGATCAGAAAAAAGGCAAGCAGGGGGATAGCGGAAAATGATTTTTTCATTGCTTTCATAGGAGCTGATTTAATCTTAATTATGGACTATGCGAAATTAAAGGATTTTTTTTTAATCCGCTAATTTTTTTTAGTTACTGGATAATAAAGTAACAAAGAAATCATTGAACCACTAACTTTCTGCCTGCTATGGTTTCGTTGTTGTAAACCAGTCGGATGATGTACATGCCTTTGGGCCAAGCCGAAACATCCAGGGTTATTTCATCCTTTCCGTTAGGGATTTTAATTTCTTCCACCTCCCTCCCAAAAACATCGTACACAATAATTCTTAATTCCTCATTAATTCCCAATTCCTCATTCCTCATTCCAAATTGAACCCTGACCTTGTCCGTGGCCGGATTAGGGAAAACCGACATTTCCCTTTTTGCCGGCGCCCTGGTTTGGCCGATTCCCACCCAGCAATCACCCGGACTGACGCAGCCCAGGCTATCGACTTTAATTACCCAGCCATCCTGGGAACCGGTATCGGGTTGATGGGGATACACAACGCCACAGGCCAGATAGCCATTGTCAGGAGTCTGGATTACATCGTAAAGATAATGCCAGCTTCCTTCTCCCACGCAAATATCATATCGTCTGTACCAGAGACTGTCGCCATTAGAATTAGTCTTCATGATCCATCCCATATATTTGTAATTTGTTGAGAATTCCTTAACCACGGTTCCGGTAAAAACCAGTGAACCGTCAGGGTTCTCGCGAATATTGAGCAAAATATTCTCCGGTTCAACTGCCCCGTACTTTTTATTCCAGATCACATTACCGGCATTATCCAGCTTTATCAGATTAATCCTGCGGAAACTGTTGCTGCCAATCATCCAGTCACAATAGGCATAAGCCATTACCATATTCCCATCCTGGGTATTGCACATCATTCCCTGGGTATCTGAATAGCCCCCGCCAAAAGCTTTTTTCCAAAGCTGGTTCCCTGATGAGTCGGTTTTCAATACGATGGGGTCATGAGAGGTGTTGATACTTCCCATCATGTAAAACCTTATGCCCCCGATGGCATAACCTCCATCGCTGGTACAGATCACGCTATGTCCCTGGCAATAAAAATTTGAAATATCCGTATAGGTTTTTTCCCAAATTAAGTCCCCTTGATTATTGGTTTTAATTAATAGTACACGGATAGCTAGTCCACGAGGCATCTTACCACCTACAATTATTATATTACTTCCCGAAACTTTTACCTGTTCAAATTGATAGGCTGTGTCAATTGGTGAGATTTTATCACCATAGTGTTTACAAAAAATTGTGTCAAAAGAATTAGTCAATTTATATAACAAACCTTCCTGAAGTGTCCAATCAGATGAATATGTATTCATTGACCCGACCGCAAAAACTATCGAGTCATCGTATCTAATTATAGATCCGGGATTTCCTATATAATATTCTGCAGTAGTATCTCCATATAATTTAGAGAACACTTTATTTCCCAGAAAGTCAATCTTGTAAAATCCGACCCTGTGCCAAAATTCATCACCAGGCGTTCCCGTTCCTCCACCAATTACATATCCATCAGGTAGTTCTAAAATCGTTGTAGCCCCATCCCAAATCCCAGGCTGTCCAAATTCAAACCGCTTATTGAAATATTCCTGGCAAAAAGCAGGGATGCATAGCAGGGTAGCTATAAAAATTAAGAGAATTTTCGACATAATTTTTCAATTAAAAAGGCTCCCTATGCAAAGATAGCATAAGGAGCCTTTAGATTCAAGTTATTTTATAACAACAAATCTTACATTTTGAAGCGGTTTGCCACCGACCCTTAAACTACAGATGTAATTTCCGGATGGGATTCCCGAAAGCGGAATGACCAGAAAGTCTTGTGATATTTACAGAGTTGGTGAGTTGGCGAGCTGGTGAGTTTTCGCCCATCGCTTATCGCCTATCGCCTATCGAAACAATATTATTGAACCAGTATCTTTCTGCCTGCTATGGTTTCGTTGTTGTAAACCAGTCGGATGATGTACATGCCTTTGGGCCAAGCCGAAACATCCAGGGTTATTTCATCCTTTCCGTTAGGGATTTTAATTTCTTCCACCTCCCTCCCAAAAACATCGTACACAATAATTCTTAATTCCTCATTAATTCCCAATTCCTCATTCCTCATTCCAAATTGAACCCTGACCTTGTCCGTGGCCGGATTAGGGAAAACCGACATTTCCCTTTTTGCCGGCGCCCTGGTTTGGCCGATTCCCACCCAGCAATCACCCGGACTGACGCAGCCCAGGCTATCGACTTTAATTACCCAGCCATCCTGGGAACCGGTATCGGGTTGATGGGGATACACAACGCCACAGGCCAGATAGCCATTGTCAGGAGTCTGGATTACATCGTAAAGATAATGCCAGCTTCCTTCTCCCACGCAAATATCATATCGTCTGTACCAGAGACTGTCGCCATTAGAATTAGTCTTCATGATCCATCCCATATATTTGTAATTTGTTGAGAATTCCTTAACCACGGTTCCGGTAAAAACCAGTGAACCGTCAGGGTTCTCGCGAATATTGAGCAAAATATTCTCCGGTTCAACTGCCCCGTACTTTTTATTCCAGATCACATTACCGGCATTATCCAGCTTTATCAGATTAATCCTGCGGAAACTGTTGCTGCCAATCATCCAGTCACAATAGGCATAAGCCATTACCATATTCCCATCCTGGGTATTGCACATCATTCCCTGGGTATCTGAATAGCCCCCGCCAAAAGCTTTTTTCCAAAGCTGGTTCCCTGATGAGTCGGTTTTCAATACGATGGGGTCATGAGAGGTGTTGATACTTCCCATCATGTAAAACCTTATGCCCCCGATGGCATAACCTCCATCGCTGGTACAGATCACGCTATGTCCCTGGCAATAAAAATTTGAAATATCCGTATAGGTTTTTTCCCAAATTAAGTCCCCTTGATTATTGGTTTTAATTAATAGTACACGGATAGCTAGTCCACGAGGCATCTTACCACCTACAATTATTATATTACTTCCCGAAACTTTTACCTGTTCAAATTGATAGGCTGTGTCAATTGGTGAGATTTTATCACCATAGTGTTTACAAAAAATTGTGTCAAAAGAATTAGTCAATTTATATAACAAACCTTCCTGAAGTGTCCAATCAGATGAATATGTATTCATTGACCCGACCGCAAAAACTATCGAGTCATCGTATCTAATTATAGATCCGGGATTTCCTATATAATATTCTGCAGTAGTATCTCCATATAATTTAGAGAACACTTTATTTCCCAGAAAGTCAATCTTGTAAAATCCGACCCTGTGCCAAAATTCATCACCAGGCGTTCCCGTTCCTCCACCAATTACATATCCATCAGGTAGTTCTAAAATCGTTGTAGCCCCATCCCAAATCCCAGGCTGTCCAAATTCAAACCGCTTATTGAAATATTCCTGGCAAAAAGCAGGGATGCATAGCAGGGTAGCTATAAAAATTAAGAGAATTTTCGACATAATTTTTCAATTAAAAAGGCTCCCTATGCAAAGATAGCATAAGGAGCCTTTAGATTCAAGTTATTTTATAACAACAAATCTTACATTTTGAAGCGGTTTGCCACCGACCCTTAAACTACAGATGTAATTTCCGGATGGGATTCCCGAAAGCGGAATGACCAGAAAGTCTCGCGTGCTATTTAAAGACTGGGATCTGATGGTTTTGCCACCACCATCATAAATGGCGATAACAGCATTTTCAGGTTCCGCGTTCAGTGTATATTCAATGATGATATAATCTCGGGCAGGGTTGGGATAAACCTTCATCCGGCTGGATTCGTACTTCTCATTAAAATTCCTGTGACGGATGGCAGATAATTTATACCCTTCTTCAGGTAAAATGTAGGGTTCGCGGTAATCAATAATCCCTTTTGATAATAAAACATTGCGGGCATAGCCTGAAACCAGCCCATCGGAGTTGTTCAATAAAGAATAAAGGATTTGAGTCTGGGCACTGTCTGTTTCGGTAATTGATTTGCCTTCTCTTTTCAACTGTTTTAGCAGTTCAAAATAAGACAGGTACCGTCCGTGTTCAGAAAGATCGGCAGAAGAGAGGTTAAAGGCTGAAGTAATGTTGTTCAAGGTGTTTTCAGCGCTCATGGTATCTCCCTTTTCAAAATATTCGAACGCGAGCATGTATTTGGCACTGAGTGAGTTTGCTTTATTCAGGTACCATACAATGCTGTCGCCTGCCGCCTGGTTGAGGGAATCGTTCCTGTAATGAATGATGATCTTCTTTAAAGCCTCGTGATATTCCGAAAGAAAACCTGACAGTTTGGTCTCAAGAGTTTCTTTCGCTCCAATAACAAACAATCCCTGATCGATGGCCGCCCATTGTTCCTCGGTCAAGGGCAAAGTCCTGTTTTCAAGGGCTTGAATCACAGTATCCGATTTGGCAGCCTGAGGATTGGCCGAAAGAATTTCTGCAATAATGGCAGGAGGAAGAACGTCTTCTTTTGTCGCGGCGCTTAACATGACCGAATCAGAAAGATAAGGGGTTTTGGATAATAAATCGTTCCTGACTTCTATGGTCTGCCCGGGAGTGCTCGATTGGATGAATTCGTCGGTACCCGGAGTATCTCCCCCGTCAACCAATAAAGCAAGGAGTCCGGAAATGGAATCAATATTTCCCTCTGCATGATTCATGTTGGCAATCAGATCCATGATACTTGTTCCTCCTCCGGGAGAAAATGAGGAAGGACAACAGGTGTTTTTAATATATGCATGTGAATTATTCTGGTTGAATTGTGGATTCACGGTTGCAGAGTAATGTTCCGGCTTGACATTTGCTCCTCCATTATGATAGTGATACCAATAGACCAGGTTTTCACATTCATTGTAGAAGTCGCTGTAGGGCACATTTGCATTTAAGGTATAACTGAACGTATTGCCAGCTGGATCTTTGGAATCTGTCCCGTTTGAACCCTGAGTGTTTCTTATTCCCATATTAGACGTTCCTGTTTTCCTGGTGACGGCAATGTCATATTTGTTCGGATAAATGAAATCATTGCATTTTAGTTCAAGTCCGTAATCACCATAAGTACTTCTGTTCCTGTTTTCCGCCAATATCCCGACATTCAGACTATCGAACCTGTTATTGTAAATCCGGTTATCATAAATTCCGGAATTATTAACGACCAAACCAAGTCTGATTGCTTTGCTTTGCATGGCTTCCAGGGAGTAATTTGAAGTAAAAGTATTTTCTTCAACCTGATAGGAGGTACATTGATCCAAATACAATCCACCAATGGTATCGTATTTAGAAGAGTCGGATGGTTTGACCCAGAAATTATTCCGGATGACGGTGGATAAGACCATTCCCTTAAGATATACACCGGTATAGTTTCCGGAGAAGATATTGCGATCAATAAAAGCTGGTTTTACAGGGTTTGCGCCCAATGCTTTGATCCCGTAATTCAGGTTCTGGAAACTTCCCTTGACAATCTGCTCACAGTTTTCATCCTGACATCCCGGAATAACAAAAAAGCTGGAATTGACCGAGTTGATCCCATTTCCAATATGATCCCTTTTCTTGAAATAACTGCTTGTATTTCTGAAAGTGCAACCTGAAATTTGAATGCCTCTCACCCCGTTCAAATCCACGAAACAAACAGGGTGTCTCGTGGAATCATTGAATTTTCTTGTGGTCTCAAAAAGACATTTTCGTATATAACTTACATTTGGAACGATTGTTTGGCCGTCGGGCCGGAGGTTTTCGTATGGAAGAAACCATATAGCCTTGACATTGTTTCTGAATATCGTGTTTTCAGCATAAATTATCCCTCCGGTGTGGTCCAATTCATAAGATTCAGAATCAGGGGCATAGTTGGGGATGGGTCTAATGGTTCTGACAGCATAGATTGCATTCTCGACAACCGCTCCGTTGCTGAAGCTTACTTTTCCCTGATTTGTAGAAAATTGACCGAGATTTCTGTTCCCCCAAACATTTATCCCTGACCATAAAGAGCAGGAACAATTTGATGTCAGGCGACCACCATTGACAAAAAGACAGCCTCCATTGTGTACATTGATTACCGCATTTTTATTCAGAAAAACATCGCCATGGACTGTAAGAGTACCCCCTGATTCTATTTCTATATAATGATCCACATATTTGCTTTCATTCCAGGTGATGCTTTCGCCGTCATGGATTACATAATCCTGAGGGCGATAATTATCATAGGCCAGTTTGACTGCCGCTCCTGCATCTAATGCCCCACTCCCCAATTTGCCAATGAAAGGATAATTCTCAGGAATTGTATATATAATGTCGTTTGAAGTAGATTGAAGAATATTCACTACCTGGGCAGGACTTAGGCATGGATTAATAGAAAAAATCAATCCCGCTGTTCCTGCAACAATTGGAGAAGCAAAAGAGGTGCCTGATGAACGCTTGTAGCAACTTTCACAAGAATCCCACAATCCCATAACATGGTACCCTGGAGCGCAAATGTCAACAGAGTCATTATAATTATGATGACAATAAGGGATTGAATTATCCCAGGTTAAAAATTTGTAATTGTAATCAATACTGGTCACAGATAGCACATTTTTATAAGAAGCGGGATAAAAATAATATCCAAAATTTCCATCATATGAAGAATCATTGGCCGCTGCAGCAACAATAAGGGTGCCGTTCTCAGTCACGGTGTTGATAGCGTCCTGATATGTCGCAGATGGATAAGAAGAGTGCCCCCAGGAAAGGTTAATGACTTTTGCGCCCATTTGAGACAAACTGTCTAAGGTATTCGGGTAACCATGACCCATATGGGAGGAAAATATCAATCGGCAATTAAAACCGATGCTGCTTTTCCCAATCCCATTGTCAGTATTGGCAGCAGCACAACCTGAAACGAATAGCCCGTGGAAATCACCTTGACTTCCACCAATGGTGTCCCAGTGTGCAATTTTACCGATGATATCTTCATGATTCCAGGGTTTGAATATTTTCGCATCAATTATCCCGATCAACACCGAAGAATCGCCATGGGTATACTCCCAGGCAGATTCGGCGCGAATAAAATTTAAAGCTGTATCAGGGCCGCTTACCGGTATCTGATCTTGAAGGTGATAGTCGTTTGGAGTATAGACAATTTTATCAATTGGAATTTTTTCCACATAGGTGTACATTTGATCCGAGTGATCAAGAATTTGTGTCATTAATTGTTCTTCATCGCAATTGCAGGATAGTTTATAAATGTTTTTCAATCCATAATTATCCGGTCTTCCATTATAATCATAACTTGGGAAAACTTTTTCGAAGCGAAACACATGATTTTGCTGAAAAATTTCCTGTATTGCAAAATTTGACATAATTACCATCGTATCAGGAGGATCAATGCTTATTGTTGGAATTCCGCTTTTATCGGCAACTTTAACAAATAACTGACCCGGAATAAAATCCTGGGACAATACAATAAAATGCATGGAGAACAGGAAAAGGGTTAACAGTATTACGTTTTTTGTCTTCATTTTTATTTTTTTAATCAAGGTTTTTATCTTATGAAAAATCAAAAATATTGATGAAGACCCCGTCTTCATCAATTCATGGTAATGTTTTAATTCTATCTTTGCACGGCCTCCTTTCTTTTGTTCGTGAGTATGATTATGGTGATCAATGTTTGCTTACAAAGTGTAAAGGGGGTATTTTTTTTCCCGGGAATTACAATTATCATGCCATGTTTTTAAAGCGCTGATAAACAGAAAAGTAGAAAAGTTTGCTGAGAAATTATAGAAAAATAGTGTCAAAAAATTAGACACTACTGTCAAAAAATTAGACAGTATTTTTACAATAGCAAGATTTTAAATCTGGTTTATTTCTCAGACCAGAAGGCAGGAAAGGGGATGTCAATGCCGGATCAGCACTTTCAGACTGGATGGTTTACGGGCATAATCGAAGGCCTTGAGAATGTCTGTAAACGGAAATACTTTGGAAATCATGGGTTCAGGATTGACAAGCCCCTGGGTAAGGAGTTGAAGGGCCGGCTCAAAGGGACCGCATCGGGATCCGATGATCTCCAGCTCATGAATGACGATCTGGTTGAGGTCGATCTTTCCCGGTCCGGCCACGGTGGTTTTGAGCACCAGCTTTCCCCGGGGGTAAAGATGATTTAATGCCGTTATAATTCCTCGAGGGCTGCCACTGCAGTCGATGCAGACCTCTGCCCGGGCTTCCGGAGGAAGGTCATCCAACAACATGGAATGCAATCCCATTTTTGACGCTATGGTAATCTTTTCAGCCTGGATATCAAATACGGTGTAAAGCGAACCATTCAGGCGGAAAACCTGGGAAATGAGCAGGCCGAGTTTGCCTGCGCCGAAAATAAATACCTGGCTGGATGGTCTGATGCTGATTTGTTCCATAATTTCCACAGCAGCCGCAAGAGGTTCGGTGAATACCGCTTTTTCAGGCGACAGTGATTCAGGGACAACATGGAGGTTTTCAACCGGCAGGGTGATGTAATCTGCAAAAACACCGGGGTGGCCGTCAATCCCGAGGACCACTCTGCTGGGGCAATGTGATTTTCGGCCGGTCTGGCACAAATAACAATACCCGCAGCTACAGTTGATTTCACCAACCACCATCTTCCCTTTTAACGGGCTTTTTCCCGAAACCACTTCCCCGACAAATTCATGCCCCGGTATCCCTTGAAAACCCATATACCCTTTGATGATTTCAAGGTCGGTGTTACAGATGGCCGAATAAATGACCCTGATCAGTACTTCATTTGCGCCGGGACGGGGTCTCTCTACTTCTTTCACTTTCAGCGAACCATCAAAAAATAAAGCTTTCATATCCTGGTTTTAAATACTTCGTTATTCATTTTTCCTTTTTCATTTTTCCTTTATTATTGTTAGTCATCCGGTAATGCTATTTTCCGGAAGTTACCAAAAGCAGTATAGATGCCAAACATGGAGGAGTAATTTCCATAAGTCCAGTCCCACAACGCGCTGTAAAAAACCGTAATGGGTTGTTTCTTCAAAAAGGAAAACTCCACCCTGGGTCCGGCGGAATACATCTGGTAGTAACGGATGAATTCCCCCCCGAATTTAAACGATTTTACGGAATAAAAACCCATAGCATCCCATCGATAACGTTTTCCCCCGAATTCGAAGGCGCCGAAAAAGGAAAATTTTTTATAGCTTAACATAACAATGGGTGAAATCCGCCAGATTTCGGTTTCATTCGACTGAAAACCGCCCATAAATCCCAGGGAAACTCCCCTGACCGGGGTATAGATAAGCCCGAAAAGTCCCTCCCCCCAACTGCTCTTCTTATAAGCATTCACATAAAAATAGGAAGTGAAGCTGAGCTTTTCACTGAACTGGTAATTGGTAAACAAGGTAATCACCGGCATCAGGTTGCCGGTGTAAATGATGTTGTACTGGTTTATTTTGAAAACCGTTTGTCCGGTAACTGTGGTGGCAAGCAGGCAGAGGTATAGCAGGAGTCGTTTAGGCATGTTGTTCGGGAATGGTGATGATGAATTCGGTGAATTCTCCTTCACCGCTGATTACCTCCAGTTTGCCTTTATGGATCTGGGTGACAATGTCGAAGCTCATGGAAAGTCCCAGTCCGGTTCCTTTCCCCGTTGGTTTAGTGGTAAAGAATGGATGGAAGATTTTTTCACGGACATGATCGGGAATACCCGTGCCGTTATCACGAATACGGATTTCGATCTTATCGCCGACTTTTCGGGTGCTGGTGAGCACTTCCGGACTGTAACCCGGGATTCCTTTCTTCGACTTTTCGTCTACTGCATAACAGGCGTTGTTGACGATGTTCAGGATCACCCGGCTGAGGTCCTGGGGAATGATGCTGGCTTTCCCTACGGCCGGATCAAGGTTGGTTTTCAGGCTGGTGTTAAAACTTTTGTCTTTGGCTCTCATCCCGTGATAGGCAAGGTTGACGTATTCCGTCACCATGTTGTTGATCTCGATGGATTCAAATTCACCCGAGCGTCCGCGGGAATGTTGTAGCATCCCTTTCACGATACTTTCCGCGCGTTTACCGTGTTCATTGATCTTTTTCACATTGCCTTTGATCATCTGGATCAGTTCTTCAAAGTCTGCATATTGACCGGGCTTAAGGGTATCTTTGATCTGATCAAGGATTTCTTTTAACTCATCCGCGAGATCAGCAGAAAGAGAGGAGAAGTTGTTGACAAAATTCAGGGGGTTCTGTATCTCATGTGCAATTCCTGCCGTAAGCTGGCCGAGAGAAGCCAGTTTTTCCGACTGTATCAGTTGATCCTGGGTGGCTTTAAGGTTTTCCAGGGTCGATTGCAGGTCTTCGAGAATACGGGTCTTGATGAAAGCAGAGATGATATGCTCTTTGGAATTCCGGATAAAATTCAGGTCCTGTTCGGTGAAGGCATTGTTCCTGCTCATATTTTCAAGGATGAGAAAGGCTTCAACCTTGTTTTCCACCTTGATCACCATGACCAGCATGGATTTCGGAATTTCAAGCGCGGTCATTTCGGGATCTTCGGAAAACGATTGGAATTCTTTTTTCAGGAAAATATCTTCATAGATTTCTTCGGTGTTTTTCAGATAACTTTTTTCTGCCCGGGAAAGATCCATTTTGACAGATTCCAGCATTTTGATATCCCAGCCAAAGCTTGCTTTGAAGCGAAAAACATGGGTTTCTTTATCAAGTACCAAAGCGGTGGCTTTTTCCACCGACTTGATCATCTTGGTTTTTTCGAGTAGCGATTGCAGCAGGTTGGAAAAATGAATTTCGGAATTGATGGACTTGACCAGGGTGTTGATCTTCTCAAGTTCATCGTTTTTGTTGGCCAATTCTAACGACTGATGTTCGATTTCTTCTTTTTGCTGGACCACCTCGGCAGTACGCTGAAGGATCTTGTGTTCCAGCTCTTTTTTTTCTTTCAGGAGCTGTCGGTTCCTATAGATGACGATCAGGTAAACAAGACTTCCCGAGAGGAGAACATACGACAGGTATGCCCACCATTTGGTATACCAGGGTGAGCGTATCCTGATGCTAAAGGTGGCTTCGGGACTGATGCTTCCATATACATTCCGGGCTTTGACACGAAAGATGAAATTCCCTTTGGGAATGTTGGTATATTCTTTATGGCTTTGTGTTGTCCAATCCGACCAGGTTTCTTCAAATCCCTCAAGTTTATATTGGAACTGAACCTCTCCTCTGACAGCATAGTAAGGGGCCGAGAATTCGAAGCGCAGACTATTATCCTGGTAAGGGATCACGGTTTGGGTCAGGATCAGACTATCCTTGCTGGCGGTTATATTTCCTGCAAAGATCAGGGAATCATTGCGGATGGTGACTTTGCGTATCAGGGCTGGAAGAATGGTCTGTCCGGAGGAGGAAACCCGGGGATTGTAGCAGAACAGTCCGTCAGGACCCCCAAACCAGTTCAATCCGTCAGTTTCGGGGTAGATCGTCCAGGTTACCACCTCTTCCAGGGGCAGAAAAGGAAGCTGACAGGACAGGTAAGCGTCCTTTGTTTTTTTGTATAACGTCAGTTCCGTTTCATCTCCTGCGGTGGTCCAGATATTTTGCTGATGGTCTTGGATCAGGGATGTAAACCAGGGATGACCGGCGCTGCTATCCTGAGTCAGAAAGGCATACGGTCTGAAAACACCGGCTTTTTCGTCAAACAGGAAAATTCCTTCCCTTGTGGCATTCAGGATGTTCCCATCGATCTGGTTAAGGCTGCTGCTGTTTGATTCTGGCAACCCCGCTTGCTGATTGAAAAAGTCGGTTTTTTTCAGTTCGGGGGAATACCGGAATACCCCATGGGTCAGGCTGATGCCCCAGATATTACCCCTGGTATCTTCATGCAGATCGCGGATTTCATCTGACAATCCGGGAACAGTGAAAGTTTCCCAACGGCTTCCTGCTTTCATGTACCGGATCAGCCCGTCTGTCATTCCGACATACACAGTAGAAGGGGAATAAGAAGAGGGAATGATCGACAGGCAGAAACGGTCATCAATCAGATGGGACTGTTTATTCCTGACAGAAAATAGTCCCTGGGAAGTGGCGGCCAATAACTCTTTCCCCAGTTGGGCCACACCCCAGCAAGCGGAAAGGATACCGGGCACTGCGGTGAATTCCGACTTTCGTGAATCATAGAAGTAGAGTCCCTGATAGGTCGATACCACAAGATCACCTTCAAACCTTTCAATTTGAATGACTCCTCCGCTCAAACCTGAACGTTCATCAAAATAGCTGAAGGGGGAAGGGATTTCTATCATGCTGATCCCGTTATTCAGGGCAACCCAGAGGTGGTCATAGGGATCGGCATAGAGATCCATGACGTAATCATTGAGCAGGCCGGCATTTTTATCCAGGATCTGAAGGATAACTCCATCGTGATCCATGAGGATAATCCCGTCTCTGGTAGTGCCGAAAGCATAGTCCCCATTGGAAAGACGAACGGCTGAAGTGATGATTTTCTGATGAAAGAGATTATCCGCCTCGGTCTGAATATCTATGACACCATTATTTTTCAGGAAGAATAGCCCCCGGGTTCCCGTTGCAATGATCGTTTCATTTTCCCGATAAGGGAGCATGGCCTTGATTTCAGTGACGCCCGACAGTTTCTCCCCACCCTGGACGGGAAGGAGGCGTTTATTGTCGAATATCATCAATCCCCTGTCCTTCAACTGCAGATAAAGATGATGGTTCAGGTAAAACCCGGCCAGAATTTCCGAATCGGAATGCCAGCGGTCGGGCTTTCCATCCCTAAGGATAAAAACCTCATGGGCGGTGATGAAATAATTTCCATGGGGAGTGCAATAGATGTGGTTGACTTCCTGGAAATCAGGAATGTTATCCTGACCCGATGCCAGCAGGGATTGAAAAACCATCTCCCCCTTGTCCAGGGTGGAAAGGAAGCCGATTTCCCCCCGGGCGCCGACATAAATTTTTCCTGTGCTGTCGATGGCCAGAGCGGAAACCTTGGTGATTTTCTCCGTGGTGATCAGCCGCCAGGCCGATCCGTCATATTGCAGTACCCCGGCAAAATTCCCGAAGTACATCATTCCCCTGTGGTCGCTGACAATGGCAAAATTCTGGGCATGTGCCTTATATTCGAGGGCGGTGAAATTTTTCAGGAAGGGATAACCTTTTTCCATTCCATCTTTGGCAAGTCCATTCAGGGTGGCAAGCCAGAGCAAGGGAAGAAAGAATATTATTGACTTATTCATGGTCATTCAGTTTATCATTTTCTTTAGTGCTCAGGTTCAGATATCTTTCAGTCAGGTTGATATCGCCGGTCAGAAAATCAAATAGAATATCTTCAGGGATAGTCTGATCATCCTGATAATGAAGATTCATGGCCAGGCTTACAAGATGTATTTCGGGAATTGGAGCAAACAGTGGTTTTTCTTTCAGGCTGAGGATTCTTTCGAACAGCAGGCTGCCCTGTTTTTTTTCTCTTTTTTGAATGGCTTTCATGATCCGGGAAGTGCATGGAGAGGCTTTTTTCTCAAATCTTTTCAGGGTTTCATCAAAGTAGGGTCTGTTCCTGCTATAAAGCATCCAGGCTGCAATCTCTGATAAAAGGGGGTCGGGATTGACCATCTGGGCGGCAAAGATGGCCCCTGCATTTTCGGAAGTTGTCATCTGGGTTTGTCCAAGAAGAGCAATGGCGCAGGCTTTGGTCCATCGGTTAACCCGGATCAGATCGGTATTGATGATCTCGTACAGCCTTTCTTGCAGACTGAGTATTTCCTGTGGGAAGCGATCGCGGAAGCGATGTACCCTCTCATGTATCGTAATATCTTCGAATAAAGGCAGGAACAAATCCTTGATCTCTTCAGAGAAGGTCATATCGCAAATCTCCAGGGCATAAATCCGGGCTTTGGCATCCTGGCTTTCAACGGTTTCACGAATGTGGTGAATGGTTCTGGCCTCATAAAGGAGAGACAGAAGGAGGAATATATTTTCCTTTTTCTCTTCCAGTTCCTGAAGTAAGGCATTCTGGAGGGTAAGCGTTTCCCTGGATCCCCCGATATCTGTCAGGGCGGCCATGATCCATACCATGGTTTCGGCCGATTCTTCAATGGCTTGCTTGATATAGGGAGTTTCTGAAATGGAAGCATGGTATTCCAGGTTGCTGAGGGAAAGCATTACCTGGAAACGGACATCTTTATCGGGATAACTGATTTTGCTTCTTAGCAATCTGATGGCATTTTCACCTCCCACAGATTCATAAATCCGGATGATGCGGATCTGGGCTTCCCGGTGATCCGAGATTTTATCGAAATAATGATCAAGTTCACCCAGTAGGGGAGCTCCTATCATTTTAACGGCAATGGAAGCAGTATGCCCGTATTCCTGTGAGGTGAGATGTTCCATGAGGATGGGCCAGAGTTCATAGCGCCGGATCCTGCCGGCAGATATCATGGCAGCTTTTTTAACCCTGGATGCCGGGTCTTTAAGGAGAAGAATCAGGATCTTATAAGTGTTGTAACGGCCAGAATGGCCGAGTAATCTTGCTGCATGCTCCCGGGTTTCGGGATCAGCAGCATGGGCCAGATGGACCATAAATTCAAAAGGATAATCTTCTGCCTCACGGATTTCTTTCTCAACCGCTTCTCTTTTCTTTTGTATAACCTTTCTGATCTCTTCGGAAATATTGGGAAATGACCCTTTCAAGGCCTGGTGGAAGGAAGCTGGCGCCACTTTTTCAAAAACTTCAACCATACGGAGGAAATCATCAGGTCTCGCGCTGCCCAGTGTTTTTTCAATGATGGCTATTTCCGATTCGCCGGTTTTTAAACTGCTCTGCCTGACCTCATTGATTTTGGCCTTGACCAGGCTGCGGTATTCTTCGTACATCTTAAAAGCAAGCCATATCCAGAGGCCAAGAATAATCAGGAAAAAATAATTAAAATGAACAAGATTAAAAGCAGACAAGCCGGATAACAATAAAATGATGATCCCGGTGATGATGGTCCCCAACGCCTTGGGAATGCCTTCGATCTGGTTCTGAAAAGCCAGCCGTTGTTCATTTGGGACAGGCTGGTAGAGCAATTGAAAAGCAGGTTCATACACGGCCCCCCTTACCGATCTTTCAAATAAACGGGCCAGGGCGATAAAAGCAAAGAAAAGACCCGTGGGGCCATACATGCTCCCGAAAACGGCCGCCAGGATAACACTGAAGGCGAGGATAACAGGCAGGGAAGCGAGGCTGGGTTTCAAACCATATTTGTCAAGAAATCTTCCTGAAAACAGCTTGAAGATTAATTCCACAATCGCCACGAAACCTAGAAAGATCCCGAAGAAACTCGCGATGGTCTCGGGATTGTTCACAAACTCCTTTTTGGTTTGGGCAAGGAACAGATAATCAATGAAAAGGTAACCGAAAATCGGCATCAAGGCCATGAGTGAAATGAGCAGAAAATAGGGCTTTCTGATCAGATTCAGGTAATTCCACTCGGATTTCCCGGTTTTATGTTCCTGCTTTAATACCAGCGGTTTGCCCTGAAGTTGGTCTTTGAATGTCCGGAAAATGATGACTACCATCATCAGGCAAATAAACAGTGATCCTGACGACAGGAAAAGCAAATCCGGAGTTTTCAGGAACCTGAGGATAAGGGGAATGGAGAAATACCCGATGATGATGGATATGACTTCCCCAACGCTGATTAACCCGAATATTCGCTTCCCTTGACGGATGTTAAAAAGTTTTCCGGCCATACCCCAGAAATTGACCAGGGTGATGTACACCATGACCCTGACCCAGGTGTACAGGATAAAGGCCAGCCATTTTGTGTCGAAAGCCCAGACTCCCGCACTGATCGCCATGACAGTGATAAAAACAAAGAGAAATTTGAAGTTGACCTGACTTGAAAAACTCAGTTTTTTATCGATGAGTGAAAATATCCACCATGCAAAACAAACGATAATCCCTGAAGCAATAAAGGAAACAGGGATCATCTTAGGGGGGAAATGCTTCAGAAAGATGGCATTGGAAGCGGTAAAATAAAATGAAAGAGACAATCCCACAAAAAAGGAGAAAACCACCATCAGGAAGACAGCATTGACTTCCTCTTTTCTGATATTCAGGGTTTTCAGTATCCAGTTTTGTTGCTTCATGTCATGGATTTGATGAAGTGATTTTCGGATGAAGCGGTAATTCATAGGATTCCGACAAATCGTCAATCACGGGTTCCGACAGTTTTTGTTTGATGAAATCCGGGATTTTTCGGTTGAAATCAATGCTTGTCAACACTTCCTTTTCTCCCCGGGATTTCCGCTCAAGGATTTCGAGCAGGAGATCAATGGTCATCCAGCCGGAGATGCTGTTGATCTTGGCAAGAAGAGAAAGGATGCTGGAAGGGTACCGCCCGTCCTTCAAGCGGATATTCATTTCCGGGGAAATGCCCACAACAGGACCGGCATCTATGATTTCAGTCACCTTATGAATGACAATCGGTGAAGTGTCTAAGCCATGATGCATAATTTCCTGAAAGGGTTGTGCCCCGACCCCGATGTTACAAGCAAGGTTGGAAGGGTGGAAATTAAAGGCTCCCGATGACGGGTAGTCGTATAGAAAGGCATCAAGTTTCTGTCCGAAACAATTCATGATCAGCACTTCCGGGTCCCATGCTGAAAAGATTCTTCTGAAATACTCGGTTTTTACCTTTCCCGTGTAACAGGGAATCCCGGCGCTGAGAGCGGTATGGATGATACTGTTCATGAGTTCTGTCGCCTCTGCTTGGGTATAATTGTTCCAGATTCTTCTCTTCAGTGATATTTTTGCTTTCGGGTCAGCCGGGTCGTCCGTTATCAACCCCACTATGGTCAATTGTTCAGGGTACAGTTGCTCAAACCGGATCAGTGATTTCAGGATGAGCTCTCCTCCGATGGCGCTTCCAAAAACAACCATCCTGAGCGCATTCCTGTGCCTGTCCTTGATTTTTTCCGGGGTATAAAATCCCCCCCAAACACTTTCTGTATCACTGATTTTTCCGGTTAACATCATACATCAATAGAGTTAGAATTCATACGATAGTTTGAGCAGGAAATGCCTTCCACGCTGAAGGATTTCCGTTGGGCTGTTAATTCCGTCAGCAGCTTTTGTGCCCGGGTGAAAATAAGCAGTATTTAAAATATTGTTGCAGACCAATTGAAGGGCAAGTCCCGGGACGATCTTCTTGTTTTCATAAGTAACCGCTCCGTTCAGAATAGCGGTAGCAGGGAAAGTATCGAAATTCAAAGGAACGGTAGTTCCTTCACCGGTCGGACGTTTCCCGACAAAATTCAACCTCAGGTTAAGGTTCAGTTGATCAAAAAAGGATTTGTTTGCGCCGAGGTTGAACTGGTGACTGGAGATATCTCCCACACGGTTATCCACCTCTCCTTTTTCAGAATAGGTTTGTTTGGGATCGCAAAAAGTATAATTGAAATAGGCAGAGAAACTTTCATACTGGTAAGTGATGTTGGCCTGAACCCCGGTAATACGGAATTTACCGATATTGGAATTCTGTACCTTTCCTCCGCTACCTTCCACAGGGACAGTACCGACTACATTGTTGATATAATCGCGATATACCGTTACATCAGCCTGGAAATCTTTGTTGAGGCGGAAGCCCGCGCTGATTTCTATATTCTGGATTACCTCGGTCTTCAGGGTGGGATTAGGAATCCGGTTCCCGATGGCGGAATATTTGGTCCAGTTGGAAACATTCATAATCCCTCTGGAGTAGATCACTTTGAAAGTGAATTTGCCAGGGGAATACACCAGGGCTACCCGGGGACTCAATTCACTCCCGAACCCGTCGTTATCACGTACCTTATTGTAATCATACCTGAGGCCGAAGGTGATTTTAAACTTCCGGAAAGCCTGAAAAGTTCCCTGGGAATAAACACCGACATCCCAGATGTTAAAATCATTGCCTCCTTTGGGAGAAGGAAGAATAACCGCTGAATCCTGTGGGGTAGGGGTCAGACTGCTGTAATAGGCACCCTGGAGTGTGCTGTTACGGATCTCGAGTCCGGAAACAAGGTCAAAACGCGAATTCGGCCGGTAAATAATCTTGAACTCGTTACGGAGCTGCTTTGACAGTTGGTAGTTATATTGGGTAATCCATTCCGGAGGGGTGTCCTTGATAAGATCGGGCAATTTTTTATTGCCTCTGGCATAATTGGATACATAAACCAGCCGGGTATCATCAGTTACTGCATGGATACGGTAAGTGGTGATATTGGAAAGGAAGACTTTTTCACTGAGCTGATTTTCATATTTGGCATAAAAGAAAGAAAGCTGAGGAACCCAGGTTTGTCCGTTTGCCGATCCCGCCACATAGGTATCGGTGTATTGAGTAGTTCCTCCCCTGCTGTATTTCCAGGTTTGAAACCCCAGGGTGAAACCTCCGATTTTGACTTTCGCATTGACCAGCCAGCTATTGGTTTGGTTTGTAAAACCTATTTGATGTCCGTTGACAACCTGGCTGTATGCCGACTTATCGAGGTTTCGCGCAGTTTCTTCGCCCAGGGAGGTCAGGCTAAGCTGGCTGGAATCGGCTGAAAGGGTATAATACGGATTTGAAAAGGGAAGTTTGTTGTCGATCAGGTATTGTTTTGCTCCCGACTTGATGTCGAGGAGTTGATGGTAGTCAACCTGGTTATAAACATCCGGATTGTAATCAAAATATTGCTGACTGGAAAGGTCCATTTCGTCAGAGTGAAACAGTCGTCCCGTAACCGTGAAAGAGATGTTCCGGTGTTTTCCCGAGATACTCAGGTCCACGGATCCGGTTTTATAGGTCCCCACATTCACATTGGCGCTGATCCCTATATTCTTGCCTGGTTTGATCGCATCTGCGGAATTTCGCATGATTACATTGATCACGCCGGCAAAAGCATTGGGACCATACATGGTAGAGGCCGGACCATAGATAATTTCAACCCTGTCGATATTGGATAAAGGATATTGCCGGTCAATGTAAGCCCAGTTTGTCCATAAGTCGTTTTCCTCAATGCCGTCAAATAATAATAAGGTCTTTTCCGTATTGTTCTGTCGGAATCCCCTTTGATAAACATTGGCATATTCAGGCCCGTAAAACATCGTCAGATCGAAACCCGGAACATCCTTGAGCAGTTCAACAAGGTCGTTATAACCCCGCTTTTTGATCTCATCCCGAGTGACCACGACAATGGTAGCCGGAGCTTCGTAGATGGATTCAGCCTTCTTGGAAACAGAGGTAACAACCTGTGATCCTCCTGAAAGTTTCAGGGTGTTAACAAGTTTGATAAAGGAAGGCGGATCGAATAAGTTAGCCTCATAATTAGGATTGATCTGGAGCAGAAAATTGGTGACCGAAGCAGCCTGATCGTTGGAATCAATGGCCAGGTAAGTCATGGCCAGGAGGCGATAAGCTTCCACTTTCTGTTTTTCATTGAACCCTTTGGCAATACAGGATTTCAGGGAAAGGATCACGTCGTTGAACCTGCCGTTCTCATAATATTTTCGGGCATCATTCAGGCTGACATCGCTGCAATTCTGTGCCTCCAGACTAAGGGGTTGTATGATCCCGGATAATGAAATACTCAGAAAAAAGAATATGAAAACCAGCAGCCGGTATTGTTTATCCATGTACAAAAATCTTTTAATATCTATATTTTATTTATGGCAGATTCATGATTGTTTTTTCATAAGGAATATCCGCACCGACATATTTATTCCATTCTTCCCTGGTCATGTTCCGGTGGATGGTCTGAATCAAACGATTGGCCATATCGGAGCAGTTGGTGGAAAAAATCCGGATGGTTTTATCGGCGCTGCAGGAGATCAGATGCTTGTCGTCAGGGGAATAACCAAGATCATACACCCAGAGGTCATGTTTTACGATGGAAACAGGTTTCCCTTCCCCGTATGGGATTCCGCTGACCTTGATGGAACGGTCATAGCCGGAAGAAGCCAGGTAGTTTCCTTTCATGCTGAAGGCAAGAGCGGTCACACCGGAAGAATGTCGGCCGATAAGTTCAATGGGTTTTTCGTTGAAATTCAAAGTATTCCATATCCGGATCGAACCACCTGAAAATCCCGCGGCAAATTTTTTCCCGTCACGACTGATGGCCAGGGAGAGAATAGGATCACTGGATGAAAAAATGATGACAGGATCAGTTTTTTTTGCGTTCAGGTCAATCTGTCTGATTCGCCCGTCTGCTCCGCCATAAATCAGCAGTTTCCTTTCAGGGTCAAGGACCATGGCATGGATGGATGTTTTCAGGGAGTCCAGGAGGGTTTTGCCAGTCTGGTCGCCGGAATAGCTCCAGCGAAACACTTTCCCATCGGCGCCACAGCTGAAGAATTGTTTTGTTGAGGGATCGCATACGAGGTCGTTGATCACCTTTGAATGCGCCTGTATCACCCGGGGAAGTTCGTCGGGTTTCCCGGGCTTCCAAAGGAAGAGTTTTCCGCTGAAAGCGCCGGCAATGATATATTTTGAATCAGGAGTGATGATCAGGGAGCGGAATTTTTCCTGGCTGGATTTCGGAAGTTTCATCCCTGATACTGAGGTCGGATGGTTAACATCCCATTGAAAAACATGACCGTCGTCACCGCAGGATACCAGGGTTTTTCCATCCTCTGATAAGGCAATGACCCTGACGGCATCTTCATGCCCGCGGAAAACCGTCTGGTCATTCAGAATAGCTGAAAAAGCAGCATAAAGGTCGGCATCATTTTCCTGTCCCTGGTTTTCTTTGTTAAAGCGGTATGACTGTATGCTGAGCAAAGCCGGAAGATCATCTTTCATCGTCCCGGAAAGCTGTATCGCTTGTATGGCCATCGTTCGGGCCACGGAAAGCAGGCGCAAACGCTGGGTATTCTTTTCCGATTCTTCTGCTTTCACCCTTTCGTTATCGGCTATTTGTTTTTGGACCACCGCCTCCTGTTTCTGCACCTGCGCCTCATCCCTTGCCTGAAGGGCTTCTCCCTTAGCCAGATCAGCCTTCTGTCTTTCCGTTATGGCCACTTTGGTCTGTTGTTGAGCGATTTCCTGTTGCCTGACGGCATACTGCCGCTGCTGTTCCGTGATCAGTTTCTGTTGTTGAGCGATCTCCTGCTGCTGATCGGAGATTCGCTTCTGCAATATGGCTTCTTTCCGCTGCTCTTCGGTACGTTTACTTGCGGCTATCGCCAGCTTCTGTTTCTCCAGCGCTTCTTTCCTGCTGGCATCGGCCTTGAAACGAAGATTTAGCGAAATGATCAGGAACAGGATGGAAATGACCGAGGCAGCTCCAAGGATAATGGCAAAATTCCTGGCACGTTTCAGGTTGCGCTTTTGCTGGTTTTCCTTTCTGGCAATCTCAAGATCATGTTGTTTTTTGCTATAATTGAGAAAGGTAATGGCCCGGTCGAAAGCCGGATCATATCGCATGGCCCAGGTGGCATTGGGCTTGTTATGCTCTTTCCACTGAAGGGCTAACTGAAGCTCGGGATTGACCCATAAACCGGTTTTTCCTTCCTGGTATAGTTCTGCTGATTTGGATAAACGCAGGTACAACTGAGCTGACTGGTTTTCTTCCTCTACCCATTTTCGTAAACGTATCCATACCCGCATGATGCTTTCATGAGAGATGTCAATCGTGGTCTCCGGATTGATTCCGATGTTGACCGGAGGCATCAGGAAAGCCCTTCCTTTTTCCCGGAAGCTGTCGATGACTTTCCCCATCTCCTCGGTTCTGGCATCGGCAAGCGTACAGATTTCGTGAAGCTGGGTAGGTCTTCTGGTACCTCGACTATCGGTCCCGACATCTGTCAGCGCCTTGAATAGTTTCTCGGCCAGGAATTTACTCGACTGATCTTTAAGTTCGCTGTATATTTCTTCAAGGTGCACCGATAACGCTTCTTTCATCGTTCCGATGGCTTCATAATGGGTGGTGGAAATGGGCTGTTCCCCGATGCGGTTCAACGACCAGTAATCCCAGGTACGCATGAGCGCATGCTGTAAAATCGGTAACTGATCCGGATCTTCCCCCACGTCTTTCAGTAATCGCTGCACAAGATCTTCGCTGATGCTGCCGCCTTTGACTTGAATGGGACCGGTGATGACCATTCTCCTCTCTTCCGTTTTCATCCTTGGAACAAGGTAATATCCCCGGTTGATCATCTCACTTAACCCCCTGTATTCGGTACAGTCATCAAGAAAATCAGTACGCATCGATAAGACGATATAAACAGGAACCTCTGTTTGTCTGACCGTAAAGGTGAACAAATCCACAAAATGGGCTGCCTCAAGAGAACTGTCTGAACTGACACGGGATTTTTTGAAACGGAAAAGCTCTTCAAACTGATCTATAAAAAGCAGATGTGATACCTCTGCCTCCTTCTGTTTGAGCACCCTGACCAAGCCATCTGCCCCTGACTTCAGTATTTTTTCAATGGGTTCGTATGACTCAAAACCGTTTGTCAGGGTCTTGGCCAGGTTGCCTATGGGGTCATCTCCGGGTCTGCAAATCGAAAGCTGCCAACGTTTAGGTAAAACATCAAATTTGTTTTTCAAAAGCGTAGGAATCAAACCGGCTTTAATGAGAGAAGATTTCCCGCAACCCGAGGATCCCACAATGGCCAGAAAACGAGTGTGAGATAATTTTTCGATCAATTCCTTTACCTGTTGTTCCCTGCCGAAAAAAAGCTCATCCTCTTCAATCTCATAGCTCCGTATGCCTGGAAAGGGGTTGATGTGAAAGCTTGACGATGTCATGGGTGGTAAATATAGAGGTTTTATTTCAACCAAATTTAAACAAATATGCTTCAAAAAACTTATTTTTTTTTTTTGATATTTGCTGAAATAGCATAATTTTACAAAAAGCTTGAAGCAGTTAAGCCTACAAATCATCCTCCTATGTCAGATTCTAAACCTTCCTCCATAAAGATCATGGTAGTCGATGATGAAATCGACCTCGAACCCCTGATTCGTCAGAAATTTCGCCGTCAGATAAGGGATGGCGTTTATGATTTCGTATTTGCCTTTAATGGTCTCGATGCATTGACAAAACTGATCGAATTTCCGGAAATCGGCATCATTCTGTCGGATATCAATATGCCGGAAATGGATGGACTTACTTTACTGCTGAAACTCAAGGAGCTGAAAAACCCCAGCCTGAAAACAGTGGTCGTTTCTGCCTATGGCGACATGGATAATATACGAACGGCCATGAACCGCGGAGCATTTGATTTTTTAACCAAACCGATCAACTTTGAAGACCTCGAGATCACGATTTCCAAGACCATGGAAGAAATTGTCCAGATCCGGACCTCCCTGGAAGAACATGATCAGTTGATGTCCATTCAGTATGATTTGCAGACTGCCCGGGAAATACAACAAGCCATTCTTCCCAAAGTCTTTCCTCCATTTCCCGGCCGTCATGATTTTGACATCCATGCGGCCATGGTAGCCGCCAAGGAAGTCGGGGGTGACTTTTATGATTTTTTCATGATTGACGATAACCATCTGGGGTTTGTCATCGGTGATGTTTCCGGGAAAGGAGTGCCCGCCGCCATTTTTATGGCGGTCAGCCGCACCCTGATCCGCGCAACAGGACTGAAAGGAATTCCCCCGGATGAATGTTTGCATTATGTCAATAACCTGTTGTGTAACGAAAGTGTTTCCTGCATGTTCGTGACGGTTTTCTATGGTATTTTAAATACCACAACAGGTGACATGGTCTATGTGAACGCGGGCCATAATGCTCCTTATGTGATCGGCAAAGATGAACTGAGAAAAGTTGAAATGACCGGAGGTACTATCCTGGGTTGTATGGAAAATTTTGAATTCCGTTCAAAAACGACAAAACTGGAAACGGGAGATACCTTGTTCCTGTATACCGACGGGGTGACTGAGGCGTTTGATAAAGCGGATAAGGCCTATGGAGAAGAACGGCTGGAACTGTTTCTGAAACAACAGTACAACAGCGACCTGGAAGGCATCGTTAAATCCCTTCTGTCGGATATCAGCGTTTACGCAACAGCAGTCCCTCAATCAGATGATATTACGCTATTGGTGATCCGTTTCTCCGGACAGCGATGAAAATTCATTCATACCGTCAGGATGATCTAAAGGTCATTTCCATAGAAGGACGTTTCGATGGATTGACTGCTGCGGAAATCCGCAAAACCTTTGAAACGGAAGCAGTCGACGGACAACGCTTCCTTGCCGTTGACCTGTCTGCAGTTTCCTATATGAGCAGCGCCGGTCTCAGGGTTGTCCTTCAAACACATAAAACATTGTCCCAGATCGGCGGAAAACTGATCCTTATTTCTGTGCCTCCCCAGGTCAATGAGGTTTTCCACCTTAGCGGGATGGATAAATACTTGCATATTCTGCCTCAGGGTGTTTCCCTTAGCGATTTTATCCAACCCTCTGTTCCTCAGGAAAAACCGGAATTCTTTGAATTCCAGGGAATAAAGTTTTCTGTACTGAAACAACAAACGGATCCGGGACATTGTTTTGGAATAGGCTTGTCCGATAAATTGAAAACTTCATCCTTTGAAAGCGGGGATGTGGTAAGAATGCAGCAGGGTGATATCCGTTATGGCGCCGGACTGGCTGTGCTGGGCAATGATTTTGAAGAATGTAAAAACCTTTTCGGTGAATCCATCGTCATCGGGCATCATTTCTTTTCTTATCCTGCTGTCAGGAATCCTTATATTGATTATGCCTATTATTCAAAAGATTCACAACAGGCCGTGAACTTCCTTCATGGCTTCGGTTTTAACGGGGACTTTTCTACCCTCCTCCATTTTGAAGCAGGGCATGAAATCCCGAGCCTGAAAACCCTGGTCAAGGCTGCAGGGATGTTATCCATTTCCGGTCTTTTTGGGGTGGTGATTCTGGGCCGTAGCGGCGGAATACTCGGCATGTCGCTGAAGAAATCTCCCATCCTCGGGAATCAACCTGCGACAGAACACATTCTCGATACCGCTCATTTGACCCAATGGCTTGATTTTTCCCTCGAGGCGGAGGATGTCAATAAAACCCTGATTGCCGTTGGCCTCGCCTTCAGAGAAAATACCCCCCTGAGCCCTGAAATACAAAAATTATTCCCCGTCGATCTTCCCATGCATTTCCATGCAGCGGTTTTTAACAACCGCCTGATCAGTCATCAGATCGGGGATTTTTATACCGAAACGGAAAGGGTTTGCAGGGACTTTGAAGTGGAGAAAGTTGTTCATTTATTGCCTGATTCCGGGATAAAAAGTGGCTTTCTCGGGATTGTCAAGCTAAAAAATTCCTGATGGAAGTCTGGATAGGAGCGGTAAACCTTGGTTTTCTTTATGCGTTTATGACCATGGGAACCTATATTACCTATAAATACTATGCTTTTCCGGATATCACCATCGATGGCAGTTTTACTACCGGCGCTGCCATCGGGGCTGTCTTGATCATCCATGGCTGGAGTCCTGTTGCTGCCATCCCTGTAGCCTTTCTGGCCGGCGCTCTGGCGGGTTTTTTCACCGGCCTCATCCATACAAAATTCAAAGTGGATGGTTTGCTTTCGGGAATACTCGTGATGACCGGTTTATATTCTGTCAACCTGCATATCATGGGAAAGTCGAATATTTCCCTCCTGAATCAACCTACATTACAATGGATGTTTGAAATATACAATCCCGGTTTCGATCCTGAATGGTGGACGGGCATACTTTTTCTGCTCATCATGATCCTTTTCTGGTTATTGATGACCTGGTTGCTGAAATCAGATTTCGGATTGACCATGCGGGCCACGGGAAACAACCCGGTCATGGTATCGGCCCAGGGCATCAGTGTTGATCGGATGAAAATTTCAGGACTTTCTTTTTCCAACGGACTGGTGGGCATATCGGGAGCCATGGTAGCCCAGTATCAGGGTTTTGCAGACATCGGGATGGGAATAGGTTCAATCATTTACAGTCTTGCCGCCGTCATCATCGGGCAGGCATTATTTCCCGGTAGAAAGGTGATCGTCTGTGTCGTCTCCGTCATCATCGGAACGGTAATTTTCCGGATTTCTGTAGCTGCTGCATTGATGATCGGGTTTGACCCTAACGACCTGAAAATCCTTACGGCTTTCTTCGTCTTGATCACCCTGGTTGTTTCCGGAGCCTTTGGCAAAAAATCCCTGCCCCCGGGCAAGGTGTTCACCTGGATGAGAAAATACCGGAAACCTTTGCTTTTGCTTCTTTCCCTTGCCCTGCTGCTTTTTATTTTTGTCCTGGGATATAAAAGGTTTTATATGCAGGAACAGGATCGGAAAATTCCCAAAATAGGACTGATACTGGCCAATGAAAGTATTATCCTGACAAGAACCCGGGATGGGTTCCGCGATGAGATGAAGAAACTGGGATATATTGAAGGGATTAATTGTATGATTCTGGAACAAAATGCCGAAGGAGATATCCCGACGAACAAAACAATCGTCGAACAGTTTATCAGTAAAGGGGTCGATATTTTCGTCCCGATTTCTACTGCTTCCACACAAGCAGTGGCCAACAAGGTTAACCATAAACCTGTCGTATTTGCCACACTGGCCGACCCTTTTATCATTGGTGTGGGGAAAACTCCTGTTGACCATCCTTCCAATATCACAGGGATTTACGGATCTGCCCCCGTAAAGGAGTTGCTGCAGATTGTCACCCGGATCTTTCCGGGGAATCATCGAATCGCAACCCTCTACAATCCGGCTTTTCCCAATACCAAAGCAAACCTGAGGGACTTTAAAAATGCCCTGAAAGATTTTCCTCAGTTCACCCTTGAGGAATTATCCGTTTCGGGTACCCATGAGGTTCAGCAAGCGGCACAGGCACTGGCTTCAAAACAAATCAAAGCCTTTCTTCTCATCAATGACCTGACGGTTTCAGATGCCCTTGAATCAGTCATTGGGGTTGCCATGAGGAAGAAGATTCCTGTTTTTACTACAGATGCAGGCTGTATCACCAAGGGACCATTGATGGTATGCGGTTATGAATACTATGTCAGTGGACAGCAGGCCGCTCACCTCGTACACAGAATCCTGAAAGGGGAGAACCCCGCCCTCATCCCTTACGAAAAATATAAGCATCAGATTACCGGCCTTAATTATGATGTTCAACAGCTGTTAAAGGTCAAAATTCCCGAGGATGTCCTTCAAAAAGTGGATGCCAGCATAATCCATGGGGTGCTGACCAAAAAACCATATATTCTGGAGGATTCTTCGCTGCTGAATCCTGAACTGAAAGTTGGAAAGCCATGATCGAATTGCAAAATATCGTTGTTAAATTCAATCGCAATACGGTGGATCAGGTGGATGCACTCGCTGAGGTCAATTTCAGCATTCATCCCCGGGAATTTGTAACCGTTATCGGTACCAATGGCTCAGGTAAATCAACCTTGCTGAATGCGATAGCCGGGAATGTCATTCCTGAACAGGGAAAAATTTTTGTAAATGGGAAAGACGTTACCAACACTAAGGATTTTCAAAGGGCAAGATACATTTCGAGGGTTTTTCAGAATCCCTATGCCGGTACAGCTGCGGAAATGACCCTGGCAGAAAATCTGCTGATGGCTTATTTCCGCGGGGAATCCCGATTCCCGAAGATCAGCCTGACCAAAAAACTAAAGGACAGTTTCCGTGAAAAACTTTCTTCTCTTGAAATGCAGCTGGAAGACAGAATTGACCATGTTGTGGGGACCCTGTCCGGGGGGCAGCGGCAGGCTGTGACCTTACTGATGGCAGTGATGAAACCTCCTCAGGTATTGTTACTGGATGAACATACCGCTGCCCTGGATCCTAAAACGGCCACACAAGTGATTCGTCTGACTCAAAGGTTTGTCGCGGAAAACTGCCTGACCACCCTGATGGTGACACATTCTATGCAGCAGGCGCTGGAGCTGGGAACCAGAACCATCATGATGCATCATGGCCGAATCATTGATGAGATGAATGCAGCGGAAAAAAGAACATTGACTGTGGAAGAATTACTCGGAAAATTCGAAGATATCCGGAAAAAGGAAAAATTAACCCCCCGGCTCATCCGTCAATTGCAACAACAATATCTTTAAAACCGTTTGACATAAATCACTTTCCCGTCGCCGATTTTATAGTAATCCCTGATTTCAGCTTCCAGCAGATAACCCGTTTTTTCATAGAATGAACGGGTGGGTTTGTACTTCTCAAGGGTGGATGTTTCGGCGATGACCAATCGCCCTCCCATCTGACGGATGACACGTTCAGTCTCCTCCAGCAGGGCTTTCCCAACCCCTTTGGCGCGGGAATCGTTATGAGTGGCAATCCAGTAAAGATCAAAGCTGCCTTCCGTCCCGGCAATAGGACCGAAACAACTATAGGCAACGGTTGCCCCGCCAAGCTCGGCAAAAATGACGTGGTAGTCGCTCTGTGCCCCGTATTCAAGCGCATCCTGGACCAACTCAAGGGCCACCGGAACTTCTATGTCATAGAAAAAGTCGGTGGACAGAATGATATCCCGCACACACGCAATATCTTCCTCCCTGAGCTCAGTTCTGAAGGTGATCATCTTTTCTTCTGTCATGGGTTATGTTTTAAAATTAGGTAAGGGATATCCCAGTGCTTCTTCAACTATCCTTTTCATGACTTCAAGCTTATCCAGCCCAGCTCTTTCGCAGGCGGCCATGAATCCGCCGGAACCCGACAGACAGGGATTGGCATTGATATCGATGACGTAAGGATTCCCATCCCGGTCAATCCTGAAGTCCAGTCTCACATAACCCATCAGTCCCATGGCATTCCAGCATTTTTGACAGATGTTGACCATCTGATGATGAACGGATTGATCCAGACCGGAAATTTCAAAGGTACGACGGGTATGAGTATATTCAAAGGAATGCTCATTCCATTTGGCAGTATATCCCATGATCCGTGGTTTGTCCTTAGGATAATCAATGAAGGTCATCTCGGCAAAAGGCAGCACTTCCGGCCCATTTTTACCGGCAATGATGGAAATATTGAATTCCCGGCCTTCTATAAATTCCTCCACAAAAAAATAATCTCTATTTTTTCCGGCTATCGCCTCTGTAAATTTCTTATCGCTTCCCTTGAAAATGCAGTCTTCATCGAGGCCAAGAGAACCTTCCTCCCAGATGGGCTTGACAATGTATTTTTTCCTTTTATCCAGCTTTTTCAGCTCATCAAGCATGATCCATCCCGGAGTAGGAATCCCGAGTCTTTTCATTTCGATTTTTGCCCTGACTTTATGGGAGGCGAAAAACATGGCGATAAGATGGGAACCGGTGTAAGGAATGTTCAGATGCGTCAGCAGGGCAGGCGCGAAGTAGGCAAATTCTCCATGATTTTCAATGGTTTCAGCCAGGTTGAAGACCAGCAGTGGATTCAACTTCCGCAAAACAGCCATGGCTTTTTTCAGGTCCAGGTCAAGCTGTACCTGTTTCACCTTCATCCCTAAACCGGTCAATGCTTTTTGAACAATTTCCACCTGCTCCAGCACATCCAGTTCATCTTCCCCCGGATTTTTTGATATTTTATTGAAAAGTATGACAGCTAACCTATTCATAAGGATAAAGTTAAGTGATTCTCAGAAGAGCGGAGTGAATGATTTTTTCGATTAAAAAATCAAAAGTCAGATGGTTGTGATAGCATAATATCGGAAGATCGGAAGTGATATGATTCAATCCGGGAAGAGGATTGATCTCGATAAAATTCAGCCTTCCCGATTCGTCCATCCTCAGATCGATTCTGCCCGCATCCCTTCCCCCCAGTTCTTTCCATATTTTTATTGCCAGATCGGCACAGCTGGCGAGTATGGTTTCTTCAGGAATGCGGTAGGTGACATACTTTTCATAATTGGATTTCACCTCATAGGAGTAAATCTTGGTTTCCATACTGGGGTTGTACACGATCTCAAGCGTACCCAATACCTGGCAATGGTTGCCTGTTCCTACAATACCTGTAGTAAATTCCCTTCCGGGCAGGAAGGTCTCCACAAGCACTGCTTGATTCAGCCTCCCGAGCAGGGCAGAACAATGTTTTTTAAAATCTTCAGGGGTGGTGGCCAGGGATTGAAAATCTATCCCTTTGCCCGAGCCCTCTTCGTTGGGCTTAAAGAATAAAGGATAGGGCAAGCTTACTTCCGCGATGTCGTTGATATCCCTGACTAAAGTAAAATCGGGTGTGGGAATCCCGATTTCCCGCAACACCCTTTTAATCATGGCTTTGTTCAGGGTGAGGGAGAGTACAAGGGGGTCGGAAAACGTATAGGGAATCTGAAAGGCATCCAAAACACAGGGAACCTGAGCTTCCCGTCCGATGCCATACATTCCTTCACAAATATTGAAAACCAGGTCCCAACGGTCGCCCTTTTGCAGTCTTGTCATAAGCTGACGCAAATGCCCGATACGATCCGTAACATAACCCAGCTTATGAAGTGCAGCTTCAATCCCTTCGAGGGTGCTTTCCTTGTCAAATTCAGCCGTTTCTTCTTCAGTAAATCCTTCCCTGAGATAATCCGACCTTAGGTCGTAAGTGAGTCCGATGGTCATATCAGATAGGAAAATCAGGATACCTGAAAATTTTATCCTCGTAATTCTTCAACAAGGCATATCCATTCTCGTGTCCAAGGAAGTAATCAGGCAGCAATGGGATTTTCCCTCCCCCTCCCGGGGCATCCACCACGAAAGTAGGAACGGCATAGCCTGAAGTATGCCCCCTTAAACCCTTGATGATCTCCAGCCCTTTTTCGATGGTTGTGCGGAAATGACCCGAACCCACCACCGGATCGCATTGATACAGGTAATATGGCCTTACCCTGATCTTCAGTAAGGCATGCATCAGATTTTTCATGACCTGAATGTCATCATTGATCCCTTTGAGTAATACGGTCTGGCTTCCCAACGGAATTCCCGCCAGGCTGAGTCTGTCACAGGCTTCCTTTACTTCCGGAGTAATTTCGTCAGCATGTGTAAAATGAATACTGAGGTACAAGGGATGATACTTTTTCATCATGCTGACCAGGGGACGGGTGATACGTTGCGGAAGGACCACCGGGACTTTGGTGCCGATACGGATGATCTCCACATGAGGGATACTGCGCAAACGGGAAAGCAGATACTCTATATGAAGATCAGGCATGGTAAGCGGATCACCGCCAGAAACCAGTACATCGCGTACCTCGGGGTGATGTTCGATATATTTCAGTCCTGCTTCCCATACTTTGAGCCCGATATGGCATTTATCCTTGGCCACCATTCTGGTTCGCGTGCAATAACGGCAATACGTGGAGCAGAACCCGGTGACCAGGAACAAAACCCGGTCGGGATATCGGTGTACGATGTTGGGCACCGGACTGTCGTGTTCTTCCGATAAGGGATCTGCAGCTTCCCCGTTATGTACCAGGAATTCATCAAAGACAGGGACCACGCTCTTACGTAAGGCCTGTTCCGGATCATGCGGATCAAGCAGACTGATATAATAAGGCGAAATACGTAAGGGTAAGGATTGTGAATTTTCAGCATCCGGCCTGACTTCATTATCGGAAAGAGAAATGTAACGGGATAATTGCTCAATGGAACGGGCAGCGTTTTTTATCTGCCAATGCCAGTTGTTCCAGTCTTTGACGGTGGCTTCAGGAAAATAGGTTTGCAGGAACCTGAGAGAGCGCTCGCTGATGACAGGTTTTTCGCGATCCGAACGTGATTTTAAATATTCATCAATAAGGGAGGCATCATCAATGAAGCTGTGCTTACTTGGAGGCTCTTCTTCTTCAATGATTACGGGTGAGACTGAGGGCGGTTTTTCGCTTGGAAGTTTTTCCATTTCTTATACGCTGAGTTTGAATTTTCCGTTGATAAAAATCGATTGCAAATAGGTAACATTTTTATGTATTTTTGACCGGGGAAAAGGATTATTTTTCAACAAAATTGTGTTAATAAAACCAACCTGAATGAAGCTGTTTTTTCGTTCACTCGGAAAGGGAAATCCCTTGCTCATTCTTCACGGTTTATTTGGTGTTTCCGATAACTGGATGAGCTTTGCCCGCGCATTTGAGACCAGCCATGAAGTCTGCCTCCCCGACCTCAGAAATCATGGAAGGTCACCCCATAGTCCTGTTTTCAATTTTCAGGCGCTTGAAAATGACATCCTCGAACTGGTGGAAGACCATGAATTACAAAATATTTATCTGATGGGACATTCCCTGGGTGGAAAAATTGCCATGAACTTTGCCATCCATCATCCCGATTATGTGAAAAAATTAGTTGTAGTGGATATCAGTCCCCGGAAATACCCCGACAGCCCGGAACACCAGATCCTTATCGATGCTATGCGCGGGGTCGATTTTTCGACGGCAACAACCAGATCAGCGGTAGATCTTCAGTTAAAGGAGAAAATTCAAAGTCCTAAAGTCCGTCAGTTTTTGCTGAAAAATGTATATTGGCGTGACCGGGAAACCCTTGATTGGCGGTTAAATCTGGCTTCCATTGATCAGCATCTTCCCTCCATAATGGAAGAAATTGAACCCAATGGTGTTTTTCACGGTCCGACTTTGTTTGTTCGCGGCGGCTTATCGCTTTATATCACTGAACAGGATATGATTCAGATAAAGAACAAATTCCCCCTGGCGGTGGTGACGACCATTGAAAATGCTTCTCATTGGGTTCACGCTGACGCACAGGAGGAATTTTTGAGGATCGTTTCCGGTTTTCTTGGAGCAGATCAATAACGGTTGATCTCTATGCTGGAAATGGCTGTTTTTATGGTAATATAAATTTTGTTTTTACTAATGGAGAAGTTCGAGGTCTGGTACATCCGGTCTCCTTTTTTTTCAAAACCCTCAAATTCCTTACTGACCATGAATGATTCCGAGTTGACCTGGCAACCACTGTTTTTCGGGATGCTGATCTTAATGGATGAAGCGCCTGCGTTGAACGTCCAGACGCATAAAGGATTTCTTTCTCCCAGCTTGATGTCGATGGATGAAGCGCCTGCTTTCAGATTCGCTGTATCGATTTTGTAAGCACTCAAATCCATGATGATCTCTGCAGCCCCGATATTTAAATTCAGATCCCATGAGGGCTTTTCATTGATTTTTATGTCAACCTGGTTTTTGTTGAAACTATTGCGTACATGCGAACGCTGGGTTTTAAGCATAATGCGTTTAACATTCTTCTCATCCGATGTCGTCAGGGAATAATCCCCGATATACCCTTTCTTGTTGAAATCAAGGAAATAAACGGTATTGCCCATGATCTTGTAATTTCCGGCTGCCGCATCCAGGGAAAGAAAACCTTTACGCGCAAGGGAATCAAACGGAACACTCAGATGCTGCTCCTTATAATTCAAAGTGGCGGTATCGCTAACGTCTGAACTGTCCTCATCATCATCCCAGTCACTGTGCCAGCCCCCGTGATTAAAATGACCAAAATGCATCCAGGGTGTTCTATCCGTCAGGCGTTGGAAAAAGATGATGGTAAAAGCGAGCACAATAACCAATCCCGCAATTTTGATCCATTCTTTTACCGGCAAGATGGAAATTCCCCAGAAAATCAGGATCAATGGCCATAGATTCCATATGGTACGCCATCCAAATTCGAAGAACCCGATATTATTTAAAATGAACAGAATCCCGATCGCGATGAGCAGTACCCCCCAAAAAACATGTTTGTATTTCATAGGTTGAAAGTGTTAATTGTTTTGTTTTTTACATGTTACCGTATTGATCAGTAAACCGATACCGATCACAATCAGAATGACTGGCCAAAGGTCGCCAAAATCGATATTCGGGATGAATTCATCAATCAGAAAAAGCACTCCGATGGTGATAAGCACCAGTCCGCCGATCAAACTGCCTTTTCTGCGCGTGGGTTTCTGCAAAGGTTCATGACCTTCCTGAGGTTGACTTGGCTGTGTTTCCATGGTATAATGATTTATGGTTGTTTCTGGATCAATGGGTTTTTCAGGTGTGACAATCCAAAGGATCAGGTAAATGATGCCACCACCTCCCCCGGCAAAGAATAAGACTACAAAAATAAGCCGGACCAGAAGGGGATCCATATTAAAATATTCACCCAGACCGCCGGCTACGCCTCCAATTCTCCGGTCACTCGTACTTCTGTATAATCGTTTTGATTCCATGATGTTTTGTTTATGGTTGTGAATTGCGGTTTAGACGCCTTCTGATGATGAAAGTTACAAGCCTAGCCTGCAAGATTTTCCATTTTTTTGATACCCCTGCCCGAAATCAACAAGCTAAGCTCGAAAAGCGCGTAAAGCGGAAGCGCAACAATGAACTGACTGAAAACATCCGGACTGGGGGTGATTATTCCGGCTATGATCAGAATTCCCACCGCGGTGTGCTTCCTGTATTTTTTTAGAAACCCCGGACTCAGAATCCCGATTCTGGTCAGGAAAAGCACACTTACCGGTAACTCGAACAGTAAGCCCATCAACAGTGTCATCAGGCTAATGGAGCTGACATAGGAAGTCAGGGCAATTTGATTGGTCACCGATGGACTGACTTCATAACTGCCTAAAAAATTGATCATCAATGGAGCAGCGATGAAATAACTAAAGGCTACGCCGAGCAGAAACAGAAAAGTTGTGATGGTGACCAGGCCACGGGAATACCTGATTTCCTTTACAGTCAGTCCCGGTTTGACAAATCTCCATAATTCCCAAAGCACATAAGGTAAAGAAAGGATCAAGCCGGCGATCAGGGAAATATTCATATGGGAGATGAATTGCCCGGCAAGGTTGATGTTGATCAGATTGAACCCGGAAGGATCAATGCAAAGAGAGGGTAAGGAAAGTTTTTCACTCAATTGGCACAAAAGACGGTAAGTGATGAAATCTTTTGATTTCGGAGCCAGCAGGATCCGGTCAAAAAGAATTTCTTTAAAGGTGAACGCCAGAATGGAAACAAGAATGATGGCAATGAGGATCCTCCATAACGTTCCCCTCAACTCCTCCAGATGCTCCCAGAAAGTCATTTCCCGTTCTTCTCCGGGGCCTGTGGAATGAAAGGTTTTCATGAATTGATTTTTTCAAAACAAAGGTAGGCATTATTTTTTTTCATGGACTGAATCAGAAAACAAGGGAAATATGTATATTTGAATAAATAAAAACGTTATGGCAGAAAGAGAAATAATACTCGAGCAAATGCTCAAAGTCCTGAAAGATATAGAAACCAATACCTGCGATAAGCAATTCTTTCCCGACACCAACCTGCTTGAAAAAAAGCTTGACAAGATCATCGAACTTCATGAAAATTCGATCGAACTTCTGAAAATCATTTCCGATAACCCCTGTACCTGCAATGAAAGGAACAGGAGTAAAGAGAAAAAAAGGAAAGACGAAAAGAAGGAAAAAAAGGAAAAGAAGGAAAAAAAGGAAAAGAAGAATAAGAAAGACAGTAAGTAATCACCTGTTTTTTTCCTGACCATGACGGTAACGATGCTGCATCTTTTTCCCTTTCATCGGACAACCGTAAAGATCACGGTATAATCCTGATAAACGCTGTAATTGATCGGGATTACAGATTTTTTTTAGGGCAAGATATTGACTGATATTTTCTTTCTGCATTTGATTCTGAAGCAGGGATAGTTCCATGGCATAACTTGAAAGGAGTAGGGTATCGGGCGTTTCATTTTCCAACTCATGCATGATTTTGTCACGTTTTTCCCTGATGGCTGCCACCAAAGGCTCTGAAACATTACGGTAACGGGAATTAATTTCTTCTACCCTGATCATCTGAGCCTCCGAAAGCTTCAGTTCCTGCTTAAAAAGATTACATTTTCTATCCGGATTGACATTGCAATCCATGACCGGCTTTTGCTGAACAAAAAAGAAAAAACTGACCAGAGCCGAAAGGTTGATGGCGATCAGGAAAAGGAGCAACCAGAACAATAAACGGTTTTTTTTTGCAGCTTCCATAGATTGTGTTTTATTGATTGTCAAGAAATGTTTTGTCATCATCCATAAAATCCTGAATGAATAATTCACCTTTCAGCATTTCTATACGGTCTGAGTTTTCAGTCTGGGCGGTATAGCTGTTGCTGCCCTGCCTGCCTGCAAATATTCCGATGAAAATGGCCGTCAGAAAGCTGATCCCTATCAGGACGGGTCGCAGTTTGACGGGAGACCAGAAAGAATGGCCTTGCTCACGGGATTGGAGGGTGGATTCAATGTGCTGAAGGATACGGGTTGCCGCGAAAGGATTGGGATCAAGCCCTTTCTCCTGCGCGAAAAAGCGATTCAATGCATCGCCTTGCTGTTTATCGTCAAATAAGGCCATAAGGGGTCAGTTTTTTCTGTAGGTTAATTTTTGCCCGGTGTATCAATGATTCTACGGATGAAAGACTAAGTTGCATGATGCCGGCGATTTCTTTATAAGGGATATCCTCGAATTTGTGAAGGGTGAAAGCAATCCGCTGATTCTCCGGTAAACGACTGATTTCCCTATAAATGATGTCACGTGTTTCACGTGTTTCCATGTGAGGATTGAAAACGGAAGGCTCTTTCCCCGTAATACGTGCGAAAATATCCCTTCTTTTATTCCGCTTCAACCTGTTCAGTGACCTGTTGACTGTAATCCGGTAAATCCAGGTTGATAAGGCAGCAGAACCCCTGAATTTACCTATGGAATCAATAATTTCCATGAAAATTTCCTGAGCAAGATCTTCAGCCTCTTCCATGTTGGCAAGAAAATAATAAGCGGTCTTAATCACCTGCTTCTGGTAATGATTTACCAGATATTGGAAGGCTTTGCGGTCACGCTGAAGGATTCCTTCAATCAATTCCGGATCGGTCATTCAACAACCAGTTTACCATTAGACAAAAGATGAAGGTAAAACTTGCGCAAACCTGAACGCTTAGCTAAGGATTTTTATCTCATAACTAAGCTTCACCGATTTCTTCAGGGTTTCCGAAACCCCGCAGTATCTTTCCTGCGAAAGGCTGACCGCTTTCTGAAGCTGCTCCATCGGTAACTTGTTTCCCCTGAATTCATATATCAGATGGATTTTGGTAAAATGTTTCGGATGCTCTTCCGTGAGATCCCCTTCCACCCTGACATTGAAATATTCAGGTTCGATACGCATTTTCTTCAGAATGGCAATCACATCCATCCCGGTACAACCACCCAGGGAAAGTAAAAGCAAGGGCTTGGGCCTGGGCCCCTGGTTCTGCCCGCCAACTTTTTCATCAGCATCCAGCATGATCTCAAAACCGTTGACATTCGACTTAAATGCCATGCCTGACGCCCATTGAATATCGAGAGCTTGTGTTGACATAGATTTGTTTTTTCTACAAAGATAAAAATATTTAGTGATACTAAAGCGATTTAATCAGATATTAATTATCTTTGCCAAAATTTTTATGCCTGCATTCCTGCATTCTTGCATTCATAAATTAGCACATTAACCATGGACTATTTTTTCAGTAAAATGCTGAAAGTCTCTTTTGAAGAGGCAATACATCTGGCTACAGAAGCCTTAAAAACCGAAGGTTTTGGCGTTATTTCGGATATCGATATTCAGGGAAAACTGAACGAGAAACTGGGTGTGAATTTCAAAAAGTACCGTATTCTCGGTGCCTGTAATCCCGGGTTTGCATACAAAGCGCTGCAGGCAGAGGATAAAATCGGGACCATGTTGCCCTGCAATATCACCGTGATTGAACAGGAAAACGGTCTGGTTGAAATCGCAGCTGTCGATCCCCTGGCTTCCATGATGGCCATTCATAATCCTGCCCTGGAACCACTGGCATCGGAGGTGACCGAAAAACTGAGAAAAGTGATTGATTCTTTGTAATACTGCCGGTTTTTCCGAGCAGGTACGCGCACTTCGCCTGGAGAAAGGGGATCCTTTGCGTCTGGTTGCCGCTTTTTTAAGTTGTGATCAGGCTTATTGAGTAAAATTGAACGTGGACAGCGCAAGGCAACACGTGCACAGGTAGTCAGACTTGCTGAATATTATCACGTTGAACCGGCAAATCTTGTGAAAGCCTGGCTTTCTGATAAGATCGTTCATGATTTAGAGAACGAGGCACAAGCGCTGGAAGTGCTGAAGGTAGCAGAAGAAAAAGTGGCCTATAAATCTTTTCAGAAAACTGACCGGAAAAGACTGATTCAAAAGATTAAAACCTTTCTTAAGCAATCAGGTAAAATTGATCAGGCATGGATTTTCGGGTCTTTTGCCAGAGGCGATGACGGTCCCTTGAGCGATATTGACATCGCGGTGAAAACAGATAACGAATTCAGCTATTTTGATCTTGCGGAAATTCAATACGGGCTTGAATCAGTATTGAAGCGCAACATTGATATTGGTTTTCTGGATTCTTTTAAACCCTATATTTTTGAGCATATCAAACCTGACCTGAAATTGATTTATGAGAGATAAAGGGAAAGACAGTGTGTTATTTCAGTTCAGCGTAATGGGTAAAGCAATGATTCATATTGACCAGAATTCAAACGTGTCATTCAACTGATCCTTAAAAAGGAATTTAATGCCGGTTAGACTGTTAGTTCTGGTTGTCCTTACAATGCTATCCTCTTCATTTATTTGATTCCGTAAGTTCTGGTTTTTAAGGTTTTAGCATTTATTTTCGGTCGGTGACTATTTGTCACCGACTCAGCATCGGCCTGGATGTTTTGTTTTGATATCAAATTTATGAAAAATGCCTTACATTTGTATTAAAATTATTAGGATGGAACTAAAACAAATGAACTTTACCGCTGTTTTTCTGGAGGTTCCTGAGGGTGGTTATTCAGCATATATAGAGGAGATTCCCGGGGCAAATTCACAAGGTGAAACACTGGAAGAAGCGAAAGTAAATCTTAGTGAGGCTCTTAGAATGGTATTGGAAACTAATAAAATTCTGTAAGAAAATTAACAATTTACTTTGTTTTCTTCGGTTTCTCCCTGGTAAACAGATCATGTGATCCTGCTAAATTAAGTTTTTTTAGTTGTATGGCAAAAAAAAGCAGCTCCGGGTTGGAACTGCTTTGAAAATTTGTGTTGCAGGATGTTACTTTCCCCGGCTGCAGGGACCATTCCCTTTTCCGCAACCTTGGCCTTTTCCGTAACCCTGGCCTTTTCCACAACCCTGGCGATGCTGGTAACCCTGTCCGCAACCATTTCCTTTTCCCTGTCCTTTACCCATGGCAGTTCGGTTATCACAGACCCCATCGCCGTTTTTATCTACAAAGTTGGCCCCTTTAACGGCTTTTCCGCGGGCTTCAAAATTATCGCAAACCCCATTTTTGTTGGCATCCACGAATTTTCCCTGAGTATTGGAAACGGTCGTAGTGGCTTTTTGAACATCTTGTGCTTTTGCTGTGTTCTGAGAAAAAGTCAGATTGGCAATCAATAGCATGGCAGCAAAAGTTAACAGCATTCTGCTTAAAGTTTTCATGGTCTTTTTTTTTATGTTTAGAATTTGTTTTTGATATTTAGACAACCAAATCCCGATAAACTTGCGGCCATAATTTTGTTGTGCCTTTCTGACCAATTTATCTCCGGATATTTCTTACAGTACTGATTCCATTATGAACCTGATCTGACTGATCGCGTTGCGGCTGAGCGCCATAAGGGAGAATAATTTTAGCAAATACAGAAAGAAGATTCAGGCCGGGCATTCAGTTTTCTAAAAAAATGTATTTTTGCAACGGCAATGGAGTCTGCCCTGAATTGTCGCGAATGACTGATGACTCCTGTGATAATGAAATCAGTCATTCAGATGCCCGAATTAACCTCTTCCGTTAACCCGCTGATAGCATCACCTTTCCCGTTCTGGATTAACATCTTTGATTCGTGTTATCGTCTTTTGAATCTTCCTGAAAAATCAGTGGAAATCCGGAAACTGTCGGAACTCTTTGTTTCTTCTCCTTTTATTGATATCGCTGTGGTCGGACAGTTTAAAGCCGGGAAAAGTTCATTTATCAATTCTCTGCTTGGGGAATCTGTCGTTCCGGCAGGGGTTTTACCGGTAACTTCTGTAATTACCCGGATCCAGTTTGGGGAGATGCTTCTGCCCATGCAGGAAAGACTGATCCCTGAGTTGAACACCTCTTTTGAACAACAATTTGCCTGCCAGAAAGGGGTTTTGTACCAGGTAACACGCTGGTTTGAGCAATGGATTATCAGCAACATTAAAATAAAAGTGGCGGAAACTAAACTGCAGACCATTCATCAGATCGATGCCTTCCTGCTTGAAAAATCGGACTATTATTCTCTGTTTATAAAATCTTTCCAGCAATCCTATAAAAAGTTCATCCACGACCTTTATCATGTGGATATGCATAGGGATGCTGTGCAGGTTTCACCATTGGCCATCGGGCAACCCGATATTTCAATTTCTAGAATTTTTGACTCCCATCTCGATTTATTTTTCTTTTTTATCCCGGTGACCCTCATCCGTCCGTTATTAAGAAATTATCTTAAAAAACAGATCGAATACGAGATCGAGAAAAACCTTAGACGTCATGTTTCATTGCTGACGGAAAAAATATTCATGGTCATTGACCGCTATCATCAATCGACATCAAAAACGATACTGGATGAATTAAATACGCTTGAGCGACTGATTGCTTCAAAGGCGGATGCGGAAAAACCTTTCCTGGAAATGGATGAGACGCTTCAAAAGATCATTCAAGAATTACAAACATAATGCAACGATTTATTCTATGACTGAGATATTTTTCACTGCAACATTATGGCTTTTCCTTGCCGTTTTAGCAACCGTTCTGGCCAATAAGCTGAAAATCTCCATGGCCCTGATTGAAATTTGTGTGGGTGCTTTTGCCGGATATATCTGTTCACGGTATTTCATCGAAGATGTGATGAAAACCGATGAAGAATGGATTCGGTTTATTTCCGCTACAGGAGCAATTCTGCTAACCTTTTTGGCCGGAGCAGAACTGGAGCCCTCTGTGTTGAAATCGAAAAGAAAAGAAGTGATGCTGATTGGGATACTGGGATTCCTGATGCCATTTTTAGGCGCTGCTGCTGTAGCAAAATATATTCTTCATTGGGAGTACCGGGCTAGTTTATTGGTAGGTATAGCCCTTTCAACTACCTCTATGGCTGTTGTTTATTCCGTCATGCTTGAATATGGTTTCAATAAAACCGAATTCGGGAAAGGTATTCTTGGTGCTTGTTTTGTGAACGACCTTGGCACTGTCATAGCCCTGGGATTGATTTTTTCACCCTTTTCATTCAGAACAGTTATTTTCATTGTGATTTGCCTGGTGACCTTTTTTTTCCTTCCTGTCATGACCCAGCATATGATGAAACTTTATGCCTTTAAAACAGCCGCGATCCGTACAAAATGGATCCTTTTCATCTTGTTTTTATTGGGATCACTGGCGCTTTGGGCAGGAAGCGAAGCAGTTTTACCTGCTTACATTATAGGAATGGTTTTATCCACAACGGTCAACAAAGATGATCATTTTATCCGGCGACTGCGTACCCTGACGATAGGTTTTTTGACACCGATTTATTTCATCAGGGCAGGGGCTCTGGTTTCCATACCTGCGGTAATAGCGGCACCATTTCTGATTCTTATTTTGTTCGGTTCCAAAGTTATTTCAAAAATATTGGGACTTTTCCCCGTCGTTAGCCTGTTCAGAAGTGACAAAAAAGAAAGATGGTACTATACCCTGCTGATGTCAACGGGTCTGACTTTCGGTACAATTTCAGCACTCTATGGGCTTACCAACGGTATCATCACCAAAAATCAGTACTCTTACCTGGTTGCCGTGGTGATCGGGAGTGCAGTTATTCCCACAATTATTGCTAATTTTGCATTTCTGCCCAGGCATCTGTTGAAAATTCCTTCAACGGATGAAGAAATTTTGCAACTTGACCATGATCTGACAGATGCTCAGCAGCATAAAATTAACTCACAATAAAATTTAAAAGTATGGAAATAGAACAAATCAATGCCATCGAAATCCTCGATTCAAGAGGGAACCCAACAATTGAAGCAGTGCTGACCCTAGAAGACGGCACCATGGCGCGAGCCATGGTTCCCAGCGGAGCATCTACCGGTGAACGCGAGGCCTGCGAACTGCGTGATGGCGATAAATACCGTTATGGCGGCAAGGGGGTGTTGAAAGCAGTGGAAAACGTCAATACCATCATAGCTCCTGAATTGGTTGGAAAATATTTTGTCAACCAGCGTGAACTTGATTATTTCATGATCGGACTGGATGGTACAGAGAATAAGTCAAAACTTGGAGCCAATGCCATTCTGGCGGTTTCCATGGCCTATGCAAGAGCTGAAGCCGAAAGCGCCGGGCTTCCGCTGTATCAATACCTTGGCGGAACCAATGCGCATGTACTGCCTGTCCCCTGCATGAATGTCATCAATGGCGGTAAACATGCCGATAATAATGTTGATTTTCAGGAATTCATGATCGCACCCCATGGGGCCAAATCTTTTACCGAATCCATCCGCATGGGAATGGAAGTATTTCACACCCTGAAATCTGTGCTGAAATCCAAGGGACTGAGTACAGGGGTAGGAGATGAAGGCGGTTTTGCGCCCGACTTGAAATCCAATGAAGAAGCCGTGGAAATGATTCTCGAAGCCATTCACAAAGCAGGCTATAATCCAGGCCGGGACGTCAGTATCTGTCTTGACCCTGCAGCCAGTGAAATGTGGGAAGACGGACAGTATAAATTCTTTAAAAGTTCACAAAAACTGGTGAGCAGCGATCAAATGATTCAACTTTGGGAGAAATGGGTTGCCCAATATCCCATTGTTCTGCTTGAAGATGGTTTGGCTGAAAACGACTGGACGGGATGGGAAAACCTGACCAGATCACTGGGAAACAAGATCGAAATCGTGGGCGATGACATTTTCTGTACCAACAAGTCTATTCTCGCCAGAGGAATCAAACAGCATGTGGCCAATTCGGTACTGATCAAACTGAACCAGATAGGGACCGTCACAGAAACCCTGGAAACAATAGAATTGGCTTACCGTAACAATTATAACTGTTTTGTATCCCATCGCAGCGGCGAAACGGTGGATAGCTTCATCTCTGACCTCACAGTAGCCGTGAATGCCGGTCACCTGAAAACCGGAAGCGGATGTCGGGGAGAAAGGGTGGAGAAATTTAACCAACTGATGCGTATCGAAAACGAGATGGGCGCGAATTCAACATTTGCAGGCTTACCCGCTTTTAAAAACAAATAAAATGAAGGTTCAGTTTTCCGCCCCGCATCGGAGATCCATCTCGGTGACGATGCGGGTTTTGGAAAAATCTATCGATGAATTGGCCGGAGCGCTTTCCCCGGCCAATCCACCACCTTTGACAAGACAGTACACCGATGAGATTCCTGATGAGCGTAAGCTTCATATTCTTTCTGTCATTGAGGAAATCAGAAATGCAATGGGAAAGATGTTAGAAAAATATGAGCTGAATGTCGAGGAACAATCAATGGAACGCATACTGGATGCCAAAAAATCATATCTATGGACAATCCTTGAAAACTCAAAATCAAAACGAATGAAAGGATATGGTGATTTCCCGGAGGAATTAAAAGCAGAATACGATCAGGAAATCCAATCTATCATTTATCTCATAGAAAGCTTGTAGCGATTTAATATATCTCCTTTCACTTTACGGTGACTGGGCCCATCCAAGCTGAGGTTAGAAGGTTAAATCTTATCCTTGCTTAATTTTTTTGTGCAGAAGAACCAGTCATAACACGTCACGTCAGGATCTTTGGTTTCCATGCGGTCTTTTGCAACACCGCAGGAACCTGCAGTCGGGACGATGACATCATCGCCGGGGCGCCAGTCGGCGGGCATGGCGACCTGAAATTTATCAGCCGTTTGCATGGCTATCAGGGCGCGTTTGAGTTCGTCAAAGTTTCTTCCCAGCGAAAGGGGATAATAGATCATGGCGCGGATGATTCCTTTGGGATCAATGAAAAAAACAGCCCTCACGGCCTTGGTGTTACTTTCTCCGGGCTGGATCATCCCGTACTTTTTGGCCACTTCCATAGTGATATCCTCGATCAGCGGGAAATTAACTTCCACGTTTTTCATCCCTTTATAAACGATCTTTTCTTTGATCGTGCGGAGCCAGGCAATGTGGCTGTATAAACCGTCAACCGATAAACCGACAAGCTCGCAATTCAGGGCTTTGAAATCACCCTGCATGGAGGCAAAGGTCATGAATTCCGAAGTACAGACTGGCGTAAAATCAGCCGGATGGCTGAAAAGGATCACCCACTTTCCTTTGTAATCTGCCGGAAAATTAATGTCGCCTTGTGTGGTTACAGCCTTGAATTCCGGAGCAGGATCTCCGATTCTGGGTAAAGCAATCACTTGATTTGTTTCCATAATTACTGGTTTTAATAATGGGTTATTATTTTCCGATGTTTTTCATGCTGTTTTCAAGATCGTTGATGATATCACTGACATCTTCGATACCGATCGCCAAACGGATCAGGTCATCGGTTATACCTGCTTTTTGTTTATCTTCATGGGAAACTTTTGCATGGGTCATGGAAGCCGGATGCTGGATCAGCGTTTCGACTCCGCCAAGGGATACGGCCAGCAAAGCCAGATGAACATTATCGAGCATCTCTTTGGCAGCGGCATAACCACCCTTCAATCCGAAACTGATCATGGAACCATCGCCCTTCATTTGTTTTTTACCGATTTTATATTGAGGATGAGATTCAAGTCCGGGATATTTGATCCAGGCCACTTTGGGATGATGCTCAAGGAACTTGGCCACTTCACGCGCGTTTTGTTGGGCTTTGTCAATGCGGATACCCAGGGTTTTCAGTCCACGAAGAACCATATAGGCCTGGTGAGGATCCATGTTGCAACCCAGTAATATCATCATATTACGGAGTTTATCATACAACATTTTCTCTTTGGTGATGATGATTCCAGCCACGATGTCGGCATGGCCGTTGATGAATTTCGTCATGGAATGGAATACGACATCGGCGCCCAAATCCAGTGGATTTTGAAGATAGGGGCTGCAAAATGTATTGTCCACTACCAGGATAATTCCGTGTTTATGTGCAATTTCAGCGCAGGCAGCCAGGTCAGTGATGTCCATGGTCGGGTTGGCCGGGGTTTCAATGTACAATACTTTGGTATTTGGTCGGATGGCCTTTTCAATGGTCGCTGTATCCGTTGTGTTGATATAGGTGGACTGAAGTCCGAAACGGATGAGTTGTTTTTCCATGATTCCCCGGGCCGGACCGTAAATCGCATCGGTGCTCACAATATGATCCCCCTGGCTCATCAGTCCGAGGTAAATCGTGCTGGCAGCTGCCATGCCTGAACCTACTGCAATGGCGCCATAACCGTTTTCCAGCACGGCCAGTTGACGTTCCAGGGCGTTGATGGTAGGATTTCCGATTCGGGTATAAATATATCCGTCGCTTTCCCCGGCGAAACAGCGGGCGCCTTCATCGGCAGTGTGAAAAGAAAAAGTAGAGGTCTGGTAAATGGGTACCGTGGCGGAATTGAATTGATCTTCGATTTCTCCGGCGTGGATCAGCTTTGTGTTAAAGCCTGCATTCTCATGATTCATAGAAGTATATTTTAGGTTAATGGTAAAATGGTTTAAGTTTACAAAAGTAATGAACTAATGTTCATAATACAAGGATAATTTTTTTATCCTCCCGCCATCCTCCCCATTTCAATGTTTCCCTCAGACTGTTTTTAAACCGCTGGTTTTTTCCGGTTGTCCCAGGATTTCTCCCTGGGCTCCCCTGTATTTTTTTGAAGGATCGTATGCTATTCCGAGTTTCCGTAAAAGAGGTTCTGTATCCACCTGATGGAGTTGCAGACCAAGATCCCATGGATTGTATCCTAAAACCAGTCCGGCCAGTTCTTCATAGGTCAGGACTGGAATTCCATAACCATCAGTATCGTATGTTTTATTTTCGGTTTCGCTGATGACATATTGCCAGCGGTCGAGGAAAAAAGTACAGCCCGGGCAATTGGCGAGAATCATATCGGGATGGTAAGCCTGCATGGATTCAAATTTCAGCTTTGAGTTCGACAGGGAATATCCGCGGTTCTGTTTCAAAAGGTATTGCCTGAATCCGAATCCGCAGCAATGACGACGTTCCGGATAATCTACCTGAGCTCCGCCCCAGGCATCTATTAAACCGGCAAGAACATAGGGATATTCAGCTCCGCCAATACCTTTCACGGGAAAAATCTTCGCGTAATGACAGCCGATATGATCCACGATTTTAAGGGGTTCGCCTGTGAGGCGATGAACAAGCCTGACTTTGGCCACGTCGGCAATCTGATGCCTGAATTTATAAATGATATCACTCGTATGAACCAGGTTAACCGGAATTTTGAAGGTCTTTCCGGTGGCCTTGAACAGGGCATCTCTTGTTTTCTGTTCTTCTTCCGGGAAGTGTTTCCAGGTTTCCAGTATCTCGGTGTAAATACCAAAGGAGGTGACGCAGGAACAAACAAAATTTTCATATCCCGCTTCTGTCATCAGGGCAAACTGTCGGGCGACAACGGTCATGGTCGTCTCGAAAGGAAGAATTCCTGAATGATAGGCAATGCCGGTACAGGTAGTTTGTTCGGGATCGTCAAAAATATCCTTCCCCAGTTCTTCTCTCAGAATTTTAAGAAATACCGTTTCGGAGGCGGGAAAAAAATTCTGCCGGATGCAGGAACGGGCATAGTAATAATGATCATCGGCAATTTCTTTCTGATAAGATAACCATTTCTGACTTTTATTGACCATCCTTCACTCCTTTCCGGCAGGCGTCTTCAATTAACTCAAAGCGGCTTAAGGCTCCTGTTTCCAAAAAGATTGCCTTTAAATCGGCCAGGGATTGTTCGGAAATTGTTCTCAGTGTTCCAGCCCCGGCTTTATGATAATTTGCGCCCAGGCGATCAAGCATGGCGACCCTGTTTTCCCGGTACCATTCCCAGACCGGACCTTGTTCGGGAAATTTTTCGGTATCAATTTCATCAATGAAAACACAATACCCGTACTTGAGCATGTGTTCTCCCACGGTCCGCTTGATGGACAATTGCAGTTTCCCTTGTTCCGACTCGGCAAACAAAGCTGTTTTGATCGACAAAGCACGAAGCGATTGAATGATGTATCCGGGAGTATTTCCCCTGGGGCATCGGGTCTTGCAGGAAAGGCATTCGCCACATCGCCATATTGTATCGCTCTTCAGGAGTTGTTTGAGCAGGGATTCATCTCTTCTTTGAACCGTTTCCACGACCATACGGGGATCATAGTCGCTGAATTGTGCAGCCGGACAGATGGCAGTACAGGTGCCGCAACTGATGCAGGCTGTCAGCCCTTCTTTAAACCGAATATCCCCGGCAAGTTCTTCAAGGTATGTTTTCATTAAAAACCGATTAAAAACATGATCAATCCCAGGGATGTTCCGATCCCAAGATTTACCGCTTTGAGAAACAGAGAATCTTTGATGGAATATGACAACATGGGTAACATGCCATGACCATCCTGGACAAATGCACTGGTGAAGAGTACAGAGAATGGGATAAGCCCGGTGGCATAAAGACTGATAAATATCATATGGGGACCCGATTCAGGGATAAGTCCCATGAGTGCCGCAATGAGCAGTAAAACCAGAGGATATTGCGTGGAGAAGGAATCAAAGTGAAAATAATGGATTCCGAATTCGACAAAAAGCATGGCGCCGAAAGTCCAGATGGCGGTTTTCCACAAATGTTTCCTGAGGATATGATTCCATACATGTTCCCGGATAAAATGAGAAAACCCTTTTTCCATCGGGTGTATTTGTTGCTCCTTACAATCGGAACAGGTTTGGAATTTGGTTTTTTTGATCAACAAGTCGGTGATCCATCCGACCAGAACTCCCAGAACGAAGAGAATGAGGATCAGAATGACGGCTGTTTTAGGGAATAAGGCAAGCATGACGAAGGCTTCATCCCCTGAAGCTGCTGCCATTGCACCGGTCAGGGCGCCCAGGGTGATCAGTCCATGAACATATAAAGATACATTGGTAAAAGCGCCAAAACAACCTGGCAGGGCTCCGATGGATGAGGCAACCATGTATTGCTTTATCCTGGGCCCATTTCGTAAAAATCTGGTAATCCGGCCTTTGGTCCATACATTCAGCAAATCAACCACCACCATCATGGTAAATACAAGAAAGGTGATCTTCAGGGTTTCGACACAGACTTTGATCAAGATCGGGAGCATTTCTGTCATAAAGATGAGGTTAATTCCTTACCCGTTTAATCCTGCAAAAATAGTGAAGGTTTTTCAAACAGTACCGGGATTTCTGGATGAAAAATAGCGCTTCGGTTTCAGGTCATTTATTTTTTTCGATGATTTTTTCAAAGTACATCGCGAAGGAGCGATAAAGAAAATGAGTCCATTTTCCAAAGGGGACGATAATCATTGCCCATTGGGCCAGAATGATCAAATGAATCAAGTAAACCCAGAAATATCGTTCAAGCCATCCGGTATCAATGAACAACCGGACGATAAAAGCGCTTAATCCCATCAGCAATAACCAGATAATAAAAAACCAGTCGGACGCCTGGGAAAATTTACTGACTTCCTTGCTTTTTTTTACCCTTTCCAGAACAAAAATAATGGTGATGGTAAAAATGATAAAGCTTTCCAGGTAACCCAGAAGAATGATAAACAGGTTTTCCGTGGCAAACCAGTCCAGGAAAACAGTGGTAAAAAGCAAGGCTAAATATCCAAAAACCAGTATCATATGTTCAAACCATCGGACTTGATTGTCATCACAGCCAAGGGATCTTTTTTGAGTGAACATGTGAATCAATAAATCCTTTAAGGCGGAGAAGTAGCTTTTCAAACTTGTTTTTATTCCAGGCTTTAAAATAACCAGCCACCACATCCGGATTAAATTTGGCAGAAGAATGAGGAGGAATACGGATCCAATCGCGATCATTTCAAATAAATGACCCCAATGCATGAGCTTTACAGGATTGAAATCCTCTTTCCAGGCATAGCTTATGATGCCCGCTGCGATCATCAAAAAAGCGATGAAGCTTAAAAGTGTGGATTTATACAATAAGCCGGATATGCCGGTCCAGTCATATTTAGAGGTCAGCCAGCGTCTGAGCGACATCATTAATTCACCCGGGTTGGCCGTCTGGGGGCAATGGGTGGTACATTCTCCGCAATAATAACAAAGCCAGGGTTTAAGAGAAGATTTGAGTTCATCCTCCATGCCCAGAACACCATACCTGACCATTTCACGGGGAAAAGAATTTTCCTCTGTCGACAAAGCACATACTGCAGTGCAGTTTCCACAGTTGTAGCAGGCCGTAAAATCAACGGCTCCATATTTCTTTAACTGATTTCCTAACTTTGTTTTTATTCTTGACATTAGTCTTTCATCTTGTAGGTAAAATATTCATCCATGTCGTCCATCGTTCCGACCTGAACAAATCCGTATTTAATCAAAGTCATCAGGTAATAGAGTACCTCCGGTTTGGGAATATTCAATTTTTTGGTGAGCTGATCGATGGTTTGTTCTTCTTCCTTCAGCGCATCAAGTATGCTTTTCTTCATGCGGGTATAGTGTTTCAGGTTTTCCGTTACCTGCTGAGGAACCTGATATTTTTCTTTAAGACTTTTTGCTGTTTTTCCTTTTATCGTTTCCATGGCTCAAATTGAATTAGCGATAGGTCAGGGCATCAATCATGTGCTCGATTTCCTGATTGGAATAAGCAGTGAGCTCAATGGCATCCGGAGGGCAAACGGGCAGACACATGCCGCATCCCTTACAGACCGCCTGATGGATAACCGCGAAGTCTTTATGGCCGTCATTTTCCATTTTGATGGCATCGTATGGGCAGGCTTCGGCACATTTCCCACACCAGGTGCATAAGGCTTTATCTATTTTGGCAATAATCGGTTCTAATTCCAGTTCCCCTTTGCTGACATAAGAAAAGGATTTTGCAGCCGCAGAAAGCGCCGAGTTGACGGATTCGGTAATGTTTTTTGGCCCCTGACAGGTTCCGGAAATGGTAATTCCGTCGATGACAGTCTCCACGGGACGGAGTTTCATGTGAATTTCATTGAAAAACCTATCCCTGCCCTTGGGCAGTTTGAATAATGATCCGGTGCTGTGATCAGACCGTGGAACCATGCCCGTAACCAAAACCACTAAATCTGCATCAATTTCCATGTTTTTTTTCCCGGTCAGAATATCGTTGACTTTAACAAGGGTGATATCGCCTTCCTGGCTGACGCTGGGGGGATCATCTTCATAGGACTGAAGGTAAATATCTCCATTCAGCAAGGACTCCCGATAGAGAATTTCTTGTTTCCCATAAGTTCTGATGCCGCGTGTGAAATGGTAATTATGGATGTCGGGGAATTTTTTCCTGGCTTCAATGGCGGTATGGATGGAAGAAGTACAGCAATAGCGTGAACAATATTTGTTTTCTCCATCAGTTTGTCGGCTTCCCACACAATAGAGGTAAGCAATATTTTTGATTTCCTTGCCCTGAAACACAAGTTTCCCGTGGTTGATGGCCAGAAGGCGCTGAAACTGGGGCAGGGTAATTACATTTCCGGTTTGATGATAACCATATTCACCCTCTGCAGGGGTATAAGGGTCAAATCCGGTGGCCATCAGGACGGACCCGACATGCCATGTCTGAAATTCTTCCTGCTGCGAAAAATCAACACTTTCACAAACTTTCTCACAGGCTCCGCAGCGGGTGCAATGCAGGATGTCAATGACCGGTAACTGGGGAAATTCCCCGGGGTATTGATGGTAAATGGCTTTCCTTGTGGTGATCCCGAAATTAAATTCATCAGGTACTTCTACGGGGCAGGCTTCAATGGCATCATGCAGAGACGCTGGCTGGCAATCCTCTTTGAAGTATCGTGGTTTGATTTTAATGTTAAGGTGAAAGTCTCCAATACTGCCGGAATATGAAACCACCTCAGCCCCTGTGCAAAGGTTTATGTTCTTTTTACTTTTTATTTGACGGTATAATCCCGTGATAATGTCTTTTCCGCTCTCATTCCCGGTGTATAATGCATTCCACTGGGCAACCCTTCCGCCGATAAAAAATTCGCGCTCCAGAAGGAATACTTCACAACCCATGTTGGCTAATTCAAGCGCTGCTTTTAATCCCGCTATCCCTGCTCCGATAACGGCAATGGCTTTTTTTGATTTGATTTTTATCGGATCCAGTGATGCTGCAAGACGAACTTTTGCAATCGCTGCTTTCACGATAGCGATAGCTTTCTCCGTGGCTCCGGGTTTATTATCCGAATGTGCCCAGGAAACCTGTTCCCTGATATTGGCATGAACATAATTGTATTTATTCAGATGGGCTCTTTCTGTCACTGCCCTGAAAGTGATCTGATGAAGTTTTGGTGAACAGGAAGCAACAATAACCCCATCCAGTTGGTTATGGATGATATCATCGACCATTGCTTTCTGGTTGGAATCAGCACAGGCAAAGATGGTTGTTTTGGCCAGGGCAACATCCTCGTCATTCTCAATGGCTTGTTTCACCTTTTCAACATCCACATAATCGGAGATGTTACCTCCGCAATGGCAAATATATACGCCGATTTTATGATTCATTCAAATGGTCTTGTTTAAGTAACTAATGGCTTCGCAAGAAGCAGCTCCGGCAGATAAAATGGAGTCGGGGATGTCCATCGGGCCAGAGGCAGTACCCGAAACAAAAACACCCTCAATGCTTGTTTTTGAAGGACTTTCCAGAATATACGGTTGCTCGACAAATTGATAGGCATCCGTTTTTAATTCCTCATTTTTAAATAAGGAAACAACCCCCGTATTCGGTAAAATACCCACTGAAAGGACAACCAGATCATGTTCCGATTCTTTGACGACAGCTTCATTGATGTCCTCATATCTGAGGGTCAGATTACCATTTTCTTTTTCCGTGATTTTTCCAATTTTCCCTTTGATGAAATTGACGCCCATCCCTTTAGCCTGTTCGTAGAATTCTTCGAATCCTTTTCCGAACGATCGTATATTCAGATAATAAATGGTTATATCCGCCAATGGCAATGCCCCCATTAAGAGTTGTGCCTGTTTAATCGAATACATGCAGCAGATCTGGGAGCAGATAGGGTTCCCGACAGAAGCATCCCTGGAGCCTGTACACAGGACATAGGCAATTTTATCCGGCATTTTCCCGTCCCCGGGTCTTAAAATGGTATGAAATGGTCTGGTGGGAGCTAAAAGTCTTTCCATCTGCATGGAGGTGATCACGTTTTTGGCCTGTCCATATCCATATCGTGGCATCTTCAGGGGGTCGAACAGATTATAGCCTGTGGCTATGATAATCGTTTTAATCGTAAGTCGAATGGTCTCAGTTTGTTGTGTGAAATCTATGCATTTGGTCGGGCAAACCCTTTCACAGGCGCCACAAAGGGTACAGTTTTCGAGATCAATGGCGGCAATCCTTGGACTTGCGATGGTAAATGGAATGTAAGCCGCTTTTCTTCCAACCAGTCCGAATTGATATTGATCAGGAACATTGACCGGACAAGCCTGCTCACATAATTGACAAGCGGTACAATCTTCTTCAATGACGTAACGGGGTTTTTTTTCAACCCTGGCCTCAAAACTATTTTCTGAAATCCTGTCGATCTGCGTGATTTCGGCCCCCGTAAAAAGAGTGATCAGCGGATGTCTCGCAATTTCCGAAACCTTAGGTGTTGTGATGCATGCGGCACAGTCGAGGGTAGGGAAAACCTTACTGAGCAAAATCATCTTACCCCCAATCGAAAGATCTTTTTCCACCAATACAACTTTAAACCCGTTATTGGCAAGGTTTAAGGCCGCTTCTCCTCCTGCAATGCCAGCCCCTATAATCAGGGCATCAGAAAAGATCGTACTATCTTTGACATCCATATTCGCTGAATCAATTGGAGCGTAAATACTCGGTAAAACTTTTCACTTGTTTGATGAATGATTCACTGCACACCGAACATATCGCCGCCATTCTCAGGCGGGCCGGTTCAATATTCCTCTGCTTCATCAAGGCATGGGTGGTGGAAATAATATTTCCGGTTTTTTCAGTGCATGATTCCCCATAGGGACAATCACTTCCATCCGCTGCAATGAAAACGCCATCAAATCCCCTCTCGAACGCGTGGAGTATCCATCTTGGCTTGATGCCACTGGAGCAGGGGACGGAGATGGTGTACACTGTTGGCGGGTAGTGCAATTTCAATAATCCGGCCATGTCAATGGCCGGATCAGAAATCTTCTCGGTTGAGAATACCAGTATTTTTGCACTCTTTTTTTTGTCTTCAACCATGTCGAACGGTTTACTTCTTTTTCATAAACACTTTAAAATAGCCACTTTCTTCCAGGGTGCCAAGGTACTCATGTCCTTGTTTGGTGCACCATTTGGGAATGTCAACCTTTGTGCCTTCATCAGCAGATAAGATTTCCATAATATCTCCGGATTGGATTGTTCCAATGGCTTTTTTTGCTTCGAGCAGGGGGCCGGGACATGCAGTTCCTCTTGCATCAACGGATTTTGTTATGATTAACGCTTTTAATTCTTCTGTTGTCATAATGTTTGTTTTTAAATAAATAATTGAATACTACTTTCACCGGCTTCATTCACAAAAGTGGTGGCCCCGGCATATCTTAAATGGGGATAGTCTATCATTTCTTCTTTTTTGAAACCCATCAGGTTCATTGACATTTCGCAAATGGTAATTTCAATCCCCAGTTCTGCGGCTTCTTTAAACATGGTGTCAAGCGACATCACATTCTTTTTTTTCATCAAATGCTTGATCATCACCGGACCCATGCCAGCCATATTCATATTTGACAGCTTGAGGTGATTTTTACTCTTGGGGAGCATCATCCCGAACATCTTTGATATCAAATCCTTCCCCCCCGGATTTTTCTTTGGATCACGCAAAGCCGCCAAAGACCAGAAAGAAAAAAACAATTTTACCTGGGTGTCGCTGGCTGCAGCGGCTAAAGCAATGATCATGGTGGCAAGAATTTTATCGAGATCACCTGAAACGATGGCCATGGAAAGTTGATCTTTCCTTGCATTTTTTAAACCCGATATTTCGTCTTTTAATGCATCTATCTGTTGCTGCAATGCTTGAATTTGTAATTCCATCTTATGAGTGGTTTAATATGTGAGAACTGATTTTGCATAAAGAACCTCAGAAACAACAGTCCCCGCAGCGATCAGTTTTGCGCCTTCCATAATGCTTACTTGACAAGTCAGATGATAAGTATTTAATTATATCAATTCATGAATTTATTATACAAAGGAAATGAAAATTCTTAGATGTTTTTAGCTTTAAGGTGTTAATCACCATAAAAAATTATGTGATATTTGTCACATTTAATACATTTGTTAGTTATTTTTTATGAAAAACATCACCTGCCTGCATTGTCAATATAAGTCAGAAGCGGCCAAGAAACTGACGCCGGAAGAATTGAAACGGCTTGAAACCGGGCATGCTGAAGTAACCTTCAGGGCCGGGGAAATGATTTTTAAGCAAAATGCGCTTTCAACCAATGTCACCTATATAAAATCCGGACTGGTTAAAATTCATGTCAACCGTCAGGAAAAAGAAAAAATTGTACGGATTGTAAAATCCCCTGCTTATTTATGCCTGCCCAGTAATTTCAGCGAAAAGGTTAATCATTTTTCTGCCACTGCATTGGAGGAAACCACAGTCTGCTTTTTAGATTTGGATGCATTTAAAGGGTTTATATACCACAACGGTGATTTTGCCTACCAGATCATCCTCGATTTGAGCAAAAATGAAATCAGAAATTTCAATAGCTGCCTGAATAATGCACAAAAACAAACGACAGGAAGAATTGCAGATTGCATACTGTTTTTCTCCCGGGAAATCTATTCAGCTTCCCGTTTCACCCTGCCGATTTCACGACAGGATCTTGGAGATATGGCTGGCACTTCAAGGGAAAGTGCAAGCCGCATAATAAGAAATTTTCATGATGAAAAAATCATCCGTCTTGAAGGTAAAAAAATCCTCATCCTGAATGAAAAACTACTGCAGCAGATCAGTGATAAGGGTTAATAGGCTGATGCGTTGTTAAGGATATTCAGATATTTTCAAGGGGATAGTCAAGGATTTCTTTCGCGATGTTCTCAAAAATCGTCACAACCGTTTTATTTCCCTGGTTGAAAACACTTTTTCCCTGTTCGGCAGCCTCACCCACTTCCAAGACCAATGGAATTTGTCCCAAAAGTCGGGTGTTAAACTCCAGGGCCATTTTTTGGCCCCCGTCTTTTCCGAAAATATAATATTTTTCGCTGGGATGCGGCTCCGGTGTAAACCACGACATGTTTTCGATGATCCCTAAAACCGGTACTTTCAGATCCGGATTGAGAAACATGGAAGCGGCTTTACGGGCATCATTGACAGCGATTTCCTGGGGAGTGGTCACCATAATGGCCCCGGTAAGATTCAGTTTTTGAACCGTTGTAAGCTGGATATCGCCTGTTCCCGGGGGAAAATCGACAATCATATAATCAATATCACCCCATTGGGTATGCTCGAACAATTGCATGATGGCATTGGAGGCCATGGGGCCTCTCCAGATTAAGGATTGATTGGGCGTGATGAAAAACCCTATGGACATGATTTTAACGCCAAATTTTTCAATGGGAAACATCATCTCCTTATCTCCGAATGCCGTTACTTCCGGTTTGTGTCCTTCAATGCCAAACATTTTCGGAATGGATGGGCCATAAATGTCGGCATCCACCAGGGCAATTTTAAACCCGTTTCGTGACAGCGCAATGGCCAGGTTGGCAGCAATGGTTGATTTTCCGACTCCACCCTTTCCCGATGCAATAACGATAATGTGCTTGACCCCTTCCATGGGGATTTTTTCAAAAAGCTGACTCATGGTAATTTTATGTGTTATTGTTGATTATATTTCAGGCGCTTTCCCTCACCTTCTCCGCCACCGGATTTACGACGTTTTCCTAAACCTTTTCCCAATTTTTTAAGTACTTCTTGTTCAGGAATATTTTTACATTTCCCCAACCCGCGTCCCGTTTTAGGACCTTGTCCATCCGGGCCTGTACCGTTTAAATGTGGCATACTTCTTTTTTTATTGGAAACCAAAATGCAAATATAATGAACATTTGTTCATAATATTTTTTTTTGTACTTTTGTCCATCAATATTCCACCATGTCGCCACGCCCAAGAAATTCCCGTACGGTTTTTGACCCTCCGAAATTCAAGGGATTCAGACCCTATGGATATTATGCAGGGAAAAACGAGCGGGTTTCTCTATTATTTGAAGAATATACGGCAATCAAATTATGTGACTATGAGCTGATGACCCAGTCGGAGGCTGCTCAGACCATGAATATTTCCAGACCCACTTTTACAAGGTTATATGAAACGGCCAGGCGAAAAATAGCTCAGGCTTTGGCTGAGGCCAGGACCATTGAACTGGAAAGGGGACATGCCTGTTTTGGCCAGGATTGGTTTCATTGCCAGGCTTGCGGTGTATTTTTTAACCAGACCTCACAAAAGCCTGTTGAAAGTAACTGTCCGCTTTGTCATGCGGTGGATATCGAAAAAATCAATAAAAACTTCAAGCCTGATGAAAACGGCCATTGCTTCTCAAAGTAATTCTGAAACGGCTTATGTTGATCCCCATTTTGGGAAATGTTACTGTTTTTTTATCTATGATGATGAATCGGGGAAGATTGAAATGATTGAAAACCCGGGAAAAGATCACAAAGTATGCATGGGTCAGATGATCGTGGAAAGGTTGGTGGAAAAAAAAGTCATGAGGGTTATCGCGGGGGATTTCGGCACCAATGTTCAGAAATTCCTGAATAAAAAACAGATCCAGATGATTATTCACCCTGAGAAGCACATTCAGATAAAAGATATTATTCAATTATTGTCACATCAACCCAAATAAAATGAAAATAGCAGTTCCATTCCATCATGGTTTCATCAATGAACATAGGGATTACCGTGGTCAGGGGCTGTTCATGCCCCGCTGAGGAAGCAGTCATCAATTTCATTAGCGGAAAAATATCTGATGGAGGACAGACCTGCAATGAACACAAAGGATGTGAAAATCATCACCATTGATCAGTCCCGGCATGATTCCCTGATTTTTTTATTCCTGCTTTTTATCTCTTCCGTATTTCCGGGAAATCCGGTTATGTCGCAAATCAGCAGTGACACCCTTCAGTTAGGGGAAGTGGAGATCCTTGGACAAAAAACAAACTATTTCCCGGCCAACATTATTCGCCTTGATCGCATAGAATATCAGTCTATTCGCGATGTCGGTGATTTCCTGAGGATGGAACCCAATGTTTCAGGAATCCGCAAGGGAGGCATAGCCCTTGATCCCGTGGTCAGGGGTTTTAAATACAACCAGGTTACGGTTTTGCTCAACGATGGGGTGAAGATCGAAGGGGGTTGTCCCAACCGGATGGATCCGGTGGCTTCCCATGTGGAGCCGGATAACATCAGGGAAATTGAGGTCATCAAGGGTCCCTATGGGTTGAAATACGGACCGGTGCTTGGCGCCCTGATCAATCTGAGAACAGAATTACCTCAACCTTATGCAAAACCGGAAATTCATGGTGAATTCCTGTACGGTTTCGAGACCAACTGGAACGGGCAAAGGGAACATATCGGACTGTGGGGTGGGAATTCCAAAGTGTTTTTCAATGCAAGCGGAGGTTTTAAAGGGTATGGCAGTTATACGGCCGGGAATCATGTGCTGTATCATACTTCATTTCAGAAAAGGTATTTCACGGCCGGAATTGGGTTTGTATTCAGAAAAAAACATCAGCTCATCCTGAACTATGCTTATGATGAAGGCAGGAACGTTCTTTTTCCTGCACTCCCCATGGATGAAAGAATGGACAAAACCCAGGTGGGTTCATTGTTTTACAAGCTTGAAAATATAGGCGGGACCTGGCAAGCGTTGGAGTTTCAGGCCTATTTTGCACCCGTGCATCATGTGATGGATAACCTGAACCGGCCGGCCAGTGCAATCATGCAGGCGGTGACAACAGTAGATGCCTGGAATGCAGGAGGAAAACTGAGTGGCAGACTGAAGACAGGAAATATTAAAATTAACCCGGGCCTTGATTTTGAGCATATTTACAAGGATGGAGATAAACAAATGAGCATGAAAATGGTCATGGAGGGGGATACCTTTATCTCGGTCAAACATGCAAACGTATGGCGAAATGCAGTCATCAACAATATCGGAGTATTTACCGAATGTCGGATTCCTGTTAAGAATTTTGATTTCACGGCTGCGCTCAGGTTGGATTATAATGCCGCGACTTCAGGGGATACTTTCCGCCTGGTCACAGAGGAGGTTCATTATTTTGATGAGCTGAATTCTTCCTTTTTTAATGTCAGCTTTGGTCTGGGGATAAAAAAGAAACTGACGTCATGGTTAAGTCTCAGCGCCTCATTGGGCAGGGGAACCCGAAGTCCATCCTTGCTGGAACGCTTCATCAAATTGATGCCGGTGCAGTATGATGCTTATGACTATCTGGGGAATCCTCAGTTAAAGCCGGAAAAAAATCACCAGGTGGATCTTTCCTTCACTATGCTTTTCAGGGATGCAGGCAGCATTACCACCTCCGGCTTTTTCTCACTGGTGACCGATTACATCATCGGGAAAGCCCTTCCGCCTGCTGTCATTAAACCCTCAACCCAGGGATCTCCGGGAGTCAAACAGTTCACGAATGCAGCAATGGTTTATCTGACAGGATTTGAATTAACTTATCAGTCACCCGCTTCCCGGAGATGGAATGTCGTGGCCAGTGCAGCCGCTACTTATGGAACCCAGCCAACAGCCATCAAATATATTGTCAGCGGAGGCCAGGTCACAGGCCAGGAAACCATAAAGCATGATCCTTTACCTGAAATCCCTCCCCTGGAAGGGAATGTGCAATTTTCCTATAAATTTTTAAAAGGGAAACTCATTCCTCTGATTTCAATCAGGCTGGTCAGTCCCCAAAACCGGGTTTCCCAGTCTTACGGCGAACAAAAAACCCCGGGATTCGTCACCGGGGCAGCTTCCCTCACTTACTCCCCATGCCGTTATGCTACTTTTGTGGCCGGGGTCGATAATATTTGCGATACTCCCTATTATGAACACCTTAACCGGAGGATAGTCGGGAGTACCGACAGGTTGTACGAGCCCGGAAGGGTTTTCCATTTTGCAGTTCATTTGAAATTATAGGTATTTCATAATATGATCTTATCATGCGCCACTATTTTAGTCTATTCATAGCTTTGTTCGCCCTGGGCTTGTTTTTTCATTCCTGTAAAAAAGATGATCCCCTTCCCCCTCTGCCTTCCGGTAAGGTGATTTTTCAAATCCGGCATCTTGTTCATGGACTGCCCTTAAAAGAGTATGAAATCATAGATACCAATGCAGCAGGGAATCCATATCTGATCACGGAAGTGATGTATTTCATTTCCGACATCACCTTTTTTAAATCCGACGGAACCCATACGCTGGTGGATGACTGGAAGGACATTTTTTATATTGACGAGAACATCCCGGGAAGCAAAACCATAGAGATTTTTGATCCCATTCCGCCGGGCGATTATGATTCCATTACTTTTATTTTCGGCATTACACAAGAGAAAAACAAATCCTTCATGTTCGTCAATCCACCGGAGGTCAATATGTTCTGGCCTGAGGTGTTGGGGGGAGGGTATCATTATCTGATGATCAATGGTCAATGGATAGATACCACAGGGACTTACCAGTTATATAATTTCCATCTGGGGATTGGCCAGCTTTATCATGGAACGACTTATGATGTGGATTCCATCTATGCTTTTGTTCAGAATTATTTTTCCGTGAACCTGCCTTCATCGGCTTTTACCATTCAGGATAAAGAAATCAAAACATTCCAGATGAACATGAACATCGAAAACTGGTTTGATCAACCCCATGTCTTTGATTTCAATCGCTGGGGCGGAGCCATTATGCAAAACCAGGCGGCCATGCAGATCGTGAAAGAAAACGGGAAAGGGGTTTTTACGATTTCTTCCCCTTTGGATCACTGAAATTTGAAAATGTTGTATATTTGAAAGAAAAATCAACGATTATGGGAAAACATGGCATAGAAATCCTGAACCTTGACAAAGAGGTGTTACTGAAGATGTTAAACGAAGCCCTGGCGGAAGAATGGCTGGCTTATTATCAATACTGGATCGGGGCACGCCTGATGGAAGGCCCCATGCGTTCTGAAATCGAACCTGAACTGCTGCTTCATGCCGACCAGGAACTGGGACACGCGGTATTGGTGGTCGGACGTATCATTCAATTAGGCGGAACCCCCCTGATCAATCCTTCGGATTGGCCCAAATTTGCCCGTTGTGAATATGAGGAACCCACGGATCCTTACGTGGAAGAAATTTTAAATCAGAATCTCAGGGGAGAACGTTGTGCGATACAGCGCTATAAGGAGATTGCCGATTTTACAAATGGGAAAGATCATACCACCCACCAGATGGCGGTCAGCATTCTGAACGAGGAAACGGAACATGAGCAGGATATCGAAGACTGGCTGAATGACCTTGACCGGATGAAAGACGACATGCGGAAATTTCGTCTATAGTTCATGACATCATTAGAAAATGGAGGCTTTGTGCAAAAAAATTATTTTTTCAAACAGATTTGCGTTTTATTCTTCTTGTTCTTTCTTTTTTCAGAGAAAACATTTGCCCAGGATCTCAAAACTGCCGTTGGACTGACCAGAAGTGAAAACTTCAGGGAAGCCGGAATTTTGTTTCGCGACCTGATCCGGAAAGATCCTGCCGACGTGACCTTATATTTTTATTACGGGGATAATTTTCTCCAGAAATTTTACGCTGATCCCCAGAACCTGACTTATAAATCACTGGTGGATTCTGCCGCCCTTGTTTTTAACACCGGGATTTCAAAAGACTCCCTGAATCCATTGAATTATATCGGGCTGGGCAGGATCAATCTGATTAAACAACAAAAAGAGGCAGCTCAGGCCTCTTTTCAGAAAGCATTTTCATTGCTTCCATCCAAGATCAATAAAACATCTAAAATTTCAAAAAAAGATCAGTCAGCGGTGTATATCAAAGTGGCAGAATCCTATGTTAAAGTTTTAGGCAAGAAGGATACCACCATGGTGCTTGATTGGCTGAAAAAGGCAGAGGAGCTGGATAATAAGAACTTCGAATTGTATCTGACCAGGGGGGATGCTTATTTTTACATGGCCAACGAAGGTTCTATGGCCATTGAGAATTACAAGATTGCCCAGGTCATGAATCCCTCTTCAGCCAGAGCCAAACTCAGGATAGGACATGTGTGGGTGAGGGCGAGATTATACGATATGGCCCTGGGCTATTACAAAGAAGCCATTGACATGGATTCCAACTATGCTCCGGCCTACCGGGAAATGGGCTTTCTGCTTTCAAAACTGAGCCGTAAGGAAGAAGCCAGAAAGAATTTTCAAAAGTTTCTGGAACTCTCGAAAGGGAATGTATCGGCAAGAATACAGTATATCAATACACTGATGGAACTTCAGGATTACCAAGAAGCCATCACTCAGCTGAATTCCATCCGCAATATGGATTCATCCAACAATGATTACAACCGTGCGCTGGCTTATGCTTATTTTGAAACAGCCCAGTACGGAGCCGCGCTGGAAGCGATCAGAACCTTCCTCGCCCGTGCGGATTCCGCTGCGGTGAGAACGGCTGATCTGTTGTACTATGGGCGGATTTTATCCAAAAACAACCTGGATTCCGTAGCGGCTGAACAATTGTTGCTCGCTTATTACCAGGATACCCTGCAGGCGGGTGTTTTATCTGAAATCGCTTTTTCATTCACCCGCTTGAAAAAATATGATAAAGCCGAACAGATATTCCTCATGAAAATTCAAGCCGACAAGGCTGAGCCCATCGATTATTATTCGCTTGGGAAGCTGTACTACAACATGCGTGAATATCCTAAGGCCGATTCGGTACTGGCTTATTTCAACCAATTGGTCCCGGATTATATGCCTGGCTATTCCTGGAGGGCCTATGCCTTGGTAAATATAGATACTGACAGCAAACTTGGGCTGGCCAAACCCGTGTTCGAAATCATGATCGAAAAAGCCCAGTCTGATACCGTCAAATACAGCAAGGAATTAAAGGAGTCCTATTCTTATCTGGCCTTTTATTACCTGATTCAATATTACCAGTCGAAAGACCAGAAAGACGGCATTACCTCCATGGATTTTTGTCAGAAAGTGCTGGCGATTGATCCCAATGATGAAAAGGCAAAAGCCATCTTAAAGGAACTAAAAACTAAGATTACGAAATAAGTTGCTTTTCGGTTTATCTCCGGATAGAAGCAATTTCGCTTATCGCCTCTATCGCAGCATCAATATGCTCTTCCGTATTAAAGGGACCGACACTCAGCCTGACCGTGCCGTGAATTTTATCCGTGCCCAGTCCTTCATGCACCAAGGGCGCACATTGTAATCCGGTACGACAGGCGATGTTGTAATCCACATCAAGCATGGTGCCCACATCGCCTGACTCAAAACCATCAATGTTCAGGCTCAGCACGGGATTCTGGTTTTCAGGGCTTTCTGCGCAATATGTTGTCACGTTTTTGATGGCCTGAACACCTCTCCGGAGTTTATCCCACAGCATGATTTCCTGATGATGAATTTTTTCCATGCCCTGCTCCAGCACCCATTTCAGACCTGCATGCAGACCGGCAACCCCCACGAGGTTAAGGGTCCCGCATTCAAGACGGTAAGGGAATTCCATTAAATGGGTTTTTTGAGCAGAACGCACTCCTGTACCCCCAAAACGTGTCCCTTTCACAGGAACGTTTTCCATTACATATGATCCGCCTATCCCGGTGGGACCCATCAGACATTTATGTCCGGTGAATACCAGTACATCAATATACATAGCTTTCATGTCGATGGGAATCGCTCCTGCGCTCTGACTGCTGTCAACGATAAACAGTATACCCGCCTCCCGGCATATTTTTCCGATTTCCGCAAGGGGTTGTACGGTCCCGATGACGTTGGAGCAATGGTTGACAACCACCATTTTCGTATTTTTTCGCATTGCTTTTTTAATGTCCCGGGGATCCACATAACCATGTCCATCGAAGGGAATATGGGAGACTTCGATAAGCTTATTGAGGCTCAGGTGGTACAACGGCCTGAGCACGGAATTATGCTCAAGCATGGTTGTGATCACATGATCACCGGCTTCGGCCAGACCCTGTAAAATCATGTTCAGGGAATCGCTGGCGTTATAACTGAACGTCAAACGGTTGGGATCATCACCGTTAAACAGCTCGGTAAGCATTTTCCGTGTGGCATGAACCACTTCCTCGGTTTCTATGGCTGCATCAAAGCCTGAGCGTCCCGGACTTACCCCATGCCTGCGGTAGAAGTTACACATGAAATCATAAACCACATCTGGTTTAGGGAAACTTGTCGCGGAATTGTCGAGGTAAATCAGATCGCTCATAAAATCAGGATTTTTATATGTTTGAAGGAAGTCATGTATTAATCTATCAGTATGGCATCGGCAACGATTTCTGCCAGTGTTTTAATTTGAACTCCAAGTTTAAAAACGACATTGATCTGGGTCAACTGATCCACACAATTATGACAAGGGGTCACCACAATTTGCGCCCCTGTTTTACGGATCTGGTCTGCTTTGATTGCTGCAATCTTCAATCGCCTCTCATTGTATTCGCTCATGGCTAATTGTCCGCCTCCGCCTCCGCAGCAATGGTTGTCGTTGCCATGGGGAGTCATCTCAACAAAGTTCGAAACAAATTGTTTTAAAACATACCGCTGATCCACCAGTATCCCTCCGCTTCTGACCAGGTTACAGGGATCATGAAGGGTAACCACCTCCCTGATTTTTCCGGGATCAAGCCGGATTCTGCCTTCACGGATATAATTCGCAATACATTCCACGCTGGTGATTACCTGGAATGGGAAATGCTGCCTGAGGTAATTAGGAGCTTCCCAACGGAATGCCCTTGACCCATGACCGCATTCTGCCAGCACGAGCATGCCGGATTGTAAGGATTCCATCTCATTACGGAGCCTTTCAGCAATGATTCCGGCTTCATTCAGATTTCCGCTGAAATAGGCATAATTGGTTACATCGTACATTTTGGTCGAAAGGGTCCAGCTTTCTCCGGCAGCAAAAAATATCTTGGCCATGGCCGCAATGGAAAGAGGATAGAACTTTGGTTCCCTTGGATTCAAGGTGTAGAGGATACGTTTCCCAGGCACATCAACCGGAATGATGGCATAGGGATCATTGAGTTCATCAATTAGTTCCTCCTCCATCCATTTCAGGGTATCCACGAACTCCTGTTTGGGAATACTCATGTTATTACCGGATTCAAGGGCTGCAATGACCGTTGATTGTAAGCTGGCTGGAACCATCCCCATATTAGATAGCATTGTACGTCCTGTTCTGACAAGATATGTAATATCCACTCCGATGGAACAATGGATATTACAGCGTCCGCACATGGTACATGCGCCAAACAATAAATCCACCATCTCTTTTGACGTATCTTCATCCAGATCACGCGCATTCACAAGAGAAGGAAACACTTTTCCCGTAAAAGTGTGGTAACGGCGATAAATGGAGGAAACAATTTCGACCTTCCTGGCTGGCGTAAAGCGTTCATCCCCAGTGGCCAGGTAATAGATGCAACTTTCAGCGCATAATCCGCAATGTACACAACTATTCAGATGGGTGAGCAGTTTGCTGTCATGGAGGTCGTCAAAAACCTGCAATCCTTTTTTTATTTTTTCTTCTTGTAATTCTCCCATCGGGTTATGATTATAGAGTTTTGGGAGGCCACACGCCTCTCCATCCATAGAATAAACCAAGGTGATAACGGGCCGCGAAAAAGTACAAGGCATGTTTTAATTTTCCGGCAGGAAGATAAAGCAGGAGTAAGCTGGCCATCACATAATACCCGGGAGCGACAGAAGGTAACAACAGCATGAGACCTGAAAAAACCTGAAAAAGGGTCACCAGGATGTTGGAAAGGTAATCATCGGGAGAGGAGAGACTCCGGAGTTCTCTCTTGATGATACGTTTGATCAGAATTCCTGTGCCACAGGCGGCTGTGACAAGAAAAAAAACGGCTAATACACGGGCCGGGAAGACCGTGATCGGGAATTGCAGGAGCAGAAGAAAAAACAAGGGAATGGAAAGGAATGTTCCAAGATGGTATAACATTCCGGCAGTGTAAGTGGGCAGATGCAAAAAAGCAGATTCTTTTTTCCGGGGGTTCATAGCTCCGGTGAGGGAGTATTGGATGCCAAGGCGGGTGTTTCCGGCAGAAGGAGCATAATCCATGGGCTTTTTCAGGCGGATCAAACGGATCAGATGATAGGAAAAAATGACCAGACACACGATCAGCGAAAACAGGGCGATGATTTTAAACCAGGGCATAGGATCTTTTTTTAAACACAGCCATCCGGTTTCGGTAAACCTGCAACCCGGCAGGCGCCCCGGGCAGGTCCGAGCGGGAAAAGTTCATATATTTCACGCAGCTTCACTCCGGTTTGCTGACAGATTACCCGGATCATGGGAGCCATCCCTTTTTCCTCCCAGTTGTTGCGGATGATGTTAACGATGGCCCAGTGCTTTTCAGTCATTTCAGGTATCCCGTCCTGCCGCGCAATGGCGGCTGCCAGTTCTTTATTCCACAGTGTCGGGTCCGACAGAAATCCATCGCCGTCCACTTCCAGAATTCTTCCTTCTATCTCTATTGTTGCCATAAATACTAGTATTATATCTTAGTCATGGGTTGTTTCCTGATCAAATCGGTCTATGATTTCATGGGTGGAAAGAGGGGTGTCAGGGAAAACGAAATCAGGGCAGAAATGCAAAATTTCGTTGGTCTGATACCGTTTGCACTGCTTCCAGTTTTCCCCTGGGTGGAGGCAATAGGATTGAATGTAATCCTTACGAAGCGATTCCGGAATAACAAGACCGTTTAGATGAACAAGCTGGCAGTTGGCGTAGTTCGGACAATGCATCCAGGGGAAATTCTTGGTAAATGGCGAAAATAATAAAAATTTCGATATGCCACCACCATAACATGAAGGATGTTTTCATGATTCCATTAAAAACCATGAATCCACACGACTGGAGGAAGAAATGCCGGTTTTATGTCGAAATTCGTTGGTATGCTTATGATAGATATAGTCTTTTTGCCAGTCAAGGTGATGGCTTTTGATTTGTTTTAGCGCATCTGCCATAAAAAGAATGTCTTCCGCGCTCATGGTAGGATGAAGGGATACCCTGACCCAGCCGGGTTTATCTGAAAGGTCGCCACGGCTGATTTTTTCCGTAATTTTTTTTGACTTTTCGTAGCTGACATCAAGCAGGTAATGCCCGTAAGTTCCGGCACAGGCACAGCCTCCCCTGACCTGAATCCCGAAACGGTCGCTGAGCAAACTGACGATCAGGTTATAATGGATTCCTGGGATATAGAATGACATGACCCCTAACCTGTCTTCCATGCTGTCGGCAAGCAAATGGAGGTGTTCTATTTTCCGGAATTCTTCAAAGGCCAGGGTCACCAGCTTTTTTTCCTTTTGATGGATCATTTCAACCCCCATCTGTGTTTTCAATGCAATGGCCAGGGCCGTGCGGATGGCCTGAAGGAAACCGGGTGTACCGCCGTCTTCACGGATTTCGATATTGTCAATATACTTGTATTCCCCCCAGGGATTGGTCCAGTCCACCGTGCCTCCGCCGGGCTGATCCGGGGCTTTCCGTGTGTAAAGGGAGGAATCAAAAATCAACACCCCGGAAGCCCCGGGGCCACCCAGAAACTTATGAGGGGAAAAGAATATGGCATCCAGTTTTTCCATGGGGTCGGAAGGATGCATGTCGATGTGGTCATAAGGAGCTGAGGCGGCAAAGTCAATGAATGCAAGTCCGCCATGCTCATGCATCAGTTTGGCCATGGCAGGATAGGGGGTCCTGATACCGGTGACATTGGAACAAGCCGTAAACGCGCCTATCTTTTTTTTCCTTACCGCATATTTTTTCAGGGCATACTCAAGATGATTCAGGTCAATGAGCAGATCTTTCCCGGGTTCTATGACGACCACATCCGCGATGGTTTCGTACCAGGTGGTCTGGTTGGAATGATGCTCCATATGGGTGACGAAAACCACCGGTTTATCCGATTCATCAGCAAAATGAGGGGTAAAATCCTCACAACCGGTTTTCAATCCCAGAATACGCTGGAATTTTACCACCGCCCCTGTCATCCCGAATCCGGTGGTGAGGATGACATCCTCTTTTCCGGCATGGACATGATCTTTGATCTTCTGATGGGCAAGGTGATAGGCCTGAGTCATCAGCTTCCCGACCTCACTGGTCTCGGTATGGGTATTCCCCACAAAAGGTCCGATGGTATGGCTGAGGATTTCCTCAATGGGATGGTATAAGCGGCCGCTGGCGATCCAATCGGCATAGATCATCTTTTGCTTGCCATAAGGGGAAATGAATTCCATATCATTTCCGATGATTTGATGCCGGAATGTATCAAAATAGGATTTTTGCATAAATAAAGTTTAAGCAACGAACAGTCCGGAGGGGGAAATCTGTCAGTCCTTCTTTTCCTTTCCGGTATCGGTGTCTGTCTTTTTATCTTCTTTTAAAACCTCATCGATACCCTGGGTGCCTTCTTTAAAGTTTTTTACCCCCTTTCCAAGGCCACGCATCAATTCCGGAATTTTTTTTCCGCCGAATAACAATAAAACGACCAGGGCAATTAATATGATTTCTGTTGTCCCAAGGCCGAAAATCAAAGGAATGGATAGGTTCATCTTGAAAGGATTTGAATTTGATGTAAAGGTAGTAAAAACTTGGGGAAAGTGGTCAGCATTTAAAAAACAGACAGGCATCCCCATAACTCAGAAATCGGAAATTGTTTTTCAGGGCATAGGCATAAGCTTTTTCCCAGTTTTGACCGATGAAGGCGGAAACCAGTAACAACAAGGTGCTTTGAGGCATATGGAAATTGGTGATCAATGCAGAAAGCAATTTGAATTCATAAGCGGGAGCGATGATCATCTGGGTGTTTCCCCTGAGCCGGGAGGCTCCGTTTTTTTCCAATCGCTGTATCAGGGCATGAATGGCTTTCTCCGGCGGGATAGCCGCTTTCTTTAAGGGGCCGTAAGCTTCCCACTGCGACAGTTCGAAACTTTCACTTTCCCGCGTCAGACATTTACATCCCATCCAGTAAAGGCTTTCAAGGGTACGGGCGGCGGTGGTGCCCACCGCCACGATGGGTTGACCCAGGCGATCGTGTATATGCTGCAAGGTTTCAAGGGAGACCTCAATTTTTTCATGGTGCATAAGGTGGTCGCCAAGATGGTCTGTGGTCACCGGTTTGAAAGTGCCCAGCCCGACATGCAGGGTCACGTTTTCGAAGGCACAGGGTTTTTCCCTGAGGGTGTTCAGCACTTTTTCAGTGAAATGCAATCCTGCTGTCGGCGCTGCAACCGATCCCTCATCCCGGGCATAAATGGTCTGGTAACGGTTTCCGTCTTCCGCTTCGGGAGGTCGCTGGATGTAAGGAGGAAGCGGAACCTGTCCGGCCTGGTCAAGGATATCGGAAAACGGACAGCCGGCGGGAGTCCAGGAAAATTCTATGGCTCTCGTGGCATCCGGAAAAATTTCGATTTGTCTGGCTGTCAGAACCCGGGATTCATGATCATGGATGATCGTTTTTTCAAGGACTCCGGTCTTCCACCTTTTGGCGTTCCCCACCAGGCATTTCCAGGTTGAAGTTTCACCTGCCATAAAAGCAGTTTGAATTTCAGCAGGTTTGATGGGTTCCAGACAAAAAATTTCAATCTCAACGTTTCCGGGTTTGATAAAGATTAACCTGGCACGGACCACTTTGGTTTCATTGAATACCAGCAGACTGCCAGGATCAAGATGAGCAGCGAGGTTGGAAAAAATATCTTTACTGATCTGGCCATTCCGGTACACCAGCAGTTTCGATGCATCCCGCTCCCTGAGAGGATACTGGGCGATTTTTTCCCGGGGAAGCGCGTAATTGAAATCCTTAATGTTAAGCTGTTGGGGGTCTGGCATTATTTTTTATCCGAACTGTAAAAATTCGGTTTATAAGTGATCATAATGTAACAGAATTGGGCGAATTTTGAGGTTCCGGGCTTCAGCTTGTCATATTTTTCCATGGTTGAAGTGGGCAGGAAAAAACAGTAGGCGGCAGTCAGATCAAGATTGGGAAAGGGGGTGTAGGTCCCCACGACATCCACTTCTGACCCCAGATTTTTGTTGACTTCCTGATAGGGCAAGGCTCCTTTTTGAGGGTTATTTACCGGTAAATAGGGATGGGGGATACTGAACCAATGGTAGGTTCCGCTGAGTGACAAGGTTGAAGAGAGATCTATGCTGAGTTTGGCATAAAGATCATTCAACCCCATGCTAAGGTTGTCTTTCACCACGGAATTAAACAAATCCATATAGCCGTAAAAACTGTGAGAGGTTCCATAAAGGGTACTGAACCCATGAACCCTGGTTTTCAATTGGGTGGTATCCGAAAAATTATTTCCGCTCAGGTGATCATAAGCGATCGTCAGCTTAAGGGGTTTAAGCAATTGATAACTGACCCAGGCAGAATAAAACCAGGAACTCAACTGACGGCCATCCCTGTAATGCCCGAACTGATAATAACCGTTGAGAAAGAAATTCCATTTTTTGGACTGAAAGGAAATTCCGGCGCCCAGGGTGGCACGGGCATAGAGAATTCCCGGAAACTCCTGAAGGCTTGTTGTTTTGGTGATGACGGGATAATAGCCGATGATCGAATCAAAGGCGTTATAAATGTATTGTGTGTCGTTTTTAATGGTTGTTTTACTGATTCCTGACTTCTGGAAAGCGTCAAGGATGGCGGTCGCTGAAACATTCATCTGATCGTTGAAAAACCTCTTATTCAGGTAGAGGTAAGTCAGATATTTATAGTTGTTCCTCAGGTTATAGGAATTCAGAAAAGCGCTGGCAGGCGCGAGGTTGTTCACGGCCAACCCGAAATCACTCCTTCCTTTATTCCCCTGATCCCATTGTAAAATGATGATGTCGTGGGTGGCTCCCCACATGTTCCAGTTGGAAGCGCCCAAGAGCCGTTCATCATCATAAACAACCTGGGTCCGCCCAAGTTTTATCCCCAGGGTTTTGGTAAAATGATACTTGAACCAGGCTTCAAAAACATTGATTGTATTTTTGGTAATGGTATCCGAAGAATAATTATCCTGACCATAGGTGAAAGCCTGTTGAAGGGAGAAACAGGTGGTGAATTTGTCATGCTTATAAGCCAGGGCAATCCGGGCTCTACCCAGAAAATCCAGATAGGGTGTTTTGGATGAATCCCTCAGGGAAAGATAACCATCCCGGTATTCGCCCCTTGTCCGGAATTCACCTGAAATATTGAACTGAGCATATCCGGAACCGAAGCACAGAACCAAAACGAAGATCAGTAATGTTTTACGCATGTTTTTTTTGCAAAAATAAATTTTTCGTACAAATCATTCAGATTATTTTCTGGAAATGTTAATCTTTTCAACTGCAGGTGAAGATGGTGGGAGGTGATAGGCGATTTGATTTGGCAGGTTATGAGATAATTGTACCGGCCCAAAGTTGATCAAGAAAGGTACGCCAGGGGAGTACTAAAACGTTTCAACCCTTGCATTTGCCTTGGATGAGCCGCGCTGGTAGATTTTACTTCTACGGCCACTTCATGATCGCCTAAAATAAAATCGACTTCCAGTTGAGAGGCAGTTCTCCAGTAACTCAAAGCGTAGTTCAGATATGAATAGCTGCTATGTGCATAAATTTCCTGGTATATAAAATGTTCAAAGGCCTTCCCGAATGATTCACTACCCATCTCGATCCGTCCCCTTTTCAATAGGAAATTAGCAATTCCCACATCAAAAAAATAAAATTTTGGAGCAAGAATAACCCTTCGTTTTGGTTTTTTTTGAAAAGAAGGTAAAAACCGGCCAATCAATGTGGTTTCCAAAATGTGAAAATATTCTTTGATAGTAGGTGAACTTACACCACAATCACTAGCAATATTTGTGTAATTTACCATTTCACCATTTGAAAAAGCGGCAATTTCTAAAAAACGGGAAAATGAAGCGATATTTCTTATTCTGGCCTCAGCAATAATTTCATCATTAAGGTAATTCCCGATATATGCTGACAGAAGTTTCCTGGCATCGGAAGCCTGGTAGAATCGCGGTGAAAACGCTCAAAGATATCGCCAAGCAATAAGTCAAATGATAGCGTTTCCGGAAATAGTGCTTTTAATAAAGTACTTTTCCCGGTTTGTCTTGCGCCCCATAAAAATGCGCTCTCCTGCCCAAGACCTTGAAATATTTGTTTACGAATATACACTTTATTTTATTTTGCTTGCAATTTGGAAAGCTGATGAGTTGGTGAGTTGGTGAGATTGTGAGGTGGTGAGCTGGTGAGTTGGTGAGTTGGTGAGAAATATCTATGTAAATTGAAAGTTTTGCTTTCAATTTGCGTAC
>CAZSDU010000001.1:0-8249 GCA_964605775.1 uncultured Prolixibacteraceae bacterium | reverse complement strand
TGAGTTGGTGAGAAATATCTATGTAAATTGAAAGTTTTGCTTTCAATTTGCGTACATAATATGTATATTTGCAGAAAGGTATTTATGATGAACAGGTATATTCAGCGGACAAAAGAAGAAGAGATTCTTAATAATCTTGCTCATTTTCCGGCGGTTGCAATTCTGGGGCCAAGGCAATGTGGCAAATCTACACTGGCAAAACATTTGCTTAAAGGCAGGGAGGATACAATTTATCTTGATCTGGAGAATCCATCTGACCGTCAGAAACTATCGGAACCGGAATTATTTTTTTCGATGTATCCTGATCAACTGATATGCCTGGATGAAATACAACGTGTTCCTGAACTATTTCCTTTATTGCGCAGTATCATTGACAGGAATGAGCGCAACGGCCAATTTCTGATCCTGGGTTCAGCATCCCGTGATCTTCTTCGGCAGAGTTCAGAATCGCTGGCCGGAAGGATTGTTTTTGTTGAGCTTACCCCCTTGTTAATAAAGGAACTACCTGACGATGCTCTAACGGATTTATGGCTTAAGGGTGGTTTCCCTCGTAGTTACCTGGTCAGGGATGAGGCCATCAGCTTCCGGTGGAGGCAGAGTTTTATCAGCGCTTTTCTGGAGCGCGACCTGGCTTCTCTGGGATTTAATATCCCCCCGCTCAGCATGCACCGTTTATGGAAGATGTGTGCGAATCAACACGGTCAACTCATAAACCTGTCACAATTCGGTGGCTCACTCGGTATCAGTCATACGACAGTGCGAAAATACCTTGATCTGTTAAAAGAAACCTTTATGGTAAGAATCTTGCTCCCGATGGATACCAATCTGAATAAGCGACTGATTAAAGCGCCAAAAGTGTATTTGCGCGATAGTGGTATGTTACACACCCTCCTCAATATTCATACAAAAAATGAGCTCCTGGGGCATCCCATCGCGGGAGCATCATGGGAAGGGATGGTCATCGAACAAATGATATCATTATTCGGGGAGGAGGATTCCGGATTTTACCGAACCGCGGGTGGAGCTGAACTGGATCTTGTTGTCAGAAAAGGAAACAGAAAAATCGCCATAGAATGTAAGGCATCCTTAGCTCCACGGCTTGAAAGGGGTTTTTATCAGGCGATGGAAGACTTGCAGATTAATGAAGCATGGGTGATTTCGCCCGTTGAAAAAGCTTATCCGCTGAAAAAAAATGTCTGGGTAATGCCGTTGAGGGAGGCGATGGGAAAGCTGGTGAGCTGGTGAGCTGGTGAGTTGGCGAGTTTTTTATGAAATTTCTTTGTTTTTCGGATCGCCTATCGCCTATCGCCCATCGCCCATCGCGATTCAGCATTCCTGAACGACTTGCATTCGGCAACTTTTTTCCGTATGTTTGCATCTGATTTATTTTATGCCAGATAGCGTAACGCTGCTGGGTATAATATTTGACTTATAATTCAAAAAGCATGATGGACAATCCATTTAGTTACGGGAAGACGGTGGATACCCCGTTTTTCTATGGCCGTGAAAAGGAGCTGGAGGAAATCAAACTATCGATGCGTAATGCCACGAATATGATCATGTATGCTCCGAGACGCATCGGGAAGTCCTCCCTGGTCATGAAAGCGCTGAAGGATTTGGAGGCTGAAGGGCATCCCACGGTGTACATCGACTTCTTCAAGGTGTCGTCGAGGGAGAAGATGATAGAATTATATGCCCGGGAGCTTATGCGACCGCTTTCCAACTGGACGAAAGGATTACAGTGGATACAGGGTTTGATCCGGGGGATACAACCTGCCATGGGACTGGATCAGTATGGCTTGCCGGAGCTCCGGCTATCCATTGATCCCATGCAGACAGCCAGGGCCTTTGAGGATATCATCAACATCCCCGCGAAAGAAAAAAAGGAGAAATGCTGGATCGTGGTTTTCGATGAATTCCAGGAAATTGAAAAGCTGAACGGGGAATCGTTTGAGAAGGAACTCAGGGCCAGTTTCCAGCATCATCGCGATGCCAGTTATGTGTTTCTGGGAAGCCAGCGGCATATGTTGTTAAATATGTTTTCGCGCAAGGACAGGGCATTTTATAACTTCGGAAAGTTGTTCCGCCTGCAGAAGCCTTCAGAAACAGAATCCATGGCATTTCTTATGGAAAGGTTCAGGGCGGGAGGATATTCCATTCCCGAAGCGCTGAGCCGGCAGATCATCACGCAAACCCGCAATATTCCCTATTATATTCAATATCTGGCTGCTGAGATCTGGGAAAGCGCGAGACTTTCAAGCAAAAAACCGGAGGAAATCTATGCCCGGGCGCTTGGCCGGTTACTGATCAACCAATCTGATTATTTCCAGGGAATCCGTAGCCAGTTGACCGCTTTTCAGGTGAAATTGCTCACCGCCATTGCCATTCACGGGTTTGGCAGTTATGAATCGGAGTTCTTACAGCAATACCGATTGTTTCCCACTTCCAGCATTCAGAAAGCATATAAGCGCATGATCGACCTTGATATCCTCGAAAAGCAAGACAAGCAATTCTGTATTTCCGATCCGTTTTTTGAACTCTGGATGAAGGGACAGGCGTGAGGAGCGATGGGAAAGTTGGTGAGCTGGTGAGTTAGTGAGCTGGTGAGTTAGTGAGTTGGCGAGTTTTTTATGAAATTTTCTCGATTTTTTGATCGCTTATCGTAGATCGCCTATCGCCTATCGCTTATCGCATTAAATGTTTTAATTACTTTTATATTGCATACAGAAAATAAATGGCTATTTTTGTCCTGCATATAAAACAATTTCGTCTTGAAAAATCTTATAAAAAAAATAATCGTTGAAAATCAGGAGCGTATATCAAAACTCCAGGTAATTGATAGAAAAATAGTTTTCGAACCCAATGCCAATTATATTATTACCGGACAAAGGCGGACAGGAAAAACCTATTTATTATATTATTACATCCAGCAACTCTTATATCATGGTACTGATTTAAAAGAAATTTTATACCTGAATTTTGAGGATGAAAGGTTGTTGGAATTTACGGTAAATGATTTTGATAAAATACCGGAATGCTATAAAGAATTATACAGCGGAGAACCCGTATTTTTTTTTGATGAAATTCAGAATATAACAGGATGGCAAAGTTTCGCCCGCAGGTTGGCGGATAATAATTATAAAATATGGGTTACCGGAAGTAATGCCTTGATGTTGAGCAGTGAAATGGCGACCACGCTTGGAGGCAGATTTCTGGTTAAGGAAATGGATAGCCTTTCATTTGAAGAATATCTATTATTTCAGGATATTTCCATAGAAAAGCAAATGGCCTATTCTGAAAAGCGTTTTGAAGTTCAGCGATTATTTGAAGATTATTTTTATCATGGAGGTTTTCCCGAATTATTCAAATTTGTAAATAAACAAGAATATCTGAGCAACGTATTTCAAAAAATCTTTTTAGGCGATATCATTGCCCGTCATCAAATTCGCAACCCACACGCGCTCAAATTAATGATCAAGAAGCTTGCTGAAAGCACCATGGATGAAGTTAGTTTTCACAGGATTAAAAACATTATTCAGTCAACGGGAATTCAGGTAGGAACCTCAACGTTAATAGCGTATTTTAAATTTATTGAAGATGCATTTTTAATCAGAAGCATTCATAATTTTCAATCAAAAACAGCTGAACGGGAAACCAAAAAGAAGTACTATTTCAGAGATCATGGATTATTAAATTTATTTTTAACGAACCCGGAGTCTTTTTCTCTGGAAACAATTGTATTTAATGAATTGAGTAAAAGATACCCCGGTAAATTGTATTATTTGAAAGAAAATTATGAGGTGGATTTTTTTGTTCCAGACCGTATGCTTGTTCAGGTATCATACAATATGAATGAAAGCAAAACAAGAGAAAGAGAATTATCATCACTTTTGAAAGCGGCTAAAACATACCATGTCGAAGAAATGATAATATTTACCCATTCGCAGGAAGAAATCATCGCAGAGGAAGAAAAAAAGATTAAAATTGTTCCTGTTTGGAAATGGTTATTAAATGTTGAATAGAAAGCAAAAAGCAGCTTATCGCATATCCCGGCTAAGGGGAATTTGCAATTCCGCTTTACCATAGTCGGCATTACAAATGCCGCCCAGCCGGGGGATACGCCAGGACTGGATTTTTATCCGGCTGTGTGTAAACCAGCCGGGTTTTCATGTAAATTTGATGACTGAAAATTCATCCTCATGAAGAAGATTCTGCTGATCTTTTCATTTATCCTGCTCTTTGTCTCTTCTTTTACCCAGATCGTGTACCAGGATCTTACCAATACCAACATTTATGACTTCCTTGACGAACTTGCCAACATCAAAGTCATTGCCATTACCTCGGTAAAAAAACCATATTCGAGGGCATTCATTGCCGGGAAGCTAAATGAAGCCATAGCGTTTGCAACGCAGCATCCCCATAAGCTTACTGTAAGACAACAGAAAGAGTTAGCTTTTTATCTTCGGGATTATCAACTCGAACTGACACCGGACCTCAGTTTTATTAAGAAAAACAGCTTCTTTAAAAACAAGCCGTTTTTTCGTCTGCCTTTCAATCCTTTACAATTCGTTTATAAGGACAGTCTTTTTACTTTTTCGCTAAGACCAATTCTGGGAATTTCTTACCTTATGAATGAAAATGGTTCGGCTTATCATCGCTGGAACGGAGCTTCTGTCTTTGGTTATGTGGGAAGGCATTTCGGGTTTTATGCCAGTCTGAGAGATAATCACGAGAATCATTTGCTCACCGGTCCTGAGATGCTGAACCAGGAGGAAGGAGCAGTCTGGAAAGGTTCACCTAAAGGAGGAGGAGATTATAGTGAAATGCGGGCAGGGGTCAACTGGTCATGGAAATGGGGAGATCTTACCTTTGCGAAAGACCATTTTCAATTTGGAGATCATTATCATGGGTCCAATATCATGAGCGGAAGGACCCCCTCTCTGCTTTTCATACAATACCACATGAAACCCGTTTCATGGCTGGAATTTAACTGGTTACATGCCTGGCTCGTGAGCAATGTTTTTGATTCCACAAAAACTTATCCATTGCCTGATGATAAACCACGCATGAGTTATTTTAACAAATATTATGCATCGGGAATGTTTACTTTCACGCCTGTTCAAGGGCTGAATATTTCCATCGGCAGTTCTGTGGTGTATTGTGCCTCTTACATAAATCCTGCCTACCTCAGCCCTTTTCTGTTTTATTTTCATTACGGATATGCTGAAGGCTCGGGGGAATCAGAATATTATGGCAAGGAAGTGCAGACATTTCTCAACATTAGTTCCAGAAATATAAAGCATCTGCATTTATACGGGAATCTGTTTGTAAACCAGATCAGTATTGATGGGATCAGTTATAAGGCCGGATTCAGATTGACAGACCTTCCGCTCAGGAATCTATCCCTTACGGCAGAATACACCCGTAATAATGGGAGGTCGTATGCTTCCGGTCTTTCGACGACAACATACGAATCTAATCAATATGGCCTTGGTAGCTATCTTAAAGAAAATTCAATGGAAATCTATGCTGCATTATGCTGGAAACCTATACGGGGTTTGCGTTTTGATGCTAGCTGGAGGATGGCCAGTCATGGCGAAGGCACGACACTGAAAGCGCTTGATTATAAGGACCAGGAAATCACGCTTGGGGCCAAATATGAAGTCATCAATAATGCCTATGTATATCTTGAATATCAGTACCAACAGATTGAAGGAGATGTGAAATATTTCCCCGTCAATTATTTGGGGAAAACCAATAGTTTGACAGCAGGGATTAATATTGGGTTTTAATCGTCATTCAGCTCCACTGTCAGCCCGGTGGGAGGGATGCAAGGCTTAACAAATGAATATCTGATAAACATTAATGAGACGATTTATTATTTCTTTACTGGTTTTTTTACTTCCTGTTTTAATAGCCGCTCAGGTGGTTTATGAGCCGGTGGAGAACAATCCGGTGTATGACCTTTTGGATGAGTTAGCCAACCTGAAGATCATAGAAATCAATTCAGTTGTAAAACCATACTCGCGAATTTTCATTGCACAGAAACTTAAAGAAGCTCACCAACTCACCAACTCACCAACTCACCAACTCACTAAACGTCAGATAGATGAAATAGCATTCTATCTCAGGGACTATGTATTTGAATTAGGAATTGCGCCCATCGCCGATCGCTTATCGCCGATCGCTTTTGATCCCATCGGTTACAGTTTTTCCGGCAAGGTTCTAAAGCTGGCCATTCGCCCAGTGTTGGGAGGAAGGTTTCTGGTTAATGAAAATGGCCATGTTTGGGAGGCAGCTGGAGGGGGAGAGGTGTTCGGATACATCGGCAAGCATATCGGGTATTATTTCAATGTGAAGCAGACCTGGCAAAGCGAGGCCATGGTCCGACCGGAATACTTTACGCTGGAAGAGGGAAAAGTTTGGAAAGAGGGGAGGAATGGTTCGGTGAGCAATACCGAATGGAGGGGAGGAGTTTCAGTGGCCTGGAAATGGGGGGACTTTGGGGTTTATAAAGACAGGCCGATATGGGGAAATGGCGTGCATGGAACCAATATTTTGTCCGGTCATGCGCCTTCTTTCCCATTCATTCAACTGCATCTGAATCCGGCGAAATGGATAGAGTTCAGGTATTTTCATGGTTGGCTGGGGAATACTGCCCCACCCCCGAACCTTCCCCCCGGAGGGAGTGGAGATTCTTCTTCTTTCACCAATACTGCGCAGAAGTATATAGCCGCGAACATCATCACCATCCTTCCATGGAGAACGCTGGCGATTTCGGTTGGGAATTCGATCATTTACAGCTCCGATCATATTATTCCTGCCTTTCTTATTCCCTTCCAGTTTTTCAAAGCAACCGATCAGACCCTGACTTCCTTAAGCGTTAATAACGGGCAAAACAATCAGTTGTTCTTTGCTATCGATGCCAGGGTACTTAAGATGGCTCATATTTATTTCTCTGCCTATATTGAGGACCTGAAAATGTCGGCACTTTTATCTCCCGACGAAATTTGTGAACTGGGATGGAAGGCCGGGATCAGTATCGATCGTTTACCCATCAGGAATTTGTCTGTCGCCGCAGAGTACACCCGCACCAACCCGCTTACTTACCGGCATGTGGTCACACCTACAGAGTTTTATTCTGATAATTATTGCTTTGGAAATTATATGCGGGACGATTCCCAGGAACTTTTTATCAGGCTGAGGTATAAACCCCTGGCCCGGCTACAGATCGACCTGAGCTATAACTGGGCCGAACATGGCATTGATTACCCTCATCCGGAAAAGGTGAACAATTACCTGCTCCCCTTCATAGGTGAAGTCAACTATAGAAAAAATGCGGTGGAGACCACAGTCAGAATGCAATTCTTAAATCGACTGACCGGATGGATCTGCTATGCCTGGCAGAACCTTTCGGGAGACGTTAAATATAGTCCGGAAGTGATGAGGGGAAGGACGAATACCTTGATGGTTGGGGTTGACCTGGGATTCTAGTACCCACCCCTGCCCCTCCCTACCAGTAGGGAGGGGTTGGGGGTGGGTACCAAACCTTTACAAATGAATTAAAATGAATAAATATCTATTACAGCTTAGAAAAAAATTCAATACTCCGGGATTCCGGCAGGTGAGGGGGGTGATGTGGTTTGTGGTGATCACGCTGGCTATTCATTATTCTTACCGATTCTGGGCGAATACCCTGCATTACTGGCCGGTTCAGGCCTGGATGGCGGGATTACATCAGTACATGACCGATTGGGTTTTTAACCAGAGCGTATGGGTGAATCGTCATATCCTGGGGATATCCATGCGGATTGAAGATCACACCATATGGTTCAGCAATGGAAGCGGGGTGATGATCAATGCCAGTTGTTCCGGCGATAAGCAGATCCTGCAGTTTGCACTGCTGATGCTGTTATATCCCGGACCATGGAGAAAAAAGCTATGGTACATCCCCATGGGTATGCTCATCGTTCATGCCACGAACATACTCCGGGTGGTACTGTTGTCAGTAACTGCTGTTATGGAACCTCATTACATGAAAACTGTGCACGACACGGCACTGAGGGCGATGTTTTATGTGGTAATATTTGCCCTGTGGATGATTTGGGAAGAGAAATTAAGAATTAAGAATTAAGAATGAGGAATTGAATATTCCGTATCCCGCATCCCGTATCCCGCATCCCGTATCTTTCAAAAGAATCTTTTCAGCAATTTGTAGCCGAGGAGGCTGAGGTTATAAAGCGGCTTGT